>NZ_JAVDWA010000019.1:0-1526 GCF_031457135.1 Fictibacillus barbaricus | reverse complement strand
GATTTAGCGGCGGACGGGTGAGTAACACGTGGGTAATCTGCCTGTAAGACGGGGATAACTCCGGGAAACCGGGGCTAATACCGGATAATAAGAAGAAACGCATGTTTCTTTTTTGAAAGTCGGTTTCGGCTGACACTTACAGATGAGCCCGCGGCGCATTAGCTAGTTGGTGAGGTAACGGCTCACCAAGGCGACGATGCGTAGCCGACCTGAGAGGGTGATCGGCCACACTGGGACTGAGACACGGCCCAGACTCCTACGGGAGGCAGCAGTAGGGAATCTTCGGCAATGGGCGAAAGCCTGACCGAGCAACGCCGCGTGAGCGATGAAGGCCTTCGGGTCGTAAAGCTCTGTTGTTAGAGAAGAACAAGTACGAGAGTAACTGCTCGTACCTTGACGGTACCTAACCAGAAAGCCACGGCTAACTACGTGCCAGCAGCCGCGGTAATACGTAGGTGGCAAGCGTTATCCGGAATTATTGGGCGTAAAGCGCGCGCAGGCGGTCTCTTAAGTCTGATGTGAAAGCCCACGGCTCAACCGTGGAGGGTCATTGGAAACTGGGAGACTTGAGTGCAGGAGAGAAAAGTGGAATTCCACGTGTAGCGGTGAAATGCGTAGAGATGTGGAGGAACACCAGTGGCGAAGGCGGCTTTTTGGCCTGTAACTGACGCTGAGGCGCGAAAGCGTGGGGAGCAAACAGGATTAGATACCCTGGTAGTCCACGCCGTAAACGATGAGTGCTAGGTGTTGGGGGGTTCCACCCTCAGTGCTGAAGTTAACACATTAAGCACTCCGCCTGGGGAGTACGACCGCAAGGTTGAAACTCAAAGGAATTGACGGGGGCCCGCACAAGCAGTGGAGCATGTGGTTTAATTCGAAGCAACGCGAAGAACCTTACCAGGTCTTGACATCCTCTGACCACTCTAGAGATAGAGCTTTCCCCTTCGGGGGACAGAGTGACAGGTGGTGCATGGTTGTCGTCAGCTCGTGTCGTGAGATGTTGGGTTAAGTCCCGCAACGAGCGCAACCCTTGACCTTAGTTGCCAGCATTCAGTTGGGCACTCTAAGGTGACTGCCGGTGACAAACCGGAGGAAGGTGGGGATGACGTCAAATCATCATGCCCCTTATGACCTGGGCTACACACGTGCTACAATGGGTGGTACAAAGGGTTGCGAAGCCGCGAGGCCAAGCCAATCCCAAAAAGCCACTCTCAGTTCGGATTGTAGGCTGCAACTCGCCTACATGAAGCCGGAATTGCTAGTAATCGCGGATCAGCATGCCGCGGTGAATACGTTCCCGGGCCTTGTACACACCGCCCGTCACACCACGAGAGTTTGTAACACCCGAAGTCGGTGGGGTAACCCTTTTGGGAGCCAGCCGCCGAAGGTGGGACAGATGATTGGGGTGAAGTCGTAACAAGGTAGCCGTATCGGAAGGTGCGGCTGGATCACCTCCTTTCTATGGAGATTATGAGACAGCTCGTCTGTTTCGTAAGTACGCCTATTCTTCTTTTGTTCAGTTTTGA
>NZ_JAVDWA010000018.1:0-1571 GCF_031457135.1 Fictibacillus barbaricus | reverse complement strand
GTAGGTGAAGTGGTCTGGAAAGGCCAGCCGAAGAAGGTAACAGCCCTGTAGCTGAAACTTCGTTCCCTCCAGAGTGGATCCTGAGTACGGCGGGACACGTGAAACCCCGTCGGAATCCGGGAGGACCATCTCCCAAGGCTAAATACTCCCTAGTGACCGATAGTGAACCAGTACCGTGAGGGAAAGGTGAAAAGCACCCCGGAAGGGGAGTGAAACAGATCCTGAAACCGTGTGCCTACAAGTAGTCGGAGCCCATTAACGGGTGACGGCGTGCCTTTTGTAGAATGAACCGGCGAGTTACGATCCCGTGCAAGGTTAAGTTGAATAGACGGAGCCGCAGCGAAAGCGAGTCTGAATAGGGCGACATAGTACGTGGTCGTAGACCCGAAACCGTGTGATCTACCCATGTCCAGGGTGAAGTTCAGGTAACACTGAATGGAGGCCCGAACCCACGCACGTTGAAAAGTGCGGGGATGAGGTGTGGGTAGGGGTGAAATGCCAATCGAACACGGAGATAGCTGGTTCTCCCCGAAATAGCTTTAGGGCTAGCCTCGCGGCAAGATTCCTGGAGGTAGAGCACTGATTGGACTAGGGGCCCCCACAGGGTTACCGAATTCAGTCAAACTCCGAATGCCAGAGAATTATCCGCGGGAGTCAGACTGCGAGTGATAAGATCCGTAGTCAAAAGGGAAACAGCCCAGACCATCAGCTAAGGTCCCAAAGTATACGTTAAGTGGCAAAGGATGTGGAGTTGCCCAGACAACCAGGATGTTGGCTTAGAAGCAGCCACCATTTAAAGAGTGCGTAATAGCTCACTGGTCGAGTGACTCTGCGCCGAAAATGTAACGGGGCTAAACGTATCACCGAAGCTATGGCTTGTACCGTATGGTACAGGGGTAGGGGAGCGTTCGAAGTGCAGCGAAGTCAGACCGGAAGGACTGGTGGAGCGCTTTGAAGTGAGAATGCCGGTATGAGTAGCGAAAGACAAGTGAGAATCTTGTCCATCGAAAGCCTAAGGTTTCCTGAGGAAGGCTCGTCCGCTCAGGGTTAGTCGGGGCCTAAGCCGAGGCTGAAAAGCGTAGGCGATGGATAACAGGTTGATATTCCTGTACCACCTCCTTTCCGTTTGAACAATGGGGGGACGCAGTAAGGTAGGGTGAGCGCACTGATGGAATAGTGCGTCTAAGCAGTTAGGCTGTTGGATAGGCAAATCCGTCCAACGTGAAGGCTGAGCTGTGATGGCGAGGGAAATTTAGTACCGAAGTCCCTGATCCTACACTGCCAAGAAAAGCCTCTAGTGAGGAAAGAGGTGCCCGTACCGCAAACCGACACAGGTAGGCGAGGAGAGAATCCTAAGATGATCGGGAGAACTCTCGTTAAGGAACTCGGCAAAATGACCCCGTAACTTCGGGAGAAGGGGTGCTCTGATAGGGTTTATCGCCCGAGAGAGCCGCAGTGAATAGATCCAAGCGACTGTTTAGCAAAAACACAGGTCTCTGCGAAACCGCAAGGTGAAGTATAGGGGCTGACACCTGCCCGGTGCTGGAAGGTTAAGAGGAGGGGTTATCCTT
>NZ_JAVDWA010000017.1:0-1642 GCF_031457135.1 Fictibacillus barbaricus | reverse complement strand
ATTAAAGCACCCGATCGTAATATAAGGTTAGCCAGAATTTCTGGTTGACCTTTTTTTATTTGGTCTTATTATAGCGGTAGTCGGGGTAGAACGTAGCACCCGTGGGATTGAATCCCGTCCACAAAACTGTTCACCCCCTACTTGTATAAACATGTTTCAGGCTGGTTGGGACAAGAAGGATCCCGTTTAACAAGCGAACCTATGAAATTACAAGGAGCTTAGGGGTTACCGACTAATTTATTTCTAGGAAGGAGAATCATAGATGAATCCAGTTGTAGGTCTGGATGTTTCAAAAGGTGAAAGTCAGGTTCAAGCCTTTTTAGATAAAGGAAAACCGTATCGGAAGAGCTTCAGTGTTATGCATACACTTGATGGTTTAGATGGCTTATTAGAGTTCTTGGTAGAGGTTACTAGAGTAACAGACGGAAAGAAACCTTCGGTTATTTTAGAATCGACGGGTCATTATCATCACCCAGTTGTTCAGTTTCTAGAAGATCACCATTATGTTTATATTGTGGTAAATCCACTTGTTTCTCATCGTTCCCGTAGTGCAAATCTTAGGAAAGTCAAAACGGATGCAGCAGATGCGTATCAGCTTTGTGAGTTGTTTTATAAGGAAGAACTAGCTCCTCATCGAAGAAGAGGTATACAGCTTTTAAACCTTCGTAACCTTACGAGACAACAAGAAACGATCACAAGCAACGCCTCTCAAACCAAGCTACGACTTCAATCTGTATTAGATCAGGTATTCCCTGAGTATCGAGGGGTTTTTGGAAACTTATACTCCAAGGTCTCTTTACGAATGTTAGAAGCTTTTCCAACATCCGAAACCGTCTTACTAGCAAGTGAAACCGAATTAAGAGATACAATCGCTTTGTTATGTAGGAGTCGTTCAGAGAAATGGGCATTGGACAAAGCTCAAAAATTAAGAGAAGCCGCATTGCGTAATCCATTTCAAAACAACTTATATGAGAGCCTGATCTTTAATCTCAAAATGCTTATTAGCATTGTTCTTCAATACGAAGAGCATCTATCCATGTTAGCAGCAGAAATAGATGCCCTCGCGAAAGAAATTGAAGAATATAAGATTATCCAATCTATCCCTGGTATTGGAGAAAAGATTGCAGCAACAATAATTTCAGAGATTGGTGAGATAGAAAGGTTTAATCACCCTAAGAAGTTAGTTGCGTTCGCAGGAGTAGATCCTAGTGTCTATTCTTCAGGAAGATTTACAGCATCCGTTAACCGCATCACGAAACGGGGTTCCAGTAGACTCAGATTAGCCTTGTATATGGCTGTAACCTGTGGCATACGAGATGCACGAAAGCAAAAAACGACGAATGAAATCATCGCTAGAAACAAGAAATTACGAGAATTCTATGATAAGAAACGCGACGAAGGAAAACCCTTTCGGGTAGCCGTCATTGCCTGTGTAAATAAGCTCTTACACTGGATCTATGCCCTTTTAAAAAGCAGAACGACTTACCAAGATATAGTTTAACCTCTATATCAATCCATCATAAGAAAAACCTTCCAACATTGAAAAACGGAAGGTTATTTGTCATGGACAAATTCAGTATAACATGAATAATTGTAGGCTTTTAATGAAAAATGTTGACAAACTATTAGCTGGTTTTGTGGA
>NZ_JAVDWA010000016.1:0-4749 GCF_031457135.1 Fictibacillus barbaricus | reverse complement strand
ATCACCAAAAGATTTGAAGTGGAAGATAAGCTGCGAATCTCTTTGTCAGTTTTGATTCTGCGGTACTCACGTATGAGAAATACGCTCCGTTTCCTCGAATCTTTACTTCCTCGACCTTCTTGCTTCTAAATCACCAAAAGATTATGGGCTTACAGCACACCTTGTGAAAAGCGAGTCCTTAAGCGGAAATTAACCCCATTCAAAAGCAACAAAGGACGAACTCCCCGCGGAAAGAGAGCATCCTGGGTATTAACTGCACTCAAAAACAACATTTCGCCGGCATTTTATAGAAATGCTTTTATTCGTTATAATAGATGTAATTGATTGAAAAGGAGTGTTCTTATTGGGACAACCTGTGAATGAACAAGCGTTATTTGTCATCGAAAAAGAATTGAATATTAAAGGGAAACAAATTAATCAGGTAATCAGTTTATTGGAAGAGGGGAATACGGTACCCTTTATCGCACGCTACCGTAAAGAGCTAACAGGTGGTCTTGATGAAGTTCAGATCAAAGATATTATGGATCGCTGGACGTATTTACAAAACCTAGCTTCACGAAAAGAAGAAGTGATCCGTCTTATCGAGGAACAAGGGAAACTTACGGAAGAACTAGCAGCATCCATTAATAAAGCTCAAAAGCTTCAGGAAATTGAAGATTTGTACCGTCCATATAAACAAAAGCGGCGTACAAAAGCGACAGTAGCAAAAGAAAAAGGATTAGAACCGCTAGCTTTGTGGTTATTGGAACAACGAAACGAAAATCCTTTAGACGCTGCAAAATCTTACATAAATGAGGAAAAAGAAGTATTGTCTGCTGAAGATGCCCTTCAAGGTGCAAAAGATATCATCGCTGAAATGTTATCTGATGATGCAGATATGCGTAAATGGATTCGTGAGGACACTTTTTCAAAAGGTGAGATAAAAACAGAAGGAAAAAATACAGAAGCCGATGAGAAGAAAGTATTTGAAATGTATTATGAATACCAAGAACCGATCCGTAAAATCGTACCTCATCGAGTTTTAGCGGCAAACCGAGGCGAGAAAGAAGATATTTTAAAGGTTGGAATCAGTGCTCCCTCTGAATTGATCATCTCTAAAATGGATCGTAAAACAGTAAAAAGAACCGATTCACAAGCAGTTCCTTATATTCGTGAGGCAATAGAAGATGCTTATAAACGATTGATTGCCCCGTCGATTGAAAGAGAGATACGCGCTGCGTTAACGGAACAAGCTGAAGAACGTGCCATTCACATTTTTTCTGAGAATGTAAGAAGTTTATTACTGCAGGCGCCATTAAAAGGAAAAGTCGTTTTAGGTGTCGATCCAGCGTACCGAACAGGCTGTAAGCTAGGGGTAGTTGATGAAACGGGGAAGGTGCTGCACATTCAAACCATCTATCCAACACCGCCACGGTCAGAAGTTGAAAAATCGGCAGCTGTCGTAAAGCAGCTGATTGATAAATATGATATTGAAATTGCTGCGATCGGTAACGGTACAGCGTCGCGTGAAACTGAACAATTTATTGCTGAAACGTTAAAAGATCTCCCTAAATCCGTGGCGTATGTAATTGTGAACGAAGCAGGAGCAAGTGTTTATTCGGCATCAACAGTAGCTCGTGAAGAGTTCCCGGACCTGCAAGTTGAAGAGAGAAGTGCGGTTTCCATCGCGCGCAGACTTCAAGATCCTTTAGCAGAACTCGTGAAAATTGATCCGAAATCCATTGGCGTCGGACAATATCAGCATGATGTTTCTCAAAAGCGTCTAGGGGAAGAGATTTCATTTGTTGTTGAAACAGCGGTTAACCAAGTTGGGGTAAACGTGAATACAGCGTCATCTTCACTTCTTCAATATGTTTCAGGCTTGTCTAAAACAGTCGCTCAAAACATTATCACTAAAAGAAACGAAGTCGGTAAATTCCAAAACCGGAAAGAACTGAAGAAAATTCCGCGCCTTGGTGCAAAAACATACGAACAATGTATCGGATTTTTGCGAGTGATGGAAGGCGATCAGCCACTGGACCAAACAGGGATTCATCCGGAGAGTTATCCAGGTACGATTTCATTATTGAAAGAGCTTGGTTTTTCCACAAAAGACATCGGGACAGAAGCACTTGCAGAAAAATTAAAGACCATTTCGCTTGAGGATACTTCTGTTAAACTAGATATCGGTATACCGACATTAAAAGATATAATGGATGGACTTACGAAACCAGGCCGTGACCCGCGTGATAATTTTTCAGGACCTGTTTTAAAAACAGATGTGCTTAAAATGGAAGATCTATCAGCTGGTATGGAACTGCAAGGAACGGTCCGAAATGTAGTAGACTTTGGAGCGTTTGTAGATATTGGGGTCAAACAAGATGGCCTTGTTCATATTTCAAAATTAACAGACCGTTTTGTGAAAAATCCGATGGATGTAGTAAGTGTCGGTCAAGTTGTAACTGTATGGGTCGACTCAGTCGATGTAAACAAACAAAGAATTGCACTAACAATGATAGCTCCTAAAAAGGGATAAAAAAGTATACAGGAAAAAAAGCGCTTCTCCAGCAGATTATTCTTCACTGGAGGAGTGCTTTCGATTATAAAAGAACCAGCACTGATTTAATAAACGGATTTGGTAGCGATCTTTCTGGTAATAAGCGCGGCGGAGCTGTCTTTTAAACCATGTAGGCATTAGATTACCTCCTTGAACTTCCCAACCGTTATTTGTGTATTAGTCTATGTTGAGGTGCTTGTTAGTGTGAACCATGAAAAAATAAGGAGTATACACATGACAGATCAAGAGCTGCAAAAATTAACGGAAAGTATATCAATGGATTACTTCGATAAACCATTCCGTCATGAGGCGAATTTTAATAAAAGGCTGCGAACAACAGGCGGACGTTATCTTTTGAAGTCTCACAATATCGAATTAAATCCGCACCTTTATGCAGAGTTTGGAATAGATGAGCTGATTGGCGTTATCAAGCATGAGCTTTGTCATTATCATCTTCATATTGAAAGAAGAGGTTATAAACATGCAGACACTGATTTTAAAGTGTTATTAAAAAAAGTCGGAGGATCGCGTTTTTGTCAATCGATTCCTGGAAAAAGAAGAACAGAGAGTTATAAATATCACTATATATGCAAAGACTGTATGCAGTCCTATAAAAGGAAACGGCAAATTGATACAAAAAGATACGTATGCGGGAAGTGCAGAGGAAAATTGAAACAGGTTTCTGTAAAATAGGGTGTTGACTTCAATTATAAGTATGTGGTAATTTAATAAAGTCGCTGTTAGACATGACTCGTACATAACCTTTTAAAGAGCGTGTTTGCAGCACAGTGCAACTTAGAAAAAACCTTCTAAAACAGGTTGACATCTGACGCTAAAACAATTATGATATTAATTGTCCTTAAAAGACATTCCACAGTAGCTCAGTGGTAGAGCTATCGGCTGTTAACCGATCGGTCGTAGGTTCGAGTCCTACCTGTGGAGCCATACAGAGAAGTACCCAAGTGGCTCAAGGGGCGCCCCTGCTAAGGGTGTAGATCGCTAACGCGGTGCGAGGGTTCGAATCCCTTCTTCTCTGCCATGTGGCCCGTTGGTCAAGCGGTTAAGACACCGCCCTTTCACGGCGGTAACACGGGTTCGAATCCCGTACGGGTCACCAATAAGAATTTAATACCTTTTATATAAAGTGGACTCGTGGTGTAGTGGTTAACATGCCTGCCTGTCACGCAGGAGATCGCCGGTTCGACCCCGGTCGGGTCCGCCACTTTTATGAAATAGGCATTGGGCTATAGCCAAGCGGTAAGGCAACGGACTTTGACTCCGTCATGCGATGGTTCGAATCCATCTAGCCCAGCCATTTTTTCTTTTTAAGATGATTGTTTAAAATACAGAATGTTTTTAGTGAGAGCCATTAGCTCAGTTGGTAGAGCATCTGACTTTTAATCAGAGGGTCGAAGGTTCGAATCCTTCATGGCTCACCATATTTTACAACGCGGGTGTGGCGGAATTGGCAGACGCGCTAGACTTAGGATCTAGTGTCTTTGACGTGGGGGTTCGAGTCCCTTCACCCGCACCATACTTTTTAACTTATAAGTTGCAGTGCTCATGCGCTGGCATCTAGCCGCGCGGTCGTGGCGGAATGGCAGACGCGCTAGCTTGAGGGGCTAGTGGGGGCAACCCCGTGGAGGTTCGAGTCCTCTCGACCGCACCAACTTAACACAACAACATATAATGCAATTAATAATAGGCGCCCTTAGCTCAGCTGGATAGAGTGTTTGACTACGAATCAAAAGGTCGGGAGTTCGAATCTCTCAGGGCGCGCCATATTACGGGAAGTGGCTCAGCTTGGTAGAGCACCTGGTTTGGGACCAGGGGGTCGCAGGTTCAAATCCTGTCTTCCCGACCATTCTTAATGCGGGTGT
Organism: Fictibacillus barbaricus; assembly: GCF_031457135.1. Classification (GTDB taxonomy): domain Bacteria; phylum Bacillota; class Bacilli; order Bacillales; family Fictibacillaceae; genus Fictibacillus; species Fictibacillus barbaricus_A. The sequence goes on along the minus strand of NZ_JAVDWA010000016.1, from coordinate 333 downwards.
AGTTTAGTGGTAAAACAAGAGCCTTCCAAGCTCTGGTCGTGAGTTCGATTCTCATCACCCGCTCCATTATTTTCACGGGCCTATAGCTCAGCTGGTTAGAGCGCACGCCTGATAAGCGTGAGGTCGATGGTTCGAGTCCATTTAGGCCCACCATAATCTTAAAAAAGATTTTAAAAACGCTTGACTTTATAACTTCGATTCGGTAAGATAATAAAGCTGTCTCGGAAAAAGACAAGCAAAACAAGTTCTTTGAAAACTGAACAAAAGAAATAGGTAAGGAATTAAGAATTAATTCCGTCAGTTTTAAAAACGAGCAAGACAAACACTTTTATG
>NZ_JAVDWA010000015.1:0-17564 GCF_031457135.1 Fictibacillus barbaricus | reverse complement strand
CCCCCTGTTAGAGTAGGACGTCGCTGAGCAAACGAGGAAGATGGATGAAAATCCATCTTCTTTTTTTGTATAGAAAAAATAAGAAATGAACCAAATAAGGCGGAAGATGATCCAGTGTATCATCTTCTTTTTTTCTGTCGATTGATGGCGGTTCGTGGGTTTCTCATGAAAAAGTGTGGGAATCAAGTTGAAAAGTGTGGGATGGCCATCAAAAAATGTGGGATTGTCAAAGTAAAGTGTGGGATTATCCCGTTCAGAGCTAAAAAGATAATAAAGAGGAGGAAGATGGATGACGATCCATCTTCTTTTTCGTATGGAGAAGTATGATTCGGCTCAAAAACGTTAAAAAATAACACCAAAGAAGGTGGAAGATGGACGATTCCATCTTCAATCATTTAAATATGGCTTAGAACATTCACGGGTTTCCTTTTGTAAAGCTTAAGGTATATTTTTAGCATGTAGCCACTGACCAAATAAGTAAGGGATTTTCTGTGCCGTTATGTTTAAAAATTGATTAATAAATGGCAGTTCCACAGATGAGTAAGTATGAAATAACTCGCTCCACCACTCGGTATCATATCTGCTGAGCATACTTAAGTTATAGAGAATCACATAATGAACCATAAGCTCGTTTAATGGCGGTAATTGCAATATTTCACGATCAATCGGGAAGTAGTAAGTCTCTTCTTCTAAATGATAACTAAGCGGAAAGCAATGATAAGGTGCGAGATCCGGATTCAGCTTAATAAGATAATGTTCGGATGGTGTGATTGTATGTTGAATGCTTAGTTTGGGATGAAGTGAATGATTAATGTACTCCATAAATCTTTCATCAGACATATGAAGAAGGTCTGCTGCCTCGTTTGATAGCGTATAGATTTGCTGATTTTCTTTATTCATTTTTATATGGTGAACGGAACCATCCATTTGTTTATATAAAGGCCCCAATTCAGGCAGCAGTTTAAGTAAATGATCCATCAGGAATTTTTCACCTTCGATGTGTTTCATGTGGAACATTTTTTCGCAAAAGTGATTGAACAATCCTGTTTTTTGAACTTTTACTTCATCCTGGAGAAACTCATAGCTTCTCTTCTTTCGTTTCCTTGTAGACAATCCATGTGCCAGAACGGAACTGGATTCAGGGTAGTCAGGATCGACAGTTAATATGCATGCTTTCATCAGTTGAATCATTCCATAAAAAAGCAGCACCGGTTTGATTTCCTGGGGAGATTGATCTGCAAGGGTATAATATTTTTTTCCGTGTTCCAAGTAGTAAATAAAGCTATAACAGTTTTCAAAGCTTTTTCCATTACTGTCTTTTATATTTCTCTTTTCATATTGGCAAGCTAAATAATGCTGCGTTTTTTGAGAGGAAAAAAACATATCAAAGCAGGACCAAATGTCATGTTGTTTCTTCACGGGCAGTTTTCCTCCTCAGATTGAAATTATTTGAAAAATCGAACATATTCTGTATTCCTTGACACTAGTTTACCCAGTTGATAATCTACAAATAATATTTTTCTGGATGATAATAAAGAAGGGGTGGTTATGGCATGTGGCAAGATAAGTTCGCTAAAGAAGGTTTAACGTTTGATGATGTGTTGTTGATTCCTGCAAAATCTTCAGTTCTTCCTAACGAGGTTTCAGTTAAGACGAGGCTGTCTGATTCCGTTCAATTAAACATTCCAATTATGAGTGCTGGTATGGATACTGTTACAGAGGCTAGTATGGCAATAGCAATAGCACGTCAAGGCGGTATGGGTGTAATTCATAAGAATATGTCTATTGAAGAGCAGGCGGAGCAGGTAGACCGTGTAAAACGATCTGAGAGTGGTGTCATTTCCAATCCTTTTTATTTACGGCCTGACCATCAGGTATTTGATGCTGAACATTTAATGGGCAAGTACCGGATCAGCGGTGTGCCGATTGTTGATGAAAACAAAAAGTTAGTAGGAATCATCACAAACCGAGATATGCGTTTTATACAGGATTACTCCATTAAAATCTCAGATGTGATGACAAAGGATAATTTAGTAACAGCATCTGTAGGGACAACATTAAAAGAAGCTGAAAAAATACTTCAGCAATATAAAATTGAGAAGCTGCCTCTAATTGACGAAGATGGGACACTTCAAGGATTAATTACGATTAAAGATATTGAAAAAGTAATCGAGTTTCCAAACTCAGCAAAAGACAAACAAGGAAGACTTCTAGCTGCAGCTGCAGTAGGCGTTACGAAAGATGCATTATTGCGTGTAGAGAAGCTTGTTGAAGCTGGAGTAGACGCAATCGTACTTGATACAGCACATGGCCATTCTGAAGGAGTTCTTCAAAAAGTAAAAGAAGTAAGAAGCCAATATCCTGAATTAACAATCATTGCAGGAAATGTCGCAACTCCAGAAGCTACACGCGACTTGATCGAAGCAGGGGCGAGTGTTGTTAAGGTCGGAATCGGCCCTGGATCGATTTGTACGACTCGAGTAGTAGCTGGTGTAGGGGTTCCGCAAGTTACAGCTGTATATGATTGTGCAACAGAAGCAAAAAAATACGGAGTACCTATCATTGCAGATGGCGGAATAAAATATTCTGGTGATATCGTTAAAGCTCTTGCAGCAGGCGGACATGCTGTTATGTTGGGAAGCATGCTTGCCGGAGTTTCTGAAAGCCCTGGGGAGCGTGAAATCTTCCAAGGACGCCAATTCAAAGTATATCGCGGAATGGGTTCTGTTGGAGCGATGGAGCGCGGCAGCAGCGACCGATATTTCCAGGAAAATAATAAAAAGCTAGTACCAGAAGGAATTGAAGGACGCGTGCCGTACAAAGGTCCGCTTGCAGACACGATTTATCAGCTCGTTGGAGGTATCCGTTCTGGAATGGGATACTGCGGTACAGCGACAATTGATGAACTTCAAAATGGTTCTAAATTTGTAAAAATTACTGGTGCAGGTCTTCGTGAAAGTCATCCGCATCAAGTACAAATTACTAAAGAAGCACCAAATTATTCGGTCTAAAGGCACATTTTTGAGACAGAGGGGCAACCTCTGTCTATTTTTTTGAAAAAGTGTATGATACAATAATTTTTGTGTTAAATGGGTTTGGAGGTGCCGTTTTGAACAGCAAGGTAAAACAATTGTTAGTGTTAACGCTCGTGTTATCATTTTTTACGACGAGCATGTTAGGTTTTTCTAAATCAGCAAGTGCAGCACCATCATTAGATGTGAAAGCTGACTCTGCTATTTTGGTCGATGGTGAAACGGGGAAAATTCTATTTCAGAAAAATGAAGATAAGATGCTCCCACCAGCAAGTATGAGTAAAATGATGACCGAATACTTATTGTTAGAAGCGATTAAAAAGGACAAGATTTCGTGGGATCAAAAAACGCGTATCTCTGAATATGCTCATAAAATCTCTCAAGACCGAGGACTTTCTAACGTTCCATTAAGAATAGACGAGCAGTATAATGTTCGTGAATTATATCAAGCAATGGCGATTTATTCTGCAAATGGTGCGACGATTGCATTAGCAGAAATGGTTGCAGGTTCTGAAGCTGAGTTTGTTAAGAAAATGAACGCAAAAGCGAAAGAATTAGGAATGAAGGATTATCATTTCGTAAATGCTACAGGATTGAACAACAAAGATCTAAAAGGATTCGATGAAACTGGCGGCCCATCTGAAGAAAATATGATGAGTGCCCGTTCAGTAGCAATTCTTGCTTTCCGTTTAATCAATGATTATCCTGAAGTACTAAAAACAACTAGTATTCCTAAAGCTGTTTTCCGTGACGGTACAGACGATAAAACGAATATGCCAAACTGGAACTGGATGCTTCCTACTCTTGTATACGGGTATGAAGGGGTAGACGGATTAAAAACAGGTTCAACTGATTTGGCCGGCTTTTCATTTACAGGAACGATTAAAAGAAACAACACACGTCTCATCTCTGTTGTTATGAAAACAAACAGCTATGAAGCCCGTTTTGAAGAAACAAAAAAATTATTCGACTTTGGATTTGCGAACTTCGAAAAAGCAGATATTCTTCCTGCAAATCATCAAATCAAAGGCGATAAAACAATCCCCGTTGTAAAAGGGAAAGAAAAAGAAGTTAAAGTCGCAACAAAAGAGCCGCTTTCACTTATTATCAAACGTGGTGAGCAAGAGAACTACAAACCTGAATTTGTAGTGGACAAGAAAAAGTTGAATGAAGATGGCAAATTAACTGCTCCTTTGAAAAAAGGTGAAGTTGTAGGTCATGTAAATATTCAATATAAAGGCAAAGGTGAGGACTACGGTTACTTACTGAATAATGATACAAAAGGAAAAACAGAAGTCGTTACGAAAGAATCAGTTGAAAAAGCAAATTGGTTTGTGCTTGGTCTACGTGGAGTAGGAGGCTTTTTTGCTGGCATCTGGTCTGGTACGGTGGACATGGTAAAAGGTTTATTCTAAACAACTAGTGAGGCTGTCTTAAAGTCATATGATCTGACTTTTAAAGGCAGCCTCTATTTTTTTGCTATAGCAAAGTTAGTATACCGACTCTCTGGCACAACTTCTTAGAAAATTCTGTGGTCTTGCGCTTTTTATGATTTACGCTAAAATAGATGTGAATACTATCTTTAATGTAAAAAAACCGAATTTTTTGGAAATAGCACATATACTCAGGGGGTAGTGAATCATGTTAAAAACAGGAACGGATCGTGTAAAAAGAGGAATGGCAGAAATGCAAAAAGGCGGCGTCATCATGGACGTTATCAACGCAGAGCAAGCGAAAATTGCTGAAGCATCTGGTGCTGTAGCAGTAATGGCACTTGAGCGTGTACCTTCAGATATTCGTGCAGCAGGCGGCGTAGCTAGAATGGCTGATCCTACTATCGTAGAAGAAGTTCTTAATGCAGTGTCTATTCCTGTAATGGCAAAAGCGCGTATTGGACATATCGTTGAGGCACGCGTGCTTGAAGCTATGGGTGTTGACTACATCGATGAAAGTGAAGTACTAACACCAGCTGATGAAGTATTCCATTTAAATAAAAGTGATTACACAGTACCCTTTGTGTGTGGAGCCCGTGATCTAGGGGAAGCATCACGCCGTATCGGTGAAGGAGCTTCTATGCTTCGTACAAAAGGTGAGCCGGGAACTGGAAACATCGTTGAAGCGGTACGCCACATGCGTATGATTCAAGGTCAAATCCGTAAAGTCGTTGCAATGAGTGAAGATGAATTGATGACAGAAGCAAAGAACTTAGGTGCTCCATATGAAGTTCTGCTTCAAATCAAAAAAGCAGGCAAGCTTCCTGTTGTTAACTTTGCAGCAGGCGGAGTAGCTACACCGGCAGATGCAGCATTAATGATGCAGCTTGGAGCCGACGGTGTATTCGTTGGTTCGGGTATTTTTAAATCTGACAACCCTGAAAAATTTGCTCGCGCGATTGTTGAAGCAACTACTCATTATCAAGATTATAAACTGATTGCTGAGGTTTCAAAAAATCTTGGTATCGCAATGAAAGGCATCGATATCTCTACATTAGCTCCAGGTGAGCGTATGCAGGAGCGAGGCTGGTAATTTCATGCTGAAAATCGGAGTATTAGCTTTACAAGGTGCAGTAAGAGAGCATATCCACGCTATCGAGTCATGCGGTGCAGAAGCAGTTGCCGTTAAGCGCGTTGAAGAGTTAGCTGATCTTGACGGTCTTGTTATACCAGGCGGCGAGAGTACAGCAATGAGACGTTTGATTGATAAATACGAATTTCTTCAGCCATTAAAAGATTTTGCAGAACAAAAACCTGTTTTTGGTACTTGTGCTGGATTAATCTTAATGGCGAAAAGAATTCAAGGTCAGGATTCGGCTCACTTAGAGTTGATCGACATGACGGTTGAACGAAATGCTTTTGGCCGCCAAGTAGACAGCTTTGAAGCTGATCTAATGATTCATAGTGTCGGTGAAGATTATACGGGTGTTTTCATTAGAGCGCCTTTCATCGTAGAAGTTGGGCCAGAAGTAGAGATCCTTTCCAAGCATAATGACCGGATAGTAGCAGCGAAACAAGGACATTTCTTGTGTGCCGCTTTCCATCCGGAACTTACGGATGATTATCGTTTGCATCAATTTTTTGTAAAAATGGTACAATCCGCTAAAGAAGTAGTTGCATAAAATAAGAAAATGCTGTACATTACTATAAAATCATAATAAAAAATCAATGACAGGAATTAGTAGCAAAAATAGCTTTGTTTTAGAGAGTCGGTGGCTGGTGAAAACCGATACAGGCATTTTGTGAATCCATCCTCGAGTGAAGAGCCGAAATGTGAAGTAAGCTTTTCCGGTGAAGAACCGTTACGTTTTATAATCAAGCCGGCAATAGGCAATTGTTTGTTCTATTGCAATCAGGGTGGCAACGCGGGTAAACTCTCGTCCCTATTTCTAATTATCTTAGAAATAGCGGGCGGGAGTTTTTTTGATTTCTGCTCATTTCTAAAAGTTGTTGCTAGTGTCATTTTCGAAACCTCATTCAAAAGCAACAATGTATACGAAAACAGCTTTGATTTTTTTATAACCAAAAGGAGGAATACAACATGTTAGATTTAAAATTTGTTCGAGCTAATTTTGAAGAAGTAAAAAAGAAACTGGCTGCACGCGGGGAAGACTTGTCTGGACTTGATCAATTTGAAGCGTTAGATACGCGCCGCCGTGAACTGATCGGTGATTCCGAAGCGTTGAAATCTAAGCGTAATGAAGTTTCTAAACAAGTTGCAGAATTTAAACGTGAAAAGAAAGACTCTGATCATTTAATAACTGAGATGCGTGAAGTTGGAGACAAAATTAAAACGATTGATGACGAACTTCGCCAGGTGGAAGAAGATCTTCACGGAATTATGCTTACTTTGCCTAACATACCGCATGAAAGTGTACCGGTTGGTGAAACAGAAGATGACAACGTCCCTGTCCGTCACTGGGGTGAGGTGCCTGAATTCGCATTTGAACCAAAAGCCCACTGGGATATCGCAACTGACCTTGACATCGTTGATTTTGAGCGCGGAGCAAAGGTAACTGGAAGCCGATTCGCTTTTTACAAAGGACTTGGGGCACGTTTAGAACGAGCGCTTATTAACTTCATGATGGACCTGCACGAAGACGAACATGGTTATACAGAAGTCCTTCCTCCATACATGGTTAATCGCCAGAGCATGACGGGAACGGGGCAGCTTCCTAAGTTTGAAGAAGACGCATTTAAGATTCGTGAAGAAGATTACTTCTTGATCCCTACATCAGAAGTACCGGTAACAAACATGCACCGTGATGAAATTCTAACAGGCGATGAACTGCCGATCACATATGCAGCGTACAGCGCGTGTTTCCGTTCTGAAGCTGGATCTGCAGGCCGTGATACACGAGGATTGATTCGTCAGCACCAATTCAACAAAGTAGAGCTTGTTCGTTTTGTAAAGCCTGAAGATTCTTATGAAGAGTTGGAGAAGCTTACTGGTCATGCAGAGAAAGTGCTTCAGCTGCTAAACCTTCCATACCGAGTACTAAGCATGTGTACAGCTGATCTTGGCTTTACAGCTGCAAAGAAATACGACATTGAAGTTTACATTCCGAGCTATGGTGCATACCGTGAAATTTCTTCTTGTTCTAATTTTGAAGATTTCCAGGCACGCCGTGCACAAATTCGTTTCCGCAGAGAGCCTAAGGGGAAGCCAGAGTTGGTTCATACATTAAACGGATCTGGTTTGGCAATCGGACGTACAGTAGCGGCTATATTAGAGAACTACCAGCAGGAAGACGGTTCTGTTATCATTCCTGAAGTCTTGCGTCCATACATGGGCAATAAAGAGGTAATAAAATAATTTAAAAAGAGAGGAATTTCCCTCTCTTTTTTTTATAAATAATGTTGACACTAAAAAGTGAATCATGTTAATATAGTTCTTGTCAGTCACACGGAGGTATACCCAAGTCCGGCTGAAGGGATCGGTCTTGAAAACCGACAGGGGTTTAACGACCCGCGGGGGTTCGAATCCCTCTACCTCCTCCATATACATATTCAACCCACTTGATCAATTTGATTGAGTGGGTTTTTTGTTGTTTGTTCATTGATAAGCGGCGAATCTCTTTGTCAGCTGTGTTTCTGCGGTACTTGCGTATTTACTGTGCTCCTGCAGTTACTCGCGTCGGAGGTGAATGGTTTCTTAGCACTCATTTGTAAAAATAGACGATGTGCTTCGCATCAAGCTGTCAATTTTACAACAACTAATGAAAGCGTTTACACTTTAAAGTGATAAAAATTTATATTGACAGAACTTTCCGTATGGTAGTATGATGACAATTAATTAATTGAATATTCAACACTTATTAAGAGAGACCGAGGGATCAGGCCCTATGACGTCCAGCAACCTCCGTATGGAACGGTGCTACTTCCTGCAGAATGCGTGACATTCTGGAAGATAAGTCGATTGCATTTATATTCGCCCTCTTCCAGTTGTGAAGAGGGCTTTTTGATGTTTAAAGGGGGAGTAAAGATGATAGAGGTTCGTAATGTGACAAAAATCTATTCCGCTAAAGGGAAAGAGATAGTCGGGGTGAAGGATGTCTCATTAACAGTCCAAAAGGGCGAGATATTTGGAATTGTAGGCTACAGCGGTGCCGGAAAAAGTTCACTTCTGCGCTGTTTAAATTTATTGGAGAAACCAACTTCAGGCGAGATTTTAATTGATGGAGTTTCAATAACAGAATTAGATAAAAAAAGCCTTCGCAAAGAACGGTTAAAGATTGGAATGATCTTTCAGCATTTTCACTTAGTAAGTGCAAAAACAGTTTTTGAAAATGTTGCATTTGCATTAAAAGCAGCCAATAAATCGAAGGATGAAATTAAGCAAAAGACAATAGAGTTATTAAAACTTGTCGGATTAGAAAGCCAGAGTGAGCAGTATCCTTCACAGTTAAGCGGGGGACAAAAGCAGCGGGTTGGAATCGCAAGGGCTCTAGCGAATGACCCAAAAGTTTTGCTTTGTGATGAAGCTACGTCTGCACTTGATCCGAGCACGACAAAATCCATTTTAAACCTTTTAAAATCAATCAATAAAAAGCTGGGTATCACGATCGTGCTTATCACACATGAAATGGAGGTGGTGAAAGATATTTGCCACCGCATGGCAGTCATGCAGGACGGAGAAATTATTGAACTTGGAAACGTCTATGATATCTTTGCACACCCGAAAGAAGAGCTGACTAAAACATTTATAGGCGGTGTGCTGCAAATGAATTTACCTGAGCAGCTATTAGCAGGTAGAAAGGGAGTTGTGATCAAAATCCATTTCAAAGGAGCTGTGGCGGAAGAAGCGATCGTTTCTGAACTGTTTCAAAACTTTAACCTTAAAGGCAATATTCTGCACGGCAAGATCGAATATATTCAAGAAACTCCGCTTGGCATCTTTATAATGGAGCTGATCGGGGATGCATCTGAAATTGAGAAAGCCATTTCTTACATAACGGCTAAATTAGACAGCTTGGAGGTGGTGAAACATGCTGCTTGATTCTATAACTTCAATACTCCCAGACTTAAACAAGGCTTTTTTTGAAACGACATATATGGTCGCCATCTCGTTAACCATTTCTTTGTTGGCAGGGCTGCCGCTTGGTGTCATTTTATTCGTAACAGACCGAGGATTACTATTTGAGAACTTATACATCAAACATGCAGCGGGATTGCTCGTGAACTTGATTCGTTCTGTTCCATTCATCATTTTGCTCGTGGCGCTGCTCCCGTTGACTCAATTCATTACAGGAACAACGATAGGACCAAAAGCGGCTTCCGTGTCGTTGTCCGTAGCGGCCATTCCTTTTTTTGCACGTTTAATCGAATCTTCTTTACGCGAGATAGATAAGGGCGTCATCGAAGCGGCCATTGCAGTGGGTGCATCACCATGGATGATTATTCGGGAGGTGCTGCTGCCTGAAGCAAAGCCTGGAATCGTTCAGGCCATCACGATTACAGCCATCAGTTTAATCGGTTACTCAGCAATGGCTGGTATCGTTGGCGGCGGCGGGATCGGGGACTTTGCCATTCGATTCGGCTACTACCGCTATGACAATACGATCATGATCACGACAGTCCTGTTATTAATCATAATCGTTCAACTGCTCCAGCTTCTTGGTGATCAATTAGCACGTAAAGTAAATAAAAGATAAGAGGAGAAACCTTACATGAAAAAATTAATATTTACACTTCTAACTGCACTATTCTTTTTAGCGTTAACTGCTTGTTCCTCAACCGATTCAAAGGAAAAGCAAATCACGATTGGAGCCACAGCAGGACCCTATTCAGATATGGTAAATAAAGCAATCAAACCATTGCTTGAGAAAAAGGGATATAAAGTAAAAGTCGTTGAGTTTAGTGATTACATTCAGCCAAATCTTGCATTATCAAAAGGAGATTTGGATGCGAACCTTTTTCAGCACAAAGTGTATATGGAGAACTTTGCTAAAGAAAAGAACTTGAAACTATCTGAGGTCATTATCGTTCCCACTGCACCTATGGGGTTGTATTCTGATAAATTTAAATCTCTGGATGATATTAAAGAAGGAAGCACGCTGGCGATTCCAAATGACCCAGTAAATCTTGCCCGTACATTGATCATGCTTCAAGATGCAGGTCTTATTACGATAAAAGATAATGTCAACCAGCTTACGGCTTCTGAAAAGGATGTAAAAGAAAATCCGAAAAAACTTAATTTCAAACCATTAGAGGCAGCACAGCTTCCAAGGGCTGTCCAAAGTGCTGATATTGCAGCCGTTCCAGGAAACTTCGCACTGGCAGCAAAAATGGATCTGCTTGATGCCATTCAACTCGAAAAGATGCCTGATTTGTACCGAAACCGTGTTGTGGTAAATACGAAAGATGTTAAATCGCAGTTTGCTAAAGATCTAAAGGAAGTTGTGGAATCTAAAGCATTTGAAGAAGAAATCGATAAAGATTTTAAAGGCTTTGGGAAACCAGAATGGATGAAGAAATAAATAAGAAAGCCCCGGTTCACTACAAGTGAATACCGGGGCTTTTATCATAAGCGAACTTCTCGTTTCGCTTCAATTTTTTGCGCGATTTTTTCAACAATATGGTCGATTGATTCAGGGTTTTTACGAAGATCATAATCATTTATATTCACTCGTAGCACGGGGCATGAATTAAACGATGCAATCCATTTTTCATAACGGTCGTACATTTCTTCCCAATAGGAAACAGGTGTTTCTTGTTCCATTTTGCGGCCGCGGTGCTGAATACGGCCTAATATATCATCCAATGACCCCTCTAAATAGATTAAGCAGTCTGGCTGAGGGAAGTAAGGTGTCATCACCATGGCTTCAAATAGGCGGGTATATGTATCATAATCCACCTCAGACATGTTTTCTTTGTCGTAGTGCATACGTGCAAAGATTCCTGTGTCTTCATAAATGGAGCGATCTTGGACGAATCCGCCGCCATAATCAAACATTCTTTTTTGCTCTTTAAAACGTTCTGCTAAAAAGAAAATTTGAAGGTGAAAACTCCATCTTTTAAAATCATGATAGAAATCCTCTAAGTATGGGTTATTATCGACTTTCTCCATAGAGGTGCGAAAGTTTAATTTTTTTGCAAGAGCATTGGTCAAAGTTGACTTACCAGCACCAACCATCCCTGCAACAGTGATTACAGCATCGTTCGGTATTCCGAATTGCTTATTGTTCATTTTGCAACTTCTCCTTTTTTCAAAGTTGCATCTATTAAGGAAAAGATTTTCTCTTTATCCGTTTCATACGCAACAAAATCAATGTCATCTCCGTTAAAAGTCAGCACAGGTATTTCCGGATGCTGTTTTTTAAATGCGGACATGAATGTATCGTAATCTGCAGCAAGCTGTTCTAAGTAAGCAGGATCCATATTTTGTTCGATAAACCTTCCGCGCTGTTTCACGCGTTTAAGCAATGTATCGAGGCTTGCGTTCATATATATAATCATATTTGGTACGGGCATGTCTTCTGTTAAAATATCGAAACATTGCATGTATTTATGGTGATGTCGATCCTTTAATGTGCGTCCCGCAAAGATACGGTTCTTGAAAATATGGTAATCGGAAACAACAGGAACTTGTTTGGATAAGTACTGATCTTGAATTTCTTCAAGCTGTTTATACCTATTGCAAAGAAAAAACATCTCGGTTTGAAAACTCCACTCGTCAATGTTGTCGTAAAATTTTCCGAGAAAAGGATTCTCTTCAACGATTTCCTTCAATAATTGAAATTCATAGTGCTCCGCTATTGCTTTTGCAAGTGATGTTTTACCTACGCCGATCGGCCCTTCAACTGCGATAAAGGGGGTTGAATTCATCTTCCCTTTTCCTCCCTTTCTATTAACAAAACGAAAAATTACAGACAAAGAATATTGTAGCATAGGATTGGAAAAGGTGGATAGTTAATATATTGTTCTTTGTTTGTTTTCTTTAGTTTTTCCAATAATAGCTGACAAGTCCAATTCTTCACTCGGACTGGTTGTTGCTGATAACGTTTTTTCCATTAAGAGCAATGCTCTTTCATTATCTTCATCAATATTTGATGCGATACAATCAGAGGGTGTGTAAAGTGAATAATCTCTCATATAAGCATCATTTGCTGTAAAAAGTACACAAATGTTACCGGCAACACCGCATAATATTAAGGTTTCGACTCCGAGTTCGTTTAATAAAGAAGATAACGGAGTGGAGAAGAAGCCAGAGTGCTTTGGTTTAACAACAAAATAATCGTCATCTTCTGGTTTCAGTGTCTTTACCAAGTGACTCCCTGCTTGTTTGGAGCAATATTCCACTAATTTTTGTTTGTCTGACTGCCATTGTCCAAAATTATCATTTACATAGATGACCGGAATCCCTTTTTCTTTGCATCGTATTTTTAAATCTTTAATTTTATCGGTAATTCGTGCAAAGGTTTTGAGCAGTAATGGAGCTTCTTCAAATTTAAAGTCATTAATTACGTCTATAATAAGCATAGCGACAGGAATTTTGTTTTTATGATTTGCCACAAGACCCACGTCCTTTTTTCATTCAGTTATTCCTCCCTTTATTATTAACAAAACCTTTTGTATAATCTCTATCATTACTAACTTTGGAGCGGAAAATATGGAACAATTAGAAAAAGATGAGTTTTATATGGAGTTAGCTTTAAAAGAAGCGCAAAAAGCAGCAGATATCGGTGAAGTGCCGATCGGTGCCGTCTTAGTAAAAGACGATCAAGTGATTGCAAGAGCGCACAACTTGCGTGAGGTTGAAAAAAGAGCCATTGCTCACGCAGAAATTCTGGCGATTGATGAAGCATGTAAAGCAATCGGCGCATGGAGGCTGGAAGGAACTTCACTTTACGTTACACTCGAACCTTGTGCGATGTGTGCAGGAGCGATTGTACTATCAAGAGTGGAGCGGGTTGTTTATGGTGCAAAAGATCCAAAAGGCGGCTGTGCCGGAACATTGATGAATTTATTAGAAGAAGATCGTTTTAACCATCAATGTGAAGTCGTTTCCGGAATCAAAGAGGAAGTGTGCAAGGAGATTCTTTCAAGTTTTTTTAAAGAATTGCGCAGCAGAAAAAGGAAGGAAAAGGAAGCTGGCGAAACATCGGAATAAGGGCTTGTACGGTTGCTTTTTTATGGAGAGCATAGTATACTAAATTTTGCACATTTGATTGTGCATCTAACATTGTTATACACTTTGTCGCGCTAGGTGGGGAGGTAGCGGTGCCCTGTACTCGCAATCCGCTGTAGCGAGACTGAACTCCTCTCCTCGGTTAGTTCAACGTATGGTCTGACGGACGTAAGTGGTGTTGAGGTCCGGGTCCTGCGCAACGGAGACCCATGAACCCTGTCAGGTCCGGAAGGAAGCAGCAGTAAGTGGACTCCTTCGTGTGCCGTGGGGCAACCTGGGCTGAGCTAACTGCGTTTGTACGCATAGGTTGACTACTCCAAAGAGAGGTGCGCGGCATTCTTATATAATAAACAATCACTCATCCTTTTCTAAAGGGTGAGTTTTTTGTAATGTTTAAGTATAATAAAGAAGGACGAAATTGTGAGTAAAGGGAGGCAAAGGGATGAGTTATCAGGCACTCTACCGTGTATGGAGACCACAAAGCTTTAGAGATATGGTCGGGCAAGAACATATCACCAAAACGATACAAAATGCCCTGATGCAGGACAAGCTTTCCCATGCCTACCTGTTTTCAGGACCACGAGGAACGGGGAAAACAAGTGCGGCAAAAATTATTGCTAAAGCAGTGAACTGTGAGAAAGCGCCAGTTTCTGAGCCTTGTAATGAATGTGATGCGTGCCGCGGCATAACAAATGGAACCATTTCAGATGTGCTTGAAATCGATGCGGCGTCTAACACAGGTGTCGATGACATACGTGATATCCGCGATAAAGTAAAATTTGCTCCATCATCAGTAAAGTACAAAGTCTATATTATTGACGAAGTACATATGCTATCAACCGGAGCGTTCAATGCACTGTTAAAAACACTCGAAGAACCACCAAGTCATGTCATATTTATTTTAGCGACAACTGAATCACATAAGATTCCTGCTACGATCGTGTCCCGATGTCAGCGATTTGATTTTAAACGGATTACATCAAGTTCAATGATCGGCAGAATGAAAGAAATCGTAGATGCGAACGGGACAGAAGTTGAAGATGAAGCATTGCAATTATTAGCCCGCGCTGCAGAAGGCGGCATGCGTGATGCCCTCAGCCTGCTCGATCAGGCTATTTCATACAGCGATGAAATAGTAAGAGTAGAAGATGTGCTTTCGGTAACCGGATCAGCTTCTCAAAAGCACCTTTCAGACATGGCAGAAGCCTTTGTAGAAAAAAACGTATCAAAAGCATTAAACATTACTTCCAACCTTTTGCACGAAGGAAAAGATCCAGTCAGGTTCTTAGGAGATCTGATTTATTATTACCGTGACATGCTTCTGTACAAAGCGGCTCCTCAATTAGAAGAACTTCTAGAAAGAGTCGCAACCGATGAAACGTTTGATAAATTGGCTAATTCAACCGAAACAGATAGTATTTATTCGATTATCAGCCAGCTCAATCAGGCACAGCAAGAAATGAAATGGACGAATCATCCAAGAATCTTCTTAGAAACAACGTTTATTAAAATTTGCTATCAAAAACAAGAAGCAGTTTCAGGTAAACAGGAAAGTGCTTCTGCTGAACCTCTTTTGAAAAGAATTGAACAGCTGGAACAAGAAATCTCTAAAATGAAACAAGGCGGTTATAGCCAGTCAGGCTCTGCTTCTACTTCTGACGAAGAAAAACCAAAAGAAAAAAGGATCATTCGCAGCGGTGGAGCGTCTAACACTCAAGTAAAAGAGATGCTAAAAAAAGCAAAGAAACCAAACCTTGTTGAACTTAAGGGGATGTGGGGCGAAATTCTGGATAAGATTCGTTCCGAAAAAGTCAGTGCATATGCTCTATTGTCTGGAGCAGAGCCGGCTGCCTGCTCGGATCAAGTATTTCTGCTTTCATTTCAGCATGAAATTCACCGTCAAATGGCTTCACAAGAAAACAACCGAAGCTATGTTGAAGAAGCAGTTTATAGTACAATAGGAAAGAACCTATCTATGCTGTCCATTTTAAATACGGACTGGCAAAAAATAAGAGCTGAATTCATTAAAGAACAACAGCAAGACCAGCCTTCTTCTGAAGAAGCAGAAAAAGAAGAAGATCCTCTGATCGCAGAAGCAATCAAGCTGGTTGGCGATGAATTAATCGAGATAAAAGAAGAAAATGAAAACGAATAGGGAGGAATTGTAAGATGATGAAGGGTAATATGAACAATATGATGAAGCAAATGCAAAAAATGCAGCGTGATATGGCAAAAGCACAAGAGGAATTAAAAGATAAAATGGTCGAAGGTACAGCTGGCGGAGGTATGGTAACAGTTAAAGCGAACGGCCACAAGGAAATCGTTGATATTGTTATTAAAGAGGAAGTTGTAGATCCGGACGATATTGATATGCTGCAAGATCTTGTTTTAGCGGCTACGAACGATGCGCTTAAAAAAGTAGACGAGATGGTTTCACAAGATATGGGCAAATTCACTAAAGGGATGAACATTCCTGGTTTATTCTAGGAAGTAATCTATGCATTATCCCGAACCGATATCTAAGCTGATCGAAAGCTTTATGAAATTGCCGGGCATCGGACCGAAAACGGCGGTTCGCCTGGCATTTTTCGTATTGGAAATGAAAGAAGATGACGTACTGGATTTTGGCCGTGCATTAGTAAATGCAAAACGTCAGCTTATCTATTGTTCCACTTGCTTTCATATTACTGACCGTGATCCTTGTATGATTTGTGATGACTCCAGCAGAGACCGTTCGACCCTCTGTGTCGTCCATGATTCAAAAGACGTCATTGCTATGGAAAAAATGAAAGATTACCGAGGTCTATATCATGTTCTTCATGGCGCAATCTCTCCTATGGATGGAGTCGGCCCAGAAGACATAAAAATTGCCGAACTCTTAAAACGTTTAACCGATGAAGGAGTTCAAGAAGTGATTATGGCGACAGACCCTAATATAGAAGGAGAAGCAACGGCGATGTATATCGCACGGCTTCTAAAACCGACGGGTATTAAGATTACCCGTATTGCACATGGCCTTCCTGTAGGCGGAGACTTAGAATATGCGGATGAAGTTACGCTATCAAAAGCGCTTGAAGGAAGAAGAGAAATTTAACTAAAGGGGTTTGCTACATGTTTTTTTCCCGAAAAGGGCGCTTGAAGCGGTCCGGAGATCAACAGTTGCTCCAAAGTCTTGATGAATTGAAGTCTGATTGGATGCATCAAAAAGGAATTGTAGAACGAAGTGTTGAACCATCAGAAGAAGTGCTTTTTAAACTCCAA
This sequence comes from Fictibacillus barbaricus, assembly GCF_031457135.1. Lineage (GTDB taxonomy): Bacteria > Bacillota > Bacilli > Bacillales > Fictibacillaceae > Fictibacillus > Fictibacillus barbaricus_A. The sequence goes on along the minus strand of NZ_JAVDWA010000015.1, from coordinate 648 downwards.
TTAGCAGAATCAAAATATTTCTTCTTATTAAAAGAAGCAAAAAAACGAAAAGTAACGACTAGCAGATTAAAATAGCTGCTGGTCTTTTTTTTGGACAACTCCCATACAATAGGAATAAGAATCTTCATAATTGCAGGGAGGTATTATTTTTTAATGGAGCCTATAACTGTTATTTCAATACTAGGAACCCTTATTTTTATTCTATTACTTGTAGGTGCTCCAATGAGACCGGTAAGGTGGATCGGTTTTGCGGCTACCCGTTTTTGCATAGGGGCATTGCTGCTCTTTTTGTTAAATGCGATCGGGAATTCATATGACATCCATATTCCAATCAACACATTTACTGCATTAATCTCAGGGATAGCGGGTCTGCCGGGTATAGCATCTCTAGTAGCAATTGAATTCTTTATACTTAAATAAGGGGATAACTAAAGGTACAAAGGCCTCAGTATTCGTAAGCCTTTGTACCTTTTTGCTATGTTAAGCAAAATATTTCAAAATAACGATTGACACTTAAAACAGGGCGTGATATATTATTTAAGTCGCTAAGACAAGCGGCAAACAAGTTCTTTGAAAACTGAACAAAAGAAATAGGTAAGGAATTAAGAATTAATTCCGTCAGTTTTAAAAACGAGCAAGACAAACACT
>NZ_JAVDWA010000014.1:0-49622 GCF_031457135.1 Fictibacillus barbaricus | reverse complement strand
ACACCCGTTCCCATACCGAACACGGAAGTTAAGCTCTTCAGCGCCGATGGTAGTTGGGGGTCTCCCCCTGTTAGAGTAGGACGTCGCTGAGCAAATGAGGAAGATGGATGAACATCCATCTTCTTTTTTGTTTTGAAAAGAAAGAAATGAACCGAAAAAGGGAGAAGATGATCGATTGTATCATCTTCTTTTTTCTGTCGAATGATGTTGGTTCGCGGGTATCTCGTAAAAAAGTGTGGGATTCGAGCTGAAAACTGTGGGATGGCCTTCAAGAACTGTGGGATTGTCAAAGCAAAGTGTGGGATTATCCAGTTCATAGCTAAAAAGATAATCAAAAGGAGGAAGATGGATTGTCATCCATCTTCTTTTTCGAATAGATAAGTAAGATTCAGCTAAAAAAAGCTAAAAAAATCCAGACAAATTGAAATAAGACCAAAAAGGTAGAAGTTATCGAAATTTCTCCACAGCACTCCATTCAACATTTCTAAAAGTTGTGAAGCAAAATTTAAAACATATCAATAAGACTTCTTCTGTTTTTGTGCTACACTAGGAGATAAAAATAATGGGGAGGTCATTTCATATGAAAGATGTTCATTTCGATACTTCAACCGTACATGCAGCTGGTCATTCAGGTGTTAAGTCTGTAAGTAAAGTAAAGCCGATTTACCAGACATCAGCTTTTACTTTTTCAAGCTTAGATGATTTAGAGGATTATTTTCGCGGGAAGAACGACTACCTATATACGAGAATGAATAACCCGAACCAAGATGATTTTGCTAAAGGAGTTGCGGAATTGGAGCAGGCGCCTGCGGGAGTCGTTACTTCTTCCGGAATCTCAGCAATTATGGTTGGTATTTTAGCTGTTGTACAAGCTGGTGACCACATTCTTGCTTGTGAGGACCTGTATGGCGGGACGTATACGCTTCTATCAGAGGAATTGAAGACCTTTGGAATTGAAACAACATTTGTATCTTTTGAAGACATGGATGAAGTTGAAAAGCAAATCCAACCAAATACAAAACTAATCTATTCAGAATCTGTAACGAACCCTCTTTTACGAGTAGAGAATCTTGAAGGAATCGTTTCATTAGCCAAGAAACATGGAATTACATCTATGATTGATAACACGTTTGCTACACCATTTGTTTTGCAGCCATATACTCTCGGAATTGATATTGTTGTGCACAGTGCCACAAAATATTTGAACGGACATGGTGATGTTACAGCTGGAGCAGTAGTGGGCAGAGAAGATTTAATTGCGAAAGCCCAGGCGAAAATGGGTCATCTAGGCTGTAATTTAGGACCGTTTGATGCGTGGTTAGCTTCAAGGGGCTTGAAAACATTGAGTGTTCGAATGGAGCGTCATGTATCCAATGCACAGGAATTAGCGGATCAGCTTCAAGATACAAAAGGGATCAAGAAGGTTTATTATCCTGAACATGTCAGTGAAAAAGGAAACGGTGCGATCGTCACGATTGAATTAGACGAGAACAGCGATGTCCATACGTTTTTCAAATCTCTGGATTGGGTAAAAATTGTTCCGACGCTTGCAGGGGTCGAAACAACAGTATCTTATCCGCTAGGGACATCCCACCGGTCATTGCCAGCAGAAGTCTGTGAAAAACTGGGTATTAACAAAAATGTTATCCGGATTTCTGTCGGAATTGAAGATAAAAGTGACATTTGCAAGGTATTTAAATATGCTGCTGAACAGGCTCTGGTGTCCAATCAGAATTTGTAACAAAAACGAATTGTTGCAAATTGTCGAACTATGATAGAATAGGCTCATGAAAGCGCTTCATCAACTACAACAAGGGAGGCAGAAAAATGAAGCCGAAAGAGGAATTACACCGCGGGCTTGAGGAAAGACACATTACATTGATGTCTCTCGGGGCTGCAATTGGAGTAGGCCTATTTTTAGGTTCAGCATCTGCAATTGAGATGGCAGGGCCAGCAATTTTATTTGCGTATGCTCTAGGTGGAGCAGTTATGTTTATGATTATGAGAGCACTAGGCGAGATGGCGATAGAACAGCCTGTTGCCGGATCTTTTAGTCGATATGCTAAAAATTACATCGGGCCGTTAGCTGGTTATTTAACGGGATGGAATTATTGGTTCTTATGGATTGTTACGTGTATGGCAGAAATCACAGCTGTCGGTATTTATATGAAGATGTGGTACCCGGATGTTCCAACATGGATCTGGGCATTAGCAGCGCTTGTTATCATGGCAGGTGTAAATTTAATCGCCATTAAAGCTTATGGAGAGTTTGAATTTTGGTTTGCGTTAATTAAAATTATTGCTATTGTACTTATGATTATTGCAGGTTTAGGAATGATTATTTTTGGTTTCGGAAATGGCGGAATTGCCACTGGAATCAGCAATCTGTGGTCAAATGGAGGATTTGCTCCCCACGGACTTAAAGGAATTCTAATGTCGATGCAGATGGTTATGTTCGCTTTCTTAGGAATCGAATTGATCGGTGTAACGGCTGGGGAAGTAAAGAACCCTGAAAAAACGATTGCCAAGGCAGTGAACACTGTATTTTGGCGTATCCTCTTGTTTTACGTAGGAGCATTGTTTGTAATCATGTCTATTTATCCTTGGGACCAAATTGGGACACAAGGAAGCCCGTTTGTACTTACATTTGAAAAAATGGGGATCGGACAAGCTGCAGGGATCATTAACTTTGTTGTATTAACTGCTGCATTATCCAGCTGTAACAGCGGGATTTTCAGTACAGGACGTATGCTATTCAACCTTGCACAGCAAAAACAAGCACCGCAAAAACTTGGTAAAATCGGAAAAACAGGAGTACCTTCAACGGCTATTATAGTATCTGCTGCGGCACTTTTAATCGGTGTTGCTTTGAACTACTTAGTTCCGGAAAAAGTATTCGTTTGGGTTACAAGTATATCTACATTCGGAGCGATTTGGACATGGGGCGTAATCTTAGTGTCTCAAATGAAATTCCGTAAAACTTTAAGTACTGAGGAAAAGAAAGCGCTGAAATTTAAAATGCCATTCTTCCCTTATGGATCTTATATAGCTCTTGCCATTCTTATTTTTGTTGTAGGGATCATGGCGTATTTCCCAGACACAAGAATCGCATTAATTGTAGGACCTTTATGGTTAGCATTATTAACAGCGATCTATTACGGAAAAGGCTTCCACAAGAGACCTGACAACGTGGATAAAGCAGCATAAAAGTAGGGCACTGGAAAAATTTAATTTTTTCAGTGCCTTATTTTTATTTAACACTTGCATCATACTAATTAACGTGATATATTAATAAATGTCCGAAAGATACAATTTAAAAAAGCAACGAAAGAGTAACATCATTCGTCAGCAATTATAACGTCGCGGGGTGGAGCAGTCTGGTAGCTCGTCGGGCTCATAACCCGAAGGTCGCAGGTTCAAATCCTGTCCCCGCAACCAATTATTTTCATGAACTACGTCGATAATCTTCTCGGCCATGAAATATCCAATTTATAACTACATCAATTACATAATTGCTGGACCCGTGGTGTAGTGGTTAACATGCCTGCCTGTCACGCAGGAGATCGCCGGTTCGACCCCGGTCGGGTCCGCCACTTTTTAAAACGAAACAAGGTTTCGTGTTTTTTTATGTCTAAAAGTAAGTTAAACTTAAATATACTACTGAAACCTTAGGAGTTCGACATGTCCTAAGGCTTTTTTGTACAATCAGACAGAATTTATGATAAGGTGTTCATTCATGCAGAGATAAGTTAAAGTGGGTAATATATCTAAAACGAAAATAACAATAAATGATCATTATAGACCTTGTGAGGTGAATCCCGTGCTTCGTGATGAATTCGAATGGATAAAAAGCATAATACCGTCTCATTCCCACCAAAAAAATTTGCTGATGGGAATAGGGGATGATGCTGCAATTTGGTCTGTCGATGAAGACATGGACCAAGTCGTTTGTGTCGATACGATGGTAGAGGGTGTTCATTTTACAAGGGATACGCTGTCTCCTGCCCAGATCGGCCATAAAGCACTTGCGGTTAATTTAAGTGATATCGCAGCAATGGGAGCGATTCCGCAATTTTATTTAGTATCAATCGCCATTTCCCCTGAATGTACAGAAGAGGAACTCCATGACCTATACGAAGGAATGAGAAAACTCGCGGATCTGTATAAAACTGACCTCATTGGCGGCGATACGGTATCAACAAAAGGTCCGTTAGTATTAACTGTCACTGTTATAGGCAAAGTAGAGAAAGGGAAATCCTTATATCGAAAAAATGCTGAGCCGGATGATGTTGTCTTTTTAACGGGTATAACAGGAGAATCAGCCGCAGGCTTACAGCTTTTGTTAAGTAAAACACGTCAATATTCCTTTAATGAAGCTGAAACTTCTTTAACTTCACAGCATCAAATGCCGCAGCCTCATATCAAACAGGGGAGATTACTTGCGAAAAGCGGTTTTCGGACTGCTTTAAATGATGTCAGTGACGGAATTGCCAGCGAGTTAAACGAGATTGCTGAAGCGAGCGATGTTACGATACATATAGATGAAGAAAAACTTCCTATAAGCTCTATTTTAAAAAGTTTATCAAAGAATGAACGGTTAACCTATCAGTTATATGGCGGAGAAGATTATGTGCTGGTCGGGACAATGGCAGAAAAGGACTTTAACCAGGTTGTTTCTGAGTTTGATAAGAGTTTTCTTCCTCTATATAAAATTGGGAGAGTCACGGAGCGCGGGGAAACGGCTGTCCTTATAAATCAAGAACCGCTTACGAAAAAAGGATTCAATCATTTTAGGGAAAGGTAAGGGAAAGTCATGAGTGTTTATACGATAAAAACAGATTCAGCAGACCATACAATGGCTTTTGCCGAGAAGCTGGGTAATGCGCTTCAAAAAGGTGATGTTCTGACCTTAGCTGGAGACTTAGGGGCAGGGAAGACGACTTTTACAAAAGGGCTGGCAAAAGGCTTAGGGATAACCCGAACCGTTAATTCCCCTACTTTTACAATCATAAAGGAATATTCCGGCCGTGTGCCGCTTTATCATATGGATGTTTACCGCTTAGAAGACTCTGATGAGGATTTAGGATTTGAAGAGTATTTTTCGGGTGAAGGGGTAAGTGTTGTAGAATGGGCTACATTTATTGAAGAGTATTTGCCCGATGAGAGACTCGAGATTGTAGTATCACATAAAGGTGATCAGCAGCGTGAAATCCAGTTAACTCCCATTGGAGAAAGATATATAGAACTGATTAAGGAGATTATGTGATGAAAGTACTGGCAATAGACACATCCAACCTTGTAATGGGGATTGCCGTATTAGATAACGGAAAAGTGCTAGGTGAATACATTACAAACTTAAAGAAAAATCATTCAATCCGTGTTATGCCAGCGATTGAACAGCTAATGGAAGAAACGGGAGTAAAACCTGCAGAGCTAGACCGCATAGTTGTTGCAAAGGGACCTGGTTCTTACACGGGCGTTCGTATTGGGGTTACGATAGCAAAAACGCTCGCCTGGACGCTTAAAAAAGAGCTGGTTGGTATTTCGAGCCTCGAAGTGCTTGCACAGAGCGGGAAGTACTTTGGCGGTTATACGGTACCTTTATTTGATGCGAGACGAACGCAAGTATTTACAGGCCTTTACGGGAACGGTGACAATGGAAAACTTCAAACGGTTTTGGAGGATCGGATTATTTTGTTAAAAGATTGGCTGGAAGAACTGCAGAAACTCGAAGAAAAGATTCTTTTTATAGGAAACGATCTTCCGCTTCATCAGGAAACGATCATAGAATTTCTCGGTAGTCAGGCAGTGTTGGGACAGGTTGCTGACCATAACCCGAGACCGAGTGAACTAGGACGTATCGGGATGGAGAGAGAGCCAGAAGACATCCATACGTTCACTCCAAGCTACCTTCAGCTGGCGGAAGCTGAAGTAAACTGGCTGAAGTCACAAGGGAAGTAGGTGCTGATAGTGGGAGAGGCATATACTTTCAGACTGGCAAAAGTAACGGATATTGAGGATATTGTAGGAATCGAGCAGTCATCATTCACAGTTCCTTGGTCAAAAGAAGCATTCTACAGAGAAATTGTTGAGAACCAGTTTGCTTATTACCTGGTTATAGAAGACCACTTTCAGCCGATCGGCTATTGCGGCATCTGGCTTGTGATGGATGAAGCACATGTGACGAACATTGCCATTCTTCCATCGTACAGAGGAAGAAAGCTGGGAGAACAGCTTATGAAGGAAGCGATCAAGCTCGCAAAAAGGCATGGTGCGCAAACAATGACACTTGAAGCCAGGGTAAGTAATCATGTTGCTCAAAATTTATATAAAAAGCTAGGATTTGAAGCTGGCGGCATCAGAAAAAACTATTACAGTGATAACGGTGAAGACGCGTTAGTCATGTGGGTGGAATTATGATAAAAGATGAAATCATTTTAGCGATAGAAACAAGTTGTGACGAAACAGCAGTGGCCATTGTAAAAAACGGTACAGAGCTGCTGGCCAATATTGTAGCATCACAAATTGAGAGTCATAAACGCTTTGGCGGGGTTGTGCCGGAAGTGGCGTCCCGTCATCATGTTGAACAAATTACGATTGTAATCGAAGAGGCTTTAAATGAGGCAAAGCTTGAACCGGCTGACCTGACGGCAGTAGCCGTAACAGAAGGTCCTGGTTTAGTCGGAGCGCTCTTAATCGGTGTAAACGCAGCAAAAGCCTTTGCCTTTGCGCACGGTCTACCACTCGTTCCTGTACATCACATTGCCGGTCATATATATGCAAACCGGCTCGTAAAAGAGATGACGTTTCCTTTGCTGTCTCTCATCGTTTCAGGCGGCCATACAGAGCTTGTAATCATGAAAGAGCATGGAACGTTTCAAGTGATCGGGGAAACAAGAGACGATGCAGCAGGAGAAGCGTATGATAAAGTGGCAAGAACTTTGAAAATGCCATACCCGGGCGGACCGCATATCGACAAGCTTGCACAAGTTGGCGAGCCAAATATCGATCTGCCTAGAGCGTGGCTTGAGCCTGAATCATTCGATTTTAGTTTCAGCGGATTGAAGTCAGCAGTGATCAATACTGTACACAATGCAGAACAGCGCGGACAAGTGATTAAACCAGAAGATTTAGCAGCAAGCTTTCAGGCAAGTGTTGTGGATGTGCTGGTGGAAAAAACATTCCGTGCAGCACAGCAGTATGATGTGAAACAAGTGCTCCTTGCCGGTGGAGTAGCGGCGAACAAAGGATTGCGCCAGCAGTTAGAAAATCGCTTTAAAGATACGAAATTTGACCTTGTGATTCCGCCGCTGCACTTATGCACAGACAACGCTGCGATGATTGCAGCAGCAGGAAGTGTAGCATATCAAAAGGGTACAAGAGGGGACATGGCCTTAAATGGCGTTCCAGGATTAGATTTAGAAGCACAATAAGATATTCTTATGGAGCTCTTTTCCAGAATGGAAAGGAGTTTTTCTTTTTTATAGCTTATCCACGGTTGATATGTGGAAAAGTTATACACAGTTTTGTGGATAATGTGGATAATTAAATTTAAGCTTATGAAATAAAGGTTTGAGGTTATGCACAATTAACAGAAGTCATACACAATATTCTGTGGATAACGTGGATAAACTCACAAAACGCATGTTTTATCTGATTTGACCTGTGGATAAGTTATTTCTTTCCCCATGCATTTAATACCTCTTGCTCTTTTTCTATAAGATGGAGTTTCAGTGGTGTTTTTGAAACGCCTCTTTGCCTGATTGATTGGAGTGCAAGGTGTGAGACTCCTGCGGGATCAGTGTGACAGGTGAGACCATTCAATGTCGCAAGGCGACGAGTGGGCTCACCGCGCGCCCCGCGGAAAGCGAGCATCCTGAAACGGAGATCAATTGCTTTCAATAACAACGAAGATTATGAAAACAGCTCAATAAAAAAAGAAGACGGGAAACCCATCTTCTGCATTTTATGCGTTTTGCAGTTCTTCCCATTCTTCCATGAGGGATTCCATATCAGCGTTCAATTGATCCAGCTGGGATTGGAAGTCCTGAGTCTTCTCGTAATCCTGGAATACTTCTGGTTTACAAAGCTCGCCTTCAGCAAAACTGATCTTGCTTTCGAGACTTTCTAATAGCTCTTCGATTTCTTCAATTCGGCGCTGGCGTTTTCGATCTTGTTTTTTGGCTTCTTTATCGATCGACTTTTTATTTCCTGATTGAGCATCAGATGTGATATTCGCTTGAGCTTCCGCTTTTTGTCGTTCTGCAGCTTCTTCTCGTGCTTTCATCTCATTCTTTTTCTCTGTGTAATAATCATAATCTCCGAGGTATTCGGTTAAACCATCAGGAGCGAGTTCGACGACTTTTGTTGCGATCCGGTTAATGAAATACCGGTCATGCGATACGAAAAGAATCGTTCCTGGATAATGAATCAAGGCTTGCTCGAGCACTTCTTTGCTGTCGAGGTCCAGATGGTTCGTCGGCTCATCCAACAATAAGAGGTTTCCTTTTTCCATCATTAACTTTGCAAGGGCTAGCCTCGCTTTTTGACCGCCGCTCAGTTCAGTGACGAGTTTTAATACATCATCACCACTAAAGAGAAACTGTCCGAGAATGGAGCGGATTTCTTTTTCCGTCTTTTCCGGATAGTCATCCCAAAGCTCATTAAGCAGCGTTTTTTTCGAATGAAGATCGGCTTGTTCCTGGTCATAGTGAGAGATCATCAGCTGGCTGCCGTAGCGTATTTCACCTGTTAATAAAGGGAGTTTTTTACGAATCACCTTTAAAAGGGTAGATTTCCCGATTCCGTTAGGTCCAACGATCGCGACACTGTCTTGACGGTTAACAGCGAGCTTCACGTTTTTAAATAAAGGCACTCCGTCTTCATATCCTGTGCTCACGTTTTCGAGCTGCAGCACATCGTTCCCGGTCTGTTTTTCAATATCAAAAGAGAAAGCTGCGGATTTCTCAGCTCCAGCAGGGCGATCGAGCAGCTCCATTTTATCAAGCTGCTTCCGGCGGCTCTGTGCGCGTTTTGTTGTAGAAGCTCTTACGATATTTTTTTGAATAAAGTCTTCTAATTTAGCGACCTGATCCTGCTGTTTCTCATATTCTTTCATTTCTTGAGCAAAGCGTTCTGCCTTCAGTTCAAGATAGCGGGAATAGTTACCCACATAGCGGACAGAACGTTTTCTGGAAATCTCATAAACCGTCGTTACGATTTTATCGAGAAAATAACGGTCATGCGAAACGATTAAGATGCCGCCCGGATAACTCTGCAAATATTGTTCGAGCCACGTTAATGTCTTAATGTCCAGATGGTTTGTCGGCTCATCGAGAATTAATAAATCAGGCTTTGTCAATAGAAGCTTAGCAAGCGCCAGCCTCGTTTTTTGCCCGCCGCTCAATGTATTGATTCTTGTGTCTCTATCAAAATCGGCGAATTGGAATCCATGAAGAACAGTACGGATTTCAGCTTCGTATTGATAGCCGCCCTCGTCTTTGAATTGCACTTGAAGCGCATCGTAGTCTTTTAAAAGGCGCTCATATTCTGCGGCATTTTCAATGACACTCGGATCTCCCATGCGTGCTTCCATCTCACGGAGACGTTTTTCTTTCTTTCGAAGGTCTTCGAAAACAGACAGCATCTCATTCCAGATCGATTGGTCTGAATCGAGTCCTGCGTCTTGTGCAAGATAGCCTGTCTTCACATCTTTCGGAATCATGACATGGCCGGAATCATAGGAATACTCACCGGTAATAACGCGCAATAGGGTCGATTTTCCCGCACCGTTTCTGCCAACTAGTGCAATGCGTTCACCAGTTTGAACTTCTAATTTTATATTTGATAGAATAGCTTCAGCGCCAAATGATTTTGTGACGTCTTGAACTTGTAAAATGATCATGTGTATTCACCTCTATGAAAAAAAGGGTGATTTTCTTTTTCTTAAATCAAATCCCTAGTCTTATTAGTAGTTTAGCGCAGTTTGGGGAATATCGCCAACTGCGGCAATGTTCAACATTTTGCAATAATTACAAGTAAAATATTAACGACAATAAAAGCGGTTTCGTGTATATTCAACTTGAGGAGGGTTTATATGAAAGAGTTAACCCATTTTAACGAAGAAGGCCGTGCCAGAATGGTAGATATTTCGGATAAAGAAACGTCCCACAGAACAGCCGCAGCCGTAAGCGGGATAACTGTCTCAAAAGAAGTCTTCCTTAAGATCAAAGATAACGGATTTAAAAAAGGGGATGTTCTTGCAGTTGCCCAAATTGCAGGCATCATGGCTGCCAAAAAAACCTCTGACTGGATTCCGATGTGCCATCCGCTTTCCTTAACGGGTGTTGATTTATCGTTTCATTGGGATGAGGAATCAGAAGACAGCTATAAATTAAATATAAAAGCAGAAGTCAAAACAAAGGGAAATACCGGCGTGGAGATGGAAGCATTAACCGCGGCATCTGCAGCAGCATTAACAGTGTACGATATGTGCAAAGCCGCAGATAAAGGGATGGTTATTGGTCCTACATATCTCCTCACAAAAACAGGAGGTAAGAATGGTGATTTTGAACGTTCTTCTAGACCTGGCAAAATATGATACAATAGAGTTGGCAAAGCTTTCTACACATGGAGGGCTCAATACATGAATCAAGATCAATTAAAAATACCGCACGCTACAGCTAAACGATTGCCATTGTATTACCGGTTTTTGAAAAACTTATCCTCTTCAGGAAAGCAAAGGGTGTCCTCTGCTGAGTTAAGTGAAGCAGTAAAAGTAGATTCTGCTACGATCCGAAGGGATTTTTCATACTTCGGTGCACTTGGAAAAAAAGGTTATGGCTACAATGTAAACTACTTGCTCTCTTTTTTCCGCAAAACACTCAACCAGGATGAAACAACGACTGTTGCTCTGATCGGTGTAGGTAACTTAGGAACCGCGTTTTTACATTACAATTTTACAAAGAACAACAATACAAAAATAGAAGTTGCATTTGATGTAGATCCGTCTAAAATCGGCACAGAGATTGAAAGTGTCCCTATTTTCCATATAGAAGATATTGAAAAAGAGCTGCAGAAGCGGGGAATTACCGTCGCAATCCTTACTGTTCCGGTAGGATCTGCACAAACCATCGCCGAACAGCTGGAACGAGCAGGCGTAAAGGGTATCTTGAACTTTACCCCGGCGAGGTTAACGGTAGCTTCGGATATTCGTGTCCATCATATTGATTTAGCCGTTGAATTGCAGTCCCTTGTTTATTTTATGAAAAATTACTCGTAAGAAATAAAAAAATGGAGGAGGTAATCCCATGTTAGGACCAGGAAGCATCGCGTTAATTGCAGGTGTAGCTATTGTCGTGTTTGGACCTAAAAAATTACCTGAGTTAGGTAAAGCAACAGGTAAGGCATTGCGTGAGTTCAAAAACGCAACACAAGGAATCATGGATGATGACGACGATAAGAAGAAAAGCGACCAACACGATAAGTAAGGATGTTTTTGTATGATTACTGAAAAAAATATGACGATATATGACCACCTTGGAGAACTAAGAACCCGTATCATTTGGTCGTTTTTAGCTTTCTTAGTGTTCCTAATCGCTGGCTTTTTCTTAGCGAAACCCGTGATCGTATATCTGCAAAGTGATCCAATCGCAAAAGATATTCAGATGAACGCTTTTCATCTAACAGATCCGTTAAACGTATACGTATCTTTTGCCTTCTTTATCGGGCTCGTATTAGCAGCTCCTGTCGCATTGTACCAGCTTTGGGCATTCATTAGTCCGGGTTTGTATGAAAACGAGCGAAGAGTCACACTTATGTACATTCCGATTTCGTTTTTTCTCTTTTTGCTGGGATTAACATTTTCCTACTTCATTCTCTTTCCGCTCGTCGTAAGCTTTATGGGGAATGTCGCCGATTCATTAAGTGTTGAAGGGGAATACGGAATTCAGGAATATTTCTCATTCTTGTTTAACATTACGATTCCGTTTGGCTTTCTGTTTCAATTTCCGGTTCTCATCATGTTCTTAACGAGGCTTGGAATTGTAACACCTGATTTCTTAAAGAAAATCAGGAAAATCGCCTATTTTGGCATTCTTATTGTAGCGGGTATGATCGCACCGCCAGAACTAATGTCTCACATGATGGTTACATTACCATTGATCATCTTGTATGAAATTAGTATTCTGATCTCTAAAGCGGCCTATAAAAAAAGAATAAAAGCAGAAATGGAAGCTCTCGTTAAAGAAAAAGAAGCTGAAATGGAATCTGCCTATAACGAATAAAGATAAAGCTGACTCGAAAAGTGGCATTTGCCACTGCGGGTTGGCTTTTTTGTTTGTTATTGCTTCAGGGAAATTTTTGTAATTTTGCTCCTATGACAGGTTGATTGAAGTGTAGGGTGCGAGACTCCAGCGGGATCAGTGTGACAGGTGAGACCCTAAAGGTGCAAAGCGCCAAGGAGGCTCACCGCACACCCCGCGGAAAGCGAGCATCCTGGAACGGAGATCAACAGCTTTCAAAAACAACAATGAATAACATGTGTCGTAAAAGCTTATAACACAAAAAAAGCCTCTTTCCCAATTGGGCAAGAGGCTCTTTTCATTATTTCTTTCGTTTTCTTTTTAAATGGCTGTTTAGAGCAAAATAGCGAATGGCGTTTGCATAATCGAATGTCGCAACGACCATCGTGATGATTGTCCAAATACTTGTCATTCCATATTCAGCAGCATAATGGACAGCCAGGTAGGTAAAGACAACCCCAATCGCTAAATACAAAAATGCCATAAACAAAGGTGATTTCATAATAGTCCTCCAATGATCGACTGCGCTGTTTCAATGTGTTTTTCCATTTCTTGAATCTTATCAGCAAGAAAGATCTGTACAATTAAAACGAGTGTATTCATAGCTACGTGCGCCATAATAGGGACGAGCAGCCTTTTAGTCCGAACGTATAAAAAAGCAAAGGTAAAGCCCATAGCTGTGTAGATAAGCAAATGTTTGAAATCATTATGGACAGCCGCAAAGATCAATGAACTGATCAAGGCAGAGATAATGAAGTTAAATCTTTTATTTAAGGAACCAAAAATAATTTTACGAAAGATGATCTCTTCTAATATAGGTCCGACAATCGCCGTAACAACCATGAAATAAGGAACATGTTTTGCGATATCGACTAACTGTTTCGTGTTTTCTGATCCCGGCTGAATGCCTAATACATTTAATTCGATCAGACTTGCGATGATTTGGGAGGCGTACGCCATAAAAATACCGCCAATGGCCCAGCCAACAGCAGCTCCTCTAGAAACCCTTTCAGAATTTCGATGGCGATTTCTCATCTCAGGTGCTAGCATGAAAAGAATAATGATAAGCGCTGCAACAAAACTGATCGTTCCCCACATACCGATGATTTGTGAACGCGGGACTCCAAGTTCTTTCAAAGCAGGTATACCAATAAACCCTGAAAATTGCATCGCTATATAAACTAAGATGATCCACCAGTATTTAATCTTCAAATGAAATATCTCCTTTAATCCTGCAGGAATAACAATCTTCTTCTCTTTATATGCTAACCCATTTTAACATAGAATAGGCATGACTCGCGAGGATATCGCTTTTGATGAAATTTTTGCATTTCTTGCTTGCAAAGTTTTTAAAATTTATTTATTATTAAAAATGGAGTTAGCACTCACCAATAAAGAGTGCTAATAAAACTTTTTAACTATTTAAGGAGGGTGTTTCACTTGTTAAAGCCACTAGGTGATCGTCTAATTATTGAGCTTGTAGAAGGTGAAGAAAAAACTGCAAGCGGTATTGTGTTACCAGATTCAGCTAAAGAAAAGCCTCAAGAAGGTAAAGTTGTTGCTGTAGGTACGGGTCGTGTAACAGATAACGGCGAACGTATCGCTTTAGAAGTTTCAGAAGGAAACACTATTATTTTCTCTAAATATGCAGGTACAGAAGTTAAGTACCAAGGTAAAGAATTCTTGATCCTTCGTGAATCTGACGTATTAGCGATCGTAGGCTAATCATCAGAAAAACTAAAGGCTTCAATTATTGAAGCTACATAAATACTAAATAAAAATATAAAAATTATTGGGAGGGTTTTACTCATGGCTAAAGATATTAAATTTAGTGAAGACGCACGCCGCTCAATGCTTCGTGGTGTTGATGCATTAGCAAACGCTGTAAAAGTAACGCTTGGACCAAAAGGGCGCAACGTTGTGCTTGAAAAGAAATTCGGTTCTCCGTTAATCACAAATGACGGTGTAACAATCGCAAAAGAAATCGAGCTTGAAGATGCATTCGAAAACATGGGTGCTAAGCTTGTAGCTGAAGTAGCGAGCAAAACGAACGATGTAGCTGGGGACGGAACAACAACTGCAACGGTTCTTGCTCAAGCGATGATCCGTGAAGGCCTTAAGAACGTAACAAGCGGTGCAAACCCAATGGTACTTCGTAAAGGGATCGAAAAAGCAACAGCTGCTGCTGTTCAAGAATTAAAAGCGATCTCTAAGCCAATCGAAGGCAAAGAGTCTATCGCACAAGTTGCATCAATTTCTGCTGCTGACGAAGAAGTAGGGCAATTGATTGCTGAAGCGATGGAGCGCGTTGGTAACGACGGCGTTATCACGATCGAAGAATCAAAAGGATTCACAACTGAGCTTGAAGTGGTTGAAGGTATGCAGTTCGACCGTGGATATGCTTCACCATACATGGTTACAAACTCTGACAAGATGGAAGCAGAGCTTGAAAATCCATACATTCTTATCACAGATAAGAAGATTACAAATATCCAAGAAATCCTTCCAGTTCTTGAGCAAGTGGTTCAACAAGGTAAGTCACTATTGTTGATTGCTGAAGACGTAGAAGGTGAAGCTCTTGCTACATTAGTAGTTAACAAGCTTCGCGGAACATTCAATGCAGTGGCTGTTAAAGCTCCTGGATTCGGTGACCGCCGTAAAGCTATGCTTGAAGACATCGCAGTACTAACTGGCGGTGAAGTAATCACTGAAGAGCTAGGTCTTGACCTTAAGTCTGCGAACATCACGCAGCTTGGTACAGCTTCTAAAATTGTTGTAACGAAAGAAAACACAACAATCGTTGAAGGTGCTGGAGACTCTGCTAAAATCGCAGCTCGCGTAAACCAAATCAAAGCACAATTAGAAGAAACAACTTCTGAGTTTGATAAAGAAAAATTACAAGAGCGTCTTGCTAAATTAGCTGGCGGTGTAGCAGTAATTAAAGTTGGTGCAGCTACTGAAACTGAGTTAAAAGAGCGCAAACTTCGTATCGAAGACGCATTGAACTCAACACGTGCAGCAGTTGAAGAAGGTATCGTATCTGGTGGTGGTACAGCTCTAGTTAACGTACTATCTGCAATTCAAAAAGTTGAAGCGACAGGCGACGAGCTTACTGGTATCAAACTAGTACTTCGTGCACTAGAAGAGCCAGTTCGTCAAATCGCACACAACGCTGGTCTTGAAGGATCTGTAGTGGTTGAGCGCTTGAAGAACGAAGAAATCGGAATCGGATTTAACGCAGCAACTGGCGAATGGGTAAACATGTTCGAATCAGGAATCGTTGACCCAACAAAAGTTACGCGTTCTGCACTTCAAAATGCAGCATCTGTTTCTGCTATGTTCCTAACAACAGAAGCAGTAATCGCTGATAAGCCAGAAGAAAATTCTGGTGGCGGAATGCCTGACATGTCCGGCATGGGCATGGGCGGTATGGGCGGCATGATGTAATCATAGCCCAAACCCCTTGATATATGAGGGTTTGATGAAAGTGTGGAGTGGAATGCTAACATCTTGCTAACATTTCTCTCCTAAAATTAGAGGTTTCTCATTAGTTGTGCAAACTTGTGAGAAGCCTCTTTTTTCATTTCTTTTGTTACGTGGAGATAGACGTTTTTCGTTGTGGCATCGTCACAGTGGCCTAACCGATCCATAATCTCTTCCAAGCCTACCTTTGCTTCTGCTAACAATGACGTATGTGTATGGCGCAAAGAGTGAGGAGTGAGTTCTGCATTTAAGCCAGCCAACTTTAGCAGCCGTGCCATTCTATTTTCAACGGTCTTGACGAAAATAGGATAGCCAGGTTGTTTTTCTTTCTTGGCAAAAATGAATCCTTCGTCCAAATATGATTCTCGAAAGTGCTCCTGAACTTTCTTCTGTCCTAGCATGTGCTTCTTGAGGGCAGCAATGACTTCTTTATCTACTACAATGGTCCTTTTAGATTTTCTGGTCTTGGGCGGTACTAATTGATATTCCAGCGTGTTGTTCGTCGGATTGTAATACGTTTTCGTGATACTGATAGTTTGTTCCTCGAAGTCGATGTCTTTCCATTTTAGAGCCACCAGCTCACCAGCACGCATCCCTGTGTATGAAAGGGTAAGGAAGATTAGATAATCTAAATCTAAACCTTTTTGAGCAGCTGTTTTCAACAGTAAAGCGAGGTCCTCCTTTTCCATATATTTAGGGATTTCTTGTTCTTCTAATTCCTCAATGGTTTTTCTGTCTTTCTTCAGGTAAGCGAATTCCGTTGGATCACTTTTAATCATCCGCATCTCAATGGCCTTCTTGAAAATCATTCTTCCAGTGCGGTGTACACCGTCTAACGTGTTGTCAGCATACCCTTTCTCTTTTAAATCATTCAAAGCATCTTGATACCTTTTAGCTGTTATGTCTTTAAGCTTTAAAAGAGAGAAGTAGGGCAGCAGTTTGTTGATTTCATGCTGCCTAATACGAATAGTCCCAGGCTTAACGCTGTTCTTCTCACTGTACATACTAAGCCACTCACTTGCGAAATCTTTAAATATAACACTCGCTTCATGTACATAGGTTCCTTGATTAAGTTCGTAGATGAATTCGTTAGCGGCTTTTTCAGCTTCTTGCTTAGTCAGAAATCCTCCCTTCGTCTTTTGCTTCCTTCTGCCGGTAGAGGGGTCTCTCCCGATGTCGATTACGAAGCTCCAGGTAGATCCGCAAGTGCAGCGCTTCTTGTTGCAAGTGCAGCCTCTTCGGTAAAAATGTCCTTTCATATTAATTAGACCTCTTTTCTTGTTGAAATGTCTTGCAGGTTATCTATTATTTCCACTGCTTATGGAGCAAATACGTTTAGTCTATTTGCTAGCCTTTTCTACATTTAAACTGCGCGGCTCGAACTTTTCTTCTGCTTTTGCTCAGCAACCCACATTTCCAAATCCGACTTTTCTACACGTTTTGAAGTGCCGATTTCAAAGTTGGGGATACCACCGTGCTCTACATCCAGTTTGAATAGTTCGTAGACCGTTTTTCT
The DNA here is from genome assembly GCF_031457135.1 of Fictibacillus barbaricus. Classification (GTDB taxonomy): domain Bacteria; phylum Bacillota; class Bacilli; order Bacillales; family Fictibacillaceae; genus Fictibacillus; species Fictibacillus barbaricus_A. The sequence goes on along the minus strand of NZ_JAVDWA010000014.1, from coordinate 32,321 downwards.
TGAGATGCAAAGGAACTCGGCAATGTGAGCCGCTGTTAATGCGTCAGGTAAAGATTCCCAAGTTGTATATTGTTTTGTATTATTCATAGTAAACTCCTCCAAATTGGTTTTTGTATATATTTCTGTACTTTGTCCATACTTGTAATGTTTTTCTGTACTTTGTCCATATTGGTATACCAATGTGGATGAATTACCGAATATACTCTTAAGAAAAGCCCTGGTAACAGGGCGGTTCTAAATCTGCTAGGTTCATTAGGTGAATTCGACAAAAGTGCATTCGGTAATTCATCCTAGTATGAGAATTAAAGTTCGGTAGTTTGTCCGGCAGAATCAAGATTGAAAATATTGAGGATGTTGTTGCTGAATGTCATCTTAGATCCTTCTTCAGGAGATATCGCTACATGATCTATAAAATAAAGAACCATTAAGCGTTTTTCTGTTTCCCCAAGCTGAAGTTCTAACATTGTTTTAAAACGGTTAAAGAACAGGTCAGATTGTACAGATTCAGACACTGATTGAAGTACATCCAGTTTGTAGCTTGCCTCTTTCAAATCGTCAGCTGTCCGATTCTGAAGAGTTACTGCGAGCCCTTGAAGCCGCTTGTCGTTCTGTTCTTCTGCAATACAACCCCTTGATATTAATTTGTCAAGACGTTCTTCGAGAATTTCAATATTTTTTTCGATTGTTAGGTTTGCTTGTTCCAAGTAATTAAGGGCATGGCTTTTTAGTTCTTCACTAGACATATGATTCTCGATATGTCGAAACAAGTTAGGCATTAAAGAATCATGAACGTCTGTTTTGTCTAATTTATAGCTGCATGTTTTACAAACATAATACTGATAGAGATACTTTTTGCTATTCCGGGTTGTGGATGCGTTCTGTGTGAGGAGCTTCTCGTTGCATTGGCTGCAGACTAGCTTATTTAGAAAAGTAAAAGGGGTATCTAGCCTGCCATGAACTTTCTGAAGCGTGGTGTTCACGGTGATTAGATGCACAAGGAATTCATCAACAAGCGGCTCAGTGAAGTTATGAAATTCATATTCTCTTGCTACTTTGCCTTTATGAACATTCCATATTAATGTTCCGGTATAGAGACGATTTTTGAGGATGGTTTCAATCGTACTGGATCTCCAAGCTTTTCCTTGAGGAGAAGGAATGCCTGCAGAGGTTAGGGTATTAGCGATTTTCTGCATGGAAATTCCCCAACTCTGCAAGTAGAAAATAAATGTTACGATATCAGCGTCTTTGTTTGGGACCAGCTTCTTTTCAATTAAGGTATAACCATAAGGAGTCTTGGCTCCTGGCCTTACAGTTTCATCTGTCTCAAGATAAGAAACGAGAGAACTGATGGCTCTTTCAGACTTTATTTCTGATTCCTGTCTGTATAGCAGGAAGGCAAGCTTAGTTTTCGGATCATCGGGATTAAGGGGGCCCTCAAGGTTAGTTGAATATACAGACAGATTGTCAGGGAAATGTTCAGCGAGTGGTCTGTAAAAGTCTAATATAAACGTGTATCCGGTGCGGTCCATACGTGATTCCTCGTGAAAAATGACACGTGGGATCCCGGACTCAATCATTCTTTCTTTTAGGTGCATCAATTTCTTTCGCTGAGATGCTCGGTTTGTATAAGCACTTGTAGCATCCTCAATGAAAATAAATTCATCAGGAACGGTCATGTTGTTGCGGGCTGCATATTGCTGAATATGAGCTTTTTGTATCTCAACACTGTGATTTTCAATTTGTTTATAAGAAGAGCGCCTGATATAAGCAAAAGCAATATTCATGCACTCTCACCTCCTTGGTAAATAAATTCTTTTTTTATCTCTGTTAAATAATCGAACTTGACCATCTCTATATCAACATGTTCAGGATAGACATGAATCTTATGAACAAACAGAGAGAATAGCCAAGCCAATTTCGGTTCTGAAATATCCAACAGATAGGACTCAAATTCTTTAGACAATCGTTTAGCATCTGCAAGGTGGTTTTCTGCCTCTTCCAAGGCTTCAAGAAGTGCGCCTTGCTCGAACTTCAGTTTTTCTAGTTTTTTGTATTTTATATCGCTTTCCCAATTTGGATTGTAATCACTGCTAGCTAGGAGCAGTTCTTCCATATGTTTGTTAATTTGCGTCTCGAGAGTCTGCACCTCACTTTTAATAGTCTTTTTATAAGAATTGACAGATAACACTGCATCCTTGACAAGCCTCTTTATATCCAGACATTTAAATGCCTCTCTTACTACTTGCTCTACAATGCATACCAGATCGGAGTATCCAATTGTGACACGTTGATGTTTACGTGAGCAGCTGTATTGTGCGGTGTTACTCTTAACATTACTGCGATAAAGGAGAGGTCTTTTGCAGCAACCACATATAGGCTGAAATGTTTCCTGCACCTCAAGCCGTTTTATTCTTTCTTCAAAAGCCTTGAATAGTTCGCTTTTCTTATTTTGCAGTTTTTGATAATCCTCTAGAGTCATATAAGGCTCAACGTGTTTAAGAGCGTTATTTCCATTGGACAAATCATAACCGGCGTAAAAAGGATCGCTGGCAAGGGTGATTAAGCGCGATAAATCGCAATTAAGTTTCTTTTTATAATCATCCAGCAGGATACATAGCTCATCCATATTGGATACCTTAGCGATGTCTTTAAAGTAATCCATAAGGCAAGACGAGTTCTTTGAATCTTTTCTATAAGTCTTTGTTTCTTTATATTTGATATAACCGAACTTCTTTGGAGGATGTCGCCTCCTAGCTTCCGCTGTTCTTCGTGCAATGTTCTTTCCTTCAATATCGCTGAACATCCCTAAGAATCCTTCCAGAAAAATATCGTTAGTCGCTTGAATATGCCCTCCGCCATGAGAGGTATATACAATTTTGACTTCGTGCTTAAGGCAGAGTTCCTGGAAGCTCATTCCTTCATAGTAATCTCTGAATAGTCGGGTTCGGTCAAAGGCATACAACACAGCAATCCTATCGTTCGCAATCCATTCAATAAGCTGCTTCATCTCAGGTCTTTCTTTAATAGACTTTTTGTTAGCAGAGATAGCATCCTCGTTAATAATCAGTATTTGATTTTCTTTAAGTAAATCGCGGTAGCGTAGATCTGCTTCTTGCTGCATCGTCAGATCCTGGCCGGCTGTACTTACGCGGCGGAAAAAAACATGTTTTTTCTCCATCATCACTTTCTTCTAATCTCCTTGTTTTTCAATTTGGTAGTTCCATGAATGAGCTTTCCTTGAAGCTGAAGAGGCAAGTCCATTTGCTCTATAATGAGCCGTTGGATTAAATGCTGCAACCAAACTTTTGTTACATCGCATGGCTCATCATTTGACTTTATCCGAATGCGTTTCCTCATATTTTCACCTCCCGCTAATCATCTTTGACGCGAGGTGACTGTTTATATACTCTTCTCTTGGTTATCGCTGATTTCATCAAAGAAATGAAAGTTGAGCTGTGCAGACTCTTTTTCGGTATCGCGGTAGATATAAACGCGAACAATCCCTCTTTCTTCGCCTGGGAATTGGGGTTTATTTTTGAGGTTTAGCATAGTGTTTTTTCCTTTGTTGCTGGTATTCTATAAAACTGCTGAGAATAAAGGGAGAAATTCCGGAAGCGGATAAGGCTTTGATGTAGCGGTTTTTCTTCATGAAGCAATACCTCTCTTTTTTAAATGAGTGATTGCCTCAGCTGTATTATTGCTAATCTTCTTGTTTGGCTTTTGAAAAAGTGTCCTCATGGTGTAAGTTCCTCCAAGTCGTTTTTTTCGGTAGTTCGTCTACCGGCAGATGTAACATAACCATTTTGAAAAGAATGTCAATATTTTTTTTCTTTTCAGAATTAATTAAATAGATATGGTAAAATATTTTAAAAATGTAAAAAGTTTTCGTTTGTTTTGACTATGGATTAAATACGATAGTAAAGTTTAGGTAGGTGGTTTCAAAATCGGAGGAGAGGTAGATTTAATGAATATTGAAGATGCTTTATCAAAACATTTAAAAAAATATACTACTGCTCCATTCCTCTTTATTGGATCGGGGTTTTCAAAGCGATATTTAAATACAGAGGATTGGGAAGGTTTAATTCGTAAGTTTTGTGAGTTAGTACCAAGAGGATTTGCTTATTATAGGTCAACTGCAAACAGTAAGTGGGACGTTGCAGCACAAATGCTCGCAGAGGATTTTCATGAAATATGGTGGAATGATGAAAGATTTGCTGAAAGTCGAGAAGAATATGAAGAGATAGCAACTAACAGGTATAGTCCGTTAAAAATCGAAATCTCAAGATATCTTAGGTGTAAAAAATATGAATATGGTAATAACTTACAAAATGATGAAGAGTTAAATGCACTAAAAGAAGTAGTCATTGATGGTGTTATTACAACTAATTGGGATACATTAATTGAAGATGTATTTCAAGCTGAGAAAATGAAAACTTACATTGGTCAAAAGGAATTATTGTTTTCAAATAATCTAGAGGTAAATGAAATATATAAAATTCACGGATGCAGTACTGATCCGGATTCATTGGTACTTACAGAAGAAGATTACAAGGAATTTAACGCTAGAAATGCTTACTTAGCAGCAAAACTTTTGACGATATTTATTGAGCATCCAGTGATTTTTATTGGATATTCTCTTTCAGATGCAAATATTATTAGGATCTTAGAAAGTATAACTGCTTGTCTAGATAGTTCAAACATTAACAAACTTAAAGATCGTTTAATTTTTGTCGGGAGAGCAAACGGACAAAATGATAGTTTTCAGGAATCGTTAATTACAGTAAATGGTATAACAATACCGATTACAAGAATTACAACAGATCAATTTGTAAAAGTTTATAGACCCTTGGGTGAAATTAAAAGAAAGTTTAGTACAAAAAAGTTAAGACAAATGAAATCAGAAATGTACGAGCTGATAAAACATAATGACCCAAAGGGAAAAATTCAAGTTGTTGAATTTGACGGTAATGAAGATAGATACAAAGATGTTGAGTTCGTAGTAGGTTTTGGTATAGATCATTTCGCTGAACAAGTACAAGGATTTATTGATAAGAATGATTTTACAAAACCTAGTCAACTTAGGCATTCTTCAACTGGTTACAAGACATATTCAAAAAAAGACTTGTTGTTAGAAATTCTAGCTGATGATGACAAGTTCGGGTACGATTATGACGAGTTATTAAAAGATACTCTTCCTGAAAAGCTAAAAACTGACCATTGGTTACCTGTTAATAGATTCGTGAAATTTTCAACTTTAGGGGACTATGAGGGTCTTGATTATAAAGTAATGAAAAAGAGGGACCTTCAATACAAGGATTTTTTAAGTCATAGGCAAAAAAAAGAGATGGGAGCATTCTCTTTTGATTGGCAATTTTCTGTTGTTAGAGAAGTATATAACGGGTTTAATACTTTAGAGGAAAAGTTTTATAACATCGCACTATTGGGTCCAAAAAAGATAAATATTCAAGAACTAAGGCAAATATTAATAGATCATATTGATTATGTAGATGATAATAGCGCTATAGGTACTCAATTAAGACGTTTGTTTAGAATATATGACTTTTTAGCATATGGTAGACATACCAATGAATTACATCCAAATAACCAAAAGGTAAAGGCTAAATAATTCAAGAAACGGCTAGCGATTCAAAGAATTAAAAAATTTGAAAACTAATTGATGATAAGAAAACCAAGGGAAGCTCTTTAAGAGTTTTTCTTTTTTGTATTTTTTTTTGGGGCGTGGGGATATACTTTTAGGTTATGTGGGCTATTGTCTATGAAAAATACCCTACCCCTGTCTCAAGAATCTAACAACTATTCTTGGACAGAGGAAGCAGTATGTCTGTAATGGGATACACTTTAGTGTAAAGACGGGAACCGTTGATGCTGCTGTTTCATACCTGAATTTCTTCAACTTGTTATTAGCTATTAATAGCATACGCATTTTCGCCCGCGCACTTCATAACAAGCACCATTGGCCGTAACCAAACGAAACTTCCACCGAACCGTTATGCACGAAGCCGTTCCCGCTCCCTTAAGTCTAACAATCCAGTCTGAAAACAGCAGTAAAGACCTTGCCTAATGATTGTTACGCTGATTTTCTGCATCGGCTCAGCTAACCTTACCTTATATTTATCGTGACTTAAGGGCGATTTCACGGTTATATTTTTTGTAGTTATTTCATGTCGAACTCTACTAAACGACAGCTTTTTTAACAGAGGGGGCTGCTCTGACCCAATCGGGATTTAACTTTGTGAATTTAATAAAACCTTTTAAATTTTTTTATGCAACTTTTAATTTTTATCTTCTTACCTTATTGCTAACTTTTGAAGAACCTAGAAAAGTAACTTTCTACTTACGATCAATTTTTGTTATGGAAAGGGGTGCCCTTTAAATTTACAGAAAAGACTTGGAACTAAGATGTTCTAAGGGATCCTTTTATGAAAAACTACTTTATTCAATTAAATAGTTATAGTGATAAAATGGAAAATAAGTCTATAATTAAAATTAAAGGTAAACAAATACATAGTTACCTATTTTTATAATTCTTATATAATATAACTTTATTGATGTGGGGAATTTTATAATTTATCAAATAAAAGGAGAGATTGTAAGTGGGATTACCCAATCCAGTTGGTTTACAAAGTGAAGTGCTATATTTACCAGAAAGAGGACATTACGTAGTATTAGGTACTGCTGGTAGCGGTAAAACAACTTTAGCAATCTTAAGAGCAGCGTTTCTTGCTAAGACTGATTGCAATCCAGGTGAAAAAGTAATGCTTGTCACCTTTAACAAAGCTTTAGTTACATATTTGAAATCCATTTCAGCTACTGCAAGAAACATAGATGTAATAAACTATCACAAGTTTGCAAGAGGATATCTTGCAAACAGAGGGTTAATGGGACGGAATGATATCATTCCTGCTTATTCACGTCTTCATTGGACAAAAAGTGAATTAATCAAGCAAGCATATGTTTTAGTTAAGGAAGAGGAGGATTCTTCCGTATTTGAAAGACCTGTAGAAGTTTTTTTTGAGGAAATAAATTGGATACAAAAAATGGGGATCACCGATATATCCGATTACGAAAAAATTGAACGTACTGGAAGAGGTTCAACTAGAATAACTCGAAGTAATAGAAAATATTTTTTCATGGTATACCTAGAGTATTTGAAATTAAGGGAGGAAAATAATAGAAAATATGATTTGGAAGATTTAGCATATTATGTAAGGGAAGAACTTGGAAGAGACGAAAGCACAAGAATGTATAAACACATTATAATTGATGAAGGGCAAGATTTTTCGCCAACAATGCTCCAATCATTGGCAAAAGCTATTTCATCCAACGGAAGTTTAACCTATTTCGGTGATGTAGCCCAGCAGATTTATGGAAGCCGAATTTCTTGGCGTTCAGCCGGCTTTATTAATCCTCAAATCTGGAGATTTGAGCAGAACTACAGAAATACAAAGGAGATTGCTAAATTAGGTCTAGCGATCTCGCGAATGCCATATTTTAAAGAAGATGTGGACCTGATAGAACCACTTTTTCCTAGAGCTTCCGGACCCCTTCCAGCACTAATACATTTTCAAAATGAAGAAGAAGAACTGAATTATTTTATTGATCAAGTAGCTGATCTTTATGAAACGGAAACTGTTGCAGTTTTGGTAAGAGATAGAGACGCGGTTTCCATAGTAGGAGCAAAACTCAGATCAGCAGGCTTAAGACCAAGGGAGTTAAAGGGAGATATGGGATTTTGGGATTCTAGTCCAGGAGTATTTGTAGGTACCTATCATTCTGCCAAAGGCCTTGAGTTTGATACAGTAATTCTACCTTTTTGTAATAATAAGAGATTACCAGATAAAGATAAAATACTGTCTCTAGAAAGTAGAGAGGAAGCACTTTCAGATGAAATCAAGCTTCTCTATGTCGGTGTTACTAGGGCGAAAAGGGGATTGTTTATTTCTTATTCGGGAGAAATAACAGAAATGTTACCACTAAATAGTGAACTATATCAGGAGTTTGAACTATGAGTGAAATAATAGATGGTATTCATCAAAGAGGGATAACAAGGTTATGCCATTTTACTAAATCAAATAATCTGGCTCATATCCTACGTAACGAGTCTGGTATTGTAGCAAATACTTTTTTGGATGACCAAAAAGAAATATTGAAGAGAAATGATGAAAACAGATATGATGGGAAAGAAGATTATGTATGTTGTTCCGTTCAATACCCTAATTCTTGGTATTTAAGAAAGATAAAAGATGTAGACCCTATTTTTAAAGAATGGGTAATCTTATTTACTAACCCTGTATTAATGAATCAAACTTCTACTTTATTTTGTCACCGAAATGCTGCAGCGGGTAGAGGGATTTACATAAAGAATGGTGAAGAAGGATTTAGCGGTATGTTTAGGAATCCAGTACAAGGTCAAAGATTAATGTACAGGACTAATAGTATGCTATCCTGTTGTCCAACAGACGACCAAGCTGAAGTACTTATTTACAAAAATATCTCAAGATCAAGTATTATGGCAATTGCTGTACCTACTCTAGAACAAGCTAGAAAAGAAAAAGCTAGGTTAAGTTTTATACCTGAAGTACCCAGAAATATCAATTGGATAATAGCACCTAATTTATTCGATGTGTCTTGGAGCTCTATTGTTAGAAGAGGAGATATTCCAGGAGAAATTTTGTATCAAGGGGAGTGATAATTAAATGAAAACAAGTCAAAAAGTAGAATTTATAGATAAATATTTTGGCTCATTCCTAGGGGCCGTCATAGGAGATGCCATAGGCTGGCCGCAAGAAGACAGAAGTTCAAAAATAGGTAATGCATTTAAACCTTCAACGCAGTTTCAAAATTGGAAAAGAAAATGTGGTTCACAATACTACTCTTTTGAAGAAGAAATAGATTTAGGTTCTTATAGTGATGATGGCCAATTATTATTTTCTGTTGCCAGAAGTTTAAATCAAAACAACTGGTTCAGTCATTTTGTAAAGGTCGAGCTTCCATTTTGGCCAATCTACGAGCGAGGAGGAGGCGGAGCAACTAAAAAGGCTGCTACATTATGGAGTTTTGGTAATCCTCCATGGAAATTGGAAAAACAAAAAAGAGAGGATATTAAAAGGTATTTTAACGCCGGCGGTAATGGGGTAGCAATGCGTATTCTCCCTCATGTATATAATAATTATAATAATAGAAAGGAGATGACCCAGCAGGTTTTTTTAAATGGGATTGCTACACATGGTCACCCTAGGGCATTATTAAGTGCAATTCTTTACGCCTGGGCTATTGAATATTTAATTAGAAAAGACGAGCCTCTTGGTTATGGGGAATTAGTAGATTATTTGTTAAATGAAAAAGAGAATTGGAGTATTTTCCCTAAAATAAATAATTTTGAGGATTGGATCGAAGCTGCTAATCTAGTTACAAATAATAGGTACCTTAAAATTTGGGAGGAAACTATAACAGAATTGGTTTCCGGTTTATTAATAATAAAAGATGCATTAAATCTTGGTGTGTTAGACAAAACTAACTCCACATTAACAAAGTTAAATTGTTTTGATAAACAAATCCGAGGTGCCGGAACAGTAGCGTGTTTAGTTTCTATTTATATTTCGTCCAAATACGCTGCAGAAGCAGTTTCGGGATTGTTAAAAATCGCTTTTTCACAAAATAGTGATGCAGATACTAATGCCTCAATGGTAGGTGGACTTTTGGGAGCTATTCATGGAACAGAATGGATTGATCCTAACTGGTATAAAGTTCAGGACATCGAATATATTAAAAAATTAGTTAACGATATTGATAAGGACAAGGAAGATAACAATCCAAAGCTCTGGCCAAATAGTGAAAAAGCTAAAGTTTTGAATAGCCTAGAAAACAATGATGGGACATGTAGGTTAGGACCATTCAAAGAGTTCAAGGTAGTTGAAATAATAAAAAATAAACCCATTACAAAAAATGCCCTTTCAACTACATATAAGTTGTCTACTGCCGAGGGGCAAACTTTATTCATTAAAAATAATAAAAAAGTTGATTTAAAAAATGTTGCTCTAAAAAAAGAGAAGACAGATATTAATATGACTAATTTAGCTTTTATAAATAATTTAGATAAGATTTATTCTATAGTACCTCCTCGTTTGACAGCTAGAAGAGTGTTTAAGGTCCTTTTGGATATTTCTGATGGGTTAGAGAACTGGAATATAAAAGATAACAATCCTAGTGAAATCGAAGCGTTTTCATCTAATTTTATAGAAAAAGGAATAGAAAAAGAGTTAGTAATTAGCTTAATCCATTTCGTTCTAAGCTCCAATAAAAAATAATTAAATTGTAGTAACCGTCAATGATTTCAATTGATAAAAAAAAGCAACCTTTTCATCTTATATTAGATAAGAAGATAAAGGTTGCTTTTTGTTTAAATACTGTAAACGCTATATGATTTTTTCAGAAGTATTATTGAAGCTCGAGACGACTATTATTACTCCATTCGTCCACTACTTTCTGGATTTCTTTTGTTATGTTATCAGGTAATTCGCTCAAATCTTGTATTTTATTAACATTAATTTTTTTATTTGAAGAAAGTCTAAACACAACATTTTTCCCTTGATATGCAACCCCAATAATAGTGCCTTCACTTGTTTCATTAGTTGGACCAGCCACAGCAATAGTAACTAAAACACCTGAACTAGTTTCAACACAAGCACCAGATGCATTTGCAAAAGTTTGTAGTTCGGTCATTAAAATTTCACTCCATTTTTTTAAGAATTTTACTTACGTAAACATCATACAATATTCATTTTACATTTAAATGAATTTTATGAAAAAAATACTATTTTTAATTTATTGGCAGTGAAAAAAACATCTACAATTTTTAATGGTCAGGTTATTTACGTAATGTTTTTAAGGGAATATTAAAACCTGGGATAGACTTATTTACAAAATTGCACCAATCCTTCTTTAGTTAATACCTCAGAATCTTATCCATGTTTTCTGCAGGATTTACTTAGCGCAGGAACATTGATTCTTGGCTCTTCTTTTTTTGAAGGAGGAGTAGCAGGAAACCTGCATCATATTTCATAAAGATTTTCTTCGTTCATATCTTTCCAGAATTTCATTGTATATCAAAATCTCCTTAAATTTTATATTTATTGAACTGTAGTTAACAAAGCATTTCAATATAACTTAGAAGTTAATAACCACCAACATCGCTTGTGTTGTCAATTAACCCCACACATATGGAATTTAAAAAGCGATGCAAACAGAATTTGCACCGCTCTGTTTAAGAGACATCAAGTTAACTGCAAAACATCGATTGCTAACAACATGCTAACATTTTGCTAACGAAGTCCAATAAAACGAAATAAATCAAGGTTAAAGATAATATACTTGATGCATACATAATGCTGATCTGACGGGACTTTCTTCTACCTAAGTTAAAGATATTGTTGCATAAAACCATATGGGCGGCATGATGTAATCTGCCCCCAAGGCACTTTACATCGAAGTACCATTTCTGAAGAAGACTACTTCCTAAATTGGAGGTAGTCTTTTTTGTGTTTATGAAGCAAATTGTGGAACAAGATTTTTCGGGGAGTAACAGTCACGCAGAATATTCTCCCTTAAGAGAATGGATGTTTTATCTCTCGGCGATATTGGACTTCAACGTCCTGCAAAATGGCTAAATAATGAACAAGAAGATCCTATGACAACAAAAATCAATTCTTTGGGAACCATATGGAACTCTATCATCTTTATATCTATGGGAAATTATTAATTGCTGATTAAAAAAAAGCTGCAAATGAAATTTTATGTTGATATTGTATAAAATCTAATGCAGCGGGATAAAATTAGCTCATGAAAATAACAAAAAGATTAATTACGCCGGCTATATATTAAGCATGCATTAAGTTAGATGCAGAATTGAAAATTTTTAAAAGGAGCATTTCTCAAATGAAGGTGCTTTCAATGATTCAACCTTGGGCCTCCCTTTTCATCTTAAATGAAGCACAATATGAGACAAGGACTTGGAAAACTAACTATCGTGGTTCTTTAGCAATCCATACAAGTAAAAAGATAGATAACAGTGCTTGTAATAACAAGAATATTCAGCACCTTCTTAGTGAACACGGACTCAACAAAGAGAATCTACCTAAAGGTATGATTATTGGTGTATGTAACCTAATTAATTGTTTAAAGGTAACAGAAGACGCCCAGGGATATGCAGTATTGGAGGATGGACGTATAGTCAGGGGTAATGATTATTTATTAGGGGATTTTAGAGTAGGGAACTATGTTTGGGAAGTTTCCAATAAGGAATTGTTAATCAATTTTATACCAGCAAAAGGAAAACTGGGTTTATGGGAATACGATTTAAATTAGTTGATTAAATTGGGAGAAACATACTAATTTTTAATGAAAAACCAACTGAATAAATTAATTTCCACCAACTGAATGCCAAGAAATTAAAAAAGAAAATAATTAAAAAGGACATTATTGTTTAATTAAATACAAAATCAATGTTTTGATAGGGAGAGAGGAAATGGTCAATACCAGCAGGTTATTTCGTTTACCAAAAAGGAAAATCTCCAACTTTAATGGAATCATTACAGCTACTATGAAACTAAATAAGAAGCTTCTCATAAGTTGAACAAACTTGTGAGAAGCTTTTTCTATTTATTAATTTTTATTTCTCTACTTTTTCACCAAAAGCCTCTGGAATCATCGTAAAGCCTTCGATCACCGTATCTTCTTCCACTTCAATCATAAGGTAACGTTTTCCGCTAAGCTGCACTTGTTTGACGTATCTTAAATCTTGCGGGCTGATCGAAATGTTGGCTACCTTCGTATTGATTTTAATCGATTTGGAATTATATTTCGGTACGACGCTGCTTGCTTTGAACTCGTATTTGTTGTCATCGATTATTTTTTGGAAGGCGGTTTCTACTTTTTCTGTATCGATATTTTCCACGCCGCTCGCTTTTAATACGCGCTCCACGTCCGTGGAGTCTAGCCTAGGATGTTCTTCCTCTTCGTTTTCTTCTATCATTCTATGAATCTCTTCATACACATTGGAGAGCGTGGAGGTATTTAATTGATCTCCCGTAACGTCTTTAATGATTTCTTCAAACACGATCTTATCATCTTTTGCTGTCATGATATCTTCACCATTTAGCACTTGCTCGATGAATTCATAATCGGGCTCATGAACTTTTCCGGCTGAATACAGAATGTGGTTCACATCTGCTGCATTATCTGTGAAACAAGGGAAGAGGAATCCTCCGATCGGTGCATTCAGATTGATGACAGGATCGACCACAAAATTGTACTTAAACTCTTTTTCCACATAATCAAAAAGCAATTCCTTTTTTGGTTCTGTTGTATTGTTTATACTGCAAAGAATAAAGGGGAAAGAGTAAACGGTGTCTCGTTCACTTTCCTCCGCCTCATCATTACGCCGTTTCGTTGGCTTGTAATATTCACCGCGGATAAAAGTAATGACTATATCCTTTTCGTATTGCCGGGTCAAAAGCATTTTACCAACCATTTGCAGCATGCGCTCATTCCAGTCTTCTACATCACTGCTGAGCATGCCTTGATGCAAAATGAGCTGGCTGCTGTTTTCCGCATCCCTTTTAAATTTTAATTCAAAAAGCTTTTCATCTAAGTTTCCGCCAAGCAATTTCTTAAAATTATTTAGAAAGAGCTCTTGCTGCTCATCATCAAGCAATTCAAAAGGCTGGCTTTGGTGGTGGTAGATATCGCTGGATTCCTTCATGATATATACATTAAAAATACTGGAGATCTTCAGTAAATCGTTATCTTTTTTAAATTGTTTTCGAATCTGTGCTACATCTTTTTTGTTCATGCTTACATACACTCCTAAGTGCTTAATTGTATAGCTTCCATCCTTGAGTTTAACATAAAACGTTTTACATACGGGTGTTCTTTGAAACGGTGTGGTTGATCTCCGCTCCAGGATGCTCGCTTTCCGCGGGGCATGCGGTGAGCCACATTGGCGCTACGACCTTTAAGTGTCTCACCTGTCTAGCAGCAGCGGTTAGCCCCTCGAGGTCAAAAGTTTAATGGTCATGAAGGCAAAAAGCGCCTTCTTAGCCCATTTACCTTTTGCTTGTCGGGGCTGATCAAACCGCATCCGCTTTTCGGACTGTCACGCTGATCCCGCAGGAGTCTCGCACCTTGCTCTCCAATCAACTTGCACATGTAGATTAATGCCAAAAAAGCTGCTAAATACCTTCAAAAAAGTGCAAAAAAAACCCCCTAAAGCATCTTTTAAAAAGATCTGCTCTAAGGGGTGAATATTTAATAACTATATCGCTCTATTCTTAATGCGCGCTACTAGCGGCACTACAATAATACCAGCGATCACAACCTGCAAAATGTTACCCGGAATTGATCCGAATGGCTGGATCCAGTTCCCATAAAGAATAACTTCGGCAAAATAATAGCCTACGATTTTAATAAGAAGTGCTGCTGCAACAGCCATTGAATTTACAATCACTCTTTTACCAGGTACTTTTTCCGATATCAGACCTGCTACAAAGCCCATCGTTCCTACAATAACAAAAGTAAATGGCGCCCACACAGTCCAGCCGGAGAAAAGATCAAACATCCCCATACCGAAAGCGCCCGCAATAGCACCTGTTTTTCTGCCGAAAACAAATGCTGCGACAAATAAAGGAACGTTTCCGAGATGGATCAGACCACCGTTACCCATGATCGGAAGCTTTATGTTAATGAACATAGTAGCTACAAGAGTTAAAGCGATAAAAAGGGCAGTGATAACTAATGCCTTGGTTTTAGTTGTTTCTATCGATGAGTAAGTTGTATTCACAAAATAACCTCTTTCTTTTTTACGTAATATCATTCAGTAAATCCTACTCATCTATTATATCTGTCTCTCATGCTTTAGAAAATAGGGAATCAAAAAAAGGCGATAAATCCCAGAAAGGTGCAACCTTTTACTGCGTATCGCCTGGCGATATAACTTTCAAAAAGAGGTTGAAACCTTCGTTTTGAGCAAAAAAGAGGATCGACCTGAGAAGTAATGTTAAGTGCGAATATGATATTTCAATCTGACATCGTAGCGCTTATATCGTTACACGATATGGCCAAACACTTAGACGATACAGCCAAAAAGAACGGTTTTTTTGTGTATTTAACACAAAACTATTATTCTATATGGTGTGGTTTGGGCGGGGATACTTTGTGTAACTGCCCCATATATCACAATTAGATCACGGTTCGCGGGTCTTTTTGAAAAGGCTTGCCCATTAGTTAATACAATTCGAGTATATGGAGAGATATTTAATTTTAATTGTCCATCACTACTCTCCAACTGATTATTAAAATAATCTACTTTTACATTCTGATATGGACTATCTTTTACCATGACAAGTGCTTGATATTGTGGAGGGTAAATAAGAATAGCAGGTGCATTCCCATCATAATATCCAGTTACGCGATCTCCTATTGCCACCATTACATGATCTACAAAGTAAGTTGAAGGTGATACTACAAAATTTACTATTGCTCCCGATTCGTTTTCAATAGATATTAATTTATTACAGCCTTCTCCTTCACCTTCTTGGCCAGTATAAAAATCACTAATCATAGTGATAGTTCCACGGAAAGAATAAAAATTTGTCATACACATACCTCCAATGCTTAAAACCTCTAAAACAGCAGGTGATTTCTATGTACAATATGTAGGTTAATACCTAAAGGACTGTGTAGATACCCATTAAGGTTAGAAAATGTTCAGTAAGCTATGAGTAAGAGAGGTAAGTGTGACAAAATGGACAAATACTAAATATATCATTAGGTTTTTTAAGGTAGGCACACAAGGTGTTTTTTTTAAAAGGAGGGGATTATACTGTTTGAGCTTTTGCCTTTAATGTTTGAGCGGGCAGGCATTCTCGTCATGGTGGCTTTTTACTTTCTAGAATGAAATCATTTCGTCAAATTGTTCATCAAGAGCATGATAGAAAAGAGAAAATCCGTGTTACAACATACTGAATGCGGTACTATCAGTGATCATGCTGGTTCTCGGTGTCATTATTTTGGTGGCGGCTGTGAAAATATGGGCGGAAATATGGAACTCACCAAGCAGACAGATGGAAAAAGCGAAATCTGCATAGCATTTACTATCAAAACAATCAAACTTGTTTAACGCCGCCACATTTTTATTTGGCGGTTTTTTTAATGAGTACAAAACTACTAGATAAAAAATGTGATGGCGATTACTTGGTATAAATTTATGTGAAATAGACGTATCGCTAATAATAGCTTCGAAATCATATAAAAGCGGCAAATAGACTTCTATAGCTTCATATCGTCAGGCGATATGACTTGCAAATACATAAAAAAACCCTCATATTTAAAGGAAAGGGAGGTGCGATATGCGACGCGATATACAACCGAATGAACGAGCTTACTCTTCCAAGGAAGTGGCAGAAGAAGTTGGGATTGCAACTCCTACTGTTCGAAAGTATGGACAAATTTTAGAGCGGAATGGATATGAGTTTTTAAAAGACGGTGATCGCCGTATCTTTGTTCAATCTGACATCGAATCACTTATAGCGCTCCGCGATACGGACAAGCCTTTGGATGATACAGCTAAAGATCTTGTCATTCAGCAGAAAGAAAGATTAGAAGATACAAATCAAACCGATATAGCGCTACCCGATACATATGAAAATTTACCACAAGACCCTAATCAATTAAAAGAGGTCTTAATGGTTTTAGCTAATGAACTCGCGGCTACTCGTGAAATGAATGCCCAGCTGACAAACGATATGTCACAGCTTAAAATAACGGTTTCCCGACTGCAGCAAGATCATCATGTTATTGGAGCTACTGTTGGAAATGCAGCGCAAAAAACGAATGCGAAAATCGAAAAATTAACCGAGCAGCAAAAAAATCATTACGAAACTTTGCTGGAGCAAGAAAAACATAAAAGTGAGGTCTTGCAAAAAGAAATACAAAACTTGCGGGACGAACAAAAAACAGAATGGCGTTTACAAAATGATTTTAATAAACGGTTAGAAGAGGCGATACAAAAATCAAAGGGAAAATCGGGTGGTTTTTTCTCGTTTTTTCGAAAATAAGGTGACAGTTCTCAATTAATCACATCTATATAAGGAACGCAAATAAGCATCTGAAGCATCTGAAAGAATAGTTCAGCAGATGATCGGCGTATGCCATATCGCCGGGCGATATGTACATAACTTTGTAAAGTAAAGGTTATAGCGATAAGCGATACAGGTAAATCCCTAGATTTTAAAATCAATCTAAATTGCTGTATCGATACACGATACGTAACTTTAAATTAATGATCTCATTATTTTAGACTTTCAACATTTCCCGAGAAATATCTACAAATTATGAGTACATATCGACAAAATCACAATCAAATCCATAATTTGAACTTATATTATATACTTCATGTCTACATTATCGCTTTGATAGAGAGAAGAGCCTTAGCAGATTTGTTCTGCTAAGGCTCTTTTCATTAACGCGGATCTCTTTCTTCACCAGTAACTAAATCAATGACCTTAACTGGATTAGTTGGAGCATTATAGAATTTGCTGTTTGGTGCTGGTTTCTTATTTTCCACCCAATCTACTAGCATATCAAATGCTTGATGGGAATAAGGGAGTAATGGCTGCAATTTTTTATCAGAGTCGGTTGCTTGATTCCATACAAGACTGTCAACATGATTCCCGTTTTCTATTGTATAAAGCCGGTGCAAATCTTGTTTTCCAGCTTTTTTAACTAGCTTTTGATAGCCTTCCGCATGAATCTCAGGGAAAATAAGAGAATCGAGTGAACCCGTAATCGAGATTAATGGAACGTCGATATCACCAGTATTTGAAATCTCTTTTATGTTTTCCTTCACTTCTTTTGGACGTGTTACATAACGATAATCTTTGAATATATCATCATATGATCGGTCCCTGACGCCATTAATAAAGTTTAAGTAATTTCTCCAATCGATTCTGCCAGGAGCTTCCGGATCAAAATGGTCTCGATAAATATTAAGAGATACAAACCAATACACTTGATCATGATAAGCCCAAAGTTTTTCTGATCCCTTTGGCAGACCCGCTTTATACATTTCCTTCATTGCTTTTTCATGTTCCTTGCCTTCACCATAAAGAGCGTTTTGGGCATTGTTAACGACTGTTGTTAACGAACTGATTAAATTTGGTGTTTTTTCAGTCCATAATACGCCTTCCCAATCAACACCTCCATCAAAAAGACGAGGTTCTCCGGTTTTTTCAGGAGCATCGTTTTCGAGTGCAAAACGAACAACATATCCGCCGTTTGATATTCCCATTGCATAAGTTGGAACTTGGTGGGAATCGGTAATTAAATAGCTTGCTGGGTTGGATTGATCTTTAGGATTAATAAGTTTATCGTCGTAATTTTGCTCTAAGTAGTTTTGAGCTGCTTTTGTAATCTGACGAAACCGCATATTCCATTCCGCGACACTATCATCTTCGGAAATTAACGCGTTTTTCACTTTTGCCAACGGATCATTCGGGTCTGTTTCACCTTGAGTTCCTTTATCGACCGCTGCAAATGCAAAGCCTTTTTCTAACACAAAATCACTGAAGAGAAGATCAGTCGAGGTTTCGTTGCGTGTTGCGGGAATACCGGAAACGACCAGCTTTCCATTCCAATCGTCAGGAACTCGTATAACAAATTGAGCATCATCAAATGCCCCGGTTACCTGGTTCCCTGTAATAGGAGCAGGCGCGTACATTTTGTGCCAGCCTGTCCCTGCTGAAGCATTACCCCAGTTATAGGGAGTTAAGCCGATATTTCCGAATAAAGTAGCTTGTTGAAATTGCGAAGGGTTTTTAGTTGTCAGCCAATTGCCATTCTCCCCATTAAAATAGGTTTGTTTCAGAGAATGAGCGCCTGGTATGATCGTGTCTGTTTCTGCAGCTTGTGTACGTGTTGCTGTAAAGGCAGAAGGATCAAAGGAAAAAAACAAAGACGAAGCCATTGTAATAGCTAACATTTTTACTTTCAGATTAACCACTCTCCTAAAGTAAATTATTGTAAATTCACTTTATTTTACTTCTTTTTATCTAGACAAACATGAGCCTATTGTCATTTTTAATAAAGCACCAGATGTATATTTCCCGAATTTTCTCTTTTTTTGTAAGAAAACAAGGAAAATCATTACTCTGATGCGAATTTAAGTAGAAAGAACGTTATTACATGAAAGAGAGAGACAGAAATGTTAGAGGGGAGTCTATCATGAGTACAAAAAAAGATTATTCGTTTGAATATCACCCGCAGCTAAGAGGCGTTATTGCAAATGTAGAAAAAGTAATGGTAGGTAAGAAAAAGGTTACAGAATTAACGCTG
Organism: Fictibacillus barbaricus; assembly: GCF_031457135.1. Lineage (GTDB taxonomy): Bacteria > Bacillota > Bacilli > Bacillales > Fictibacillaceae > Fictibacillus > Fictibacillus barbaricus_A. The sequence continues at coordinate 12,914 of NZ_JAVDWA010000014.1, read as the reverse complement.
GTTTCCTTATTAGCAGGGGGACACGTACTGCTTGAAGACGTACCTGGAGTGGGGAAGACAATGATGGTCCGGGCAATCGCAAAATCCCTCGGTCTAACATTTAACCGTATACAATTTACACCAGATCTTTTGCCATCCGATATGACAGGTGTATCGATATATAACCAAAAAGACATGTCCTTTGAATTCAGACCAGGTCCGTTAGTTGGTAATGTTGTGCTGGCTGATGAAATCAACCGTACATCGCCTAAAACGCAGTCGGCATTATTAGAGTCGATGGAAGAAAAAAGTATGACAGTAGATGGACAGACACACATGCTGCCTGATCCATTCTTAGTTATGGCGACTCAGAACCCGATCGAATATGAAGGAACATATCCGCTGCCAGAAGCACAGCTCGACCGTTTCTTAATGAAACTGACAATGGGGTATCCAACACCGGAAGAAGAGTTTAATGTGCTGAACATAATAGGAAATGAACACCCGATCCATATGCTGACACCAGCCATTTCACAAGAAGAAATTATGGAACTGAAAACGGCTGTGAAAAACATATATGTATCGGATTCGATTAAGCGATATATCGTAGACTTAATTAACCGTACACGTAATCATAAATCGATTGCTTTAGGAGTAAGTCCGCGTGGATCGCTTTCTCTGTTAAAAGCGGCACAAGCTTATGCACTATTAATGAATCGTGATTTTGTAATCCCTGATGATGTGAAATATTTGGCACCGTTTGTTCTGGTACATCGTGTGCTGTTAAAACCCGAAGCCCGTTTTGAAGGTGTTACTGCCCAAGAAGTCATTGATGAACTTTTGGCTCGTGTGCCAGCACCTATTCATAAGGAACAGCATGCGCGATGAAAGTGAAGGCAATTCTCAAATATTTTTGGGAGCGTTTTAAAACACCGATCGGGTTTTCAGGGATCATTATTTTATTACTGATTACATTTTCATTTGCTATGTTTCAGGGGGGATTCGTAAGCTGGTTCTTATTTTACAGTGTGCTCCCTGTCGTTATGTATTCCATTCTGATGGCTTTTTATCCGATACATTGGCTGAAAATCGATAGAGTCATCTCAAAAGATAAACTAATGGCTGGAGAAGAAATCACCGTTACGATTACTCTCACACGCCGAAGTAACTTTCCTTTGTTTTACCTCGTTGTAGAGGACTTAATTCCTGAGAGTTTAAAGCGGGAAGCTCGATATGACGGAAATGCCCATCAAGTTCAATCACGGATCTTGCTTTTCCCTCTTTTTCGAAAACGCCTGAAATATTCGTATACGATCAACCCGGCACCAAGGGGCTTGTTTAAGTTTGACGAAATCATGGTGAGAACGGGAGATATTTTTGGTTTTGTTTTAAAAAGTACGACTGTTTCCATTCAAGATCGTATTTTTGTATATCCGCAATATCAGGAGATCGAACGCTGGGAAACGGGGAAAATGCTTCAAACCGGCATGAAGAAAGTAGGGAAGCGGTCGTTTACTGACTATACGTCTACTGTAAGTGTGCGGGATTATGCAGCCGGCGACAAAATGAGCTGGCTTCACTGGAAAGCAAGTGCGCGCTCAAACAAACTGTTAACGAAAGTGTTTGAACAGCAGCGGAATGATGATTTTGTTGTTGTGCTTGATCATTGCGAAAAAAGCTATGGAACGAATGATTGGCTGTTTGAACGTGCCGTTTCACTTGCTGCCTCTCTCGTTCACTATTCCATCTCTAAAGGCGGATCGATCGGCTATCATCCGTTCAAAGGGAAAGGAATACAGATGAATATCGGTGTTGAACAGGAATGGCGCATTTTTCATGAACTTGCAAAAGTAAAAGCGGATGTTGAAGAAATTTTTGAAGAGCGTCTTAAGCAGGAGTATATGGTCGGATATATGGAAGGGAAAACAGCGCTGATTATCTCGCCAAGACTTACCGAGTATACTGTGAAAACACTCGAGTTGCTGAGTGCCAGACAGCAAACGAACGTTATTTTCTTTCATCTCACCTTAGATCAGAGGTTGAATGGACAGGAACTAACATTTATTAACCGAATCAGGCAGTTTGGAATTCCGACAACACCGATTATCGGTTCTGACTTTAGTGAGTCATTGAAGGCAGGTGGAATGTATGCCTCAATCTAATAATACTGAGCAGAAGCAATCGACACTGCATACGCTTGTTCTATACAGCTTAGGATTTCTTTTATTATGGGAATGGCTGAGACCGCTGAAGGACTTAACGACAACGGACGATATTCAAATCTTTGTCATGTACACCTTATTTTTATTTATCGTCACATACTTTCAGCTTCCGTTTTGGATTTCCTTTCCGGTCAAATTAGGGGCACTCTTTTACGCATTGCATTCTCTATACTTTTTTGATGTATTTCTATCCTTTAAGTGGGTTCCGTATTTAATCGATGATATTAAATTTAACTTGAACCTGCTTTCTGATCAAAAATGGAACGAGATGACTTCACTCAGCAGGTCTTTATTATTTTTCGTTTTGTTATGGCTGATCGGATATTTGATGCATTATTGGCTGATTCAGACGAGACGAATCTTTTTATTCTTTTTGATAACGGTCATTTACATTTCCCTTTTGGATACGTTCACGGTTTATGATGGGAAGTTCGCAATCATCCGGACTGTATTTGTGGGATTGCTGCTGACTGGTATATTAAGAATGATGAAGATTATAGAAACAGAAGGATTTTCTTTGTTAAAAGGAAAGTTTCCGATTTTGTGGGTAGCACCGCTCTCTGGTGTTATCGCTTTGTCATCAGCATTAGGCTATGTGGCACCAAAAGCATCGCCGATCTGGCCAGATCCTGTTCCGTTTATTAAAAACATGTCGGACAAAGGAAACGAAAAAGACGGGCCGGGTGGAAAAGGCAGCGTTTCCAAGATCGGGTATGGAACAGATGATTCGCAGCTTGGCGGACCATTTGAGTTTGACTATACGCCTATTTTTACTTCGAATGATAATGGCCGGCATTATTGGAGAATTGAGACGAAGGAATTTTACACCGGAAAAGGGTGGGAGAACAAAATTCCGATTCAAGTGATTTCATTAGATGCGAATCAGCCATCTGCCTCTCAGACAAATTACACAAGAATCTGGGAAGATGGCATTGAGATGGAGAAAAAGACAGCTACTGTTAAACCTATGGACGGAAAAGAATACCCGTTTCTGATGATCCCAGGCAAGTTAACAAAAATCGTTGCAGATCCGTCAACCGTTTTTCAATTTGACGGTGTTTCAGGAAAAACCCTTACCTTTCAAGAGGAACGGGCAGTGAAGCTTTCTGAGTATACGATGGACTATGAACTTCCTGTATTAAAAGAAGAACAAATGAAAGCGTCGACCAATCAATATCCATCCTACATTACGGATAATTATTTACAGCTGCCAAAAACGCTTCCGCAGCGGGTAAAAGACTTATCCAGCAAGATTACTGCCGATCAGCCAACGATCTATGAAAAGGTAAAAACGGTAGAAGAGTATTTTGCTAAAAACGGTTATGGGTACAATACGATCGACGTGGCTGTTCCGAAAAAAAATGAAGACTATGTCGACCAGTTTTTATTTGTAGATAAAAAAGGTTATTGTGATAACTTTTCTTCTACGATGATTGTTATGCTGCGGTCCATAGGCATTCCTGCACGCTGGGTAAAAGGCTTTACGCCTGGAACGTTTGAAGGCATGACGAAGGATGGCAAAAGAGAATACACCGTAACAAATGCAAACGCACACTCATGGGTCGAAGTCTATTTTTCAGGAATCGGCTGGGTGCCTTTTGAACCGACACGCGGATTTACAAATCCAGTTCAGCCGCAAGATGTTAAGAAAAGCAGCACGAATGCAGCTGCACCGGTCCCGAAGGAAACAAAAAAACCAGAGAAGAATTTGGATGAAGGTACAAAATCAGGTTCTAACGGTACAAAGTCTGTATCGCTCATGAAAATGATGGGTTATTTCCTTGTTGGTCTTTTGATTCTTTTAGCGTTAACAGCGCTTTTCGCCTTTTTATTCCGAAAAAAATGGCTGCGCCAATACACGATTTGGCGCTACAAACGGAAAAATGGATCAGACACCTTTGAAGAAGCTTTCGAGAAACTCCTTTGGCTGCTTCACGTGTACGGTATTAAAAGACAGCCTGCCAGCACATTAAGAGAGTACGCACTGCATGTGGATCGGTCGCTCGATTCGAAAGACATGAAAATCCTTGCGAGAGCTTATGAAGGCGTGCAATTCGGTCCAAATAAGCGAAGTGATTTATGGAACGATTTCCATCGTGAATTGTGGGAAAATTTAATTAAAAGGATCCGCCCTTGACCGCTATAGCAGGCATTGTTAGAATGTCTTTAAGATTATAGCGTCAGATCATATTCTCCTTCGTATATCCTCGATAATAAGGTTCGAGAGTCTCTACCGGGTTGCCGAAAATAACCTGACTATGAAGGCAGGATTCTTTTATAGTTGTAAATAAAGAATTCTGCCTTTGTTTTTCGTGTGAAAACAGAGGTGGGATTTTTTCTTTTATAAGGCTTTTTTCTAAATAATTGTTGCTTATGCAGGTTGATCGGAGTGTAAGGTGCGAGACTCCTGCGGGATCAGCGGGACAGGTGAGACACTTAAAGGTGCGTAGCGCCAATGTGGCTCACCGCACGCCCCGCGGAAAGCGAGCATCCTGAAACGAAGATCAACAACTTTCAAAAACAACAAAAATTGCGGAACTGCCTTTTATAAAGAAAACTTGGCTGACGCCATGCAGTTTAAGTCAGCCTTAGCTGCACTTATACTATCTGCTTTAACTTGTTTGCTGCGTCGTTTAACAATAAGTTAACAAGTTATTCTTTTTGATAGTGTAAAGAAAGACAAGCTGACGGATACTATAGCTGACAATAATAGATGGGGTGAGTACATGGACGTGACGAATGATTTGCACGTAACGAGTGAAATGATCGTGGTGTTAGATTTTGGTGGACAATACAATCAATTGATTGCACGCCGTATCCGTGATTTAGGAGTATATAGTGAGTTGCATCCGCACACGACAACGGCGGAAGAAATTAAGAAATTAAATCCGAAAGGGATCATTTTCTCTGGAGGACCGAACTCTGTTTATGCAGCGGGTTCACCAGCATGTGATGAAGCGATTTTCGACCTTGGTATTCCTGTGCTTGGAATCTGCTACGGTATGCAATTGATGAGCCACCACTTTGGCGGAAAAGTAGAACGCGCCAGCCATAGAGAGTACGGTAAAGCAGAAATCACAATTACGAATCCAAACAAACTATATGATGAGCTTCCAAAGCAACAGATCGTATGGATGAGCCATAGTGACCTTGTTGTTGCGCCGCCTGAAGGATTTGTAACAGATGCGACGAGCATTTCTTGCCCGGTTGCTGCGATGAGTGATGTATCTCGTAAGCTATATGGTTGCCAGTTCCACCCAGAAGTTCGTCATTCAGAGTACGGAACTGAGTTCTTGAAGAACTTTGTTTATGCGGTTTGTGAATGTGAAGGAAACTGGACAATGGAAAACTGGATCGAAGACGAAGTACAAAAGATCCGTGACATCGTTGGCGATAAGAAAGTTCTATGTGCCATGTCAGGCGGAGTAGACTCTTCTGTTGTTGCTGTTTTGGTTCATAAAGCAATTGGCGATCAGCTGACATGTATTTTTGTTGATCATGGTCTTCTGCGTAAAGATGAAGCAGATCAAGTTATGACAACGTTCAGCGAAGGCTTCAACATCAACATCATTAAAGTAGATGCGAAAGACCGTTTCTTAAGCAAGCTTGCTGGTGTTTCTGATCCTGAACAAAAACGTAAAATTATCGGAAACGAATTTATTTATGTATTTGATGAAGAAGCATCAAAGCTTGAAGGCATCGATTATCTTGCACAAGGTACACTTTACACAGATATCGTTGAAAGCGGTACGGCTACAGCTCAAACGATTAAGTCTCACCACAATGTTGGCGGTCTTCCTGAAGACATGCAGTTCACGTTGATCGAGCCGCTTAACACATTGTTCAAAGATGAAGTTCGTATTGTAGGTACGGAGCTCGGGATTCCAGAGCACATCGTTTGGCGTCAGCCTTTCCCAGGACCAGGGCTCGGTATCCGTGTTTTAGGCGCGATTACAGATGAAAAATTAGAAATCGTTCGTGAATCTGATTTCATTTTGCGTGAAGAAATCGCAAAAGCAGGATTAGAGCGCGATGTATGGCAATATTTCACGGTTCTTCCTGACATCCGCAGTGTTGGTGTTATGGGTGACGCACGTACGTATGATTACACAATCGGTATTCGTGCCGTAACTTCCATCGACGGAATGACATCTGACTGGGCACGCATTCCTTATGATGTATTAGAAAAAATCTCTACTCGTATCGTTAACGAAGTAGATCACATCAACCGCGTCGTGTACGACATTACATCTAAACCGCCAGCAACAATCGAGTGGGAATAGTAATATTAATAAAGGCTCATTTCTAGATTATTGTTAATTTTGGCTTATTGTTCATTCTCTTCTTTGACAAGTTGATTGGAGTGAAAGGTGCGAGACTCCTGCGGGATTAGCGGGACAGGTGAGACCCCTCGGGTGCGAAGCGCCAAGGTGGCTCACCGCCCGCCCCGCGGAAAGCGAGCATCCTGTAACGGAAATCAACCACTTTCAAGAACAGTATTAAGAAAACACGAACGATTATAGTAAAATAATATAAAAACATTCGGATAAATAGTTGACGAGCGACAAAGTTCGACCTATAATCAAAATGTAAATAAATAATAAATGATTTTCCTACGTATAATATCGGGGATATGGCCCGAAAGTTTCTACCAGACTGCCGTAAATGGTCTGACTACGAAGGATTAATGAAATGCTGGTGTATGTTTTTTGCATATGTCCGTTTCTTTAACCTTTTCGTATTCAGGCTCATGGGCACGTCCCATGAGCTTTTTTTATTATCACGTGGATATGTATAGGGGGAGTAAGAGATGGAACGGTATTTTGGCTTTAAAGAATTCAACACAACATACAGAAAAGAAGCAATAGCAGGTCTAACCACGTTTCTTTCCATGGCGTACATCTTATTCGTAAATCCAATGGTTCTCGGAGATGCAGGTATGGATAAAGGCGCTGTATTCACGGCAACTGCACTATCTGCCGCACTCGGTACATTGATCATGGGAATCATCGCTAAATATCCGATCGCGCTTGCTCCGGGTATGGGACTTAATGCGTTTTTCGCGTATTCCGTCGTTTTAGTGATGGGCATTCCTTGGCAAACCGCTTTATCAGGTGTTTTAATGTCTGGAATCATCTTTATTTTTATTACATTATTTAAGATTCGCGAAACGATTATTAACGCTATACCGCAAGATTTAAAGTTTGCTGCCGCATCAGGTATCGGTCTCTTTATCGCTTTTATCGGATTAAAAAATGCTGGCATCATCACTCAAAATAAAGCAACGCTTGTTTCACTTGGTGACTTAACACAAGGCAATACATTGCTGGCGATCTTCGGATTTGTTGTAACCATTCTTATGATGATCCGCAACATCCGCGGTGGTATTTTCTTCGGCATGATCATTACAGCGGTGGTTGGTATATTTGCAGGACTGATCGACAGCCCTCATAAGATTATTGGAGCAGTTCCAAGTTTAGAACCCACTTTTGGTGAAGCTTTCAAGCACTTTGATCAAATTTTCACTGTTAAGATGCTTGTAGTGGTTTTAACCTTCTTCATCGTTGATTTCTTTGATACAGCAGGAACACTCATGGCTGTTGCATCACAGGCAGGCATCATGAAAGACAACAAACTGCCTCGTGCAGGAAAAGCATTGCTTGCTGATTCTTCAGCGATCGCTGTTGGAGCAATCTTAGGAACATCTTCTACAACAGCTTACATCGAATCAGCTTCGGGTGTAGCAGCTGGCGGACGTACCGGATTCACTTCTGTTGTCACAGGGGCATTGTTCTTATTAGCTCTTTTCTTCTCTCCATTATTGGTTGTTGTAACACCGGCAGTAACAGCACCAGCACTTATCATCGTTGGAGTATTGATGGTAGGAGTTCTGAATAAGATCCAATGGGAACGATTAGAAATTGCCGTCCCAGCATTTTTAACATTGATCGCAATGCCGCTAACGTACAGCATCGCAACAGGTATCGCATTAGGATTCGTAATGTACCCTGTAACAATGCTAGTAAAAGGTCGCGGGAAAGATGTTCACCCGATCATGTACGTACTATTCTTCATCTTTATATGCTACTTCGTGTTCTTAGTCGAATAGAGAATTACTTACAAAAGGGATGTCCAAATTGGGCATTCCTTTTATTTGGTATAAGGAAAAAAACAAGAAAGCAAAGCCGATATAATCCATATAGATAGATGCTTTATATAAAAGTCTTCATTATAATTAATGGTTAGAAGGACTTTCAGGGGAGAAGAAGAGATGGATACGATGTGGAGTATTTGGTTTTTTGTATTAGGTACAGTTCTGGCTTCGTTTGGAGCCGTTGTCGGCTACCGCTTGCCGAAAGGGATGAAGATTGGAACTGAGCGTTCTCAATGTGATACATGTGAAAGGCAGCTGAAAGGCTATGAGCTGATTCCTGTTCTTTCTTACCTTGCGTTTGGAGGCAAATGCCGGACATGTAGAAAGAAGATCACATTTCTCTATCCAGCAGTTGAGTTATTGACGGGAGCCTTATTTGCGTTCTCTTACATAAAGTACGGATTTTCTGCGGAGCTATTAATTGCATGCTCGCTTATCTTTTTAAGCTCCATCATATTCGTTTCAGATCTTTTGTATTGCATCATTTCGGATAAAGTAATGATCGTGTTCTTTGTCTGGTTTTTTGTGCTGCTATTTATCACAGAATATCGAGGCTGGATTGATGCTATTGGGGGAGGTTTATTCGGATTCTGCTTTTTGTTTATACTTGCGGTTGTCTCCAAAGGCGGCATTGGAGGCGGAGATATTAAACTAATGGGGGTAATCGGATTAGTTTTAGGTTTTCAAGGAACTTATTTTACATTAATGATTGCATCAATTACAGGTGTACTGGTTGCAATTGTGGGACTAATGCTAAAAAAATACACGAGAAAAACAGCCATTCCCTTTGGACCCTACCTAGTAATAGGAGCAATGGTGACGTATTACTATAAAGCGGAGTTATTAGCTCTCTTATTTTCTTAAACGATTTTTACATTTTTTTATGAAGTGCAGTTATAAAATGGTAATTAAAGGGAAAGTGATAGTATTCAATTAATAGATTCATAATATAAGGAGTACTTCATGAAAAAAACAATATCGAATGCCCTGGTAGTTCTAATGATTGTTGCTATGTCTGCATGCAGTGTGGATCAAGAAGCCTCTAAACCAGCGGATGAGGAAAAGAAGGACAAGTATACGGCTCTAGCTGATGAAGCGAATAAAGGGGATCAGCTGGAAAAGTTGAAATTGCTTCCTTACGCAGATGAAGTAGATGCCACGCTATCCAGCCCCAAGTATAAAGAGTTTACCGCTAATTCTACCGTTTTAATTAAAGGGACAGCTAAAAAATACAGCGGCTTCAAGAGCAATTACGCATGGATCGAAGTAATAAGTGATGAAGATGGACCTGGCGGGCGTGAATTTAGTTATTATGCTCCTATTAAAAAAGGGAAATTCGAGAAAAAGATTAAGCTTTTTAACGGAAAAGGCAATTACTCTGTCAAAGTAAGCCTACCAAGTGATACGGCTAAAGACTATTTCTATGAACTAGCGAAGTTTGATGTAGAAAACGTAAATCCTGAAGTGAAGCGGGACATTCTGTTTACGAACATTGCATTAGAACATGGGTTAACGTTGGAAAATGGCCTCGATGGATTTATAGAAAAGGAAGGCTCATTTGAACTGAACGGTAAAGTGAAGGATGCAAGCGTAGAGAAGCTGATGGTTGAGTTAAAGAAGGATAATGAATCTACTAAAATGATCATTCCTGTTGAAGGTGGAAGTTTCTCGAAAAAAATTCCGCTTTACTATGGAAAAGGTGTACATGAAGTGAAGATCATGACACCAAAAGAAGGAGTGGCTAATTACTATTCGGAAGCAGCAACTCTTTACGTGGATAATTTATCGAATGAGAAATTCGAACCTGTTCATTATTCAGATGCTTATAAAGAAAAAGGATTCAACCTTGAAACTCCGGAAGTCGGCGGAGAAAAAACAGATGTAACATATAAGATAAAAGGAAGCATCGATCCGAATGCTCCTGACGCTGATAAAACAAATGTTGTGTTCGTAACGACGAAAAAAGATGATCTGGAAGCGATGTATGCCATTCCGGTAAATGACTATAAATTTGAAGGTGAGTTTTTTCTGCGGTTTGGACCGGGTAACTATGATGTTGCGGTTATGGTGCCAGACTTTGCGATGACGAATGGATTTGTTCAGCACTTTACAGGTGTTGCAGGATTTACGGTGGAGAACACAAATACAAAAGATCAGCAATATACGCTGCCATCAAAAGGTATTCAATCAGATGCACCACAGATTAAACGTTTAGCTGAACAATTGACTAGGAATAAGAAGACGCAAAAAGATAAAGCGTTAGCCATTTATGAATATGTCGCAAAAAATGAGAGCTATGACGTAGATAAACTGAATAACCGAACGTTTGAATTTGATGATAGTGCTTTAAAAACATTAGCAGAGAAAAAAGGTGTCTGTCAGGACTTTGCTTACTTGGCGATTGCCTTATTGCGTGCAAGCGGGATGGAAGCTCAAATGGTGACAGGCTATGCGGGCCAAAATCATGGATGGGTCGAAACAAAAGTAGATGGACGCTGGCTGACGATGGATCCGACGTGGGGTTCAGGCTACCTGCAGAACAACAAATTCGTACCAAAATTCACAATGGAATACTTTGATCCGAACCCAGCAGAGTTTAAGAAAACACACACGAAGGAAGCTGTGGAGTTTTAGGTTACTATGTATGTAAAGTCTGAGATACTAAAATTCGTCAAATAAGCAAAAAGTAAACAATAGAATTATAATAATAGTAATTTCCCGGTCTTTTTTTGAGAGACCGGGCATTTTTTCATGTTTAACTGCGAATGAATTAGTGAAAAATGTAACAAAGAAAGGCGGGACCGCTGAATGAGTTATGAAGATCTAGCATTACATACAGACAAATACCAAATCAATATGATGTACGCCCACTGGAAAAACGGGACTCATAATGGTGTTCGAGTTTTTGAAGCGTTCTTCCGAAAGAATCCTTTTAAAAGCGGTTATGCGGTTTTCGCAGGACTAGAACGAATTATTCATTATATTAATCATCTACAATTTAAAGATGAAGATATTGATTATTTAAGAACACAAGAAGAACAATATGATGAGGAGTTCCTAGCTGAACTAAGAAACTTCCGATTTTCGGGCGAGTTATATTCAGTTAAAGAAGGAACACTCGTTTTTCCGAACGAACCTCTTATTCGTATAAAAACACGTGTCTTTGAAGCACATTTGCTGGAAACAGCTTTGCTCAATTTCATGAACTACCAGACATTAATCGCGACAAAAGCAGCGCGCATCCGTCATGTTGCTCCAGACGATCAATTGATGGAGTTTGGAACAAGACGTGCCCAAGAGGCAGATGCTGCGATATGGGGCGCTCGTGCCGCGTATATTGCCGGCTTTAATGCCACATCAAATATGCGTGCAGGAAAACTATTCGGCATACCGACAAAAGGGACACATGCACATGCATGGGTTCAGGACTTTGACACAGAAGAAAAAGCATTTGAAAGTTTTGCAAAAACGCTGCCAGATCAAAGTATTCTTTTAGTCGACACATACAATACGTTAAAAAGCGGGGTCCCGAATGCGATTAAAGTGGGACTTCATATGAAAGAAGAGGGGAAATCTCTGAGAGGTATCCGTTTAGACAGCGGTGACTTAGCGTACTTATCGATTGAAGCACGTAAAATGCTGGATGAAGCGGGACTTGAAGATGTAGTGATTGTGGCGAGTAATGACTTGGATGATGATGTAATCAATGATTTAAAATCGCAAGGTGCTCAAATTACATCTTGGGGAATCGGTACCCAGCTAATTACAGCCTCAGACCAGCCTGCTCTAGGCGGAGTTTATAAAGTGGTCGCCAAGTACGAGGATGGAGAATATGTGCCAACGATTAAAATTTCTTCTAATGTTGAAAAAATAACGACACCTGGTTACAAGACGGTATACCGGATCATCAACAATAAAGGGAAAGCAGAAGCTGACTACATTACAATGGTCGGCGAGAAAATTCCTGAAAAGGACCTTAAACTTTTTGACCCGGTTCATACTTATAAAAATAAGGTTGTTCACTCATTCAAAGCAGAAGAGCTTCTGCATCCTATTTATATAGAAGGAAAGCTAGTTTATGATCTGCCTCAGCTTGATGAGATTCGCGAATATCATAGGGCTCAGCTGAAGTTGTTCTGGCCGCAGCATTTAAGAAGACTAAAGCCGCAAGAATACTTTGTTGACCTGTCTGAACAAGTATGGGAAACGAAAAACAATCTATTAGAAAAGCACTCGTTATAGCTGACTTTCGCCTCGTTTCTATCGATGAAACGAGGTTTTTTTACAAAAACTTTAAAAAGTAATTGACGGACCTCTAAAACGCTGATATAGTAGTAAACGTTGTTGCTTTTCTTACATATTTATCGACAAATACTCACACAAACTTTTAAAAAAAGATGTTGCATCACATAGTAGATATGTGGTAAGATAGTTTTTGTCGCTGCTTTAAGAGAGTGACGCGATAAAGTTCTTTGAAAACTGAACAAAAGAAATAGGTAAGGAATTAAGAATTAATTCCGTCAGTTTTAAAAACGAGCAAGACAAACACTTTTATGGAG
>NZ_JAVDWA010000013.1:0-57674 GCF_031457135.1 Fictibacillus barbaricus | reverse complement strand
GAGGTCACACCCGTTCCCATACCGAACACGGAAGTTAAGCTCTTCAGCGCCGATGGTAGTTGGGGGTCTCCCCCTGTTAGAGTAGGACGTCGCTGGGCTATAATCTTAAAATCAAACCAAAAGGATTTCCGTTTAGTGGATTGTATATTATTATGTTATTCCACAGTAGCTCAGTGGTAGAGCTATCGGCTGTTAACCGATCGGTCGCAGGTTCGAGTCCTGCCTGTGGAGCCATTTACTTTCTTTGCTTCCATAGCTCAGCAGGTAGAGTGCTTCCATGGTAAGGAAGAGGTCACCGGTTCGAGCCCGGTTGGAAGCTCCATATAAAATAACTGGCCCGTTGGTCAAGCGGTTAAGACACCGCCCTTTCACGGCGGTAACACGGGTTCGAATCCCGTACGGGTCACCATATAAATTTTCACGGAGGATTAGCTCAGCTGGGAGAGCACCTGCCTTACAAGCAGGGGGTCGGCGGTTCGAACCCGTCATCCTCCACCATTTACTTACTTGCCGGTTTAGCTCAATTGGTAGAGCAACTGACTTGTAATCAGTAGGTTGGGGGTTCAAGTCCTCTAGCCGGCACCATCAAATTTATTTTATAAAAATAAATTGATAAAGTAGGTCCTTTTTTTATATGTGGAGGGGTAGCGAAGTGGCTAAACGCGGCGGACTGTAAATCCGCTCCCTCCGGGTTCGGCGGTTCGAATCCGTCCCCCTCCACCATCTTTTGTATAGCTTCTTGAAAGTTAGGCTATAATTTTTAAATAATGCGGGTGTAGTTTAATGGTAAAACAAGAGCCTTCCAAGCTCTGGTCGTGAGTTCGATTCTCATCACCCGCTCCATTATCTTTGTTGGGGCTTTAGCTCAGCTGGGAGAGCGCCTGCCTTGCACGCAGGAGGTCAGCGGTTCGATCCCGCTAAGCTCCACCATATACATAACTATTGATAATTCAGGCGAATGCCTGAATTTTTTTTTATTTAACTGCCGTAGAAATAAACAATAGTAAGAAGATGGATGCGTCCATCTTCTTTTTTTATTTTTTCTTTTTTAAAGGCTGTCTGTGCATACTTTGTTGCTCTTGAAAGATGAAAGAAGTTGATCTCGGTTTCAGGATGCTCGCTTTCCGTGAGGGGTAAGGTGAGTCACTAGAAGAAATATAAGCTGCTGCTCCTGCGTCTGAAAGAAAATCCTGCCGAAGTGGGCTTCCTCGTCGCATGCCTTGCTAGAAGAGTACTCAAGGGGCTGGCACGCTGATCCCGCAGGAGTCTCGCACCTTGCACTCCAATCTACTGTCAAAGAAGTTAATAATAAAAGATTAAAAAGCAACAATCTTTTAGATAAGAGCCTTTAGAAACGAGTCTTCTTAAAAGAGTGTCTTCTGAGACATATTTCTATTTAACTTCAATTACAGGTTAAACAGCATTTTAAGTTAAGCGTAAATAAACTAATAAATATGTATTCAACGTCCGAATACCCTTGTATTCCCTTGTATTTTGGTATATCTATGCAAATTTTTGTCCAGTTGAACCATGAAAACCCTTACATATACAATAGAGATTGTAATTGGCTTGTTGTAATAAGGGAGGAAGAAAAAGATGAATAAAGATATAGCAATGATCGGGGTTCCAATGGATTTAGGGCAAATGCGCCGAGGAGTGGATATGGGACCAAGTGCCATACGTTATGCAGGAATTGTAGAACGGTTAGAAAATCTTAATTATAACGTTGAAGATATGGGAAATATCGAGATCGCACTTCCCGAAAAACAGGATACAGCGAATGATGGCAAATTGAAAAACTTAAGTGGTGTGATTGAAGCGAGCGAAAAACTTTCAGATACTGTTTCAGGTGTAATAGAAGCAAACAAATTCCCTCTCGTTTTAGGTGGAGATCATAGTATAGCAATCGGCACGTTAGCTGGTGTTTCCAGACATTATAAAAATTTGGGAGTCATCTGGTATGATGCCCATGGAGATTTAAATACGGCAGATACTTCTCCAAGCGGAAATATTCACGGTATGCCGTTAGCAGCGAGCATTGGAATTGGTCATGAAAAGCTTACGCATATTAGCGGGTATGCACCTAAAATAAAGCATGAAAATATCGTGATAATCGGTGCGCGTTCTCTAGATGAAGGAGAAAGAGAACTGATTAAAGAAAAAGGTATAAAAGTTTATACGATGCACGAAGTTGACCGTCTAGGAATGACAAAAATCATGGATGAGACGATCGAGTACTTATCACATACAGACGGTGTTCATCTGAGCTTGGATTTAGATGGCTTGGATCCGCATGATGCTCCAGGCGTAGGGACTCCGGTTCTTGGTGGAATCAGCTACAGAGAAAGTCACCTGGCGATGGAGATGCTTGCTGAAGCAGAAATTATTACTTCTGCAGAATTCGTCGAAGTAAATCCAATTTTAGATGAGAAAAACAAAACAGCTACAGTAGCTGTAGCTTTAATGGGATCCTTATTTGGTGAAAAACTTTTATAAATCTATTATAGTAAATGAACAGTTGCTTCTGTACTTACGGGAGCAACTTTTCTTTATCATGTACAGGATCATTGATTCTTTGATATTGATTAAGTAATTGATCGATTTCTTGAGAGAGTTCAACAACTTCTTCCGCAATTAAGGGAAGATGCTTAGACAACTCATTCATCTGCTGCCGGGAGTGTTCAATTTGTTCAATTAATACATCTCTATGCATACAAATAACACCTCTCTAATGGGTAAAGTATTTTATATGATTAATATTCCCAGGCATGTTTTTTTCAAAACCCCATTTTTAGAAAATTATACCTTTTCATTTCGTCAAATTCTGCATCATGATAAAATAAAAAAGAATAAAAGATATGAAACTTATTTCTGAGATAAACGTAAATAAAATCCGAGTGGTGATAATGAATGGACGCCTTAATAGCCAATATGGTTTCCCAAGTGAAAAAAGGGGACCAGGAAGCGTTTGAAGGCATTGTCGACTTGTTTAAAGATAAAATATACCGGCATTGTTTCCGGATGGTCGGCAATGGACATGAAGCAGAAGATTTAGCACAAGAAACTTTTTTAAAGGCTTACCGTAATATTGATAAATACAATAACGATTTTAAATTTTCAACTTGGATTTTTAGAATTGCAACAAACTTATGTATTGACCGATTAAGGAAAAAGAAGCCTGATTATTATTTAGATGCAGAAGTTCCAGGAACTGAAGGGGCGAACATATATAGCCAGCTTGCAGTTGAAGATCCTCTGCCTGAAGAAGTTGTAACTGAGAATGAACGAAGGAACGAATTGCAGCAAGAGATTATGAAATTACCTGAAAAATATCGAACAGCAATTGTACTCAAATATGTAGAAGATTTATCATTAGAGGAAATTAGTCAAATCATGGATATTCCAGTCCCGACTGTAAAGACCCGTATACATCGTGGACGGGAAGCATTAAAAAAAGTATTTCAAATGGTTGTAAAAACGAGGTGATGATCAATGCAGTGTGAAGTTTCAACCTATGATGAATTGATGAATAAAGTACTCGATCATGAAGCGACTCCTGAAGAGGAACGCCAATTCTATGCGCACTTGGAAGAATGTGATTCATGTAAGTTTGAGTATGAAATGCTTACAGATACGTTAAAAGAATTGCAGATAGAGAATGATATAAAAGCTCCGGCAGGTTTTACGAAAGCCGTAATGGCAAAACTGCCAAAAGAAAAACAGACGTTTAAATGGAAGCGGTGGATGCAGCGTCATCCAGCTCTGACAGCCGCAGCTATTTTTATGATATTCATGGCAGCTTCTGTGTTCACAACGTTCAATCAGGAAGAATTAGCCGTTGTGAAAGGGCAGGGCAACCTGGAAATCAAGAAAGCGGATCGAATGGTTATCGTACCAAAAGGAGAAACGATTAAAGGGGACCTTGTCGTAAAAAATGCAGACGTACGGATTGAAGGAAAAGTAGATGGTGATGTAACCGTCATCAAAGGAAACCAATACGTAGCATCAGCAGGTGAAGTAACAGGTCACAGTCAAGAAATAGAACAAGTTGTCGAATGGGTATGGTACAAGTTGAAATCCATATTTACGACAAAACAAGAATCTATAGGATATAAAAAGCCGTTAGCAGACGGCTTTTTTTCATGAAGCTATTTTAGTAAGAGTTCATTCTTCATTCATAAAAAACGTCGTGCTTTTTTTTTATAAGATGCAGCTTCTGAGGGATTTTTGTAACTGCCTCTATGCCAGATTGATTGAAGTGTAGGTGCGAGACTCCTGGGGGAACAGTGGGACAGGTGAGACTCCTGAAAGTGCAAAGCGCTTAGGAGGCTCACCGCACACCCCCCGGAAAGCGAGCATCCTGAAACGGAAATCAATCACTTGAAAACTTGCAGCTACCATGCTCAGTTTTCTAAATTATGAGGTATGCTATAATAAATAAGTTAAATCTATTTTGAAACTTCAGCTTGGAAATCATAGTAACCGAGTTGGGAGGGAAGATATGTTACCAATCGCAAACTTTAATATTTTTAATTACATTACACAAATCATTGATATTTTATTGGTGACCTACGTCATTTATAAGCTGATTATGCTGATCCGGGGAACGAAAGCCGTTCAGTTATTAAAAGGGATAAGCGTCATCATCGTTGTATGGTTTTTAAGCAGTGCGTTTGACCTGCGTACAATGTCATGGTTAATGGACAAAGTCATTACATATGGATTGCTTGCCATTATCATCATTTTTCAGCCTGAACTTCGGCGTGCCTTAGAACAGTTAGGCCGTGGAAAGTTCTTTTCTCGAGCAGGAATTCCTGAAGAAGAGGAAATTGAAAAATCCATTGCAGCCATCGTGAAATCAACGAATTATATGTCAAAGCGCCGAATCGGTGCCATTATATCGATTGAACGGGAAACCGGACTGAGTGAATATGTGGAAACGGGAATCCCGATCAAAGGCAATCTTACATCAGAGCTTTTAACCAATATTTTCGTTCCAAATACACCGCTGCATGATGGAGCCGTTATTATTAAACAAAGTCAAATTTATGCAGCCGGCTGTTACTTGCCGCTTACTGAAAGTCCGTTTGTTTCAAAAGAACTTGGAACAAGACATAGAGCGGCACTTGGAATCAGTGAAGTAACGGATGCAGTAACTGTTATTGTTTCAGAGGAAACAGGCACGATCTCTCTCACAAAAAATGGAGAGATTTATCGCAACTTAGAGGAAGAGTCATTAAAGAATTTATTAAATGCGGAATTAATTATTTCACATAAATCCTCTTCCTCAAATCGCTGGAATTGGAGGGGGAAGAAAAATGGACAAACTCCTTAATAGTTCATGGTTTGTAAAAATCATTGCTTTTCTCCTTGCTCTTATGATGTACACGGTCGTTTCGATGGAAACAACGCAAGAAGCGACAAACCGTACATTTTGGACAAAAATGTATAAAGAAAGCGAAACACTTCAAAACATCCCGATCAAACCGTACTTTAATGAACAAAACTTTGTACTTACAGATCTGCCTGCTTCGGTAGATGTTACCTTAAGCGGTTCAAGCCGTTTAATTACGAAGGCCATAAAAGTAGATAAAAACTTCGAAGCCTATATTGATCTAACAAATAAGAAACCTGGAGATAACCGGGTGAAAGTACAAGTAAATGGGTTGCCTGATGGTGTAGAAGCGAAAGTTAAACCAGCATATGTGAATGTAACACTTCATAAGAAAATTACAAAAGAGATACCGGTTAATGTTGATTTGAAGAATACAAAAAAGCTCCCTGAAGGCTATACGGCGGGTGACGTCGATTATACACCAAAATCCGTAAAGGTAACGGGTGCTGAGGGGATGGTAAATCAAATCTCATTTATTTCCGGTTATGTAGATGTCGGAAAAGCGAATGAAGCGGTAAGAGCGAAGGTTCCTCTGAGAGCGTATAATCAACAAGGAGATCTTATTGATGTGAAAATTGATCCGGCAGTTGCTGATGTGAAGGTACCGATCAATAAGCCGCAAAAAACGGTACCCATCTCGATAGAAACGAAAGGTCAATTAGAAGAAGGGCTTAAGCTCGTTTCCATCACTTCAAGTCCAAAAGAACTCACACTAACTGGTACGACATCGGCTTTAAACCAATATGATGCTTATAAAGGCATTTCAATAGATTTAAGTAAGATTAAGAAAGATACAAACGTAACTGTCGATGTTCCAGTTCCAGACGGAATAGAAGCAGTGTCCAAAAAAGAAGTAACCGTCACTGTAGACGTCGAGGAACAGAACGTAACGAAAACATTCTCTGATGTTCCGTTAACATTGCAGGGAGTGAATGATAAGAAAAAAGCAACATTTATAGACCCTGCAGAAGGCAAGGTAGATGTTACAGTCAAAGGTGAAAAAGAAGCCCTTGATTCTTTAAAGAAAACTGACCTGCAAGGTATTGTAGATGTCAGCAAACTGGAACAAGGCAAATATGATGTGAAAATTGATTGGAAAAATCCTGCTGATATTGATCTGACAGATGCAGTTCAAGAAGCCAGTGTGGAAATTCAAACCGAAACCAGCAGTCAATAGATGAAGGAGAGAGCAGTAATGGGAAAATATTTTGGTACAGATGGTGTAAGAGGAGTAGCAAATTCTGAGCTTACACCAGAGCTTGCATTTAAATTAGGTCGCTTTGGCGGATACATTTTAACGAAAGATGTTAAAAAGCCGAAAATCCTGATCGGACGCGATACACGAATTTCAGGACAAATGCTTGAAGGAGCACTTATCGCCGGACTTTTATCAATCGGTGCTGAAGTTATGCGCTTAGGTGTTATCTCTACTCCTGGTGTTGCATACTTAACGAAAGTTTTAGGTGCACAAGCTGGGGTAATGATTTCTGCTTCACATAATCCTGTTGCAGATAACGGGATTAAATTCTTTGGAGCCGATGGCTTTAAGCTATTAGATGAACAGGAAGCTGAAATCGAAGCGTTGATCGATAAAGAGACGGATGAACTGCCTCGCCCTACTGGCGGCGACCTAGGATCTGTCAGCGACTATTTTGAAGGCGGACAAAAATATTTACAATATCTAAAACAAACGATTCCTGGAGACTTCTCAGGATTGCACATTGCGCTTGATTGCGCACATGGAGCTACTTCATCACATGCTCCACATCTATTTGCTGATTTGGAAGCGGATATTTCCACGATGGGTACAAGTCCGAACGGCTTGAACATCAATGATGGAGTTGGAAGCACACACCCTGAAAAGCTAGCGGAACTTGTAAAAGAAAAAGGCTGTGACATGGGATTAGCATTTGATGGTGACGGCGACAGATTGATTGGGATCGATGAAAATGGGAACATTGTTGACGGAGATCAAATCATGTTTATCTGTGCGAAATATCTAAAAGAGCAGGGCCGTCTTAATGAAGATACAGTCGTATCTACAGTCATGAGCAATCTTGGTTTTTATAAAGCAGTTGAGGCAAATGGTTTGAAATCTGCTCAAACAGCTGTAGGTGACCGCTATGTTATGGAAGAAATGCGCAGAAACAACTTTAATCTTGGCGGAGAGCAGTCTGGGCATATTATTTTCTTAGACTACACAACAACAGGTGACGGGTTGTTATCTGGTATCCAGCTTGCATCCATTGTTAAAGCAACAGGGAAGCCGCTATCTGAGCTAGCTGCTGAGATGGAGAAATTCCCTCAGCTTTTAGTGAATGTGAAAGTAGCAGATAAATCTAAGCTGAGCGGCAATGAAGGAATCAAAACAGCGATCGACAAAGTGGAAACGGAGCTCGAAGGAAACGGAAGAGTGCTTGTGCGTCCTTCAGGAACTGAACCGCTTGTGCGTGTAATGGTAGAGGCACCAAGTGAAGAACTATGCAAAAAATACGCAGATGAAATTGTTGAAGTCGTTAAAACAGAGTTAGTATAAAAAAACAGCAATTCATCCCCAGAAATGCAAAAAAGGCTCGAAACATATGCATATGCGGCTCACACAACGAGCAGTGTATGCATATTTTTTTATTATGCAGCTAATCAAGGTTCGATTTTTTCAGAAATCGGGAAAGAATAATAATTGACGGTTGCGAAAAACATGTGTATGATTATTTTTGTTTACTCTAAAAAAAGGAAGGAGTTTACAATAATAACTTCATTTAAAAGCGCCTGAACTGCTGACCGGAAAAGAGCAGTTGACGAGGAAGAGGTTCATCGATTTTTCGGCGGATGCCTCTCGGAACGATCACTTCCGTAAGCTTTTGTTCAAACCAGGTAAGGTGACTTCCTGTACAAAGACGAAAGCAAGTGATAAACCCAAAATAAAAATAGAAAACATAGGTGGGGTAGTGAGCCCCGCTCACGGCCCCCCTGTGTAAGCCGTCAGCAGAGAGTGATGGCTTAAGGAGGACGTTTATTTATGTGTGGAATCGTAGGATATATTGGAAATCAGGATGCTAAAGAAATCTTATTGCGTGGTCTTGAAAAGTTAGAATACCGCGGATATGACTCAGCAGGAATCGCTGTATTGAATGAAGACGGAGTTCACGTGTTTAAAGAAAAAGGACGTATTGCCAACCTTCGTGAAGGAGTAGATCTTGGTGTTGAAGCACCAGTT
Organism: Fictibacillus barbaricus; assembly: GCF_031457135.1. Classification (GTDB taxonomy): domain Bacteria; phylum Bacillota; class Bacilli; order Bacillales; family Fictibacillaceae; genus Fictibacillus; species Fictibacillus barbaricus_A. The sequence goes on along the minus strand of NZ_JAVDWA010000013.1, from coordinate 49,062 downwards.
GGGATCGGGCATACGCGCTGGGCTACACACGGAGTTCCAAGCAAAGTGAATTCTCATCCACACCAAAGTTCAACAGAACGTTTTACACTTGTACACAACGGTGTAATCGAAAACTATGAACAGGTGAAGAAACAATTTCTATCAGGTGTAACAATGCTGTCTGATACAGACACTGAAATCATCGTTCAGCTTGTAGAATATTTCGTTAATGAAGGCATGGAAGTGGAAGAAGCATTCCGCCGCACGCTGTCAGAACTTAAAGGTTCTTACGCGATCGGTCTTCTTGATAACGAAAACCCTGAAACCATCTATGTTGGAAAAAACAAAAGTCCATTATTGGTAGGTCTTGGCGAAGGCTTCAACGTTATTGCAAGTGATGCAATGGCAATGCTTTCTCAAACAAACCAATACGTTGAATTAATGGATAAAGAAATCGTAATCGTGAAAAGCGACAGCTGCACAATCAAGACACTTGATGGAACAGTTGTAGAGCGTGAGTCATACACAGCAGAACTTGATGCAAGCGACATCGAAAAAGGTACTTATCCTCATTTCATGTTAAAAGAAATCGATGAGCAGCCTTTCGTAATGCGTAACATCATCAATCAGTACCAAAACGAAGACGGCAACCTTAAGCTTGACGATGATATTCGTGCAGCGATGAAAGATGCAGACCGCGTCTATATCGTAGCATGCGGAACTAGCTATCACGCAGGTTTGGTTGGAAAACAGCTGATTGAAAACATCGCAAACATTCCAGTAGAAACACACATTGCGAGTGAGTTTGTTTACAACATGCCGCTTTTATCTGAAAAGCCATTGTTTATCTTTATTTCTCAATCGGGTGAGACTGCAGACAGCCGTGCCGTATTGGTTGAGATCAAAAGACTAGGTCATAAAGCATTAACGATTACTAACGTTCCAGGATCTACGCTTTCTCGTGAAGCAGATTATACACTTAACCTGTATGCTGGTCCTGAAATCGCAGTTGCTTCAACTAAAGCGTACACAGCACAAATTGCTGTTCTAGCTATTTTAGCTGTTGACTCTGCTCGTGCAAAAGGACTTGAGCTGGAATTTAACCCGCTTCAAGAGCTTGCAATTGTAGCGAATGCTATTGAAGTATTATGTAATCAAAAAGAAGAGATGGAGAAAATTGCGCGTGAATACTTAGCCGTAACACGAAACTGTTTCTTCATCGGCCGTGCTGTTGACTTCTATGTATGTTTAGAAGGATCTCTGAAGCTAAAAGAAATCTCTTACATCCAAGCAGAAGGATTTGCTGGTGGAGAATTGAAGCACGGTACGATCGCATTGATTGAAGAAGGTACACCAGTTATCGCGCTGGCTACACAAGAGCATGTTAACTTAAGCATCCGTGGTAACGTGAAAGAAGTAGCGGCACGCGGCGCTTACACTTGTGTAATCTCTATGGACGGATTACAAGAAGAAGGCGATCGCATCGTCCTTCCGAAAATCCACCCATACTTGACACCGCTTGTATCTGTAGTACCTATGCAGCTGATTTCTTACTACGCAGCGCTTCACCGCGACTGTGACGTAGATAAGCCGCGTAACCTGGCTAAATCAGTAACAGTTGAATAAGAATTGAAGAGAAATGAAAAACCCATCTCACGAGATGGGTTTTTTTAGTTGTGAGGGAACTAGGTTTTTATTCCTATAAGGAGTGGTAAAAAGGAGTATGGGCATATAATCGGAGGTGTTTGTATGAAAGTCGCTGTTGTAGGTGCTTCTGAAAGTGTTGGTGAGCATGTGTTAATGGAGTTGAAGAAAAAAGAATATGAAACAGTGGCAGTAATTAGTGAGAACAACCGAAAGCCAGACATGGAAAAACTAGGTGCAGCACAAGTAGCGGTCAGTATTGATCATGATTTTTATGATGTGTTTTCTGGTTGTGATGCTGTCATTTATATTTCTGGATCCAGTCATAAGGCAGGAGGAAATAAATCAGTACTCATTGATCATGATGAGGTAATTAAATCGATAAATGAAGCTAAAAATCATGGCATAGACCGTTTTATTCTCATGAGTGCAATCAGGGCACACGAGCAAGAAGACAGTGATTCTCGCACAATAGGAGACAAACATGAAGCGGACGAACTTTTGCAGCAGGAACATTTAAACTACACTATCGTACGCCCAAGCCACTTGGTAGATAAATCCGGCATTGGAACCATTCAAACCGGTAAAGGATTAAGTACAGACGGAGAGATATCGAAGGAAGATGTCGCCGCTGTTTTGGTAGAAGTATTAAACAATGAGTCAGCATTCTATAAAACATTTGAGATTACAGCAGGTGAAACGCCTATAAAAGAAGCATTTTAACCTAAATAATATCATTTTGAAAAGGGTGATAGCGTGGGAATTACGGCATATTTACTAATAGGACTTATAGTTTTGATCGGTCTATTTATTTTGATTCCTGTTGGATTTCTTATCTTATTGTATATAAAAGATGACCGCCAAAAACAGCATGCTATACTCAGAAATTTCCCTGTACTCGGCAACGTCAGATATATAAGTGAAAAAATCGGTCCTGAACTGAGACAATATCTTTTTAATAATGATAATGAAGGAAAGCCTTTTTCAAGAAAACAATATGAGGATGTCGTTAAAGCCGGTAAATATAAAGAGCGGCTGATCGGATTTGGTTCAAATCATGATTTTGAAGCAGAAGGTTTTTATATCCGTAATACACTTTTTCCGAAACAGCGTGATGAACTTAAAGTCGATAATACGGAAAAGGTCCGTACGAAAACATACAAAGTGGATAAGGATGGTCTTTTTACACGAAAAGAACATCATGAAGAGAAACTGGTTGATCCATATTTATTAAGAGAAGAGGATGCCGTTGTAATTGGTGGGCTAACGTGCCGCACCCCTTTTAAGGTAAGAGGTTTAGTGGGACAGTCAGCCATGAGTTTTGGTGCACTTGGTGAAAATGCCATTACCGCCTTATCAAAAGGGTTGGGTCTTGCAAAAGGAACTTGGATGAACACGGGGGAGGGCGGCCTTTCTAATTATCATTTAGCCGGAAACCCCGATATTATTATGCAAATTGGACCGGACCTGTTTGGGGTAAGAAAACCGAACGGAGAATTTTCTTGGGAAGAATTTAAGAAAAAGAGCGAAATGGATCAAATAAAAGCTTTCGAGCTGAAGCTGGCTCAAGGTGCCAAAACAAGAGGCGGTCATGTGGAAGGTGAGAAAGTAACAGAAGAAATCGCAAAAATCCGTCTTGTAGAAGCAGGTAAGACAATAAATAGTCCTAATCGTTTTTATGAATTTGATAATGCATCGTCTATGTTCGAGTTTATAGAAAAACTAAGAGATGTTGGCGGTAAGCCAGTTGGAATAAAAATTGTGGTAGGAGATTTGGATGCTTTAGAAGATATGGTTGCGACCATGAAAGAAAGCGGGAAGGGTCCTGATTTTATTACGATTGATGGAGGCGAAGGAGGTACAGGAGCAACCTTTCAGGAGCTTGCTGATGCAGTCGGTCTTCCGATCTCTGCGGCTTTGCCTGTTATGGATGAGATGCTTACGAATTACGGGATCCGTGATAGGGTCAAACTCATCGCATCCGGGAAACTCATTACTCCTGATAAAGTTGCTATCGCACTTGCGATGGGGGCAGATTTAGTGAATATTGCACGTGGGTTTATGATTAGCGTTGGCTGTATTATGGCACAGGTATGTCATACGAATAATTGTCCAGTAGGAGTAGCTACTACGAATCAGAAACTTCAAGAAGGATTAAGTGTTGAAGAGAAGCATTATCGCGTTGCAAACTATGTCATTTCCCTACGAGAAGGTCTTTTTAATTTAGCTGCAGCAGCAGGGCTGGATTCACCTGTGCAGTTCAAGCGGAAGCATATTGTCCATAAAGATGATCTCGGCCGCATATCACACGTCGAAGAAATCGTGCATGCCGCAATGCGGGCACAGAACAAGAAATAGAGAAGATAAATCACGGCCCTTTTCTAAAGGGTTTTTTAAAAGATAGTTGCTTTTGAGCTTGCTTCAAGACATCAATGACAAGTTGATTGGAGTGTAAGGTGCGAGACTCCTGGGGGATTAGTGGGACAGGTGAGACTCCTGTAAGTGCAAAGCGCTTAGGAGGCTCACCGCACACCCCCCCCGGAAAGCGAGCATCCTGAAACGGAGATCAATAATTGCTTTCATAGCAAGAATGATTGCGGAAAAATTCATCTATAAAAACAGAGATAAGTTTCTGTATAGATTTGGATCACATTCCTTTTTTAGATGTCAGCTTGTTCAGCTCTTTATCCAGCTGTCCAAACAGAATTAAACGGTACATGCGAAAGTCTGCTCGCAGTGACCAGAATGGATGACCGAATGTAGCGGGTTTATTGCCTTCTATAAAGAAATGGCTGAACCAGGCGATGCCGTATGCTACAACAGGTGCTAATAATAAAAACCATAAACTGCTTATAATGGCGAGCAGAATAAATATAAAGACAAAAGACGTGCCGGCAAAATGCCAGGCTCTTGTCGAAGGTTTACTGTGCTGTGATAGGTAAAACGGCCAAAAGTCCTCGTAATCTTTAAACTTCATTTTCAATCCCTCCCTAATCATTTTTATATTCTATTTTCTTGAGGAAATCCCTTTTCTGGATTGATCCTACAGGTATTTTCTTTCAGACGCAGGAGCAGTAGCTTATATTTCTTCTAGTAGGCTCACCTTACCCCTCGAGGAAAGCGAGCATCCTTTAACGGAGATCAACCACATACAAAAGCAACAATAAATACGAAAACAGCCAGACTTAAAATATTAATTATGGCTAATGCATAACTTGATGTTTTATATTCCATCCTAAAAGGTAGATTTAAGAGAGAGTCATTTTAAAGGAGTGGTAGAAATGGATAAAGCTGAAATAAAGAATAAAGTATTAGAGGAACTAGAGAAGAGACAAACTGGAGTTCTTGCTACGGTAAAGCAGAATAAGCCTCACTCCAGATACATGACGTTCTTCCACGATAATCTTACCTTTTATACACCTACGAGTAGTGAAACTCATAAAACAGAAGAAATTAAAGAAAATCCCAATGTGCATTTATTAGTTGGATATGAAGGAGAGGGCTATAACGATCCTTATCTGGAAGTAGAAGGTACAGCTGAAATTAAGGATGATAAAGAGCTAAAAGAAAAATATTGGTCAGAACAAATGTCTCACTACTTTGATGGTCCAGAAGATCCGAACTATATCCTATTAAAAATCGAACCATCTTTAATCAGACTGATGAATAGCGAAGAAAAGGACCCTTTAACATTAGAACTATAAACGAGAGTCTCTCTTTTGAAAAAAAGAGAGGCTTTTTTTATCTTAAAGAGAAATTTATATTAGGTAAATATTTCTAATTTTTGAGTGATTTACACCATTTCATTCGTCTAAATGATAAGGGGGGAATATGTATTGAGAAAGTTATGGGGATTGTGGATTGTTATCTTGTTATTTGCGATAGCAGCCTGCTCGGATCATGAGTCAGAAAAGAAACCGAAATTCACAGTGAAAGACGCCATCAGCAAAAATCATGTTGTTATTCAAAACCAGTCAGATAATCGTAATGAACTATTAACAGGAGCAGTAAAAGCAAAAAACCTTCAGCCTATGTTTGCATTTTTAGACGATGTAAATGAAGGAAAGGAAAGCAAGGTTAAGATTACCGTTTTTAATAAGAAAGGAAATTCAACCACGAGTGAACTTCATTACATCAGTAAAGGAAAAATAGAATTTTTAAATAATGAAAAAAGCTATGGCATGCCAACAGGTAAATTCGAATGTTCGGACATGCGCGAAAGCAATGAGAGCGTGCAATTGGGTGGCTGCAAGGGAGATCTTGCTAACATACTGGCAATCAAATACACCATTAGAGACCACTTGCTTGCCAGTATTGAATATAAAAAGAGGAATAAGCAATAGGGGGTTGTCATGCCATATATCATAAAAGACAGTTTGGTGTCATTGATTTTATCGATTATCGGAATTGTCTTGCTAGGGTCAGTCCCCTTTATGTTTCAAGGATTGTCCTTTCAAGCTGGCACATATATCGATGGGGTAAAGGAATTGATTAGTCAGCTTTTGCATCCATCGGAACTAATGTATTTTACATTTGAAGGTGGAGGGCAGCACTCGCTATTTCCAGACTTGTGGCACATTTACAGCTACTCTTTAACTATTTTATTTTCAGCGTTCTTTATTGCTCTGACCTTGGCATTATTATTTGCTATTTTTATTTTTTCTCTTCCACCAAGAGCTACAGAAAAAATCCGCGTTTTTTCATTTGTATTTGAATCCATTCCAGACGTATTGTTTGCAATTGCCATGCAGTTTTTTATTATTTGGTTTTTCAAAAAAACGAATATCCTTTTATTTCAGATCGTTTCGTTTTCTGATCAAAAAACGTATTTTGTACCGATTCTTTGTCTAACCGTATTGCCAACCCTTCTCATCTTAAGAATTTTACTATTGAATATGGAGGATGAGCTAGGAAAGTTATATGTCGATACAGCAAGAAGCAAAGGAATGAGCAGGTTTCGAATTTTATGGAGGCATGTTCTTCCGAATACACTTCTAAGTGTTTTTCATCAGTCGCGCAATATTTTATGGTTTATGCTGTCTAATTTATTAATGGTAGAATTCTTGTTTAATATTTACGGAATTACCACGTTTGTCAGGGAAAACGGTGAACCTGCCATTTTCACGATTTCAATGATTTTACTATTTGTGCCGATGTTTTTATTTTTTACAGTGGGCAGAATCGTAACGTATAAATGGGTTGGTGAAAAATGATAAGGAATATTTGGAAAGAACCTTTCTTTATGATTGGATTCCTTTTTGTCGCTGGAATACTTTTATTTAGTTTTTATCATCAATTTGTAATGGATAACAAAATCTATGAGGATCAGTATATATATAATGCAGAGGGGACTCCCATTGATAAGGCACCCTTTGAACCATCTAGTAAGTATTGGTTTGGGAGTGACAGAATGGGAGTAGATTTGTTCTTTCAGCTCGTTTCCGGAGCAAAGTATACGTTAGGAATTGCCTTTTTAGCCAGCTTGCTTAGAGTAGCTCTGTCCTTTTTGGGAGGCATTTTGCTAGTAAGGCTTGGGAGGACTCTTTCATTTATTAAAGGCTTATCGCAGTCCTTTTATAACGTGCCGGCAGCCCTTCTTATCTTTTTTATAGTGGGACCGATCATGAAAGCAGAGGCGATTACATTTTGGGAAAAAGTATTTTTCGAAATGTTTTTTATCGTACTGATCGCAGTACCTAACACGGCGATTCTCATTAAAGAAGAAATGAGCTTAATCGAGCGGGAAGAGTTTATCACAAGTGCAAAGTTAATAGGCAGCAGCCGGTTAAGGATTCTATGGAAGCATGTAATGCCTCATTTATGGCCGAAGCTTATCTTAATTTATGTACAGCAAGTCATTGCTGTTCTTCTTTTGCTAGCTCACCTAGGGATACTGCAGATTTTCATCGGCGGAACGACCATGCGTGAATTTGCTATGCAATTCGAGATACCCGCATCTAATTCTAATGAATGGTCCGGTTTGTTAGGAACCTATTATTATCAGCTGAAACTTGCACCTTGGCTCGTCTTTTTTCCAGTTATGTGTTTTGCATTAGTGATATTAGCTTTTAATTTTATGGCTGAAGGTCTAAAAAGAGCAACCAGCCAAATAAATCGCGGCAGGAAAAGGGGAAAAAGAAAAGAAATGGATATAAACCAGCCCATTCCTAACCATGTTTCTTTTACATTTGTATCGAAACAAAGGACAGGGTAAAAAGAGGCAAGAGGATTTCTCTCGCCTTTTTTCTGCTGTTATCTTACAAACGCCGCACCTATAATGATGAGAAGGATAAAGAGCACGACAATTATCGCAAAAGCGCCGCCGCTGCCACCACTATAACCGCCATAGCCATAGCCGCCACACGGATTGCAGCAACCATATCCATAACCCCAGTTACGTTGATTTTGTTTATTTCCAAACATGCTGAATTCCTCCTTCGTTGTTGTGCCATTTGCTTTCTATACAGTGTATGTCCCAGGAGAAGGAGTGACAGGGACAAAACCCTATGTTTTTTGAAAAAGTTTATTAATTGGGGGATAAAAGATGAATAAGGTAATCATGAACTATCAATATTTCACAAATTGGCTAGAATCATTAAAAACGATGCCCGAAGAATATTGGCTAGTTCCAATAAAAGAAGGAAAATGGTCAGTTGGTGAAATCATTTCCCATATCAAAGCATGGGATCATTTCGTCTGGGAAGAAAGAGTACGTTATTTTGTCAGTGGTACCGAATTACCAAAGAAAAATTTTGACCCAGAAGAAATTAACAAAAAGGCTGCAGAGCAAGCGAGAATTGGAAATTCAAAAAACAAACTAATCGACGATGTAATAGAGTGTCGAAATAAGGTTGCAAAAAAGCTAGAAGAAGTACCAGCTTCTATATGGGAAATAAAAATTGAACTAGGAAAAGGTTTTGTATCATTATCTGAATATATAGAAGGACTTGTAGAACACGATCTTCATCATCAAGCACAGATTGAACAATTCCTTTTGCATAAAGGAATCAATATTCAAAACTAGAAGTGTAAACTTTTGGGGAATAGCGTCGAATTTCCCCGGAAATTATTTTGCACTAAGACTTGTCGTCAGCCGAGTTTCTTTAGGAAAAGCTGTTTTCGTAAAATTTGTTGCTTTTGAAAGAGGTTAATTTCCGCTTCATGCGCTCGCTTTCCGCAGGGTGTGCGGTGAGCCCCCTCCGTACTGCGTACAATGAGAGGTCTCACCTGTCCCACTCATCCTGCAGGAGTCTCGCCCCTTCCGCTCCAATTAACTTTTCCATGGAGGGTTTCTCAAAGATCACTCAACAGCACCAATCTTTTAGAAAAGAGCGTTAGTATATAACAAAGATGTAAAAAAGTAACCCGCAAAAAATGGCGGGTTACTTTTTGTATTATTGAGTGGGTGTAGTTGTCGTGCCAGATGGTTTTGTTTTATCTGAGTTGTTCGTTGTAGTTGTTCCTGACTTGTTATTCGTACCTGTTGTTCCTCCAGAGCCTGTGGTCGTTCCATTTGTCGTTCCATTTGTCGTTCCTGTCGTATCTCCGCTTGGTGGTGGATCTGTTGTTCCAGGATCATCAGGGTTCGTACCAGGATCGTCAGGATTGGTTCCAGGGTCATCAGGGTTTGTACCTGGGTCATCAGGGTTTGTACCAGGATCATCAGGATTCGTACCTGGATCATTAGGATTATCTGGTTCATCTGGGTTACCTGGTTCAACTACAGGTGGTTTATCGTCTTTAGAGCCTTTATTGTCGTCAGCCTTTTCTTCTTTGTCTGTTTTTTTATCTTTCTCTGCATTCTTATCCTTCTCTTCTTTCTTTACTTCTTTCTTTTCTTCTTTATTGTCCTTCTTAACTGGTTTTGCTTTTCTTTCTTTGACTGGTTTCACAAGATCTTTTGTAGAAGTTCCTTTTATGATTAATTCTCTTGTGACATTAGAGCTGTTCTTATCTTTTGAAATGTAGCCCGTATCTTTATTTACATAAATCTCTTCAACTGATTTGGGCTGTTCAAATCCAGCCGTTTTCTTATCCTTTGAGACTTCAGATACGATGGATTTAAAGATATATTTAGCAATTTTTTGATCTTCAGGTGTTAAGTATTGTTCGCTTGTTGTTTTGTCATAACCGGTCCAGACGGCTGCCGTATAGTTGGTTGTATAGCCAGCAAACCACGAATCACTGGAACCTTTCTCATCAATGTTTGCTCCTTCTGGCATGTTTGTTGTGCCCGTTTTCCCGGCAACTTCAAGTCCAGGTATGGCGGCTAATGTTCCAGTTCCTCGTTTTACAACGTCTTTCAGCATATCTGTAATCATATAAGCCGTGTAATCATGCATCGCAGCAACAGGCTTTGTTTCGTATTTTTTCTCATATCCGTCTGAGAATGTTACTTTTCTGAGAGTAGTAGGCTCATGATAAATTCCCTTATTTCCAAAAGCCGTATAAGCACCGGCAAGTTGCAGTGGTGACGGTCCACGGCTAAATCCTCCTATTGCATAAGCTGGAGTAGCATTTTCAATATTCATGCCTAATTTGTTTGCGAAACCGACAGCATCTTTGGATCCTACTTCCATGAAAGTTTTAATAGCTGGAATGTTGTAAGAGTTAACAAGGGCTTCTCTCATAGAGATCTCCCCATGAAACTCGTCATCCCAGTTGTTGACTTCCCAATCGCCAATATCTAATTTTTCATCATTGATTTGTTTATAGGTTGGCCATTTTAACCCATCAATAGCAGGACCATAGTCAAGGATAGGCTTTATCGTCGATCCAGGCTGTCTTTGAATATCCGTAGCATAGTTATAGCCGCCTATCACATCGTTTTTGTCAGCTGTGCGATTTCCGCCGATCGCTCGGATAGCACCAGTCTTTGTATCGAGCAGCGCTACGCCTGCTTTGAATTTATCACTCGGATATTTTACGAATTCGTCCGTAGACAGCACTTTTTCAGTATGTGCCTGTGCTTTTTGATCAAGAGTGGTGTATATTTTTAATCCGCCTTCATAGATCGCTTGTTCAGGGATTCCCTTTTTCTTTAGTTCTTTAATCACTTGCTGAATGAAAGATTCATATTTTAAACGGCTTCCTTGGTCCTTTACGAGAGAGTCTGTGACAGGAGTTTTTATGGCCTTATCCTTTTCCGCTTTCGTTATGGCACCATTTTTGTACATTAAGTTAAGTACGGTGTTTCGTCTTTCTTCTGCTTGTTTTGGATGAAGAAAAGGGTCGTAGCCGCTTGGTCTTTGAGGTAGACCGGCTAACAATGCCGCTTCTTCAGGTTTTAATTCTGATAAGGGCTTATTAAAATATGTTTTTGATGCAGTAGCGACACCATAGGCACCGCTTCCAAAGTAGATTTTGTTCAAATACATCTCGAGAATTTCATCTTTGGAGTATTTTTGTTCTAATTTGACTGCTAAGTAAGCTTCTTGAATCTTACGTTTTATCGTTTTATCTGACGACAGCACACTATTTTTGACAACTTGCTGAGTGATTGTGCTCGCACCTTCAGCCCCAAAGCCATCTTTCACGTTTGCAAGGGCAGCTCCCGCTATACGTTTGACGTCGATTCCGAAGTGCTCCCGAAAGCGGGTATCTTCTGTTGAGATAAAGGCTTGCTGCACAAGCTCGGGAATTTCATTTATCTTTGCATATTCCCGCCGTTCTTTCCCGGTTACATATGTTACGAATTTATCGTTCATATCATAAATCATGGATGATTGCGGATCACGCAGTGCCTCTTTAGTTAATTTAGGGGTTCCGTTGACATAGGCATATATCATAGCACTGCCGAATGTAATGCTGGATAGAAAAAATAGTAGTGTTACAAGGGCAGTTCTGCGAATCCATCGGGACCGTTTTTTACTTTGACGAAGTTCTGTTCTTTTTCCCACAGCACTCTTCCTTTCTTTAGGACACTACCCTTGATTTACCCAATGTTTTCCTAAATAAAACAGTTTATTAAATTTAAGGGCGGGAATGATGAGAAAAGGAGAGTGATAGTATGAAAGCTCAGACAAAAGAAAGAGCACAGCTGCTGTATTCTATGCTTGGCCAGATTCATCAAAAAAAGAGTTACAGCGAGGATGAATTAAACAAGCTGACAGAAATCTCTCAATTACTAAAAGAAGATGTAGAGATAGGAAAAAAGACTTCAGGTGTTCTGGCAGATTTAACGGAATTTGGAGCAAATGCTTTAGAAAAGAAAACCGATCAAGAAAGAAATAATTATATAAAACAAGAAGATCGGAAGCTCAAAGAATATTACGAGCATTTTAAAATGCTTTTTGAAGAAAAAAACGAATAGGAAGAGGAAAGCTGTTTTTTGCAGATTGAATTCTAATCTCATGAAAACAGTTTTTTTGTGTTTAAATGGTGTCTCTTGCAAAGGGTTAATTTTGTCGAACGATTTTTCTAGTCATCACAGAATTCTTTTTATAGAATAAAATAAAACGACCAGTCGTTTTTAAAAAATACAATTTGAGGAGTGAGGCTAGTGTTAGTTATTAAGCGTTTTAGCGAGTTGAGTTTTGATGAAGCGATTTCTTTATGGAATGAGTCGTGGAAACATTATTTCTCAGATATGACGATGGATCTAAATCGTTTTATTCAAAAGATAGCGGGTGAAGGTATTTCCTTAGAAGATTCTGTCGCAGCTGTCTATGAAGGCAAGCTTGCTGGTTTTGTTTTAAACAGCTTTCGAGACATCGATGGCAAACGCTATGTTTGGAATGGCGGCACAGCTATCGCTCCTGATTATAGAGGAATGGGAATTGGGAAGAAGCTCATTGCTGTCTGTTTAGATATCTATGCTCATAAGCAAGTAGATACTGCCAGACTCGAAGCGATTATGGGCAATACAGCCGCGATTAAACTCTACGAAAAAATGGGCTATCAAACCTTTGAAGAGTTGATTTTCTTGAACCATGATGGGCCTGTCTCAAATTTCCGCGAGATAAATAATGAGATTAAAATAGAAGAAGTAAGCATGTATGCAATTAAAGAGCTATCCTTTTTCGAGCCATTGACAGCATGGCAGACACAATTTGCAAGTTTGAAAGATTTCACATGTGTGATTGCAAGTAAAAATGAGAGCCCTGCTGGGTATGGAGTTTACAAAAATAATTATAATGAGAAGGGTGAACTGTCGGCAATTATTCTTTACCAATGTTTCACTGACCCGCAATTAAAAACGGATGATGAAACGACAGCATCCCTGTTAAATGCTGCGTTCGGTCCATGGGAAGTGCCGTGTAAAAGAATAACGCTGAATGTCCCTAAGAAAGACAACGCATTAAACCACTTACTAACAAACTCAGGGTTTACAGCATTTGTTGAACAAGTGCATATGACTCTTCCCATTAAAAAAGAAACAGAACAGAAGTCAGTCAAAACTTTTTCCAAAATAGACTGAAAACTTTGATATACTTAACATGAAAGACTTAGTTTTTTGGAGGAAGCATCATGCCTAAGGTTTCAGAGCAATACAAGGAAGAAAAACGCAGCCAGATTCTTGAGAGTGCTTTAAAATGTTTTGGAGAAAAAGGGTATCAAGCAACCATTATTGATGACATCGTAAAAGACTCTAACATTAGTAAAGGTGCTATCTATAATTATTTTACAAGTAAAGAAGAAATTTATTTGCAGCTTCTGCAAATCAGCACGAATACGTTTTTTGAGGAAGTCGCACAAGAGAACATGGTTCTTAAAAGTGCGAAAGAAAAACTCAAAAATATATTCCGCCGTTTCAGAGATCAGGAGTTAACAGAAGAAATTCAGCAGTCGAGAAGAGTATACATTGAATTTTGGCTGTATGGTTCGAGACAAGAGGATCTGCGTGTTATTCTTGAAGATAGATATAATAAATTCATTGATTACATTGTTTCGATTATTAAGGACGGACAATCTGCTGGGGAAATAAAAGAGAATCTCGATCCGCAAAATATATCACGTATATTCTGGGGTATTCGGGACGGTAATGTACTTCACTATTCCTTTTTGGGAAAAGAATCGGAATATCGTAAAACGTGGGAAACGCTTGAAGAAATGTTTATAAGCTATGTGATGAATGAATAAAAAACTCGCTGATAGTAGCGGGTTTTTTATTTTGTTTGGCTATATTTGTCTAAGGAGAACTAGATTTGTTGGTAAATATCGACCAAATGGTCCTTTCCGGAAGTATCAAATAAAGGTAGACTTGTAATGTGAAATAGTGAATTGTAACTTTTTTTATAAAAATTCGACTACATAAAATAGAGAGAGACAGGGGGCCATTAGTAGTGAAAGAAACGTTCGACCGGTTGTACGACGAGTATCACCACGCGTTGTTTCAATTTCTGTTCTATATGGTCCGAAACCGGGAGTCGGCAGAGGATCTCGTACAGGAAGTTTATATCCGGGTTTTAAACTCATATGAAAATTTTGAAGGCAAAAGCACCGAAAAAACATGGTTATATTCCATAGCCAGACATGTGGCCATTGACTGGTTAAGGAAACAAGCAAGACGAAGCAAGAAATTTCTGATCTTTGATATTAAAGAAAGCGAAAACGTTTTACGTGATAAAGACCCCCTTCCAGAAGAATTAGTAGCTAAGAAAGAGTCTTTCAAAGATTTGTATAAAATGCTGAAACGCTGTTCATTTGATCAACAACAGGTGTTGGTACTTCGATATATCCAATCTTTATCGATTGTGGAAACTGCACAAATTTTAAGTTGGACAGAAAGTAAAGTGAAAACCACCCAGCACCGGGCCATAAAAGAATTGCGCAAATGGCTTGATCAGCATCCGGGCCTGGAGGAGGAATTGAAAGATGGAACCAATTAAGTGGAATGACGAAAAAATTGAGCAGTTTCTTAAGAATCTGCCACCTATAAAAGATCGCCAATCCAAGCAAGACTTATATCTTAAAATTCAAGCCAGCATCAATTATAAACAAACAAAGGGTAAACGCAGCATTCCATCATGGGGGCTTCCTGCTTTGGCGACAGCGTGTGCACTTGTGTTGTTTGGCGTCTTCGCTCCGGATCTTGTTAACAACAATAGCAGCAATAGTAAGATGGAATTCAAACGATCAGAGTCAGGTAAGATGGAATCACAGTCCACAGCAAGTTTTGACCGGGCAGGAGACCAATCCGATGCGAAGATGTCATTAAAATCTGCTGAGATGTCAAACCATTTTAAGTATCATGGTCAAAAGTTTGCTAAAGATTTTACGGGCAAAAACATGGATTGGGTAACGGTGTCGTACATGGATGAACAGGCTCAAATTGTTGTTCCTGTCAGTTTTATAACCAAAAAGTCTAATTATCTGGAAAAAGTAAATGATCAGCTCGTAAGTTTTAAGCCAACTGAGTTGGGACTCTCTGATAGTCCTTTAAATCGTGCGAAGCTTTCAGAGGAAGAAGAGACTGTTATTATTGATTGGCCGCCTGGTGTGATTTTTGAATCTGAAGAGAATTTGCTAGACCCAATGCTGTCATTTACTTTTAATAATAAGAAATATAAAGCTGAATTTCGGACGAATGGGCAGGCAGGTTACGAGTTTCCTAACATTGGCCGCAAAAACGAAATGGCATTAAGTGTGCCAGGATCACCATTTTATCGCTTTGATACACCAACTACAGATACATTTATCGTAAGCTTGTATTCAGCTGGAAAGAAAGCAAATGAGATGCCTAAAGACGTTAAATCAGCCATTAATGAGATGGATGACGATCAAGAACGAGGATTAAAACCCCTTCTTCCAAAGGATATGGAACTAAAAATTGAAATAACGGGGAAACATTCTATTGAAGTAACATTCCCTGATTCATATAAACTATCTGAAGAAAAAGAAAACAATATCATGATGATTGATGGAATTCTGCTTACTGCTGAAAGTTATGGATACCATAGTGTAAAGTTTAATATACCTGGAACAGACTCAGTAGGACCATATCAATTAAATGAACCGATCAAAGACATAACGGGAATTAATTTTATACAATAAGAGGTTGTCGAAAAAGGCTGCAATTTGCAGTCTTTTTTTTAGGCTCTTTATAAAAGATTGTTGCTACAAAAAGGTTTTGAAGTTCTTCGTTGTAAAGTTGATTGAAGTGGAAGGTGCGAGACTCCTGCGGGACAGGTGGGCAGGTGAGACACTTATAAGTGAAACGTACGAATGTGGCTCACCGCCTGCCCCGCGGAAAGCGAGCAGCCTGAAACGGAAATCAACCCCATACAAGAGCAACAATGAATACGAAAACAGTCTTATTTTTTGCTCTTTTATAAAAGATTGTTGCTACAAAGAGGTTTTGAAGTTCTTCATTGCAAAGTTGATTGAAGTGAAAGGTGCGAGACTCCTGCGGGACAGGCGGGCAGGTGAGACACTTATAAGTGAAACGTATGAATGTGGCTCACCGCCTGCCCCGCGGAAAGCGAGCAACCTGAAACGGAAATCAACCCCATACAAGAGCAACAATGAATACGAAAACAGTCTTATTTTTTGCTCTTTTATAAAAGATTGTTGCTACAAAAAGGTTTTGAAGTTCTTCGTTGTAAAGTTGATTGAAGTGGAAGGTGCGAGACTCCTGCGGGACAGGCTGGCAGGTGAGACACTTATAAGTGAAACGTCCGAATGTGGCTCACCGTCTGCCCCGCGGAAAGCGAGCAGCCTGAAACGAAAATCAACCGCATACAAGAGCAACAATGTATACGAAAACAGATTTTTTTTTGAGAAAATAGAAACCTTATCCATTAGACTATCGACTAATCATAAAAAGCAGTTAAAAAGAGAGGATGTTTTTTATGAAACGTATTTTCTCCGTATTTGTTTCATTAGGACTTGCCGCAATGTTTTTATTAAGTGGTGTATCAGTCGCAAAAGCATCTCCATCCTATGACCAAGAAGTAACAGAGACAGCCAAAGTCTATTTGGGGACTCCATATAAATGGGGAGGTACGACAGCAAAAGGCTTTGATGCCTCAGGATTCACGAAATTTATTTATAAAACGACTGTTGTGAAGAAAGACATACCAAGAACAGCTGCCGATCAGTTTAAAGGCGGAGCGGCAGTTGCAAAGGGAAAAGAAAAATTAGGTGATCTCGTATTTTTTAAGACGAACGGAAAAAGTGTTTCTTTTGTAGGGATCTATCTCGGAAATAATAGTTTCATAGCAGCCACAACAAAGGGAGTCCGCATCCAGTCAATGAACACAAAATATTGGAAAGATATTTATAGCGGTGCTAGAAGATATTTACGTTGATGAAAATGATACATCTTTGAGAACTGTCCTTTTCTTTTAGGGCGGTTTTTTTAATGGAAACGGGTATAAAAGGATCCTTTCGAACATACAGTTTTTTGTTGATACATAAGGACTTGTGTACATTTGGAAAAATTTTAAAGCTGCAGCTTGTTTTTAGATTCAAATCGTACTACAATATCCAAGTATTGTATAAAATGTGAGCCTTTTGTACTCAAAAAGGCTGTAGGGGATGGAGGCAGGGAAATGTTAAAACTTACTTGGTTTTCTTTGAAAAACCGCTCAGCCATCGTAATCATGTGTTTGCTGATTTCTGCGTTAGGGGTTTACGCAGGGCAACGCTTACCGATGGAGTTTTTACCGAGCATTGATAATCCAATGGTTACCATTACAACACTAGCAGATGGTATGGACTCTGAGACGATGACAGATACCATTACAGAACCCATCGAACAAGAACTTCGCAATATTAAAGGTGTAGAATCGGTTACCTCACAATCTGGTCAAGGGATTTCTAAAATTGACTTAACCTTTGATTTGGATACAGATATGAAAGAAGTAACAACAGAGGTAGAACGAAAGACAAATAGTTTTCCGCTGCCTGAAGGTGTGCAAAAACCATTTGTTATCCAGTTAAATACGTCAATGATTCCAATCATGGATATGACCATCAACAAAGATGGAGCGTTTACTGCGGCTGATTATAAGCTGATCGAAGAAGAAGTAATTCCGCAGCTCGAAGGTGTTGACGGGGTTTCTAATGCGGCATTGTACGGAAAAGCGACTCGTGAAATCACATTAAAATTAGATCAAGCGAAACTAATGGAGAAAAAGATAGCTGCACCGCAAATTATCGCAGCTCTTCAAGGTAAAGACGTTTCAATTCCTGCAGGGAATGTAACACTTGAGGAAAAAACGAACACGCTTCGTGTCCTTGGCGAAATGAAAGATTTAAATGCATGGCAGAACATCGCTGTTGCACCGGGCGTTTTATTAAAAGATGTTGCTGAATTAAAAGATGTACAGCACCTCGATTCCATTACACATGTTGATGGAAAAGATGCCATGTATTTAGCGATAACAAAAGAATCAAATGCGAATGCGGTTCAGGTAGGCGACGATGTACGGAGCAAAATGAAAGAAATTAACAAGCAATACGGAAAAGATTTCAAGCTGGCTGTATTCTTTGCAACATCTGACTCAGTTTACGATTCCGTAATGAGCATGGCGAAAGAAGTTGCCCTAGGAGCTTTGTTTGCTTCTATTGTTATCTTGTTATTCCTGCGTCATTTTAGATCGACCATTATTGCTGTAATCAGTATTCCTTTATCGATCTGCTTAACGTTGTTCTTGCTGCATCAATCAGGCATCACGCTGAACGTTTTAACACTAGGCGGATTAGCGGTTGCAGTTGGGAGACTTGTAGATGATAGTATCGTAGTTATCGAGAATATATTCCGACGCCTGCAAACTGGCGAACGCTCGAAAGAACTGATCGTCGATTCTGTAAGAGAAGTAGCAAAAGCCATTACAGCATCCACAATTACTACGATTGCGGTATTTTTACCAGTAGGTCTTGTGGAAGGAGCATTAGGTGTTTTCTTCCTGCCGTTTGCCTTAACGGTTGTGTACTCATTGCTCGCATCCTTGCTCGTAGCGCTTACAGTTGTACCGTTGATGAGCTATAAAATGCTGAAAAACGTAAAGGAGCATACACCAAAGCCTCCAAGACGCTACTTAAATATCTTAAGCTGGTCGTTAAACCACAAATGGATTGTAAGCGGAATCTGTATTTTATTATTTGCAGGTTCAATCGCGCTTTATGCTGTAATGCCAGCGGGAACGATGGCTTCAGCAGAAGAAAGTATTGTGAATGTTAAGATCGAATATCCTGAAGATACGTCTTTTGATGATGTAAAAGCAGGAACGTTTAAAATGGAAGAAAAAATTAAAGCTCATGATGGTGTTTTGTCGAGTTTTTCTCAAGTTGGTGTTTCCAGTGAGATGGCACAATGGGGCCAAGCGACAGGTAACAACATAGCATCCTTCACAGCTAAAATGGAAAAAGGTGCTGACACAGATCAATTTGTAAAAGATATGAAGAATCTTGAAAAAGAGTTCGCTCCTGCAACGATTTCTGCCAGCAAAGCAAGTATGATGGGTGGAAGTTCAGATGCATTGACACTGAATATCACGGCTGAAAAGCAATCAGACCTTGCACCAATGGCTGAAAAGCTTACAAAGAAGTTAAAAGACGTAAAAGGGCTGGATAATGTACAGTCCAATAATGAAGATATTAAAAATGAATGGGTAATGAACGTTAACCAATCAAAAGCACAAGATGCAGGGTTAACACCGTCTGATATTGCCCAGCAGCTAAAAGGATTAGTCGGTAATAGTCCAGTAGGCCAAATCACGTTAGACGGCATTAAACTGCCAGTTGTCATGAGCTATGACCTAAGTAATGTAAATGACCGAGAAGACTTGATGAATACAATTGTCCTTTCCCCAGTAAAGGGACCTGTGGCATTGAAGGATGTTGCGGACTTAACGCTTAAGCCTGCAAAATCTCAAGTGTTCCGTAAAGACGGGAAAGAGTATTTGCAAGTAACAGGAATGATTACAGATAAAAACGTGAAAAAAGTAAACCTGGATGTAGCGAATGTCATCAAGAAAATGGAGAAACCTGATGGCGTTAAAGTAGCACTTGGCGGTGCTGGAGAAGAAATGAACGATCAATTTATGGATCTTTTCATGACGATGGGTGCAGCGATTTTCATCGTATACTTAATCATGGTGGTTACATTCGGTCAGGCACGCGCGCCGTTTGCCATTCTGTTCTCATTACCGCTCGCAGCAGTCGGTGCAATTATTGCGCTTGTCATATCGCGCATACCGCTTGATATCTCTTCTCTTATCGGGGCATTGATGTTAATTGGAATCGTTGTAACAAACGCGATCGTATTTATCGACCGCGTGCAGCAGCAGCGTGAAAAAGGCTTAACGATAAGAGATTCTATTTTAGAAGCAGGCTCAACGCGTCTTCGTCCGATCTTAATGACAGCTGTCGCAACGATCTGTGCGATGATTCCATTAATGCTTGGAGGAGAAAGCGGAAGCCTCGTATCAAAGAGCTTAGCGGTCGTAGTAATCGGCGGATTAACGGTATCCACATTATTAACGTTAGTTGTTGTACCGGTTATCTATGAAATGCTCGCAAACATTGGAAAGCTGTTTAAACGCAAAAAGAAAAAGCAGGCAACTGAAGCTGCTTAAGCATAATCGAGCGCCCTGGTACGAAATGTGCCGGGGCGTTTTTTTTGTTCGGTTTTCTGTCGTTTTTTTTAAAAAAGGGAGTGGCGCGGTTTCGTCTTTTCTGTACCCGTAAATGCTGTAAACATGAAAATAGGTTAAGCAACAGGTTAAAGTGGTCATACTGATAGTGACGAATCGAGGTGTTAGGAATGACCATAGTCAGATTAGGTTTTGTTGCCATGAGTATGGAGCTGAAAAATGCTTCACCATCCCAGACGATGACATATAAGCAATTCAGCCAGCTGCAAAATAGAGAAGCGGGAAAGAGGAAATTAGAGAGAATCGCACAAGCAAACTTACATAGCACGTTAAGAATTTTAAAACACGCGGCGGCTCATGACATCAAGTTTTACAGAATGACTTCAAGATTGATTCCGCTTGCCAATCACGGGGAGTTGCTGGATTGGGATTATATGAAACCATTAACGGATGAACTGCATGAGATTGGTGTGTTTGCTGCTAAACATAAGATGAGGCTCGACTTCCATCCAGATCATTTTGTGCTCATTAATTCACCAAAAACAGAAGTGCTCAAAAACTCGGTAAAGACGTTGCAGCTGCATTACAAGCTTCTAAAAAAAATGAAAATCAATACAATGCATAGGTGCGTGATGCATGTAGGCGGGAACTATAAAGAAACCGATGTGGCTCTTGAGCGGTTTATACAAAACTGGGCGTATGTTCCTGTGCCGCTTCAGGAGATGATCATGTTAGAGAATGATGATACTTCTTTTACAATGGATGATGCCCTTTATTTATGTGAAAAGCTTGCGGTTCCTCTCGTATTTGACTATCATCATCATCTTGCCTTTCATCATGACGAAAACTGGACACAGCATTGGCCGAGAGTAGTAGAATCGTGGAAACGTTCACCACTGCCTTTAAAAATGCACATTTCCAGTCCAAAAAGTGAAAAGCAGTTTCGTCATCATGCCGATTTTGTTGAAGCAGATATGTTCTTTGATTTCTTAAAAGAAATCAAAGGAAGCGTGGACCAGATCGACTGTATGATTGAATCCAAGAAAAAAGACATGGCATTATTTCAGTTAATGAGAGACGTTAAAAAACGTTCAGACATCGAAATCATAGATCAAGCTTCCTTCCTTTTGAAATAGAGATGGGGGGTCTGTCCCGGGACAGACCCCCCTCTTTTTTTATGTTCAAGAAAGTTGTCGAAAGATTTTTAAAACAAATCCATTGACGGAATAAAAAGAATGAAACTATAATAAATATACTTAGTAAACATAAATGTATAAAAAGTATATAATCCGATTTTAGGAGGAAGAAAAGATGAAAAAATTAGCAATGATTACAGGTGCATCAAAAGGTTTAGGGAAAGCGCTTTCGCTTTATTTTGCGAAAGAAGGATATAATTTAGCGATTTGTTCACGAACAGAAGAAACGATTCAAGAAGTAAAAAAGGAAGCAGTGGAGCTTGGGGCAGACGTGTTAGCATTAGGAGCTGATATGTCAACAGCAAAGGATGTTGAAAGATTTGTAGCTTTAACAGAAGAATATTACGGAAAAATTGATGTGCTTATAAATAACGCATCGATCCTTGGACCGAGCCCGATGCCATTTTTATTGGATTATCCAGAACACGATTTTGAAGAAGTATTGCGGGTAAATACGATTGGTCCATTCCTCGTGACGAGAAGAGTCCTTCCAATTATGCTGCAGAAGCAAACGGGAAGCATTATTAACATCACATCTGAAGCGGGTGCAACCGGTTATGCCGGATGGGGCGCATATGGAATCTCTAAATTTGCTCTTGAGGGCTTAACCGAAACGTGGGCAGATGAAGTGAGGGAATCAGGTGTCCGTGTGAACATGGTCGATCCAGGAGAGATGGACACGGAAATGCACAGACTGGCCGTGCCAGATTGCGACTATGAGCTCGCAAGACCAGAAGACATTACTGCTGTATTTGGATTCTTAGCCTCGGATGCGTCTAGTCACATTACAGGGCAACGTTTTGAGGCACAAGAATTTCAGCTTGAGGGGAGCGGGAACTGATGGAATCAGCAATCAAATTCGAACTTCCAAATGAACTTAACGCCATAAAGCCTCCCGAGCGAAGAGGAATACGCAGAGATTATGTGAAGATGATGGTGCTCGACAAAGCGACAGGTCAAACGGAACACACGCAATTCTATCATCTGGATCGATTTTTAAAAAAGGGAGACCTTCTCGTATTGAACGTAAGCCGGACGGTTCCTGCTGTTTTAAAAAGCAAACGGGAAGCAGACGGTGCGGAAGTAGAGATAAGGCTCGCTCACAGAAAAAATGAGTCCGTCTGGGAAGTGCTGCCGGTCAGCGGGGATTTGAAAGAAGGAGACATCATCCGATTTTCACCCGCTTTGACGGCGGCGGTCGTAGCTCAATCTTCTGAAACACCATTTGTTTCATTGGCGTTCAACCTTTGCTGTTCAGACCTTTTTAACCAGATTTATAGTTTAGGAGAACCCGTTCGGTATGAGTACATTCAAGAGCCGTGGAACCTTGATTACTACCAGACCGTATTTGCAACGATCCCAGGATCCGTTGAAATGCCATCTGCTGGCCGCGCATTCAGCTGGGAACTCTTATTTCGTCTTCAGAAAAAGGGGGTACGGATCGCCTATATAACGCTTCATACCGGTTTAAGTTATTTGCTCGATGACAAATGGCATAAGGGACCAGACAAAAATTTTGAAAACTATATAGTTCCTGAAGAAACCGTTCATGTGATTAATAAAACGAAACAAGAAGGCGGAAGGGTAATAGCTGTCGGGACTACTGTCGTCCGGGCATTGGAAACAGCAGCCCTAGAAAAAGGAGAACTGCATGCTGCAGAAGGCTGGACAAATCTATACATTCAGGAGAAAACAAACCTGCAAGTCTGTGATGGATTAATTACCGGGATGCATGAACCAGAAGCAAGTCATCTTCAGCTTTTGTCCGCCTTTATTCAATCTGAGAAACTTTATTCTGCTTATAGAGAAGCTATTGACCAACATTACTTGTGGCACGAGTTTGGCGATATGAATCTTATTTTATAGGTGACGATTATGATGCTTCATCATATTGGAATGTATGTTGAAAACCTAGAGCGGTCGGTCGCTTTTTACGAAAAAATAGTAACCATTCAATCTATGGAAAAGCTGAATTGGAATGATACTAAGCTTTTATTTATTAAAGGTGAAGGATTTCAGCTTGAACTAATACAAGACGCGCATGAAGTGACAAAAGGCGCTCATATCGCTTTTACCGTTATGAGTATCGAAGAAAAAATAAGAGAATTGCAGTATCAAGGACTCTCACCGTCAGAAGGTCCTTATCAAGTAGAAAACGGCTGGAAAACCGTATTTTACGAGGGACCAGATGGTGAGGAAATTGAGTTTATTGAATTAGGCTAAGAAAATCATCAAATAACCTCCAAATTGTACAGGATTTGTACTTTCCGCCACAGAATTAGATGGTAAACGGAAAATAGGAGGCTGGGAATGGTAGTTAAAGAGGTAATAGAAGAAATTGAATTATTGGAAAAGGAAATCTTGGAGAGTAAAGCAAAACTTACCAAGCTAAAACGCTCTCTCCCTGAAGAGGAAGTAGAGAATTACACGTTTCTGACTGCAGAGGGAGAGCAAGTCTCACTATTAGATCTTTTTGGTGATCAGGATGAACTGATCATAGTGCATAATATGGGGCAAAGCTGTTCATATTGTACAATGTGGGCTGATGGATTTAATGGAGTGTATCATCACATTATCCGCAAAGCTCCTTTCTATCTATCAAGCCCTGATGAACCAAAGGTACAAAAAGAATTTGCTCAATCAAGAAGCTGGAGATTTCCTATGATTTCAACAAAAGAAAATACATTTAAAAAAGACTTAGGCTTTGAAAAAGATGGATACTATTATCCGGGTGTTTCTACTTTTAGGAAAGATCAAAACGGTACAATCTATCATGTTGCCAAAAGTGATTTCGGTCCAGGAGACGATTTTTGTTTAGTTTGGCCGATGCTCGATCTTCTCCCATCAGGCTCAAAAAACTATCAGCCGGTAAAAGATTTATACTAAACCTAAGAAATACCATGAAAAGCTTTCATGAGGAAGTCGGAATCTGGTATTTGCAACTCCTTATAAGCTTTTATTAATCTTTGACGATCATAAGGTACGCTTTTAAATTCCACGCGAACTTTGTGATTGTCTACATATATCAACGCATAACGAGCTTCAGCGGTCGAGCTGCATCCAAGAGCACCCGGGTTCACATAATGTGTCATTTCCCCTTTAAAATCATGGCCGATATGGTGATGTCCGAACCCGATAAAGTCATTTGAATGTGTTCCAAAAGCTTGTTCGATCAATTCTAGGGTAGGGTTTCCCATAATAGGCTGGAAGGGATCTTCAGAAATAGGAGATTCCTTTTTTCCTTGTTTAAAAGGATAATGGGTAATTAAAAAGCTAATATCGACATGGTTAAAAGCAATTTCTCGCGGCAGCTTTTTAAGCTGTTCTGCTAATTCATGATTGAGTTGATCTGCAATCCATTGATGATGAAGTTTGGCATGAGCGTGACTTTCAGGATATGGCTGATCGTATTTTAAAGCAAGGACAGCTTCATCATGATTGCCTGTTACCATATGAATAGAAGGTAAGCTGAATAATAGTTCTAGTACCTCATTTGTAAAGGGACCGATCCCGATCATATCCCCTCCGCAGATAAAGGAGTCCGCACCTTGAGAAACGGCATCTTCAATGACTGCTTCAAGTGCATCGATATTGCCATGAACATCAGTAAAATAAGCAAAAAGAAGTT
Source organism: Fictibacillus barbaricus (assembly GCF_031457135.1). Lineage (GTDB taxonomy): Bacteria > Bacillota > Bacilli > Bacillales > Fictibacillaceae > Fictibacillus > Fictibacillus barbaricus_A. The sequence goes on along the minus strand of NZ_JAVDWA010000013.1, from coordinate 24,073 downwards.
TCAAAATGATTCCCGCCTTATGAGTGTTATAGGTTATTATAAAGGGATATTTTAGGTTATCACAAGAGATAAAAGGGAGGAAGGGTTCTGATGCTATATCACTTTTCAGAGGAGAAGCATATTGAGGTTTTTGTACCGCGTAAACATCCAAGTTTCCCAGACCGTCCACCAATGGTGTGGGCGATTGATAAAGAGCGGTCCCCGCTCTATTTGCTTCCGCGGGATTGTCCAAGGATTGGGTTTTGGGCAACACCTGAAACAACTCAGTCAGATCGGGAAAAATATTTACACATGACATCAGCACAAAAAATAATGGCTGTAGAAAGCGGATCGCTTGACCAAATTCAGAACACAAAGCTCTTCAGGTATTCATTAAGTGATGATCACTTTGTTATGATGGATGAAGGAGCAGGTTACTATGTGTCATATGAGACAGAAGTCCCCCTGAAAGTAGAGGAAGTGGGGTCCCTGCTTGATGAACTCGTACAGGAGAGAATTGAAATTAGAATCGTTCCATCGCTTCAGCCATTGTATGAACAGCTGCCAACATCCACCTTGCACTACTCCATGATCCGCATGCGCAACTCAAAAATCATGCAGAGGGACTGACCCCAAACAATTTATTTCCCTTGCTGATCTCGGATTTTTCTCAAGGCGTTTATCACAGATTCATACAGTAAATTTCACTCTTTTTCATTTTTGTTTTTAGGTGCTATCCTTATATTTCCTAACCCGTCCAAGCAAAAAAGCCTAAAACGGATGATCGTTTTCATCCGTTTTAGGCTTTTCTATTTTACTTTTAAGAACCTCAGCAGATCACCGTAAACAATGCGATCCGATTCATCGAGTTCATCTTTTGCCTCATCTATATAAGGCTCACATTTTTTGATATCAACAGGTATACCAAACGTGTTGCTATAGCATGTCTCATTTGTGTATACAAAATCCTTGTTAATGAAAGCACCGTTGCGAAGAACTGTAAGGTCATTATGATCTTCTGAGAAAAGGTCTGTACCAAAATGGACATCATCTTTTGTTTCGATCCCCAGAAGGTGTAAGAGTGTTGGTTTTACATCAATCTGTCCGCCGATGCTTTCAACTGTCCGTCCTTTTTTACCAGGGATATGAATAAATAACGGAACTTGCTGAAGCTGAATATGGTCAAAAGGGGTAAGACTTTCTTTGCCAAGCACTTGAGCCATAGCATCCTCATGTCTTTCAGAAATCCCATAGTGATCTCCGTACACAACAACAACCGATTTATCATAAAGTCCTGACTTCTTCAGATGATCAAAGAACTGCCTTAATGCTTCATCCTCATAACGGACGGTTGTAAAATAGCGGCTAACGGTACCATCATCAACCGAATACGGATCAATCCATTGATCTTCTGGATCCAGTATAAAAGGATGATGATTTGTCAGCGTAATAAATTTTGCATAAAAGGGTTGCGGAAGATCTTCTAAGTACGGCATGGATTGCTCGAAAAACGGGATATCTTTTAAGCCGTAATTAATGGAATTTTCCGCCGTAACATTATAGAATTCTTCACTGAAAAATTGATCATATCCCATGGTTTTATACATAACATCTCTGTTCCAAAAGCTTTTATTATTCCCATGAAAAACGGCTGAAAAATAACCGTTCGTTTTTAAGATTTCAGGCATCGCATTATATTCGTTCAATGGGTTCGTCTGGAAAACAGCGCCTCTTGGAAGAGGATAGAGAGAATTTTCTACTAGAAACTCAGCATCTGATGTTTTGCCCTGACCAGTCTGGTGATAAAAATGATTAAAATAATAGCTGGATTTAGCGAGTTTATTAAAAAATGGTGTAACTTCTTTGCCATTGATTTTATAGTTCAGCACAAAGTTTTGAGTAGATTCTAACGAAATGACAATTACGTTTTTACCTTTTGCGATGCCAAAAAGCTCTTGATTTTTAGCCGTGTCTTTTTTGAGCTTTTGCAAAACTTTTTCAGCATCAATGTTGCTCGCTAATGCTTTTTGCATGGAAGATTTGGATTGAAGCATGATGTCATACAGATGATAATTGAATGTCCCTAAACTTTTAACAAGAATTTCCCGATCAAACGTCCTTGTGAGCAGCTGCGGCCGGTTGGCTTCAGCCAATGAAATATGAACGGCTAAAATAGCCAGCCCTGCAAGAAATAATTTTCTGCGGTCTTTGCGTACAATGGATACGTCGGGAGACCAACGAGGTTGTTTTAGTAAATAGGCCAATATAAAAACATCCATGAAAAAGAAAACATCGGTTAGATTCACGAGTTCGTAAATGCTATTGCCCATATCACCTGCGTTTTTTGTCTGGAACAATACCGGAACCGTAATAAAATCACTAAAGAATCGATAGTACACAATATTCGCGTATAATATGAAACTATAAATAAAAGAAAGCCATAGAATGACCCGCCTTCTTTTTGATGGAGAGAAGTAATAAACCATACTAAAGTAGAATACAAGAAAACTAAGGGGATTAAAAAATAATAAAAATTGTTGCAGGAAATTATCCATCGGAAGCGTAAAAGAGACTTTATAAACAATATAGGTTTTCATCCAAAGCAAAAAGATAGCCAGGAAGATTGCTGCGTGTTTTGTTTTACCGTTCATAGATAACCCTCCTGTTTCAAAAACGGAAATCTTTACCATTGTAGGCTATTTTTAATAAAAATAAAAGTGAAAGAATGCCTTTTTTCATTTTTTCATAGTATTCTTAAGGAGAACAACAGACATTGGAAATATCACAAGGGCTTCATCATGTAGAAATTAATGTTCATCATTTAGAGCGTACAAAAGCATTTTATAGCTGGCTTCTGCAGGAATTAGGATTTGCGGTTTACCAGGAATGGGACAAAGGTGTTAGTTATAAAAACGGTACTGCTTATCTTGTGTTTACTCAGACAGAAGAGAAGTACGCAAAGACCCCCTTCCATAGAAAACATACAGGGCTCAATCATTTGGCGTTTTGGGCTAAATCACGTGCGCAAATTGATCAGCTTCGTGTACAATTAACAAATAGAAATGTTTCGTTTCTGTATGAAGATAAGTACCCATATGCAGGAGGAAATGAGCATTTTGCTTTGTTTTTTGAAGATCCCGATCGCATTAAAATTGAAATCGTAGCGGCGAGGTGAACGATTATATGATGGAACAAGAAAAAAATACAAAACCGAGAAATGAATGGATGAGCTGGATTAAAGCAATTGTATTTGCATTGGCTTTTGTTTTTATTACGAAAACCTATTTTTTCGCTCCTTATTTAGTTGAAGGTGCATCCATGTCCCCGACACTTCACGATCAGGAAAAATTATATGTTAACAAAATTGTATACGCATTCTCTGAACCGAAAAAAGGAGATATCGTTATTATTAAAGGGGACGATAAACGCTACGTAAAGCGGATTATAGGTGTTGAGGGTGACGTGATTCAAATGAGAAATGACGTTCTTTATGTAAATAATAAAAAGATACCTGAATCCTATTTAAAAGAAAATAAATCAGAAGCGAAAAGTCTAGGTGTCTATTTAACGGAAGATTTTGGTCCATTAAAAGTACCAAAAGGTAAAGCTTTTGTTATGGGTGATAACCGATTGAACAGCATGGATTCGAGAAATGGACTGGGTCTTATTGAGCTAAACTCTATTGAGGGCCGAACAGAGGTTGTTATTTATCCATTCTCAGACATTCGAACGACTCAATAAAAGTGCAGCCTAGGCTGTGCTTTTTTTCCTGAAAGGAGAAATAACATGCAACGATGCAAGTGGAGTGAAGAAAGTGAAATGCTGCAGCAGTATCATGATGAGGAATGGGGTCAAAAAGCAGAAGGGTCCAACAAACTATTCGAGTGCTTAACACTGGAGCTGTTTCAGTCAGGATTGAGCTGGCGGACGATCTTGCATAAACGTGAGAACTTCAGAAAAGCCTTTGCAAATTTCCAGGTGGAACGTGTGAAAGATTTCAATGTGGATGATATTGAAAGATTAGTAGCAGACGTGGGGATTGTCAGACATCGAAAGAAGATTGAAGCGACCATAAAAAATGCAAACATTGTTCATGAAATCATACAAACATACGGTAGCTTTGATGCCTTTTTAGATCAATTGCCAAATGGAAAACTTGAGAAACAAAAAGCATTGCAAAAAACGTTTAAGCATGTAGGATTTACAACAGCAGAGAGTTTTTTAGAAGCGACTGGCAGGATTGCTCCTACCCACAGTGAGAATTGCTTCTTACACGTGAAGAAGTAAGCGGGTTTCAATAGGGACACACTATAAGCCTCCTGCATAAACTATTGCAGGAGGTTTGACTATGCCTTACGAAATCTTTGTTTCCACGGCTAGAAAACGGCTTGCTTTAATGAAGGATGGTACAGTGATCAAACGGTACCCGATTGGTGTTGGGAAAATGCTGACTCCCACACCGACAGGGATGTACACCATAGTAAATAAAGCACCGAATCCAGGTGGACCATACGGAGTGATGTGGATGGGATTATCCGAACCGCATTATGGAATACACGGGACCAATAATCCTGCATCCATTGGAAAAGTCGTATCCAAAGGGTGCATACGCATGTATAACAATCATGTACTAGAACTCTCCAGGTTAGTGCCAATCGGGACTAAGGTGTATATTAGCAAGTAAAAAAAGCTCTCAGAAATGAGAGCTTTTTACGTTGGATTAGGACCATCGTCAAGTGTTCTTTGAATTGAGTAGTCACCTTTAGCGATAGTTCTAGCCGGCATTGTAGGGTTAGGACCATCATCCAGAGCTGTGACTCTAGTAGGGTTAGGTCCGTCATCAATCTTAGCATATTTCACTACTTTAGTAGGGTTAGGTCCATTTTCATACGCAAATGATACTCCACCAATTGAAGCACTTATTGCAAAAGCAAAAGAAAGTGTTAATACTGTTTTTTTCATTTTTCTCCAACCTTTCTAAAAAATGTTTTTTAGAGCATTGTTTGCTCTTCGATAATACTGACTTGATTTTTTATATAAGGACTGATCGAAATATATATCAGCCAGCATTTCTGAGAATTCAGCTACATATTCCCATATATTAACCTTTTCAAAATAAGGAATGGCAGCTTTAGATAAAATTTCTTCCAACTTTTCGATATTACCATCAATTCTTTGTTCTAGAATCATAAAGTGATAGTATTGATCATCGGGAGCATTTTTACCAATAATATTTAAACCTTTATTCAACCATATTTTAGCATTATTTTTATCGTTGGCAAGAAAATATTCTCTTGCAATTAACATTATTGTGCTTATGGATTCATTATTCGGAACTTTTTGTTTTGCTTCTATACTTTTATGAAAGTATTCGAGAGCCTCTCTATGAAGACTTTGACAAGAAGCGACATAACCTAAATTGTGATAAATGACACCGTTAGTAAAGTGATCATTGAAGGCAGTGGAGTATTTTAAAGCCTGCTTTAAATGGTAATTAGCTTGGTCGTAATTTCCGACTCTTCTATTGCTTGTTCCTAAGAGTATTTGGCAGTCTGCTGAACGGCTATAATTATATTCTTTGTCAAAAATATTTATAGCTTTAAAAGCATATTGATTAACAGAAGTTACTCTACATAAATAGTTATAGGTTAAAGCAAGATGATAAAAAAGAACAGCACCTTCACTTTGTGTAATACCCGTTGTTTTTGTGTTATAAAGTACTTCAGCATCTATTAGTAAATCTAGAGCTTTTTTATATTCTCTTTTAATATTGTAATACAATGAGAGAAAATTAAGGTAATAGAATTTTAAGTCTGGAGTCATTTCAGCAAAAAAGCTTTCTGCTTTTTTTAACCGATTAAATGAACCTTCTAAATCAGGGTGTATATGATGCACCATATGAAACCGGGATAAAAACAATTCATATCTTAAGATTAAATCAGGTTCCATAACATTTTTCATTTTAGGCTGAACTGTTTCATATAAAAATGTTTCAGCCTTATCGAAATTACGATTCACCATTTGAAGATACCATTCATTTAGCATACCTAAGACCTGGTTATCGTCCATTTCCTCGGGCGAAATACCTAGACGATCACAGAGCAGGTTAATGACTTCCTCGCTTGATTTTGCGTCCCCTTTCTCAATCTTACTCAAGTATGAAACAGAGCAAATTCCCTGTGCCAGTTCTTCCTGGGTTAGGCCTTTTGTTTTTCTATAATATCTTATTCTTTGACCGACCATAAAATCCCCCTTTCAGAACTTGGGAAAATTGTCATGCAGGACCCCTAATTAACAAGTATCTTTCCTACCATTTTTCCCAATACAGTTTAAGTTGTATGTTTGATAAGATAAATATAACAGAAAATACAAAGTTTTTGCTAGAAATTGATAATTTTGATTAATTGACTATTCATAAAACAAAAGCTGAGTTGAGAACCGGCGCCAAATTTGAAGGGAGCGAGTACTATGGCCAAAATGTATAAACTTACATCACGAAATGCGGAGCAGAATGGTTCGCTGTATGTCTCCAGTAATCCTGACCAGGCCGGAAGTGTAGTAAGAAATGAGGAGAGCGAATTTGCCTATTCGGAAATTTTCATGGATAACCAAAAGAACTACTGGTTTTCCAAAAAGGCAGAAGGCAATTCAACAGATTACAAGTTGTTCATCTTTGATCATAAAAACGGCTGTTTAAAATCCCAAATGGTTAAAGGGCAGCCTAATTTTTACGAATTTGAGTCCAGCGTTGTTGTAGCTTGTGAAGGCGATGGTTCAAAAGGCTCAGTACTCATATTTACGAAGAATGGCCCTGAACTTTTAAAAGAGTGGAATGTGAACGGATATCTTTGGGAAGTCGAAATGAACAAAGACGTTCTCTACATTTCCTCTTACATTGTCGAAGAAGATCAAGCCGTATTATATATCATCCGCAACGATAAGAAAAAACGGGTGAATTTAGGAAATAACATGGCACCAACAGATATCCTCTGTATAAACAATCACGTTTACGTTTCAGGTGCACCGGTTTTATATGGTGATCCTAAAAAAATCATGGTACTTAATGAGAAGGATAAAGTAGTAAAGGAACACAAACTATCAATCTCACCTCGCGCTTTGTATTATGTAGATGGCCATATACTTGTTTACGAGTTGGATCTTTCTACAGGAAAGAGCGAACGTATCGTATATGTTAATGTAGAAACTGGTGAACAAAAGGAACATGACATTCCACATTCTAAAATCGTAGAATGTACAAATGATTCCCTTTCTTTACTGGAACAAAACAGCCGTACCTTATACACATGGGATCACTGCAACAGAAAAATTATTAACAGCCAAAAAGTAACGGAACAATATAAAGTCATTTAATCGTCAAAAAGTCCTGTGTGAATGCACAGGACTTTTTTTGTGCCATAAAGAACCTTTTTTTTAAAGGGGGAGTTTGGATGACTTGGGAAGGTGCATCTTGTATTTGTATAAATGAAGGAAAATTATTAATGGTGCTGCAAGGAAAACCTGAAGAAGATAAATTATGGTCCTTTCCTTCAGGCGGAAGAGAAGCGGATGAAAGCTTAGAAGAATGCTGCGTACGGGAAGTCTGGGAAGAGACGGGATATAAAGTGGCAATTAAGAAAAAACTGCATAAAAAAGAAGGGGTCTCTTTTGGTATTCAATATAAAGTGCAATATTTTTTAGCAGAGATTGAAAGCGGTTCCCCGGTAATTCAAGATCCGGATGGTTTAATCTACGACATAAAATGGGTATCCTTGGAGGAGTTAGATCAATTATCGCTTTCGTTTCCCGAAGATCGAGAATTTCTCATCAGCATGCTATCTAAAACGGAAGAAATTATATAGGTACATTTTTAAACCCGTTTCTAAAAGATTGTTACTTGTGAATCGTCATCAAAAAGCGAGCATCCTAGAACGGAAATCAACCACTTTAAGAGCAACAAAGATTACGAAAACAGCCTCTATTAACAAAACAGACGTTCACAGAGGAGGATAGGATTAGGATGGAAGTCGAAACGGCACTAAAAGAAGACTTAGCTCAACTAAGTACATGGTGTGAAGACGTTCCTGAAATTCAAGAAAATCTGACTCAATATTTGGATCGTGATGATACAACAATACTCATGATGAAAAATAATCAGCATATAGCAGGTATCGCCTTGCTGAAAATTAAGGAAAGACAAAAGACAGGGACGATCTGGCTTCATTTGAATGAAGAAGGTAATCATAATCATAATTTGATCATGGAGAAATCGTTAAAGTGGCTGAGGCAAAAAGGCGCTAAAGAATATGATCTTGTTTAAATAGGATACAAAGGTTGGGATCAAATATGGAACATACAAGTGTTTATGGTTGGAAATGGCACCAGCATGATTGCCATAAGGAAGAAATGCATGACTTTATTTCACCTAATAAAGGCTGTAAACAATGGCTGCAGCATGTTAAAGAAAACAAAACGAGCTATCTTCGGATTGAAAAAGATAAAGATGGAGATCTCATCATTAGAGGATCTTTAATATACAAACAAAATCCGGAAAATCAATCAGAGTTTGAAGTGTTTTACTTTTATATCCGTAAAAATTCATTCATGACAGTAGGTCTTGATTTATCACTCATTACAGGTGATTACAGAGACCCCTGTGAACATCTAATTATTGAAGAAAAAACATCAGTAGAGGGCTTTCTTGTCTTGTTAGGGGAATTGATCAATCATTTCTTAGACGGTATTGACGATTTGGAATTGAAATTGAAAGAATTGCAGCGGGATGTTCAGCAAAATAATCATACGACACTCTTAAATAGCATCTATGACAGACGCATAGAACTCATTAACTGGAGTGATTTGACCTTGCCTGTTCATGAGACCGCGATGGCGATTAAAGAGGCGTATTTGGATGAAATAACGGAAACGAATACCTTCAAAAGAATTACAACAAGAATTGACCGCACGATTACTCTTCTTTCCCATTACAGAGGCGACATCGATACGTTGTTAAATCTAGAAGACGTTCTTTCCGCTCATCGTGGTAATGAAATTATGAAAACACTGACTGTTTTTACGGTTATTTTCACTCCCGCAATGGGGCTCGGGGCGATATGGGGGATGAACTTTAAGAATATGCCAGAACTCGATTGGAAACTCGGTTATTTATATTCGATGATTTTAATCACTCTTTCAACCCTGGCCGTATATTTATGGCTTCGAATGAAAGGATGGACAGGTGACTTATTAAGAGGGAAAAAAAATCACAAACATTTTGACTAAATAATACTGCAAAATGTACGATATATAAAAGGATTCAGGCGAATATTGTCGAATGGTATCAGTTGATAATAACGCCTGTTTTTTTATGGCGAAAATTACTAAATTTCATTTTGATTTCAACCATAATAGAGAATGAATATTCAGCGAAGAGTTATATAGATTAAATGACTAACGGGAGCGGAAACAAATGAAAAGACTCATGATCTTTCTTGTTTTTTCACTTATGATGCTGGCTCAAACCCCCATTGTGCAAGCGTCCGGCGAAAACGAACCAAACATTAATAGCGAAAGTGCCGTAATGATCGATGCTAAAACGGGTGACATTTTATATCAAAAGAACAGTGCGGACAAAATGTATCCAGCAAGCATAACAAAAATCGTAACGGGTATTTTGGCTATCGAATCGGGGAAATTGAACGAATCCGTTATTGTCAGCGGTAATGCAGCTAAGGCTGATGGAACGCGTGTTTACTTAGTAGAAGGCGAGAAAGTACCATTAAAGAAACTGGTACAAGGACTTTTGATCAACTCAGGTAATGACGCTGCAATTGCCATAGCCGAATACTTAGCAGATGACATTCCTTCCTTTGCGGATAAAATGAATGATTTTGCCAAAAAAGTGGGGGCGAATCACACTCATTTTGTTAATCCGAACGGTCTTTTTGATGTAGAACATTACACAACAGCAGAGGATATGGCTAAAATCACACAATATGCGATGCGAAATAAAGAATTTCGTGAGATTGTTTCTACGAAAGAGCTTCCTTGGGTAGGTGAGGGCTGGAAAACAACCTTGCGAAACCATCAGCAATTATTGTGGGATTATCCAGGTACAATCGGAGTAAAGAACGGTTACGTGGACGAGTCTAAACACACATTAGTAACGGCTGTTTCCAGAGAGGGCTTAGACGTAATTATTGTTACTATGAAAGGGCCTTCAAGCAAAGCATCCTATTGGGATACAATGTCTATTGGAGATTACGGATTTCAAAACTTCGAGAGGCAAACCATTCCAGCAGGGACAGAGATTAAAGTGCATGACGGCAAGAAGTATGCTTTAAAAGAAGACCTGATGGTTACACTGCCAAAAGGCGAAAAACCTATAAAGCATGTAACATCTAAAGGAAAATTACAATTGAAGAACGCTGAGGGTAAAGTGCTGCTGACTCATAAATTATTTGAAGAAAAACCAGTTAAAGCAGCGGCAGTATCAACAGCAACTAAATCAGCTGAGGAAGCCGGCACACCAACCTTTTTCCATCAAGTGGTGAAAGCAAGTGTTTATTTATACAGCGGACTCCTGATATTGCTAGCGTTCTTAGTCATTATGAGAATGAGAAGCCAGAAAGTCAGACATAAGAGAATGAGACGCGTAGCAAGAAGCTATGTGAAATGAACCGTCGATTGGCGGTTCTTTTTATTTGGTATACAGCAAAGTGAAGGAAAATCTGATTACGTGAAGAATAATGTAGCATAAATCATAAATTAGGCTGGAGGATCTTTATGGTAAATGCTGCTATTTCTATGACCGAAACATTATTAGATGAATTTTATGTTATTGTACGTACAACAAGCCAATTATTAAAAAAGGCAGATGCCTCTGTGTACGATTATCGACCTGCCGAGAATATGCGAACCTTTTTAGAACTTGCAAATCATCTTGTCCAAATCCCTCATGTCGATTTAGCTATTTTACAAGAAAAATCGGAGGCGGATATCCGGAAGTTAGAAGACAAGCTACGTGCTGAAAATGAGGCAGAATTGACTCACGTACTTGAAGAAGGCTATCATTTATTAAAGTCCTACTTTCTTTCTTTATCACAAGAGGACTTTTTTCAAAAGGAAACAAAAGCCTTTTATGCAGAAAAAGGGATGTCTCAGGCGAAATGGCTTGTTGAAATTGTTACCCACGCCTTTCATCACAGAGGGCAATTATTTACGTATCTCAAACAAACGAAACATGATGTGAACATGTTTGATCTCTATTAATCACCACCGGAACGATTCCGGTGTTTTTCTTTTTTTCTGTAATTAATCATCTTTTGTGAAGGCTATTTTCTGAAAGATTGCTGCTTTTAGATAATTTTCGTAAAGAGCTTCATTGACAAGTTGATTGGAGTGCATGGTGCGAGACTCCTCGAAAATGAACTACAATTTTCTTCGTGCGATATAATCCTGCCGAAGCTTTCCTTGTCCTGCGGGATCAGGGTGACAGGAGAGACCGTTCAAAGTCGCAAAGCGACGAAGGGGCTCACCGCACGCCCCGCGGAAAGCGAGCATCCTGAAACGGAAGTCAACTACTTTCAAAAGCAACAAAGTATGCGAAAAAGCTTTTGTGAAAGAGGAAATTTTCTTTTTATATTGAATTCTTAATAACAGAAACTTGTTAACTTTATTAAATACACCTAAGAGGTGATAATTATGTACACAGTCTTTTCAACATTTGATGTTCCAAATGAAAAAGCCGAAGAAGTGATAAATATATATAAAAATCGTTCAAGATCGGTAGACAACGCTGAAGGATTTGTAGATTTCTTGCTTTTGCAAAATGATAAAAGAGCTGGTGAACTTACCGTGCAGCTTATCTTTTCCACGAAAGAAGATTATTTAAAGTGGGTAAGAAGCGAGGAGTTTAAAAAGATCCATGATCTAGAGAAGAAATATCCCGACAAAGAATTAGCAGCTGTTATCCCGACTGTTAAACAATATAAGGTGGTTGCCAAATGACGTCATTGAATATTAATGAGATGGTCGAGAAAGTAACCGAAAAGATATATGAAAAAGACCCTTCTTTAGATGAAAGATATGGTGATAAAGGTCGAACGAAATGCATCGAAGACAATCACCATCATTTTAAACATCTAGAAACCGCTTATGAGCTGGATAATGCGGCATTCTTTACAGACTATGCTTTATGGTTAGACGGAATTCTACAAAAGTTCGGAATGAGTACTGAGTTATTATGTGATAATTTTCATTTTATTATAGAAGTATTAAAAGAAGAAAAGGTAGAAAATCCTAGAGTCGAAGTGTATATAGATTACTTAAACCAAGCAATCAATATTCTTAGTAAGAAAGCGGCGACTGGGTGACCGAAAGGGGGTCGTCTGAGTATGGCGACATCAAATGCTGAGAAACTAGCACGTTTATTCTTAGAAGGCAATCAAGCTGCTGCACTTCATTTCATAAAACAACAGCCCAATCAGAATCGCATGTCATTATTTCAGAATTTGTTTACCCCGGCAATGTACTTGATTGGAGATCTGTGGGAAAATAACGAAATTTCTGTAGCGGATGAACATCTGGCAACTGGCGTTTGCGATTTTGTGCTTTCAAGACTTTTTCAAATATCAACAGAGACCACAAGCGACCACAAATCCATGTTTTTTTGTTTGCAAGGTGAACAGCATTACCTTGGAATCAAGATGATCAATAGTCTTTTTGAAGAAAATGGCTGGCAAACGAGGTATTTCGGTGCGAGTTTGCCTTTAGAATATGCACTTAAAACTGCTTTACAGTGGAAGCCTGAGGTTATTGGTCTGTCCGTTTCCATTGTCTATAACTTGCCTGTACTAAAAAACTATGTGCGGACATTAAGCGCTTTGCCTCATAAGCCCGTAATATTGATTGGCGGCAGGCTAGCGGAGAAATACGATTTAATTCCTTATACCAATCACCAGGGTATAATCATGAAGAATTTGGATGAAGTGGACCAATGGCTGAATACGTATACGGTAGAAAGGGTCAATGTCAGAAGATGAACGATGTAATACCCGTACCCTACTTACAAATGACGATGCATGGTGACATCCAGTTCCTTTCTAAAAAAGCGGAAGAGATGCTGCATGAAGGCATCAAAACAATCACCGACTGTTTTGATGATGAAAGTCATAAGAAACTCTTGAAATTCATGATGCCATTTGAAGGCGACAAAAGTTTTGAAGCGAACGTTAAGAGTAAAAATGACCCCTTTCTTTTATGCGACATCCATGTTTCATGGCAGAATGATTATGCATACGTGGTTTTCATTCCGATCAGTAAACATGTAAAATCACTGGAAGAAAAACTTTCCGACCTTCGATTAAGACTTTCTTCTACCGATTTTGAGCTTTTTGAGAAAAAAGAAGCCTTGGAAATGGCGATAAAGCGTTTAGATGAACTCTCTGGACCGTTCATTCCCATTTCAGAAAAAATTGCTTTCGTTCCTATATTCGGTGACATTACCGAAAGTAAGATGATTACCGTAACAGGAAATGCGTTGAAATCCGCTTATGAAGGGCAATATGACGAAATATTTTTTGATTTATCCGCAACAGGTGAGATTGATCTGGACGGTGTGAAGAAATTGAGCGAACTCTTTCGCATGCTCCAATATATGAACGGCAGACCGGTTAAAATATTAGGTGTTAAGCCAAAGCATGCACGTCAATTGAACGATTTTGATGTGGATTGGCCTGTATTTTATGAATCATCGTTAAAAGAAGTATTGCTGGGTTCTAATAATTGAAAAAAAGACTCATAAAGCTGCTGAATTAGAGCTCTTTGAGTCTTTTTTTATTTATATTTGTATGCCTGTAAGACATAATCCACCGAGTTTTGACAATTATTCACCGAGAATATCGATTAATCCACCGAGTTTCGGTTATAATCCACCGAGAATTTACCATATATCCCCGAGTCGACAAAAATTTCCATAAGCTAACTAAAATGCGGGTTGCAGGTTATACTTTTCAGTTCCTTTTCCCTCTCCGTTTCAACGTTGCCAGAATAATCGGGGCAAGGGCAGCTCCCCCAATCAGTCCGAATAGATGGCCTAAAACATTGATTCGCTCGCTCATGAATGTTGAAACCAAACTGATTGCCAAAACAACCAAAAGAATCTGTGTGTTTGCCTTATCAATATAGTGCTTTTTGTTGTAAACCATGTAAACATAAATACCGAACAAACCAAAAATTGCACCTGAAGCACCGATATGTGCGTATGACAAAGGAAGCATAAGCAAGGTGGCAATATTAGCGATTAATCCTGAACCCACATAACCAATCAAAAAACGCACTTTGCCAAGTATTTGTTCAAGAGCTGGACCAAACAATAATAATGAAAACGAGTTAAAGATTAAGTGACCTGCAGCCTCATGCGTAATGATTGGTGTGAATAACCGCCAGTACTCTCCTTGAGAAATATAATAATTAGACCCGACCATAAAATAGTACACAGAAGTGCTAAAAGGGGTAAAATTAATAAGAAGAAACACGATAATATGAGCGGCTATCAAAAAAGTGATAATGGGATAACGGCGAATAAAGGTTTGGAAACTTTCATCTCTTACAAACATACGGACAACTCACCCTTTTATTTAGAGTTTTTTTTATTATATATTCATCTATCTCAAGTTTACCATGCGAAAAGTTTTTGGGCTAAGATCTAGTGTAAAGGAGTAAAGTTCATGATTGTTGGAACAGGTATCGATATTATTGAAATGAAGCGGATAAAGCAGGTTGCACAGCATCAAGTGCGGTTTGCCGAGAGAATTTTAACCCCTTTTGAACTTGGGAAATTTAATGCACTCACAGGCAACAGAAAGCTGGAATACTTAGCAGGCAGGTTTTCTGCAAAAGAAGCCATGGCAAAAGCCTTAGGTGTCGGGATCGGTGCCGATCTTTCGTGGCACGACATGGAAATCAAGTCTGATGAAAAAGGAAAACCCTTTATTTCATCTCCTTATCCTTATGTATGTCATTTATCTATATCTCATACGAAGGAGTATGCCGTAGCACAAGTTATTTTAGAAAGCTCGTCAAGCTAGTCTGCATATTGTCCAGGGTTGTCTCATATATTGTAATGCGGTAGAAGGGGCAGTCCTTTGCTAGACGGCAGAGCTTGTACCCCCTTCAATGTCGAAATTACTTTGGGACAAAGGGGATGGCAAAAAATGAAAAAAACACTGTCAATGATGTTGACGGCGTTCATGCTAATGGCAATTCTGTCGGCATGCGGTGCAAAAAGCCAGAGTGATGTTTTGGACTCCTTAGAAGAAAGAATGGATTCAATGACAGGCTATAAAGCAGATGCCAAGATGACTTTGAAAACTGGGGAAAAACCACTCACGTACGACTTGGAAATCTGGTATAAAAAACCTGATTTTTATCGTGTGAGCATGAAAAACGCAGAAAAAGACCAAAGTCAGATGATTTTACGCAATAAAGATGGCGTTTTTGTATTAACACCAGCACTTAATAAAAGCTTCCGTTTCCAAAGTGATTGGCCGGAAAATAACAGTCAGGTCTATTTGTTCCAATCTCTAATCTCAGATATTTTGAACGATAGTGACAGAGGCTTTAAATCAAAAGAAAAAAGCTATGTGTTCCATACAAAAACAAATTATCAAAATAAGAACTTATACCAGCAAGAAATTACGTTGAATAAGGATTTAGATCCTACACAGGTTAGAATTATGGACCAGGATCAAAAAGAGTTAGTTAATCTTACATTCTCTAACGTAAAATACAATGCCAAATTCGATAAAAACTCTTTCGATATGGAATCAAACATGTCGAGCGCTCAGTACGAGATTCCAACTTTCTCAGGAGATGATAAAGAGTTTGAAGTCCTTTATCCTACCTATACGGCAAATTTGAATCTCATGAACGAAAAAGAAGTTGCGCTTGGCAAGAACGAGTCTAAAGTGGTCCTGAGCTATGCAAGCGGCGAAGATAAGAAATCATTTACGCTGATGCAGCAAAGAAATCAAGCAGTTGAATCGGCAGCAAGACTGACGATGCCAAGCGGCGAACCGGTGGATCTAGGATTTACAGTCGGAGCGATGACAGATCAATCCATTACATGGAACTACAATGGTGTTGATTATTTCCTGGCATCTAACTCCTTAGATCAGGATGAACTGATGGCTATCGCAAGATCTGTTTCTGGAGAGGCAGTAAAATAAATTCCTTCTTATTATATATGGAGCAATTAAACAGGCACCGGGTAATCCGGGCCTGTTTTTTACGTGATTGGAGACAGCCAAGTTTCCTTTACATATTTTTAATGAAACGGTTAAAATAAAGGACAGTAATCCGGAAGTTTTACAGGGAGGTATTTTGAAAGTGGATAAACATCATTTTTTTAGAGATACATGGGCTGAAATAAACTTGGATGATATAAGCAAAAACGTACAATCATTCAAAAAACATCTCCCTGATGATAAAATTATGGCAGTTGTAAAGGCGAATGGGTACGGGCACGATGCCTATCAAACCGCAGTCACAGCACTGGAATCAGGAGCAGAGTATTTAGCCGTTGCCATACTCGATGAAGCAATTGCTTTAAGAAAACGAGGAATTTCTGCACCGATTTTGGTTATGAACCGTATTCGTCCTGAATATGTTAATCTTGCGGCAGAAAATGAGTTGAGTATAACTGTTTTTCATAAAGAATGGATTCATGAAGCGATTTCTTATATGAAGGAAACGAATCTAACATTAAACCTTCACATCAAGCTTGATACCGGTATGGGGCGTGTTGGCATAAAAGACGAGGAAGAACTTCTTGATATGGCTTCGCTTATAGATAAGTCTTCTAACCTTCATTTTGAGGGTATTTTTACTCACTTTGCTACAGCAGATGAATGGGATTCTGCTTTGTTTGATGAGCAGACAAAAAGATTTAAAAATCAAGTGGAGACCCTTAAAAAACGGGGATTCGCACCGCCGCTGATTCATTGTGCCAATAGTGCGGCTTCACTTCGAAAAGTAAAAGGGCCATTTAATCTCGTAAGACTCGGAATCAGTATGTACGGATTAGCTCCATCTATGGAGATAAAAAAAGCACTGCCGTTTCCTCTGGCAGAAGCATTTAGTCTGCATACAAGACTGATTCATGTTAAAAAACTGATGCCTGGGGATACTGTAAGCTATGGAGCTACTTATACAGCAAAAGAAGAAGAATGGGTCGGTACACTCCCAATCGGTTATGCAGATGGCTGGCAAAGAAGACTATCACCTGGAGCAAGTGTGCTGATTGATGGCGAGCGGATGCCGATTATCGGAAGAATATGCATGGATCAGTGCATGGTACGGCTATCGAACAGAAAAGAAGTAGGGGAACTTGTTACATTAATCGGCAGACAAGAAGATGAACGGATAGAGATGGATGAAGTAGCTGCATTAGCAAATACGATAAATTATGAAATTCCGTGTTTAATTTCTTCACGAGTGCCGAGGGTTTTTGTGAAAAATGGTCGAATTTCAGAAAATATGAATGTAATTTTAAATTTTTAGCAGAATATTAGAAGGACTAATAAAAAGTTTGTAGAATAAATACTTTGAAATCGCTTTGCAAATGGAATATTGAAGTGATAATATTGAATGTGGTTAAAAGGAATTTGATCGTATAGTATAGCTTTGCGCTGGAGGTGTAGGTTGTGTCCGAATTGAACACAAAAAGGATCGTCATTAGTCTTCCTCAGAAATTGCTTAGTGAGGTTGATCGCGTCATTAAAAAGGAAAATTTGGACCGCAGCGAATTCATCCATCAAGCTACTGAAATGTATCTTCGCGAGCGGAAGAACAAGCGTCAGTTTCGAGATGAGATGAGACAAGGTTACATGGAAATGGCTAAGATCAATCTAACGATTGCCTCAGAAGCATTTTTGTTAGAGGAGGAAGCCGATCATACCTTGGACCGCTTAGTTAGCGGGGTGTAGTCCTTGATAGTCAAACGCGGAGATGTTTACTTTGCAGATCTTTCACCGGTAGTAGGTTCAGAACAAGGCGGAATTCGCCCTGTACTGATTATCCAGAATGATATCGGTAACCGTTTTAGCCCTACTGTTATAGTTGCTGCAATCACAGCTCAAATACAAAAAGCGAAACTACCAACACATGTTGAAATAGATTCAAAAAAATACGGCTTTGAACGGGATTCGGTTATATTGCTTGAACAGATTAGAACCATTGACAAGCAAAGATTAACAGATAAGATAACACAACTGGATGAAGATATGATGCGCAGGGTAGACGACGCATTGCAGATCAGTACTGGTCTGGTTGATTTTTAAATTTATATGAGGCTCTTTGAGAAACTGTCTGGCAAAACTGTCTGACGGTTTTTTATTTTATTTTAAGGCTCTTTTCTAAAAGGTTGTTGCTTATGGGTCATTTTATAATTTGACTTCAATGGTAAGTTGATTGGAGTGCAAGGTGCGAGACTCCTGCGGGACAGGCGGGCAGTCCGAAAAGCGGAAGCGGTTTGGTCAGCCCCGACAAGCAAAAGGGGAATGGGCTAAGAAGGCGCTTTTTGCCTTCGGGACCATTAAACTTTTGACCTCGAGGGGCTAACCGCTGCAGCTAGACAGGTGAGACACTTATAAGTGAAACGTACGAATGTGGCTCACCGTCTGCCCCGCGGAAAGCGAGTAACCTGGAACGGAAATCAACTACTAAGAAAAAAACAAAAATTGCGAAAAGAACTTTATTTTTATATATAAAATGTTTAACTTATAAAAAAATGGGTTATATATCCAAGGTTAGAAAAGAGTAAACATTGCAGAAAATTATTATAAATGAAATAATGAAATAGAAACTATGCAGTGGGGGTGCAGAATAATTGGACAACTTGATTGTGCAAATGATTAATGAAAATCAAGAAACCCTTAAAAATAATTGGCTCGATGAAGTCAACATTTTTAAAGAAAAAGAATTAGTTGCGGCTTCTACCACTATGAAACTTAGTGAAGAAACAGATCAGCAATTCTTTGAGTTACTCATCAAACACATAAACTACCATGATATATCCAAGGATGGTACTCTTGATCAATTTTTTGATCAAGTTCTTCATACTGGTCTGCCGTTAAGTTATTTAACGCAAGGCCTGCAGGCGGCACGCCGTGTTATTGTCAACTTTTTAGTTGAAAGGATTTCTGATAAAGAAAGGCTAATTACGATTTATCGAGAAATCGACACATGGCTAGATCCTATTTTAAACCGTGTGGTAGAAAACTCTTCCCAAATTTGGGAAAGAACCGTTTCCATTCAAAAAACAGCGTTGCTGGAGCTGACTGCTCCGCTTATTCCTGTTTTTCAAAATATTAGTGTCATGCCATTAATCGGTTCGATTGATACGGAGCGCGCTAAATTAATCATGGAAAACTTATTGAATGGAGTTATCAAGTATCGGTCTGAAGTCGTTTTAATCGATATTACGGGAGTTCCTGTCGTTGATACGATGGTTGCTCATCATATTATCCAGGCTGCAGATGCCGTACGTTTACTAGGATCCAAGTGTATCCTGGTTGGAATTCGTCCTGAAATTGCTCAGACGATTGTCAGTCTTGGCATTGACTTGAGTTTGTTCCCGACGAAAAGCTCTCTTCAAAAGGGTATGGAAAGTGCTTTGGAATATACAAACCAAAAGTTAGTAAGCAATAAATAGGGAGTGAATGGATAAAATGAGAATTCCTATTTTGAAATTGCATGAATATTTATTGATAACAATTCAAGTCGAAATGGATGATCAAACAGCACTTCAATTTCAAGAAGACTTGTTAAATAAAATTCATGATACAGGTGCTAAGGGTGTTGTTATTGATTTAACATCCGTTGACATGATTGATTCATTTATAGCAAAAGTCCTTGGAGACGTAGTAAGAATGTCAAAATTAATGGGTGCACAGGTAGTGCTAACTGGCATACAGCCAGCAGTAGCTATTACTTTAATCGATCTTGGAATTTCAATGAGAGAAGTTTCAACAGCACTTGACTTAGAACAGGGGCTTGATAAATTGCGTCTGGAACTGGAGGGATGATTATGGACATCCAATCCTGTGTAGAAGTACGCAATGAGTGGGACATCGTAAGTGCCCGGCAGCTTGGAAGAAACATGGCAAAAGAGCTGGGTTTCGGAAATGTTGACCAGGCAAGAATCACAACTGCTATTTCTGAACTTGCCCGTAACATCTATTTGTACGCAGGTAAAGGCAAGATATGTATAGAACCAATTGATCAATTAGGAAAAAAAGGTCTTCGCATTATAGCGATAGATAATGGACCAGGGATCCGAGAAATCCGAAAAGTTATGCAGGATGGCTACACGACTTCTGGCGGCTTAGGTGCAGGATTACCAGGTGTGAAGCGTTTAATGGACGAATTTTCGATCGAATCCACTGTTGATGTGGGAACGGAGATTTCTGCTACTAAATGGCTTCGTTAGGAGGAAAGCTCTTGACTGCAAAAGATGCACTAACTGAACGTTACCAAGACCTATTATCGGTCTATCTAAAAGCAAAAAACGAAACGACCCTATATAAAGGTCAGCAATTTAGCAGAAAATTGCTTGAACAGCAAATCTCTCCGGAAGACCTTGTCAGCTTGCACATTCAAGTGATGGACGAGCTTTTTCCAGATATGTCTGATGAAATGAGAGATTCTTTTGATTTTCTTTTAGAAGCAATGATTGGCTATGGTTTCGCTTATCGCGAACACCAAAGCTTGCGAGATAAACAGCAGCAGCTGGAGTCTGAAATTGAAGTTGCAGCGAGCATGCAGCAGACATTGCTCTTAAGTGATGTACCTCAGTTTGATGAGCTGGATATTGGCGTTGTCAGTGTTCCAGCTAAGAAAATGAACGGTGACTATTTCAATTTTGTAAAAAGTGGAAATAGCCTTAGTGTAGCTGTGGCTGATATAATTGGCAAGGGCATACCTGCTGCACTATGTATGTCGATGATAAAATACGCGATGGACAGTCTTCCTGAAGAACAAATGAAACCGCATTTGCTTTTGGAAAACTTAAATCGAGTAGTGGAACAAAACGTAAATAGCAATATGTTTATTACGATGTTTCACGGTGTATATGAACCCGAGACCCATAAGTTTTTCTATGCTGGAGCGGGTCATGAACCTGGTTTTATTTATAATGCGCAAGCAGATCAGTTCGAGGATCTAATCGCTAAAGGGCTAGTACTCGGAGTGTCACGGTCAACAACCTATCATCCTTATGAAAAAGAAATCCTATTAGGTGATATGGTTATCTTGCTTTCTGACGGTGTTACCGAATGCCGGACAAGCAAAGGCTTTATCGAAAGAGAAGAAATTGTAACACTTATTCGGAAGTACATGGATCTGCCAGCTCAGCAGATTGTTGAAAACGTGTTTAAAGAATTAGACCGTTTACAGGAATTTGAGCTTAGAGATGACTTCACTTTAATTATTTTAAAACGAATTGTTTAACACTTACTGGAATAGGGAAGTGTACCTTATCGGTTTCTAATTAAAGCCTGGGGGGAAAATAATGAATTTACAAATTAGCCAACGCCAAATAGATGCAACACACGAATTAGCTTTATCTGGAGAAGTTGATGCTTATACAGCTCCGAAGTTAAAAGAAGTTATGCTTCCATTAACAGAAAAAGAAGGAAATACCGTTATCGTTGACCTTTCTGGTATTGATTATATGGATAGTACAGGATTAGGTATTTTTGTTGGAGCGTTAAAATCATCAAAAGCTAACAATAGTTTATTAAAACTTCGTGGGATGACAGATCGGGTAAAACGAATTTTTGAAATTACCGGTTTAACAGAAGTGATGGACATTGAAAGCGGAGTAAAGGGGGAGGCGCTATGAGAACAGCGTCCGACTATATTGAAATGAACGTTCCCGCAAAACCGGAATACGTCGGTGTAGTCCGATTAACGATTTCCGGTTTAGCGAACAGAATGGGCTTTTCATTTGATGAGATTGAAGATATTAAAATTGCAGTTTCTGAAGCTTGTACGAATGTTGTTAATCATGCTTACAAAGATGTAGAAAAAGGGCAAGTTCGAATTGCCTGCAATATTTATGAAGATTGCTTGGAAATTACAGTTGTCGACCAAGGAAATAGTTTTGATGTTGAATCTATCTCAGAAAATCTTGGCCCAGTAGATGGTAAATCTGTTGATCAATTGAACGAAGGAGGTTTAGGCCTTTTTCTCATAGATACATTAATGGACAAGGTAGAAATAAAAAGTGAAGCCGGCGTCATGGTAACAATGACTAAGTATCTTCACAGAGATGAGGTGGAGGAACATGTCGACAGAATCTCGCCAGCGCCTTCACAGTAAAGAGCAAGTATATGAGTGGATTGATCAATTGCAGGAGGATCCAACAAATGAAGTGATCCAAACGAATTTGGTTCTGCAATATCAAGACTTAGTCCATTCACTTGCCCGAAAATTTTCTAAAGGGAAAAGCATCCATGATGATTTAGTTCAAGTCGGTATGATTGGCTTGCTAGCCGCGTTTAGAAGATACGATAAAACGTTTGGCAGATCGTTTGAATCGTTTGCTGTACCTACGATAGTGGGTGAAATCAAACGTTTCATTCGCGACAAAACATGGAGTGTACATGTACCGCGCAGAATTAAAGAGTTAGGACCTAGAATTAAAAAGGCAGTTGAAGAATTAACAACTAGCCTGCAAAGATCTCCTAAAATCGCAGAAATCGCTGACTATCTTGAAGTTTCTGAGGAAGAAGTGCTGGAAACAATGGAGATGGGTAAAAGTTATCAAGCCCTTTCAGTAGATAGTTCAATTGAAGCTGATCAAGAAGGAAGTACTGTAACACTTCTTGACCTTGTGGGTTCAGCCGATGCTGGTTATGATCAGATTGATAAAAGAATGCTTTTAGAAAAAGCGTTTGCTGTTCTTTCTGAACGTGAGCGTGAAATTCTCCAATGCACGTATTTCGAGAATTTAAGCCAGAAGGAAACAGGAGAAAGACTTGAGATTTCTCAAATGCATGTATCAAGGCTGCAAAGAAGAGCATTGGAGAAATTGAAAGAGGCACTGAGAGTATCACCTTCGGAGGCGCTTAGATGATCGAACACCAAAAGTATAAAAAAGCAACGGTCTCCTCTTATCAGATAGCAAAAAAGGGGAATGACCTTTGCGGCGATAGTTTTTATACAAAGGAAACAGACAATTATTTAATTTGTGCTGTGGCGGATGGTCTTGGAAGCGGAAAACTTGCGAAAGACGCATCTGGAAAAGCGACTGAAATTATTGATCTGAACCATGATGAACCAGTAGAGCGATTGATGTTCTTATGTAATGAAGGGATGCGTCAAACACGCGGTGCTGTTATTGCAATCGTAAAAGTGGATTATATAAACAAGATGGCCACCTTTTCAGGGGTTGGAAACATTCGTTTTATGATTTCAACTGAAAGACAGCGTGCGGTGCATCCTTTGCCAAAATTAGGTTTTCTTGCAGGTAAACCGGAAAAGTTTAAGATTCAAGAATTTAAATTTGAAAGAGAACTTTCATTTATGCTCTATTCTGACGGGATGGATATCCATACCGTAAGCCGTTCACTTCTTACGAAAATGATTTCACCAAAAGAATCGGTGAATTATATAAGCGCATTACCGCAAGAGATTAATGACGATGCTACAGTTTTAGTAGGACAAGTTAATCTGGAAGAATAGCGAAACATCATCCTTGGTTAAATTAGGATGGTGTTTTTGTTTTTTTGGTGATTGATAAGCTGCGAATCTCTTTGTCAGTTTTGATTCTGCGGTACTCACGTATGAGAAATACGCTCCGTTTCCTCGAACCTTCACTTCCTCGACCTTCTTGCTTCTAAATCACCAAAAGATTTGAAGTGGAAGATAAGCTGCGAATCTCTTTGTCAGTTTTGATTCTGCGGTACTCACGTATGAGAAATACGCTCCGTTTCCTAGAACCTTCACTTCCTCGACCTTCTTGCTTCTAAATCACCAAAAGATTTGAAGTGGAAGATAAGCTGCGAATCTCTTTGTCAGTTTTGATTCTGCG
>NZ_JAVDWA010000012.1:0-58600 GCF_031457135.1 Fictibacillus barbaricus | reverse complement strand
TCTCCATAAAAGTGTTTGTCTTGCTCGTTTTTAAAACTGACGGAATTAATTCTTAATTCCTTACCTATTTCTTTTGTTCAGTTTTCAAAGAACTTTTTTCAATGTCGCTCGTTTTGGCGACTTTATTAGGTTACCACGCCTCAACCCTTGTTGTCAACAGCTTTTTTCAAAACTTTCATTTGTTTTGTTTAACCATTTTCACAAACAAGTATTTCTTGCGACGAAGAATAATATACCACCATTTTTGCTCTTGCACAATAGTTTTCACTAAAAAACATTTACTTTTATTTAACCTTCTATAATCTTGTTTAACCATCTACAAAATAAGCTAAAAATGATTGCCCTATAATACAAGATATAGGAATAAGGTTAGTTTTGAATTCACACCTTAATTATCTTTCTCCAGTTCTCCCTTAAACATTCTTCACTATAAAAATAAAAACCAGCACTAAGGCTGGTTTTTAAAATCATCTTATTTGTCAGAATGACGCATTTGCGGGAACAATAATACATCACGGATTGACGGTGAGTTTGTCAGCAGCATAACGAGACGGTCGATACCGATCCCGAGTCCGCCAGTTGGAGGCATTCCATATTCCAATGCTTCCACGAAATCTTCGTCCATCATATGTGCTTCATCATTACCTTCAGCGCGTTCTTTCAGCTGCTCTTCAAAACGTTCACGCTGATCAATTGGATCATTTAGTTCAGAGAAAGCATTCGCATGTTCGCGGCCAACAATGAAAAGTTCAAAACGATCCGTAAAGCGAGGATCTTCTGGATTCTTCTTAGCCAATGGAGAAATCGCCACTGGGTGACCATATACGAATGTAGGCTGAATGAGTTTCTCTTCAACAAAATGTTCAAAGAATTCATTTACTACATGTCCATAAGACATTGTATCTTTTACTGGTACATTGTGCTTTTTAGCCAGTTCACGAGCTTCTTCATCTGTCATTTCCGGCCAGAAGTCTACACCTGCAGCTTCTTTAATCGCATCTACCATGTGAACTCTTTTCCATTTAGGTTTAAGATCTACTTCATAATCACCGTATTTTACAGTAGTTGTGCCAAGTACATCTTGTGCGATATGCGCAACAAGGTTTTCAGTCAACTCCATAATATCCAGATAATCCGCATACGCTTCATACAACTCAATCATTGTAAATTCCGGGTTATGGCGAGTAGATACTCCCTCGTTACGGAATACACGACCGATTTCATAAACTTTCTCAAGTCCGCCTACAATTAGACGCTTTAAGTGAAGCTCGATAGCGATACGCATATAAAGTTCCATATCTAATGTATTATGGTGAGTAATAAAAGGACGAGCAGACGCTCCACCTGGAATAGAATGCATCGTTGGTGTTTCAACTTCTAAGTAACCATGGTCATCTAAGTAACGGCGCATTGAACGGATAATTTTAGAACGTGAAATAAAAGTATCTCTTACTTCTGGATTCATGATTAAATCCACATAGCGCTGACGGTAACGCTGTTCCACATCTTTTAAGCCGTGGAACTTATCGGGAAGCGGACGTAAAGATTTAGTAAGCAATTGAAAATCTTTAGCTTTAATAGAAAGTTCGCCTACTTTTGTCTTAAATACAGTTCCTGTTACACCAACCCAGTCTCCGATATCAATAGAATCAAACAATTCGTATTGTTCTTCTCCTACTGCATCTGTTCTTACGTAGATTTGGATTTTGCCTGTAAGGTCTTGAATATGAGCAAATCCCGCTTTCCCTTTACCGCGTTTTGTCATGATACGGCCAGCCATTGTTACTTCAAGCTCCAGGCTGTCTACTTCTTCTTTTTCTTTTTCTCCATATTCAGAAATAAGTTCGGAAGCTGTGTGGGTACGGTTAAACTTTGTACCAAACGGATCCATTCCTTTTTCTGTTAGAGCAGCTAACTTTTCACGCCGCACACGCAGCAAATCGTTTAATTCTACTTCTTGACTCATGGGAACACTCCTAGCTTTAGCAGTTTTGAATATCAATAATGGTATAGATTAATTCGCTGCCATTTGGCGCCTGAATACTAATGGTAGTATTTATGGTTTTTCCAAGGGCAGCTTTGGCAATCGGAGAATGTACCGATATTTTATTTTCACGCGGATCCGCTTCAAATGGATGTACAATCATATATGTATATCGCTCATGAAAAACGGTTTCCTCTATTGTAACTGTTGAACCGGCTTGTACAAAGTACCCAGATTCTTTTACAACAGGCCATGTTAAGGATCGTGATAACAAACTTTCAATTTCGTTCATTCTATTGATAATGAAATCTTTATCTGGCGAATGCCGAAATTCCCGCTTGCGTTTAGACAGTTCTTTCAGTTCATTTTCTAGCTTCCTGGTGCCTTCTTGTGTGAGTTTTAGCATATTCATATGCTATTCCCCCTGTAAATTTAATAGGCTATTTTGCAGTCATTGTTGGTAGTTGATCTCCGTTTCAGGATGCTCGCTTTCCGCGGGGCTGGCGGTGAGCCTCCCTGGCACTTTGTGCCTGAGGGGTCTCACCTGTCCACCTAATCCCGCTGGAGTCTCGCACCTTACACTCCAATCAACCTTGCATTTGAGGCAGTTTAAAAATTACCCTGAATCAACATTTTTTTAGAAAAGAGCCTTTTAATTAAAGAAAACACAGGCTGCTGCTATCTCGTTTTTAAGCAAACAACAGCCAGTCATCTGATGATCTGGCTGTATGTCACTATTGTCAGCTAATGATCTTTTGCTGACTTTCTTCCATTTCCAATTGATCTACGTAATCAAATAATAGCTTGTTCATATCGTTACGTGTTGTCATTTGGTTGACCCCGTTACGAACAGACCCTGTTTTCGGCAGGCCTTTTAAATACCAGGCCGCATGCTTTCTCATTTCTCTTACCGCTACGTTTTCACCTTTAATTTCGATCAAGCGATCCAAGTGCAGCATGCAGATGTTCATCTTTTCACGAGCATCCGGGTCCGGAACAATTTCGCCGTTTTGAAGGTATTGAACCGTTCGGTAAAGCATCCAAGGGTTACCTAGAGCGGCTCTTCCGATCATAACACCATCGACTCCATACTTCTCAAGACGTTCCTTTGCTTCTTGAGGAGTTGAAATGTCACCATTTCCGATTACAGGAATGGAAACATTCTTCTTTACTTCACCAATGATATCCCAGTCAGCAGTACCTTCATACATTTGAACACGAGTACGTCCATGAACCGCTACTGCCGCTCCGCCGGCACGTTCAACGGCTTGTGCGTTTTTTACCGCATAGATGTGATCCTCATCCCATCCGATACGCATTTTTACCGTAACTGGCTTTTGGACAGCATCAACTGTCGCAGCAACCATTTCATAAATCTTATCTGGGTCTAAAAGCCACTTTGCTCCTGCATCACATTTTGTGATTTTCGGAACCGGGCAACCCATATTGATATCTATAATATCTGCATTCGTATGTTTATCAACATATTTAGCTGCGGCGACTAATGATTCGCGTTCTCCGCCAAAAATCTGCAGGCTTAATGGTTTTTCCCTCTCATCGACATAAAGCATCTTTAGAGATTTTTCATTTTCGTACAGAATCCCTTTATCACTGACCATTTCTGCACAAACAAGTCCTGCTCCAAATTCTTTTGCGATCAATCGGAAGGCCGGGTTGCAAACACCTGCCATAGGTGCCAGAACAACTGGATTTTTCATTGTAATATCGCCAATTTTCAACAACCATATCACCTCGTTTCCATTCCGTCTTTCCATTTATCTTATTACTGTAGCTCTTCGACTTTAATACTGAATTGATCTGCAATTTTATAAAGCAGATCCACTTTAGGCTTTCGGCTGCCTCTTTCTACCTCGCCAAGAACGGATACGGATATTCCAATATCTTTAGCGAGCTGTTCTTGTGTATAGCCTTTTAACTTTCGGAACGCGCGTATGCGTCTTCCCAGTCGATCTTCTTCCATATGCGTACACCTTCTTTATCTCTTTGTTCGCAAAGGACTTGATGCAAAGAAATTGATCCCCCTGGATAAATATCATCTGGGGCAACTTCACTTAGAGGTATAAGAACAAATGCCCTTTCCAGCATACGTGGATGTGGAATTTCTAACACTTCCGTTTGTATACTTACACCATTATACAATAAAATGTCAAGGTCTATTGTTCGAGGTCCCCATTTTCGGATCCTTTTTCTTTCCAATTCCTCTTCCACTTCATGCAGTTTACTCAAAAGAGCATGTGGAGAAAGGGTGGTTTTCAGTTTTATAGCTAAATTTAAAAACAATGGCTGATCCGTAACTCCTACTGGATCTGTTTCGTAAATGGATGAAATTTTCTCAATCTCAATGTCATGGTACTCTGCCAATGATTGAATCGCTTTTTTGAGCAATTCTTCTCTGTCACCCATATTTGACCCAATTGATAAATAAGCCGTTTTCATTTTGCTATTACCCTCTGCCACGTGTGATTTCCACAGCTACCGAATCATAATGACCTGGGATTGGAGGATCCGGCTTGATTACTTTAACCGTCGTTTCATCTATGGAAGTGAACTTGCCAAGCAATGTTGCAGAGATGGATTCAGCGAGCGACTCTAGCAATTTCACTGAATCGCCTTCCATGATTTCCTTCACAGCGTCATAAACCTCTTTGTAGTTTACGGTTGCATCTAAATCATCTGATAATCCCGCTTTTGAAAGATCGAGCGTCAGCATCACATCGATATTAAACCGCTGCCCGAGTTTTTGTTCTTCCGGAAAAACACCATGATACCCGTAAAACTTCATACCGTTCACATATATTTTATCCATGGGTTTCAGCACCCTTCCCCAGCATAATATCCATCATCTTAGCCATTCGGCTCATTTCTTTAACGTCATGGACACGAATAATCGAACATCCTCTTTCGATTCCAAGACAAATGGTTGCACCTGTTCCTTCTACCCGTTCTTCAACCGGCAGATCAAGCGCTTTTCCGATCATGGATTTTCTTGAAGTTCCTAGTAAAACAGGATAGCCCATATTTACGACTTCATTCAGTCTTCTCATCGTTTCAAGATTTTGTTTAAAGGTTTTTACAAATCCGATACCTGGATCTAAGATGATGTTTTCAGGTTTTACCCCTGCCTTTACAGTGATGGCGATGCTATGTTCCAAGTCAGCGATTAAGTCAGGCATGAATTCTTGATAGTTCGTATCGAAACGGTTATGCATTAAAATAACAGGCACGTTTGTTTGGGCCATGACGTTAGGCATTTCAAGATCTTTTTTCGCACCCCATACGTCATTAATGATGTGAGCACCCGCTTTGACAGCTTCTAATGCTGTATGGGCTTTGTACGTATCAATAGAAATCGGAATATCTACTTCTTTTCTTAAAGCTTCAATAACAGGAATGACTCTCTCCAGTTCTTCTTCCGCAGTTACGTAAGATGCACCCGGCCTTGTTGATTCACCGCCAATATCTATGATATCCGCACCGTCGCTGACCATCTTTTTCGCATGGACAATGGCTTGTTCGATCCGATTATGATGACCTCCGTCAGAAAAAGAGTCAGGTGTAACATTTAAGATGCCCATAATATACGTCTTTTTCGAAAAATCGAGTACATACTCTCCGCATTTCAGCTTAGACTGCTTCATCATCAATTCATGCATGTTTCAATCTACCCTTTCACCAATACTCAAATTCGAGTCCGTTTTTCTTCCGTATGCTGACGGTATAAGTTTTGATATTTTTGAAGGATTTGCCCTTCATTTCCGGCAAATTCTTTCTCTTCCAAGCGGCGAACAGGCACAAGCTCCTGAATCGAGTTCGATAGAAATACTTCATCAGCACATTTAAGCTCATTTATAGTATAGTTCCCCGTTTCGACCGGAATGTTCAGCAGCTGTGAAGCATGAAGCATCCATTTTCTTGTAATGCCGTCTAAAATACCTGTTGATATACAAGGTGTGAACAGCACACCTTTACTAACCCAAAATAAGTTTGAAACCGTACCTTCGCTGACATAACCTTCTTTCGTTAAAAAGACACCTTCTTGCGTCAGTGGGTTTGTCAGTTCTCTTTTGCCTAAAATACTATTTAAATAATGATGCGATTTTAATCGTTTTTCACCCTCAGGCGTATTGCGGACTGTTTTTAGTGTAACCAGTTCTTTTTCAGCTGATTTAGCTGCTTGAGCCAGTGGTTTCGTAAAGAGTATAACCGCAGGCTGTTCATAAGGATCTGTCTGCAGTCCAATATCACCCGCACCTGCTGAAATGTTTAGACGAAAATAAGCATCACTTAATCCATTTTTATTTAATAGTGTGGTAACCATCTCTGTTACATCTGCTGTATTGATTTTTATTGAAATATTCAATTCTTCCAAAGCTTCATGAACCCTGTCGATATGATTATCAATTAAAAACGGAAATCCCTCGTATGTTCTGAAAGTCTCGAAAGCACCGAGTCCATACATAAATCCATGATCAAAAGGAGAAATCCTCGCCTCTTCCTTCGATACGATTTGTCCGTCTACATAGATGTACATGCATTTTTGCCTTTATAAAAAGTAATAAAATTCTTTAATAATTTCTTTCCGTCTTCCGTTAAGATCGATTCTGGGTGGTATTGTACCCCTTCGATCGGAAGTTCTTTGTGGCGAATTCCCATAATCTCTCCTTCTTCTGTCCAAGAAGAAATTTCAAAGCAATCCGGCAGGGTTTCTCTTTTAACAATCAATGAATGATAGCGCGTTGCTGTAAATCCATTATTGAGTCCTTCGTAAACCGTTTTCCCATCATGAAGTACCGGGGATGTCTTTCCATGCATTAAACGGCCGGCACGAACAACATCTCCCCCAAACACTTGGGCAATTGATTGATGACCAAGACACACGCCAAAGATCGGAAGTTTACCGGCAAAGTACTGAATCGCTTTTAAGCTTATACCCGCTTCATCCGGCGAACAAGGTCCTGGGGATATCATCAAAAATTCAGGGTTTAGTTTCTCGATCTCTTCAATCGTAATCTCATCATTTCGTTTTACGACAAGCTCCTCACCCATTTCACCTAAATACTGAACGAGGTTGTACGTAAAAGAATCATAGTTATCAATCATCAAAATCATCTCGTCTCATCTCCTCTCATGCTGTGTTAAACCAATATGGATCCGTGCTCACTTTGTTCTTTCGCACGCCACAGCGCCTCTGCTTTTTTTAAAGACTCTTTGTATTCGTTTTCCGGCACTGAATCAATTACAATACCCGCACCCGCTTGAACGTGTGCAGTACCATTTTGACATACCATCGTCCGAATTGCGATATTCATTTCTGTATCACCGTTAAAACCGATCCAGCCGATGCTTCCTGTATAAACACCTCTTCTGACCGGTTCAAGCTCTTCGATGATTTCCATTGTTCTCACTTTTGGGGCTCCAGTAATTGTTCCCCCAGGGAATGTGGCTTGAATGCAATCGAACGCATCACATTCAGGCTTTAGTTTGCCTACAACATTAGAAACGATATGCATCACGTGCGAATATCTTTCAATCACCATAAACTCATCTACGTTCACACTGCCGTAAACAGCCACTTTCCCAAGATCATTTCTTTCTAAATCCACGAGCATGACATGTTCAGCCCGTTCCTTCTCATTTTCGATCAATGTATTTGCAAGCTGAAGATCTTCCTCTTCTGTTTTTCCACGAGGACGTGTACCCGCGATCGGGCGAGTACTGATTAGATTCCCTTTTTTCTTTACGAGCAGTTCCGGGGATGCACTGACAAGCTGAAACTCCGGCGTTTGCATATATCCCATGTACGGAGAAGGATTAATTCTTCTTAATTCTTCATACACGTGAAAAGGTGCTGTCTGCAGTGCCTTGGATTGGCGGACCGAAAGATTTACCTGAAACACATCACCATCTGATATATACGACTGAATTTTTTTTACAGCCTCTACAAAAACATCCTCTGTCATGGACACATGCGTAAAGTCATTGCTATCTTGATACATTTTATCTGTTGACTCTATCGTCTTGACCGTACATGGCGTTTGCCACATTTCTTCAAAGGCGCGAAGTTTGCTCGAACTGTAGGAGTTCTCCTTATCCTCACTTAAAACGATAATCCAAAGTTTATTTGTTTCATGGTCATAAACAAATAGATCCTTGAACAATAAAAAATATAAATCAGGCAAGCCGAGGTCATCATTTGCTGAGTTCTCCAGCTTTTCAAATTCTCGCGTAAGGTCATAACTGAGATAACCGATGGCTCCGCCTGTAAAATCAGGCAGACCTTCTATTTGTTCGACCTGAAAATTTTCAAACCATTCTTTAAAAAGTTGATAAATGGAACCCTTTTGCACCGTAGTTCCGTTTTCTGTTTGAATTGAAAGCACATCTTCTTTTCCCGATACTTCAGCAAAAGGTGTAAGTCCGATAATGCTATACTTTCCAGTCCTGCCGCTCTCCAACAAAATGTGGCGTGGCTCTGTATCTGATAATGCTTTATATTTCTGAAACCATTCTTCTTTGGAAAGGGAAATACTCGTGTGCTGCACATGCCATTTTTTCTTCATCCCCATAAACGGTCACTCTCCCAAAAATCATCTTCTTCCATTGTACATGAGCTGATTTTAGTTTTACACAGCCAACTTGTTATTTCCTGTATTTTCAATTGCTGAAATAAATAAAAAAGCCCCCGGTAAGGGAGCATTTCAACAGGCAGATTTATGATCTATTCTTCAAATTTATAAAGAGCCGTACTTAAGTATCTTTCACCGTTACTCGGGATAACAGCAAGTACCTTTTTCCCTTTACCGAGTTTTTTCGCTACTTTTAAGGCAGCAGATATGGCTGCACCTGAAGAGATTCCGCCTAAGATACCTTCTTCACGCGCTGCTCTTCTCGCATACTCAAACGCTTCGTCATTTGTTACCGTCAAAACCTCATCATAAATATCTGTGCTTAACGTACCTGGCACAAAACCTGCTCCGATTCCTTGAATCTTATGCGGCCCTGGTTTTCCACCTGACAAAACAGGAGAATCTGTCGGTTCAACTGCGTAGATTTTAATGTCAGGATATTTCTCTTTAAGTACTTCACCTGCACCAGTAATCGTTCCGCCTGTACCGATTCCAGATACAAACCCATCAAGACCATCAGGGAATTGAGCAAGAATCTCTTTTCCAGTCGTTCTGCGATGCACTTCTGGGTTTGCTTGATTTTCAAACTGCTGCGGCATAAAGTATCCATTTTCTTTTGAAAGCTCTTCTGCCTTCGCAATAGCACCCTTCATTCCTTCAGGTCCTGGCGTTAAAACGAGTTCCGCCCCATAAGCCCTTAATAAGTTCCGTCTCTCTAAACTCATTGTGTCAGGCATGACAAGAACCGTCTTATAGCCTTTTGCTGCTGCTACCATCGCAAGACCGATTCCAGTATTTCCGCTCGTTGGCTCAACAATCGTATCGCCTTCTTTTAACTTTCCGTCTTCTTCTGCCGCTTCGATCATGGCTAAAGCGATACGATCCTTAACACTGCTGCCCGGGTTCATGAATTCTAGTTTTAAATAAACATCAGCCATGTCATCTGTCGCAAGACGATTTAACTTTACTACAGGGGTTTGACCAATTAAGTCCGTAACCGATTGTGCTACTCTAACCATCGTCATCACTCCTAAAACCGAGTATTTTTATTGGATTTATTGTATCAATTCTAAAAATCACCTGTCAATTTTTGTGCACTATTATAATGATACGCACATAGGGTGTTTTTCATGAGGTGAATCGCAGTTAACAAATACTATGGCTGTTTCAAATAATTTGTCGCTCTTGAAAGTTGTGAATCTCCGTTTCAGGATGCTCGCTTTCCGCGGGGCGGGCGGTGAGCCACGTTGAAAGACATTTGAAGTACTTGCTTCTGCGTCTCCAAGTAAACGCTATCGAAACGGGCTTCCTCGTCGCATGCCTTAAGAGTAAAATACTAAGGTGGCAGGCACGCACCTTTCACTCCAATCAACTTGTCAATGTTGTGAATGAGCTTATGAGCAAAAAGCAGCAAATAAAAAACGACTCAAAAGCAGCTTTTACTTTTGAGTCATTCCTAAATCTATTAATTTTTCGCTTGTTCAAGTAATTCTTCAAGTTCCTCTTTTGAGAATGTATACTTCGCATTACAGAAATGGCAGTGTGTTTCTGCTTTTCCGTCTTCTTCGATAATCTCTTTGATTTCTTGTTCTCCAAGGCTTACAATAGCTTGACCGAAACGTTCATGCGAGCATTTGCATTGGAACTTAACTGGAGATTTTTCAAGAATTTTCACCTGATCTTCACTTAACAGTTCAAAAAGGATTTCTTCAGGTGTCATTCCTTTTTCGATCAGACGTGAAATCGGAGGAATCTCTTTGATTCTTTGTTCTAATAGGTCAATGATTAAGTCTGAAGCATTCGGCAGTACTTGAATGATAAAACCGCCTGAAGCTTTAATTGAATTGTCCGGGTTAACGAGCACTCCAACACCTACAGCGGAAGGCACTTGCTCTGAAGAGGCAAAGTAATACGTAAAATCTTCACCTAATTCGCCCGAAACTAAAGGAACTTGCCCAGTGAATTTTTCGCGCATTCCAATGTCTTTAACGACTGATAAGAATCCGTTTTTCCCAACTGCGCGGGCTACATCGAGCTTACCGTGGCTGTTTAGCTCAAAGTGTGTTTGCGGGTTTGTTACATAACCGCGTGTTTCACCCTTAGTATTGCTATCTACGAGAATAACGCCAATTGGTCCGCCGCCTTCAATCTTAACGGTAATGCTGTTGTCTTCACCTTTCAGCATCATACCCATCATTGTTGAAGCCGTCATTGCTCTTCCTAAAGCAGCTGAGGCTGTTGGCCATGTTTCATGTCTTTTTTGTGCTTCACTAACCATTTCTGTAGTTGAAATCGCATAAGCTCGAATCTGTCCATCAAATGCAAGAGCTTTAATTAAATAGTCATTCATTTAAACTCATCCTTTAGACGTTCTTGTTTTTATCGTAAATCAATAATAGACCTTTAAGTGTTAAGAAAGGATCTACATGGTCAATAAGCGTACATTCGGCTGCGATTAGACTCGCAAGTCCGCCAGTCGCAATAACCGTTGGCTCTTCAGCAGATTGCTGCTTCATTCTTTTTACAATACCCTCAACTTGTCCCACATATCCATATAGAATACCAGCCTGCATGGCATTAATCGTGTTTTTGCCGATTACACCTTCTGGCTTCGCGATTTCAATACGCGGAAGTTTAGCGGCTTTTGTATAAAGTGCTTCTGTCGATATATTAATACCTGGCGCAATCGCTCCACCCATGTATTGCTTTTGTTCATTGATGTAACAGTATGTTGTTGCAGTCCCAAAATCAACAATAATAAGCGGTGAATCATATTCATGAATCGCTGCAACCGCATTAACGATTCGGTCCGCACCCACTTCTCGTGGATTTTCATATTTGATGTTCAAGCCGGTTTTAATACCAGGACCTACAACGATTGGACGCTGTCCGAAATATTTAACACACATCCGCTCTAAAGCGAACATGATTGGAGGCACTACGGAAGAAATAATGATCCCTTCAATTTCTTCTTTATGGATATTTACATGTCTAAACAAATCCAATACGAGCATGCCATACTCGTCTTCTGTTTTTTCTCGTGAAGTATGGATTCTCCAATGATGTTTTAATTCATTATTTTCATATAGACCTAAAACAATATTCGTATTCCCTACGTCGAACACAAAAATCATGAGTAATGTCCTCGCTTCTAATCTAAAGTTTCTCTAATAGTTTATACACAAAATGAGGCAGAGTAAAGCAATGAGGAATTTGCAATGAAAAAAGACTGTTGTCGCAAACATTGCTGCTCTTGAAAGTAGTTGATCTCCGTTACAGGATGCTCGCTTTCCGCGGGGCGTGCGGTGAGCCACCTTGGCACTTTGTACCTGCTGTGTCTCACCTGTCCCGCTTGTCCCGCAGGAGTCTCGCACCTTGCACTCCAATCAACTTGCTAATGCTGCGAATGAACGAAATTAGCCAAAAGCATTAC
The DNA here is from genome assembly GCF_031457135.1 of Fictibacillus barbaricus. GTDB lineage: Bacteria > Bacillota > Bacilli > Bacillales > Fictibacillaceae > Fictibacillus > Fictibacillus barbaricus_A. The sequence continues at coordinate 46,536 of NZ_JAVDWA010000012.1, read as the reverse complement.
CCTTTTAGAAAAGTGTCTTAAAAATACAAAAAGAACACCTCAATATTTTGAGGTGTCCTTTGAATAATTAATCTTGTTTTGGTTCCTCATCGTCCTTCTTGTTAAGTGTTACTTTAACATCATCAGAAGGAGTTGAGATCGTCTTTCTTTCTGGAAGTGTTCCTGTTTTAACAAGTTCCTTGATTTGAACTTCATCAAGGGTTTCAACTTTTAATAGCGTTTGAGCGATGATTTCTAGCTTAGGATTATGTTCAGTCAGAATCTGACGGCAGCGCTCGTAAGATTCTTTAATAATACGCTGAACTTCTAGATCGATTTCATGCGCGATCGCATCACTATAGTTTTGTTCATTGTTGAAGTCTCTTCCAAGGAATACTTGACCGCCTTGAGATGAACCAAATTGCATCGGTCCAAGACGCTCACTCATACCAAACTCTGTTACCATGCGGCGGGCAATGCCTGTCGCACGCTGGAAGTCGTTATGAGCACCAGTACTTACTTCGTTGAACGTAATCTCTTCGGCAACACGGCCTCCAAGAAGTCCTACGATTTTATCAAGCAATTCTGGCTTCGTCATGAAATATCGGTCTTCTTTAGGAAGCATAACTGTATATCCGCCAGCCTGGCCGCGAGGGACAACCGTTACTTTATGAACAGTGTCTGCACCTTCAAGGACTAGACCGATTACAGTATGACCCGCTTCATGGTAAGCGACGATATTCTTTTCTTTTTCAGAGATGACACGGCTCTTCTTAGCTGGTCCAGCAATGACACGGTCAATTGCTTCATCAATGTCATCCATATCAATTTTCTTTTTGTTTGTACGAGCAGCAACCAATGCCGCTTCGTTCAGCAAGTTTTCTAAATCGGCACCAGAGAAACCTGGTGTGCGCATAGCAATCGTTTTTAAGTCTACATCAAGAGCAAGCGGCTTATTGCGAGCATGTACTTGAAGAACTTCTTCACGTCCTTTTACATCTGGGCGGTTAACCGGAATTTGACGGTCAAAACGTCCTGGACGAAGAAGGGCAGGATCAAGAATATCAGCTCGGTTCGTTGCAGCAATGATGATGATTCCTTCATTGGCACCAAAACCGTCCATCTCTACGAGCAATTGGTTCAGCGTTTGTTCACGCTCATCATGACCGCCGCCTAAACCAGCACCACGCTGACGTCCAACAGCATCAATTTCATCGATAAAAATGATACATGGAGCGTTTTTCTTAGCATTTTCAAATAAATCACGAACACGTGATGCACCGACACCAACGAACATCTCTACGAAATCAGAACCTGAGATCGAGAAGAAAGGAACGCCAGCTTCACCTGCTACTGCACGAGCAAGCAATGTCTTACCTGTACCAGGAGGTCCCACTAAAAGAACACCCTTAGGAATACGTGCACCTAATGCTGAGAACTTGCGCGGATCTTTCAGGAACTCAACAACTTCTACAAGTTCTTGCTTTTCTTCATCTGCACCGGCTACATCTTTAAATGTAACTTTTTTCTTCTCTTCGTTATAAAGTTTCGCCTTGCTCTTCCCAAAGTTCATGACACGGCTTCCGCCGCCTTGAGCTTGATTCAACAAGAAGAAAAATAAAATAAAGATAATTACAAACGGGATAATCGATGTAAAGAATGTTACCCAGCCGCTCGTTTGTTCTTGCTGTTTAAATTCCACGTGTGAGCTTTTCGCAAGGCTTTTGATTTCATCTAACGTGTTGCCAGTAAGCGGTGCATTCGTCTGGAAGACTTCTCCTTCAGCAGCACCCTTCAGTTTTCCTCGAACAACGTAAACGCCGCCCTCAGGCTGATAAACAATACTTTCAACTTTGTCAGCTTGAATGTAGCTAGTCAGCTGATCATAGCGAATTTCTTTCACTTCATTGTTGTTACCGTTAAAGAAACTTACGACACCAACAACTACTAAAAAGATGAGTAAATAAAATATAGTATTACGGAAGATGCGATTCATTCCTTACCTCCTTAGGCGAACAATCAAATCGTATACAGTTCTGCTATTCTTTCGTTTCGTAAATCTCTGGTTTCAATACTCCGATATAAGGCAAGTTGCGGTATTTCTCGATATAATCTAATCCGTAACCGACTACAAAAGCATCGGGAACGATAAAACCAGCTTTGTCAGGCTTAATATCGATTTTTCTTCCAGTAGGCTTATCTAACAGTGTTACGATTTTAACTGATTTTGCTTTTCGTGCTTTAAACAATTGAACCAAATAACTAAGCGTTAATCCACTGTCGATAATATCTTCTACAATGATGATGTCTCGTCCTTCTAAAGTCGTATCTAAATCTTTTACGATTTTCACTTGTCCAGAAGAAACAGTAGAAGTTCCATAGCTGGATACAGCCATCAAATCAATTTCGAGATGGATATCCATGCGCTTAATAAGATCGGCCATAAAAGGAAGTGCTCCTTTTAAAACTCCTATCACTAGCGGGAAACGATCCTTATATTCCTCAGACAGCTCACTTCCAAGTTCTTTAATCTTGTTTTGAATCGCTTCTTCAGAAATAAGCGTTTCTAAAATTTCATCATGCATGTTTAACAAGCCTCCTAGACGTCATGGCGATTTTTTTGAAAGCGTAAGACTACCCATTGTTCAGAATGATTTATGTGATCGCTCTTTGCGGCAATCAGTCCGGGCAGCCATATGATCCTGCCGCTTGAGTCCTCGACAACCGGCCAAACTTTCCGTTCTTCCTGTGCCACTTTAGCATCAATAAATATATCTTTTAATTTCCGTGTACCAACGCCGGCAATCGCCATCCGGTCACCTGGTCTGCGGGTTCGAACTCTTAATGGGAGACTTACATCATTCTTCGAAAACACAAAAACATCTTTTCCCCTGATTGAAACGGGTTTATTCTCTGTAATTTCAGCAGATAAGCTGCCAATGGGCAATTCTACAAACCCAGGAAGTTCAAAAGAAAAATCATAAATCGATTCTTCTTTTGTTTTGATCGGCTCAAAACTCATAGAACATCTGTCATAAGATCGGCTTACAAAAAGTCCTGACGGAAAATGCAAAACACCGGATGGCTGCTCACTTTCGAGCAAACTTCGAAAGTTTTCCTTATGTACAGAGGAAAGAGATGAAGGAATTTTTTTATACAGATAGTTCAATATTAGTGTAATCCCTCTTTTTTGTAAAGGAATAGGCATTTTGTTAAACGAGCATACAGATAACTCTATTTTCCCCTCTGTTTTCGTTATTAAAACCTTTTCAATCGCTATTTTGGTTTGTTCGATTAAATACGTTTCATCTTCCGAAATAGTTTCACTTAAATACTGAAATCTTTCATGAACATACGGGTTTTCTTGTTTTAAAAAAGGAAGCACTTTTTTTCTGTAACGATTTCTTACGTACTTTTCACTATCGTTACTTGGATCAAATACAGGATGCAATTTTTCCACCTTACAATATTGCTCGATTTGAGCTCTTGTTATTCCTAAAAACGGACGAATAATCTCACCATTTGAAAAAGGCCGTTTAATCGGTATACCCGCTAAACTGTAACCTTCACTTCCTCTCGTGATCCTCATGAGCATCGTCTCTACTTGATCATCACCATGGTGTGCTAAAGCAAGGGCATCAGCCTTATGCCTTTTCATCACCTCGTCAAAAAAGCGGTACCTGCATGTCCTAGCCGCTGTTTGGCTGGACAGGTGATGTTCCTTTTGATAGAGAGCAACATCCCCTCGGCTGCCTTCAAACAAAATTTCTCTTTCCGAACAAAATTGTTCAACGACTTTTAATTCATTTTCGGATTCTTCACCTCTAAGCATATGATTGAATGAGGCTGCAATGACAGAAATCTTGTAGTAGGCTGACCGCTTCCATAAGAAATGCAGCAGCGCTAGTGAATCCGGACCGCCTGAAACACCTACAACAACTGTTTTTGCGGATGAGAGAAGCCGGTGCTTTTTTATAAACTGCTCCACTTCCTGCAACTTAATCCGCTCCTTCGTTCTAATTCTCCATCAAATCATATCAAAGAATCTATTCAACTTACACCATTACATCGTTTGTCCGAGCATATAGAACAAATAAACAACAAAAACAAAAGTAAATACAAGAAAGGTTTCAGCTAAAAAGCTTTTTTTCTTTTTCTTTTGCGCCTGTCTTGTAGCTGGTTTTTGATTATTTGATTTTGTCATTTGCTTCTGGTTTGTTTTGTTCTGGTCTTTCGCATTTAATAAAACGACAAGTTCATTCCTCATCTCTTCTGCATACTGGTACTTTCCGTTAAGTGCTTTTTCCAGAATGACAGCATATCGCTTTAGCATAGGGCTTGATGCTATTTTTTCTTGCAGCTGTTTATCTGGATCACTTCGTTTTGTGAAACGTGCAGGATAAGCCATGTTGATCATCACCATCGCAGCTGAGAATAAGTCATAGGAAGGTTCAGCCTTTCGGGAGCCCTTCCCCCAATAGCCTCGATCAAAGAACTCTGTATATTCTTTGATGGATCGGTCCATTACGGTTGTTCCACCAACGTCCATCCAGCGAATGCGGTATGGCGGTCCTGTAACAAGGAGATTGTCTGGTTTCAAGTCTCCAAAAGCCCATCCCGCCTGATGCAGCGTATGCAGATCCGTTAATAGCTGAACGAGCAATATTCCCGGCCAATCCAAGGACTTACCTTTCATAAAGTCAAACAGCGTCTCTCCTTTTAAGTATTCCATCGCGTAAAATGGATAGGTTGCTTTTCTTGTCTGCCAGTCATCAACCTCGACCAAAGAAGGTCCAAGGACTTTCCCCTGGACCTTAGAAAACCGCTTCAAAACATTTACTTCAGATGTAATCGACATCTGATCATGACCGATTTTTAGTGCAGCCAAACCATTCTTATGCTCCACAAGATAAACAGCACCTGTGGCTCCATAGCCTAAACGGCGCCGTACACGGTATATGGAATGGTTCCACTTGCCCCGAATTTCATCTCCGACCGTTAAATTACATACTGGACTCGCGCTCATATCCATCGGCATCATTGGATAAGAATCTCCTTTTCGAGGATCTTTTCTGTTGGAAAACCGCTATCCCTTCTTTAATAGCAGGACCTGTCGGCGTTATACCGCCGAGTGTTATCTTGGAAAAAATTTTTCCGATAGAATCCATTTTGGAAGACCAGCTTAATAGTTCCTCTACTTCTTTTTTCTTGCCGGGAAACGCATAAATAGAAAACTCATTATCACCAATTCTCGAATTCAGAGAAATAGAAAGATCGAGCAGAGATTCTTGTACCGTCATCATTTTATCTTCCATACTTCCTGAGGCATCTATTAAAATCAAAACCTCTAGATTCATCGTTTCTTGCATTTCATCTACAACTTCCATAACTTCCCCGCGCTTATCTGGAGGAAGATCATCCATCGAAGATTTACTTCCTAAAATCTGCTGCAGCTCTGCGTTGACGACTCCTTTGATCGTTTGTGTCATCGCCTTTTGGGTTACCATTTTTACGGTTTGTGAAAGCTGTGTTGCATATACGATCTGGCTGATGCCGCCTCCTGACATGGCAATGTCTTCTACTTCTTTTAATCCTTGTCTGTGGAATTCTGCCGTATTCTCGTTTAACACACCGATCACGTTTACGGTAATCCCTTGTTCATGGGCGAGCGCAGCCATTGCAATCGGATCTTCACCTTGGTTGGAACAGCCGTCTGTAATTAATAGAATTTGCCTTAACGTTCCTTTATTCCTCATTTCAAATCCCCTCTCAGTACAATTTTTAACTAGTATCATCTTTGTCAAATAAGAAAGGGTTTATACAGAGAAACTGATTCAGGGACAAACGGCAAAAGAGGCACTCTTTTTTCCAAAAGAAGCACCTCTTATTCTCCTAAACTATTGAGCTTTTTTACGCTGAACTTTTACCTTCGGCTGATTGGGTATCGTCGCCCATTTAGGTATATTTTTTTCGATCTTCGTGACAGCTACTGTCATATCGTCCCCAATAATATTATTGCCGGTTCGAATAACCTCCTCCATCAGAAGATCTGCTATTTCTTGCGGATCATCCGTATTCAGCTCTCTGATTTTCCGTTTCATCCACGCATCCAGATTTTCTACATGACGAGGAGCTTCATAAATTCCATCGCTCATCATGATGATGATGTCTCCCGCTTTTAACTGCTCGTCCACCACCTCCACATCAAAATCCTGAATGATTCCCATTGGCAGATTGCTGGCTTCCACTGTTCGGACTTGATCACCCCGTTTAATAAAACTTGGTGTAGAACCGATTTTCAAGAATTTAGCAGAAGCATCTTGAAGATCAATCATAGCCAGATCCAGTGTTGAAAATATTTCATCTGTCGTTCGCAATGATAAAACAGAGTTAATTGATTTAATCGCCACTTCTTCTTCAATTCCGGACTGAAGTATTTTTTGAAGCAATTGCAATGTTTCGTTGCTCTCTAAAAATGCACGTTCTCCATTGCCCATACCGTCCGCAATAGCAACCGCAAACTTGCCTGAGCCGATCTCCATCGTAGAGTGGCTATCACCTGATAGCCATGCGCCACCTTTCGCAGCTGATGCCATCCCTGTTTCGACTACGTATTCCCTGGCTGAATGGAACGTAATATGACAAAAGCCTGTTGCATAATGTGCACAGTCTTCATATGTCACTAAAATGGTTTCTTCTAGAATATCTGAAAGGATCGGAGCAATCAGTTTTTCAGCAATTCCCGATTCACCGCAATAAGGGATGGTCATTTCGATATCAACATTTGAGGTTTCTAAGCTATAGATGTCTACATGACCAACGTCTATACCCGATTGAAGTAGTGCATCTTTAATTTGTTCTTCCTGCATTTGATGATTTTCTTGTTCACGCTGAATTTCTTTTGCAAAGTCCCCCATTACTTGGGAAACGCCCATTAATTGATCCGCTACTAATCTGCGGCTTTCCTGAACTTGGATTCTTAATTTTTGACTCGCTTTATATTGAGATAATTCCTGTTTCATAAAGTCTGTTACCTTTTGCGGTTTTATACAATGCTTCTCCCATTCCCGCTTAAGCTGGCGGTCCTTAATTTCACCGTATTCTTCTTGCTCGACCATGATGTTCGTCATCAAATCATATGTGGTGTTAAAGTTCGCCGCCCAGCACTGTTCCTTTTTAAAACAAGTTTGACACGTTTTCTCCGTAATATTACTTAAAAACATGTCCACTTCACGTGAGCTGTCTTCTTCATTTACCGTAGATCCAACGGTTTGGAACGAATTCGATAAGGCTTGAAAAAGAGTAGAAAAACGCTCCACACGGTTCGCGGTTACATCTCTTATCTTCTTTAAATATTGCTGCTGATGCATAGAGTGCTCTCTCGTACCTGGCACATATTTAGAAATATTACTGATCGCTTTTTTAGGAGTTAAAAGAAAAAGCAGTACGGCAAAGCCTGATTCCATAAGAGTTGAAAGAATCTCGCTCCTTCCTTCCCCATATAACCCGATTAGTACTGTCCCAATGACCAAGCCCAAGCTGACCCCGAAACGTCTCCCTTCTTTAAGAAGACCCCCCAGCAGTCCAGAAAAGGCAAGCAAGCTCATCTGCGACAAACTGGCCACTTGAGCCAGACTGAGGATCATACCTGTCACCACTCCGACAGTGGATCCGATCGCCGCTCCGCCTACAAAAGCAAATAATAATACTAAATAACGGGATACAACATGTTCAACTGAAACATCCTGGATATGCCACCCGATTGTTCCGGTCATTACAGAAGCTAGCAAAATCATCAAACAAACAATTTCTTCATTTTTTAAAGACTGCGGTATTCTTTTATACGTTAAAAGAGGAATGCTTTGTAAGAAAATTAGCGTTAATACGAGACTTAGTCCTCCTTCTACAAGTGCGAGCATCGTATCGACACGTTCTAACCCGCCTTCGCCAAACAAGGAAAAGACTGTACGAGTAGCTACACTGGATCCTAATACCAATAGGGGCAGGCTCGAGATTTTGTTTTTGATGATAAAACTGCTGCCTTTCTGCAAGCAGGCATACACGAGCAAAGCGGTTAAGAAGAACAGAGCGTTTATTGGCTGATGGGTCATCGCACCGGCTAATACAGCAAATACGGCAATACCAGTCCTTTCCTTCCGCAAAACAAATACACTGGCTACAAAGGGTAAAGCAAATGGTGACATTTCAGCCAAAATCATAGCTCGTCCTAACAAAAAGCCAATTCCAAACAACAGCATTCTCCAATTAAAAATGCTCTGGTTCAAAAGCTGAAGTCCCTTTTTACTCGTTTGATAGACTGCCTGCTGACCTTTTTCTACCCATACCATTCCTCTGATCGGTTTGAGTACTTCTTGTTCTACCTTTTGCCACATCCTACACACCACCCGTTTCCAATTTGTGTAACTATTATAAACAGGTTTAGAACAAAGATTTTGTCAAAAGAGCAAAGCTTTCCAAAAATAATTCTCGACGACCTTCTCCACCATTTCACGAAAGAAAATCAAAAGAGGACAGCATTCGTATCAAAAAGAAAAATACTTGCTCTTTTTAAGCCGTATTAGGGAGAATAATGGGGAAAAAAATAAAGCATATTTTACTCATTGAATTAGATGAGAACCCTGAGCTAATGATTTACATAGAGGAATGCTGAGGATTAGGTGTTTACGGTCCGGTGGAATTCTCACTGTGTTATTGAATTTTTAAGTCTTTTTAGCTTCAAAAATAAGAAAAGGATGACTGAAAGTATGTTTTAACAACATCTTTTAAGTCATCCTTTTTCCATAGAGTATTATAAGATTAATTTCCACAAAGCATAAGAGAGTTTTAAACAATAAAAAAAGCGTCCTCATCGGCGCTTAGCATGTATGTATGGTGACCCGTACGGGATTCGAACCCGTGTTACCGCCGTGAAAGGGCGGTGTCTTAACCGCTTGACCAACGGGCCAATGGGATATGTCAGAAAAAAATGGTAGCGGCGGAGGGAGTCGAACCCACGACCTCACGGGTATGAACCGTACGCTCTAGCCAGCTGAGCTACACCGCCATTTTGTAAAAGACACAAGTGTTATAATACAAGAATAATAGAAACCTGTCAATCATTCTTAGAAAAGTTTTTTTATAAAAATTTTTCTAAGCTCTTTTTTATAAAATGGTTGTTACTCAATCTTATTTTATTGTCTTCAAAGACAGTGGATTGGAGTGCAGGTGAGACACTTATACGTGAAACGTACGAATGTGGCTCACCGCCTGCCCCGTGGAAAGCGAGCAGCCTGGAACGGAAATCAATTACTTTCAAAAGCAACAATGAATACGAAAACAGCCTTTCTAAACGATTGTTGCTTCTGGGACATTTTTGTAATTTGCTTTAATAAGAAAACAAACAAAAAGCACCCTTCAGATCAAAGGTGCTTAAAATTTATATTGTATGGAAGAATGAGCAATAAAAATGCATCAATTATCCTCTTCGGCCGCCGCGGCCTCCTCTTTTTGATTCAGTACTACGTTTTAAAGTAGTGAGTCGGTCTTCACTATCCTTAAGAAACTTACTCAACTTATCATCAAAAGACAATGAAGGAGAGTTGTTGTTTCCACCTCGATTAGAACCTTTACGGGATTTGTTAAATCCGCCTCTGGAAGGGGCTGGTCTAGAAGAAGCAACATTTTCCTTTGCTTTTTTTATAGACAAACCGATCTTACCATCCTTCTCGATACTCATAACCTTAACTTCGACTTGGTCACCAACTTTAAGAAATTCGTTGATGTCCTTTACGTAATTATCCGCAACCTCGCTAATATGCACAAGTCCTGTCGTACCCCCTGGCAGCTCAACAAACGCCCCAAAATGAGTAATTCCAGTAACTTTCCCTTGCAACTTGCTGCCTACTTCAATTGACATGCAAAAAATGCTCCTCCTTAAAAAATCTCAAAGATATCAATACTTATTATACATTCGAAAAAATCTGCGTGTCAATCAACGTGTAATGCTTTATTCTGGAAGTTTAAAGATGGTTTCACCAGGTTTTGACATAAAAAAGTCACGTCTGGCAATTTCTCCAATGTACTCTTTGTCATTTAGTTTATTCACTTCATCTTTAAGTTGTGCCTTTTCCTCAAGAAGAGCTTTATATTGTTCTTTAATTTCTTTTTGTTCTGTCTGCTTTTCATTTAAAAGGGAGAGTTGCTCGGCTATACCTGTAATAATTAAAAAAGCAAAAAAGGAAAATACGATAAAAGCCCCCGTCAAACGTCTATAAAGTCCACGTTTACGTTTAGCGATCACCTTTTCATGGCGCTCTTTATTCTGGATGTATTGTGAGTGAATCTCTGTTATTTTTTTTTGGCTCATTTTTTCGCGCTTCCCCTCCTTCACTTCTTTTTTCCCTTCCAATTGCTGACTTTATTCTTCAAGGAATGAAAAAACCCTGCAAGTTTTAAATATTTCTCTTTGAAATTATACCATTTTTGTTTCGGAATGAAACGCCATATGAGATTCCCGATCCACTTCAAAGGGGAAAAAATAATTTTTAACAGAATGAATATTAGTTTACGCAAGATATTCAGTACATATAAAATAATGCCTGACACAATCATAAACAACCATTTTATCGGCATAAGAATCATAATGTTAAGAAGCCGGGCAGCAAATTTAAATAGAGATACGATGACAGAAACAAACCATTCCAGCAGTTTCTTGTATATCCTATCAAATAATGCCCTATATGCTGCATACCCGCAAATCAAGGCTATAAAAATATAAAAACGAATTTCTGCATGATTCACATGAAGAAGAACATAAAAAACCAACAAAGCCTGTACTAACCAAAAAAGCAGATCGTTTAAAAAATGAAACCAATGCCATTTGCGCTTTTCATGGATGAATCGGCTATAGGTGTCTACCGCCATACCGATCCATATGCCCATGAGCACCATGGAGACCATCGTTTGAAACTGAACGGTTAAGGTCATTTGAACAGTTTGCCGAAGAAGCCTTTAGTCTTTTCTGTGCTTTGTTGGTCTAGGTAAACGAGGTCGAATACTTTCCCCTCGATATTTACAACTCCAGATTCCACATCAAGGTTTTTCATTTTTAGGTTCATTCCGCGAATCGCTAAAAACCCCATGGACGTCTCAAGCAAAAATTCTTCATTGTCGAAGCTTTCAACCTGCTTAACTCCAGTAATCTCTAAACTTTTACGACCTACCATTCTAACATCATGGTTAGGAGCAGCAGGCTTTTGGTTATACGTATTGTAATCATATCGTTGGTCCATACAATCCCCTCCTCTATTCCATACAAATGTATGAAACAAGCAGAAGAAATAGAACAAGCTGTACATAAAAGCTGAATAGGATTGTAAAAAACGAAGGGCTGTTTTCGTATTTTAGTAGTTGATTTCCGTTCCAGGTTGCTCGCTTTCCGAAAACAGCCTTTAGAAAAGAGCCAAACGAAAAGAACCTGAAGAATTCAGGTTCTTTTCTCAGTCGTTTTCGATTCGGTTTTCTTCGAGAACAGTGTACATATTGTCAGCGTCCTCTTTTTTAGTCGTATCCTTAAGCTCGTTTATTTTTACCTTAACCAGCTTTTGTCCAAAACGAATCGCAAGCTCATCTCCAACTTTCACATCAGAAGAGGCTTTTGCCTGCAGACCATTTATCGTGATACGGCCTTGATCTGAGATTTCCTTCGCCACGGTTCTGCGCTTGATCAGGCGGGAAACCTTCAGAAACTTGTCCAAGCGCATGCTTACTTAACAGCCTCTTTTAACTTGTTTCCTGCTTTAAATGCTGGAACAGTTGCAGCTGGAATTTGAATTTCTTTTCCTGTTTGAGGGTTGCGGCCTGTACGGCTTGAACGCTCGCGAGTTTCAAAAGTTCCAAATCCAACAAACTGTACTTTGTCTCCATCTTTAAGAGCAGAAGTGATTTCTTCAATTACACCGTTAACGACTGTTTCTACGTCTTTTTTTGTAAGACCTGATTTTTCTGAGATATTTGTTACCAATTCATTTTTGTTCATTTTTAATTACCTCCTAAGGTTTCTATCAAATAATTCGGTAGAAACCCTTTATAATTAAGGGTTTCATGATATTTCTCGAGAAAATATTCTCTATTTCTCACTATAATCCTTCTTCTATTAAAAAAAAATTATTTTGCCTCGTTCCATAAACGGTCCATTTCATCTAAAGAAACATCCTCAAATGAAAGGTTTTTTGTTTTTAGCGCCGATTCTATATAGGCAAAGCGTTTATAGAACTTTCGGTTCGTTGCATTCAATGCTTCTTCAGGGTCTATTTTATAAAATCTCGCTAAATTAACCACAGAGAACAGGAGGTCTCCTAGCTCTTTTAACTGTTCTTCCCCTTTTGTTTCCTGAAATTCTTTTAACTCTTCCAGAATTTTATCATAAACAGGTCCTGCCTCGTTCCAGTCAAAACCAACTTTGGCCGCTTTTTTCTGATATTGAACAGCTCTTTGTATCGCCGGAAGCCCTTTAGGAACTCCATCAAGAAGGGAATCTCTTTCTATTTTTCCTTTTTCATTTGCCTTGATCGCTTCCCAATTTGCAACGACTTCATCAGCATCCTCAGCGTTTACATCTCCAAATACGTGAGGATGACGGCGGATCATCTTCTCTGTCAGCGTTGAGATAACATCTTCAATTGCAAAAAAACCTTCTTCTTCCCCAATTTGGGCATGAAGCAGCACTTGCAGCAGTACATCTCCAAGTTCTTCTGCTATCGCTTCGTCATCTTCCTCATCGATCGCATCTAAAACTTCGTATGCCTCTTCGATTAAATATTTTTTTAAAGTGACATGCGTCTGTTTTTGATCCCATGGACAGCCGCCAGGACCTCTTAATGTTGAAATCACGTTTTTCAAAAAAGAAAAATCGCGGTATAGCATCGTTTCTTCTTTTACTGGCGGCACGTAAACAGCCGTCAAGTTATTCAATGTAACTGCTTGATCTAATGCATATAGCGGTACTTTCGTGATGGATTCGTTAGCACTTCCTGCAGCCGTAACAACAGTTACTTCAAAATCGTCCGGGTATTTCTCCATGAGCGTCAACTTTACTTCTGAGGCAATAAAAGCGTCATACACTTGTACAATGACAAGATGATGCCGAATTTGTATTTCATCTTTTTGCATACATGTACCGTCTACGATTTGACACCCTTCTATGGGATCGATTTTTAAAGCGGTATACATCTCATCCAGAAAACTTTTCCCGCCTGCCACCGTAACTTCTACATGGTTTTCTTCTGCTTTGTTTAGAAGTATTTGTACAGACTGCTCTGCTACAAGAGGATGTCCGGGTACCGCATATATGACATGATCGTTTGTTTGTGCAGCTTGAAAAAGTTTAGCAGCGATTTCTTCATAAACCGGTTCAAACCGATCATGTTTTTCATAGATTTCATCAAAGAAAACAAAAGATTTTCCCTCTGCTTCCAGTTCTTCAATCGCTGGATGATCTTTTGTTCTTGTATATACTGTTTCTGTATCCTTAATCAGCCGGTAGATCCCTAACGTCATTTGATCTAAGTTCCCGGCACCTAGGCCTATAACTGTAATCTTTTTCATTTATGGTCTCCTTTTTTAAATCGGCTTTTCATTTTTTTTACCATACTAACGGAATGAGACAATGACTCCCACTCTTTTTCAGAAAAAAGTTTGAATTTCATCATACAAAGAAGATAAACAGCTCCTCCAATACAAGCAGAAGTTAACGCAAGTATGGAAGCATGTTCTCTGCTGTTCATTTCAATCAGATAAGCCTGAGCTCCTGATAGCCACAGTTTAACAGCCATAATCATTGCGATTACCGAGAGTAAGTAAGATAGAATTGGAACATTTCGTTTTCCTAAAAAACGGGTGGTTTTTTGCAGTTTTATAAATTGAATAAGGGCTGCAATAAAAGTTGCGAATACTGTTGATACCGCTGCACCTAAGTCACCCCAAAAAGGAATGCATATCAAATTCCCTGCGATCTTAACGATTACTGCAGCAAAAATCGCTATAGCTGCATATCGCCCATAACCCATCCCTTGCAGCAGACCTGTTGACGTATAAATAACCGATACAAACAAGATAGAACTGCACAAGATTGCGAGTGCAAGTGAACCTTCTGTATTTTTGAACAGCATAACATTTAACGGCTTCATTATACATATCAGGCCAGCCGAAGCTGCACCGCCAAAAAGGAAAGATATTTTAACAGACAAAGCGGTTAAGGACCTAATCTCCTCATGCTTCTTCTTTTTCATGAGATTAGCGATCTCAGGTACAACTGCCAGCGCAACAGATGCCGCTGCAACCGTTCCTAACTGCAGAAGCGGCTGCCCCCTATCGAAAACCCCTTTTAAAAGCTTGGCATCATAAGCGTCCATGCCCTTACTTATTAATAAATTCACAAAAAGAAACGCATCTACCATTTGCATAAGTCCAAGCACCAAGGCACTTAACGAGAGATAAATACTGGATTTCAACAATTCTAAACTATACATAACCCTGAATTTTGCTTGGGAACTATAAGGTGGTGCAATGCCTTTTTTCCAAAACAAGAGCAAAAACAAACCGGATGCTGCTGATCCGAGAACAGAACCCGCTGTCGCTCCAGCACCTGTTGTATAGCTTGAATAGCCCTTTGCGACAAAATAGAAAGTAATAAGCAATATGCCTGATACACGTATCGTTTGTTCAATCATCTGTGATACAGCTGTCAGCTGCATATCACCATAACCTTGATACATCCCCCTCAAATAAGCAGATAGCGGAATGAATAAGAATAAAATGGAAATCACACGTATGGGCATATATAACCGGGCATCTCCCATAATGTTTGCTATGGAAGGCGCCGTAAAAAAAAGAAATAGGAAAGAAAGAATCCCTAAGAAACAGGATGTCCAAAATGATGTTTTTATAAGATGATCATTTATTGTCTTTTCAGAAGCTATCATTTTAGATAACGCCATCGGAAATCCAGTGAAAGCAACTGCGACTGCAATCGCATAAAACGGATAAGCTTGTTGAAACACATAAAAACCGAAATCTCCTGTCATATTTTGATAGGGAATTCGGTAGACGACGCTTAATAATTTAACGACAAGGCCAGCTGCGGTGAGCAGCATTGCACCTTCCCAGACAGAAGATGTTTTTGATTTCATGATTTACCTCTAACTATTCGGTGATTGTAATGTTTAAAAAGCTGCCTTCGCAAAATTTATTGCTCTTGAAAGGGTTGATTTCCGCTTCAGGATGCTCGCTTTCCGGGGGGTGTGCGGTGAGCCTCCTAAGCGCTTTGCACTTTCAGTAGTCTCACCTGTCACACTAATCCCCCAGGAGTCTCGCACCTTTCACTCTAATCAACTTTTCAATGTTGAGAATAAACAAAAATAAGTAAAAACAACAATCTTTCAGAAAAGAGCGTTTCAAAAAGATCCTTTAAAAAAAGCTAACAAAAAAATTAAATATATTTCCCGGGACGACACGAGTCGACAGAAACAGCTTTTATTCTTGAATTCATCGTATTATACCATAGTTAAAATGATTACTGAGAGAGAGGAAATTATCATTCAAATAGTTGGTGATTTAGAAGCAAGAAGGTCGAGGAAGTGAAGAGTTCAAGGCACGGATTGTAGTTCTCCTGCATGAGCACCGAGAAAACGAAACTGACGATGAGATTCGACGATCATCAATCAACAACAAAAAAAAGAAGAGCAATATGCCCTTCCTCTTAATGCTCCATCTGCCGCGCCAAAAATCCCGCTGCTGTTTCGGCCAGTTTTTGTTCCAAATCTGAGAGCTTTTTTCCTTCTTTGCCGATCATGACTACTGCACCAATCGGATCTCCGCCAGCAATGATTGGCGCGATGACATGGGATGTATTTTCTTTTATACCATCAATAAGCTCGGCTTCAGTTCCGTTGGATTCCACCGTAGTTTTACGGTCACTCATGGATGTTTCCACAACTTTGCCTATCGCTTTATTATGATAATCTTTTTTGGATCCGCCAGCTACCGCAATGTATGTATCACGGTCAGCAATAAGTACAACATGACCTGTACTGTCAGCAAGGCTCTCTGCATATTCCTTTGCAAAATCACCTAGCTCATTGATAGGAGAATATTTTTTCAGAATGACTTCTCCATCTCTGTCTACAAAAATTTCAAGCGGGTCACCCTCACGAATCCTTAGTGTTCTGCGGATTTCTTTTGGAATAACAACGCGCCCCAGGTCATCAATACGTCGAACGATACCAGTTGCTTTCATATAAATAAAGCCCTCCATTTTCGGATGATGATAGTTCACTGATGTAACAACAAAATGGTTCCTTCCTTGAAAGAATGTTCCATTTTCTAGGCTTATTATTTGTTACATCTCCTGTTCTATTCACGATTAGGAGGGCTTAATGAATTTTATGGTGTATTTGTTGTCTTTTCTTTCCTTGCATGCTTCATTTCTTTTAGGAAAAGATCGATTTGTTTCAATAAATCTAAATCTTTAACACGTTTGCGCGAAATGATTATTTTCATATAATTATTTTGCATGCCTAAATTAACGTGGCGTCCGATCTTGTTTGCAATGTCAAACATTTTAGCTCCATCTACAGAGGCTGTGGACTTCTCATTCAGCAGCATATTTACATTGTCTTGCTTCTGTTCAATTGAAGTGATGCCTTCTTTCTTTGCACGGAGCTTAATCCCTGCTACGAGCAACAAACATTCCACTTCAGCTGGATAATCGCCAAAACGGTCAACAAATTCATCTTGTAAGTCTGAGATGTCTTTTAATGTCTTAGCCGCCCTGACATGTTTATACATTTCAATCTTTTGCTTCTCATCCGCAATATAGCCAGAAGGGATATATGCATCCACTTCGATGTTAAGTTCCACTTCTTCTTCGACTTCTTTTGGCTTCGTACCTTTGCGTTCTTCAATGGCTTCTTCAAGCATTTGTGAATAGAGATCAAAACCAACGGAATCAATAAAGCCATGCTGCTGGGCACCTAGAAGGTTTCCGGCACCGCGAATGGAAAGGTCTCTCATCGCAATTTTAAAACCGGAACCAAGCTCTGTAAATTCTTTGATCGCCTGCAGCCTTTTTTCTGCTACTTCCGTCAAAACTTTATCTCGCTGATACGTAAAGTAGGCATAAGCAACCCGATTTGATCGCCCAACCCGTCCTCTGAGCTGATAAAGCTGTGACAAGCCCATTTTATCTGCATCGTACACGATTAACGTGTTTACATTAGGGATATCAACACCCGTTTCAATGATGGTTGTAGATACTAGCACGTCGTAATTGCCTTCTAAAAACTCAATCATTACGGTTTCAAGTTCGTTTTCTCCCATCTGACCATGTGCATATGCAACACGGCAATCCGGAACAAGCATAGAGATTTGTTCAGCCATCCGTTCAATAGAATCTACACGGTTATAAAGAAAATAGACTTGGCCGCCGCGTCCCATTTCTCTTTCGATTGCTTCTCGAACAAGTGAACCGTTGTATTCCATCACATATGTTTGAACAGGAAAACGGTTCTCGGGCGGGGTTTCGATTACTGATAGGTCTCTTACACCGAGCATCGACATATGAAGCGTACGCGGAATAGGAGTGGCAGTTAAAGTCAGCACATCTACGTTCGATTTCAGTGTTTTAATTTTCTCTTTATGTGTCACACCAAAACGCTGCTCTTCATCAATAATAAGCAGTCCGAGGTCTTTGTACTGAACATCTTTTGAAAGCAGTCGATGTGTACCGATCGCGATATCAACTGTACCTGCACCTAAGCCTTTAATGACCTCATTCTGTTCTTTTTTCGACCGGAAACGGCTTAAACTTCCGATCGTAATCGGAAACTCAGAAAACCGCTCACGGAACGTTTCATAGTGCTGTTGAGCAAGGATAGTAGTCGGCACGAGAAAAGCAACTTGTTTCCCATCCATGATTGCTTTAAAAGCGGCACGTATAGCTACTTCTGTCTTTCCGTAACCTACATCACCGCACAATAAACGGTCCATCGGACGGACGCTTTCCATATCTTTTTTGATCTCATCGATTGCACGAAGCTGATCATCTGTTTCTTGGTATGGAAAACTGCTTTCAAACTCGCCTTGTTCTGCGCCATCTTCTGTAAACGCATAACCACGGCTAGCCTGTCGTTCTGCATAAAGCTTAATCAAATCATCTGCAATATCCTGAACAGAAGATTGAACTCTGTTTTTTACTTTTTTCCAGTCACTTCCGCCGAGTGAGTAAATCTTAGGTTCTTTACCTTCTGAACCAACATATTTTTGAACTTGGTCAATCTGCTCAACCGGCACATAAAGCTTATCGTTTCCGGAATATTTAATGTGAAGATAGTCTTTATGAACCCCTTTGATTTCAAGGGTCTCAATTCCTAAGTATTTTCCGATCCCATGATTAACATGAACGACATAATCGCCAACTTTTAGTTCTGAATAGCTCTTAATCCGCTCAGCATTTGTCATACGCTGTTTTCTAGCAGGGCGTTTCGCTTTTTTCGTAAATACTTCTTCTTCTGTAATTACAGCCAGCTTTTGCTTAACAGATTCAAACCCGCTCGCTAAATCCCCAATGATAATCTGAGCTGTTTTAGGCTGTATCTCTTTATTGCTGTCTATTACGGCTGCATCCAATTCATAATCGGCCAGTACTCTCTCCAGCCTGTTGGCGCGTTCTTTATTTAATGCAATAAACACAATAGAAAATCCAAGCTTTTTCCATCGGTCCAATTCGCCTTTTAATACATTCATCTGTCCATGGAAATTTTGCATGCTTTTGTATTCCACGTTAATGATATTTTGGGGCTGTGTATAAGGGACATGTCTCAAAAACAAAGACAAATAAATAACATGAAAACTCTTTTTATCGCCAAAGAGCATATGCAAGTCAGGAGAAATCTGCAGATCCTGGACAAGCTCCCCGTGTTCAAGAAGGGCTGTCTGCCATTCTGCTTCCTCTTTATCTAATTGCTGGATCGTTTCTTGAATACGTCCGATTTCATCCATCACAATTAAGGAATCAGATGAAATATATTGCAGTAAGCTCGCTGGCTTCTCATAAAATAGCGAGGCGTACTTATACATACTCTGGAACTTATGTTTTTCACGCAGCTGTCCGATCTCAAAGCTGATATTTTCAACTAATAATTCTTTTAACGAATCATCTTTTAATTTTTTCAAAGTCGAAGCTAATTTCTTTTCGATGTTATTCGCAGATTGCTCAAAATGTTCACTGAATAAAATTAACTCTTCGGCAGGGGTAATGATAATCTCTTTTACTTTATCTTTTGAACGCTGTGTTTCCGCTTCAAAGTAGCGTATGGAATCAACTTCTGTATCAAAAAGTTCGATACGCAAAGGATCCTTTTCAGTGAGCGGAAAGATATCAATAATCCCGCCCCTTACGCTAAACTCACCTGGGGATTGGACCATAGACGTTCTCTCGTATCCCATTGCCACAAGCTTATTTAAAATCTGATCTGAATCCAGCTCTTCTCCTAAGCGAAAAGATAAACTAGCTTTCTTCCAAACGTCAGCCGGCGGTAAAAATCTTCTTAAGCCTGCAACAGGAGTAATTATGACCCCATTTGAACCGGAAGATAAAAAATTCAGCGTTTCGATTCTTTGGCTTTTAAGTTCAGGACTCGATATCGCCATTTCTGATGAAAGCAAGTCATTGACCGGATATAAATAAACCTTATCTTCACCAAGAAGAGAGGCTAAATCTTCATATAGTTTTTGTGCTTGATACAAATTATGTGTGATCACCAGCTGTGGTTTTCCAGTAGTTTCATGCAGACTGCTGATAAGCATTGTACGGGCAGAACCCGAAAGACCTGCAACAAGCTGTTCTTTCAGTCCGGCATTAATACCGTCAAGTATGGATTGATAGTCTTCTCCCTGACTAAAATATTTTTTTAAACCTAACAAATCTTCCTCCCCCTTACAAGGCCGTCCGTTGCTATAGATTGTGATAACAAAACAGAAAAAGGCTTTGGTCCTCACATGCCAGGCCAAAGCAATACCTTATTGAATAAATGATTTTAGTGTATGAAATTCAGGATAACGTTCTAGTGTTTCCTGACAATCCTCACAAACGATAGTGACTTCTATATCTCCATTCTCTTTATAGGAGAGTAATTCCTGCCGCTCTTCGGCACTTAACGCTTCAAATCCAAGCTGTGAAACATTTACAGTATGGTGATCAATCGTGCCGACGTGTGTGCTGCAATGCCTGCACTTGTAATGAATAGCCATGCCATGTCCCCTTTCAGTTAGCTTATACACTAACCATTATGAGCGGAACACGTAAAATCTATTCTTACCCGTTAAACTTATTCATGACTTTATCGAAAGATGTATGTACAAAAGCTTCACACGCTTTAACTGCACGTTCCACTCCATCCATTACATCTGCCTGCTCATCTTTTGAAAAACGATTCAGCACAAAATCAGGAACAGCCTGCCCATTTGTTGGACGCCCAATCCCGAATCGGATGCGTTTAAATTCTTGTGTACCAAGGTGAGCAATCATAGACTTAATTCCATTATGCCCGCCTGCACTGCCTTTTGTTCTCAGTCTTAACTTACCCGGCAACGTATCTAGATCATCATAAACCACTAACATGTCTTCTTCAGGAATCTGAAAGTAATCCATGAACGGTCCAACACATTCACCAGAAACATTCATATAAGTCAGCGGTTTTAATAGGAAAATTTTCTCCCCATCAACAATACCTGTTCCATATAACCCTTTAAACTTAGATTGCTGCATCTCAATGTTTAGGGATTCGGCCAGTCGGTCAATGACTTCAAATCCAATATTATGACGGGTTCCATCAAACCGAGGTCCAGGATTCCCGAGCCCAATAAACAATTTCAACTTATGTTCACCTAACCTTTAACGATCTTAAGAACATTATACATGAAATCATGTAATCTAAGGCTGTTTTCGCATACTTTGTTGCTTTTGTAAGTAGTTGATTTTCATTCCAGGCTGCTCGCTTTCCGCGGGGCAGGCGGTGAGCCACATTCGTACGTTCCACTTATAAGTGTCTCACCTGTCTAGCTGCAGCGGTTAGCCCCTCGAGGTCAAAAGTTTAATGGTCCTGAAGGCAAAAAGCGCCTTCTTAGCCCATTTCCCTTTTGCTTGTCGGGGCTGAACAAACCGCTTCCGCTTTTCGGACTGCCCGCCTGTCCCGCAGGAGTCGCGCACCTTTCCCTTCAATCAACTTTACAATGAAGAACTGCAAACCCTTTCTGTAGCAACATTCAACAATCTTTTAGAAAAGCGCCAATCATAAAGAAAACATGGCTGACGCCAAGCCTTTTCCGTCAGCTTTAGCTGCACTTATATTATTGACCTTTTACCTTTTACTTAATGCCGAATTGAACGCCGCCTGTTAACAAATGATATTTTCTGATACTAGAAAAAAACGCAGCTATTTAAGCTGCGCTTTATCCATTTATTCGTCTTTCTTGTCTTCTTGACTATCTTGTGCAACAGATTCAGATGATTCTGGTGCATCTCCAGCTTCATCTGCTTCTTCTGTTTCCTCATCTGTTTCTTCATCTTGAAGTTTAGGAGGTACCACACTCACGATTACTTCATCTTCTTCATGAAGAATTTCATATTTGTCCCCCGTCGGCAAATCCTTTACTGTTAAAGAATCACCAATTTCAAGAGAATCCACGGCTACTTCAAGCTGTTCAGGGAAATCAGCCGGCAATGCCTTAACTGAAACTTCAGCAAGGACACGCTGCAAAATGCCACCTTCTTTAACTCCTGCAGAATCACCTGTTAGAACAACAGGAACTTCCGCTTCTGTTTCTTTATTTAAATCTAACGCAATAAAGTCTATGTGTGTGATTGCATTTTTTAATGGATGTACTTGCATTTCCTGTACCATGACAGAATAATTCTTTCCGCCCACTTTTAATTTAAGAATGCCGTTTTTACCGACTTCTCTATAAGCCTTAATAAATTCTGGCTCATCTACTGATAGGGAGACTGACTCTGTTCCATAGCCATAAAGGTTTGCTGGAACGTGCCCTTTACTTCTTAATTCAGTTAAAAATGATCGTTTATCTGTATTACGTTTTTCGACTGTTAAATTAGTTGCCACTTATAGTTCCACCTTTCCTATTTCGGGTCTCTATTAAGGATTACCCGAAGTGGTCGGTTTTAAAACTTAAAGTTTAATCGCTAGTCTCATTCAAAGGTGCAATATTGTTGTTTTCGAAAATAGTTGATCTCCGTTCCAGGATGCTCGCTTTCCGCAGGGGGTGCGGTATTCGAGGAAGTATCTTTGCTCCTGCGTCTGCAAGCATATCAATCCAAGCAGGCTTCCTCGTCGCATGCCTTGCAAGGAGAATTTTCATGTGGCTGGCACGCTGCGCGCCATGAAGGGTCTCACCTGTCCCACTCATCCTGCAGGAGTCTCGCACCTTACACTTCATTCAACTCGTCGATGAAGATAACGTATAAAAAGCGTCAAAAGCAACAAACTTTAAGAAAAAGTTTGTTGCTTTTGACAAATTACTATTCGATATAAAAACTGATTTCTCCGCTCAGAGTGCTGCTCCAGCAAAATTCTCGCATTTTTTGTTGCAATTAATTTTTTATCGTTTTTTAAATCTTAATCAAACAGCTTAGAAACTGACAGTTGTTCGTGTACACGAATGATTGCTTCACCAAGTAATGGTGCTACTGAAAGCTGTGTTACTTTGTCAATTTTCTTTTCTTCTGGAAGAACAATTGTATTTGTTACGACTAATTCTTTAATTTGAGAATTTTGGATGCGGTCCATAGCCGGTCCTGAAAGAACAGGGTGTGTACAGCATGCATAAACTTCTTTAGCGCCATTTTCAACTAAGGCATTTGCAGCTAAAGTAATCGTTCCTGCTGTGTCGATAATATCGTCGATTAAGATGGCTGTCTTTCCTTCGATATTACCTACAATGTTCATCACTTCTGAAACATTCGGACGAGGACGTCGCTTATCAATAATAGCAATCGGCGCCTTTAAACGGTCTGCCATTTTACGCGCTCTCGTTACACCGCCATGGTCCGGAGAAACGATAACGATATCATCCAGTTCCTTGTTATCAAAATAATTCGCTAAGATCGGCACACCTAAAAGCTGGTCTACCGGGATATCAAAGAATCCTTGAATCTGAGGAGCATGTAGATCAATTGCGATTACACGTGTTGCTCCTGCTGTTTCCAATAGGTTAGCAACAAGTTTCGCCGTGATTGGTTCACGAGCACGTGCTTTACGATCTTGTCTCGCATATCCATAATAAGGCATAACAACATTGATCGTTTTTGCAGACGCACGCTTTAGTGCATCGATCATAATTAAAAGTTCCATTAAGTGCTGATTAACAGGGTCGCTCGTGGATTGAATGACATAAACTTCACACCCGCGAATACTTTCTTCAATATTAATCTGAATTTCCCCGTCACTAAATTTCGTTACAGAGCTTTCTCCCAGTTCAATACCGATGTGCTGAGCAATCTCTTTTGATAATTCTTTGTTTGAATTTAATGTGAAAACTTTTAATGTAGGATCTACATACGTACTCATTGATGGATTCATCCTTCCCCACTCTTAATATTTATTGGTTTTGTTTTTCTTTAAGCTTTTGAACATAATTCTCTTTAACCGTTTGACGGGCTCTTGCAATCGATAATGATTCAGATGGCACATCCTCCGTAATGGTAGAACCTGCTGCAACATAAGCATTTTTCCCAACCGTTACAGGAGCTACAAGGTTAGAATTACAGCCGATGAAAGCACCATCTTCTACTTTTGTAAGGAATTTGTTTTTTCCATCATAATTAACTGTAATGGATCCACAGCCTAAGTTTACATCTTTACCAATCTCAGCATCACCAATATAACTTAAATGAGAAGCTTTGCTGCCAGTGCTCATAACAGACTTCTTCACTTCAACAAAGTTTCCAATCTTCACATTGTTTTCTAAGACAGATTTTGGACGAATATGAGCAAAAGGACCAATCGCTGTATCGTTACCCACTTCACTGTCGTGGACAACAGATTGACGGATTGTATTTCCGTTTCCAATTACACTGTCTTTAATTTCTGAATGCGGACCAATGATGTTTTCTTCTCCAATTTTTACATTCCCTAAAATAACTGTGCCTGGATAGATCACAGTATCACTTCCAATTTCTGCATCATCAGAAATATACGTTTGTTCTGGATCAATCAAGGTTACGCCATTTCTCATATGACGTTCATTAATGCGCTTTTTCATAATGCTTTCTGCTTGTGAAAGTGCTACCCGATCATTTACACCTAATGTTTCGTTAAAGTCAGGTGTTGTATAAGCAGCAATTACTTCTCCAGCATTCTGAAGGATTTCAATAACGTCTGGCAAATAATATTCACCTTGAACATTATCATTGTTCACTTGTTTTAACGCTTCAAATAGTGCTTTATTATCAAAACAGTACGTTCCTGTGTTGATTTCATTCACCATGCGTTCTTCTTCTGACGCGTCTTTATGCTCCACATTACGTTCAACAGTCCCTTGACTGTTACGGATGATACGCCCGTAGCCTGTTGGATCTTCAGGCTTGGCAGTAAGGATTGTTGCTTTAGCTCCCGTTGACTGATGTTCAGCGATTAGCTTTTCCATCGTCTCAGACTTGATTAAAGGCGTATCACCGCAGACAACCAAAGTGATTCCTTCTTCGTTTGCTAATGCTTCATCTGCTTGCATAACTGCATGTGCTGTACCGAGCTGCTCTTCTTGCAAAACATACTCAATTTGATCGCTGCCTAGTTGATCTTGAACTTTTTCAGCTCCATGACCGACAACGACAACCATTTTCTCCATCTCCAGAGAGTTAACCTGATCCACAACATGCTGAACCATAGGCTTTCCGCACACAGAGTGTAATACTTTATATAATTTGGATTTCATTCTTGTTCCTTGACCTGCAGCAAGAATGACCGCATAACGTTTTGTCATAGTGAACCTCCATCCATCTTCCTATTTCTAAACATACCATTACGAATATATCTTAAAAGAGTGGGCATTTCAAGGAGTGGAGGAGGATTGTCAATGGATTGATAAAAAATCGGAAAATTCACAGGCAATATATGTATCGAGGAGAACGCTTTCCATACAAAAAATGGGCAAATAAAAAGAACCTAATCATTGTAGTTGACCAGGTCCTCAATTCTTATAAGGAATTAAGAAGCTCCTGCTTCTTCTAAAGCAGACTCCATTTCTCCCATACGGTGATATTCTGTTAATACCGCATTTTGGATCTTCTCACGAGTTGTTGAAGTGATCGGATGCGCGATATCTCGGAACTCTCCATCTGGTGTTCGTTTGCTTGGCATAGCCACGAACATTCCATTATTGCCATCAATTACACGAATATCATGAATAACAAATTCATGATCGATTGTAATGGAGGCAATCGCTTTCATACGGCCTTCTGTATTTACACGGCGTAATCTAACGTCTGTTACTTCCACTTACAAACACCACCTTTTTCCAATAATAAGAACGTAATACTACAATTCTTCAACATTTTACAAAATCCTTCTTTGAATAATAAAAATTTTTAAAAAATTTAAATTAGAGGTTTATATAATGAAATATCGGTTTTAAATCATCACGGTTAAATGAATATAGGCAAAAAAAATAAGCCCCTTTGGAGGAGCTTATTTCACAACTGCAATCACTTCAATTTCAACTTTTGCATCTTTTGGAAGGCGTGCTACTTCCACACAAGAGCGTGCTGGTTTATGCTCAGAAAAATATTGGCCGTAAACTTCATTTATATCTGCAAATTCATTCATATCTTTAATGAAGACAGTGGCTTTGATCACCTGATCTAGTGATGAACCCGCTTCATCTAAAACAGCTTTTAAATTCTGGAATACTTGATGAGTCTGTTCTTTCACATCGCCTTCAAGCATTACTCCGTCTTTCGTAAGCGGAATCTGACCTGAACTAAAAAATAACTGATTTAATACGATCCCTTGAGAGTATGGGCCGATTGCTGCAGGTGCTTCTGAAGTATGAACTGTTTTCATTAGGCATTCCCTCCATTTAAAAAATAATTTCCTTTTTCAACCTCAATTCGATTCTCTTTTTCATTCACTTTAGCTAAACGGGCAATCGAAACATAATCATCTACTAACCGTTCCGATACTTCCTGTGCTTCTACAAGAACTCCAATCCCTTCAATATGAGCCTGAAATTCTTCAATTAAACTGATCATGCCTTTGATCGTTCCTCCGGCTTTCATGAAATCATCAATAATCAGCACGCGTGCCCCTTGTTTGATGCTTCTTCTTGCTAGTGCCATCGTCTGGATTCTTTTTGTAGATCCAGAAACATAATTGATACTGACGGTTGAACCTTCTGTCACCCTGCTGTTGCTTCTTACGACAACGACTGGAACGTTCAAATAACTTGCTACTGCATAAGCGAGCGGTATCCCCTTCGTCGCGATCGTCATGACGACATCAATCTTTCGCGAAGAAAAAATGGAGGAAAATAACCGGCCCACTTGGTTAACAAGTCTTGGGTTACCAATAATATCTGTTACATACAAATATCCTCCAGGCAAGATGCGGCTTGGATCTTCTAATAGCTGAATCAACTCACTCACTGTTGTTTCAGCTTCTGCTTGATCGATGCCAGGAATATATTTAACTCCGCCTGCTGCACCTGGAACCGTTTGAACCAACCCTAATCCGTGCTGTTCAAAATGATCTTTAATAATCGCTAAGTCTTCACTGATAGAAGATTTTGCGGATTCATACCGTTCAACGAAATAGGACAAAGGAATGAGCTGATGGGGATGGTGAAGTAGATAGGCTGTTAAATCTACCATTCTTCCGCTTCTTTTTAATTTCATAATATCCTCCAAAACCGAATGTTTGAAGATAATATAACATTTTTATACGGATTTTATCAATCATTCCCCTAAAAGACGAACCGCATAAACTTCATGGCAAAATCCTCTAAGTCCGTTATAAACCCTTTGAAGTCTAGACTCATGCTGAAACAATCCGAATACGGTTGGACCGCTTCCGCTCATTAATACAGCATCAGCACCTAGCTTCATCATTTGTTCTTTTATATGCTTTACTTCCGGATACATATGGAGGGTAACGGATTCTAATACATTTCCTAACAAATTGCAGATTTGTTCATAATCCTTTTCTTCAATGGCGCGAACCATTCCATCTACATCTGGATGTTTTACATGTTTTAGCTTTAAATTACGATATACTTCTCCTGTTGAAACACCGATTGGGGGTTTAGCTAATAAAACCCAGCATGGCGGCGGTGACGGGATGTGGTGAATCTTCTCCCCGCGCCCAGTAGCTAAAGCAGTTCCGCCATAAACACAGAATGACACATCAGAACCGATCTTTGCTCCTAGTTCTGCCATTTCGTCCATAGAAAGCCCTAAGCCCCAGAGTTCGTTCAGTCCTTTTAAAGTTGCAGCCGCATCACTGCTTCCCCCCGCTAAACCTGCAGCAACAGGAATATGCTTTGCAATATGTATGGAGACACCTTTTTTCACGCCAAACTTTTCTTTTAGAAGCTTAGCTGCCTGATACGCCAGATTTCTTTCGTCTAAAGGTACAAAACCACCCGAGCTCTCAATTTTAATTTCATCTGTTTCTAATAAAGTCAGTTCGATTCTGTCAGCCAAATCAACTGTGGTCATGACCATAGCAACTTCATGAAAACCATCTTCTCTTTTTCTTAACGCATCTAGAGACAGATTAATCTTTGCCGGAGCTTTAATGGATACTTTATTATTCGTCATCTTTATCCCTGCCTAAAAATCTTACACAATTTTGATATTTTTAATAGTAACACAGTATGATGTGTTATATGTAATGAAAATCAAACATATAGCAAAACCGGAGAGCTGTCTCTACTCCCCGGTTTATCCATATCGCATCATGTTGCTTATTTCGATTTATTTAAACCTTGTTCAGCTATCTCCAGTGCGCGTTTCACCATATTGCCAGCATCCTTCGAGCTAATGCCTCCCCAGCCTTCACGCTGTACCGTATCATAAAACCCCAGTTCTTTTGCAATTTCTGTTTTTAGCGCTTCCGACATCATCGGTTTTTTCCCGCTCATGATGAAACCCCCTTTCAATGATGCGATACGATTAGTATCTCCAGAAAAGGGGGTTTAGTTGCTCTAACTTTTATATATGTATGTTTTAATTTAGGTGTTTTCCTTAGGTGCTATAAAAAAAGGGTAAAAAAATAGCAGTAAAAAGTTCTTACTGCCCGATTGCTGCTTGTGTATCTTCTAAGAATGTAAGTTCTACTGTTTCTGTGAGTACATCCGCGTAACTATAAGAAACACGTTCAAAAGCGTTGGTGTCCTGATCTAATTTGATAATAAAAACCGCTGGGTATGTTTCTTCAAGCGTCCCAAGTCGTTCGATTGTTTTGCGTCGTCCGCCGTTAGCCCGTAAAGAAAGTCTTCTACCCACGTTAGACTCTAAAGAGCGTCTAATGTCAACAATTGTTTTACCCATTTAGGCTCCACCTCACTTAGACAAATTATAACACAAATCGTGTTTATTTGTCAAAATAAAATTTTTATTATAGCAAGCAAAGTAATTTCATGTCAATGACTTATTATCCTTTTTTTACTTTTTTTAGTATGGCTCCTATTTTATTTTTTATGTATAAAACAGGAGAAAAGCGAAAAAACCCCGGAAATCCGGAGTTTTAGGGCTTTGTTTTAATTGGCATTCCTGTTCTGAGAAACCCTTTTGATTCGACACCACCTAAACCTTCTTTACCGGTAAGTGTGTTTCTCAAAACGTCCATAACGTTCACTCTGTCCATAAAAGAGGTTAAACTAATTTTCGACACGATGTATACAGGATCAAGTGCATGTATGTTAATCCGGGCTGGTGAACTCGCAAAGTTGGATCCCACTTTAATGAGCGACTCAAAATGGGATTGGCATGCACCGGCAAATATCATAAGATGATCAAGATTTGTATACTTTCTTCTAACTTCTCGAACGGTTCTAATAAAATATTTAGTATGGCGGTATGCATTTACATCAGAGGTGTCGCCTTTGGATTTCAAATAGGCATCATGACCCGTGATTACGAGAATGTCTGGTCTGACTTCTTCTACGAGTGCTGGAACTTTATCAGGCATCTCTGTTTCTTTCATATGGATCCCATACACCGGAACACCAAGCTTTTTATATAGTTCTAAACATTTATTTAAATAAAGCGGATCTCCGTCAATGTGAAGGACTCTGCCTGGCAGTTCAAAGTAAGATTGGTCATACTGATACCCATTTGTCGAAAGGTACTCCCTTTTTTGTCTAAGTAAGTAATAATCTTGCCTAAAAAGCTTTAATGATGATTCTTCTTTCTCTTTTACAACTTGACGGTGTTCAGACATATGCTTATCATCTACAACAAATAAATCGTCAATAGGAGCATCCGCCCATAACCTGAGCTCTTCTCCTGCTAGTTCTGCAATGGTTCGATCTTCACTAAAACCTACTATCCGGAAAAGCAAATCACGTTTGTAAGAATTCCTGCTTACAATGGATCCAATCTCTAGTTTCATTTTACTCCCCCTATTTGGAGTAACAAGCTCCTCTGCTCAGAATGTTCCTTTTATATGAGTATGTTTGGGCAGGGGGAATAATGAGGTTTATTTTACAAGCGGCAAAAGAGCATCTGCCAATTTACCGAATTCTTCTATTGTTAATGTTTCTCCGCGGCGTTTAGGATCAATTCCGATCTCATCTAAAATCATTTGAAGATCTTCTTTCTTCTCTTTTGAAACCACCCCGCTGATCAAGTTATTCCAAAGTGTTTTTCTTCTTTGCGCAAAAGAAGAACGGACCACTTCAAAGAAGAACTTCTCATCTTTTACTTTAACAGCTGGTTCTTTTCGAATCGTCAATTTAATGACAGATGAATCCACATTAGGTGCGGGTACAAAAACAGTTTTAGGCACCTTAATCATCGTTTCCGCGGTTGCATAGTATTGGATGGCTATCGACAGGGAATTGTAATCCTTCGTTCCTGGCGATGCAGCCAGACGGTCAGCCACTTCTTTTTGGATCATACAGACGATTCCTCGAATCGGAAGCTTATCTTGCAGTAATTTCATGATAATCGGAGTCGTCACATAATAAGGCAGGTTCGCTACGACCATTAAATCTTGCCCTTCTTCAAAATGCTCAGAAATCACTTGATGAATATCAGCCTTTAGTACATCTGAATGAATCACATCAACGTGCGGATATGGAGCTAATGTTTCTTGTAAGATTGGCAATAGCCGCTGATCTATCTCAAAGGCTACTGCTTTTTTTGCAGACCTTGCAATAAATTCAGTTAAAGCCCCAATTCCTGGTCCGATTTCTATAACACCAGAATCCTCTGTGAGTTCTGCTGCATTCACAATATTATTTAATATGTTGCGATCAATTAAAAAGTTTTGACCTAAGCTTTTCTTAAACGTAAAACCATGCTTTTCTAATATGGCTTTCGTGGATTGGGGAGTTGAAATGTCTTTTCTCATGCCCGTCCTATTCCTCCTCAGTTCTATAGAGCGCCTCTAAGGCTTGCTGAAATTCTTCACGTGTAACACGAAACATATTTAAACGCTTATGCAATTGTTTTGCATTCATATAACCGATCCGCAGCTGTGAGCCTATTAACTCACGTCTCCTTTTTGAATCAGGGCCGCCCGTTAAGCCTGCTGCTATTAAATCTTCCCATGGAATCGTATCAATCTCTTCTCCGACCATTTCTTCTCTTACGTGAGATAATGCTGCAATGATCGCCTCGTTTGTAGCGTGTTCTACTCCAACACCCTTGTCTCCCTTGGCAATTGCATCTTCTTTTGCTAGGTAGGCATGCTTGCAGCCAGGAACAAATTCAGAAACGATCTGGCGAATTCTTTTACCCGGAAAATCAGGATCTGTAAATACAATGACCCCGCGTCTTTCATAAGCTATTTTAATTCGGTTCAAAGTGTCCTGACTGATTTCAGAACCATTTGTTTCTATTGTATCTGCCATTACTGCCCGTTTAATGGCTAATGTATCACACTTGCCTTCAACCACTATTATTTCTTTAATTTTTTTCATGATTTCCTCCAAAACGGTGAAACCTTTTTCAGTTTAGTTGCGTCTAATGGGTAGAACGAAAAAATAATCTTTTACTAGTATAACCCAGGCGTCAAGAAAGTCTAGATTCGCATATGTAAATCACCATTTTAGCTGCTTATTTATTGTTTAAAACGGTAATCCTCCGGGAAAACTTAACCTAAGTAAGATCGACGCTTATCATTCAAAAAAAGTTGTTCATATAGAAACGAGCAAAACTTGCACGAAGACAGCGAGTTGCGACGAGTAACCGCAGGAGCAGCGAGAAGGTCGAGGAAGTGAAGTTCAGAGGAGCGGAATGTAGTAAACCTACGTGAGCACCGCAAGAACATAACAGACGAAGAGATTCGACGCTTATCAATCAAATAAGTTGTTCATTTAGAAGCGAGAAGGTCGAGGAAGTGAAGTTTTGAGGAGCGGATTGTAGTAAACCTACATGAGCACCGCAAGAACAAAACTGACGAAGAGATTCGACGCTTATCAATGAACAAACACAAAAAAGCACAGGGATTATAGAACCCCCATGCTTAGTAATCATTTTGTTATTACTTAATGATTCGTATTCTTATGGTCTTCCTACCCCAGCTCTCGGCTTGAGATTGAGATGAAAAGAACACATCAATTCTATTGCCTTTAATCGCTCCCCCAGTATCTGAAGCAATGGCATATCCGTAGCCCTCAACATAAACCTTAGAGCCAAGTGGAATAACGCTCGGATCCACGGCAATTACTTTTGCTCCTGGATTCGCTTTTAAATTAAAGCCTGTTGCTGTTACACCGGAACATCCTGAACAATTAGCAGTATAGGCAGTACTATTCACAACAATCTCTCTGTCCCCTGAATTGCTAGGTGCCTTACTACGTGAAACAACCGGCTGTGGTTTTGGCTTAGCTTTTGTACCGATCGCCACAATTTTATCTTTACTTTCAGTTAACGTTTTTGTCGTAACGAGTTTTCTGGAAACCTCTTTTCCGTTTTCCTTAACAACCTCGAAACTTTTTTGCACTTTGCCTTTTTCGCCGTCTTGAACGACACTCTGTTTCCCTTGTGTTAACCCGCTATCTTTGCGGTTAACCGTAGCAAACGGTGTTTCTTCTTCCACTACATCGGTGACCTTTTCTACTCGGATGACATTAACCTGCGTTTGGCCAGTGATTTTCTCTGTCTTTACAGGCGATACTTTATCTAATTCACCTAATGATACCTTTTGTTGCTTCAAAAGGTCAGCGACGGTAGTCGAAGTGGTCCAAACTTGCTGTGATTTTCCACCAACAACAAGATTAACCGGAAATGCTGATTCAATCTCTACGTTTGTATGATTTTGAATTTTAGCAGTAAGACCTGGCTTAATGACATCATGGTCATTTAGCGTTAACTGTTGTTCTTTAACAAACTGTTCAACAGTTTTTGCTGTCGTCCAAACGGATTTCTTTTTCCCGTCTACATTCAGGACAACTTTATTCGCTTTAACATAATCAATCTTCATGTTGTCTTTTACCTTGGCGTTTAGCCCTGGCCTGACTAGATCATGCTTATTTGGATTTATGTGATTTTCGCTTAGAAGTTCTCTTACAGTGTCTGCATGAGTGTTAACTTCCGTCTTCTTACCGTTTAGCATAAGTGAAACTTCAGACTTTGTCGTGTTATATCCTACAAATCCTGTTGTTACTGCTAAAACCAGAAGAGCGGCTACAGAAAGAGATAGTTTCTTTCTGGTAAAACTCGAGAACAAAGCAATCATGTTTTTGTACATCAGTTTTCCTCCCCTACAAGCAATGCATTATAAATATCTTTTTTCTCTCTGTCAAATCACCCTCCTTTTCGTCATTAATTGACCCAAGGCTAATTATGAACGGAAAAGAAGGAAAAAGGGAAGAAAAAGAATTTGACAAATTCCCTGTCCCTTTTGTCATATTTTGAAAGATTCTTGCGATATTCTTCACATATTGCTAGTATCCGACAACATCTCTTATCGAGATATGTTAAAAATTTTAAAAGCATTGTCGGAAGTTTTTTTGATGATCTCCTCAAGTGGAAGCTCTTTTAATTCTGCCAATGTTTGAGCGACGTATTTTACATAAGATGGTTCGTTTCTTTTTCCTCTCAATGGATGAGGACTTAAGTAAGGACAATCCGTTTCAATTAAAAGCCGGTCCATAGGAACATCCTTCGCGACTTCCTTTGGCTTTTTGGCATTCTTAAACGTTACTGGTCCACCAAAGCTTATGTAAAAATTCATTTCCATACATTGACGGGCAACCTCAATGCTCCCGCTGTAGCAATGCATAATACCGCCAACTTCATGAGCATTTTCTTCCCTTAAGATATCAACAACATCTTGTGTAGCTTCCCTGTTATGAATAACGATTGGGAGCTTCACTTTTTTGGCAAGCCGGATTTGGCGCCGAAACACCTCTTTTTGAACGTCTGCAGGTGACTTGTCCCAATGATAATCAAGACCCATTTCTCCAAGAGCAACTACCTTTGGATGTGCAGCAAGTTCTTCAATCCATGCCAAATCTTCATCGGTCATGTCAATTGCATCTACTGGATGCCAGCCGACACAAGCATAGATGAAATCATATTCTTCAGCCAGTTTCATCGCTCCGCGTATCGTTTCACGATCAAAACCAACAACAACAATATGGGTAACTCCTTCATCCAGTGCCCTCTGAATGACCTCTTGCCGATCTTCATCAAACTGTATTGCATTGATGTGTGCGTGTGTATCAAACATAGCAGACAATCCCTTCAACTTTACAAATCTTATCACAATTACCATTCAATTGGGTAACAACCGTATTACAATATAATTACATAATGGGTATTAAGTCCTATTTTACCTTTAAAAAACCTAAACAATTCTAGTCTTTAGCACTAAAAAAGCAGGGATACCATCCCCGCTTTTCTTCATTTATTTCACTTTTGCACCATTCGGAAGAGAAGGATCAACGGTTGCTAATGTTAATTGTCCTTCAGATGATCCAGCTAAAATCATACCTTGAGAAAGTTCACCACGTAATTTAACTGGTTTTAAGTTTGTAACGCAGATCACTTTTTGGCCTACAAGGTCTTCTGGTTTATAATATTGCGCTATTCCAGAAACGACTTGTCGTTTTTCATACCCTAAATCTAATTGAAGCTTTAATAATTTATCCGTTTTTTTAACAGGTTCAGCTTCTATAACAGTCGCTACCCTTAAATCAACTTTCATAAAGTCATCGATTGAGATTTCAGGTTTTTCATCAACAGGAGCTGTTTCTTCTTTCTTTACTTCTGGCTTTTGTTCTTCAGGAGCGGCAAGAGTGCTTCCCATTGAATCCTTGATAAACTGAACTTCCACTTCTGTTTCTAAACGAGGGAAAATCGGATCTCCTTTTGCAATAGATGTATCAGCAGGAATTATGCCGAATTCTTTTAAAGATTCCCATTCTGTAAGGTTGGAATTTGAAAGTCCAAGCTGATCCCAAATTTTTGCTGGTGTTTCTGTCATAAACGGCTGGATCAGCACAGAAACGATACGAAGGGATTCAGCAAGATGATACATGACGCTAGCCAGTTCACCTTTTCTTGCTTCATCTTTCGCTATTACCCATGGCTGTGTCTCATCGATATATTTATTCGTTCGGCTGACAAGCTGCCAAATCGTTGAAAGAGCAATTGAAAACTCAAGTTTTTCCATTGCCTCTTCTGTTTTTCTCACAGTCTCAGAAGCAAACTCTTCCAATGTACCGTCAAATTCTGTTACGCGTCCTTCATAGGAAGGAATCTTCCCATCAAAATACTTTCCGATCATCGCGATCGTACGATTCAACAAGTTGCCTAAATCGTTCGCTAAATCTGCATTTACTCTGTCAACAAAGCTTTCCGGAGTGAACACGCCATCTGAACCGAATGGTACTTCACGAAGCAAATAGTAGCGCAATGGATCTAATCCATATCGATCAATAAGTACATTCGGATCGACCACATTACCTTTAGATTTCGACATTTTTCCATCTTTCATTAATAACCAGCCGTGAGCGATAACTTGCTTTGGCAGCGGAAGTCCTAAAGCCATAAGCATTATCGGCCAATAAATCGTATGGAAGCGCACTATTTCTTTACTCATTAAATGTACATCAGCAGGCCAGTATTTTTGGAACTTCTCATCGTTATCACTGCCATACCCTAAAGCAGTAATATAGTTAGAAAGCGCATCGATCCATACATAAATAACATGCTTTGGATTCCCTGGTACTTTTACACCCCAGTCAAAGGATGTACGAGATACAGCCAAGTCTTCTAATCCTGGTTTAATAAAGTTGTTGATCATTTCACGCTTTCGAGATTCTGGAAAGATGAAGGAAGGATTTTCTTCATAAAAAGCGAGCAAACGGTCTGCATACTTGCTCATACGGAAAAAATAGCTTTCTTCTTTTACTTTTTTGACTTCGCGTCCGCAATCTGGACACTTTCCGTCTTCAAGCTGTCTTTCCGTAAAGAAAGATTCACAGTCTGTACAATACCATCCTTCATATTCACTCAAATAAATATCATCCTGATCAAGAAGCTGTTGAAAAATCTTTTCGACAGAATTTTTATGACGTTCATCAGTTGTACGAATGTAATCATCGTAAGAAATGTTCATCTTTTT
This sequence comes from Fictibacillus barbaricus, assembly GCF_031457135.1. Classification (GTDB taxonomy): domain Bacteria; phylum Bacillota; class Bacilli; order Bacillales; family Fictibacillaceae; genus Fictibacillus; species Fictibacillus barbaricus_A. The sequence goes on along the minus strand of NZ_JAVDWA010000012.1, from coordinate 10,687 downwards.
CCACAACGCTTTAATATCATCAACGATTCCGTCTACATATTGCTGCGGGTGCAGTCCTTGTTCATTTGCTTTCTTTTGGATTTTTTCTCCGTGTTCGTCTGTTCCTGTTAAATACATAACGTCAAAACCTCTAAGACGTTTATATCTTGCCATCGCATCTCCGGCAGTTGTCGTGTATGCGTGGCCGATATGAAGCTTCCCGCTAGGGTAATAAATCGGTGTTGTAATATAGAATGTTGGTTTTGCCATGATTGCAGCCTCCTCAAGGTATTCTCTTTATAGGAAAAAAAGCCCCTCAATTTAGGGACTATTCGTCTTTTAAACAATTAGAAAAAAATAACACTTACGGAAAATGTATCTTTTTTACAAAAACTATAAAAAACTGTTTACATTAGGACATAAAAGTAAAAAAGCAAGCGAAAGATTTCTATGTAAATACTTTCATTATTCTCTTTTCTTCCTTCAAAATATACCTAATGCATCGAAAGTGTGTCAAGGTAAACAGGCTTAAGGTTGAAAGGAATAGATGAATAGTATTTTTTGTTGTTAGTTTTGTCGAAATTTGACGATTCATCACAATTCCATTTTCCAGTAATATTTTTTCATCTTTTACACTTATTTGAATTTTTTATGACAATATATGAATAATTCTTCCATTATCATGTTTAAGAAGTATTATTAAAAGGTATATAACAAAGAATTCAACTGGTAAAGTTCTGAAAAATGTTTATGTCAAAACTATTGACGGCAATTGGAAATCTTGGTAAGATGTACTCGTAAGATTTTGTCGAATTCTGACGATTGATTGAGATAGATAGGGAAATATTTTTATATATTAGGAGGAGAAAATTTTATGAAATCTACAGGTATTGTACGTAAAGTTGACGAACTAGGACGCGTGGTTATTCCGATCGAGCTTCGCCGTACTCTAGGTATTGCAGAAAAAGATGCTTTAGAAATCTATGTGGATGACGACCGTATCATCCTTAAAAAATACAAGCCTAACATGACTTGTGCAGTAACTGGTGAAGTTTCTGATGACAACTACACAGTTGCCGGCGGAAAAATCATCCTTAGCCGTGAAGGTGCTAAAGAAGTTATGGAAGAACTTCAAAAGCAATTACAAACTGCAAAGTAATCCAATGAACATCAAGAGCCTTCGCTTAGAAGGCTCTTTTCTTTTTGTCTCTTTCTAATAGATTGTAGTTTTTGAATCGTATTGGTCATTTTCATCATTGACATGTTGGAGTGGAAGGTGCGAGGCTCCAGCAGGAGAAGCAGGACAAGATAGACCACTCAATGCGCGCGCCGCGGAAAGCGAGCACCCTGAAACGGAAATCAATGGCTTTCAAAGACAACAATAAATGCGAAACAGTTTTTATAAAAACTACAACCCGTGATATTCTTGATAAACGTCCCTCTTTGGTACATTACGGTCAGTAGCCGCTGATTTAATAGCATCTTTCGGTTTTTCACCTTGATTGATATAGTGCTCAACATGATCTGTTATGGACAATGCTTCCCACCACGCTTCAGCTTCTTCATCTTGAAAATCTTTATTGCCGCTGCCTTCAACGACTAAACAAAATTCTCCTCTGATCTCAGCATCTCCTTGATTTAGAAAATCTGAAACTTCATTTAGTGTGCCGCGTGTGATTTCTTCAAACTTTTTTGTCAGTTCGCGAACGACTGCAATTTTACGGTTCTCCAATACTTCATTCATCGCTTTAATGGTTTCTTTTAGACGATGTGGTGCTTCATAAAACAACAAAGTGGAAGGAAATCGCTTAAGCCGTTCTAACTCTTCCTTTTTTTCTTTTTTCCCTCTAGGCAAAAAACCATAGAAGGTAAATAGTTCTGTATCTAAACCAGACGCAACGAGTGCCGGTAAAGCTGCATTCGCACCTGGCAAAGGAATAACCGGAATCTGTTCTTCTACACATTGAACAACAAGTTCATATCCGGGATCTGAAATTCCCGGCATGCCTGCATCTGTTACTAATGCGATTTGTTTGCCTTCTTTTAAAGCCTCCAATAACTTCATTCCGCTTTGCATTTTGTTATGGTCATGATAACTCGTCAAAGGGGTGCTGATCTCAAAGTGGTTGCATAGCTTTTTTGTTTGTCTCGTATCCTCAGCAGCGATTATGTCGGATTCCTTTAGCAATCGAACTGCACGGAACGTCATATCTTCCAAGTTTCCGATAGGTGTTGGAACAAGGTACAAGGCACCTGACCCATTTTCATTATGGAAGCTCTTTTGTTGCCACATATGAAACACTTCCCTCATTTATTATTCGCTCTTTCGCAGATCGGTTCAGTTTTTTTATTGCAAACTCTGCTTTCATCGCTTCTGTTTTTGTTTGAAAAGATTTCTGATACACTAGCCGGAAAGGTCCTCTTCCTCTTGTATATTTTGCACCTTTTCCTTCTTCATGTTTACGCAGCCGTTGAGAAAGTTCATTTGTATAGCCTGTATAGTATGTACCATCTTTGCATTCTAGAATATATACAAAGTGATTGTCTTCGTTATTCCCCATAGAACATCCTCTTTAACTCCGGCGTATATTCACCATCGTTACCATATACAGTCAGGGGCGGCAGAATGTGCAGATCAGGTCTGCCGTTCTTTAAACCTTCTATTAAAAGCATATTCGCTTCACTGTCTGCTTTTGGATAAATCAACTGCAGCTTTTTAGGCTCAAGCTGATAGTGTCTCATGTATGCTAATATTTCCATAAGACGGTTCGGACGATGAACCATCGACACTTTTCCGCCTTGTTTCACAAGCTGGCTGCTGACACGAATGACATCTTCTAATGAACAATGGATTTCATGCCTGGCAATGGCTAAATGTTCATTTAGATTGTAATCTTCTTGATTCATGGAAGGAAAGTAAGGCGGGTTGCACGTCAGCGCATCGAATGTTCCATATCCATAGTGGGCAGGCGCTTCTTTTATATCACCTAAATCGATCTGAACCTGTTTTGTTAATTCGTTTAACGCCACACTTCTTTGGGCCATGCTATACAGCTTTTCCTGTATTTCCACTCCCGTTATATGAGCATTAGATCTCTTGCTTAGTAGAAGAGCAACTGCACCATTCCCGCTGCAAAGGTCGATAATCTTCCCCTTTTGTATCGGAACCCAAGCAAAACGGCTCAACAAAACCGCATCCAATGAAAAGGAAAAAACAGAAGGGCTTTGTATGATTTTTAAATCCTCGTGTACTAAGTAGTCAATTCTTTCGTTTGGAAGGAGCTGTGTCACATAAACTCCCCCTTTCTTCTGATAATAAAGTTGTTTTCGTAACCTTTGTTGCTTTTGAAAGTGGTTGATTTCCGTTCCAGGATGCTCGCTTTCCGGGGGGGGGTGCGGTGAGCCTCCTAAGCGCTTTGCACTTGCAGAAGTCTCACCTGTCCCACTAATCCCCCAGGAGTCTCGCACCTTGCACTACAATCAACTTGGTCCTTAAGAATATGAACTAGATGTGCCAATAGCAACAATCTCTTAGAAAATAGCCTTTAGAAAAGAACTAATAATAAAAAGCCTTCCCCTTAGGAAAGGCGTTTATTTCTTATTTAAAAATGAAAGACAGAACAAACAATCTCCCTCAGAACGAATACTTCCGTAGTGAAGGTTGCAAATGTGGAATCCTTCTTGGTACAGACGAGCTAAGTTATCATAACCTTCGCCGATATCGGTTGATTCTTTTTTCCCCTTAGAAGTTGAAGTACTTATTTTCGTACTTCTTTTTCCGTCGCGGTTTAGTTTGTTTCTCAAGTTTTCATTTTCCATCATGAGATGGTGGTTTTCTTCGATTAGTGCCGCTAAATGGGTTTTTAAATCCTCAAGCTGATTCGACAACTCTGTAATTTGCACTTCCATTTGCACGACACGGGAAAATACACTCTTTTTTTCCAAGAATTCCACCTCTTTTACTCTGTGGCCTGACTGATTAGTTCCTCTTTATTGCCTGCTAGCTCGTCCAATGTAAATTCTGTTGTTCTTTCCATTGAAGGGATGTTTACTTGTATCAGTTTCTCAAGTAAGTTCAAGCCAACAACGCGGCCAACACCATGAGGCGTCATAATTTCCTCACCCACATCAGGCATTTCTTCTTTTGCTTCTTCGTAATAGTCATTTTCATACTTTAAACAGCACATTAAACGGCCGCAAAGCCCGGATATTTTGGCCGGATTTAATGATAAGTTCTGATCCTTTGCCATTTTGATCGAGACAGGTTCAAAATCTCCTAAAAAGGTAGAACAGCAAAGCATTCGCCCGCAAGGACCAATACCGCCCAGCATTTTTGCTTCATCTCTGACACCGATTTGTCTGAGTTCGATTCTAGTTCTGAAGATAGAAGCTAGATCCTTTACTAGTTCACGGAAATCTATTCTTCCATCTGCAGTGAAATAGAAGATAATTTTGTTTCGATCAAATGTATATTCAACATCGACCAGCTTCATGTCCAGCTGGTGCTCAATGATTTTTTCCTCACAACTATTAAACGCTTCCTTAGCGGCTGCTTTATTTTCTTCTACAGATAATATATCTTTCTGTGTCGCGAGCCGAACGACTTTCTTTAAAGGAAGAACAACATCATTCTCCCCGACTAGTTTCTTATCGATAACTACCTTGCCATACTCAATTCCACGCGCTGTTTCAACAATGACGAACGCGTCTTTTTTCACTTCAAGGTCGCCGGGGTCGAAATAATATACTTTACCCGCTTTTTTAAAGCGGATTCCCACTACCTCATACAAGGTTTTATCCCTCCCGTAATCGTAAAACCAATTGCTCCATCACCATAAGTGGGCTCACATTGCTTCTGAGTCTCGATTGAGCAGTTAAAATCGATTGCAGTGCTTCTCCCGTCTTCCGCTGGGACGTTTGAAGAGCCTGGTGCTCTAATGCTTGAAGCTGATCGAAAAACACAACGTTTTCCGTCTTTGATAAATGTATAGATAAAAGATCCCGATACCAGATCAAAAGTAAGTTTAAAGCTAATCGTAACTGTTCTTTTTCTTTGAAAAAACTAAGATATTGATCTTGTAATACTACAAGACAATAGTCAGGCCGCTGCCTTAGTTCCTCTGTCAATTGTATCACTTTGGCTCTTGCTTGTGCAAACCACTCTTCCCTACAAATTTCGAGCGCTTCTGCATAATCCGACGTGAGCGAAGAAGCTAATGCCGCAATCGGCTTAGGTATTTCTTGATCTATCAGTTTTTGTAAAATCCCCTCTGGTGCAAGGGGAGAGAAAGATAGCGTTTGTGCCCGGGAACGGATCGTTTCAAGCAGATGGTGTACCTGCTCCGTTAATAATAACGCGATTGTATCCGAACCTGGTTCCTCCAAAAATTTCAGCAAACTGTTGGCAGCTTGGACAGTCATCTTATCTGCATGTTCGACAATGTATACTTTTTTTGAAGATTCCATTCCACTATAAGCAAATTCTTTTTGCAAGCTTCTAATTTGATCGATTTTAATGGACTGCCCGTCAGGAGTAATGATATGTACATCTGGATGGTTGCCGGATGTTATCCTTTTACAATTTGAACAGTTTTCACACGGTTCTCCATCGATGGCATTTTTGCACAAAAAAGCTTTTGCTAATACTTTTGCAACAGCCATCTTACCTGTTCCATGTGCTCCTTCAAAAATATAGGCATGAGCGAGGCGCTGCTTTTTGATGCTGTTCTTTAATTGTTTAACAACACGAGGCTGTGTCTTGCTCGTTTCTTCCCAGCTCACCATCTATTTCACCTGCTACGTATATAAATTCACTAACAACCCTTTGATTTCACCGATTTTGTCTAAAAGATGGATGGATTCTTTTTCCTGGCTCAGTACCATTTCGGTTACTTGAATCAATCCTTCATCCACTTCCTTCACAAGTTTCAGTGTTCTTGATCTTCCTTGTTCATTCCAGCTTTTGTTTTGCTTTAATTGCATTCCAAAATCAACGGCTTCTTTTACAAAGCGCTGGACTAAGTTCTTATAAACCTGCAAGTCACGTACGGTTTGGGATTGAAGCAGTCTTTTTCCTTGTGTTTCAATATCTCCCAAAAGACGAGTCAACTGTTCAGACTGCAGTTTATCACTTTGTTTCGAGATCGTTTCTCCAAACGAGATCGATGGTTTCTTATCTGTTTTCCCATCATTTTGTTTCGTATCAAGAACAGGCCGGATATCTTGACCAATTTTCATAATTATCCCTCATTAGAAGTTTGATTGTATTAAAATTGCTGAAAGTTTTCAACCGGCAGAACAAAAACGGTAGCACCGCCAACTTCTACTTCAACTGGATAAGGAACGTACGCATCTGCATTTCCGCCCATCGGAGAAACTGGAGCAACCATTTGATTGCGGCTTTTGCAATTTTCACGAATGATGTCCATGACATCCTCTATTTGAGCATCTTCCACTCCAATCATAAACGTTGTGTTTCCGGCTCTTAGAAATCCACCTGTTGTAGCGAGCTTTGTGGCGCGGTAATCCTTTTCAACAAGTGCATCTTGAAGTCGGCTGCTATCTTTATCTTGAACAACGGCTATAATCATTTTCATGGCAAATGCCTCCCTTTACTTTTCCTTATGATTCGCTAAAAGTACCTCTAAATCCTTTGCGATCTCGAGAAACACTGTATCTGGATCTTGTTCTCCGTTTATACGGATAATTCGCTCTGTATTGTTTGAAAAGATATGCTGAAACCCTTCTCTAACACGGTCATGGTAAGTAAAATCTTTTTGTTCAATACGGTCCAGATTGCCATCCCCATAACGAGCTTTCATTCTTGACCTGCCTACTTGAGGAGAGACATCAATAAAATAACTTCTGTCCGGTACTAACCCGCTAGTAGCGATATTGTTTACTTGTAAAACACGCTCTTCTCCCACACCAAGGCCAAACCCTTGATAGGCAAGTGAAGCATCAACAAATCGGTCACATAAAACAACCTTTCCCTGTTCTAAATTAGGAATAATTTTTTCGTGAACGTGCTGAGCTCTTGATGCTGCATACAGTAATACTTCTGTCAGATCATGCATTTCCTGATGTTCAGGATCTAAAATCAGTCCGCGAATCTTATCACTGATCCTTGTTCCGCCTGGTTCACGCGTTTGGATAAAATCAATATGATGCTGAGCCAGATAATCAGCCACCTTTGAAACTTGTGTTGTTTTTCCTGATCCATCTGGACCTTCTAGCGTAATAAATAAACCTTTCAATGCTCTTGCTCCTTACTGATATCAAATACATACATCTCGCCGTTCTCGGTCGTTCCCTGGAACTTGGCACCTTTATCTTTTAAAGAAAAATATAGACGAATGCTTTCTGACGTAATTTTCTCTCCTTTTGCGATTAAAGGAATTCCTGGAGGATACGGTATGACCGCCTCAGCTGCTATATAACCTGCCGCAGCTTCAATTAGCATTTTTTGAGGATGCATTTTTTTCATTTGTGTATACGTGAGCTCCAGCATAGTTACAGCCGGGAATACAGGTACATTATTTTCGAATAATTCTTTATTTCTATATATCGAAAGCTGATCTGATAATTTATGAAAAACTTTCTTTAAGTCAGTTATTGAATCCATCATGCCAAGAGGAAGCACTAACAGTACATTCCGATCATCAGCTAGTTCAGAATATATTCCTTCTTTTTCTAAAAGACTTTGAAGTTCATATCCTGATATTTCCCTGTCTGACTGAATCGTAATCTTCAATGGATCTGACACATATCCCTTTAAATTTTTTACAACATGAAGATGGGGCAATGAATGGATAAATCCCTTAAATGTCTGTGACTGGTTTATGATGTTTGTTACGTCTTCATCCGATAGACTCTCCATATATAGACGGCTTAAGTCCAGTGAAGCCATCACGAGATAAGAAGGGGAACTCGATTGAACCATCTGCAAAGCATGTGATAAGCGATAGGCGTCTATGCGATTGCTATTTACGTGTAAAAAGGCACCCATCGTTAAAGCTGGGAGGGTCTTATGCGCAGACTGCACAACAACATCCGCCCCTTGTTGTATCGCCAAGTTCGGCATACCTTTTAGTCCGAAATGTGCTCCATGTGCCTCATCCACTAAAACGATTCCGCCTTTGTCATGAATGATCGAAGCAATATCCGATATATCTTGCTGCATTCCGTAGTAAGTGGGGTTTGTGAGTATGATACCCTTTGACGCTGGAAATTCCCTTAAAGCTTCTTTTATTGTTTCAACCGGAACTCCTAATGCAAAACCGCCCTCTTCATCCACTTCTGGGGATAAAAAAACAGGTGTAACACCCGCAAGCTCAAGACCATTAAGAACTGATTTATGACAGTTTCTCTGAACGAAAACCACATCATCTTGTTTAAAAGAAGCCAATATCATTGCGAGATTACCTGCTGTACTGCCGCCAATAAGAAAATAGCTTTTACGCACACCATAAAAAGAGGCAAGCTGTTCCTGGGCTTCTTTAATCACGCCTTCTGGATGGTGAAGATCGTCGAGTCCATTTAGTTCTGTTAAATCAAGAGGTAAAACCGAATTAAAAAAAGCTGCTCCAGACTTCTCGAATATTTTGCCATTTTTATGACCCGGAACGTGAAAAGACCAGTTATTGTTCTTTGTATGATGAACTAACGCTTCAAATAGCGGTGCATTTTTCATATATAAAAATCCTTTATCTTATACGTATGTAATGTCCTTACACATACTTCATTCTATCATAGATGCTAGCCTCAAAGAATTTTAAGACACAAAAAAAACAGGCTGTTTTGCCTGCTTTTTAGGATGATGCATTTACCAATTTTAGTTTTCTTAGCTGAGATAAATAATGTTTATAGTAATCATCGTTTGTTTTTGCAGTGAGAATTTTTTGTTCACATTCCTGGCAAATAAATTGATGAAGAATGTGTAAGCCTTGATTCTTATTTTCCTCACAAACCATGCACGTTTCCCCGTATTGTCGTGTCATCTTCATTCTTCCACCTCCATAATGCCATTGTTGCCAGAATTGTTTATCGATATACGTTTTTTCAAATAATTTGAAGTTTCTTTTAAAATGTATGAAATTCTGGCTCTTGTTGTGTCTGTCTTTATGGTAATCGAGAAAATAAACCAAGTATGTGCTTCTTATATAACCTTTTATCCCCGGTGGGACAAGGCTTTAAACAGCTGAATGTTCTATAAACTGCATATTGAAATAAAATTACAATATTTACAAGTATTGGACTTAAATGTTAGAATATTATGAAAATAGAGGGGAGGTCATTTCATGAGAAAAATGCTTTCAACTTTGATTCAATTTGCCGTAGCAAGATGCCCGCATTGCGGTGCATTAGCCAATGGGTGTAAAGGAAGCTGTGACAGCTGCGGTAAAGTATTTCGTTAATGAAGAAGTGGATATGATATCGATCAAATGACTTTTTAAAAGAAACATTTGCTTACCATTCTGCATTAGTCATTCTCTATGGTATACTGTAAACAAACCTTTGAAACTTAAATCTTTTTACTTACCTGTTCCATCGCCCTGCTCGATATTTCGAGCAGGGTTTTTTATTGTGTTTATTGAAAGGCTGCTTTAGTAGACTTGGTAACCTTCTATTACAACGAGACGAATAGTTGATTACCTTTTTACGTTGATTTTAGAAAAGAGCCTAAAAAAAGACAACAAAAAAAACAGGCTCTATACAGAACCTGTTTAATCATTCATATAGAATTATGCTTTTTGAACGTTAGCAGCTTGAGCTCCACGAGCACCTTGCTCAACGTCAAAAGTTACTTTTTGGCCTTCGTCTAAAGACTTGAAACCATCAGTTTGGATTGCTGAGAAATGTACGAATACATCGTCTCCGTTTTCGCGTTCGATGAATCCAAAACCTTTTTCTGCGTTAAACCATTTTACTGTACCTTGTTCCATGTTTGTTGCCTCCTAGTGCGTTACCACACAAATATATTACTATCCTTGCCCATAGTGATTCTCAAGAGTGAAAATCGAATCTCATACTATCGTTAACACCGAACAAAAATAATTCTATATTCATCATAACAGTAAACAGGAGATAATGCAAACCCATATGATGTTTGATTGAAGAAGTGCGACAGATTTGCCTTAAATGCGGGTAGCGAATTTTGTTGAATCATGTCGGTTCGTGGTTAAACCAAAATTAACGTGGATAAATGGCCGCTGACCGTGGAATTATTGATGATTACCGTGGATATAGGGAGTTGCGTGCGCTTTTAGGGGTTTGTGTTGAGATATTTTTATAAGGTTGGAAGATGGAATGGTCCATCTTCTTCCTTTATAGTCTTATTTCAACTTGTTTTTGGAAAAGTTTTTAGCTTTTTTTAGCCGAATCTTACTTCTCCATACGAAAAGGAAGATGGATCGTCATCCATCTTCCTCCTCTTTATTATCTTTTTAGCTCTGAACTGGATATTCCCACACTTTGCTTTGACAATCCCACATTTTTTGATGGCCATCCCACACATTTCAGCTTGATTCCCACACTTTTTCATGAGAAACCCACGAACCGCCATCAATCGACAAGATCATAAGAAGATGTATGGATCATCTTCCACCTTTTTTGGTTCATTTCTTATTTTTTCTATACAAAAAAAGAAGATGGATTTTCATCCATCTTCCTCGTTTGCTCAGCGACGTCCTACTCTAACAGGGGGAGA
>NZ_JAVDWA010000011.1:0-61047 GCF_031457135.1 Fictibacillus barbaricus | reverse complement strand
ACACCCGTTCCCATACCGAACACGGAAGTTAAGCTCTTCAGCGCCGATGGTAGTTGGGGGTCTCCCCCTGTTAGAGTAGGACGTCGCTGAGCAAACGAGGAAGATGGATGAAAATCCATCTTCTTTTTTTGTATAGAAAAAATAAGAAATGAACCTAAAAATGTGGAAGATGATCCAGTGTATCATCTTCTTTTTTTCTGTCGATTGATGGCGGTTCGTGGGTTTCTCATGAAAAAGTGTGGGAATCAAGTTGAAAATTGTGGGATGGCCATCGAAAAATGTGGGATTGTCAAAGTAAAGTGTGGGATTATCCCGTTCAGATCTTAGAAAACGAAATAAAAGGTGGAAGATGGATGACAATCCATCTTCTTTTTCGTATGGATTAGTAAGACTCGGCTCAAAAAAGCTAAAAAACGTTCTAAAATAAGACCAAAAAGGAAGAAGATGAACCCTTTCATCTTCCAACCTTATTAAAAAACCTATCCACAATCATAAATCAAGCCCCTTCACCACCACCGAAGTTTGGCTATCCTGCCAAATTTTTTTGTACAAAAGCACTACTTTTTCGACAGAATCATACAGGTTAAACGGGCTTTGATGGGGTAATAATGGGAAGTAGATATTTGCATTTTATTAAAATTACAGGCTATAATATATCTATAGTCAAAGTTAGTCAAAGTCAGAAGGGGGAGGGGAAATGAGAAATATTTCGGACGTTATTGAAAATTATTTAAAGCAAATTCTTTCAGGCACCAATGATATGTCTATAGAAATTAAACGGACAGACATTGCTGAAAGATTTCAGTGCGTACCTTCTCAAATTAACTATGTAATTAATACAAGATTTACGGTTGAAAAAGGGTTTATCGTGGAAAGTAAAAGAGGTGGGGGCGGCTATATTCGGATCATGAAAGTCCGTACTGAAAGCTCCGCTCATTTAATTGACCAATTAACGATCTTAATTGGTGAAAGGATATCACAAGGCAACGCAGAAAATGTAATAAAGAGATTACTGGAAGAAGACATCGTCAAAGAGCGCGAAGCAAGACTGATGCTTAGTGTTATGGATCGGTCGGTTCTAAGGCTTAACCTTCCAGAACGAGATGAATTACGTGCAGAACTTTTAAAAGCAATGATAAAAACTTTAAAATATCGAACCAGATAGCCCTTTTTTTCATTCTATATAAAAGGAGGGAGAAGAATGATTTGTGAAGAGTGCCATGAGCGCGAAGCTTCATTGCATTTTACAAAAATAATTAATGGTGAGAAAACTGAATTTCATATATGTGAGCATTGTGCAAAAGAAAAAGGAGAATTTTTGCCAGGCTCGAATTCTTTTTCTATTCACCAATTGCTTTCTGGTCTTTTACACGGTGATGGACATGTCCCGAACACACCGTCATCTAACTTCATTCCCCCGTCACTCGCTTGTGATAAATGCGGAATGAGTTATTATCAATTTGCCAAGATTGGACGCTTCGGCTGTGACCACTGTTATAAAGCTTTTGATTCCAGATTAAATCCTATTTTCAAACGGGTTCACGGCGGTAATACCGTTCATGCTGGAAAAATACCAAGAAGAGCAGGCAACAGTATTCACGAAAAAAAACAGCTTCAGCAATTAAAGCAAGCTATGCAGCAGTATATATTAAATGAGGAATTTGAAAAAGCTGCCGAAACGAGGGATGAAATCAGGCAGATTGAGCAGCGCCTTCAGCAGGGGAGGGATACGTAGACTATGTCCTTGGAACGTTTTATCAGAGATGCGATTAGTCCCTGGATGAAAAGAGAGGGTCCTGAGTCAGACATTGTTCTCAGCAGCCGTGTCCGTCTGGCGAGGAATCTGCAGCAATATGTTTTCCCGATAGCCGCTGATAAAGAATCAGCACATCAAGTCATCGAAGCCATTTCTTCATGCATAAATGAAAAAAACAAGGTAAGTGAACAGCAAAATTTGGAAATGCTGATGATGGAAGAGTTAAAACCGCTTGAAAAAAGGGTACTTGTAGAGAAACATCTTATTAGCCCGAATCTCGCTGAAACAGCAAAGTATGGTGCAGTATTAATGAACGACGATGAATCTGTCAGCATCATGATTAATGAAGAAGATCATATTCGGATTCAATGTCTTGCACCGGGACTGCAGCTGGAAGAAGTGCTTCAAAAAGCAAATGAGATGGATAACATCATCGAAGAACATGCAGATTACGCCTTTGATGAGACCCGCGGGTATTTAACAAGCTGTCCAACCAATGTAGGTACCGGTCTTCGTGCTTCCGTAATGATGCACCTTCCCGCTCTCGTTCTCACAAAAAAAATAAGCCGCATCATTCCAGCGATTAATCAGCTTGGTTTAGCTGTTAGGGGAATTTACGGAGAAGGAACAGAAGCACAGGGAAACATTTTTCAAATTTCAAATCAGATGACACTAGGCAAGTCGGAAGAGGATATAATAGAAGATCTAGCTGGTGTCGTCATGCAAGTCATTCAGCAAGAACGGGCTGCAAGACAGCAGCTGAAGGATGGCTTGAAATTACAGCTTGAAGATAAGTTATACCGTTCATTAGGAACGCTCGAGAATAGCCGGATCATACAATCGAAAGAAGCTGCCAAATGTTTATCAGATGTGCGCCTTGGAATCGATTTAGAAATTTTAGAAGGCATCTCCAAGACGATCTTAAATGAACTAATGATACTTACACAGCCAGGTTTTCTGCAGCAATACGCAGGTGAAGTCCTAAACCCAGAAGAACGAGACATTAGAAGAGCCAGTTTAATCAGAGAAAGAATAAAATTGGAAAACCGATAAGGAGCGTGAAGAGTATGATGTTTGGTCGTTTTACAGAACGTGCTCAAAAAGTATTGGCATTAGCGCAGGAAGAAGCAATCCGGTTAGGCCATAACAACGTGGGAACAGAACACATCTTATTAGGATTGATCAGGGAAGGCGAAGGGATTGCTGCTAAAGCCCTTCAAGTTTTAGGGCTAGGACCTGAAAAAATTCAAAAAGAAGTGGAAACGCTAATCGGACGTGGACAGGAAGCTGTTCAGACGATTCATTATACACCGCGTGCTAAAAAAGTTATTGAGCTTTCCATGGATGAAGCTCGTAAGCTAGGACATTCCTATGTGGGAACAGAACATATTTTATTAGGACTTATTCGTGAGGGTGAAGGTGTTGCGGCCCGAGTACTGAACAATCTTGGTGTAAGCTTAAACAAAGCCCGTCAGCAAGTTCTGCAGCTGCTAGGAAGCAATGAATCTTCTTCCAGTCATAGAGGTTCATCTGCTAGTGCAAATACACCGACATTAGACAGCCTTGCACGAGATCTTACGGCCATCGCACGTGATGGTTCATTGGATCCGGTAATCGGGCGTGCAAAAGAAATTCAGCGTGTAATCGAAGTATTGAGCCGCCGTACAAAAAACAATCCAGTTTTAATCGGTGAGCCGGGTGTTGGTAAAACAGCAATAGCAGAAGGATTGGCACAGCAGATCATCAACAACGAAGTTCCTGAAACACTTCGCGATAAGCGAGTGATGACACTCGATATGGGTACGGTTGTAGCAGGTACGAAATACAGAGGTGAGTTTGAAGACCGTCTGAAAAAAGTGATGGATGAGATTCGACAAGCAGGCAACATCATTCTATTCATTGATGAGCTTCATACCTTAATCGGCGCAGGCGGAGCAGAAGGTGCGATCGATGCCTCTAACATTTTAAAACCGGCATTGGCTCGTGGAGAACTTCAATGTATTGGTGCGACAACACTCGATGAGTACAGAAAATATATTGAAAAAGATGCAGCATTAGAGCGTCGTTTCCAGCCGATTACCGTTAATGAACCGACGAAGGATGAAAGTATTCAAATCCTTCAAGGCCTTCGTGACCGATATGAAGCCCATCACCGCGTAACAATTACCGATGATGCGATCGAAGCATCTGTGCAATTGTCTGACCGCTACATTTCAGACCGCTTCTTACCGGATAAAGCGATCGATTTAATTGATGAAGCAGCATCGAAAGTGCGTCTTCGCTCATATACAGCTCCGCCGAACTTAAAAGAGCTCGAACAGAAGCTTGAGGAAGTACGCAAAGAAAAAGACGCTGCCGTTCAGAGCCAAGAGTTTGAAAAGGCAGCATCATTACGCGATTCCGAACAGCGTTTACGCGAAGAACTCGAAAAAACAAAAGATGTATGGAAAGAAAAACAAGGTAAAGAAAATACAGAAGTTACGCCGGAAGATATCGCACAGGTCGTATCATCCTGGACGGGAGTTCCTGTTTCTAAGCTTGCCGAAGAAGAAACAGAACGTCTCTTGAAGATGGAAGAAATTCTCCATGACCGTGTAATCGGCCAGTCGGAAGCTGTAACAGCCATTTCAAAAGCAATCAGAAGAGCACGTGCAGGATTGAAAGATCCGAAACGTCCAATCGGCTCCTTTATTTTCTTAGGACCAACAGGTGTGGGTAAAACGGAGCTTGCAAGAGCAGTAGCAGAAACATTGTTTGGTGATGAAGATGCGATTATCCGTATTGACATGTCCGAGTACATGGAAAAGCATACAACATCACGTCTTGTTGGTTCGCCTCCAGGTTATGTAGGTCATGAAGAAGGCGGACAGTTAACGGAAAAAGTAAGAAGAAAACCATACTCCGTTATTTTGCTCGACGAAATCGAAAAAGCACATCCGGAAGTATTCAATATTTTACTTCAAGTGCTTGAAGATGGCCGTTTAACTGATTCTAAAGGACGTACAGTCGATTTCAGAAACACGGTTGTCATTATGACTTCCAACGTTGGAGCAAGCACATTAAAACGAAACCGTTCATTAGGTTTTGCTGTTAATGATTTAAATCAAAAATACAATGATATGAAAACAAAGGTAATGGATGAGCTTAAGCGGGCTTTCCGTCCTGAATTCCTAAACCGTATTGACGAGATCATCGTGTTCCATTCTCTTGAAAAAGAACATCTTCTCAAAATTGTCAGCTTAATGTCTGACGCATTGAAGAAACGCTTAAGCGATCAAGGAATTGATATTGAATTAACGCAAGCGGCGTTAGAGAAGATTACGGAAGAAGGATATGATCCAGATTACGGAGCACGGCCGCTCAGAAGAGCACTTCAGCGAAAAATTGAAGACCGTCTCTCAGAAGAACTGCTTAGAGGAACCATCAATAAGGGTCAAACCGTTAAAATTGATGTAGAGCAGAATGACTTTATTGTAGAAACGGTATAAAAAAGAAACCCGGAAGGCAGTCATGTCCTCCGGGTTTTTGTCGAAATAATTCCTTAGTTTCGCCTTTATTCGCAGAGTCTAAAATGGAAAGAGTTGTTAGCTTTTATGTTATGATATTAATGAGATAATGATTATATTTACAGCCCTTAGTAATTAGATATATAAAAGTTTACATTTTTTAAATGCAGTCGTTTTTTATGGTGTAAAGTTTGGAAGAGGAGTTTTTAAATGGCGAAAGTAAAATCAATCTTTCTTTGCCAGGATTGCGGTTATGAATCTCCCAAATGGATGGGGAAATGTCCAGGATGTCAGGCATGGAATACGATGGTCGAGGAAACAATCCGTCCTGAAAAAAGTGTTAGAGGATTAAGTTCTGGCAATTCAGCAATCAAGCAAAAGCCACAATCCATAGTGGAAGTCAAAAGTGAACAAGAACCGCGTATCCCAACAAACTATCAAGAGTTCAACCGGGTGTTAGGCGGAGGAATTGTACCAGGCTCTTTAGTTTTAGTTGGCGGCGACCCAGGAATCGGTAAATCAACGCTTCTTCTGCAAACTTCAGCTCAGCTCGCTCAAAAAGGAGAACGCGTTCTCTACATATCAGGTGAGGAATCCGTTAAGCAAACGAAGTTACGAGCAGACAGACTTGATATAGCAGCAAAAGATTTGTATGTTTTAGCTGAAACAGATATGGAGTTAATCGAGCAGGCGATGGCTGATATCATGCCATCTGTCATGATCATAGATTCCATTCAAACGGTTTATCGTTCTGAAGTAACATCAGCACCAGGCAGTGTTTCGCAAGTAAGAGAATGTACTTCTCATCTTATGCGGATGGCAAAGACAAAAGGTGTTGCTATTTTTATTGTCGGACATGTTACAAAAGAAGGTGCGATCGCAGGTCCTCGTCTTTTGGAGCACATGGTGGATGCCGTTTTATATTTTGAAGGGGAACGTCATCATACTTTTCGTATTTTAAGAGCGGTTAAAAACCGGTTTGGTTCAACAAACGAAATCGGAGTGTTCGAAATGAAGGAAGAAGGACTTGAGGAAGTATTGAATCCTTCACAAATCTTTTTAGAAGAACGCTCAAAAGGAGCAGCGGGATCAACCGTTGTGGCATCACTAGAAGGAACTCGCCCGATGCTAGTCGAACTTCAAGCACTCATCTCCCCTACCAGCTTCGGAAACCCTAGAAGAATGGCAACAGGAATTGAACATAATCGAGTTTCCTTATTGATGGCAGTTCTGGAGAAAAGGGTAGGATTACTTCTTCAAAATCAGGATGCTTATTTGAATGTGGCAGGCGGGGTAAGACTTGATGAACCAGCGATAGATTTAGCGATAGCGGTAAGCATTGCATCAAGCTTCAGGGATGTGCCGACGAAACCAACAGATGTTTTGATCGGAGAAATCGGTTTAACCGGTGAAGTAAGGAGGGTCTCACGTATTGATCAACGAGTACATGAGGCAGCAAAGTTAGGATTTACGCGTGCTATTATACCTGAAAAAAATATAGGTGGATGGACGGTGCCCAAAGGAATTGAGGTTCTCGGCGTATCCACTGTTTATGAGGCATTACAAGCAGCGTTAGGAGGGTAAAGCATATGGATCATGCGATTAAAGAAGCGATCATCAGCCAGATGCTGCAGCTCGTTGCCCCCGGAACACCGCTTCGGGAAGGGATCGACAACGTTTTACGGGCAAAAACTGGCGGACTGATTGTTGTTGGCTACAACGATAAAATAAAAGAGATCGTGGACGGGGGTTTTTCGATAAACTGCAAATACTCGCCCGCATCACTCTATGAACTGGCAAAGATGGACGGTGCCATCATTCTAAATGAAGAAGCAACAAAAATTTTGTTCGCTAACACTCAGCTGATTCCGGATACGGTTATTCCATCAACAGAAACAGGGATTCGACACCGTACAGCCGAGCGTGTCGCAAGGCAGACAGGGAATTTGGTCATTTCCATTTCTCAGCGCCGTAATGTAATCACGCTATATCAAGGAATGATTCGATATTCATTAAAGGAAATCGGCGTAATCTTGACGAAGGCGAACCAAGCGATACAAACATTGGAGAAATACAAAGTGGTGTTTGATCAAAGTGTTACAAATCTAGGTGCTTTGGAATTTGAAGAACTCGTAACTTTCCAGGAAGTTACACAAGTTATTCACCGAATCGAAATGGTTTTACGCATAAAAAATGAAATCATTAAATATGTTAATGAACTTGGTGTAGAAGGAAGGCTGATTCGGATTCAGATGGAAGAACTCGTTTCCAACATCGAAGAGGAAGCTTTGCTATTGATTAAAGATTACATGAAGGATATTAACAGCGATCCTTTTGCGATTCTTCGCCAATTAAACAAACTTTCCAGTGAAGAATTATTTGATGAATCCGTAATTATGAAACTTTTAGGCTTTTCAGCCGGTATGAATATACAAGATGAAACAATCCATCCGCGGGGATACCGTATTCTTGCCAAGATTCCAAGACTTCCTACTGTGATCATCGAAAACTTAACAGATGCATTTGAAAATCTTCCTCACATATTGCGTGCATCCATCGACGAATTGGACGAAGTAGAGGGAATTGGAGAGATTCGTGCAAGAAAAGTAAAAGAAGGCTTAAAGCGAATTCAAGAGCAGTTGTTTGTCGATCGGCATATTTAGTTTTTTAGTTAATTTTTTTAGATTTTATACGTTTCTATTACCGTTATTTTGTAAATAATGATTAGGGGAGGTGAATAAGGCATGCTAAAAAGAATTGTTCAATTGTTTTTCATAGTCATTGGGGGCATGCTCGGCTATCTTTATATTCCAGATTTAATTCGTGTACTGAATTTAGGTGATTTACCGAATCAAGTAACATCCCCATATGTTGGAGCGGTTATTGGTGCACTTATTCTATTTTTATCTACATTTTGGCTTTCTGATTACGTAGTAGGATTGATTCGATGGGCGGAAGAAACGGTTGTAAAAGCTCCTGCGACCGATTTGCTGTCAGGAACGATGGGGTTAATTATTGGACTAATCGTTGCCTTTTTAATTCAGTCACCGCTTAACAGTATGGATATTGTAGTGGTAAGCTCGATACTGCCAATCTTTATTACCTTTTTACTAGGGTATTTAGGGTTTCAAGTCGGGTTTAAAAAGAGAGATGAATTGATTCAGCTTTTCTCTTTAAACCGCGCAGGCAAAGAACGAAAAAAAGAAACGGAAACAGAAAAACCAAGAGGAATCTACAAGATTCTCGATACAAGTGTTATTATTGATGGACGGGTTGCAGATATCTGTCAAACCGGTTTCTTAGAAGGACCGCTGATTATTCCTCGCTTCGTACTCGAAGAATTGCAGTATATTGCGGACTCTTCTGATGTGTTGAAACGCAACAGAGGGCGCCGTGGTCTGGATATCTTAAATCGTATTCAAAAAGAACTTTCTATGAAAGTCGAAATCTATGAAGGCGATTTTGAAGAAGTAACTGAGGTGGACAGCAAGCTTGTTAAGCTGGCTCAGCTATTAACGGGTGTTGTTGTAACCAATGACTTTAACTTAAACAAAGTGTGCGAACTGCAAAATGTTGCCGTTCTGAACATTAATGATCTTGCCAATGCGGTAAAACCGGTTGTTCTACCGGGTGAAGAACTTGTCGTGCAAGTGATAAAAGATGGGAAAGAGCAAAATCAAGGTGTCGGTTATCTGGATGATGGCACAATGATCGTCGTAGAAGATGGACGAGATTACATCGGAAAAACGATAGATGTAGTCGTGACTTCTGTACTTCAAACATCAGCAGGACGGATGATTTTTGCTAAAAAAAAGCTGTTAGAAAAAGCATTGTAACGAACGGTGGGGAAAGCACGTGAATTATTGGACAGTCATTCCTGCTGCCGGACAAGGTAAACGAATGAATGCCGGGATTTCTAAACAGTGGATCGAACTATTGGGCAGACCGGTGCTCGCCTATACACTCGATGTCTTTGAAAAAGACCCAAATTGTAAGGGCGTTATTCTTGTCGGCAGCGAACAGGAACTAAAGCAGATGAAAGAATTTGTACAGACATTCCAATATACAAAAGTGCGTGAAATCGTTCCAGGTGGAAGTGAGCGGCAGCATAGTGTGTATGAAGGATTAAAAGTGGTCCCAGAAGATTGCGGACTGGTTCTCATCCATGACGCTGCTCGCCCATTCATTACAGAGCATCATATCGGGCAGCTCGTTGAAAATGCAGCAAAGACAGGGTCTGCTGTATTAGCGGTTCCTTTAAAAGATACTGTTAAACGAGTCGTTCAAAATCAAGTGGAAGAAACGATCGACCGATCCAGCTTGTGGGCTGTTCAAACCCCGCAAGCTTTTCGTCTTTCTCTCGTTAAACAGGCGCATGAAAAAGCAGCTGATGAAAAATGGGTCGGAACGGATGATGCAAGTCTTGTGGAACGAATTGGAGAAAACGTCGCTATTGTAATGGGAGACTATCATAATATAAAATTAACTACGTCTGATGACTTGTTATTCGGACAGGCTATTCTTTTAGAAAGACAGGGGGAAAAGGCATGATGCGTATCGGACAAGGTTTTGATGTACATGCATTTAGTGAAGGCAGACCTTTAATTATCGGCGGAGTTACGATTCCTTATGAAAAAGGCCTATTAGGTCATTCAGATGCGGACGTTCTTTTGCACGCGATTACCGATGCTTTACTAGGTGCAGCGGGAGAAGGAGATATCGGCAAACATTTCCCCGATACTGACCCTGCCTATAAAGGTGCAGATTCCAAACGTTTATTGCTTGATTCTTGGAAACTTGTCGAGAAGAAGGGATACCGTTTAGGTAATATAGATTGTACGATTATCGCTCAAAAACCTAAAATGCTGCCATACATTGAAGAGATGCGTTCGGTGATTGCCCGCATTTTTGATGTATCTGCAGAACAGATTAATGTAAAAGCAACAACAACTGAGAAACTAGGATTCCCAGGACGCGAAGAAGGAATAGCAGCCCAAGCTGTTGTTTTGATCGAAAAATAAGGCATTCATTCATAAAATAAGACTATCTTTTAAGGCTGGTTTTTATAGATTGTTGTTTTGGTTCGTTTTTGTGGATACCCTTCATTGACACGTTGATTGGAGGGCAAGGTGCGAGACTCCTGCGGAAAGCGAGCAGCCTGAAACGGAAATCAACTACTTTCAAGAGCTACAACGGTTACAAAAACAGTCTTTCTAAAAGCTTGTTGCTTTCAAATCTTTTAACTTCTTTGACTGTTGATTGGAGTGAAAGGTGCGAGACTCCTGCAGGACAGGCGGGCTGGTGAGACACTTAAAAGTGAAACGTACGAATGTGGCTCACCGTCTGCCCTGCGGAAAGCGAGTAGCCTGAAACGGAAATCAACTACTTTCAAGAGCTACAACGGTTACGAAAACAGCTTAAATCATAAATCAAACATAGAGGTGAAGCAAAATGGCAAACGACGTTAGGGTTCGATATGCACCAAGTCCGACTGGGCATTTACATATAGGTAATGCACGTGCGGCTCTTTTTAATTATTTATTTGCTCGTCATTTAGGCGGGAAATTCATTATCCGAATAGAAGACACCGATCAAAAGCGCAACATTCAAGGCGGAGAAGAAAGTCAGCTAAATCATCTGAAATGGCTTGGCATGGATTGGGATGAAAGTGTAGATATCGGAGGAGATTACGGACCATACCGCCAAATGGAACGTTTGGATCTGTATCAAAAATATACAGATGATCTTCTTTCAAAAGGTCTTGCTTACAAATGTTATTGTACGGAAGAAGAGCTTGAAGCTTCTCGTGAAGAACAGATGGCAAAAGGAGATACACCTGTTTATGACGGACGCTGCCGCAACCTAACAGATGAAGACCGTGCTGCTCTAGAAGCGGAAGGACGTAAGCCAAGTATTCGTTTCTTAGTACCGCAAGACCGTACCATTACGTTTGATGATATGGTTAAAGGTGAAGTATCTTTTGAATCCAGCGGTTTTGGCGATTTTGTAATCGTAAAAAAAGACGGTATTCCTACGTATAATTATGCTGTTGTTATTGATGATCATGAGATGGCAATTTCTCATGTATTGCGTGGAGATGACCATATTTCAAACACACCTAAACAAATTTTAATTTATGACGCACTAGGTTTCGAACACCCGAAATTCGGTCACACGACTCTAATCGTGAACGAAAACCGAAAGAAGCTAAGCAAGCGTGATGAATCGATTGTCCAATTTATCGAACAGTATAAAGACTTAGGATATTTACCGGAAGCTTTATTCAACTTCATTGCACTATTAGGCTGGTCGCCAGGCGGAGAAGAAGAAATTTTCAGCCGTGAAGAGTTTATTAAAATCTTTGATCCGAGCCGTTTATCTAAGGCACCTGCAGTATTTGATACACAAAAGCTGACTTGGCTGAACAATCAGTACATGAAACAGCAAGATCCTGAACGAATTGTGGAATTGTGTATCCCTCACTTAGTCAAAGCGGGAAGAATCGCAGAAAATCTGACTCCTGAAGAACAAGAGTGGGTAACGAAGCTTGTAGCCCTTCATCTGGAAAAGATGAGCTATGGCGCTGAAATCGTTGAATTGACAGAGCTTTTCTTCAAAGAAGAGATTGAGTATGAAGGAGAAGCAGAGGAAGTTCTTCAAGGTGAAGGCGTACCTGCTGTAATGGCTGCGTTCTTAAGCCAGGTTGAAAACAGCGGATCATTTGAAGCGGAAGATATTAAAGCGATGATGAAAGCTGTTCAAAAAGATACGGGTCAAAAAGGGAAAAACTTATTTATGCCGATCCGTGTTGCTACAACAGGACAAACACACGGTCCTGATTTACCGGCTGCTGTCGCGTTGTTAGGCAAGGAAGTTATCATTAAACGCCTAAATAACGTATTATCGAAAATTAGCAAGTAATAAAAGTACACATTTAGCAAAGATTATAATATAGTAAAAGAAACTTAAAAATGTGAGTGAAAACGCAGATGAGGAAAGTAGGCTAGGCGCCTTTTCTTACTAGAGAGAACCATCACCGGCTGAAAGTGGTTTAAGAAAATGCCTGCTGAAGTGCCCCTCGGAGTCCCGTGCTGAACGTTAAGTAGGCATGGGCGGATTCTCCCCGTTATGGAGCTAAAGGGAACAAATACAGGTTTTTTTAAGTATTTGTTAAACAGAGTGGGACCGCGTCTAACACAAGCGTCTCTGTGTCAATTGGCACAGAGGCGTTTTTTATTTGGCTCTTTTCTTAATATTGTTTTCAAAAAGGTTGTTGCTTTTTATTTATTGTCTTCTTTGACAGTTGATTGGAGTGAAAGGTATGAGACTCCTGCCGGAGAACAACAGCTTTCAAAGTGCAGAGGAAAGCGAGCAACCTGAAACGGAGATCAACAGCTTTCAAGAACAACAATGATTGCGAAACAGCTTTTATTTTAATGCAAGGAGGTTGGGAAACATGTTTTCTAGGATAAGAGAAGACATTCAGGTTGTTTTTGAAAAAGATCCAGCCGCAAGAAGTTCACTAGAAGTCATTTTAACGTATTCTGGCTTACATGCCGTTTGGGCGCACAGAATAGCACATAAACTCTTTAAACGCAGATGGTTCTTTTTAGCACGTGTGATATCGCAAATCAGCCGTTTTTTTACCGGGATCGAAATTCATCCTGGTGCACAGATTGGCCGACGATTTTTCATAGATCACGGAATGGGAGTCGTAATTGGCGAGACATGTATTATCGGGAATGATGTAACCATCTACCAAGGGGTAACTCTCGGAGGTACAGGGAAAGAAAAAGGAAAACGCCACCCGACTCTGGAAGATAACGTTTTAGTGGCAACAGGAGCTAAAGTTCTTGGATCGTTGACAATCGGTAAGAATTCAAAAGTAGGAGCGGGATCAGTCGTACTGCAAAATGTTCCACCGGACGCGACGGTTGTGGGTATTCCGGGCAGAGTCGTCATTAAGGACGGCATTAAAGTAGGCTGTGAACTCGATCATCGTGATCTGCCGGATCCGGTATCTGATAAATTTAGAGAATTGCAGCTTGAAATGAAGAAATTATCTGAACAGATGGAAAAACTGAAAAAAGGGAGTGAAGTTTAGATGAGTATCGTGATTTATAATACGCTGACACGCCAAAAGGAGCCTTTTGTTCCGCTAGAAGAAGGAAAAGTGAAAATGTACGTCTGCGGACCGACCGTATACAATTATATTCATATCGGAAATGGACGCCCTCCGATTGTATTTGATACAGTAAGACGATATCTGGAATACAGAGGATATGATGTAAATTTCATCTCTAACTTTACAGATGTTGACGATAAACTGATTAGAGCAGCGAAAGAAATGGGAAGCGATGTTCCGACGATCGCAGAAAAATTTATTAATGCTTATCACGAAGATACATGTGCACTAGGTGTTCAAAAAGCAGATGTTCATCCGCGCGTTACAGAAACCATGCCTGAGATTATTACGTTTATCGAAGATCTTATTAAAAAAGGCTATGCGTATGAAGCGGAAGGCGATGTTTATTTTAAAACCCGCTCATTCAAAGGATATGGCAAGCTTTCACACCAATCAATCGATGACTTGAGATCTGGAGCAAGAATTGAGGTTGGAGAAAAGAAAGAAGATCCGCTTGATTTTGCACTTTGGAAGGCGGCAAAAGAGGGCGAAATTTATTGGGAAAGCCCTTGGGGTAAAGGCCGTCCTGGCTGGCATATCGAGTGCTCGGCAATGGCTAAAAAATATCTTGGCGATTCAATCGATATTCATGGCGGCGGCCAAGATTTAGCGTTTCCTCATCACGAGAACGAAATTGCTCAATCCGAAGCATTAAATGAGAAGCCTATGGCTAAGTATTGGATGCATAATGGGTATATTAATATAGACAACGAAAAAATGTCCAAATCACTAGGAAACTTTGTGCTGGTTCATGATCTGATCAAACAAATAGATCCTAAAGTACTTCGATTCTTTATGCTGTCTGTACATTACCGCAACCCGATCAACTTCAGCCAAGAGTTATTAGATGCGGCCAAGACTAGCTTAAACCGAATTATGACAGCTTATGAGAATTTAAAGCACCGCTTAACGGTTACAGCAGACTTAGCTGAAGATACAGAGAAGTGGGCAAATATTGTCGAAACGACGAGAACAAAATTTATCGAAGCGATGGATGACGACTTCAATACAGCTAAAGCGATTTCTATTTTGTTTGATTTTTCTAGAGAAACAAATGTTTATCTTCAGGAAAAAAATACATCAAAAGACATGATCACAAGCTTTATTCAGCTATTTGATGAGTTAGCGGGAGTATTGGGAATCGTGCTGCAAAGGGAAGAAGAACTGCTGGACCAGCAAATTGAAGCCCTTATCGAGGAACGTAACCAAGCACGTAAAGACAAGAACTTTGCTCGAGCTGATGAGATCCGTGACAAGCTGAAAGAACAAAGCATTATTTTAGAAGATACCGCACAGGGCGTACGATGGAAAAGGGAAAAGTAAATGACACTATCTGATGGAGATTTCAAACAACTGAACGGAACCACGCTAGCCTATATGGGTGATGCGGTCATGGAACAATTTGTACGCGAGCATTTAATACGAAGCGGGCAAGTGAAGCCGAATAAGCTTCATGTAGCTGCGACCAAAATTGTTTCCGCAAAAGCTCAGGCTGGCATGGTTATTCAGTTGCTTGAAGAAGGTTTTTTTACAGAACAGGAAGTCGCCGTTATCAAGCGTGGACGCAACGCAAACCAAGGAACTGTCCCGAAAAATACGGACGTTCAAACTTACAGGCATGCCACAAGTTTTGAAGCCATTTTAGGATATTTGTATTTATTAAATGAGCATGATCGACTAGACGAAATCATGAAAAGAATACTTAACAACAAGACGAGAGAGGGGGAAGGCTGAAAATGAGTGAAAAAACGAATGAAGAACAAGAGCTTATTATTGGCAGAAATCCGGTGTTGGAGGTACTGCGCTCCGGCCGTGATATTAATAAAATTTTTGTAGGTGAAGGTTCTCAGAAGGGGCCGGTCAGCACGATCGTCTCCATGGCTAAAAAACAGAATGTGCTGGTTCAGTATGTTCCAAAGCAAAAACTGGATTCATTGAGCGGCGGAGGAAACCATCAAGGCGTAGTAGCGGGTGTTGCCGCATACAGCTATGCTGACATAGATGATTTGTTTAAAGCAGCTGAAGAACGAGGGGAAGAGCCGTTTTTTATTATCCTTGATGAACTGGAAGATCCTCATAACTTAGGGTCGATCATCCGAACCGCTGATGCAGTCGGTGCACACGGTGTTATCATCCCTAAAAGACGATCTGTAGGTTTAACTGCAACTGTGGCTAAAGCTTCTACAGGAGCGATTGAGTATATGCCTGTTGTGCGAGTTACGAACCTGGTCCAAACCATGAAGGAATTGAAAGAACGAGGAATGTGGTTTGCGGGAGCGGATATGAAAGGCAAAGAAGATTACCGTGCTGCGAAATGGGACATGCCATTAGGACTTGTAATCGGCAGTGAAGGAAAGGGAATGGGAAGACTCGTTTCAGAAACATGTGATTTTCTTGTCCAATTGCCGATGGTTGGGAAAGTTACTTCACTGAATGCTTCTGTTGCAGCAAGCCTTTTAATGTATGAGGTATACCGCAACCGCCATCCGCTTGAATTCAAAAAATGAAAATCCGCCACTATTTGATTGTTGATGGGTACAACATCATTGGCGCTTGGCCAGAGCTCAGAAGCTTAAAGAATTCCGATTTTGCTAAAGCGAGGGAATTGCTGATTGAGTATATGGCAGAATATCAAGGTTCTACAGGTTATAAGGTCATTGTTGTGTTTGATGCCCACCTGTCCCCGGGAATAGAGAAAAAAACAAAAAATTACCGCGTGGATGTTATTTTCACGCGGGAAAATGAAACAGCGGATGAACGGATTGAACGATTAGTTGGAGAATTAAAGTCTATCGAAACCCGTATATACGTTGCCACTTCCGATTCAACAGAACAGTGGCAGATATTTGGAAAAGGTGCACTAAGAAAATCTGCGCGTGAATTGAAGAATGAAATGGACGAGATTCAAAAGCAAATCCACGTGTCTGTCGGAGAACGAAAAAGAAAACAAAACAATTCATCGATCCCGTTATCTAACGAAATTGCCGAAATATTTGAAAGATGGAGAAGAGGTCAAAAATAAGGAATGTTGACGCTTTTGTGAAATATGAAGTATAATATTTCTATATTTTGCCGGTAAAAACCTGGTCGGGGGGATTGTCGTGAACATAGATCTCAAGGAACTATCAGTAATCGATTACGAGCTAATGGAAGATGAAAGCCTTGTGGAACTGGTTCATGAGGGAGACAGCGCAGCATTGGAGTATTTGATTAACAAGTACAAGAATTTTGTTCGTGCTAAAGCAAGGTCATATTTTCTGATCGGTGCTGACCGAGAAGATATCATTCAAGAAGGTATGATCGGGCTGTATAAAGCGATTCGCGATTTTAAAGAGGACAAGCTGTCATCCTTTAAAGCTTTTGCCGAATTGTGCATCACAAGGCAAATGATTACCGCTATTAAAACGGCTACAAGACAAAAGCATATTCCGCTCAATTCTTATGTGTCTTTGGACAAGCCTATTTATGATGAAGAATCAGACCGGACACTTATGGATGTCATATGCGGCACTAAGGTTACAGATCCAGAAGAACTGATTATCAATCAAGAAGAGTTTGATGATATTGAAGTAAAAATGGGAGAAATCTTGAGCGACTTGGAACGAAAAGTACTCATGCTGTATCTCGATGGAAGGTCATATCAGGAAATTTCAGTTGATCTCGATCGGCATGTAAAATCAATCGATAACGCGCTGCAGCGAGTCAAACGAAAATTAGAGCGGTATTTAGAATTAAGGGAAATAACTTCCTAATTTTTTTACTAAAAGATGAAAGTGTTTACAATCAGGAGAAAACGATTTTCTCCTGATTTTTTTTATGTATTACCTTATATAGTTTGATGTAGATTTCCCTCGAGTGGTGTAGACTCGTCGATATATTGTTCATTTCCGTTGAATTATGGTCCATTTCCGTTGGATTATCTAAAAAATCCGTGAGAATATATTAATTTTTCGTTGGATTAATAGATCTAAGGGTATGAATTGCTCCTCAGACTGTTTCTAAGAGTCCTTAGATTTACCTGCTGCGCCCATTTCCCCAATGGAATTACTCCAAATCGCTGTTTTTATAATTCGTTCATTTTTATTCGGTTGTTTTCCACTAAGATACTGCCGTGAATCATTTTACAAAATATGAAAATCACGAAAGATCACATAAACCTGATTCAAAAGTAGCGGATGATACATTTTCTAATCCGTTTTGAGGCTTTTTCCCTTTATTGACAAGCTTCTACCCCTATGTTAAGGTTTTAAAAGTAACATTGTAACGTGGATGATTGGGTTTGTCTCGCGAAAGGTGTTTATTTAGCATGAGAAAAAAAGTATTTTTAGCCTGTAAACAATGCTCTAAACGGAACTATACAACGATGAAGAACCAGCAAAACAATCCAGAACGAGTTGAGGTTAAAAAGTTTTGCAGTTATTGCAATGCTCATACCATTCACCAAGAAACCAAGTAAGCAATAAAAGCTTTTTTATAAATGTTTTAATGAATTAGAGGCATGGGGGTTTATTAAGATGGCGGACGTTGCAGAAAAGACAAAAAAGTCACCAGCTAAATTTCTGTCTGATGTAAATAAAGAGATGAAGCGAGTTAGCTGGCCAAAACGAAAAGAACTATTCCGTTATACGGGAGTTGTTTTGGCGACTGTATTGGTAATGGCAGTATTCTTCTGGATTGTGGATCTAGGGATTTCGCAATTAGTTGAATTGGTTTTAAAGTAGATTAGATATAGCTTCTTTTGGATAGAATGCTAGAGTATTATCCATTTTAGGAGGGAAAGGACACGGGTCCCGTCGTATGGAAAAAAATTGGTACGTAGTTCATACCTATTCAGGATATGAAAATAAAGTAAAAACAAACTTGGAAAAACGTGTAGAATCTATGGGCATGTCAGATAAGATTTTCCGTGTGCTTGTACCTGTGGAAGAAGAAACCGAGACAAAGAACGGCAAAACCAAAACAAGCATGAAAAAAGTATTCCCTGGTTACGTTCTTACGGAAATGATCATGACAGATGATTCATGGTACGTTGTCCGAAATACTCCAGGAGTAACAGGGTTTGTCGGTTCTGCTGGTGCTGGTTCTAAACCAACGGCACTTTTACCTGATGAGGTTGATCACATTCTTAAAGGTATGGGCATGGAAGCTCCTCGCGTTGAAGTTGATTTCGAAATCAAGGAATCTGTAAAGGTAAAAGAAGGTCCGTTTGCAGACTTTGTAGGAACGATTGAAGAGATCGACGCTACAAAACGCAAGCTGAAAGTTCACGTCAACATGTTTGGCCGTGAAACACCTGTAGAGTTAGAGTTTACTCAAGTTAGCAAGTTATAATGGAAAAACACTTGTAATCACTTTAAAAAAGTGATAGAATTTTTTATGTTTGATATTTCTAAACATCTGCTTCTTCTCGTTTAGCGGGGGAAGCGTAATTTATGAGTGGGAGGGTTTCGGCCCTAATACCACATCACGGACTTAAGGAGGTGTGTCGCGTGGCTAAAAAGGTTATTAAAATGGTGAAATTGCAAATCCCTGCTGGTAAAGCAAACCCGGCACCGCCAGTTGGACCTGCACTAGGACAAGCTGGGGTAAACATCATGGGATTCTGTAAAGAATTCAACGCTCGTACTGCTGATCAAGCTGGTTTAATCATTCCGGTAGAAATCACGGTTTTCGAAGACCGTTCATTTACATTCATCACTAAAACTCCTCCGGCTGCTGTTCTTTTAAAGAAAGCTGCGGGAATCGAGTCAGGTTCAGGTGAGCCGAACAAGAAGAAAGTTGCGACTGTAAAACGTGATAAAGTTCGCGAAATTGCAGAAACAAAAATGCCAGATCTAAACGCTGCTAGCGTTGAATCTGCTATGCGTATGGTTGAAGGTACAGCGCGCAGCATGGGAATTGTTATCGAAGACTAATTCCATGCCTGATGTATATTAGGTTGCGAGTAAATGGATAAAATCCTGCCGTACATCGGTTCGCAACCTTTATTCATGCAAAGCGTTTGATTGCACTTGAGAAAGTGCAATAAGTGGGAGGAATATCCGCTAAACCACATAAGGAGGACATTTACAATGGCAAACAAAGGTAAAAAGTACCAAGAAGCGGCTAAATTAGTAGACCGCACAAAAGCATATGAGCTTGCAGAAGCAATTGAGCTAGTTAAAAAAGCTGCACCTGCAAAGTTCGATGAGTCTGTAGAAGTAGCAGTTCGTCTTGGTGTAGACACTAAGAAAGCTGACCAGCAAGTTCGTGGAGCAGTAGTGCTTCCAAACGGAACTGGTAAAACTCAACGTGTATTAGTTTTCGCTAAAGGCGAAAAAGCAAAAGAAGCAGAAGCTGCTGGAGCAGATCACGTTGGAGATTCTGACTACATCAACAAAATCCAACAAGGCTGGTTTGAGTTCGACGTAATCGTTGCAACTCCAGACATGATGGCTGAAGTTGGTAAACTTGGACGTGTATTAGGACCTAAAGGTTTAATGCCTAACCCTAAAACAGGAACAGTTACATTTGAAGTAGAAAGAGCGATTAACGAAATCAAAGCTGGTAAAGTAGAATACCGTGTTGATAAAACAGGTAACGTTCACGTTCCAATCGGTAAAGTATCTTTCGAAGCTGAGAAGCTTGCAGAAAACCTTTCAACAATCATCGAAACATTGTTAAAAGTTAAACCTGCTGCTGCAAAAGGAACTTACATGAAGAATGTAGCTATTTCTTCTACTATGGGACCTGGGATCAAAGTTAATCCATCTTCATTCTCTGTAAAAAGATAGTTGACAAACGGGATTTGTCCCGTTATATTATATACTGTTAAACACAAATGCATCGGATGAATACCGTAGACAGCAGGAGCCAACAGGCTTAAACTTCCTGCCGAGGTGAAGCATCGATAAGCTCATTAGTATGTTACTTATGACTTTTAGATACTCACGCCTCCATTGTCTATGACGATGGGGGCTTTGTTTATGAACAAAACCTGCGGTGATGCAATCATTTTACAGGAGGTGTAATAATGAGCAGCATTTTAGAAACAAAAAAGCAGTTAGTATCTACGATCTCTGAGAAATTACAACAGAGCCAATCAACAATTGTTGTTGATTACCGTGGTCTTACTGTTGCACAGGTTACTGAACTTCGTAAGCAATTGCGTGACGCTGGCATTGAGTTCAAAGTTTACAAAAACTCAATGGTATCTCGCGCTGCCGAAGCGAATAACCTAAACGAATTATCAGAGCACTTAACTGGACCTACAGCGATCGCATTCTCAAATGACGATGTAGTAGCTCCTGCAAAAATCCTTAACGACTTTGCTAAGAAGAACGAAGCGCTTGAAATCAAAGCTGGTGTAATCGAAGGACGTATTGCTTCTAAAGAAGAAGTGAAAGCTCTTGCTGAACTTCCTTCAAGAGAAGGTCTTCTTTCTATGGTACTCAGCGTGCTTCAAGCACCTATCCGCAACTTTGCATTGGCTACTAAGGCTGTTGCTGAACAAAAAGAAGAGCAAGGCGCATAAGCTTTATCTTCAACCAATAACTTACATTCCTTAAGGAGGAAATTATAATGTCTAAAGAACAAATCATTGAAAGCCTAAAAACAATGACTGTTTTAGAGCTTAACGACCTAGTTAAAGCAATCGAAGAAGAGTTTGGTGTTACTGCTGCTGCTCCTGTAGCTGCTGCTGGTGGAGCTGCTGGTGGAGACGCTGCTGCTGAACAAACTGAATTCGATGTAATTCTTACAAGTGGTGGAGCTTCAAAGATCAAAGTTATCAAAGTTGTTCGTGAACTTACAGGTCTTGGACTTAAAGAAGCGAAAGAACTTGTTGACGGTGCTCCAAAGCCAGTTAAAGAAGGCGTAGCTAAAGAAGAAGCTGAAGAAATCAAAGCTAAACTTGAAGAAGTTGGAGCTTCTGTTGAAGTTAAGTAATTCAATTGGAAAGGTTCGCCCGATGGCGGACCTTTTTGTTTGTTTTGCTCTTACAGCTGGGAATACTGTCTTTATCATAAGGTAAGGAGAGTCTAAGGTATGAAAAATCATTATTATTCTGAAACACCAGGTGCGCAAAGCAAGAGAGAAACCTGGGAATTTGAATTAAAAGGCAACAAGTTTCGATTCACAACAGATGCCGGGGTTTTTTCGAAAAAAGAAGTTGATTTTGGGAGCCGTGTTTTAATAGATTCTTTTCATGCGCCGGAAGTATCTGGTGATTATCTTGATGTCGGATGCGGTTACGGACCGATCGGTTTAACGCTTGCGAAAGAAGAACCTGATCGTATCGTTCAGATGGTGGACATTAATGAACGGGCTGTCGAGTTATCGAAATGGAATGCTCAGCAAAACAAAATCAATAATGTGAAAATTAAAAAGAGCTATCTTTTTTCTGAAGTGCAGGACAGTGAATTCGCTGCTGTAATAACGAATCCGCCAATACGTGCTGGAAAAGCAGTTGTTCATCAGATTTTTGAAGAAGCGCATGGTAAACTTCGGGCTGGCGGTGAGCTTTGGGTCGTTATACAAAAGAAGCAAGGTGCACCATCTGCCATTGAAAAAATTGAAGAGCTATTCGGGCAAGTCGAAACAGTTGCGAAGAAAAAAGGGTATTATATTTTACGCGCAATAAAAGTTTGACTTGATAAATCCCGTATGTTAGTATTATAAAATGCCAATGGATTCGCATTTTCCTGCTTATTTTTCGTGGTAAGCGAAAAAACGTTGATAAATCAACGTTTTTTACTCATGTTTAGACGTATAAAGTGCGAAAAAGTTGGACAAAATTATATAATCAGCATTATCAAAATAGGAAAACTGCGGTTTTAAATTTATGAAACCCTTTTTCTTTTTGTTTTCTTATATTCTTACTAGAATATTAGAAAGAAATAAAAAACACGAAAAAAACGCTGGATTTGAGGGGTGAAGCAGTTGACAGGTCAACTAGTTCAGTTTGGACGCCACCGCCAACGAAGAAGTTATGCAAGGATTAGCGAAGTGCTTGAATTACCAAACTTAATTGAAATTCAAACCGCTTCCTATCAATGGTTTCTTGATGAGGGGTTACGTGAAATGTTCCGAGACATTTCGCCGATTGAAGATTTTACAGGCAACCTCGTTTTAGAGTTTATTGATTATAACCTAGGTGAGCCGAAGTATCCTGTAGATGAATCAAAAGAGCGCGATGTTACTTACGCTGCTCCGCTTCGTGTGAAAGTGCGTCTGATCAATAAAGAGACGGGCGAAGTAAAAGAGCAGGAAGTATTTATGGGAGATTTCCCGTTAATGACAGATACGGGAACCTTTGTGATCAACGGGGCAGAGCGTGTTATTGTATCACAGCTCGTTCGTTCACCAAGTGTTTACTATAGTGAGAAAATAGACAAAAACGGTAAAAAAGGTTTTACCGCTACTGTCATTCCAAACCGCGGTGCTTGGCTTGAGTTTGAAACAGATGCCAAGGACGTAGTTTATGTGCGTATCGACCGCACAAGGAAAATCCCGATTACCGTATTGCTTCGTGCTTTAGGGTTTGGGTCTGATCAAGAAATCATTGATTTGCTTGGAGAAGACGAGTATCTGCGCAATACGCTGGATAAGGATAATACAGAAGGTACAGAAAAAGCCCTTCTCGAAATCTATGAACGTCTTCGTCCGGGAGAGCCTCCAACAGTAGATAATGCAAAAAGTTTATTAGATTCACGTTTCTTTGATCCGAAACGCTATGACTTAGCAAACGTTGGACGTTATAAAATCAATAAAAAGCTTCATATAAAGAATCGTCTATTCAACCAAAAGTTAGCGGAAACTTTAGTGGACGCTGAAACTGGTGAAGTTATTGCAGAAGAAGGCACTTTGCTGGACCGCAGAACTTTAGACAAAATCATTCCTGCTCTTGAGAGCGGTGTAGGTTTTAAAACGGTTACTCCTGCAGGCGGAGTAGCAGAAGATCAGGATATTTCCTTACAATCTATTAAAATCTATGCGCCGGATGATCAAGAAGGCGAAAGAGTGATTAATGTTATCGGTAATGGTTTTGTTGATAAAGAAATCAAAAACATTACGATTTCAGATATCATCGCTTCAATTAACTACTTCTTTAACTTACTGCATCAAGTAGGTAATACAGATGATATTGACCATCTTGGGAACCGTCGTTTGCGTTCTGTTGGTGAGCTTCTGCAAAACCAATTCAGAATCGGACTTTCCAGAATGGAACGCGTAGTCCGCGAACGTATGTCTATTCAAGACACGAACGCGATTACACCGCAAGCATTAATTAATATCCGTCCTGTTATTGCTTCAATTAAAGAGTTCTTCGGAAGCTCTCAGCTTTCACAGTTCATGGATCAAACGAACCCGCTTGCAGAATTGACGCACAAACGCCGTCTTTCCGCACTAGGGCCAGGTGGTCTTACACGTGAACGTGCTGGCTTTGAAGTTCGTGACGTTCACTATTCCCACTATGGGCGTATGTGTCCGATCGAAACACCGGAGGGTCCAAACATCGGTTTGATCAACTCGCTTTCCAGTTTTGCGAAAGTGAATCAGTATGGATTTATTGAAACGCCATACCGACGCGTTGATCCTGATACAGGCAATGTAACAAGCCGAATTGATTACTTGACTGCCGATGAAGAAGATTTATATGTAGTTGCACAGGCGAACTCACTGCTTGGTGAGAACGGTGAATTCTTAAATGAAGACGTAATCGCTCGTTTCCGTGGAGACAACACAGTTGTAAAACGTGACCGCATCGATTATATGGATGTATCTCCAAAACAGGTTGTATCTGCTGCGACAGCGTGTATCCCGTTCTTGGAAAACGATGACTCCAACCGTGCCCTAATGGGAGCGAACATGCAACGTCAGGCTGTACCTCTGCTTGTTCCTGAATCACCGATTGTTGGTACAGGAATGGAACACGTTTCCGCAAAAGACTCCGGAGCTGCAGTTATCTGTAAGCACGAAGGAATTGTAGAGCGTGTAACAGCAAAACAAGTAAAAGTACGCCGTATTAAAGAAGTAGATGGCAAGGAAGTTTCTGGCGACCTTGACACTTACAACATGCTTAAATTTATTCGTTCCAACCAAGGAACGTGTTATAACCAGCGTCCGATTGTTTCTGCTGGAGACCGTGTAACAAAAGGAGAAATCCTTGCAGACGGACCTTCAATGGAAAAAGGTGAACTTGCTCTAGGACGTAACGTTCTCGTTGCATTCATGACATGGGAAGGTTACAACTACGAGGATGCTGTCATCATGAGCGAACGTCTTGTAAAAGACGATGTGTACACTTCTATTCATATTGAAGAGTATGAGTCAGAAGCACGTGACACGAAGCTTGGACCGGAAGAAATCACGCGTGATATTCCTAACGTTGGTGAGGATGCATTACGCAATCTGGATGAGCGTGGAATTATCCGCGTTGGTGCAGAAGTTAAAGATGGCGACATCTTAGTAGGTAAAGTAACTCCTAAGGGTGTTACAGAGCTTACTGCAGAAGAACGTCTATTGCATGCGATCTTCGGAGAAAAAGCACGTGAAGTGCGTGATACTTCATTGCGAGTACCTCACGGCGGCGATGGTATTGTATTGGATGTAAAAGTATTTAACCGTGAAGACGGCGATGAACTTCCTCCTGGTGTTAACCAGCTCGTTCGTGCATATATCGTGCAAAAGCGTAAGATTCACGAAGGGGATAAAATGGCAGGACGTCACGGTAATAAAGGTGTAATTTCTAAAATTATGCCAGAAGAAGATATGCCATATCTTCCAGATGGAACACCAGTTGACATCATGTTAAACCCGCTAGGGGTACCTTCCCGTATGAACATCGGTCAGGTATTGGAACTTCATCTTGGAATGGCTGCACGTCAGCTTGGAATTCACGTTGCAACACCGGTATTCGATGGTGCGCGTGAGGAAGATGTATGGTCAACGATCGAAGAAGCCGGAATGGCTCGCGATGGTAAAACGGTACTTTATGATGGACGTTCAGGTACTGCTTTTGATAACCGAGTTTCAGTTGGTGTCATGTATATGATCAAACTTGCTCACATGGTTGACGATAAGCTGCATGCTCGTTCTACTGGACCATACTCACTTGTTACACAGCAGCCGCTTGGTGGTAAAGCACAATTCGGTGGTCAGCGTTTCGGGGAGATGGAAGTTTGGGCGCTTGAAGCATATGGCGCTGCATACACACTTCAGGAAATTCTTACGGTCAAGTCGGATGACGTTGTCGGCCGTGTGAAAACGTACGAAGCCATTGTTAAAGGTGAAAACGTTCCTGAGCCAGGTGTTCCAGAATCGTTTAAGGTATTAATTAAAGAACTTCAATCTCTAGGAATGGACGTTAAAATCTGTTCTGGAGACGACAAGGAAATTGAAATGAGAGAGCTTGATGATGAAGACGATCAGGCAAGCGAGAAATTAAATCTAAATCTTGAGTCTTATACTGCACATGACTAAAACAGGATATCAAAAGGGAGGTACGCTCCTTGATAGATGTAAATAATTTTGAATATATGAAAATTGGTCTTGCTTCACCGGATAAGATCCGGTCGTGGTCAAGAGGGGAAGTAAAGAAACCTGAAACAATCAACTACCGTACACTTAAGCCTGAAAAAGACGGCTTGTTCTGCGAAAGAATTTTCGGTCCTACTAAAGACTGGGAATGTCATTGCGGAAAGTATAAGCGCGTCCGTTATAAAGGTGTCGTTTGTGACCGATGTGGTGTAGAAGTAACAAGAGCAAAAGTTCGACGTGACCGTATGGGTCACATCGAGCTTGCTGCTCCGGTTTCCCACATTTGGTATTTCAAAGGAATTCCAAGCCGTATGGGTCTTGTTTTGGATATGTCTCCAAGAGCGCTAGAGGAAGTTATCTACTTTGCATCTTACGTTGTTACAGATACAGGTGATACTCCGCTCGAAAAGAAACAGCTGCTTTCTGAAAAAGAATTCCGCACATACCGTGAAAAGTATGGAAAAGGATTTTCTGCCCAAATGGGTGCAGAAGCAATTAAGCGTCTTTTAGAAGATATCGATGCTGAAAAAGAAGTTGAAGCTCTAAAAGAAGAGCTGAAAACGGCTCAAGGACAGCGTCGTACACGCGCGATTAAACGATTAGAAGTACTTGAAGCATTCCGTCACTCTGGCAACAAAGCGGATTGGATGATTCTTGAAGTGCTACCGGTTATCCCGCCGGAATTGCGTCCGATGGTTCAGCTGGATGGCGGACGTTTCGCCACTTCTGACTTGAATGACCTATACCGCCGTGTAATCAACCGTAACAACCGTTTGAAGCGTCTATTAGATCTTGGTGCTCCTAACATTATCGTTCAAAATGAAAAACGTATGCTACAAGAAGCGGTCGATGCTTTAATCGACAATGGTCGCCGTGGCCGTCCGGTGACAGGACCAGGAAACCGTCCGCTTAAATCTCTTTCACATATGCTGAAAGGGAAACAAGGGCGTTTCCGTCAAAACTTGCTAGGTAAACGTGTTGACTACTCTGGCCGTTCGGTTATCGTTGTAGGACCGAACTTGAAGATGTACCAATGTGGTTTGCCTAAAGAAATGGCACTTGAATTGTTTAAGCCGTTTGTTATGAAAGAACTCGTATCAAAAGGACTAGCACATAACATTAAGAGTGCTAAACGCAAAGTAGAACGTGTTCAGCCTGAAGTTTGGGATGTTCTTGAAGAAGTTATTCGCGAGCACCCAGTTCTGCTAAACCGTGCACCTACACTTCACAGACTTGGAATTCAAGCATTTGAACCAACACTTGTTGAAGGTCGCGCTATCCGTCTTCACCCGCTCGTATGTACAGCTTATAACGCTGACTTTGACGGTGACCAAATGGCGGTTCACGTACCTTTATCAGCTGAAGCGCAAGCTGAAGCTCGTATTCTTATGCTTGCTGCCCAAAACATCTTGAACCCTAAAGATGGTAAGCCGGTAGTAACACCTTCACAGGATATGGTATTAGGTAACTATTACCTGACTTTAGAACGTGCAGGAGCTATTGGTGAAGGTTCTGTGTTTAAAGATATCAATGAAGCAATTATTGCTTACGAAAACGGATACGTTCACTTGCATACAAGAATTGCAGTGCCTGTTTCCACTTTAAATAAAGAATCCTTTACGGAAGAACAGCAATCAAAACTTCTTATGACAACAGTAGGTAAATTGTTATTCAATGAAATCCTGCCGCCGTCATTCCCATACATTAACGAGCCGACTACTTCGAACCTTCAAGTAGAAACACCTGAGAAATATTTCTTAGACCCGGCTGCTGATGTAAAAGAAGAAATCGCAAAATGCGAGGAGATTGTTCCTTTCAAGAAAGGTATTCTCGGTAAGATTATCGCTGAGATCTTCAAGCGCTTTAAAATTACCGAAACCTCTATCATGCTTGACCGCATGAAAGAATTAGGATTTAAATATTCTACGCGTGCGGGTATAACGATCGGTGTTTCCGATATCGTAGTATTACCTGAAAAGCAGGAAATCCTTGCTGAAGCGGAAGAAAAAGTAGTAAACGTAACAAAGCAATTCAGACGTGGTCTAATCACAGAAGAAGAGCGTTACGAGCGTGTTATCAATATTTGGAGTGCTTCTAAAGACGTGATTCAAAATAAATTGATGGGTACACTTGATAAGCGTAACCCGATCTTTATGATGAGTGACTCTGGTGCCCGTGGTAACGCATCTAACTTTACACAGCTTGCTGGTATGCGTGGTTTGATGGCCAACCCGGCTGGTAAAATTATCGAGCTTCCAATCAAATCAAGTTTCCGTGAAGGTCTAACAGTACTCGAGTACTTTATCTCTACTCACGGAGCGCGTAAAGGTCTTGCCGATACAGCTCTTAAAACAGCTGACTCAGGTTACCTGACTCGTCGTTTGGTTGACGTAGCTCAAGACGTAATCGTCCGTGAAGATGATTGTGGAACGGATAGAGGCTTAGAAGTTGCAGCTATTAAAGAAGGCAACGAAGTAATCGAACCGCTGCATGAGCGTCTAATCGGCCGTGTAGCCTTTAAAAAGGTTTATCACCCAGAAACAAATGAAATTTTAGTAGATGTAAACGAATTAGTTACAGAAGATATGGCTGCTTACATTGAAGAAGTCGGCGTAAAAGCTGTAACGATTCGTTCAGTATTTACTTGTGATACTCGTCATGGTGTTTGTAAAAAATGTTATGGACGTAACCTTGCAACTGGATCTGATGTTGAAGTCGGAGAAGCAGTTGGTATTATCGCAGCTCAATCCATCGGTGAACCAGGTACACAGCTTACAATGCGTACCTTCCATACAGGTGGGGTAGCCGGTGATGATATCACACAAGGTCTTCCGCGTATCCAAGAATTGTTTGAAGCCCGTAATCCTAAAGGTCAAGCTGTTATTTCCGAGCTTGTCGGTACGGTTGTCGGCGTAAACGATGCAAAAGATAAGCGTGAAGTGGTTGTACAAGGTGAAATCGAATCTAGATCTTACACAATCCCATTCGGTGCCCGTATTAAGGTAGTGGAAGGCGATAAAGTAGTTGCAGGTCAAGTATTGACTGAAGGTTCGATTGACCCGAAAGAACTTATTAAAGTTCGCGGTGCAGAAGGCGTTCAAGAATACCTATTGCGTGAGGTACAGAAAGTTTACCGTATGCAAGGGGTAGAAATTGGAGATAAGCACGTTGAAGTAATGGTTCGCCAAATGCTTCGTAAAGTGCGTATCATCGATTCTGGAGATTCTAAAGTTCTTCCGGGAGCCCTTATGGACATTCATGCCTTTACGGATGTTAACCGCAGTGTGCTTCTTGAAGGCGGGACACCAGCAACTGGCCGTCCAGTACTTCTTGGTATTACGAAAGCATCTCTTGAAACAGAATCGTTCCTATCTGCTGCATCGTTCCAGGAAACAACGAGAGTTCTTACTGATGCTGCCATTAAAGGTAAGCGTGACGAATTGCTTGGACTCAAGGAAAACGTTATTATCGGTAAGCTGATCCCGGCTGGTACTGGAATGAACCGCTACAGAAAAATCGGAATTAATTCTCCGGTAGTAGAAGAAGAGAACAATGAAGAGGCAGAATTGCCTACAGAACTTGTTTCTCAAGATTAATAAATGAAATGTTGACATCGGGAGCCCATCGGTGATATTATTACGGATGTGCTCCTAAGAATTGTTACTTTGGAGGATATTTGTATGTCTTATGAAAAAGTGACACAGGCTTCTGAAATTATCGTAGGTACTAAGCAAACAATCAAAGCTTTACAGAACGGCGAAGTCAAAGAACTAGTCGTGGCGGAAGATGCCGATTTTCGTGTGACGAGCAAAGTATTGCAGATCGCTGAAGAAAAGCAAGTTCCAATTGTGAAGGTTGATTCTATGAAAAAGCTTGGCAAAGCATGCGGTATAGATGTCGGAGCCGCAACTGTTGCGATAAAAGGATAATATATATGTTTTTGCGCGTGGAGCAAGTCAGCACCGCTCTAAATGCGCAAAAACTTTCTTTTGTCCCAAAATGAACCGCCCGGGTCGGTGGTATTACATGAAAAGAGAGGAGGAAAACAAATGCCTACAATTAACCAACTAGTTCGCAAAGGTCGCGTTTCTAAAATCAAGAAATCTGACTCTCCTGCTTTGAACAAAGGTTATAACAGCTTCAAAAAGTCCCAAACTAACGTTACTTCTCCGCAAAAGCGTGGAGTTTGTACACGTGTTGGTACTATGACTCCTAAGAAGCCGAACTCAGCGCTTCGTAAATATGCGCGTGTTCGCTTAACAAACGGAATCGAAGTTACAGCTTACATTCCTGGTATCGGCCACAACCTTCAAGAGCACAGTGTTGTTCTTATCCGTGGAGGACGTGTAAAGGATTTACCAGGGGTACGTTACCACATCGTTCGTGGTGCTCTTGATACGGCTGGTGTAAACAACCGTATGCAAGGTCGTTCTAAATACGGAACGAAGCGTCCTAAAGCTGCTAAGAAATAATATCGTATGATAAATAAAAAATAATGATCTGAAAGGAGGGGACCACATGCCACGTAAAGGACCTGTTACTCGTCGTGATGTGTTACCTGATCCAATTTACAAGTCTAAGCTTGTTACTCGTCTAATCAACAAAATTATGATTGACGGTAAGAGAGGGGTAGCTCAAACAATCTTGTACAATGCGTTCGACCTTGTTAAAGAACGTACAAACCAAGATCCTATGGAAGTGTTTGAACAAGCTCTTAAAAATATCATGCCAGTTCTAGAAGTACGTGCACGCCGTGTTGGTGGTGCTAACTATCAAGTGCCTGTAGAAGTTCGCCCAGAGCGCCGTTCTACATTAGGACTTCGTTGGTTAACAAACTATGCTCGACTTCGCGGAGAAAAGACAATGGAAGAACGTCTTGCGAATGAAATCATGGATGCTGCAAACAACACAGGAGCTTCTGTTAAGAAGCGTGAAGATATGCACAAAATGGCTGAAGCGAACAAAGCGTTTGCTCACTACCGCTGGTAAAATAATAGGGACAGTTATTATGACTGTCTCTAAAAACTATAAATATTCCTTTTAATAGGAAGGAGAGAATTTCATGGCTAGAGAATTCTCCTTAAAAAATACTCGTAATATCGGTATCATGGCTCACATCGATGCTGGTAAAACAACGACTACTGAGCGTGTACTTTACTATACTGGCCGTATCCACAAAATTGGTGAAACTCATGAAGGAGCTTCACAAATGGACTGGATGGAGCAGGAACAAGAGCGCGGAATCACAATTACTTCCGCTGCAACTACTGCTCAATGGAAAGGTCACCGTGTCAACATCATTGATACACCAGGTCACGTAGACTTTACAGTTGAAGTAGAACGTTCATTACGTGTATTAGACGGAGCGGTTGCTTTACTTGATGCACAATCAGGTGTTGAACCACAAACAGAAACAGTATGGCGTCAAGCGACTACTTACGGAGTTCCCCGTGTAGTATTCGTAAACAAAATGGACAAGATTGGTGCAGACTTCTTATATTCTGTAAAAACCATTCATGACCGCCTTGGTGCTAACGCACATCCGATCCAATTACCGATCGGTGCTGAAGACCAATTCGAAGCAATCATCGACTTAGTTGAGATGAATGCAGTATTCTACAGTAATGACCTTGGTACTGATATCGAAGTTCGTGACATCCCGGAAGAACACATGCCATTAGCTGAAGAATACCGTGGTAAATTAATTGAAGCGGTAGCTGAACTTGACGAAGAAATGATGATGAAGTACTTAGAGGGCGAAGAAATTACGAAGGAAGAACTTAAAGAAGGTATCCGTAAAGGTACTTGTAATGTTGAGTTCTACCCAGTAATGTGTGGATCTGCATTTAAGAACAAAGGTGTTCAGCTTATGCTAGACGCTGTTCTTGATTACCTTCCATCGCCAGTTGATGTACCTGCAATCAAAGGTACTCTTCCAGATTCAGAAGATGAAGTAACTCGTGAATCAAGTGACGAAGCACCATTCTCTGCACTTGCATTTAAAGTTATGACTGACCCTTATGTTGGTAAGTTAACATTCTTCCGTGTTTACTCTGGTACATTAAACTCAGGATCATACGTACAGAACTCAACTAAAGGAAAGCGCGAGCGTGTTGGACGTATCCTTCAAATGCACGCAAACTCCCGTGAAGAGATTTCTATCGTATACGCTGGAGATATCGCAGCTGCTGTAGGTCTTAAAGACACTACAACTGGTGATACACTATGTGACGAGAAGAGCCTTGTTATCTTAGAATCAATGGTGTTCCCAGAGCCAGTTATCTCACTATCTATCGAGCCTAAGTCTAAAGCAGACCAAGACAAGATGGGTATGGCGCTTGCTAAGCTTGCTGAAGAAGATCCAACATTCCGTACTGAAACAAACGAAGAAACTGGACAAACGATCATCGCAGGTATGGGTGAACTTCACCTTGATATCCTAGTTGACCGTATGCGCCGTGAATTTAAGGTAGAAGCTAACGTGGGTGCTCCTCAGGTTGCTTACCGTGAAACAATTCGCCAAGCTGCTAAAGTTGAAGGTAAATTCGTTCGTCAGTCTGGTGGTCGTGGACAATACGGTCACGTTTGGATTGAATTCGAGCCAGGTGAAGAAGGATCTGGATTCGTATTTGAAAACAAAATCGTTGGTGGGGCAGTTCCTCGTGAATACATCCCTGCAGTTCAATCTGGTATTGAAGAATCAATGAAAAACGGAATGCTTGCTGGGTTCCCATTATTGGACCTTAAAGCTCGTATCGTTGATGGATCTTACCATGATGTTGACTCCAACGAAATGGCGTTTAAAATTGCCGGTTCAATGGCTCTTAAAAACGCAAAATCAAAGTGTGACCCTGCAATTCTTGAGCCGATCATGAAAGTTGAAGTTACGGTTCCTGAAGAGTACATGGGTGACATCATGGGTGACGTAACTTCTCGTCGTGGACGTGTTGAAGGTATGGAAGCTCGTGGTAATGCACAAATCGTTAAAGCGATGGTTCCACTTTCTGAGATGTTCGGATACGCAACTAGCTTGCGTTCACGTACTCAAGGACGCGGTACTTACTCAATGCACTTCGATCACTACGAAGAAGTACCTAAGTCAATCTCTGAAGAAATCATCAAAAAAGCATCTGGAGCTTAATCTCTCCGGTTGTAAGAAATCAAGTTTTCATGTAATCTAAAATAGGCAGTAAGAACTGTCTGTTTTAAATAAAAAAACTACTATATGTAACCATATTTAAGGAGGAATCTTTCTCATGGGTAAAGAGAAATTTGATCGTTCCAAAACGCATGCTAATATTGGTACTATTGGTCACGTTGACCATGGTAAAACAACTTTAACAGCTGCTATCTCTACTGTTCTTGCAAAGAAAAACGGTAAAGGTATCGCTATGGCTTATGACCAAATCGATGGTGCTCCAGAAGAGCGCGAACGTGGAATCACAATCTCAACTGCACACGTTGAGTATGAAACTGATTCTCGTCACTATGCACACGTAGACTGCCCAGGACATGCTGACTATGTTAAAAACATGATCACTGGTGCAGCAC
This sequence comes from Fictibacillus barbaricus, assembly GCF_031457135.1. GTDB lineage: Bacteria > Bacillota > Bacilli > Bacillales > Fictibacillaceae > Fictibacillus > Fictibacillus barbaricus_A. Next base: position 27,530 of record NZ_JAVDWA010000011.1, on the reverse strand, counting down.
AAATGGATGGTGGGATCCTAGTAGTATCTGCTGCTGACGGCCCAATGCCACAAACTCGTGAGCACATCCTTCTTTCTCGTCAAGTAGGTGTACCTTACCTTGTTGTATTCATGAACAAGTGTGACATGGTAGATGACGAAGAACTTCTTGAGCTAGTAGAAATGGAAGTTCGTGACCTTCTTTCTGATTATGACTTCCCTGGTGATGACATTCCAGTTATCAAAGGTTCTGCTCTTAAAGCTCTTGAAGGAGACGCTGAGTGGGAAGCTAAAATTCTTGAATTAATGGATGCAGTTGACTCTTATATCCCAACTCCTCCACGTGACGTTGATAAGCCATTCATGATGCCAGTTGAGGATGTATTCTCAATCACTGGCCGTGGTACAGTTGCTACTGGACGTGTTGAGCGTGGACAAGTTAAAGTTGGTGACGTAGTTGAGATCCTTGGTCTTACTGAAGAGCCAAAATCAACTACTGTAACAGGTGTTGAAATGTTCCGTAAGCTTCTTGATTATGCTGAAGCTGGTGACAACATTGGTGCACTTCTTCGTGGGGTTTCCCGTGATGATGTTGAGCGTGGACAAGTTCTTGCTAAGCCAGGTACTGTTAAAGCTCACACTAACTTCACATCAGAAGTTTATGTTCTTTCAAAAGAAGAGGGTGGACGTCACACTCCATTCTTCTCTAACTACCGTCCTCAGTTCTACTTCCGTACAACTGACGTAACTGGTATCATCCAACTTCCTGAAGGCGTTGAAATGGTAATGCCTGGTGATAACGTTGAGATGACTATCGAACTAATCGCTCCAATCGCAATCGAAGAAGGAACAAAGTTCTCTATTCGTGAAGGTGGACGTACAGTTGGTGCAGGTGTAGTTGCAACAATCACTAAGTAATCTTATTACTTTAATAAAAGCACTCTCCATTGGAGGGTGCTTTTTTATAGTTAAAAATGCAAATGCACTGCTGCGGTTTGTCGAGTTTTGTCAGCTCGGGAGTATATAGTGAAAAGTCGGTGGATTATAGAGCAAGTTCGGTGGATTATGGTTCAAGTCCGTTGAATTATAATTAAAACTCGGTGAATTATCTCAATTTACTGTTCGAGAACAGCTGGTTGTTGCCCGCACCATGATAAAACTTACGTATATATATGATATTCTCGCGCTAAATTTGTAAAACCTCAGGAAATCGTCCTCAACTCACACGAAATTTTCTAAATATACTCGCGAAAAACAAATTCTAATAATCAGCACCTCGATCTCACATTCTGACCAGCTGTTATACCAATGAATAACCGCATCGATTATTAAATAAAATTCCATTAAAACTTACCGGTATTACCTCGTATTTTCAAACCTGCAATTTGAACAAAATTCCTGTTGAAATAGCCACTATAACTCTCTATAATAGAAAAAGTGCGATTGCGCAATAAATATACAAATAAAACTTGCATTAGGCGTTGATTTTCTCTATAATGAGTAATGTTGGTCATTCACTGCGATGATCCGGAAGGTTGCTGACACACTAGGCCCCTTTGCCATGGCTGGTGATATCAGGTTAAATTTCCGCGGAGCAATGTCTGTTTATCAAAATAGGCGAATAAAGGAGGGAAAAAAATGGCAAAGCAAAAGATTCGTATCCGTTTAAAGGCGTATGATCACAGAATTCTGGATCAATCAGCTGAAAAAATCGTAGAAACTGCTAAGCGTTCAGGTGCAAAGGTATCAGGTCCAATCCCACTACCTACTGAGAAAGCTATTTACACAATCCTGCGTGCGGTTCATAAGTACAAGGATTCTCGTGAGCAGTTCGAAATGCGTACACACAAGCGCTTGATCGATATCATCGAGCCAACACCACAAACTGTTGATTCATTAATGCGTTTGGATCTACCGTCTGGTGTAGACATCGAAATTAAACTATAATTTCATGATTGCTTTATATAATTTTACTTATTAATAGGAGGTGTGACGAATGACCAAAGGAATCTTAGGTAAGAAAATTGGTATGACTCAAGTTTTCGCTGAAAACGGTGATTTAATTCCAGTTACTGTAGTAGAAGTAACTCCTAACGTTGTTCTTCAAAAGAAATCCGCAGAGAACGATGGCTACGAAGCTATCCAACTTGGATTTGACGATAGAAAAGAATCCCGTACTAACAAGCCGCAAACAGGTCATGCAGCAAAAGCTAGCACTAGCCCTAAGCGCTACGTTAAAGAATTCCGTAATGTTGATGTTGCGGGATACGAAGTTGGTCAGGAAGTCAAGGTTGATATTTTTGCAGAAGGTGAAGCTGTAGACGTTACTGGAACATCTAAAGGAAAAGGTTTCCAAGGTGTTATCAAGCGTCACGGACAATCACGCGGGCCAATGAGCCACGGTTCCCGTTATCACCGTCGTCCTGGTTCAATGGGTGCAGTTGACCCTAACCGTGTTTTCAAAGGGAAAGCATTGCCTGGACGTACTGGTGGAGATACAGTAACTGTACAAAACCTTGAAGTTGTTAAGGTTGATACAGAGCGTAATCTTCTATTGATCAAAGGTAACGTACCTGGAGCGAAAAAGAGCTACGTTACAATTAACTCTGCTGTTAAAGCAAAGGATGCTAAATAAGGAAGGAGGACAATCTGATGCCAAAAGTAGCATTATTTAAACAAGATGGTACTCAAGCTGGCGATATCGAATTAAACGAATCCGTTTTCGGTATTGAACCAAATAAAAGCGTGCTTTTCGACGCTGTTATTATGCAGCAAGCATCACAGCGCCAAGGAACGCACGATGTAAAGAATCGTTCTGAAGTTGCTGGTGGTGGACGCAAGCCTTGGAAACAGAAAGGTACTGGACGTGCTCGTCAAGGATCTATCCGTTCTCCACAATGGGTTGGCGGTGGAGTGGTTTTCGGACCAACACCAAGAAGCTATTCATACAAACTTCCTAAGAAGGTTCGCCGTTTAGCTATTAAATCAGCGCTATCTTCTAAGGTTATTGATAACGATTTAATCGTTTTAGAAGCACTTGCTTTTGATGCGCCTAAAACAAAGGACATGATGCAAGTACTTTCAAATCTATCCGCAGATCGCAAAGCACTAGTTGTTACAGCAGACTACAATGACTATGTTGCATTATCTGCTCGAAACATCCCTGGCGTAACAGTAGTTACGGCAAACGGCGTTAGTGTTCTTGACGTGTTAAACCACGACAAGCTTCTTATGACTAAAGACGCTGTGGAAAAAGTAGGGGAGGTGCTCGCATAATGGAAGCTCGTGATGTGATTAAGCGCCCCGTTATTACAGAGCGTTCAACTGAAATAATGGCTGACAAAAAATATACATTCGAAGTTGATACTCGTGCTACTAAGACTCAAATCAAAGGCGCACTAGAAGAAATCTTCGGTGTTAAAATTCAATCTGTAAACACTGCTACTTACAAAGGTAAGTTCAAGCGTGTAGGCCGTCATACTGGTTATACGTCTAAGCGTAAAAAAGCAGTAGTAACATTAACTCCAGAAAGCAAAGAACTCGACTTTTTTGAAGGAGTTTAAAAAGAACTCGTAAAGGAGGGAAATTACGATGGGTATTAAAAAGTTTAAACCGACAACAAACGGTCGTCGTGGAATGTCTCAGCTTGACTTTGCTGAAATCACAACTGACCAGCCAGAAAAATCCTTGCTTGCTCCTGTTACCAGAAAAGGTGGACGTAACAACCAAGGTAAACTAACTGTTCGTCATCAAGGTGGTGGACACAAGCGTAAGTATCGTATCATCGATTTCAAACGTAACAAAGATGGAATACCAGGTCGCGTTGCTACAATCGAATACGATCCAAACCGTACAGCTAACATCGCTCTTATCCACTATGCAGATGGTGAGAAGCGTTATATCTTAGCTCCTAAAGGAATTAAAGTAGGACAAGAAATTCTGTCCGGAACTACAGCTGATATCAAAGTAGGTAACTCACTTCCATTAGCTAACATTCCTGTAGGTACTACAATTCACAACATCGAACTTAAGCCTGGTAAAGGTGGACAGCTAGCTCGTTCAGCTGGTGCTGAAGCTCAACTTCTTGGTAAAGAAGAGAGATATGCTCTAGTTCGTCTAGGTTCTGGTGAAGTTCGCATGATCCTTCTTACTTGCCGTGCAACAATCGGTCAAGTTGGTAACTTGGAACACGAACTTGTAAACGTTGGTAAAGCAGGTCGTTCTCGTTGGAAGGGTATCCGCCCAACAGTTCGTGGTTCTGTAATGAACCCTAACGATCACCCGCACGGTGGTGGTGAAGGCCGCGCTCCAATCGGACGTAAATCGCCAATGTCTCCATGGGGTAAACCTACTCTTGGTTACAAAACGCGTAAGAAAAACAGCCAAACTGACAAGTACATTGTACGTCGTCGCAAAAAATAATGTGATTGTCCTACGGTTCAAACGAGCCGTAGCGCAAACACAAAGGAGGTTCTCAAATGAGTCGCAGTTTGAAAAAAGGGCCTTTTGTAGATGACCACTTGATGAAAAAGGTCGAGGCGCTTAACGAATCTAACGACAAGAAAGTTGTTAAAACTTGGTCTCGTCGTTCTACGATCTTCCCTGACTTCATCGGTCACACAATCGCTGTTTATGATGGTCGTAAACATGTGCCAGTATACTGTACAGAAGATATGGTCGGACACAAGTTGGGTGAATTTGCACCAACTCGTACTTACAAAGGCCATGCAGCTGATGATAAGAAAACTAGACGTTAATTGAGGGGAGGTACACAAAATGGAAGCAAAAGCAATTGCTAAACAAGTGCGTATTGCTCCTCGTAAAGCTCGCATCGTAATCGACTTGATTCGAGGTAAGCAAGTAGGTGAGGCACTTGCGATTCTACGTTTGACGCCTAAAGCAGCTTCTCCTGTAATTGAAAAGGTGCTTAAGTCTGCTATTGCAAACGCAGAACACAACTATGAAATGGAACCGAACAACTTAGTGATTAAGCAAGCGTTCGTTGATGAAGGTATTACTCTTAAAAGATTCCGTCCACGTGCGATGGGTCGAGCAAGCCGTATCAACAAACGTACTAGCCACATCACAATCGTTGTTTCTGAAAAGAAGGAGGGTTAAGACGTGGGTCAAAAAGTAAATCCAATAGGTCTACGTATTGGCGTCATCCGTGACTGGGATTCAAAGTGGTACGCTGAAAAGGATTACGCTAATCTTTTACACGAAGACCTTAAAGTCCGTTCATATATTGAAAAGCGTCTAAAGGACGCAGCAGTTTCCGGTATCGAGATCGAACGTGCCGCTAACCGTGTTAATATCACAATCAAAACTGCTAAGCCAGGAATGGTTATCGGTAAAGGCGGATCTGAAGTCGAAGCACTTCGTAAAGCTCTTAACGATATTACTGGTAAAAGAGTTCATGTTAACATCTTTGAAATCAAACAAGCAGACGTTGATGCTAAGCTAGTTGCTGAAAACATCGCTCGTCAACTTGAAAACCGCGTATCTTTCCGTCGTGCAATGAAGCAGGCGATCCAACGTGCTATGCGTGCTGGAGCGAAAGGTATTAAAACTCAAGTATCAGGCCGTCTTGGCGGAGCTGATATCGCTCGTGGTGAACATTACAGTGAAGGAACTGTTCCTCTTCACACTCTTCGTGCAGACATCGATTACGGTACTGCTGAAGCAGACACAACTTACGGTAAGCTTGGTGTAAAAATCTGGATTTACCGTGGTGAGGTCCTTCCAACAAAAGGAACGAAAAAAGCGGAAGGAGGCAAATAATTATGTTATTGCCAAAACGTGTTAAATATCGTCGCGAACACCGTGGTAAAATGCGTGGTAACGCGAAAGGCGGAACGGAAGTTCATTTCGGGGAATTCGGATTGCAAGCTCTTGAAGCTTCATGGATTACTAACCGTCAGATCGAAGCAGCTCGTATTGCGATGACTCGTTATATGAAGCGTGGCGGTAAAGTATGGATCAAAATTTTCCCGTCTAAGCCTTACACTGCAAAGCCTCTAGAAGTCCGAATGGGATCTGGTAAAGGTGCTCCTGAAGGATGGGTAGCAGTAGTTAAGCCAGGAAAAGTTATGTTTGAAATCGCTGGTGTCTCTGAAGAAGTGGCACGCGAAGCGTTGCGTCTTGCAGCACACAAACTTCCTGTAAAATGTAAGTTTGTTAAACGCGAAGAAGTGGGTGGTGACACAAATGAAGGCTAATGATATTCGTAACCTGACCACTGCTGAAGTTGAACAAAAAGCAAAAGCACTTAAAGAAGAGCTTTTTAACCTTCGTTTCCAACTGGCGACAGGTCAATTAGAAAACCCGGCCCGCATTCGTGAAGTTCGTAAAGCAATTGCCCGTGCAAAAACGGTTTTACGTGAAAGAGAGCTTGGGATTACTAACGGTTAATTCTTGAGAGGAGGTTCGCACAATGAGTGAACGTAACCAGCGCAAAGTGTACACTGGTCGTGTTGTTTCTGACAAGATGGACAAAACGATTACAGTACTTGTAGAAACATACAAGACACATTCTTTATACAGTAAGCGCGTTAAATACTCTAAAAAGTTAAAAGCGCATGATGAAAACAATACTGCTAAGATCGGTGATATCGTAAAAATTATGGAAACGCGTCCGCTTTCCAAAGACAAGCGATTCCGTCTATTGTCAGTAGTTGAAGAAGCAGTAATTATTTAATAAATTGTTCGGATTATATATATATCCGAAAGGAGGTCCATTCGCATGATTCAACAAGAATCCCGTTTAAGAGTTGCTGATAACTCTGGTGCTAAAGAAGTTCTTTGCATTAAAGTTCTTGGTGGTTCTGGACGTAAGTATGCTAATATCGGTGACATTATCGTTTGTACTGTTAAGTCCGCAACACCAGGTGGCGTTGTTAAGAAAGGTGACGTAGTAAAAGCGGTAGTGGTACGTACTAAGCGTGGAATGCGTCGTAATGACGGATCTTACATCCGCTTTGATGAAAACGCGGCTGTAATCGTTAAAGACGACAAAGGTCCTCGAGGAACTCGTATCTTCGGACCAGTAGCCCGTGAACTTCGTGACAAGCAATTTATGAAAATCGTTTCTCTTGCTCCAGAAGTTCTTTAATATATTTACTAGCAAGGCGTTTATTGTCTTGTAAGGAGGTGCAACATCACAATGCCATTGCATGTGAAAAAAGGCGATAAAGTTCAAGTAATTTCCGGTAAGGATAAAGGCAAACAAGGTGTAATCCTTGAAGCGTATCCGAAGCAAAACCGAGTGCTTGTAGAAGGCGTGAACGTTGTTAAAAAACACGCTAAACCTTCTCAGGCTAATCCGCAAGGCGGAATTCTTAGCCAAGAAGCACCGATTCATGCTTCTAACGTAATGCCTCTTGACCCTAAAACTGGTGCTCCTACTCGTGTAGGTTACAAAACAGTTGATGGAACAAAAGTTCGTGTGGCCAAAAAATCTGGTGAAACCCTAGATAAATAAGTCTCATAGTGAAAGGAGGACACATAATGAACCGTCTACAAGAGAGATATAAAGCAGAGATCATGCCATCTCTAATGGAGAAGTTTGAATATACTTCTGTCATGCAAGTACCTAAGATTGAAAAAATCGTAATTAACATGGGTGTAGGTGAAGCTGTTTCTAACTCTAAAGTTTTAGATACTGCTGTTGAAGAACTTACTGCTATCGCTGGTCAAAAGCCTGTGATTACTCGTGCTAAGAAATCTATCGCTGGATTCAAACTTCGTGAAGGTATGCCGATCGGATCAAAAGTTACACTTCGCGGAGAGCGCATGTATGACTTCCTTGATAAGTTAATCAGCGTATCCCTTCCACGTGTTCGTGACTTCCGCGGGGTTTCTAAGAAATCTTTCGATGGTCGCGGTAACTACACACTTGGTGTAAAAGAACAATTGATCTTCCCTGAGATCGATTACGATAAAGTAAACAAAGTTCGCGGAATGGACATCGTTATTGTAACGACTGCGAACACTGACGAGGAAGCTCGCGAGCTATTAACTCAAGTCGGAATGCCATTCCAAAAATAACCTTTAGCCAAAGGAGGTCTACCCGTGGCAAAGAAATCTATGATTGCTAAGCAACAACGCAAGCAAAAGTTCAAAGTGCAAGAATATACGCGCTGTGAACGTTGTGGGCGTCCTCATTCAGTAATCCGCAAGTTCAAACTGTGCCGTATTTGTTTCAGAGAACTTGCTTACAAAGGTCAAATTCCTGGCGTAAAGAAAGCCAGCTGGTAAAACCCTGAAAAAAGGGAAGGAGGTAACTAGTAATGGTTATGACAGATCCAATTGCAGACATGCTAACTCGTATCCGCAACGCTAACACTGTTCGTCACGATAAGTTGGAGCTTCCTGCTTCTAACGCAAAGAAAGAAATTGCTGAAATCCTTAAGCGTGAAGGCTTTGTTCGTGATGTGGAATATGTAGAGGACAGCAAACAAGGAATGATTCGTATCTTCCTTAAGTACGGTTCTAACAACGAACGTGTAATCTCAGGTCTTAAACGTATTAGTAAGCCTGGTTTACGTGTATATGCAAAATCTACTGAACTGCCACGTGTACTTGGCGGACTTGGAATTGCTATCGTATCAACATCAAAAGGTTTAATGACTGATAAAGAAGCGCGCCAATCAAAAATGGGCGGCGAAGTACTAGCGTACGTTTGGTAAGGTAATAAAAAGCGAATGGAGGTGTCATCATGTCTCGCGTAGGTAATAAACTTATTGAAGTTCCAAGCGGCGTTACGATCGATGTTGCTTCTGACAACACTGTTTCTGTAAAAGGCCCTAAAGGTGAACTTTCTCGCAAATTTAATGCTGACATTAAAATTAATCTTCAAGATAACCAAATTACAGTGGAACGCCCGAGCGACCACAAAGAGCACCGTGCACTACACGGTACTACTCGCAGCGTATTAAACAACATGGTAATTGGTGTAACAAACGGATATGAAAGAGCTCTTGACATCATTGGTGTCGGTTACCGTGCATCTAAGTCTGGTAACAAGCTTGTACTTAACGTTGGTTACTCCCACCCTGTTGAAATCGTTCCTGAACAAGGAATTGACATCGAAGTACCTTCAAACACAAAGGTAATCGTTAAGGGTATTGACAAGCAACGTGTTGGTGAAGTTGCTGCAAACATCCGTTCAGTTCGTGCGCCAGAGCCTTACAAAGGTAAAGGTATCCGTTACGAAGGTGAATTCGTACGCCGTAAAGAAGGTAAAACAGGTAAATAAAGCCGTTAGTTAAAAACGGAAAGGAGTGCAAAGGATGATCACGAAAGCCGATAAGAATGTCGCTCGTAAGAAAAGACATGCTCGTGTTCGCCGCGTGGTAAGCGGAACAGCACAACGTCCTCGTTTGAACGTATTCCGTTCTACAAAGCACATTTATGCTCAATTGATCGATGATCAAAATGGCGTAACGATTGTATCTGCATCTTCACTTGATAAAGGTGTAAATGTAGAAAACGGTGGAAACGTAGATGCTGCTAAAGCGATTGGTGAAGAAATCGCAAAGCGTGCAGTTGAAAAAGGAATCAAAGCGGTTGTATTTGACCGTGGCGGTTATTTATACCATGGACGTGTTAAAGCATTAGCAGACGCAGCTCGTGAAGCTGGGTTAGAATTTTAATCGAAGGAGGGAACCTGATGCGTATCGACCCTAACAAACTTGAACTTGAAGAACGCGTCGTTACGGTTAACCGTGTAGCTAAGGTAGTAAAAGGTGGACGTCGTTTCCGCTTTGCTGCAGTGGTTGTCGTAGGTGACAAAAATGGTCACGTTGGATTCGGTACTGGTAAAGCCCAAGAGGTGCCAGAAGCGATCCGTAAGGCGATTGAAGATGCTAAGAAAAACTTAATATCTGTACCAATCGTAAAAACAACAATCCCACACCTAATCGTTGGTCGTTTTGGAGCAGGTAACGTGCTTCTTAAGCCAGCTTCTGAAGGTACTGGAGTTATTGCCGGTGGACCTGTACGTGCGGTATTGGAGCTTGCTGGTGTAGGTGACATTCTTTCTAAGTCACTTGGATCTAACAACCCAATCAACATGGTTCGTGCAACACTTGAAGGATTGAAAAATTTAAAGCGTGCTGAAGACGTTGCGAAACTTCGTGGCAAATCAGTATCTGAGCTTTTAGGTTAAGGAGGGAAATTAGATGGCTAAGAAATTAGAAATCACCCTCACTCGCAGTGTTATCGGCCGTCCGGAAAACCAACGTGTAGTTGTTAAAACTCTAGGTTTGCGCAAAATGCACCAGACGGTTGTACACGAAGATAACGCGGCTATCCGCGGTATGGTTAACAAGGTATCTCACCTTTTAACAGTGAAAGAATTAGAAGCGTAAAAAGATAAATAAACCATGAGGAGGTGCTCACATGAAACTTCATGAGTTGAAGCCATCAGAAGGATCCCGTAAAGTTCGCAACCGTGTAGGTCGCGGTATCGGATCTGGAAACGGTAAAACAAGTGGTCGTGGTCATAAAGGTCAAAACTCTCGTTCAGGCGGTGGAGTAAGACCAGGATTCGAGGGTGGACAAAACCCGTTAGCACGTCGTTTACCGAAGCGTGGGTTTACAAATCCTACTCGTAAAGAGTATGCGGTTGTTAACCTTGAAAAGCTTGCACGTTTTGAAGAAGGAACAGAGGTAACTCCAGAACTTCTTCTTGAAACAGGTGTTGTAAGCAAGCTTAATGACGGAATTAAAGTTTTAGGCAATGGCAAGTTGGAAGTTAAGCTTACAGTTAAGGCGCATAAATTCTCTGTTTCTGCTAAAGAAGCAATTGAAGCAGCGGGCGGAAAAACTGAGGTGATCTAATGATCCAGTCAATCTCCAACATTTTTCGTGTGGGTGATCTGAGAAACAAGATATTGTTTACACTTGCTATGCTTGTGGTGTTCCGTCTTGGAACATTCATTCCAGTACCGGGTGTAAACCGCGATGTTCTAACATTTAGTTCGGATAACAGTGCTAGCATATTTGGTTTTCTAAATACGTTTGGCGGTGGAGCGTTGAAAAACTTCTCCATCTTCGCAATGGGTATCATGCCGTATATTACAGCTTCAATCATCGTGCAGCTTTTGCAGATGGATGTTGTTCCTAAGTTTACGGAATGGAGTAAGCAAGGTGAAGTAGGGCGAAAGAAATTAGCTCAGTTCACACGCTATGGAACAGTTGTTCTTGGTTTTATCCAAGCGATCGGTATGTCTATCGGTTTCAACAATCTATTTCCAGGACTCGTTCAAGACCCTAGCATTACTACGTATCTATTTATCGCGCTAGTTTTAACTGCAGGTACTGCATTTTTAATGTGGTTAGGCGAACAGATTACCCTTAAAGGAATTGGAAACGGCATTTCGGTTCTGATTTTTGCGGGGATTGCCGCTGCTATTCCTACATCAGTTAATCAGCTTTTCACAACGCAATTTAAAGGCGGAAGCGATCAGATGTTTATGCACATCGTTACGATTGCACTGCTTGCAATAGCGATTGTATTCATCATTATGGGTGTTATTTTTATTCAACAAGGTGTTCGGAAGATCCCGATTCAGTATGCAAAACGTGTCGTTGGAACAAAACCTGTTGGTGGCCAGTCAACGCATTTGCCGATCAAAGTTAATGCAGCAGGTGTAATACCGGTTATCTTCGCGATTTCCTTGCTTATTACACCGAGAACTGTTGCAGGATTCTTTGGGCAAAACAATGTGACGACTTGGATTATCAACACGTTTGACTATACGAAACCAGTCGGAATGATTATATATGCGCTCCTAATTATCGGGTTCTCGTATTTCTATACGTTTATCCAGGTAAATCCGGAGCAAATGGCGGAAAACTTGAAAAAGCAGGGTGGATACATTCCTGGTATTCGTCCAGGAGCTAACACTCAAACTTATATAACAAGAATTCTGTATCGATTAACGTTTGTTGGATCACTATTCCTTGCTGCAATTGCAGTACTTCCAGTTGTCTTTACAGCAATTCCAGGTTTGAACTTGCCGCCAGCCATTAAAATTGGTGGAACAAGCTTGCTGATTGTTGTAGGTGTGGCATTAGACACCATGAAGCAGATTGAGAGTCAGCTAATTAAGCGACACTACAAAGGCTTCATTAAATAGGAGCGTGGGAAGATCTTTCTTCCCAGCAAACTATTTAAAAAAGACGATTGTGATTTATGGAGGGATTAGATGTATCTAGTCTTAATGGGTTTACCCGGCGCAGGTAAGGGTACTCAAGCAGAAAAAATTGTTGAGAAATACGGAATTCCGCATATTTCTACCGGAGATATGTTCCGGGCTGCAATTAAAGAGGAAACTCCTCTAGGACTTGAGGCAAAATCGTACATGGATGCGGGTAACCTCGTTCCAGACGAAGTTACAATCGGTATCGTACGTGACCGGCTTTCTAAAGCAGACTGTGAAAAAGGATTTCTACTAGATGGTTTCCCTCGAACTATAGCTCAAGCGGAAGCACTGGAAGAAATCACGAATGAGCTAGGCCGAAAAATTGATTATGTGCTAAACATTTCAGTGGATTCGGATAAACTTATGCAGCGCTTAACAGGTCGCCGGATTTGCCAAACATGCGGAAGCACGTATCATGTAATATTCAACCCGCCAAAGGTTGAAGGAGTATGTGATAAAGACGGCGGTACGCTTATCCAACGTCAAGATGATAATGAAGAGACCGTTCGAAACCGTTTGAATGTGAACATGAAGCAGGCAAAACCATTGCTTGATTTTTATGGTGATAAAGGTTACCTGAAAAACATAAATGGTGATCAGGATATCGACAAAGTCTTTCAAGACATTGACCAACTTATTGGGGGATTGGCGAAATGATTATCTGCAAAACGCCGCGCGAGATTGAACTTATGCGGGAAGCAGGTCGCATCGTTGCCTTAACTCATCAAGAGTTAAAAAAACACATAAAACCTGGCATAACAACAAAGGAACTGGACAAAATTGCTGATAAGTTTATCCGCAGCCATGGTGCAATTCCTTCATTTAAAAACTATAATGGTTTTAGCGGAAGCATTTGTGCTTCTGTGAATGAAGAGCTTGTACATGGAATACCAGGTAAACGCGTACTAAACCATGGCGACATTATCTCTATAGATATTGGGGCGAAGTACAACGGTTACCACGGGGATTCCGCTTGGACGTACGGAGTTGGAGAGATTTCTGATGAAGCTCAAAAACTTCTGGATGTAACCGAAGAGTCTTTGTATAAAGGACTTGAAAAAGCAAAGGCCGGTGCCCGATTAACCGATATTTCTCATGAAATACAAAAGTATGCTGAGGGAGAAGGATTTTCAGTTGTCCGTGAGTATGTAGGACACGGAATAGGCCAGGACTTACATGAGGACCCGCAAATTCCTCATTACGGACCGCCTGGAAAAGGGCCGGTCTTGAAAAAGGGTATGGTTTTAGCAATAGAACCGATGATCAACGCGGGAACTCGCTATGTTCGAACATTATCCGATAACTGGACGGTTGTCACAACGGATGGCAAATGGTGTGCTCACTTTGAACATACGGTTGTCATTACGGAGGAAGGCTTTGAAATCTTAACAAAGATCTAAGTGAAGGTGATGAAATGGTGAGCGAATCTGATTCGGTACCGAACTTAGGACAGATGGTTCGGATACTTAAAGGAAGAGACGCAGATCGGTTAGGTGTTATAATCGGTATTCTAGATGAACGTTTTGTTCTCGTTGCGGATGGCGACAAACGTAAATACGATCGCGCCAAACGTAAGAACCTGAACCACTTAGAGCTGCTTGATTTTATTTCTCCGGAAGTTGTAAAAAGCATTCTTGAAACAGGTCGTGTTACCAACGGCAAATTACGTTATGCAGTAGCGAAGTTTTCCGACGAGAAAGTCATTGCTCTGAAGAAGGGAGATCAAGTCGATGGCTAAAGATGATGTTATCGAGGTAGAAGGTACGGTTATCGAGCCTTTGCCGAACGCCATGTTTCGTGTTGAACTAGAAAACGGACACAAAGTTCTAGCGCACGTTTCTGGAAAGATTCGTATGCACTACATTCGAATTCTGCCAGGAGATAAAGTAACCGTAGAATTGTCTCCGTATGATTTATCACGTGGTCGTATAACGTATCGTTTTAAATAAATCTATATACTCCGCGACATAAGGAGGTTAAAAAAATGAAGGTAAGACCATCAGTCAAACCAATATGTGAAAAATGTAAAGTGATTCGCCGCAGAGGCACTGTAATGGTGATCTGTGAAAATCCGAAACATAAACAAAAACAAGGTTAATTACAGGGAGGTGCAATTATGGCACGTGTTGCAGGTGTAGATATTCCTCGCGATAAGCGAGTAGTTATCTCTTTAACTTATATCTTCGGAATCGGGAAAACAAAAGCACAGCAAATTCTTGCTGAAGCTGGTGTTTCAGAGGAAACTCGCGTTCGCGATTTAACTGAAGAAGAATTAAACAAGATCCGCGAAGTCATCGATGGACACAAAGTTGAAGGTGACCTTCGTCGTGAAGTGTCTCTTAACATTAAGCGTCTAATCGAGATCGGAGCATATCGTGGTGTTCGTCATCGTCGTGGATTACCAGTACGTGGTCAAAACACGAAGAACAACTCTCGTACTCGTAAAGGACCTCGTCGTACAGTAGCGAATAAGAAAAAGTAAGAAAAGGAGGTAAACTCTAAATGGCAAAAGCACGTAAGACTAATACACGTAAGCGTCGTGTCAAAAAGAATATTGAAGTCGGCGTAGCACATATCCGTTCAACATTTAATAACACGATCGTAACAATTACTGACACGCACGGGAACGCAATTTCTTGGGCGACTGCTGGTCACATGGGATTTAAAGGATCTCGTAAGTCTACTCCATTCGCAGCACAAATGGCTGCTGAAACAGCTGGTAAAACAGCTATGGAAAATGGTATGAAGACGTTGGAAGTATCCGTTAAAGGACCTGGAGCTGGACGTGAAGCTGCAATCCGTGCCCTTCAAGCGGTAGGCTTAGAAGTAACAGCTATTCGTGATGTTACTCCTGTACCACACAACGGTTGCCGTCCGCCAAAACGTCGTCGCGTATAATCATATACACGGTATATAATTCCATTACTTGTCTATAATGGTTATGTAGAAATAGTTTTGGTAAGATAAGTCGGAATGCCTATGGGAATTTCGGCTGGAGATCCAGCCGAAATTCGACGTTTGAAGGAGGGTTCAGTTGAATGATCGAAATCGAAAAGCCAAGAATTGAGACGGTTGAAATCAGCGACGATGCCACATACGGAAAGTTTGTTGTTGAACCACTTGAACGTGGATACGGGACTACACTAGGCAACTCCTTGCGTCGTATCTTGTTGTCCTCACTACCTGGTGCAGCAGTTACATCTATTCAGATCAATGGCGTATTGCATGAGTTCTCAACAGTTGAAGGTGTAGTTGAAGATGTTACTACTATTATCTTAAACTTGAAAAAGCTTGCAATGAAGATTTACTCTGATGAAGAAAAGACACTTGAAATTGATATTCAAGGTGATGGTGTCGTAACAGCTGGAGACATTACACATGACAGTGATGTTGAAATCCTTAACCCGGATCTTCATATCGCAACACTAGCAAAAGGTGCTCATTTCCAAATGAAGCTTTTCGCAAAACGTGGTCGTGGTTATGTTCAGGCAGAAAACAACAAACGCGATGACATGCCTATTGGTGTTATTCCAGTTGATTCCATTTACACGCCAATTTCGCGTGTGAATTATCAAGTTGAAAACACTCGTGTAGGACAAGTAACAAACTATGACAAGCTAACGCTTGATGTATGGACAGATGGGAGCATTCGTCCAGAGGAAGCAGTTTCTCTTGGTGCGAAGATCATTAGCGAACATTTAAATATTTTTGTTGGCTTAACAGATCAAGCTCAGAACGCTGAGATTATGGTAGAAAAAGAAGAAGACCAAAAAGAAAAAGTTCTTGAAATGACTATTGAAGAGCTTGATCTTTCTGTTCGTTCTTATAACTGCCTAAAGCGTGCTGGAATAAATACAGTTCAAGAACTTGCGAATAAGTCTGAAGAGGACATGATGAAAGTACGCAACCTTGGAAAGAAATCTCTTGAAGAAGTTCAAGAGAAACTTGACGAGCTAGGTCTTTCATTACGCGCTGACGATTAATTCGTAAAACGCGCTTTTTCAAGACTAGAGAGAAACGCGCAGAGGAGGGAATACAAGCATGGGATACCAAAAGTTAGGTCGTGTATCTGCGGTTCGTAAAGCAATGCTTCGTGATTTAACAACTGATTTAATTATCAACGAGCGTATTGAAACTACAGAAGCACGTGCAAAAGAAGTTCGTAAATTTGCTGAAAAAATGATTACGCTTGGTAAGCGTGGAGACCTTCATGCTCGCCGTCAAGCAGCTTCATTCCTTCGTAATGAAGTAGCTGACAGTGAGAGTGGTCAAAGATCTCTTCAAAAGCTTTTCAGTGACCTTGGACCTCGCTTTGCTGAGCGTAACGGTGGTTACACTCGCATCGCAAAAATCGGCCCTCGCCGTGGTGATGGTGCACCAATGGTTATCATTGAATTAGTTTAATAAACCGATTAAAGGGCGGGATCAAGTCTTAAATGACAATCTTGCCCTTTTTATTTTAGTTTTTTTCCTAAATGATTGCCCTTTGAAAAGTTTTGCAAAAAAGACTCCATTGAAAAGTTGATTGGAGTGTAAGTTGCGAGACTCCTGCGGGATCAGGGTGACAGGTGAGACGATTCAATCTCGCCAAGGCGGCGAGTGGGCTCACCGCGCGCCCCGCGGAAAGCGAACAATCTGAGACGGAAATCAACCGCAACTTTAGAAGTTTGTATGATTGACAGCAGAGAGAAGCTTAGAATGAGCAGCAGCTAAGAGGAGGATGTCACATGGAAAACATCATTTCAGTTAAAGATGTGACCTTTTTGTATCCAGGAGAAGAGAATTCCACGCTGAAAAATGTCAGCTTGGACGTTAATCAAGGAGAATGGCTTTCTATAGTAGGGCATAACGGCTCTGGCAAGTCCACCCTGGCAAAATTATTGAACGGGTTGTTATTGCCCAATGAAGGTGCCGTAATCGTGTCAGGCAAGTACTCTACGATGAGCCAAGAAGATATATGGGAAGTTCGCAGACAAGTAGGTATGGTATTTCAAAATCCTGATAATCAGTTTGTTGGGACAAGCGTTCAGGACGATATTGCGTTCGGACTTGAGAATTTCGGCGTTCCCCGGGAAGAAATGGTCAAGCGTATTAACGAGAGTGTACATCGAGTCGGAATGGAAGCTTTTTTAAACCAGGAGCCTCATCAGCTATCCGGAGGTCAGAAGCAAAGAGTTGCCATTGCCGGTATATTGGCGCAAAAGCCTTCAGTAATCATACTGGATGAAGCTACTTCTATGCTCGATCCGATTGGGCGAATAGAAGTCATGCAAACCGTTCGTGAATTGAATGAAAAAGAAGGAATTACTGTTATCTCAATTACGCATGATTTAGAGGAAGCGTTAAGTGCAGACAGAGTGGTCGTAATGAAAATGGGTGAAAAAGCAGCTGAGGGTAAGCCTGAAGATATTTTTCAGCAAAGAGAATTATTACTGTCAGCAGGTCTGGATTTACCGTTTTCACTAAAGTTAAGCGAAGCTCTCCTTCAAGAAGGTGTGGAGCTTGATAAAGGTTATTTGACGCAGGAAGAGCTGGTGAATGCAATATGGAAATTAGCATAAAACAACTTCAGCATCTATATATGCAAGGAACACCGTTTGAAAGACGTGCACTTCATAATGTTACACTCCACATCGCGGACGGGACGTTCTTCGCTCTGATCGGTCATACGGGTTCGGGCAAGTCGACATTGATTCAGCATTTGAACGGTCTTTTAAAGCCCTCTTCAGGTTCGGTTCAATTAGGCGAAACACTTATTAAAGCTGGCGGAAAAAAACAAAACTTAAAACCGCTTAGAAGAAAAGCTGGGATTGTCTTTCAATATCCGGAACACCAACTCTTTGAAGAAACGGTAGAAAAAGATATTATGTTTGGCCCAATGAACTTCGGCGTCTCAGAATCAGAAGCGAAAAATATAGCTTCAAACGTCATTGAAATGGTGGGACTGCCGCAAACGGTATTAAGTAAATCACCATTTGACCTTAGTGGAGGGCAAATGCGCAGAGTAGCAATCGCAGGTGTGCTTGCTATGAACCCTGAAGTACTTATTCTTGATGAACCTACAGCAGGCTTGGATCCAGCAGGGCGCGTGGAAATTATGGACTTATTTTATCGTCTTCATCAAACAAACCATTTAACGACGGTTCTCGTTACTCATAGTATGGAGGATGCGTCAAAATACGCAGATGAAATTGCCGTTATGCATAAAGGCGAATTGTACCTGCATGGCAATCCAAGTCAAATCTTCAGTCAGCGGGAAGCATTGCAAAAAGTAGGACTAGACATACCAGAAACCGTTCAATTTTTATTAAAATGGAACGAATTATCGGGTCAGAATCTTTCTCTTCATGAGTTTACGATAGAGGAACTTGCTAAACGCATAAGTGAAACCCTGAAGAAGAGGGGGAACTAACATGCTGCAGAATGTTATAATCGGCCAATATTATCCTGCGGAATCTCCTCTGCATAAGATGGATTCCCGTTCAAAATTGATCGCCGCTTTTGTGTACTTATTCATCGTTTTTTTAGCGAATAACTGGCTGACTTATGGGATCTTGACTGTTTTTACTGTCTTTACGATAACGGCTTCCAAAGTTCCGATGCGCTTTTTATATAAAGGATTAAAACCGATCTTGATTTTGGTTGTCTTTACAATGCTGCTGCATATCTTTTTAACAAAAGAAGGCGACTTATTGTATAAGGCAGGGTGGCTGGAGATCTATGAAGGCGGCGTGAAACAAGGTATTTTTATCGCGATGAGACTATTATTGCTCGTGATGATGACGTCGCTTTTAACGCTGACCACAACGCCAATCGATATAACAGACGGTCTGGAGCACTTGCTCGGTCCATTAAAAAAGTGGAAGCTTCCGGTACACGAATTTGCATTAATGATGTCGATCTCACTTCGTTTCATTCCAACGCTGCTGCAGGAAACTGAGAAAATCATGAAAGCACAAATGGCAAGGGGAGCCGACTTCACAACGGGTTCATTAAAAGAAAGAGCGAAGGCATTCGTTCCACTGCTTGTACCTTTGTTTGTCTCTTCTTTTAAACGTGCAGAAGAGCTGGCACTTGCAATGGAAGCGCGCGGCTATCGCGGCGGTGAAGGAAGAACAAGGCTGAGAGCACTCGAATGGAATAAAAGGGATTCAATCGCAATAGTGCTATTAGCCCTGCTTACAATCTTCCTCATTTTATTACGCAGTTAAAAAAGGAGAATGAAAATGGCTCGTATGAAAGTAACGGTAGCATATGACGGCACAGATTTTGCGGGCTACCAGATACAGCCTATCGGAAGAACGGTGCAAGGTTCCGTTCAAGCGGTACTAAAAAAGATACACAAAGGGGAATTTGTCCCTACATCAGCTTCTGGGCGGACGGATGCTGGAGTTCATGCCATTGGACAAGTGATTCATTTTGATACGGATATGGATATACCTGCTTCTGGATGGCAAAGAGGGTTAAATGCCATGCTTCCAAAAGATATTCAAGTAAGAGACGTTGAGGAAGTAGATGAGACGTTTCATTCCCGTTTTTCATCGGTAAGCAAAGAGTATCATTATAAACTGCTTACAGGGAATCAGCCGGATATCTTTAGAAGAAATCATGCATTTTATTTTCCCTACCGTTTAAATAGGGATGATATAAAAATCGGATGCGAGCAATTTCTAGGGACTCATGATTTCACTTCGTTTTCTTCTGTAAAAACACATGTAACGGATAAAGTAAGAACGATCTACGAATTATCTTTGATTGAAGATGGTGATGACCTGACCTTTAAAATTAAAGGCAGTGGCTTTTTATACAACATGGTGAGGATCATTGTAGGTACTCTGCTGGATGTGGGTCAAGGAAGAAAAAGACCAGAAGATATTAAAACCATTATCGAACGTAAAGATAGAGCATTTGCAAGCAAAACAGCACCTGCTCATGGACTTTATCTGCATCAAGTGAATTACGAGTAGAAATCTGAAGAAATATTAGGATACACTTGACATCGTTGTTTATATATTATAAGATATTATTTGGTATTTCTAAAGATATCGTCCACATGCCCCGGAGATATTTTGGGAAATGTTCACATTGAATATAATTGAATTTGATTGAAGATACAGGAGGGAAAACACATGCGTACGACTTTCATGGCGAAAGCTTCTGAAGTAGAACGTAAATGGTTTGTGATCGACGCTGAAGGCAAGACTCTAGGACGTCTTTCGAGTGAAGTTGCTTCTATCCTTCGCGGTAAGCATAAGCCTATTTATACACCACACGTTGACACTGGTGATCACGTAATCATCATCAACGCGGAAAAGATCGAATTAACAGGTAAGAAATTAACAGACAAAATTTATTACCGCCACACGGGTCACCCAGGTGGACTTCGTACGAGAACTGCATTAGAAATGCGTACAACTCGTCCGGTCCAAATGCTTGAGCTAGCAATCAAAGGTATGCTTCCAAAGAACAGCCTTGGTCGCCAAATGTTCAAAAAGCTTCACGTTTATGCTGGAGCTGAGCACAATAACCAAGCACAAAAACCTGAGAACTACGAATTACGCGGTTAATTAAAGGAGGGTATTTACGTGGCACAAGTACAATATTATGGCACTGGACGTCGTAAGCACTCCGTTGCACGTGTACGATTAGTTCCTGGTGAAGGCCGTATCGTTATCAACGGACGTGACATAGACGAATTTTTCGGATTAGAAACATTAAAGCTTATCGTTAAGCAACCACTTAACACAACAGAAACTAACGGCAAATATGACGTATTAGTAACTGTACATGGTGGTGGATACACTGGACAAGCGGGAGCTATCCGTCACGGGATTTCTCGTGCGCTTCTTGAAGCAGATCCTGAGTACCGTGGATCACTTAAAGCAGCTGGATTCCTTACTCGTGACGCTCGTATGAAAGAGCGTAAGAAGTACGGACTTAAAGGCGCTCGTCGTGCACCTCAGTTCTCAAAACGTTAATCTTTCAAAAACCTGTTCT
This sequence comes from Fictibacillus barbaricus, assembly GCF_031457135.1. Classification (GTDB taxonomy): domain Bacteria; phylum Bacillota; class Bacilli; order Bacillales; family Fictibacillaceae; genus Fictibacillus; species Fictibacillus barbaricus_A. The sequence goes on along the minus strand of NZ_JAVDWA010000011.1, from coordinate 6,346 downwards.
CCATTTGGAGAGCGGGTTTTTTTTATGAGGTAAAAAGTATAAGTGTTCTGAACGAAGCTCTTGAGCTGTTTTTAATTAAATGGACAGTTGAATAAGAAAATACTTATTAAAATGAGCTGAAACGTAAATAAAAATGACAAAACATTAGATCATGAAGAAAGTTATCACATATGAGCAGGTTTCCTGGATTGGAAACCTGCTCTTTTTGTTCTTTTAGATCAGTTATGAGCGTAAAGTGAGTTTCTATGAGCAAAAATTGAATGCTATGAGCAAAAACGAAATTTTAAGAGCAAAAACGGAATTCTAAGAGCAAAAACCCAATTTTTATGAGCAATTGTGTAACACCTAAAATAACACGTACCGTAAAAGGGCTCTGTTCACATTCATTATGAAAAATTTTGAAACAAACAGACTTTCTGATGCCATCTTTTCCCTTACCATCTTTTGTGCAGTGTCGATACGCAGTTGTCTGCAGAAAATAAACGTATGGAATAACAATGCGTTTACAACACGCAAGAAGGGGAGAAAGTCGTGGCTATTGTTCTAAATAATTTTAGAGAAAAACAACGATTCAAAAAAGAAAATTTCGAACGAAAAGTTCTTCGAGATTTATCATTGCCTAACATAAAAAAAGAATTCCAGCGGTTATTTCAGCCGTTCTTTGAATATTCTTTGCTGTATCAAAATGATATTGAGGATGCTTGTATTGATATGGCGATTGACGCCTATTTGCTCGGAGCGGGTTATAGCCGTTTCGCTTATCATGGCGAGACATTAGAAAAAATCAAAGACCGTTCATACGAAAAACAAAAAGCCCTAGCGGATGGTCTGTTTGAATATTGGCAGTTTTGGTGCTGGGGAACTGAGATGATGATGGAATCACTGCATCTTTGCTGTGAAGCATATATTCATGTTTGGTGGATGGAAGGCTACCGAAACGGTGAAAAGCGATATAGAATGAAACTTCATTAAGTTATAATTTTCTTCTTGTCCCATATATATAGTGATATATGGCTTGTTTATAGGGGGACAAAACATGAAGAAATGGGTGAAGTGGGCATCACTCGCTCTAGGATGTGCTGTACTGATCTTTATTTTCACCTATCATTTTTTAGATAATGACTCTTGGCGCCCTTGGAACCTTCCACTATCCGGAAAAATCATCGTGATCGATCCCGGTCATGGAGGTGCTGACGGAGGTGCGGTTGGGGATGGTGAAGTTGTTGAAAAAGAAATTGCATTAAATATTTCCATGAAGCTGCGCGATTATTTGCAAGAAGCAGGAGCATTCGTTATCATGACACGCGAGTCTGATAAAGACTTAGCGGAAAAAGGGACAAAAAAATTAAGACATCGTAAATATGAGGATTTAAAAGCGCGAAGAAAAATCATTAATAACAACGATGCGGACTTATTTATCAGTATTCATTTGAATTCACTGCCTTCCTCCAGATGGAGAGGCGCGCAAGTTTTTTTCCACCCCGGAAGAGAAGAGAGCGAAGGAGTATCCAAATTCATTCAAGATGAAATTAAAAGAAATCTTGAAAACACGAATCGTCTTGCAAAATCAATCGAAGGTCTATATTTACTCCGTACAGCAGAAATACCGGGTGCTTTAGTGGAAGTAGGGTTTTTATCTAATCCAAGTGAGCGAGAATTATTAAAAACAAAACCATATCAAAAAAAAGTGGCAGCCTCTATTTATCAAGGAATGCTCAGATATTACACGAACGAAACTCCTCCGGAATGAGGAGTTTTTTTGGCTTTTGATTAAAGGTTTTTTCAAAAGATTGTTGCTTTTGAATCGTATAATTCTTTCTCATCATTGAAAAGTTGATGGGAGTGCAAGGTGCGAGACTGCTGGGGGAATAGTGGGTCAGAGGAAAAGCGGAAGTGGCTTGTTCAGCCCCGACAAGCAAAAGGGAAAGGGGCTAGGAAGGCGCTTTTTGCCTTCAGGACCATTTAACTTTTGACCTCGAGGGGCTGGCCGCTGCAGCTAGACAGGTGAGATACTTTAGGTGCAAAGCACGAGGTAGCTCACCGCACGCCCCCCGGAAAGCGAGCATCCTGAAACGGAAATCAACCACTTACAATAGCAGCAATGAATACGAAAATTGCCTTATATAAATCAATTACTTCTTTAAAACCGCTTACATGCTAAAAAGGATGTTCCTATGCTATACTAAAAAGGAATTTTACAGGTAAAGGATGTGTCTTTGTGCTTACAGAAGAAAAAGTAATTGAGCTGTTAGGTTCTATAAAAGATCCTTATTTACATAAAAGTGTTGTGGATTCCGGAAGTATCCGGGAATTAAAGATCAAAGAAGGATACGTTGGATTAAAACTAGGCCTTGCTCATACAGGTACACCTGAACAGATGCAGCTGCAGCAGCAAATTGTACAAGTGCTAAAAAATGCAGGAGTAGAATCAGTCGGTCTCCGTTTTGAAAAAAGAGAAGATATTCAAACAGATGGACAACAGCAAGAAGCTCAGCAGCAACCGGGAACTCCATCGCTTCTTTCCGAGAACAGCAAGACTGAGTTTATTGCAATCGCAAGCGGAAAAGGCGGAGTAGGGAAATCTACTGTGTCTGTAAACCTGGCGGTAGCTCTCGCGCGTTTAGGTAAAAAAGTAGGACTGATCGACGCAGATATTTACGGCTTCAGTGTTCCAGATATGATGGGAATTCAAGAACGGCCAAAAGTAAAAGGCGATCGCATTTTTCCTGTTGAACGATTTGGGGTAAAAGTCATTTCAATGGCGTTTTTCGTTGAAGACAACGCACCTGTTATTTGGCGCGGACCGATGTTAGGCAAGATGCTTATGAACTTCTTTAGCGAGGTAGAATGGGGCGACTTGGATTATGTGCTTCTTGATCTTCCTCCTGGAACTGGTGACGTTGCATTAGATGTTCATAAGATGCTTCCGAGCTGTAAAGAAGTCATTGTAACTACACCTCATGCAACTGCTGCCTTTGTTGCGGCAAGAGCGGGTACGATGGCAATCAAGACAAACCATCAAGTACTTGGAATCGTGGAGAACATGTCCTATTTCCAAAGTGAAACAACAGGGGAAAAAGAATATGTTTTCGGTAAAGATGGCGGAAAACGTTTAGCAGAAGAATTAAAAGTTCCATTGCTTGGTCAAATTCCTTTAGGCCAGCCAAAAATAGACGAAGATGATTTTGCGCCAAGTGTATATGAAAGAACACATCCGATTGGCGAACATTACATTAACATCGCTAAAACCGTTATCGAAAAAACAAAATAAAAAAAAGCCTCTCTTTATTGGGAGGCTTTTATTGTGTGGTTGCACTGCTTTCTGTACTTTTCTTAGCAGAAGCTTCTTTTCCTTTTTTCGAAATAGACTGGTCAATTTCATCATGTGCCACTTTTTTCAGCATTTCTTGTATTTGAGCTTGAACAATCGGACTGTTGAATGTTTCAAGCATTATTTTTTTCATTTCTTTTCTTACAGGCTGTGTATCAACGAGTGATAATAATTTCTGTGCCATTTGCGGATTTTGCATAATCTTCATAACCTCAGCCTGATATTGAGGATCTTTCATAAGATCTTTCATTAGTTTTTCATGTTCTTTTCGCATACTTTTTGCAAAGGCTGCAGAGAACTTAGGGTCTTTAAATTGCTTTTGCCAAAACTTCTCTCCTTTTTCAGAAAGAAGCTGTTGTTCGATCGTCTGTTTAATGACATCCTGATCAATCAAAATTTCCTGCTGAATTTCTTTATCGGATAATACTTCTTTAATGGCTTTTTTGCCTTCATCAGTTTTCAGTAAGTCTACAAGCATCTTCTTTTGTGTTTGGTAATCCATCTGCGAGCTGCCTTGTGCTTCATTTTGGGCACATCCAGTAAGGCTGCCTGCTAGTAGGATGCAAAAAAAGAACATATACATTTTCTTCAACGATTCCTCCTCCTTTCCGTTGGGTTCGTTACTGTTAGGATTGATGTTTTAGACATATTTATACTGGTTATTTAAAGGAAAACTGGCAATTTAAAAAGGACATTGGTACAATCGTTTACGGAGCATGTATGAGGGGGAAAACACGTGAAAATCAAAAGTTGGCTCTTTTTATTCTTTACCACCATTCTCATTGGTATTACAGGTGCCATTGTAGTTGGTCTTTTCTTGAAATTGCCAGAAGGCGGCAGCTTTTTAGACTTTTTCTTATATATCCTTGGACTAATTGGTTTTGGAGCTTTGTTCAGTGTTTTTAGTCAAATGGGCTTTTTTGCGTATTTAACCGTTCATCGATTTGGTTTGGGGATTTTCAAAAGCCACAGTCTTTGGAATGGTGTACAGCTTTTATTAATTGCAGTTGTATTGTTTGATTTGTTTTATTTAAGATATTCTTCATTTCATAAAGAAGGAGAAAGCATCCTGAACTATATTGCCATTCCTCTTCTTCTTTTAGCATATGGCATGATCATTGCTTTCTTAAAGGTAAAGCAAACGAACAATGTTGCATTTATACCTACATTGTTTTTCATAACGGTAGTGACGGTACTGGAGTGGGTACCTGTTTTAAAAGAGAACAATACGTTATCATTATGGATGGCATTTATTCCGCTGATCTTATGTAATACGTATCAAATATTAATGCTGCACAGATTACTACAGTCGAATCAAAAAAAGCCTCTTGCATCATAACGTGCAAAGGCTTTTGTTTTTTATTCAGCGGTAAAATTTTTAGAAGGAAAGCGGGAAGGTTTTTTTGTGGCGGAGGTTTCGAAATAGAAAAAGACTGACCTCCAATGATGAGATCAGTCTTGTGCACTCATTTAACTTCCTTCGTATTCGCTGCTGTGTTCGCGATCATTTCGCTGACACTGACGAACTTAAATCCGTCCGTTTTTAATTTCTCGATAATTTGCGGCAGAGCTAAATGCGTTTGTTTAACAGAGTCAGATGCATGAAGCAAAATAATGTCTCCGGCTTTTGTTCCATCTGTCGCAGTTTCCACGATTTTATTTACGCCAGGGTTTTTCCAGTCCTTCGTATCGATGCTCCAATGTACCACTGTATGGTGCAAATCCTCAGAAATGTTTAAAATGCGATCATCAAAATTTCCATTTGGCGGACGAAGAAGTGAAGTCGTCTTTCCTGAAACCTTCTTGATCTTTTCCTGTGCTAAAAGGATATCTCGTTTAATCTGTTTGTCTTCCCATTCTGTATAACTTTTATATTGATATCCAAGGCTAGCTACCTCATGACCATCCTTCACAATACGTTCTACAATTTCTGGATGACGTTCTGCCCATGCTGCGGATAAGAAGAATGTGCAGTTTTTTATTCCCTTCTCTTTTAGTACGTCCAGAATGGGAGTAACACGCTTATCACCCCAGCTAATATCAAATGTTAGTGCCACTTTGTTTCCCTTATCTTCTCCTTTGTAGATCGCACGTGGTCCGTCTTTTGATGAGAAAACAGATAGCTGCTGCTGTCCTACGAATGCGAGGGAAGCAGCAAAGAATGCCGCAAATACAACGACCATGTATTGTTTAAGTTTCTTGCCGTTAACAACATAAAAAAATTTCATAAAAACAAATCCCCCTTGTCCATTCTTCCTTACAAAATATTTATGAATCTCTGGACAAGATATGCAGGAAAATTTTAAAACTTGAAAATAATAACAAACTCTTTTCGTGGCAATAATGAAAAAGGAAATGGTTCTTTTCTAAATGATTGTTGCTTTTGGTTCGCCGTGTTCATTCTCATCATTGACAGGGAAGATACTGCAGGTGAAATTCGCCAGCTGACAGTACGTCTCGGAAATCAACCACTTACTACAAGAGCAGCAAGGAATGCGAAAGCAGCCAAAGAAAAAAGAGCGGGGTGTAGTGTCTTGGTAGGTATGATGTTAAACCATCTGGAATTAAACGAATTTGAATATGTATTAAAAAAAGAGATGGAAGAAATCCGATTTGATCTAGAGGATCAAAAACTCGATCGTATTGTTAAACTTGTGCTCGAAGAAAGATATCAAGTGCTATATCATTTGTTTTGCAGGTTTGCACAGCCAGCTGATTGCAGAAGATATTTGAGAAAAACAGAGGTTAATTAATTTTTATTAGAAAAAGTATTGACCTTTATATTGTGTAGGTGGTATATTACTTCTTGTCGCTTTTACAAGAAGCGGATGAAACAAAAAAAGATTCACTGAAAAAAGCTGTTGACATCAACATGCTGGCGGTGGTATCTTATAAAAGTCGCCAAAACGAGCGACAACGAAAAACAAGTTCTTTGAAAACTGAACAAAAGAAATAGGTAAGGAATTAAGAATTAATTCCGTCAGTTTTAAAAACGAGCAAGACAAACACTTTTAT
>NZ_JAVDWA010000010.1:0-83480 GCF_031457135.1 Fictibacillus barbaricus | reverse complement strand
GATAGGTTCAGTGATGATGGCGAAGAGGTCACACCCGTTCCCATACCGAACACGGAAGTTAAGCTCTTCAGCGCCGATGGTAGTTGGGGGTCTCCTCCTGTTAGAGTAGGACGTCGCTGAGCCAACCTTTATTCCACAGTAGCTCAGTGGTAGAGCTATCGGCTGTTAACCGATCGGTCGTAGGTTCGAGTCCTACCTGTGGAGCCATTGGAGAGCTGTCCGAGAGGTCGAAGGAGCACGATTGGAAATCGTGTATACGGTCAACCCCGTATCAAGGGTTCGAATCCCTTGCTCTCCGCCAGATAATTCTCGATATGGCCCGTTGGTCAAGCGGTTAAGACACCGCCCTTTCACGGCGGTAACACGGGTTCGAATCCCGTACGGGTCACCACTTTCTACTATTTAATACATAACCTTTTATATGGAGGATTAGCTCAGCTGGGAGAGCACCTGCCTTACAAGCAGGGGGTCGGCGGTTCGAACCCGTCATCCTCCACCATTAATTTTTACTTATTATTATCGCGGGGTGGAGCAGTCTGGTAGCTCGTCGGGCTCATAACCCGAAGGTCGCAGGTTCAAATCCTGTCCCCGCAACCAAAATTATTTCATGAACAGCGTCGATTTACTTCTCGTCATGAAATATCAACCAATTTGGACTCGTGGTGTAGTGGTTAACATGCCTGCCTGTCACGCAGGAGATCGCCGGTTCGACCCCGGTCGGGTCCGCCATTTTTACTTTTATGGTGGCTTTAATTTTCCAAGATATTATTTCTTGGCTCGATAGCTCAGTCGGTAGAGCAGAGGACTGAAAATCCTCGTGTCGGCGGTTCGATTCCGTCTCGAGCCACCATTTTTTTTGCCGGTTTAGCTCAATTGGTAGAGCAACTGACTTGTAATCAGTAGGTTGGGGGTTCAAGTCCTCTAGCCGGCACCATGATTTTCTTTATATATTCATTGGAAAGAAAATCTTCTTGAATTCAGGTTGTATATGTTATAAAATAAAACCTGTCTCAATTGTGGAGGGGTAGCGAAGTGGCTAAACGCGGCGGACTGTAAATCCGCTCCCTCCGGGTTCGGCGGTTCGAATCCGTCCCCCTCCACCATCTTTTATTCATATTTTTTTTACAGGGGCATAGTTTAAAGGTAGAACGAAGGTCTCCAAAACCTTTGGTGTGGGTTCGATTCCTACTGCCCCTGCCATTTAAATTATTGTGGCGGTCGTGGCGAAGTGGTTAACGCATCGGATTGTGGTTCCGACATTCGGGGGTTCGATTCCCCTCGTCCGCCCCATATAAGTGTTGGGCTATAGCCAAGCGGTAAGGCAACGGACTTTGACTCCGTCATGCGATGGTTCGAATCCATCTAGCCCAGCCATTTTTATATTTTTGCGGAAGTAGTTCAGTGGTAGAATACAACCTTGCCAAGGTTGGGGTCGCGGGTTCGAATCCCGTCTTCCGCTCCATTTGAATACTCTCTGGCGGCATAGCCAAGTGGTAAGGCACGGGTCTGCAAAACCCTTATCCCCCGGTTCGAATCCGGGTGCCGCCTCCATTCAGTTTTTACAAGCATTATCATGCCGGTGTGGCGGAATTGGCAGACGCGCACGACTCAAAATCGTGTTCCTTCTGGAGTGTCGGTTCGACCCCGACCACCGGTACCATTTTACTTAATAACACAGGGAAATCGCTGTATATCAGTGGTTTCCCTTTTTTGTTTTTAATGCCGATATTATGGTTGGTCGTGAATGCTAATAAAGGAAATAGTAAAACGCGCACGACCTAATGAAAACATCTTGTCCTTCGGAACAAAAAATGGAGGATGAAAATGAATAAGAAACCAAAAAGAAAAACGAGTGTTTTATCAAACCCAAACAAACATGTAGAGCTTGATTCCGGAAACAAAAATAACCACTTTACTTGGCAGCAGGCAATGGAAGGTTTTCTTTTTTTGAAGAAAGCACATGGGATAAGTGATATTACAATCAAAGGGTATTCAAATCATATTAGCCACTTTTATAATCGTTTTATTAATAGTTGGAATGATGAGTATCAGACAAAGCAGTCTATTATGAATCACATGGCAGATGATATTAAACCTGCCACTTACAATTTAAGATTAATTTATTTACGTGCTTTTTTTGATTGGTGTATCGAGGAAGGATTCATACATGTAAATCCCTTAGAACACTTTAAAAAAAGAAAAGCAGAGCCGAGAATAGTGGATATACCTCAGGAAGTAATTAAGCGATTATTAACCCTTCCTGACCTTAATACATTTGCAGGATTAAGGGACTACGCATTGATGCTATGTACAATTGATTGTGGGGTTAGACCATCAGAAGCTTTTCAATTGGTTCCATATTCATTTGATTTACCACGTTATAATGTGACAATAGCTGCTGAAATATCAAAGACTAGAAGCTCTAGGATTCTCCCTATACTTCCATATACATCAAATATTTTGAGGAGATTAATTAGTGTTCGACTCGTTGAGTGGTCGGAAACTGTACCGGTTTTTTGTAATAATGAAGGTAATAAATTAACTAGGCATACATGGAATGACCGTTTAGAGATATACAGTAGGAAGCTGGAATTTAAAATCAGACCCTATGACCTCAGGCATTTTTTTGCGATTACGTATTTACGAAACGGGGGTAGTGCATTCGCTTTACAAAAAATGTTAGGTCATGAAAATATGGATATGTCAAAGCGTTACCTTAATATTACTGGTCAAGATTTAAAGGACGTACATCAACAAGCTAGTCCACTTAATAATCTAATTACAAAAAAGAAAACTCGTATTAGAAAGTTATAATTAGTTTTTAATATTTGATTAATGATAATTTATAGTTCATTTTGATGGTGATATTTACACTTCATTTTGGGCTGTTTTTTATTATTAAAGGGCTTTGTAGTGAGAACAAAGAATTATTCCTATAAACCTTAAATGGAGGGGATTTAGTGGAAACTCATTATAACGTAATAATTGAAGCATTTAAAACGTTAAAAGGTAAAAGGGAGATAAAGGAGATTAGTGAATGGGTTAAAGTTCATTATGGAGCGAAATGGAAAGATACTGGGACAACTTTGGCAGATATGGTTCCTGTATCATTAGGAGGAAGTATTTCTTCTAATGTCCCTAAGAATTACCGTGTACTAAAACGGGTATCAAAAGGCGTATATTCCTTAATTGGAGAGAAAGAATAATGAATAAAAAAGTAATTACAGAATTGGCTCAATTATTTAATTCTACAGGTATTTATTCCAAAAATCGATACATCGAGAATAATTCTCCTCTTCAAGTGTTCAAAACTAAGTTTCCAAATGATTCTTATTCTTATGAAATAGATACCTTTTTAAAATGTCAGCCTGATTTTCACTTAGGTTTTGGAGCAGACCTTCCATGGTGGGGAAATAGATATTTTACCTCAGAGAATGGAATTAGAACTATGATTTTAAGCCAGGATTCACGGAGTCCAGATGGAGCTAGCGTTACATTTTACATGCCTTTATTAAAAGAAAACAAAAGTTTGTTGGAATTGAGAAATGAAATAAATAGTAATAAAAGCTGGGATGCATTTAAGTCATTTGAAAAAATTAAAAATTTATTTGATAGATGTAAATTTAATTTTGACTTTGTATATGTTACAGATGCTCAAAAAATGGATAAGGGATGGGAAGAGCTGCTTGAACATGAAATACAAATTGTTAAACCTGATATAATTTTGTGTTTAGGTAATAAAGGGCTGACCTATCTAATGAAAAAAAATAATCCTAAAATAACTAAGATTGTGGACAGTGAGAATACACAATTAAATATACATTCTAATGCACTACCTAAAATGTTATCAAAACCTATCCTTATAGCTTCTTTATTTCCATCAACAGGTAATGGGCATTACACGGATAAACGGGAATGTAATGTAGTAAATACATATTTAAAAGTTATCAAAGAATTGCAAAATTCACGTGCAAAATAAAAAAGATGAAGACGCCATCTGCTGAGGAGTCGTCTTCATCTATTAATGTAACAAGTCGCTGTTTTAAATAAATGTAGGCACATTATATTTTTCAAGAATACCCGCTCTAGATGCAGTTTTGCTTTCAATTTTTGTATGCATTGCTGCTAAACTTCGCTTTATCTCTTCTGAAGTTTTACCTTCCGTAAGTGCTTTATGTATTAATTTAAATTCCTCTATGGCATTAAACATAGTAGCATAGTTCCAAACAGCTACAATAATTCCATTACATACATCTTGTTCGCCATCTTGTTTATTAATAAATGCTTCTTTCAAATTTGAAAATAGATAATCAATTTCTTTACTAAGAAAAAAATCATTATCATTTCTAGAAACGATGTTTACAGGTTCTGCAACCTTGTTAATAGACATAACCGGTCTATGCCCAGAATTAATGAGGTAATCTCTAACATCAGATTCGAAAATATTTATAACTTTGTCATTCTCTACTTTCGCATAGTTATAGGTACTCTCATCTGGAAGCTTAATTATATATCTTTTATTTTCATGTAAGTCATATTTGTCAATTGCAAATCGATTACCTACATTTCTTTTATAACGCTTTGGCTTGAGAAAATGGTTTGTAAAATTATATTTTGAATGAAATCCTTGAATTTCGGCTACCCAACCGTTTCTCTTTTTATCTTGTGTGCATTCCATTGTAATTGTAACCATGAACTTACTTCACTCCCTCAATATGATAATTACATTCTGCCAATACTTCATCATTTTGGTTTCCTTTAATTGAAGGCACCCTGTCCAGACACTCTAGACAATAACATTCATACTCAAAGTTGTATTCTTCTTTATGTACTACAAACTCAATGACATTTGATTCGTAATTTCCGCAATTGCAACACTTATTTAGATTCATTGTTCTTCTCTCCTTAGCAATTAATTTCATTTAATAAACATAGAATACATAGTTTTAAAAATGAAAACTTAAGATTTCAAGAAAAGTTTTAAAAATAAAAATAATAAAATGTTTTTAACAAATTAGAATAACAAACTGTTAAAATGATAGATTGCACTACAATTCATTATTGACTAAGTAATAAGATTAATAGAATGGTAAAATAAAATTAAAGAAACTTAAAAAGTTGTATTCTCGATTAAAAAGGTAATTATGAAAACAATCTTCTTAGAAAGTTAGGTGTGTGTAATGTCTACTGCATATCATGCAAAGTATTTTGCTAATGAGTTAACTAGGCATTCAGCAGCAGAAGGAGTAGAAAAGTTATCACGGTCCTTATTTGATGCAAATGTTGATTTAAATCCCCATCAAATAGAGGCTGCTTTATTTGCTTTTCGTTCTCCAATATCTAAAGGAGTTTTATTAGCAGATGAAGTGGGACTTGGGAAGACGATTGAAGCAGGGTTGGTATTATGTCAATATTGGGCAGAAAGAAAAAGAAAGTTGTTAATTATTTGTCCTGCATCTCTTCGAAAACAGTGGAGTACAGAGTTGGATGAAAAGTTTAATTTGCCGAGTATTATTCTGGAAGCTAAATCTTTTAAAGACCTTTATATGAGTGGTCAAAGTAATCCTTTTATTCAAGAAAAAGTGATTATTACATCGTATCATTTTGCAAATCGTAAGAAAGAAGAAATTAGATTAGCTGGTTATCATTTAGTAGTTATAGATGAAGCTCATAAATTAAGAAATGTTCACCGTAAGAGTAACAAACTTGGCAAAGGAGTTAAATGGGCAACTGAGGAGAGTAAAAAACTCCTTTTAACAGCTACTCCATTACAAAATTCATTAATTGAATTATACGGTTTATCTACTTTAATTGATGACCACTTTTTTGGGGATATTGGTGCTTTTCGTGCTCAATATATGAGTGCCGATAGAGATTTAATAGATTTGAAAATGAGGTTAAAGAATTTTACGCATAGAACTCTTAGGTCTCAAGTACAAGAATACATACAATATACAGAAAGAAAAGCTCATACAGCACCTTTTATACCCACTGACGATGAACAAGCATTATATCAAGCAATATCTAATTTTTTACTTCGTGAAGATACATACGCAATACCACAGCGTCAAAGGATACTTACAACCCTTATCCTTCGAAAATTATTAGCATCTTCTTCTCAAGCGGTAGCAGGCACATTGCAGACTATGAAGGATAGATTAACTGATTTATTACAGAATTCCTTTAATAAGCAACACGATTATAATGATTGGTTGGGAGAAATCGTTGCTGAAGATGAAATGGAATATGAATTTTTGGAGGAAGAAGAAGAATTTGATGAAGATGAATCAATGGGTAATATCAGCAGAGAAAAATTAATAAATGAGATAGAAGAATTAGACAAATATATTACCTGGGCTAGGTCAATTAAAATTGATAGCAAAACAAGAGCGTTAATGACAGCTATTGATACAGGATTTAAAGAAATGGAAAAAATGGGTGCAAATCGTAAAGCACTTATTTTTACTGAATCCAAAAGAACTCAGGAATATTTAAAAAACTTCTTAGAAGCAAATGGTTTTGCGGGTAAATTGGTTATCTTTAATGGAACAAATACTGATTTGGAATCAAAGAAGATATATGAAAAATGGGTAAAAGAAAATCTTCAAACTAATCGTATCAGTGGTTCTAAAACTGCAGATAAGAGACAAGCGCTAATTGATTGTTTTAGGAATGAAGCTCAAATCATGATTGCAACAGAATCAGCTGCTGAAGGAGTTAACCTACAATTCTGTTCCTTATTGATTAATTATGATTTACCTTGGAACCCGCAACGGATTGAGCAAAGAATTGGTCGTTGCCACCGTTATGGACAAAAGCATGATGTGGTGGTTATAAATTTTATCAACAAACGAAACGATGCAGATAATCGTGTTTATGAACTTTTAAAAGATAAATTCAACCTATTTTCAGGCGTATTAGGAGCCTCTGATGAGGTGTTAGGTACAATTGAATCCGGCGTTGATTTTGAAAAGCGTATTCTGGCTATTTATCAAGAATGCCGTTCATCAGAAGAAATTCAATCTGCTTTTCAAAAACTACAAAGTGAACTTGAGGCTCAAATTAAAAATAAAATGGAAGATACCAGGAAAAGCATTTTAGAACATTTTGATGAAGATGTTCACAGCCGGTTAAAGTTTCATCTTGAAGACGCGAATTATCAATTAGACAGGTTTAGTAAAATGTTTTGGGGATTAACAACCGTAATATTGAAAGACAGAGCTATCTTTAAAGATGAGCAATACCAATTTGAATTAAAACAGCCTATTGAATATAGAGATGTAGAATGTGGTCGATATCAATTAATTTCTAAGGACAAAGAAAAACAAACTACAACTCATCAAATATATCGTCTCTCTCATCCTTTAGGAGAGTATGTTTTAAATGAAGGTCAAAGAACAAAAACACCAAAAAAAGAAGTTGTTTTTAATATAACTAAACATCCTTATAAGATTTCTTTAGTTGAGCAGTTAAAAGGGCAATGTGGTTATTTAACTCTGAAAAAGTTAACCATTAATTCTTATCAGAAGGAAGAGCATTTGTTATTTAGTGGAGTAACTGATAATGGCATGGTTCTAGACCAAGAAGTATGTGAGAGGTTGTTTAACTGTAATGCTGATGTAATTGAACCGCAAAGTTGGTCAGAAAGTGCTGAAAAAAATCTAAAAAGTAATGCTGAACGCCATATAGCAGCAACTATTAGCAGGTCCCTTGAAAATAACAATCGTTTCTTTCAAGAAGAAAGAGACCGGCTGGAGAAGTGGGCAGATGATATGCTTATTGCTGTTGAAAAGGATTTAAATGATACAAAAATAAAAATAAAAGATTTAAAGAGGCAAACACGATTAGCACAATCAATAGAAGAGCAAAGTGAATTACTGAAACAAATAAAGGATATGGAACGTAAACAAAGAAAGCAAAGGCAGCAAATCTTTGATGTAGAAGATGAAATTATGGAAAAGCGTGATGAGTTAATAGAGCAACTTGAAAAACAATTAGTCCAAAAAACAGCACATGAAGAATTATTTATTATCCGTTGGACTGTAATTTGAATGGAGGTAATTAAGTGAGTACACAATTAAATAACTTTATTAAAACACTAGAAGAAATGTTTCAATTTGACCAAGCTGACCTTGATTTTGGTATTTATCGTATTATGAATCAAAAGCGTGAAGAAGTGACACATTTTTTACACGAGGATTTGGTTCCACAAGTTAAAGAGTCCTTGGGAAAATACAAAAATGCTGACATTGAAACGATTAAACAGGAAATCTTAAAATTAGAAAATCAGCTTTCAGAGATGGGAGTAGCAAAAGAGAGCTCAGAAAAGTATCAAACTTTAACAAAGCAATTGAATCAAGGTGTTGACATCACAGCTCTAGAAAATGAGGTTTACTCTGACCTATCAAATTTCTTTAAGCGTTACTATCACGAAGGAGACTTTATATCTTTACGCCGATACAAAAGAGATGTTTATTCTATCCCGTATGAAGGAGAGGAAACAAAGCTCCATTGGGCAAATGCTGACCAATATTATGTTAAGTCTTCTGAATTTTTTCATGATTACACCTTCACATTGCCTTCAGGAAAAAAGGTTCACTTTAAAATTGTGAAAGCTGGTACAGAACTAAATAATAACAAAGCACAAGAGGGTAAAGAGCGCCGTTTCATATTAATGAACGATGCACCACTTATTGAAGAAACAGGAGAGCTTACAATCAAGTTTGAATACAAGCCTGATGAGAAAAAGAGAACTAGAGAAAAAATAAATGAGGAAACAATTGAAAGTATTATATCTCACGAAGGTTTTAAGAACTGGATAGAAGAATTAAAAACAGTTTCACCTACGGAGAAAAATAAAAATAGAACCTTAATTGAAAAACACCTTAACGATTACACTGCTAAAAATTCTTTCGATTATTTTATACATAAAGATTTAGGTAGTTTCTTAAGACGAGAACTTGATTTTTATATCAAGAATGAGGTTATGCATTTGGATGACCTAGATACAGAAAATGAAAAACGATTTGAACAATATTTATCTAAAGTAAAAGTAATTAAGTCAATCGGTGAAAAAATTATTAATTTCCTAGAACAAATTGAAAATTTTCAAAAAAAGCTATGGTTAAAGAAAAAATTTGTTATAGAAACAAACTACTGTATAACACTTGACCGCATTCCCGAAATTCTCTTTAAAGAAATTATTAATAATCAGGAACAGATTAAAGAGTGGAATAAGCTTTTTAAAATTAATAAAAATGAGCCATTAACAGCTGAATTTTTAAAAAGTAATAAAAACTTGGTCTTAGATACAAAGTTCTTCGAGAGTGAATTTGTTTTCAAAATACTTTCAAGTATTGAAGATATTGATGAAAAACTAGATGGCGTAATAATTAATAGTGATAACTTTCATGCCCTAAATCTTATAGAAAATAAGTACAGCAATTCTTTATCTTCAGTTTATATTGACCCTCCATATAATACGGGAGGGGACGGATTTATATACAAAGATAATTATAAACACTCATCTTGGTTAAGTTTTATGGAAAACAGAATAAACGCTGCATACCAATTAATTAATAATGACAAGGGTATTTTCTGTAGTAGTATTGATAAAAATGAAATGTTCGTTTTTAAACAGTTACTGGACTCTTTACTAGGTGAAGAAGCGTTTGTTAATGCAATTGTAAACGTTAATAACCCCAAAGGAAGGTCTGACCAAAGACACTTACCTACTGCTCACGATAATATATTATTTTACTCTTTTTCTGAAGCAAAATCATACGGATGGAATCCTCCTGAAAATGTTATAAGAAGATACAACAAAGTAGATAGTGAAGGAAAAAGATATCGAGAAATTGACCTTCGTAAAACTGGGGATAACGATTTAAGGGAAGATAGACCAAATATGTTTTATTATTTTTACTACAATGAAGAGAATAATGAGTTCTTTGTATCTAAGGAAAAGATAAATAATAATGAAGGATACATTGAAATTATTCCTTTAAGAGCAGACGGAAGAGAAGGGCGTTGGAGATGGGGAATAGAAACTACAGAGAAAAATATTGAAAATTTAATTCCAAAGTTTATGCCATCTAGGAAGGTATGGTCCGTCTTTGAAAAAGATTATTTATCTGACGAAGAAAGGGTCATGCCGACTAGTGTATGGGCGGAAAAAGAAGTTAATAGTGAAAGAGCAACTGAGCAAATTATTGATTTAGGCTTTGAGAAGAGTGATTTTCCTAGACCTAAACCTGTAGGACTTTTGGAACTGCTTTTAAGACATATTTTGAGCAATGATGGAGTAATTTTAGATTTCTTTGCCGGTTCGGGAACAACTGCTCATGCTCTTATTAATTTAAATAGAGAAGATGAAGGAAATAGAAAGTATATTCTTGTGGAAATGGGAAATCACTTTGAATATGTTTTAAAGCCAAGAATTCAAAAAGCTATCTATTCAAAAGATTGGGAAAATGGAAATCCATTGTCTCGTGAAGGTTCTAGTCACATGTTTAAATATATTTGTTTAGAGTCATATGAAGATTCATTAAATAATATCGAACTAAAACGCACAGCTCAACAAGAATTTGCTTTGCAGAATCATATGACTTCCGAAACAAAAGAAGAATATTATATTTCCTATATGCTTGATATCGAGTCTGAGGGAAGTACATCATTAATAAACTTTGAAGATTTCAAGAATCCATTCGATTATAAGATGAAAATAAGTAATGGTTCTGAAACTAAATTAAAAAGAGTCGATTTAGTTGAAACATTTAACTATCTTATTGGTATACAGATTAATAAAATAGATTATATTCGTGGATTTCAAATAATTTCCGGGGAGCTGCGTTCAGGTGATAATGTACTAATAATTTGGCGCAATCTTACTGAATCAACAAATGATGACCTTGAAGCATTCTTTCTTAAACAAAGATACAACTCAATAGATTCTGAATTTGACCGTATTTATGTTAATGGTGACAATCATCTAGAGAACCTAAAAATAGACGAAAACAAATGGAAAGTCGTTCTTATTGAAGAGGAATTTAAGCGACTAATGTTTGATGTAAAGGATTTGTAGGAGGTGAAAGCAGATGGTGAAATCTAACAAAATTCCTGCGAAGAAGAAAAAAATACATTTGAGTGACCAACTAGTTCTCAATCAATATATGCTTACACTGTTTGAAGCAGAGGACTTTGAATTTTTAACAAAAGACATAAAAGACTCTTCATTAGAAGAATTAGATGTTGACAATATCTCACGTTTCTATAAACATATAACTTCACGTCTCGTAGATAGACAGCACCTAACAAGTGAAATATTGAGAGAATATGATGAAAATATTGTTCGATTTACATTAGAAATAAGTGAAAAAAGGGGTGAAAGAATAAAGTGGAAATACTTCCAATATTTATCACTGTTATTTACAGAAATATACCTAGATAAGTATTTCCATCAGCAAGAAAAACTAATTACAGAATTAAATGAGATTGTCCATAAAATAAACGAGAATCTACCTGAAAAGGAAAGATTATCACTTTATGAAAAGGGTGATTTACAAAAGCTAGCTTTTTGGAATGCAACTGGCTCTGGAAAAACACTGTTAATGCATATTAATATAAAGCAATACTTGAACTATTTTTATAAAAATCACAGACCAGAAGAACTAGAGCATATCATTCTCCTAACTCCAAGTGAAGATTTGTCAAAACAGCACGTTAGAGAATTTGACTTATCTGGTATCCAATCATCCCTATTTAAAAAAAATCAAGATGGGTTATTCAGAGGCAAAGAGATTGCAGTTATTGATATTCATAAACTTAAGGATGAAATGGGCGAAAAGACCATTGCCATTGATACTTTTGAAGGAAACAACCTTGTATTGGTAGATGAAGGGCATCGTGGGTCCAGTGGTGATGACTGGAAAATGAAACGTGAAAAGTTAAGTGAAAATGGATTTGCCTTCGAATACTCAGCTACTTTCGGTCAAGCAGTTTCGAAAAAGAAAGCTCTAATTGATGAATATTCTAAATGTATTTTATTTGACTATTCATACCGTTATTTTCATGCAGATGGTTACGGGAAAGAATATCAAATTTTAAATTTAGAGGATGATAATGACGAAAAAGTACGGCATTTGTATTTAACATCCTGCTTAGTCTCTTTCTATCAACAGCTCAAAATATACTCTGATAATGAAGTAACATTTCGACCCTATCTACTGGAAAAACCATTATGGGTATTCGTAGGTGGTAGTGTTAATGCTGTTCGAAACCAAAAAGGAAGAAAAGTGTCAGATGTTACAGATGTTCTTTTGTTCATTGCACGTTTTGTGAAAGAAGATGTAGAAAGCATTAGGAACATTCAAGCACTACTAAGTGGTAAGCCAGGATTACTAGATAGGAAGGGACAAGAGATTTTTAGAAACTCTTTCACTTACTTATTAATATTAGAGAAGACAGCAGAAGAGATTTATTATGATATTTTAAAAATTTTATTTAATTCGCCAATTGCTAAGACAACATTAAGAGTCGAAAAGCTCAAGGGGCAAGAAAGTGAATTAGCACTCCGGTTAGGAGAAAATGAACCGTTTGGTGTAATCAACGTTGGGGATGCGGCTCAGTTGTGGAAATTGTGCGAAGAGTATCCAGAATTTCTTGTAACTGAACGTGATTTTTCTGAATCCTACTTTCATAAAATTGATAAAAATGATTCTCCCATTAATGTTTTGATTGGTTCTAAGAAGTTTACTGAAGGGTGGAGCAGTTGGCGCGTTAGTACAATGGGGTTAATGAATATTGGAAGAAGCGAAGGTTCCAATATTATTCAGTTATTTGGTAGAGGTGTTCGTTTAAAAGGGCTTGAATTCAGTTTAAAACGCAGTTCTGCATTAAAAGGTCAAGTTCCAGAGGTGAATAATTCCAATTACTTGAAATTCATTGAGACTTTAAATATTTTCGGTATTCGTGCTGATTATATGCAACAGTTTAAAGAATATCTCGAAGAAGAAGGAATAAAGACACAAAAAGATTTTGAAGAAATAACAATACCTGTCTTAAAGAATTACAAAAAACGAAAATTAACATTGAAAGCGTTGCGACTTAAAGAAGGAATTAATTTCAAAAAACAGGGACCTAAACCTGTATTGACAAAACAAAATGAACCGATTCCTTCTCATAAAAAAGTCATTGTAAATTGGTATCCTAAAATTCAATTAAAAAATAGCAAAGAAATAGCAGGAAATATTAAAGAAATTCAGATTGCAACTCTAAACGAAACAACTTTTAAACAGTTTCATGTTGCTTTCATGAATATCGACGAGATTTACTTTGAGATGCAACGATTTAAGAACGAACGGTCTTGGTACAATTTACAATTATCAAAAGAAAGAATTGTAGAATTATTAACAGACCATTCATGGTATATATTACAAATCCCAGAAAAAGAATTAGAATTCACTAGATTCCAACAAATAAATAGATGGCAAGAAATTGCGATTGTACTTCTAAAAAAGTATTGCGAGAAGCATTATTTTCACTCTAAGAAAACATGGGAAGCTCCATATATGGAGTATTATGAACTAAATGAAGAAGATAAAAATTTTCTTAGTGAGTACCAACTTAGTATTGATAAAGAAGAACAGGGAAGTTTACTTGAAGAGCTAAAAAAATTAAAAAATGCGTTGGAGAAAAAACAACTGCTAAATATTGAGTTTGGTCAGTTGAAAGCATTTTCATTTGAACAACATTTATATGAACCACTTATCTCGTTTGAAGGTAACACATCAACTGTGCGTATCAAGCCAGTAGCACTTAATGAAGATGAATACCAATTTATTCAAGATTTTTCGAAATACTATGAGAAAAATACAGAGTTTTTTAATGACAAACAATTATATTTGTTGAGAAATCAATCTCGTGGTAGGGGTATAGGTTTTTTTGAGGCTGGAGGATTTCACCCCGATTTTATTATCTGGATACTACACAATGGTAAGCAATATATTACCTTTGCAGACCCGAAAGGAATAAGAAATCTCTCTATTACAGACCCGAAACTAAATTTCTATAGCACTATTAAAGAGTTAGAGATTAATCTAAACGATGATTCTGTAGTGCTTAATTCTTTCATTATCTCTAATACTTACTATGTCGATTTAATTAATACAGGTTATACATTGCCCAAAGAGGAGATGGAACAAAGGCATATATTATTTCAGTATGATGATGCGGAATCTTATATTGACAGCATGATAAAGAAAATTCTTTTCCCATGTTAATTCTAATAATTACGAAAAGCAGAAGTATATATAATACTCCTGCTCTTTTTTTATTTAGTTATATTAATAGATGAAAAATTTTTTCTCAAAGAAGGAGAAATGAAAAATTTTTAAAAATGTAATATATGAAATTAGTATTTTCATCTGAGTATTTATTAATTAAAGACAAGTAAAACTGTAGCGAAGCGCTCCTCAACATAACTGGTAGGCATGTATGTTGTTGAAATATGACGTTAAGCAATTACCGCTGGGTATCCCGTCTACCCCGGCTACGACTTTCCCTCGTAGTGTACCGTTAGATGGTCTTTTCTATATCCAGATTTTAACCCGTCCCAGTCGCATATGCGAGGTGGAATGATATGTATCTTTAGAAAGATGTTCTGTAAAGCTGGACCTGGAAGAATTGCATATGACTATGCAGCATATCATTATGAATAATTGACCCGACGTACTCCAAGTATATAAGTTTAATAATTCATTCTACCCTTTTACAAGGGGTAGTTTATCCCTCCCACTCCATATAAGTAAATTGTAAATACTCAAATATCTATTCTTTATTGCTTTTTCAAAAATTTCTTGTAAAATAAGAAAAATTTAAGAAAAGGTGATGCGAATTGCAATTGAAACGCGGTGATATACTTTATTGTGAGCTGGATGGAATAAAAAGTGAACTGTATGGGGTGCGACCTGTAGTTGTAGTTTCTAATCAATTAGCTAATAGGTATAGCCCAGTAATTATTGGTTGTCCATTAACAACAAGTATTAGAACTAAGCAAAAAAAACTTCCTACTCATGTTTTACTAAATGAAGATGACGTGGAACAATTATCTGGAATTATTGAAACTTCAGTAATACTCTGCGAGCAAATTAGGGGTATTTCTAAACAGAGAATTATTTCACAACCAATTGCTAGGTTAAATGAGGAAACCTTAAAAATAGTGGAAAAATCAATGTTAATTGCAATAGGCTGTCACCAATACATAATCTAAAGAAGCCCTTTCGGGCTTTTTTTATAATTCCACAGAATATATACACAATGTATACTTTGTATTCATTGTGTATACATATAGATTAGAATCATTTATTAAGAATGTATATTCACAAAGAAAAAGAACAGCTGATAACGTAGCAGTTCTTGTATTTCTAGGATGTTACCACTTCATTAATATACACTACGAGTCTCTTGTCAATTTACTCAGATGTATATCATGTACATTTTGTATATATACGGATATACCATGTATATACTAAGATAGATTCTATCTATTTAGATAATAATATCATAATGACTAGAACTGCTGATAAATGCAGCAGTTCTAGTCATTATCAAAACCAATAAAATTTTCATGAATAAATGTCATTGTTTCAGATGGCATGTAGTTCTGCGAAGAACTTTCAATGACCTTTTTAGTTTCATATTTTTTATCTGACATATTAGTTATTGATTGTAATAATATTGAAAGAAGGTACAGTTGAGTTTCTTTTGATTGTAACCATTTCCTTTTTTCAATTGAGAGTTCTGTAGGTATTTTTAGAAAAATGTAGTCCTCTTCAAATCGATGATTATTTTTAGCTAATCCTTTTAAAAATATCTGGAGTAAGTGAAAAGAAAAATTTCTACCAGTTTTGCTTTTTAAGTTATTCAAGTAGTAAATAATATCGGTGGAAGTATCATTCGGTAATCGGAAAGAAATAACACCTCCTTTCTTAACCGACATTGTTTATATTCTCTTTGTGTAGTGTATTTAACCAAGTTTCTAGTATTGAAAAATAAGACTCTGCCATACTCCAAATACTATCATTTGTCCTAAGAAACCTTATTGGAAAATTCTTATCTTCTTTATTAATTATAGCTTCTAAATAATCTTTTAATACAATGGCGCCTCCACCAACAAAATAAGCTATTCTCAAACTTGGGACTTGATTCCAAATATCTAACATATAATAGTATTGTTTTCGAGCTAGTTTCATAAGTTCTTCTTCTACAATATGCGAAACACAAGTTCGATTACCGTAAACATAAACATGGTTCTTATCGGTAGGGTTGTTATTTATAATAATTTCAACAATGTCTTTTCTAGTTTTAATGGGATAACCAATTTCGCTGCGGACACGATTAATTATTCTATCTAAATATGGAGAAACACCTTCAGAATAACCAGTTGACATTGTATTATTAACCGTTGCTTTTTGAATTACTGCAACATCTGTCGTGAGTCCACCTATATCAATAATCATCATTTCTTGTTGAATTAATTCCTCATTATTTTTTGAAAGATTAATAAATGAAGCTAATCCTTCTAGATTCACAAATACCTTCTCAAAGGTGATTCGAACAGTTTTTCCTTGTAAAAGAGGAGTCTGTAAGAATCTTATTTCATGTGTATTCTTTTGCAGTTTATCCCTGAATTGCTTTCGTTCATCTAATGTAGCCTCTAGGATGGGTAAACCGGTTGACAAATAATATTTGGCTTCAATTATTTCTTCATTACTAGAAAAAATACCAGATTGAACAGCATTTATTGCCAATGAAGTAAGTAGTAATATAAGTGATTGGTCGTTTTCACACTTCTTTGAGTGAATTGCTAGTTCAGAGTAATTATGCTGTTGTTTTGCCAAATTCCCCACTGCATAAACTCCATGTTTTCTTTTAAGTGCCCCTGATGTAATTTCTATATGAATACCATCCAAGACATCTTTTTCATATTCTTTTACATTTCGATTGATTCCTATTTCAGCAACAAGGTTAGGTATAAGTATTTGGTTACTTGGGCTTTCGAAAAGAGATTTAATACTGTCATTACCTATATCTATAGCAGCTTTTCCAATTGTATTTTTCACTTTATTTTCCCCTCTCAAATATTTGAACTAGTGAACAAGGTAAACGTATCGTTTACATCTATATATTTGTAGAAGAATTAATAAAATCCTTATTTTTTAAAGAGAAAATTTATATGATTTTAACGAAGTTTATTTTCATTTAACTTTGAAAAGATTTAGTTAACTAAGAATAAGTTTTATTCTTATGTATTTTTTGCGACTAACCAACTCTATTTCGTTTTAACTATCAGTTTTATTGTTTTTTACAGTTTATGGTGAAGAATGGTTTTAAAGATATATATTATGTTATAACAGCCAATAATTTTAGAATTTTATTTTCTTATTAAAATGAAAATAATAGAAAGGATTATGCTTTAAAGTTTTAAAATAACTTATATATGTCTGGGTAATTCTCGGTTTAATAGATTATAGAGGTGAATGGTAATGGGGTATTTTAGTTTGAAAGACGTTAATAAGAATGGAAATCCAGTTTTATATTATCAAATATACAGTTCAGTTAATTATCAAAGGAATGTAAAAAAATTAAAACCAGGTAAAAGCTCATTAGCTACTTACCAAAACATGAGTAGAAATAATATTACAATTTCATTAGGAACCTATAAAGGGATATTAAAAGAGCAATCACTAAAAAGAATAGCTTTAGAGAGAGCGTTCAAACATTTTGAAAAGGGTAATATAACTGAAAAAGATTTAAAAGGTTTAGAATATGAATTTAAAATAACTGAAGATGATATAGAAAAAATGTTTGAAGATTATGCAATACTTAAATTCAAGATTTTTTTTCGGAATAATGAAGAAATAAAAGAGGGTACACCTGAAGGAATGATTATTAATGAAATTATTGATGAATTAAATGTAAGTATATCTAAAGCGAAAAACGAATATTTAAAAAGAATGTATATTAAATGGGGAAAATCATTTGCTGTTTATAATGAAGGTCTTGCAGCTGCATTATCAAATAAAATTGAAAAGTTAGCTCGTCAAAATAAATAAGCCGTGTGGTTACTTATGAATCGCACGGTTTAATAAAACTTAACATTGCTTTGAAGGCTTTATTTTATATTTTTTTAGTATAGGTAGAATTTTGTTTTCAAATTTTTCTCTTTGCTGAATTCTTTCATCCGATAACTTTTTGAGTAAATCAAGTGATGATTCTTTCTTGTAATACTTTCGATTTATACTAGGGAATTTTATTAAATTGCCCATATTTAACTTTCCTCCTCAAAAAATAACTTATTCTTTATATTCAACATACCATAAATAAAATCTACTTTACCTCTAAAATTAAATAGTGTAGTGGAACCATGTTCGTAATGTACATTACATTAATTGAAAGAATTATAATTATCCATAATTATGACTTAAATGAACTTCCATTCGAAAATAAGGATGTACTTTTTCTAGAAATCGGGGGGGGGGGAACTCCGTACAGTAAACACATGGAATCAGTATATTCCCCATCGTTCCAATGACTGTTAGGGTCACACCAACGTCGATTTGTTGTGCATAATTTAAAAATGCACATTTTTCAATAAGGACTAATAACAGCCAATATGTTTAATACAACCTCAAAGTAAACATTTCCAATGAACTTAGGTCACTCAAAAGAAAAGTGTTGGAAAAAATAACATTTTTTATAGGGACTCAAAATGAGTCATGCTGTTTCATGTTTTAATAAGAGCGGTTATTGCTACCTTTTTTCAATCGCCCTACACAAGTTCGTTCCTAACTATTGTTGTATAATATCCTAAAAGACCAAAGTATAACAAAAAACCAACATATAACGGTAATTCATTCCTCTTTTGTATTTATATAAAATATTTCCCCCAACAATTAGCGTAAAAACTTCTCCAATAATAGAAATAATGGTATTGATAATAGATATTGGTAGCTGAGTACGGAGAATTCAGACCGTCCACCATTAACCCATGTTAATGGTATAATGCCGCTAATAATAAGAACATGATTAAGATTGTCAAAGAGTAAAAACATATCACCATAAATACAGCCGTTTTCATATTTTTTTCTAAGCCATTCTAATAGACAATCACCTCATTTTTTTCCGTTATCATTTTATTTAATCTGGTAATGTTCTATCCTTTTATGTTCTATATAGCATAAAAAGCCAGAGCTTATCGCTTGGCTTTTTTCCTTTTCTCTACTTCCATTTTAGTTTGTTGTATATGGTTTTTGACTTCATTAAAAAAAGTATCTACCTTAAAGTTCATTTTTTTAATATCTTTTAGAATTTCTTCTGGTCGGTTATTATTATTCATAAAGCTTCGAATAGTTCAGCGCCGACAATTTTGTTGAATGCAAATTGTTTTATTGCACCTGCAGTAACTTTAAAATGTATTACTTTTTGATAGGAGTCAATTTTTATAATGGTTCCAGGCATCTCATTAATATATCCTTGTTCATAGAGCTTTATATTGAGCACTTTTTCTTCTTCAAGAGACTGCATGATGCTATAATTGATGGTTTCGAGTTGGTCCTCATCTAGTGTTGGTTTGGGGAATTTGTTTTGTTCTTCTTTTATTTCACGGTAGGTATTCCATAACCCTGGGATACTCTGAAACGGCTGCCATTTGATTTTCCCTCTGTCTCTAATCATTGGAAGTCCCTTCTCTCTTTAATTTTCTGCTGAAACATTGTCAATTGCCAGGTTCTAAGGTCATAAAAACCATTATCGATTAGTTCTTTTTCTTCTGATAATAGTACAATAAGCTCTTTCGGATAGTGACTCGTATTATGTTCCAACTGAATTGAATCATTCGGAGAATAGAGATTAATTGCGAATAAGCATCCGTTATTGTAATCGCAGCCAACAAGTAAGAGGTAAGATAGTTCGATTGGTAAGCGAAGAGTAAACATGATGCGGAATCCATTGGTGTCAGGCATCGGAACGTCTCTTTGATAATACTTTATGAGCTTCTTCAATGACCTGTTTGTTCCGCAGTTTTAATCCTTCTAAATTGAGTGCTTGAATTTCATTTTTGTTGTGTTCCACAAAGGAAGTTAAGTCATTGATGATTTCTAATTGTATTTTTGCCTTTTTTTTATCATTCAAGAAAAGCACCTCCTAAAAATGAATTATCTAAATTAGAACATATGTTCTTGTTTTTATCAATATTAATATTTTATTACAGGGCTGTTCTCTAAAAGAACGACCAGATTTTTGTCTGGTCGTTCTTTGATATTCTATTCAATTAAGCGCAGTTTTGTTGAAGAAGAGAAATACTATGTTAATTAGGTATAGGTAGTTTAACTTAATGTCTTTTATTCAAGAAACCTACCCGTTTGTTGAATAAGAGCAGTGTTTCTTCATCTATAATGTATTCTATTTTAATACAGTGTAATACATGTTTGTATGTTTATAAAAAAAGTGAATTAGTACAACAAACTTTCCGAAAACAGCCTTAATTAATAACAACCAAATATTTTATAAAGCACAATTGTTCATCGTTACTTGGGTTACATCACAAATAATGAACAAACTATTCTTTGAATGAGAAATAAAAGATTATCTTCAATCTATTCTGGTAACATCTTAAAATTTTTGAGAAGTAACAAAGATGGTTTTGGAAATACAGCTGCAACAAAAAAGGATAGTTAAAAAGCTCATGATTATATAATAGCGGGGGCTTCCATTTCACCTCTATATAGTGGCTCTCTATCAAAGATTCGTTTTATTTGCATGGGAGTAAAAGGTTTACTATCTCTACTTGTATATCCCTCGTTATTTAAAATATTAGCTATTTTTCGAAGGGACATACTACCTTTTAATTCAAATGCTCTTCTTATTGTTTTTATTTTATCTTCTTTTATATATAGTTTTTTGGACCCTTTTAATGAGTAATATCCTAGAGGGTCTTGTCCTCCGATAAAACCTCCTAATTTTCTTTTGTACATCTTAGCAGAATATAATCTTTCATTGATTCTGTTTTTTTCGAATTCTGCAAAGACGCCCATCATTTGTCTCATCATTGTCATTACAGGGTCTTGACCACTAAATGGTTCGCTGACTGAAATAACTTCGATATCATGTTTTCTTAGTTCTTTTTCAACCCAAAGTTGTGCATAGAGAGAACGAGCTAAACGGTCCAACTTTGGAACAATTACTATATTAAATTCACCTAAATTTGCAGCAGTCAATAATTCATTTAAAGCGGGTCTTTTGTTTAAGTCGTTATCTAAATCTTCATAACCACCTGATTTTCCACCATCTTCAAATACTTTATATATCTGATGTTCATTTTTAGTACAATAATCTTCACAAATTACAAGTTGTACGGGTAATCCAAATTTATCTTCTCCAACTTGTTCCTTAGTCGATACACGAATATAAATCGCAGCTTTTTTCATGTGATTTCCTCCATTATTTATAACGGTTTAAATAATCGTTATGAATGCTATAACGATTACGGACACAAGCGTTATGTTTTATAGATTCTACATCAATTTTATTTCAGGTGGTAATTTTTTCAAAATATTTCTATAATAGATTTAATCAACTATATTTTATTCCGTACCTAATAAATGGAGGGATAGAAATGATGGGTTCATTCAAACCATTAAAGAAAATTAAGAGTGATGGCAAAATCGTATCCTACGAAAAATTAAAAGTAGGTGATACAAAAGTTGTCGTTGTAGGAGTAAAATTCAAAGGGAAAATTAGTTATTCTAAATAACATCTTTATAGTTAGGAGTAATTATCAATATGAAAGAACTGCATACTATTCCAAAAAAAAGCCCTTTTAAATATGAGGGTTCTCTAGAGGAAGGAATAATCCTATATTTTGGAACTGGAAGAAAAGAAAAAATGAATCAAAAACAATGTCTTCTTCTCCTTGATAATTTTAAAGGGAAACGTGTTGTTGTGGGCAGGTCCTTTAATTCTCCACCTCCACATAGTTTAGGAGAATGGTTATTAACCAATGTTTCCAAAAGAGCAATTGCTTCATATGTGGCGCCGGTACTTATTGAAGAGGGATTTGCAAAATGGGTAGGCTCCAAAGAGATTCAATTTACTATTGATAACAGCCAATAAAATTTTGAGCTTATTTTTGAATGGGGAGCATGGAAATGACATTTGGACAAAGATTAAAAGAACTAAGAGAAAAAGCTGGTTTAAGTGCTGAAGAATTTGCGAAAAAAGTTGAGTTTACTAAAAGTCTAATATGGAGCTATGAAAATGATAAAAAGGAACCAGGTATAGGACATTTAATTAGAATTGCTAATTTTTATAATATATCTATTGACTATTTAGTGTACAGTGATAAAAAAATACCTATAAATTTACAGGAGCTAAATCATAATTACACATTCTATATAGATAGTAAGGAACTTACCCTAGAAGAATTAAAAGAAAGTATAGTGTACATAAAACTAAAACGCATTATGGAAATAGAAAATAAGGTTATTTAGGGGGATTATTTATGGCGTTTCAGACAGCACTTACTATTACTGAAGTAGTAAATGACATACACCGAAAAAAATATTTGCTTCCTTCAATCCAGAGAGAGTTTGTTTGGGATACAGAGCAGATTGAGCGATTATTTGATTCTCTTTTAACGGGCTATCCTGTAGGCGCGTTTTTATTTTGGCATGTAAATAAAGAGAATATAAGTAAATTCAAATTTTATGAGTTCTTAAGGAATTATCACGAACGGGATAATATACATAATACCGAAGCTAATGTTAGTGGTGAAGAAGATATAAATGCTATTCTTGATGGTCAACAAAGATTAACATCTTTATACATAGGTTTAAAAGGAACCTATGCATATCGATTACCAAGAAGATGGGTAGAGAATGACTCTGCATATCCTACTAGACACCTATATTTAAATCTCTTAACACCATCTGATGAAATTGACATGACATATGATTTTAGATTTCTAACTAATAAAGAAGCACTTAAAAGAGATGATAATTCCTATTGGTTTAAAGTTGGAGACATTTTGAACTTTAGTGAACAATATGAAATAAATGATTACATATATAGAAACGAACTTAATTTAGTACAACAAGAAAAAGCGAGATATGCAAACAAAACTTTATTTGAACTCTATAAGGCAATTCATGTAACTCCATGTATAAATTACTATCTTGAAAGGTCACAATCACTTGATAAGGTATTAAATATTTTTATTAGAGTAAATAGCGGAGGTACACAACTTAGCTATTCTGATTTATTATTATCTATTGCTACAGCTCAATGGAAACAAAAAGATGCTAGGAAGACAATAACTTCTTTTGTTGATGAAATAAATGAAATAGGGGACTACTTTGATTTTGATAAAGATTTAGTGCTTAAAACTTGCTTAGTTTTATGTGATTTTAATGATATAGCTTTTAAAGTCGATAACTTTGACTCTGTTACTATGAACATTATAGAAGATAAATGGGATGAAATAGCTCAAGCTATTCGACTATCTGTTCAGTTAGTTGCTAGTTATGGATTTAACTATAAATCTCTGACTGCAAATTATGTAATTATCCCAATTGCATATTATCTATATAAAAATGGTAATCCTCATAATTTTGTAGAATCATACAAATATATTCAGGATAGAAAAAACATACAAAAGTTTACTATCGCAGCTATTTTAAAAAGAATATTTGGTGGACAACCAGACAATGTATTGAAGCCCATTAGGGAAATAATTAAAAACAATTTAACTAATTTTCCATACGTGTTATTAAAAGAGAATCTAAAAGTAACTAATAAAACGCTAAAGTTTACTGAGGAAGAAGTAGAAAATTTATTATGGACTAAGTATGGAAATAGATATGCTTTTTCTGTTTTATCGTTGCTATATCCTAATCTTGATTATAAGAATAATTTTCATCAAGACCATATCTTTCCTAAAAGCTTGTTAAAATCACGAGCCAAGCTAAAAAGGGAAGGAATAAGTCAAAAAACTATAGATTATGCTGTAGAGAATTATGATTATGTGGGGAATTTACAGTTAATTGAGGGCATTCCAAACCTAGAAAAATCTAATAAAAAGTTCGATGAATGGTTAAATATTATCTGTATAAGTGACCAAGAAAAAGCTACGTATAGAGAGAAACACTTCATACCAGATATTAATTTAAGTCTGGATAATTTTGAAGACTTTATGGTGGAAAGGGAAAAAACTATAAGAGAAAAGCTGTTAAAGATATTAATTAATTAATTAACAAGGAGTAGCCACGCTACTCCTTTTAGGAATTTCAATTATTTACTTAGAGTATTAGTTATAACTGTGTAAGGATATGGTATGAGAAACAAAATAACGAAGGACGGTAATTAAGGGAAATGCATTCCAAACAAGAAATAATTAACATTAAAAATATATTCATATCAATTTTAATTATAGTAATATTAGCTGTTTTTTTAAGTTGGCTGTATGAATATGTAAAATTTTTACCAATTAATCAAAAAGATGATAGTTCTTTTGTTAACACAATTTTTCAGATTCATTCAAGTATATCGATTGCAAGTACAGCATTATTAACATTGATTATTAATTTAAAGAAGGAAAAAATATATGGATTAAAAACGTTAGATACCATGAGTATTAAAAATAGTTTTTATATAAATTTTTATGATGAAATCGTTGTTACTTTATTGTTGCTTACTGTTCAATATTTTTTTGTAGCTTTTGTTTATGTTCCTGGGGTTGCCTTTATATTCTTTATTAACTTTGGAGTAATTATCCATTTATTATATAAAAGTATTGAAGTATCTTTATTTGAAGAAAGAGTAAAACAAAAAATATATAATCAAGTTTTAGATTTAGCTCTAAGTTCTATAAAGGAAGAGAATGCAAGAATAAAGGAAAGGGAGGTTAGTAATGGAGAAAATAATTGATTCACTTTATATTCATACTAAAGATTCTTTAGTAAATCATGATTTAAAGGCAATAGACGAGAACAACAAGTTGTTAAAAGAGATATTGAGAATTTATATGAAAAACACAGATAATGCACATCAATCTAAATTAATAGATAGCTTTATTTCTTATTATGATGAATTAATAAAAATTTCTTTTGATTTGGACCGAGAGCAATTAGGATACGACTTATTATTGGATTTCTATGAGATTTTAAATGAGTATAAAAAAATTAATTATTATCTGGACGATGGTATTGAAGCCTACATAAACAGTTTAAAAAGTATAGATTCAAAAAAGATGATAGAGGGTCCTATTGAACTGCTTTATAAATTGTTTATTAATGCGGGAATCGGACTTGGAAAAAGTGATAATAATATACCCCTGATAATTAGAATGATATATAAATCTTTTAAAGAGAATAATAATTTAAATGAAAATGAAAAAAATAAAAATATAGATAGATTCTTTAACTCTATTTTAACTTTTTCATATTATACAGAGTTAACATCTGACTTTCATAAGGATTTAATAGAGAAATCCATAGTTCAACTAATTTTATATATTATAAATAAAAGAGATTTAATTATTTTAAAATCAATCCTACTACACCTACATAAACAACAGCACATGTATAAAGATAGAATTATGTTAGAGAAACTCTTTCTTACAATTACTGTTTACATTTATTATTTAATATTTAAAGAAGAACTTATCTCTGTTGAGGACAAAAATTCACTAAAAGAATTTCTAAATGAAATCAACTATGTATTTAGAGATAACCTATACAATTATGAAGAAAACATTTGGGAATATTATGAAGAAGTTAGTGTGGAGTTAAGGTCATGGGAAATAATGCCTGATGATGAAGCTAAATGGATAATAATGAGTTCGGTGGTTAATGAGTTTTATATTTTAGTAAGTATTATTTCTGTAAATTTTAATTTATTTAATGTAAGTAAAGATATTCTCGACAAATCAAAAATTTTTGGAATAGTAAATAACTACTTAAATAATAATGAAATTTCTCCACATCTAGATAAAATTTACGAAGATATTGTATTTTTATTTGGAGTCGATAGAAACAAAGAAGCAGATTTGTTATCTCTAAAGGAGCAATTATTAAAAATATATAAAGATATTGAAGTAAATGAATTAAGGTATTTAAATCAACAAAGTATAGATTGTTTGGATAGCATAAAAATAAAATTCGAAGAAAAAATGAATATTTTCCCCTTTCAACATGAATTGGAAGAAGAGCAAATATATGACATATATATTGAGCATAGTTTTAAAGAGATGATATATTTTTTGCTTCAAGAAAAAAATATTGATGAACATATATCAGTGAAAATTTGGGGTTATGTAGAAAACAAAATATTAAGTGAGCTTAACAAATATGGAATTAACACTATTTATATTCCAACCAACAGTAATAATAAAATCAACATTCTATTAGATGAGATTAATGATTTAGAGATTAACACAAATACAAATATTAATACATTTGTTTCAGGTATTACAAGTGATGATAGACTCTTATATAGTGAACCAGCTCAAAAAATGGAACAATTAAAATTAATAGAAAATCAAAAAAAATTGCATTTAGTTAGAAAAAAGTATTGGTTAGGCTTTGATTCTACGAAGTTAAAAATAAGTGTGGATAAATTTGAAATGATATTAGAGGACTTCGAAAAAACTAATTTGGAAGAGTATTTAGTTAACAAAAAGGAGGCTGATGAGAATTATTTGATAAATGTCACCAATGATATATATTTGCCTTTTTCTAATGAAGAAGCATTAGAATTTAATAATTTAAGATATAAATTTATCAAATTTAAAATTAAATTATCTATTTATAGTGAGGAGAATAGTGGATTTTTAATAATTTTACAAAATAAATAATACAGTTGGTATGCCTTATTTCTCCTATTGTAAATAGTTTAGAAGTTAACTAAAGATTCTTATGTAACGCTGGGACTGGTTTAAGAGGGATTTTTAAAGTTTATAATGAAATGCAATTTTTTTCAGTTAGATAAATTGTATAAACAACCATTTTAAAAAGAATATCAAGTTTCATTGGAGCAATCAGTAAGTTAGAGGGGAAAAAATGATGTTAGTAAAAAAAGAGCCAGTTTCTTGGCGAGATTTACAAAAGTGTGTTGCTGAGATATTTGAAGATATGAATTATCAGGTTCTTGAAGATGCAAAATCATTTGAATTAAGAGGAGGAGACACAGTTGACCTTGACGTTTGGGTGATGGATAAAGAATCTCCTTCTAAATTTATTTATATTATTGAGTGTAAATATTGGAAGAAAAAAGTAAATAAAGAAAAAGTTCATGCTTTAAGAACTGTTGTTTCAGATGCGGGGGCAAGTATTGGTTATATTATATCTAAATCAGAATTTCAAGAAGGTGCTCTTGAAGCTGCAAAACAAACAAATATAAGATTACTTACTTGGGATGAATTTCAAATGACATTTGAAAATCAATGGGTAAAAAAAATGCTTACACGGTCAAAGGAAAAAGTTGATATTATTACAAGTATTCCTGATTTATTAGCTAAGAGAAGTTTTGATGAAAACATAACAATTAATGTATTAAAACTAATAGCAGAACTTTCTAATATTGCACATGGTTA
Organism: Fictibacillus barbaricus; assembly: GCF_031457135.1. Taxonomy (GTDB): domain Bacteria; phylum Bacillota; class Bacilli; order Bacillales; family Fictibacillaceae; genus Fictibacillus; species Fictibacillus barbaricus_A. The sequence goes on along the minus strand of NZ_JAVDWA010000010.1, from coordinate 55,834 downwards.
TACACATGAAGATTTTCTATATAAGAAAAATCCATTTAATACTTATAATAAAGACGGAAGCATTAAACAAAAGCATGATAATAGAAAGAAATTCTTTGAAGATTATTTTAAACAATTAGATGAATATATTAAGAAATTAGAAAAGCTAATTGGAATAAAATTAACATAGAATATATTTAAGACTTAGGTTTCTATTTAGAAATTTAAGTCTTATTTGTTTTACACAGATAAATTAATGAACTGCATTTCATAGTCTTGATAACACACTTCTTTCGTGTAACAATATGGATGTATTTCTTTTAAATGGAAATAAGAAGTGTGTAGGAGTGATACATATGAGAAAAGTTGAGATATGGCTAGATGAAAGTGGCAATTTTAATGACGAAAATAATAATAGAGTTCCTTCACTGGTCGGGGGAGTCGTTCTAAAAGGTAGACCATTTACTGAAATTTGTGCAAGAGAGATTCTTGGGACTACAAAACCTCTGCATGCTGCTGAGTTATATGAGAAGGATTTAGAAACATTAGTTAATACTGCAATTGATAAAATGAATAGCCTTGGTATAATACCAATAGTTTTTGAGAATCGTGAGCGAGTTTCTATAATTGACCCTCAAACTACCTATCTATCTGTTTTTGCAGAAGGAATCATGCAGTTAATATCAGACCTTAATTTGGATGAAGATAATCTAATTTTTGATTTGTATATTGCAAGAAGAATGTACAAAAAAGATATGATTCTTACTAGAATGAAAGATGAAGAATATATTTCAAGATTAATGGAAAGAATTTCGCTATTGAAAATCAAAAATCCAAATTTAAATAAATTTAATAACTATAAAATAAATATTCAAATAGGTTCTGCTAGAGAAGATAGGAGATTAATGGTTGCCGATTTAGTTTGTCATGCTTGGTACAGTAAAAGATACAAGTTATCCCAAAAATCGCAAGACAAATTGGAACGGATTCTAGAAGGAAAGGTCTATACAATTTTAGAACCTGGCGGTATAGCTTCCATAAAACAAAAAATAAAATTAAAAGCTCTTGGAGAAGGATTATTTGAATGGATTGGGCATTATCATGAACTAAAACAAAGTAATAATGGTACAAAGGAAAATACGAGTAAGTTGTTAAGTTTGAAAGACAGTTTGAATTCTAAGTTAGAGAAATTAAATAGGTCTGAAAAAAACATGCAATTAAATATTTTAGCAAATTACATAAAAGCACTGGTTAATTATAATAAGCAGTTTGATTTAGCAATTCCATACTTGAAAATATTTTTTGAAGAAATTGTACCTTCATTAAATGATAAAAACGTTGATACATTAAGAATTGAAGCTGAGGCACATTTTTCTCTTTTAACTACAGCTGCTAATTTAGGAAATGTTTCATTGGTAAATAAAGAAATTAATGAACTGGAATTATTAATCAGAAACTTATCGAAAAGATGGGAAAACTTAGATTTTATATCTGAATACTACATACGAAAAGGAGCATATCTTTACTCAGTTCATGATTATAAAAATTCTATTATCTTAATGGACAAACTAGAAGAAATGGTCTCTGGAATTGCAGAGATTTCTTCATCGATTCTTACTGATGAATTTAAAACAGGTGGAGGAACTATTAATTCTATTTTACTGGGTAAAGTATACGGTGTACGCTCACAAGCATACTTAAGACTAAGCATGGAGGATGTAAATTATTTAACAAAAGCTGAACAAGATTGTTATAAAGCTTTAAAACAATTTGATGCAGAAAGCGATAAGACAAGACAATTCCAAACACTTGCACAAATTAATAGTCGCAAAAAGATGTATTTATTAGCTGAAAAATATATAGCTGAATCAATCCAATTACCAAAACAAGCTAGTTCGGAAGCTATTGTTAAAAAAATTCTACTATTACCTCTACAACAGCAATCGTTTATTTGGATGCACTATCTAGCAATTTTGGCAGAATCAATGATTAATGGGGAAGTGATTTTTGCTTCAGAGAGATTTGAACTAATCAAGAAATCTATAGATATACATATGTTTGATAATAATACATATCCCAATAATATTATTCTTTTTAATTATGCAATTTGCCAAATATATATCGGTGAATATAATCAAGGTATTTCAAACTTTGAAAAAGCAATTAAGATAAGTTTTAACAATATAGAAAATGTTCTTATGATTAATCTGGGTTTGAGTACAATAGCAAAATTTCTAATAGTTCTTAATAAAAATAATAAATTAACCGATAAAACTCTTAACTCATATATAAAAGTAGTTACTACGATATTGAAGAGAATTGATAATAACGATGAATTTCCTGAAGGAATAAAAAACAGACTAAGTATGTGGGATTCAATAACAAAAAACAAACAGTTGAAATCATTGGATTTTAATACATTAAAATTACTTTCAGAAGATTTTTAATGTATTAAATAAAGAATAGTCTTTAGGAGCAGAAAAAATGAAACAAAAATATATTACTTCACAAGAATTTATAGAACTAACCTCTTTTGAAATGGAATCATATATTAAAAATCTATTTAATTTAATGGACAATTATCTAATTGGAGAGGTAGTTCAACATTCCATACGAAATAAAAAACTCTATCGTATAGAGAACATAAAAAATCCTAGAACAGGGCAAGTTTTGGGTTTGTATTTAAAAGATGCCAAACATTTAAAAAGAGCATTTTGTTATGACCAAAATTTGGAAGAATTTGAGGGTAGAACAGTTTTATTTCCATTTGAATTAAATTTAGAGGGATTAAATCAGAACAATGTCCAAATGGGGGAAATCTTTTCCCTTAAGAAAAATGAAATTATTCCTATTGACGATTTTAGTGACATATTTAGAGAATTAAAAATTGATATAAAAGATTTAGCTATTTCAGGTGTTATCGATAAAAGTGCAAACAGTGTTTTTTCAATATCGGATTTCTATCAAAATTTCATAAGAGCGAATTTTGAGGAGAAGAATAATTTACATAATAAAAGAGAAAAGCAACTAAATGAATCATTTCAAGAATATGAAGAAAACAGAAATAAAAGAGAAAAGCAACTAAATGAATCATTTCAAGAATATGAAGAAAACAGAAATAAATTAGAAAAGAGAATGAGTGATTTTTCTAAAAAAGAAAAATTGTTTAATTCATCATTATTAGAATTAGAGAAAAAAACTAATTCGTTAAAAATGTTAGGTTTTTCATTTCCAAAACTAGAAGAAATTAAACAGGAGATAGACAAGGATAATGCACTTGTACTTCCAATTCCAGCGTTAGAAAGTGAATTATTAGAACAAATAAAACACCAAATATATTCTAGGTCAAATAGGTTAGTTTATGAGCAAACTACGCTGCGTAGTTTTTATACAGCATTAAAAACAAACGAATTAATAATATTAAGTGGTCCATCTGGTACGGGGAAATCAAGTTTAGTATCTGTTATAGCTGATACTATCGGTGCTAAAAAACGTATAATTCCTGTTCAGCCAAGTTGGACTGATAAACAAGATTTACTTGGCTTTTATAATCCTTTAAAAAAACAATATGTTTCTTCTCCTCTTTTAGATGTAATTATTGAAGCAAAAGAAAATAAGGAATTATATAAAGAGAATGCTGATTTGTATTTGGTTTGTTTAGATGAGTTAAACTTGGCTCAGGTCGAATACTATTTAGCTGATATTTTGAGTGTGCGTGAACAGGAAAATGAAGGGATACAATTGTACAGTAAATATGAATTTGAACAGGCTATGGAGGAAATAGAATGGTTTGTTCAAAAATCTTTAAAATACAATAAAGAAGAGTTAGAAAAGTGGAAAAAAAGCAATAATATAGACTTAAACTCTTTAAAGGAATTGGAGTATCTACAAAGGTATAAAAATCTAATGCGTTTTCAGCCTATGTTGGTTATTCCGGATAACATTAGATTTATAGGAACTATTAATGTAGATGGGACTACTAAACCTCTTAGTCCAAAGGTTATTGATAGAAGTTTTGTAATCCCTATAATGAAACAACAAAAAGAGAATCATGAAATTACCAATATAGGTACCTTCCAATTAAATGCAGATAATTTTAAAGTTAATATAGATATCAAGACTGAAGTAAAATGCAATCAAATAGAAAAAGAGATATTTGATAATTTTGTTAGTTTATTAGAAAAATTAAATTCTGATTATAATGACCGTGTAAAAAACCACATTAAGAAGTATATTGCAGCAAATATAAAACTTGAGAAGAATTCTAAAATTCTTTTAGATGAAATCTTTATTTCAAAAATCTTACCAAGAATAAACTATCTTTTATCTTCTGATACTGATATACATCAGAATTTAAAAGATAAAGTAATAGAGTTTTTGGGTGATAAGAGTGCCAGTTCCAAGAAAATAGAGTCTATGATATTACATGCTGAACAAACTAGTATATTTTCATATTGGGGATAGTAGTTATGAAATTAATTCCTTATATGATATATGTTGATTATAATCATACTGTAAATTTGCTGGCGGATAAAACGTTACCTGTTAAAAGTATAGTTCTTGGTGAAAAAATTAAGTATGATAATACAAATAATTTTTGGTATACACAAAATCACTACAGAGCCACTGTGAAATTAGATAATGAAACAAAAACGACAAGATTTTTTCAAATAGGTTTTAAACTTTTAGATTGTAATGATAACAGAGTAACTGTCCAATATAAGTCAATTAGGTCAGAAAATAACACAATTTTAACGTATGACAACACTAATGAAGTGTGGTATCAAAAAAGCAAATTTGAAAATAGTAAATCTGTAAATAAATTTATTTTTTCTAAGAGAACTGATGATTTTTTAAGAGGTCTAAACCATTCTGGACAATTAAATGTAGGAGTTTATAGTGGTTTAGATTTATTATTATCCGAAAAAATATTGTTTTTTCCATCATCTATTCCTGTATCACAATATAATATTATGATAAGTGATTTGTTTAGAATTAGAGAAAGTCTTATTAAGAATGAAAAAATTGATATATCGGTAAATACACAAAAGACAAAAACGATTGACAAGCTTGAAAATATTGTAAAGGATATTGAGGCACCTTTAAAGTATATTAACAGGTTTCCAGCTACTAATTTATCCATCAAAAAAGCTTATGTTAAAGAAGCATTAATTTTAAGATATGACCCACAAACAGAGATACAAAAAATAATAAATCCAGGTAAATCAAAATATAAAACTCAAGTAAATATTGATAACTCTGCAATTTATGAAAACAAAATAATAAAACAGCAATTAGAAAAAATATGGGGATACTCTAAATTCTTTAGTGCTAATTCTAATTTAGTTGATGCAGATAAAATTCAAAGTATCAATGAGGCAAAATCTATTATTTTGAAAGGTAGTCCTCGTATAAGAAACTATGTTAATTACTATGGGGGCATTGATAGTATTGAAATCTCTAGTTTGGAGTTTATAACACAAAAAATAGAGTCTGATTTTAAATTTAAAAATAATGAAATTATAGAGAGACAAAATTGGATTTCTACTATTTTAAAAAGAAATAAATTTCAAAGGAGTAAGAGGGAGAATTATTCTGAGGTACCAATTAAATTGAAATTAAGAGTTTCTTCGGATTTTTATGAAAAGAATTTAAAAATTAACAAAGACAGTATTAATGTAATGATTAAATCTGGTAAATCACAAGAAAATAATGTTCCTCCAATCTTATTTGTAGGATATGAATATTACTACAATAAAAAATGGAACGAGCCTATCTTAGAAAAACATAGTATGTTCTGTGAGTTAGAAACTAATTTTTTATCAAATAATGAACTTTTATTGCTATTAAAAGCACTAGAAGAATGTGGTCAAAAAGCTGATGTTCTTGGAAAAGAGATAGATATTAATATAAACGGTTATGTGATTTTAAATAAGAATATCATGCATGCTCACAGCACAGAAGATATATTAGGAATACCTTCAAATAACCCCTGGCGTAATAAATATAAATTCATTTTTAAGGAAATTGTCTCGATTGGATTGAATGAAACTGAGTATATACTTTTAACACCTGAAACTCAAAAAATTAATGAGTTAAGTCGACTATTATTGAGTTATGATTTTTATATTCAGGAAATTGAGGAGCGTAAAGACCAATTAGAGTTAGAAAAACAAACCATGAGACAAATAACTCAACTCTTACTTAACAATATAGCTATACAGGAACAGGGTGAGCGTTATCAAAATTTAGCTAATAAAATTGAAAGTTATCTAAGGTTGGAGATTTTTAAAGGTATACAAAATATAGACTATGAACCGATTCGTCCAACTCAATTGTTTTTACATGACCCTAATTATAAAAAGGTGTGGAAATCTCTAAATGATATTGAGGAGGAAATTGGAGCATCATTAATTCCAGATAATAAAAAAAGACAACTTGGCGTGAAAAAAGTAGATGAGATTTTTGAGATATGGTCATTAATGAAGATGATAAATATGTTAACAGGTCTTATGGGATGGACAATATTAAATAAAAAAATACTGATAGACAGTATTGATACTTATTTAACTTCAAATAGGAAGTTAAAAGGATTTAGTATTGAATTGGAACTCGATATTTGGCGTATCGAATTGACATATGAAGCAAAGGTTAATCTAGAAGGAAATGCTTATAGAGAGCCAGATTATCGATTTATTTTTAAAGGTAAAAACAATTGGGGACAGTTTGTAGATATAGGTGTAGTATACCTAGATGCAAAATATCGAAACTACAAAGAACAAGATAAAGAAAATTTTGGTGAAAATGAATGGTCCAAGGATATCAAGGATATTGCAATCGAAAGATATGGTAATTTATTGCATAAAAATAAGCCTCATTTAAAAACTATAGCATCGTTCATTATTCATCCAGATATTGAACTAGGAATGAGAAAAGAAACTAAAGGCGAAAATTATTTTGCTTTTTACAATAGGAACCAATTTCCAAAATCAATAGATAATCAAAGGAATGAAGAAATTCATAAATATGGGTCAATTTATTTTCTACCTATATCAACTCATTCGTTTAAAAATTGGTTTAGAATGATTATGGAGTATAAATTAAATTTATTTGAAAAATGTTGGACTTGTGGGGAACATAACAATATTAATAAAATAATAAAATATACCGGTAAAGGATATCCAAAATATCATTATCAATGTAGAGAATGTAATGAGTTCTGGGTGAAAAATCACTGTAGACAACATGGACATAAGTTAATAAAACATGTAAATAATTATCATAGGCAGCCTTCAGTTCAATATGAGTGGTATGTAGTTTGTCCAGCTTGTGGTGATGGGTTTCAATTTGAAAAGTAATAGTATTTGTCTGTAAAAAAGGAAATCACTGCTCATAATTAGGAAGAAACATAATTCAAGTGTCTTTTTAATCAACCCATTGTATGGAGTGATTTACTTTATTTAACACCAGAATCCATCACTGAATATCAAGGCTGCTAATTGACACATTGCAGTATACTTAATTATAATTTGAAATAACACGATTCTTAATTAAATACCCTTAAAAAATACTATTTAGAGGGTTAAAGTCGTGTTAAGTTAACCAAAATTACCGAAGCCAAGATGTTCATTAAACCCTAATATGACGCGGTTATCCCGATACTAACCGGTACCGATACCACGCGCACGACTCAAAATCGTGTTCCTTCTGGAGTGTCGGTTCGACCCCGACCACCGGTACCATTTTACTTAACTTAACAGCATACATTCAAGGCTTCTCACGTTTGTGGGGAGTTTTTTTATTTTTTTGCAAGCTATTTACCAGATATTTAGCTTTAAAGGAAGTTTTCATGCTTCTATAGAAAGACTAAAAACAATCATTTTTTACGGAAGGATATTTTAATATGGGAGATTTTTTCGTTAGAATGAAAAATGAATTAGGTATATCCTTAAATAATGTTCAAAAGAAAGCAGTGCTGCAGACTGATGGACCTCTTCTTTTGCTTGCATCACCAGGCTCAGGGAAAACGACGACGATCATTATGCGTATTGGTTATTTAATCGAGGAACAAGGTGTAAATCCATCTCGTATTAAAGCTGTTACGTTTAGTAAAGCTTCGGCCAATGATATGAAAGAACGGTTCATGCGTTTTTATCCACATATGCAGCCAGTAGACTTCTCTACAATTCATAGCTTTGCCTTTGAAGTAGTTAGGGATTATTTTAGAAAGCTGGGAACTGCTTTTCGAATAATTGAAGGGGATCAGGAAATTGAAGAGAAAACAGCGTTGGTAAAGAATACCTCGTTAAACAAGAAGCTAATTTTAAGAAATTTATTTAAGTCAATTGCAGGCGAGAACATAACTGAAGATCAAATGGAGGAGCTGACAACTTACATCAGTTACATTAAAAATAAAATGATTCCTCAAGACCAATGGTCAACGGTAGCATGTGATGTTTCGAAAGCTGAACAAATTATGAGCGAATATGAAGAATTTAAGCGTTCAGATAAGAATCAGGTTTTATTGGATTTTGACGATATGCTAACGACCGGTAATCATATTTTAGAACAAGAAAAGCAGCTGCTAAGCAAGTATCAGCAAAGGTACGATTACATTTTAACGGATGAAAGCCAGGATACGTCTTTGGTACAACATTCTATAATAGAAAAACTGGTCGCCAAACATAAAAATTTATGTGTTGTGGCAGATGATGACCAGTCAATCTATAGCTGGAGAGGTGCTGAGCCTTCTTATTTACTTGAATTTAAGAAGGTATATCCGGAAGCTGCAATTCTTTTCATGGAGCAAAATTATCGCTCGACACAGGACATCGTCCAAGTTTCAAATCAGTTTATTAAACGAAACAGAAATAGATATGAAAAGAATATGTTCACTGAAAACTCTTCTTATAAACCGATTCAAATAAGGAATTTAACAAATTTCAAGGAACAATCGAAATACTTGGTTACTGAACTTAAAGATACAGATAATCTTAAGGAAATTGCTATTTTATATCGCAACAATTCTTCATCTATTGGGTTAATGAATGATTTTGATCGTGCAGGAGTTCCTTTTTATATGAAGGATGCTGATAATCGATTCTTTTCCCACTGGGTTGTTCAAGATATCTTGAATTTTATGCGAATGGCTTTTACAGATAAACGCCCTGATCTTTTAGAAAAAATTCATTTGAAATTCAATGGTTACATTAGTAAGCAGCAGATGAATGCTTTGAAGCAATTGAATAATAATCGTTCTGTATTTGATAATTTGCTGAATCATGTTGAATTACAGGAATACCAAGTTAAGCTATTGAGTGCCAGCAAAGAAACATTTAAAGAGATGAAAGAGATGAAACCGCTTAGTGCGATTCGTGTTATAAGGGATCGCCTAGGTTACGAAAAGGCTTTGGAGAAGATATGCAAGAGTCTCGGGTTTCGAAATGATTACTTGATAAGTATTTTAAATACCCTTGAAGAGATTGCAGCTGACCTTGAGTCTCTTGAGGGTTTTGCAAAAAGATTAAAGCATTTAGAAAATGTTTTAAAGACAGCTAAGAAGAAAAAGGGGCAACATGCTGTAACGCTTTCTACTTTTCATAGCTCAAAGGGGCTTGAATTTGAAAAGGTATATATGATTGATTTAGTAGATGGGGTCATTCCGTCCAGTGATGATCGAGCTGACAGCAGTTTAATGGAAGAAGCAACTCGTCTTTTTTATGTAGGGATGACTCGTGCAAAAAAACAATTAAAACTTATTACTTATGGATACCGTGATGAAAAAAAGGTTGAAGTGTCCCCATTTGTTACAGACGTTAAGAATATAGTGAATCCTGCTGATTCCGTGGAAAACGTAATTTTAAAGAGAGAAATAGTCAACAAGGAAAAATCTAAGTATATGAAAAAGGTTGATGGAGTCCCTTATAATCCTAATGCCATTCGGGAAAAGGAAGAATTACGTGCGGGGCTTGTAGTTGTTCATAGGGTGTTCGGAACAGGGGAAATTACAGAAGTGAAAGATGAGTATATTCAGATGAAATTTCCAGCTAAAGAAAAAATGCTCTCTATAAAAGCATGCCTAGAAATGGGTTTATTGGAGCCGGTTTAAATAAATGAGCAAAGACGGATTCTGCATTCTGCAGGGTCCGTCTTTAGTTTTATGTAACTATTTGTCGTAATAGGTCTAAATCCCTTAAAATATTTTAATTTTTTACAATTTTCTGATTAGTAAGGAGGATTTATTCTGCTTTATCCGAATTATACATTCTAGTAGAAGTGAATAGGTATTCACTTTTATCAAATGTTCTTATCTTGTAAATACGGGGGTAAACGGGATGAATGTCTTTCACTTATTTTTAGCTGAAATGGCAAAACTTGCAGTAAAGAAAGGGGTATTGATTTCGGTCATCGGTGCCTTGCTCGTACCAGTTGTATATGGGGGTATCTTATTATCTCCAAAGTGGGATCCTTACGACAATTTGTCAAACCTTCCTGTTGCGGTTGTCAACAAGGATAAAGGGGCAACGTCTGATGGAGAACCGATCAATGTCGGTAAAGATTTAGTGGCAGACTTAAAGAAAGGAAAGGATCTTGGGTGGGATTTTGTAGACGCTTCTGAAGCAAAAAAGGGACTTGATAGCCTAAAATATTATATGGTGATCGAAATCCCGGATGATTTTTCAGAAAGAGTTACAACAGTGACTGAAAAAGATCCAAAGAAGCCGGAGTTAAACTATATACAAAATCAAGGTTTGAACTTCCTTGCTGCTAAAGTAACGAGCAGTGCCACTGAAAAAATTAGAGAAAAACTAGGGGATAAAATTACGGAGAAGTATACGAGTAATATGTTTGCAAGTCTTGGGGATGTTTCTGAAGGGTTCCAGTCAGCTGCTGACGGTTCAGCCCAGCTCAATGATGGGATGACAGAACTCCATGATGGAACAAACCAACTTTTGCAATCGCTTACAGAAAAATCAGGAGATATTTCGAAGCTTGCAAATGGTGCTAAAGAGTTAGATGCAGGAACAGGACAAATGCTTAGCTCTTTATCAGGGAAACAAGGAGATATAAGCAAGCTTGCGAATGGGTCTAGAGACTTAAGCGCAGGTACACAAACATTGCTTAATTCGTTATTAGGCAAACAAGGTGATATTACCAAGCTGGCTAATGGTGCAAAAGATTTGAATGCAGGTACGCAAAACTTGCTTGGTTCTTTGTTAGGTAAACAAAGTGATATAAGCTTGTTGGCGAAAGGCTCCAGTGATTTAAATAACGGTACACAGGATTTGCTTAGTTCTTTAACAGGTAAGCAAGGTGATATAAGTAAGCTGGCACAGGGATCTAATGATTTAAATGCCGGTACACAAGATTTGCTTAATTCACTACAGGCTAAATCAGGAGACATTTCAAAATTAGCTGATGGAGCAAACCTGGCAAATGACGGAACTGGTCAATTGTTAAAAGGGTTAAAGGATAACCAGCCTGGGGTCAAACAATTGGCTGATGGAGCTAAAGAGCTCCAAAGTAGGATTCCAGAGTTAAAAGCAGGAACCTCGGCAGTTCTTACGGGACTGAAAGGTGCTCAGGCGGCAATACAAGGTAAGATAACACCTGGCACACAAGCAATTTCAGATGGTGTTAATACGGTAGTAACTGAGTCTCAATCACTTGGGGCAGGGCTGACTGGATTATCAGCAGATTTGCAAGCTTATTTAAGCAAACACCCTGAACTTCAGAATGATACGGAGTTTATGAAAATTTATCTTACAGGAAAAGGGTTAGCTTCCGCAGCAACAGATCCTGAAAAAGGGAAAAAACTTATGGATTTAAAAAACGGTGCATCTGAATTGGCAGCTGCTTTTACAAAACATGATGTACCTAATCCAAATTCCTTAGCTGATGGTGTTAACCAAATGGTTGAAGGACAAACTTCAATAGATAATGGAGTAAAAACCTTAAGCGAAAAAGTGCCAGCGCTTCAGCAAGGGACTGCGTCTATTGAAGATGGCTGGAATACGATGGTCGATAAAGTAGGGGATTTAAAAGCTGGTACTGAACTGATTGCTGCAGGTAACCAATCAGTTAATAAAGGCTGGGGCGACCTAACAGATGGTGCAACAAGATTAAACGATGGCGCTAGTCAAATATCAGCAGGAAATGCAGCCGTAGAAAAAGGCTGGGGTGATTTAACGAATGGAGCAACAAGATTAAATGCTGGAGCCAGCCAAATTTCAGCAGGAAATCAAGCAGTCAACAAAGGCTGGGGTGATTTGACAGTAGGCGCTACACGCTTAAATGATGGTGCTGGTCAAATTTCAGCAGGTAACCAATCAGTCAATAAGGGCTGGGGTGATCTGACAGTAGGTGCTGCGAAATTAAATGATGGAGCTGGCCAGATTTCAGCTGGTAACTCAACTGTAGAAAAAGGCTGGAGAGACTTGACGAGCGGTGCAGCTAAAATCCATTCAGGTACATCACAATTGAGTGACGGAAACTTAGCGGTAGAAAAAGGCTGGGGAGATCTGACTGATGGTGTAACGAAGCTTAACGATGGTGCTGGAAAATTAAACGATGGAAGCATGAAATTGTCTACTGGTCTTAAAGACGGTGCAGAACAAACAAGCGGTATTAATGATGATGACAAAAACATAAACATGTTCTCATCACCTGTTGAATTAAAGAGTGATGTTGTTAATAAATATCCTCATTATCGTGATTCAACAGCTCCTTATGTACTATCATTAGCCTTGTTTGCAGGGATTTTGATCATGTCGTTATTTATTAACTTTAAAAAGCCTGAAGATATTTCAGCTCTATCTTGGTTCGGGGCTAAGTTTATGAATTTGGCAGCATTGGCCATTGCTCAGGCGCTTCTGCTTTGCGCGGTAGTCATGCTCATCTTAAAAGTATCCGTACAAAATCCAGGTGGATTTGTTCTTTTTGCGATATTTGTAAGCTTAGTGTTCACCGGAATCGTAATGTTCTTTGCATCCCTAGGAAATGTGGGACGTTTTATCGCATTTGCACTAGTGGTACTTCAGCTTTCAATTACAGGAGGAAACCTTCCTATTGAGATGCTGCCGGCAGACTTGCGTAATCTAAGTCAGTTCCTGCCGTTTACGTACTCAATTGAAGGATTTAAATCACTTATTTCATTGAATGACTTTGGAACAGCTTTATCCAATATGGGAGTCTTACTCGTTTATCTTGTTGGTTTCACTTTACTGTCATTTGCAGTAATTATGTTTACATCGAGCAAGAGCCAGCCTCAAAAATTAGATATAGCTGGCTGATAAACAGTTATGTAATTATCAAAAGTCCCTCGCATCAGCGAGGGACTTTTTTCATGAAAATGAATAAATGGCTGTACGAATCAAGTTTCTTTGAATCTTCTTCTTGTACACTGAATATTTAAGGTGTAAGGAGGTAGATGCTCATGGATAGAAGGTGGATCGTAACGACCTGTATCGTTTTGATAACAATCTGTCTAACCTCTATATTTTTCCTGATTATTGATATTGTGCATTATTTTAATGTAATTGAAATTATGATGATTAAGATACAGCACGCAATTAAAATAATCTTTATTTTAATTCTAATCTTGTTTTTTTCACTGCTTATTCTTTCGAAGAACATATGATTTAAAAGCATTTTTACTTTGGTAAAATGCTTTTTTGTTTGGCTGTAGAACCAGCTAGCGGGTTTAGAAATTATTTTGTGAATGGCGGAAGTAAAGTAAATATTATTTTAGGCAAGAATGACGATTTATTTTTGCCAGAATACGTTTATGAGTTAGATGAAGGGGACGAAATTGAAGCTACGCTATCCGTAAAATACACGTTAGTGGAATAAAAAAATAAAGAACTTGTCATAAATTTAATACATGCTGCTTATATATGTAACAAGTTAGTTGTAGGTTTTAATGCAGGGGTTCGTTGGTACCAATGAATCCCTGCATTTTTTTTTGTTGATTGATAAGCGGCGAATCTCTTCGTCAGTTTTGTTCTTGCGGTGCTCACGTAGGCACTATGCTCCTGCGGTTACTCGTCGCTCCGCTCCTCAGAACTAATAGTATTTAAACATTTGTTTAAATAACCTGGATTTCAGCTGTTCCGCCATTTACTTGGGTAAACATGTCTGCCATGGATTGTAATAGTTTTTCAGCTTCGCTTTTATCCATTGATGGCTGAAGATAGACGATATGTAAGGCGCTTTTTACCGTTTCATTGACCATCGTTCTTTTTGAATCGACGATTGGACTTCCAAACGCGCCTATTTCATCTCCTGATAAAAGTTTGCCTTCCATGTTCATTTCACGGCCGTTTAGCCCTTCATATGTATCTTCAGCGGTTCCGATTCTGATCTCTACATTGCCCTTTACTTCATCGAGGTTATATAAACCAATTGGTATAGCAAAACGAATGGAGAAGAAATTGTTCACGTCCACACCCGAATTGATCGGAGGCAGTTCTTTACCGCTTAAAACACGGCGGAGAAGGGCTTCTGAAGCTGGACGGTACCGAGACGGATCAGTTCCGAGCGTTTTAAAGACTGAACGGTATTCTGCGACACCAGGGTAGTCAGCGGCTTGTTTATCCTCGAGTTTTAAAGATTCTAGAAATAGCTGGAATCGGCCTTTAATCATTTGCGGTGATTCACTAATAACGATATTATGGTAAGTAATTGTGCCTATTTTAAATTGCGGGACAAGTTCCTTAATTTTTGGTGAAATGGTTACCATAGCAGGGACTCCGTTTCGTATAAGATATAATTGTAGTTTACCATATTAGCGGAAAATAAATGTGAAAGGAGGGATATGCATGACAGGTGCCCAGTTGAAAGAGGAGATTGTTGCATATAGTAAAGAAATCGGCATTGATAAAATTGGTTTTGCTAATGCGGATGTCTTTGCAGGACTTAAGGAACGTCTCCGGCTGCAGCAAGAATTAAATTATCAATCAGGATTTGAAGAAGAAGATATTGAGAAACGAACGAAACCAGAGCTGCTTCTTTCAGGGGCTTCTACTATTATTTCTATCGCCCTTGCATATCCCTCCAAAATGAAAAATGCGCCGAGAAGTATAAAAGGAGAGCGGAGAGGGATTTTTTGCAGAGCGTCATGGGGCAGAGATTATCATCATATTTTAAGAGAGAAGCTGGCTCTTTTAGAAGCTTTTATTTTAGAAAAAGTTCCTGCGGCACAAGTAAAGTCAATGGTCGATACAGGAGAACTTTCTGACAGAGCAGTTGCAGAACGTGCTGGTATAGGCTGGAGTGCAAAAAACTGCGCCATTATTTCTCCAGAATTCGGTTCTTATATGTACTTAGGTGAACTGATAACGAATGTAGCTTTACCGGTTGATCAGCCAATGGAAGATCAATGCGGTACTTGTAATAAATGTGTTGATGCATGCCCGACTGGCGCTCTTGTTCAGGGCGGACAGCTAGATTCTAATAAGTGCATTGCATTCCTAACCCAAACGAAAGGCTTCTTGCCTGACCAATATAGAGAAAAACTAGGTAACCGGCTATACGGGTGTGATACGTGTCAGACCGTTTGCCCTGAAAATAAAGGAAAAGACTTTCATCATCATGATGAAATGGAGCCTGATCCAGAAATAGCTAAACCGCTTTTAAAACCTTTGTTGACAATCAGCAATAGAGATTTCAAAGAAAAGTTTGGTCAAGTTTCGGGCAGCTGGAGAGGGAAAAAACCGATTCAGCGAAATGCGATTATTGCCCTTGCGCATTTTAAAGATGAGTCCGCTGTACCGGATCTTATTCAATTAATGCATACGGATCCCAGACCGGTAATAAGAGGGACTGCAGCTTGGGCGATCGGTAAAATAGGCGGAGATCAAGCGGCATTGGAATTGTCTAAAGCAAAAGAACGTGAAAAAGACGATTTGGTGGCGCTAGAGATAGATAAAGGACTCAAAATGGTTCGAAATCAGGAAATTTCGTAATCGCATATGTTTTAAGTGTCCGATATAGTAAGGTCACAGTATTGAAAAGAAGGGATATTTTATGTGTCAGATTAAAACGTTGCTCTATTATGAAGAAATGGAAAGCGTAATCGGACCATTAACAATCATTGCAACAGAGAACGGAATCTGTCGCCTCGATTTTGGTTCGATGGAGGATAATCTTCCATCTTTGCAAGCTTGGATGGCGAAACATTTTATTAAAGGGGAACTGGTTCATTCTCCTGAAAAATTAGCAGATGCAGTTCATCAGCTAAATGATTATTTTGCAGGTCATCTGCAAGAATTTAATATCACTTATGATTTATTTGGTACTGTTTTTCAAAAAAAGGTTTGGACGCAGCTCACACAAATTCCTTATGGAGCAACTTGCTCTTATAAAGAAGTAGCCCAAGGGATCGGGGCACCGAAGGCCGTTCGTGCCGTCGGAAGTGCCAACAACCAAAATCCAGTTCCTGTGTTCATTCCGTGTCATCGAGTCATTGGCAGCAATGGTGCGCTAGTTGGTTATGGCGGGGGCTTAGACAAGAAAGAAATTTTATTATCAATTGAACAGAATAGCTGTAAGAAGACTTCATAGAGCCCAGGATAGGGTTCTTTTTTTTTATGTCACCCACATATGTTAATAGTGCAGGGAGGGATGTCTTGTGTGGGTGGATGCACTTAAACAGTATATCCAGTATCAATCACAGTGGATGATTCATGCGGATGGTGATGGAAGAGGCTTCTTTTTAAAAGAAGAACAGGAAAGTTTTTTGCGTAAAAAGCAAATGCTTAACGATAGAAAAGCATTCATTGTAAATAATCAGGCTAACGGCAGTATTCTGCGGAAAACTGAATCAGAAAACCGTGCACAGGTAGATTATCTTGTACATTATAGCCTGCTCATTAAACAAGAGTTTGATTTTTATGTGGAAGAAATGTCTCAAGAACGGCGGGCTGTTTTTGTTGATGGCGAGATGATCAGTGATGAACCGGTAATCGTTGAAGGAAACTACAAGGAATTGCCAAAGATCGAACGTGAGAATGAATCGATCGTACCTTCAAAGGATGGTTATGACAGACTAGCAGCCGTCCGTTATGCAGAGAGGTGGTGGAATTCCTATAACCCTGCTTTTAAGACATTCGAAAACGACTGTACGAATTATATTTCGCAATGTATTCATGGAGGCGGTATTCCGATGACTCCTCAGTCGATTAAGTCAAAGGGATGGTGGATGCGAAATAATTCCTGGAGCTACAGCTGGTCAGTAGCAAATGCTTTCAGGTGGTATTTGAGCGGGTCGAAGTCAAGTTTGCAGGCACAAGAGAAATCGTCTGCACATCTACTGCTCCCTGGTGATGTGATTTGCTACGACTTTACCGGTGATGGCCATTATCAGCATAGTACGATTGTGGTTGCGAAAGATCAGTCAGGGGAACCGCTAGTGAATGCTCATACAACCAATAGCCGAATGCGTTACTGGGGCTATGAAGACTCGACAGCTTATACGAAGAGAATTCAGTATAAATTTTTTCACATCATATAAAACCAAAGCTCACCAATAAAAGAGTGATATTCCTGAAAAAGTGCTATAATAAGTACTTATTGGAATATTGTTTTGAGGTGAGCTTTTTGGCTATTCATGTTGTATTATTCGAACCATTAATTCCTGCGAACACAGGGAATATTGCTAGAACTTGTGCAGGGACAGATACGTATCTGCACTTGATTCATCCACTTGGATTTTCATTGGAGGACAAGTACTTAAAACGAGCGGGACTCGACTATTGGGAGCACGTTAAATTGCATCATCATGATTCGTTGGATGCTTTTTTTCAAGCGTATCCTGATGGTGAATTTTATTATATTACGAAATTCGGAGAGCAGACGTATTCTGATTTTGATTATTCAGATGCTGAAAAAGATGTCTTTTTTGTATTTGGGAAAGAGACGAAGGGATTGCCTAGAGAACTGATCGATGCAAATTTAGAAAGATGTTTGCGCATCCCAATGAACGAAAATATTCGCTCATTGAATCTGTCTAATACGGCAGCGATTTTAATTTATGAAGCACTTAGGCAGCAAAATTTCGGAGAGCTAAAGTAAAGAGGAACTAAAAAACGTCCTTGTTTAAGGACGTTTTTGCTTCCATATGTATATGGATTAGTTTTTACCAGGACGGTCGTTATAGCCTGCTGTAAAAATAGCAGTCAGGAAGGCGAGCATCACAAGTAGGATGAGGATAAAGCTCATCTGAACTCCTCCTTTGAAAATAGTCTTATTCTTTCCATATTCTCTCCCCATTATAAATGAAAACGGTTATCGTGTGAATGAATATTTATATGAAAGTTTACAAATTGAGGGGGATATAGGTAAGAGAATGAAGAAAAATGTGTATATGACAGGTTATTTGCCTCTGTTTTCTATAATTCTGTTTAGTTCTGGATTCGCGATTAATCTAGAAAGATTGCTTATAGAAAAACTTACATACTTTGGTGTTTACCAAGGTATGCGCGAATTGTTTGCTGACCATGTGATTCATTTATCAGTGGGCTTTTGCCTGTTTTTATTATTCTTTATGGGATTCGCCGCTTTGAAACTAGTATCTGACACGCTTATGCATTTGAGTATGTTCTTCTTTTCAAAAGATACAGAGGGTGTTTTATTGCGGCAAGGAACAAGCGGGGGATGGTTTTTCTTTTCAGGCGGAATGCTCGCGATTGTGCTAAATCATTCCATTATCATGATGGTGATCGTATTTTTAGCATCCTCATTCATTTACTTTTTTTATTGGCTACTAAAAGTGGGTTCAAGCTTTTCAACTTCGGGAATCATGGGGATGGTGTTTTTGCACTTATTCTTTTGGACAGGTTTTGGCTTGCTGGTCGTCTATACGGTCCTGAGGCTGTATAATGCATTTGTAGTGACGATTACATAGCAGGGCACGATTGTCGGTTCTTGGTTAAATCCAAAGGTTGTTTTCGCATTCAATGTCGTTTTGAAAGCAGTTGACCTCCGTTACAGGATGCTCGCTTTCCGCGGGGCGTGCGGTGAGCCCACTCGTCGCCTTGCGACTCTGAATGGTCTCACCTGTCCCACTAATCCAGCAGGACAAGGAAGGCTACGGGAGCTTTATATCGCACGAAGAAAATGTGAAGTTCATTTTCGAGGAGTCTCGCACCTTACACTCCTATCAACTTTTCAAAGATGCCCCTAAAGCAACAATCTTTTAGAAAAAAGCCTTTAGAAAAGAGACAATCAAAAACAACGTGGATATAATCCGATTTGCCGTTGATAAAATCAAAATTACAGCTCCTGCATAATAACAACCCCTGCCGTGTTCAGCGATCGGCAGGGGTTTCCTTATTTTTGATAGGCTTTCATCATAATATCGCGCCAGATCATTACTTCTGGAGAAGAATTTTCTATGTTTCCTAGACTTCCTGGCTTATCGCGGCCAACCCAAACACCAGCAGTATAACGATCCGTTATGCCGACAAACCAAAGATCTTTTGCATCGTTTGTCGTTCCGGTTTTTCCTCCAATGTACTTCGATCCAGGAAATCGTGCATTCTTTGCAGTTCCTGATCTTGTAACCTCTTCTAGCATAACCCTCATATGTGTATTCGTTTCTTTTTTCCAAACGGAAACAGGAGTCTCTTTCCACTTATAAAGGATGTTACCATTGCTGTCTTTTACAGCCGATATGATTCTTGGTTTTACATAGGTGCCGTTATTGCTGAATGCCGAATAAGCACTTGTAAGTTCGAGAGGAGAGAAGCCGCGCGAAAATCCTCCCAGTGCACTTGCAAGCTGGTGATCTTGTTGAGTGATGCTTGAAAATTGAAAAGGCTCAAGATAACTAAAAGCTTTCTCAACGCCTGTCTTTTTTAACAGTCTTACAGCCGCTGTGTTGACAGATCGGGACATCGCCTTTTTTAATGACATGGAACCGTAAGCAGCTCCGCCGTAATTTTCCGGACAGTATTTGCTTTCACAGATTTTTGCGGCAGAAATAATCGTGCCAGGGTTTGCTCCAAATACATCGATATAAGGCGCATAGACGAGCAGAGGCTTAATGGACGAGCCTGGCTGTAAAAAGCTTTGATAAGCCCGGTTAAACTGTTCGAGTCCATATTCCTTTCCACCTGCAATAGCCACAATCTTTTTCGTTGTATGATCAACGACCACTGCAGCACCTTCCGCATTCGAATAGGGGACCCTTTTTTGAATGGCTGCCATAGCTTCTTTTTGCAGAGCAGGTAGTAAAGAAGTTTCAATGACAACACCGCTATTTAGTAATTCGTTTCTTTTTTTAATCAGTTGTTCTTTGCTTAATCCTTTGTTTTCAGGGGAGGAAGCAATAAGTTCGGTCAATTCATCCTTTACAAATCCTATAACTTCCGGAAATGGGACAAGGCGCTTCGCTGCATGCAGTTTAATCGGTTGTTTAATTGCATTCGTATATTCTTGGTCAGTTATGAATCCTTGTTCTTTCATTTTTAGCAAAATCCATTTCTGCCGTTTTTCAGTGTTTGGAAGATTTGTTAAAGGGTCGTACATTTTAGGATTGTTCGGTATGGCAGCAAGCAGCGCTGTTTCACTTAACGTTAATTCGCTAGAGGGCTTATTAAAGTAAAAGCGGCTTGCTTGTTCAATACCATAAATACCGCAATACCATAAATACCGTTTTGAAAATAGATCGCGTTTATGTATAGTCCTAATATTTGCTCCTTAGTCAGCTGCTGTTCGATTCGATAGGAAATGACGAGTTCTTTCAGTTTTCGGTCGTATGAACGCTCATGTGTCAGGAAGAGATTTCTTGCGAGCTGCTGGGTGATCGTGCTGCCGCCTTGCGCGATAGCACCTTCTGAAGAATTGGTGATAAACGCCCTCGCTATCGCTTTTCCATCAATGCCATGGTGTGTTAAAAAATTTTGATCCTCAGTAGCTATGAAAGCTTGTTTCACATATTGCGGAATCTGCTCATAAGACAGCTCAATTCTGCTTTCATTTCCTTTGAACTCGTATAGAAAGCCGCCATTAGCGTCAACCAGGCGGCTGTTTTGTTCGAGCTTAATACTTTTTGAATCTGCGAGTGAATGAATGGCACGCTGGAAAGGAACATAGTTAGCGAATTCCTTTGATAATCCAGCAAATGAAAAAAATATGATCGTTAAAAAAATGATGATCGTAAGGACACCGAGCTTTTGATTCATGAATGTGTTTCTCCGTTCCAACTTGAAATGTAAACATATTTTATCATGAAAAGAATGGGAGAGATTATCACTTTTCTAAATAAAATCATTATCCAAACAGAATGATTACGGACATCCTCGCATAAAGTAGATTAACACTTGATGGAGCCAATACAATCAAGGAGGTACTCATGGATATTTTATCGAGAATCCAAATGCATCGTGAAGAAGAACAGCGTCTAGCCTGGGAAGGTACCTTCGCTGAATACCTTGAGATTTTACGAGATCGTCCTTTTGTTGCCCAGTCTGCGCATTCAAGAGTATACAACATGATTAAAGATGCTGGCATTTCAGAGAAAAATGGACAAAAGGTCTATCACTTTTTCAGCGATCAAATTTTTGGATTAGAAGAATCAATCGAACGCCTTGTACAAGAGTATTTTCATCCTGCCGCCAAACGCCTTGATGTTCGGAAGCGTATATTGTTGTTGATGGGACCTGTATCGGGTGGTAAATCCACTCTTGTTACGATGCTGAAAAGAGGTTTGGAGCAGTACACGAAAACCCCGGCAGGCGCCGTATATGCGATAAAAGGCTGTCCAATGCATGAAGATCCGCTGCATTTAATTCCGCAGCATTTAAGAAAAGAATTTTATGATGACTATGGAATTCGTGTAGAGGGAAGTTTATCACCGCTGAATACGATGCGTCTGGAACATGAATATGATAACCGGATCGAAGACGTAATCGTACAAAGGATCTTTTTCTCAGAAGACAAAAGGACGGGGATCGGAACCTTCAGTCCGTCTGACCCGAAATCACAGGATATTGCCGATTTAACAGGCAGTATCGACTTTTCTACCATTGCGGAATATGGATCTGAATCAGATCCGCGTGCTTACCGGTTTGATGGGGAACTGAACAAAGCCAACCGTGGAATGATGGAATTCCAGGAAATGCTGAAGTGTGATGAAAAGTTTTTGTGGCACCTTCTCTCATTGACACAGGAAGGAAATTTCAAAGCAGGAAGGTTTGCGCTCATATCAGCTGACGAACTTATTGTCGCTCACACGAACGAATCGGAATACCGGTCGTTTATTTCAAATAAAAAGAACGAAGCATTGCATTCCAGAATCATTGTTATGGGTGTTCCTTATAATCTGCGCGTATCGCAAGAAGAACGTATTTATGCAAAGATGATCAGTGAAAGTGATATGGCACATGTTCATATTGCACCGCATGCTTTGAGAGTAGCAGCCATTTTCTCTGTACTTACAAGACTGAAAGATTCAAAGAAACAAGGAATGGATCTGCTGAAGAAATTAAGGCTGTATGATGGCGAGATTGTTGAAGGTTTTAATCATGTAGATTTGGAAGAATTAAAGAAAGAATTTGCTGATGAAGGAATGTCAGGGATTGATCCGCGTTATGTTATAAACCGAATTTCTTCTGCCATCATACGTAAAGAGTCACCTTCGATTAATGCGCTGGATGTCCTGCGGTCGTTAAAAGATGGGCTGGATCACCACGCATCCATATCGAAGGAAGACAAAGAAAGATTCATTAATTTTATCTCTGTCGCGCGAAAAGAATATGATGACATTGCGAAAAAAGAAGTTCAAAAAGCGTTTGTGTATTCGTACGAAGAGTCTGCTAAAACATTGATGGATAACTACCTTGATAATGTAGAAGCTTATTGCAACAAAAACAAGCTGCGCGATCCGTTAACAGGTGAGGAAATGAGTCCAGATGAAAAGCTGATGAGATCGATTGAAGAGCAAATCGGTATTTCCGAAAATGCTAAAAAAGCATTCCGTGAAGAAATCTTGATTCGAATCTCGGCCTATGCAAGAAAAGGAAAGAAATTTGATTACAATTCACATGAACGATTAAGAGAAGCCATTCAGAAGAAATTATTTGCAGATTTGAAGGATGTTGTTAAGATTACGACATCATCGAAGACGCCGGATGAGTCTCAATTGAAAAAGATTAATGAGGTAATAGCCCGGTTAGTAGATGAGCACGGATATAATACAACGAGTGCCAATGAGTTATTGCGCTATGTAGGCAGTTTGTTAAACCGGTAATAACTGAAAGGCTGATTTCGCAATCTTTGCTGCTCTTGGAAGTGGATGCTTTCCGTTACAGGATGAGATGATAATGGATCACAAAGCAACGATCTTTTAGAAAACAGTCTAATAGAAAAACACACCCTGGACATAGTAATGGTCATTAGGGTGTGTTTTTTTATACCTTTTTCGTTAATACTAAATGAATTACATGTTAAGCTATTATAAATTTTTACATTAAAAACAAATGAGCTTGTATTTTATAAATTAAAAATGGTAAATTGATACTAATAAGCTGATATAAGGGGTGAGCGGTATGAGCTCTGCGCGAAAAGAAAGAAATGGGCTAGTGGATTGGATCAAAGCGATAGGAATTGCACTCATACTTGCTATTATTATAAAAAAGTTCTTGATTGAGCAATATGTTGTTTATGGAGAATCCATGATGCCGACTATTCAAAACGGCAATCGTTTAATCGTGAATAAAATCGTTTACGATATCGGGCAGCCGGATCGATTTGATCTTATTGTGTTTAAAGCGAATCCGAAAGAAGATTACATTAAACGTGTGATTGGACTCCCGGGTGACCATATTGCGTACAAAGATGACAAACTATATATCAATAACAAACCGATAGATGAACCCTATTTGAGGGAATACAAGCAATATGCGGGCACTCGTACATTGACCGGGAATTTTACGCTTGAGGAGATCACCGGGCAGAACAAAGTACCAAAAGGGAAAATTTTTGTTCTGGGAGACAACCGTCTGCACAGTATTGATAGCCGCCATATCGGTTTTGTAGATATGAAGGATATTGTAGGCCAAGCAAACCTGCGTTATTGGCCAGTGGATGAAATGAGAGTCTTTAACGGTTTTAAAACCGAATAAATGGGGAAAATTCTACCTAAGAGGTGAATTCCTATGACAAAAGAAAATAAAGAGCCGAAAAGAAAAAACAGCTCAATGGCATCGACATTCGAAGAAATGAAAGAACACGGAAAAGTGATGGAACATGTATCAACAAATGAAGAAGTGAGAAAAAGCGGGAAAACGAATGACCCAGAACAGCATGATAAAAATGAATATGATAAATAAACAAAAAGCTCTCCTTTTCTATTTTTGAAAAAGAGGGCTTTTTTTATCGCGAAAGTTTAGCAATTCTAGAGAGTACTTGCATAAGATAGAGTAACCAACCCTTTTTTCCTCAAAATAGCGGATTTATAGAAAACAGTATTTGCCCCGGGTTGATCAAGAAAAGGCAGCATTGATTATTGTTGCTCTGGAGGGGATTACTATGAATAAACCAGATAAAAACAATTTCGTTGTCTCTCAGGAAAATTGGTCCCTCCACCGAAAAGGATATCAAGATCATCAACGGCATATGGAAAAGGTGCAGGAAGCGATAAAAAATAACCTGCCGGATTTGATAAGTGAGGAAAATATCATTTTATCCAACGGACGTGATGTTATTAAGATACCAATCCGCTCGATGGATGAATACAAAATCCGATACAACTATGATAAAAACAAACATGTCGGCCAAGGTGACGGAGATAGCCAGGTGGGGGATGTAGTCGCACGAGATGGACGTGCCGGACAAAACGGTGCCGGAAAAGGAAAAGGACCTGCAGGAGATAAACCCGGAGTGGATTATGCAGAAGCTGAGGTTTCCATTTTAGAACTGGAAGAAATGCTTTTTAAAGAACTCGAGCTTCCGAATTTGAAACAAAAAGAACAAGATGAGATCGTGCTGGAGAAAATCGAATTTAACGACGTGCGTAAAAAGGGACTCATGGGCAACGTCGATAAAAAGAGAACGATTTTAACTGCGTTCAAAAGAAATGCACTCATCGGTAAGCCTAGTGTTGCACCGATCATGAATGACGATCTTCGTTTTAAAACGTGGAATGAAGTCATTAAGCCCGAATCTAAAGCCGTCGTATTAGCGATGATGGATACATCAGGATCCATGGGAATTTGGGAAAAGTATATGGCTCGCAGCTTCTTTTTCTGGATGACTCGTTTCCTAAGATCTAAGTATGAGAAGGTGGAGATAGAGTTCATTGCCCACCATACAGAAGCAAAAGTCGTTACAGAAGAGGATTTTTTCAACAAGGGAGAAAGCGGGGGGACAATTTGTTCATCTGCTTATCGTAAAGCACTGGAATTGATTGAAACAAAATATTCTTCAAGCCGGTACAACATCTATCCTTTCCACTTTTCCGATGGTGATAACTTAACAAGTGATAATGCACGCTGTGTGAAACTTGTGCAGGAGATAATGGAGCATTCGAACATGTTCGGCTATGGCGAAGTAAATGCTTATAATCGGCACTCAACCTTAATGAGTGTTTACAAAAATATGGATAATCCGAAATTTAATTATTATATCCTAAAAGAAAAAGCAGATGTTTATCACGCGATGAAGAGCTTTTTTAAGAAGAATGAAATCATGCTATAATGCATATCTGACCGCTATCCATGTATTGGATGGCGGTTTTTGTTGTTGAAATAGAAAGAATTACATATAACTAAGGATAAGTTTTTTTGGACGAAAAAGATGGTAAATAAGGGGTGTGAAAATTGAAGCAATATAACAAATCAGCGGCATTATTTTTTAGTTTTTTGCTTGTATTCATGTTATTTTCGGGGAAAACCGTACATGCCGACTGGTTTGATCCATTAACCATTCACTTTTTAGACGTCGGACAAGCAGATTGTATACTCGTTCAAGCTCCAAATGGGCAAACCATGCTAATTGATGGCGGAGATGAAAACGATGCTGATAAAATTATTACTTACTTGAAAAAGGTTGGGATTACTCAACTCGATATTGTAATAGCCACACATCCTCACCATGATCATATCGGTTCATTAGATGATGTCATACGAGCTTTTCCTGTCAGTGTTCTTTATATGCCCAATCTTCCATATGATACGAAATATTATCACGACCTGTTTCGGGTAATCAATGAAAAACAAATTCCAGTTGATCGAGCGAAAGCTGGTGTTCGTTTTAGGATGGGATTTTCGGTAAAAGTGGAAATGCTGGCGCCAAAAGGTTCTTACTACAAACATATCAATGACTACTCTGCTGTTATTATGATCAAGCATGCGAAAAAGAAGTTTTTATTGATGGCTGATGCGGGTGCTGAAGAGGAAAAGGAGATCCTCAGCCGAGGCGGTGTAAAAGCGGATGTTATTAAAATAGGACATCACGGGGCGAATACAGGAACAACACTGGACTTTTTAAAAAAGGTGAAAGCAAAAACCGCTGTTATTTCGGTCGGCAGAAACAATCCTTATCAATTTCCTTCAAGAGAAGTCATGTACAGATTAAATAATAGAAAAATGACGATATACAGAACAGACCAATTAGGAGCAATTATTGCCACGAGCAACGGGAAAAAGGTGATGTTCAAAACGAGTCCGATCCATTAAAAATCAGTGGCGACCCAGAGCGAATATGACAAGTTTTGTCGGCTCGCGAGTATATCCGGATTTTCGTGAGTTTATTGAAAAATCCGTGAGAATATTATAAGAATCCGTGAGATTATCAAAAAATCTGCGAGATAAACCACATATTATGTCTTCGGTAGACCTGTTTTCTTGCGTCATTCTTAAAAATTTTAGAAGATAGAGTAAAAGCCAGCCCAAAAGGATGATAATCATTGATAAAAGCACTTGTTTTTGATTTCGATGGCACGATATTAGATACAGAATCTCAACACTATAACGCCTTGCAGGAAATATTTAAAGAACATGGAGCCGATTTGCCGATCGAAGTATGGGGTGAAGGCATCGGTACCCATTCTGGATTTAATCCTTACGAATATTTAGAGAAGCAGATCCAAAAAAAGCTCGACCATGAAGAGTTGAAAGAAAAACGAACGAAACGGGTATTGGAATTAATCGGCGAACAAAAGCCGCTGCCGGGAATTGAAAATTACTTAAAAGCTGCTAAGGAAGCCCATTTGAAAATTGGGCTTGCATCGAGTTCCAGCCGAGCGTGGGTAACAGAACATTTAGGACGAACTGGACTTATGGATTATTTTGAAGTGATAAAAACGGCAGATGATGTGGAAAAGGTTAAACCGGATCCTGCACTTTATATACAAGCCGTGGAGGCACTGGGCGTGAAGCCAGATGAAGCGATTGCTTTTGAAGATTCGTTAAACGGCTCTCTTGCTGCAAAAAAAGCGGGACTTTTTTGTGTGGCCATACCTAACCCCGTAACCAAACACATGGTTTTTGATGAAGTAGATCACAAAATGGAATCCATTGCAGAGCTCGAACTATCCAATCTTATTAAAATGATTGAAAACAACCATTAAAAGATGGTTAAAGTATTAGGGCTAAACCATATTACGATCAAAGTTTCAGATATAAATACAGCCTATCTGTTTTATCAACATATTTTAGGTGCAAAACTCGTCCACAAAGGGAATACAGATATATATCTTGATGTAGGCGGAGTCTGGTTGTGTTTAATAGAAATAAAAAATGCAAAACCTATTCAAAAAGAACAAATCGGAGTAGACCATTTTGCTTTTACAGTGAGCGAAGAAAGCTTTCATAAGGCTGTTGAATCACTGAGTGAAAAACAAGTGACCATCATTAGAGGACCTATTGTGCGAGGAGGGGGATGGACAGTAAGCTTTACTGATCCTGATGGAAATGAACTGGAATTCTACACAGGTTCATTGTACGAACGTATGAAAAACTGGTCGTAAAAAAACAGCAGCTTAAAGGTTAGAGGAGTGGATAAGATGAGCAATGAAATCGATGTATCCAAATTTGAGAAAAAGATAGAATTAAGAAATATTGAGTTTCAAGATTTAGATGAAATTTTAGCACTTCAAAAGATTTGCTTTCCCAATAATATGGAGCCTTGGACTAGAGAGCAGCTAGAAAGCCATTTAAGAATTTTTCCTGAAGGGCAATTCTGTGTTACATATGAAGGGGAGATTGTAGGCAGCTGCTCCAGCTTAATGGTGAATTTTGATGAGTATGATGATAAACATACATGGGATGAAATTACGGACAAAGGCTATATCACAAACCATGACCCAGAAGGATTTAATCTGTATGGAATTGAAGTGATGGTTCACCCTGAGTTTCGGAGGATGAAAATCGGCGCCAGATTATATGAAGCAAGGAAAGAACTAGCTGAGCAAAAAAATCTTAAAAGTATCATTCTCGGGGGACGAATTCCAAACTATCATAAATATGAAAATGAGATGACACCGCGAGAATATGTTAAGGAAGTTATCCAGCATAATATTTATGACCCTGTCTTAACCTTTCAATTAATGAATGGTTTCACTGTTATGCGATTAAACAAGAGCTATCTTCCTGATGACAAACAATCAAAAGCCTACGCTACTTTAATGGAATGGAACAACGTTGATTTCATTCCGAACAAAACAAAGAAATACTTTAAAACGAGTGAGCCTGTTCGAATTACAGCAATTCAATACATGATGAAAACCATCGATTCATTTGAGGATTTTGCAACACAAGTAGAGTATTATACAGATGTTGCTTCAGATCAAGGATCAGATTTTGCTGTGTTCCCAGAGCTTCTTACTACACAGCTTCTATCTTTTTGCGAGGAGAAGAGTCCGAGTTCTGCGATTAGAAGGCTGACAGAATTTACGGAGCAATATATTGAGCTGTTTACAAATCTTGCGGTCAGATACAACGTAAATATTATCGGAGGCTCACACTTTGTTGAAGAAGATGGAGATATTTACAATGTAGCTTACTTATTCCGAAGAGACGGTACGATTGATAAGCAATACAAACTGCACATCACGCCGAACGAACGTAAATGGTGGGGAATCAGCCCTGGAGACCAAATTCAAGTATTTGATACAGACTGTGGAAAGATTGCTATTCTTATCTGTTATGACATTGAATTCCCAGAGTTATCCCGCATTGTTACGGATCAAGGTGCAAAAATTATCTTTACTCCTTTCTGTACGGAAGATCGCCAAGGGTATTTAAGAGTACGTTATTGTTCTCAAGCGCGTGCAATTGAAAATGAGATATATACGGCAATTGCAGGTACAGTAGGAAACCTTTCACAAGTTGAAAACATGGATATCCAATATGCCCAGTCCGGTATTTTCACACCATCTGATTTTGCATTTCCTCGTGATGGAATTGTCGGGGAATGTCACCCGAATATAGAAACCGTTGTTGTTGGTGACGTAGACTTAGAAATCTTAAGAAGACAGCGGAAAACAGGAAGTGTAACCTTACTTCGTGATCGACGATTAGATTTATATTCTGTTGTTCAAAAAGACAAAAGCAAATAAATATCCAAAATGCGGTTAGCAAATATGCTGCCGCATTTTCTCTATTTCTCGGGAAATATCTCGAACAGTGTCATATATGTGATTAAATTCCAATAAGAGGTATTCATTTTATTGGGAAAACGGTATAATAAATGCCGTAATTAAAAGATAAAGCAGGAAATAGTCGAGAAAAACCGAAATTACACTAAACGAATTTTTTACAACAATGATGAGGGAGGCAGTAAGATGTCCTGGCAACAAACATACGAAAAGTGGATTCAACACGAAGGATTAGAGAAATCATTAAAAACTGCATTAGAAGAAATGAAGGATAACGGGACAGCACTTGAAGACTGCTTTTATAAGAATCTAGAGTTTGGTACTGGCGGAATGCGCGGAGAAATCGGTCCTGGTACAAACAGGATGAACACATACACAGTTCGCAAGGCTTCTTTAGGGTTAGCGAATTTCATTATCGAACAAGGAGAAAAAGCTCAAAAGCGCGGAGTAGTAATCGCTTATGATTCAAGACATTATTCACCTGAATTTGCGATGGAAGCGGCTAAGACGTTAGCTTCCAATGGTGTTCAGGCATATGTGTTTGAAAGTCTAAGACCAACTCCAGAGCTATCATTTGCAGTTAGGTATTTAAAAGCGTATTGCGGAATCGTGATAACAGCAAGTCATAATCCTCCTGAATACAACGGTTATAAAGTATATGGGCCAGATGGCGGGCAGCTTCCTCCTAAAGAAGCTGATATAGTTATTGATAAAGTCAATGCTGTTGAAGATGAGCTGTCACTCGCAGTCAAAGAGGAAGCAGAATTAAAAGAATCAGGCATGATTAAAGTAGTCGGTGATGAAATTGATGAAGCATATATGGAACAACTGGCTAAAATCAGCTTGAACCGTGATGCCGTTCAAGATATGCATGATTTAAGCATCGTGTTTACTCCACTTCATGGTACAGCCAACATTCCAGTCCGTGAAGGATTAAAAAGACTTGGCTTTACAAACGTGACAATCGTTAAAGAGCAAGAACTTCCTGATGCGAATTTTTCAACGGTTAAGTCTCCTAATCCAGAAGAACATGCTGCATTTGAACTTGCTATTGAATATGGGAAGAAAGCAGACGCAGAAATATTAATGGCTACTGATCCTGATGCTGACCGTGTAGGAATCGCCGTGAAAAATAATGCTGGTGAATATGAAATTTTGACAGGAAACCAAACCGGAGCCCTAATGATTGAATATATTCTTTCACAACGAGAAGAAAAGGGCAGCCTAAGTTCAAATGGCATTGTTTTTAAAACAATTGTTACATCAGAATTAGGACGTGTAATTGCAGAATCATATGGCCAAACAGTTGAAGATACACTAACTGGATTTAAATTCATCGGTGAAAAAATTAAAGAATATGAAAAGAGCGGAACACATTCCTTTGTATTCGGATATGAAGAAAGCTATGGATCATTAATCGGTGACTTTGTACGTGATAAAGATGCCGTTCAAGCCTGTTTAATGGCTGCTGAGATGGCTGCTTATTATAAGAAAAATGGTAAAACGCTATATGAAGCCCTAACAGATGTTTATGAAAAACATGGCTATTATAAAGAAGGCCTTGAATCTTTAACACTAAAAGGCAAGTCAGGTGCAGAACAAATAGAGAATTTGCTTGCGGGCTTTAGAGCGGATATGCCTCAAGAAATAAACGGACAAAAGCTAACGGTTACTGAAGATTACCAAGCTAGCAGCCGTCATTATACTGAAGAAGATACGATTGAAGATATTACACTTCCAAAATCCAACGTATTAAAATATAAGCTTGCGGATGGTTCTTGGTTCTGTGTAAGACCTTCTGGAACAGAGCCGAAAGTGAAATTTTATTTCGGAGTAAAAGCTGAATCTAATGATAAAGCAGATAATGCTTTAGCTGATCTTAAACAAGCTGTTATGGATCTGGTTCATGAAAGAATGCAAAAAGTGGCACAATAAGTATAAATGGGCTGTGGTGATAGAACTGCAGCCTTTTTCTTTACTTGTTTGACATGTAAGCTGGATTCCTGTAATATACCCCTATAGGTATTGAAAGCGAGGAGGTGCTGATTTGGAGTACACACAAGAAATGAAAAACCGCTTAAAAAGAATTGAGGGTCAAATTCGTGGTGTTCTGCGTATGTTAGAGGAAGAAAAGGATTGTAAAGATGTTATTACACAGCTTTCTGCTTCTCGTACCGCAATTGACCGTACCATTGGATTGATTGTCGGCACTAACTTGGAACAATGTTTGCGTGATCAAATGGAAAAAGGCGATAATCTGAACTCTGATCTTGTTAAAGAAGCTGTCCAGCTTCTAGTGAAAAGCCGCTAATATCTGTCAAAAGTAATGACTGTTGACAGATTATCTTTTATGTTTTAATATACCCCTATGGGTATTTTGGTTAATTAATATAAACAAAATCTTTTATATGAAAAAGCTTAGTGTTAGAAGTCGTATAGGATTATGTTAAAAATTTTAGGAATTAATATACCTATACGGGTATGAGTATATAAAAACTTTGTTACTTTAAAAAGGAGATGTTTATTATGTCATTCCCAACAATTGAACCAAAAGAAGTAGAAGATTTACTGAAAAACAACCACTCGTTAAACTTTATTGACGTACGTGAAAATGATGAAGTGGTACATGGGATGATTCCAGGTGCAAAGCATATTCCGCTTGGAGAAATTCCAAACCGATTAAATGAATTAAATCATTCAAAAGAATACATCATGGTTTGCAGATCCGGTAAAAGAAGTGAAAAAGCATGTGGGTTCTTATCCGATAACAATTTCAAAGTTAAGAATATGACTGGCGGAATGATGAATTGGGAAGGTCAAACAAAATAAAACAGAAGGTATGGAGGGTTTTATTAAATGAGTATTAAAGTAGATCAAGTTTTAGATTGTAAAGGATTGTCATGTCCGATGCCGATAGTAAAAACGAAGAAAGCAATCGATCAGCTTGAAGCAGGTCAAGTAATTGAAGTTCAGGCAACAGATAAAGGTTCATTGGCTGATATTCAAGGATGGGCTAGAAACACGGGAAATCAATATTTAGGTACAAAAGAAGAGGGAGATGTTCTTAAGCACTATTTAAGAAAATCTAACCCTGGTGAAGTAAAAGAAGCAGCTAAGTTTGAGCACACGATTCAAAACGATGAGTTAGAAAAAGTTTTAGCTGAGAATAAAGATGATTTGATTCTGCTTGATGTGAGAGAACCTGCAGAATATGAGTTCAAACATATACCTGGGGCAGTATCTATTCCTCTAGGTGAACTTGAAAATAAGTTAGATACACTTGATAAAAGTAAAGAAATTCACGTTATTTGCCGCACAGGCAGCAGAAGTGATATGGCCGCACAACTCTTAGCGGAAAAAGGTTTTGAGCGTGTGAAAAACGTTTTACCTGGAATGTCTGAATGGTCTGGACCTGTAAATTCTCAGTAAAAAAATTTTAAATAAGAATATACCCGGGGAGGTAATTTTTAAAATGATAAAAGCATTAACAGCTAAAGAAGTAGCAAAACGTGTTGTTGAAGGAAAAATGTTTATTCTTGATGTTCGTAATGAAAGTGATTTTTCAGACTGGAAGATCGAAGGGAAAGGTATTGAATCCTTAAATCGTCCGTACTTCGATTTAATTGATGGGGTTGAAGATTTGCTTGAACACCTTCCAGAAGAAGAGGTCTTAGTTGTTTGTGCGAAAGAAGGCTCTTCAGTAATGGTTGCAGAGATGCTTGATGAAGCAGGCATTAAAGATGTTTATTACCTTGAAGGCGGAATGAAAGCCTGGAGCGAATACTTGTTGCCAGTTAAGATCGGCGATTTAAAGGATGGAGGCTCTATCTATCAGTTCAACCGTATTGGTAAAGGATGCCTTTCTTACCTTGTTGATTCAAACGGTGAAGCAGCAATCATCGATTCTGCTCGTACTGTTGAAGCTTATGAAGATTTTGCTAAAGAAAACAATATTGAAATTAAGCACATGATCGATACTCACCTTCATGCTGATCACATTTCAGGCGGACGCCGTCTTGCGGAAAAAACGAACGCAACGTACTGGCTGCCTCCAAAAGATGCTGAGGAAATAACGTTCTCTTATGAAGCCTTAGAAGAAGGCAAAGACATTACGATTGGTAATACAAAGATCGAAATTCAGCCGCTTTATACGCCAGGTCATACGATTGGAAGTACTTCTATGATCGTTGACGGCCAATACTTGCTTTCTGGAGATATTCTGTTTGTTGATTCAATCGGACGCCCAGACCTAGTAGGTAAAGCGGAAGACTGGGTAAGTGATTTACGTGATTCTTTATATAACAAGTACAACAGTCTTTCAAAAGATTTAGTGGTATTGCCAGCTCACTTTGGTAAGATCAGCGAACTTGATGAAAAAGGTGCTGTTTCTGCTCCACTAGGTGAATTATTCGAAAAGAATGATGGTTTAAAAATTGAAAGTGATGATGAATTCCGTAAGGCTGTAACAGAAAACTTACCGCCTCAGCCTAACGCATACCAAGAAATCCGTCAGACAAACATGGGTAAAATCGACCCTACAACTGACGAACAGCGCGAGATGGAAATTGGTCCAAACCGCTGTGCAATTACTGAGTAAATAAAACAAACGCTCTTTTCTAATGGCTGTTTTCTAATAGATTGTTGTTTTTTAATCTTATTTATTATCTTCTTTGACAGTTGATTGGAGTGAAAGGTGTGAGACTCCTGCATACCAGCTACCTGAATATTCATCTATAAAGGTATGCGACGAGGAAGCTAACTACGGCAGGATTTTCTTGCAGACGCAGGAGCAGGATTCATTCATCTTCTAACGAGGGTTCACCGCACACCCTGCGGAAAGCGAGTCCTGCAATGGAAATTAACCTTATTCAAAAGTAACAGAGTTTACGAAAACAGCTTTTATAAAAGAGTGTAGTTTGACTAAAACAACATTAATCAGGAGGTTCTTCAAATGAACGTAACACAAACTTTAGATACTAAAGGATTATCTTGTCCAATGCCAATCGTAAAAACGAAAAAAGCAATGGATACATTACAAAGCGGTGATGTATTGGAAGTACTAGCAACAGATAAAGGGGCAGTAAATGACTTATCTGCTTGGTCAAAATCATCAGGTCATGAATTATTAGAGCACAAAGAAGAAGACGGCGTATTCAAATTCTATATTAAAAAGGGTTAACAAAGCATTGGGGGTATGGTCACATTCCTCCCTATAACATGATACTAATTGTGAAAGTATGAGGAGGAGATTGAATAATGGAACAACAAAATAAATCAACAATGGTCGTTTTTAGCGGTGATCTTGATAAAGCAATGGCAAGTTTCATCATTGCAACAGGTGCTGCAGCTATGGGGAAACAAGTTACAATGTTCTTTACATTCTGGGGATTAAACATTTTAAGAAAAGAAGAGTATGTGAACGTTGGTAAAAAATCATTCATGGATAAGATGTTCGCTGCAATGATGCCAAGAGGGCCAGAAAAGCTTGGTATTTCAAAAATGAATTTTGGCGGTCTTGGCGGAAAAATGATGAAGTACACCATGAAAAAGAAAAATATCGTTTCACTGAAAGAATTAATTGAAATGGCTCAAGATCTTGATGTTAAGATGGTTGCTTGTACAATGTCAATGGATGTAATGGGAATTACACAAGATGAGCTTATTGACGGTTTAGATTATGCAGGTGTGGCATCCTATCTTGCTGATGCAGACGAATCCAAGATTAACTTATTTATCTAATAGGTACTTGGGCAGGGGAGGATAAAGGCATGGATATTTCTTATTTTATTACTATTTTCTTAATTGGCTTTATTGGTTCTTTTATATCTGGAATGGTCGGTATCGGTGGATCTATCATTAACTATCCCATGCTTCTCTTTATCCCTGCATTATTGGGGTTCTCAGCCTTTTCCCCGCATGAGGTATCAGGCATCAGCGCCGTACAAGTATTCTTTGCGACGATCGGCGGTGTTTGGGCTTATCGAAAAGGCGGATATTTAAATAAAACATTGATTCTCTATATGGGAATAAGCGTATTGTTAGGAAGTTTTATCGGTGGGTTCGGATCTCGATTATTGTCTGATGAACAAGTCAACATCGTGTATGGAGTATTAGCAGTTATTGCAGCTATTATGATGTTTATACCGAAAAAAGGAATAGATAATATTCCAAATGACCAAGTTCGTTTCAACAAATGGCTTGCGGCCTCCCTTGCTTTTATAGTAGGTCTAGCTGCAGGTATTGTAGGCGCAGGCGGTGCATTTATTTTAGTACCGATTATGCTTGTAGTATTGAAGATTCCAACGAGGATGACGATTGCTTCTTCCCTTGCGATTACATTCATTTCTTCGATTGGATCAATTGCGGGGAAAATTTCAACAGGGCAAATTTTATGGTGGCCGGCTTTGATTTTGGTTGTCGCTAGTTTAATCGCGTCTCCGCTTGGAGCCAAGATAGGAAAAAAATCGAATACAAAAATACTTCAAATTATCTTAGCCGCATTAATTATCGCCACTGCACTTAAAATTTGGTTTGATATTTTATTATGAAAAAACTCTGTCACTGCACTTAAAAAGTGGAATGACAGAGCCTTTTTTGTAAAGGGGGTCTCGTTCGTTGATAAAAGAGAAAAAAGTAGCCTTATTGGAGGCTTCTTTTTCCTTATTCTTAGTTGCGGAGTGATTAATTCAACGAAATTCAGCCATAATCCACCGAGATTTTGAAATTATTCACCGAGTTTCACTCATAATCCACCGAGTTTTTATCATATACTCCCGAGTCGACAAAATCTTACAAAAGCTAATGTGAATTCCTCAAACAAATGCATAGGGTCATACCTATGAAGTGCTTTGGAAAAAGTTAATAGAACGAATCAGGGTCATGGTCATCGTAGCAAAGCCTACGGATAATATGGTAACGAGTGAGTAAAATAAGATGCCTTCTCCCATAACATATAATCCTGCGATAATGACCGCTGCATCAATTAGAAAAATAACCATCCCAACATTAATGGAAAACCATCTCGAAACAAAGAGGGCTAATAAATCGGAACCGCCTGTACTGGTATCATAGCGGAGCATCCAGCCGATTCCGGTTCCAATACACAGTCCGCCTATTACTGAACTCTCCATGATCGAAACGGTAAACATCCCTCTTAGCGGAGTAAGAAGATCGATAATAATAGAAGAAACGAGAAGACCATGGATACTGTTAATAAAATAGCGTCGCTCAAGTTTCCAAGCCATCAGATAAATAGGCAGGCTTAAAATGACGAGTGTCAGTCCAATCTTATATCCCCATACATATTTAACGAGCAGGCTAATTCCAATCATCCCGCCATCGAGAAGATGAAACGGAACGATAAATCCATTAATACCAATGCCAACTAATAGGCTGCCGAAAAATATAGCAACAGTACGTCTCACCATGGCAATCATCCTTGTACTTTTATTATTCATACATATGTTTGTTTGTCCTAAAATAGTCATTTGACCTGGTATGTTTGTCCGTATCTTTTTATGAACTTGCTGCATGTAATAGTATGTAGACCCTTGTTGTACTAAATGGGAAGGGTGAGTTATGAGAATGGGCTTCAGAAGAGAAGCTATGCGTCTTATTGAGAGGCAAGTCGCTGTTGATACAGTGAAAAAGACTTACAAAGGCAGACTTAAAGTAGTGGAAAGAGATTATATAATAATAAGTGTCTTGCGTAATGATCATCAGCAATTTGACCAGATCATCATACGGACGGATGAAATTATTGCTTTGTCTGCCCTTTAATTAAGAAATCCCCTGCACTTTTAAGTAGCAGAGGGATTTTTTGTTTACTATTTCTTTGTGAAACCTAATTGAATGGTCTGTGGGTTCTGAGGAGGAGCGCAGCATAATGATAAATCACGTGAATCTCCTGCAGATTCGAATTCGGAATCTTCTTTTGTATAGAAGATTTCCCAAGCGTTGCCGTCTGGGTCATATACCCAAACCTTATCTTGTACAGCATAACAGCAAGTTGTATTCATTTCATCGATTAATAGAAGTCCAGATTCTCGAAGTCTTTCGCCCATTGCGAGGACATCTTCGGTTTTGTTCACTTGAAACCCTAAGTGATTAAGCACTCCTTCTTTTTCAAAGGGACGTACATTTAGAGAAAAGTGAAGGGCAGGCTCATCCAGCTCGAATTTTGCATAGTTTTCTTTTACTTTTGCTGGCTCCTGACCGAAGAAACTTTTATAAAACGATAGAGATTTCTCCAAATCTGAACAGTTAACAGCAACATGCATACGTTGAATCATAATTTTGCACTCTCCTTTTTTAAGATACAAGCAGGAGCAATAAGTAAAGCCCTGCTAAAGTAATAAATAGGGTAGGAAGCGTTAAAATGATACCGATTTTAAAGTAGTAACCCCAAGTAATCTTAACTCCTTTTTTCGATAAAACATGAAGCCATAAAAGAGTTGCTAAGGATCCGATTGGTGTTATCTTTGGTCCTAAGTCAGAACCGATCACGTTAGCAAAAATTAGCGCTTCACGGATAACGCCAGAGGTACCCGTCCCATGAATGGCTAACGCATCAATCATAACAGTAGGCATGTTATTCATGATGGAGGATAAAAAGGCAGCAAGAAAGCCCATTCCAATTGTGGCTGAGAATAAGCCTTGATCTGCAATCACTTGTATCCAATCTCCAAGCATGTCTGTTAATCCAGCGTTGCGAAGACCGTATACGACTACATACATTCCTATCGAGAAAACAACAACCGTCCAAGGTGCCTCTTTGATGACTTTTTTTGTATGGATGGCAGGGCTTTTACGTGCAGCGAAAATAAAGAATAGAGCAGCTCCACCAGCGATAAAAGATACTGGAATTCCGATGAACTCACTTGTTAAGTATGCCACTAAAAGAACTGCTAGTATAAACCAAGAAAGCTTGAATATCTTTGGATCACGAATTGCATCCTTTGGCTGTTTTAATTGTGAAACATCGTAATTCGCCGGAATATCTTTTCGGAAGAATACGTATAGGACAAGCATGCTCGCAAACAATGAAAAGAAGTTCGGTACAATCATGCGGCTCGCGTACTCTACAAAACCGAATTTAAAGAAATCAGCAGAGACGATGTTAACTAAGTTTGATACAACGAGCGGCAAGGAAGTGGTATCAGCGATAAAACCACTTGCCATAATAAACGGTAAGATCATGGACTCTTTAAAATTAAGGGCACGTACTTGAGCAAGAACAATAGGTGTCAGAATTAAAGCTGCACCGTCATTGGCAAAGAAAGCAGATACAGCTGCACCAAGCAGAATGACATAGAAAAACATCTTCCTGCCATTTCCGTCAGCCAGTTTTGCCATATGGAGGGCGGCCCATTCGAAAAATCCGATTTCATCTAAAATTATGGATATTAGTATAATAGCAACGAAAGCTAAGGTAGCATTCCATACAATTCCGGTAACGGTCCAAACATCTGATGGAGTCACTACTTTTGCAAGAAGAGCAATGGCAGCTCCAATGGTAGCCGACCAGCCTATGGAAAGTCCTCGCGGCTGCCAAATTACAAAAATAATCGTTAATAAAAATACAGCAAAAGCCGTAATTGCCATGCTGTTCATAAAAATTCCCCCAATTGCTTATGCATTTTCTCTCTCTGAATTAGCAGCAAACTTTTCCGCCTGATTGCTTTAATTGCTCAATTTTATCTGACATGTCAGGAAGCGCTTCTAAATTTTCTTTCATAAAAGGATAATTTTCTCCATCGATGGAATAGAAAATCCATTGACTGTTTCGGCGTTCTTTCACTAATTTAGCTTGTTTTAACTTGCGTAAATGCTGTGAAATACTTGGTTGTGTCATTTGCAGAATTTCAACTAACTCACAAACACACAATTCTTCGTGACGTAGTAAAGCTAAAATATTCAAACGTGTTTTATCGGCCATTGCTTTATAACATTCAGTTAACTGTTCAAGTTCCATTTCCATTTCACCTCATTAGTATATAACCATATGTTTATATAGAAAGTCAAAGTATATATAATTAAATATTGATATAAGGATGTACTTATATTATGATAATCACGAAAGAAGTATTAGGGGGTTTTAAAATGGCTAAACCAATCATTTATTTTCTTTGCACAGGTAACTCTTGCCGATCTCAGATGGCTGAAGGATTCGGACACCACTACCTAGGTGATAGATATGAAGTGCATTCTGCAGGAATTGAAGCGCATGGTGTAAACCCAAACGCGGTTAAAGCGATGAACGAAGTAGACATTGATATTACAAAGCAAACTTCGGATGTGATCGATAAAGACATTTTAGAAAAAGCGGATTTGGTTGTAACATTATGTGGACATGCTAATGATGTTTGCCCAGCTACACCACCACACAAAACGCGAGAACACTGGGGATTTGATGATCCTGCAGGGAGAGAGTGGAGTGAATTCCAGCGTGTTCGCGACGAAATCGGAGCACGCATCAAACGTTTTGCTGAAACAGGAAAGTAGGATAGAAGCTCAGGAACCGGCTGGTTTCTGAGCTTTTTTTACTATAGAAAAGATATCTTGTTAACACTGATGTTTATCGATGAGGTTACAAGTTTATATAGTACAAGTGCAACTAAGGTGACAGAAGGGCTTGGCTCAGCCAAGTTTTCTTTGTATGGTTTTGTCTCATTGGTTCATCTTAATAAAGAGGTGATCATGTTGAGTCGAATATCTGTTGCAGTCATTTTTATCATCGCTTTGTTCGGCAGTTCTCATGTGTTGACAGTAGAGGCGGCGGGCAATCAAGCTGCTTTTGTAAGAGATGACGGATTATACTATATAGATGGAGATGTTGAAAGAAAAATAGCTGAAGGGCCAAAATTGTCTTATCCGAAAATATCATCCAATGGAATCTATATCAGTTATCTTTCTGGAGATTCAAATGAATTATGGGTATATAACCGAGTAACAAGGTTGAAAAGGAGAGTATTTCCGTCAAATGCCACAATGCCTAATTGGTCACCTATTGCTCCATTATTAGCATGGAAAAGCGATGGTGTCCTCAATGTTATTGATGTATCCAAACCTGCTTCATCTTTTCAGAATGTAACTTTAGGTGCAGGTAATTACAGCTGGACACCTGATGGAAAAGGCTTTGTTGTATCCTCTTCTGCTAATCTAGAGCCAGACGGGTGGACATCAGTAAAAATTTTCACTGTACCTTATGATGCAAACGGTGATTTGAAGAAAGTGAAACTGCTTACTACATTGCCAAAAGCAAGCGCATCCTTTTTTGCGATTGGCACATCAAAGTTTAAGTGGGCTGCAGGAGGAAGTGAGTTTGCTTTTATTGCGTGTCCAACAGCATCATTATCAGCTGACAGCAACACATTGATGATTGTCTCGAAAGACGGTGCTGCTACAAAAATAGCGGGTGAGATGCTGAATAACCCAAACTGGTTTCACTGGTCGCCAAAATCTGAGAAGTTAGCGTATATAAAAGGGATAGGAAGGCTGACTACAGAAAATAAAAAATTAACAGTCTGGAATTCAATAGCGGAAAAAGAAAATAGCTATGGTACAGCAGGCTTTGCAGATGGAGACTTCACCTGGAGAAATGAACAAGAATTAGTAGTAAGCCGACAAAAGGAAAGCGGATGGAATATCCCGAAAGAACAAAGACCAAAAGCATTTCTAACCTTTGTTAATGTACGAGATGGAAGTTCAAAACAACTCACTTATCCAAAGAGAATGGCAGATGTTTATCCCAAAACACTTCTGGATGGTCGATTGATGTGGGTTAGGACAAACTCTAACATGACAAATGTGAAAGTGATGAAAAAGAACGATATAAACTCAAATGAGAAACTATGGATCAATCATGTAAAAGCTCCATCAGACTGTTATGGATGGCAATGTGTGCTAGATGTGTATCAAGCTAGATAGAACGAAACAAAAGGCGAACTCTTTGCAAAGAGTTCGCCTTTTGTTTGTTTATGTGTAATGAAATATAAATCGGAAATATTGTTGTGATTTAAAATGAGAATATGAAAACCATGAAAATGAACGATTAAAAGTGAGGAAATATCCAGAACAACAAGCTGAAACCGACAAGGGAAATAAATTGTTTGGGGTCAGTCCCCATTTTTCGCCTTTACTCTTTCATGAATGTCCTTCTTCGGTCATACAGTTAAGAGTAAGGAATATGCAGGAGGGGGTAAACATGAACTGGGATCTGCAAAATAAACAACTGGAAAATGCAATTGCTGAAATTACCGAGATTGCTGACCACTTTGGCCTTGATTTTTACCCAATGCGGTATGAAATATGTCCGGCAGATATTATTTATACATTTGGTGCCTATGGAATGCCAACTCGGTTTTCCCATTGGAGTTTCGGTAAACAGTTTCATAAGATGAAACTTCAATATGACTTAGGGCTCAGTAAGATTTATGAGCTCGTAATCAATTCAGACCCGTGCTACGCCTTTTTATTAGATACAAACTCACTTATTCAAAACAAACTTATTATCGCTCATGTATTAGCACACTGCGATTTTTTCAAAAACAACGTTCGTTTTTCAAACACAAGGCGCGATATGGTTGAATGTATGACGGCGACTGCTGAACGAGTAGCTCAATATGAACATCAATATGGTAAAAAAGAGGTTGAGCAATTCCTTGATGCTGTACTTGCCATTCAAGAACATATTGATCCTTCCATTGTCCGGAAAAAATTTAAATATGGAATAGAAGAAGAGGAAGTAATAACACCTAAAAAAGAAACACCGTATGATGATTTATGGAAACTGGATCTAAAGAAATCAGATAAACCTATGATAAAAAAGAAAAAATCTTTTCCTCCTCAGCCTGAAAAAGACATCCTGATGTTTATTGAAATATATAGCCGTGAGCTTCAAGAATGGCAACGGGATATTTTATCAATGATGAGAGAAGAAATGCTGTATTTCTGGCCCCAGCTCGAAACGAAAATCATGAACGAAGGCTGGGGCTCGTCCCATTAAGGCGGTTAAATGAAAAATATCAAATAAAAACACGAAGTAATAATTAACTTCGTGTTTTTATTTCTAATTAGATTCTTCATCAATATCCAAGGCACTAGCAACTTCTTGATTCTTCAAATCCAATTTGGATTTTATTTCGATTGCAAGTTCCTTACACTCATTGTATAAAAACGAATATCTTAACTCCCCTAAATTCTTCGCTTCTATTAACATATCAGTAGCCTCTTGAATCATTTCATATCTCAAATAAAATTTACTATGCTCTAAATAATACTTTTGTTTAAAAGCATTTAATAAATCACTGTTTTGTGGATCATTAACGCTAAGTTGTTCGAAGGCAATACTATAAAAATATTTACCTTTTTCTTCAGCCTCAGAGAATTCTAAGGTGTTATTATTGAAATACCAGTAACCCCAATTGGCATCAATAAAAGGAACATCATGTGGATTTAAATATTCTTTTACCTCATTATAGAAAGTCAAATATTTTCTGGCATTTTCATAATCTTCAGCAGCTACAAGTTCATAAGTTAAGTTAATATAGAGTCCATCGAGAGTTTCATTAAAAGTTGTAAATTGTTTAAAATACTGTTTTAAGAGATCTAAACAGGTGGAAAGACATTTGTCCAAATCACCTTTATTGAAATCATCTTTTGCATTTTGATTATTTGTATTTAGCTTTTGATCATTATAGTCTCTAAATAACATGTAAGTAATATAATATATATCTTTTAATTTTTTCATGGATGGACTAAGTTCCATTGAGTATATCATTGCATCTAATGAAGATATTAAATCCAGAAATTGCTCTTTTAATTCAACTCTACTTTTCATTAAGAAAGTTTCATAATGGATCTCACCTAGTAATGTGTATAGTTGCGGGTCATCAGGGTATCTCGAAATAAGTGATTCTGCTCTATCTTTAGCCTCAGTTATAATATTTGTCTCCTTGTGGAGTATACTTTTAGCTTTAAGAGCTTGGATAATATTGATTTCTAATTCAAAATCATTTTCACTTTTCTTATCAAATTCTAATACTTCATCATATAATCCTGCCATCAAGTAATGATCTGCCATTAACTTTGGATCGCTTTCTATCTCATATATTGCTTTATTTATAAAATTCTTTGTACTAACTTGAATATTGCCGTTTATATTACTATCTTTGTCGTCTTTAAATCTGTTCCTGTATCCAGGCTCACTGTATTCTGTAATGTTATTAAGTGTACTGTACAGGTATGTAAAAGGTTTTTGAATAAATGTAGGTGGAAAACAGTCAAGGTTCTGGGCTAATTCAATGAAAAAATCATCTGAAGTATGTCCACTAACATAAAATGCATATTTTTCCTCACTCAATAAATTCTCTTTTAAATGCATTTCGGGTTCATCATACCTATAACCAACCCAGAATAATCTATTTTCAAATAATTTTTGTTCAGATAATAAATTAAAAATCGGATCGTTTTTGCCACTGTATCCTACTATAAGCCAAAGGCTATTTTGATTTAGTTGTTTAAAAACAGGATTTATTATATTTAATTGTTCTTCGAGTTCGTCTTTGGTGTTACATAAAATAAAACCAGTGTGTTGACCATGTAAATGAATTATCGATTTTTCAAATAGTAAATCTGATCTGA
This sequence comes from Fictibacillus barbaricus, assembly GCF_031457135.1. Taxonomy (GTDB): domain Bacteria; phylum Bacillota; class Bacilli; order Bacillales; family Fictibacillaceae; genus Fictibacillus; species Fictibacillus barbaricus_A. The sequence continues at coordinate 11,613 of NZ_JAVDWA010000010.1, read as the reverse complement.
ATTCTGAAGAAGTGGTTAAATCGTATATCCCTGGGAACTCACCTACAAGTGCACATGCTCTTTGTAATAAATTATCAAAATTGGTAGTTAACACCCTATGAAAAAAGTTGTGCTTTATCAACTGTGCAATGGCTATATGTGCCCAGTTTATTTTAGCATCATCAACTAAACTTTTAATTAAGTTTCTTCTTTCAGAAGGAGTTAATTTTGACATGCAATTTTCGTAGCTTTTAGGGTTTGCTCTTTCATACTCTCTTGGGAATTTTTCTTTTATTAATTTCACAATCCCATTAGCTGTCGGTATATCTGCCGTTGCAGAACATCCAGCACCGATTAAAAGATTTACTTTAATGCCTTCACGTTTTGCATTCTTAAGGGAAACTATCACATCATCTATATCTCTGTTAATATTCATAAAAACAACCTTTCCCATTTTTGGATCATTATAACAATTAGACCCGTTTTAATAAAGTGTTTTTTTCCTTCAGGTTAAATAGATAAAGTTATAAACAAATGAAAAAGCATCCGACATGGATGCTATTTCAAATGAATCTCAATATCATGTTCTCCCTTAACCACAACTTTCTCCACGACTTCTTTGATGAGTGCTTTTGTGACCGAAACAGGTAACTGGTCCATAACGTTCATCAAAGTACGAAGTTTGGACTTAATGTTTTCTTCAATGGCTTTCGGGTTCACTTCGATGACTTCGGATGCTTCAAGCTCACTTACAAGTGTATCCATTCTTTCTTTTTCATTTTGCAGGTCTTCCATCTCGATTAGACCAGCGGTGTAGGCTTCCACTTTTCGTTGATACCTTTTTTTGGCGTTATGAACTTTCTGCTGAAGGGCGGTCGAAGTGAGTGCATCTTTAGCAGGTTCGATAGACGGAAGAAAATGAAGCGTGAAATCTTTTGACAGCTGCAACAGACTTTCTTTGAAGAGTAGTTCTAACTCGGCCGAACGGTAAACTTTACCCGTACAGGTTCCTTTGTTTTTGTTCGCAGAACAGCGGTAGACCCCGTATTTGCTGTTCTTCGATCCCGCACGGTCATGACTCATCCCCGAACCGCATAATCCGCATTTTAAGATACCGCTTAAAAGATGCGTGCTTCGCTGCGAGCGAGCGGGCAGTCTTTTTTTCTCGGCTTTCTTCTGGACTTCCTCCCATATTTCAGGGTCGATGATGGGTTCGTGCGTACCTTCTATGATGACCCATTCCTCGACATCCTTCTTCTCGCGTTTTTCTGTACTGCCAGCTAATCGGTTCCAGATGGTTGTCCCCTTATAGGCGGGATTCGTGATCATGAGTTTGATCGTTCGGTTCCACCATTCTTTTCCCGTATGAGAGGGGATTCCTTCTTCGTTGAGTTTTTTAGCGATCGCAAAATAGCCCATGTTTTCCTTTAAAAACATCCCATAAATCCTTCGCACAATGTTGGCTTCATTTTCATCGATAACCAGTCTTTTGTCGGCGAGTTTGTACCCAAATGGAGCCGATGTGAGCCATTGTCCCTGGTTCGCTGCATGAAACATGTTATCGATAACACGTTCACGGATTCTTTCACGCTCGAACTCCGCCACGGCCCCTAAAACTTGAAGCGTCAATCGGCCAGACGGCGTATTCGTATCAAAACTCTCGCTGATGGAGATGAAAGACACTTTATGTGACTGGAACAAGTCGATGAGTGCTAGAAGGTCAGAGAGTTTTCGGCTCAATCGGTCGAGCTTTGTGACGATTATCCGTGAAAGGTTGTTCTCTTTCACTTCTTCCATTAGCAGTTTTAGTTGCGGTCTTTCTAAGTTTTTTGCCGATTCCCCTTCATCGATAAAAAAACGGATGTGCTGGTTCCAACCCATGGCGTGGCAATAAGACTCTAATCGATTCTTCTGTTCATCGAGTGAAAGCCCTTCACGTGCTTGTTCTTCGGTCGATACACGTGTATAAATCCCTATGTCTCGTTGGTCGATTTCCTCTGATTGACGAAACATATCGATCCCCCATTCTGTTTGTCCATTATATGTGTTCAAAACTTGTCTTATGAAAGATGGATTATCTCACTTCTCCTTCTGCATAGAGTGAAGTAAGGGGGAATGGCGATGAGACAAGTAATGGAGAGACGTGTTACTTTTTTTCGAAACGGTGAGCCGTTTCATTCTGTTGACCAATTATCCACAAGCGATCAAGAACAATTCATCAAAAACTGGCACAAGGTGGAAGAAAAATTATGGCGTGGTGCTTATGAAAGCCTTATGGAGTCACTCGATCCTAAGCAAACAATGACGCTAGAGGTTTATCGGAAAGAATGCAAAGGTTAGTCATACTGATAGGATAAACTGATTTACACAGACTATTCATATATATGAACAATTGTTTTTATATGTGAATAATTTCTATTCGTTTACACATAATACAGTCACAGCCAGTAAATGAATGGAGGGAAAAATATGGTTCGTCACAAAAAATCAGTCACAGAGGAAAGATTAGAAATAGGAAAGTTAGAATTTGTTTTTGAACCAGGGTTTGAAAAAGATTGGGCGAAAGTGATCGCTTCTTATATTTATTTTCAGATCAAAGATAACCTGATAAAGGAGGTGGGTGATCTTCCATGAAGAAAACTGTCATCTATTTAAGGCAGTCCCTTAACACTGATAAACAGCCGCATTCCATCAGCATGCAAAAAGATATGGCCTTAGAATATGCTGAAAAACGGGATTGGATCATCCACGAAGTTTACGATGAAGGAAATCGTTCAGCTCGAAAAACCACATTAGATGAACGCCCTCAATTAAAACGTTTATTAAACGATGTGGAAACAGGAAAGATTGAAAGAATCTTAGTCTTTAAGCGGGATCGGCTAGCTAGGAAAGTGCAGCAGTACATCGAGATCTATCGAATACTAAAAAAATACAAAGTTGACCTGCATTTTACAGCAGATAATGAACCCCCTCCATTTGAAGGAGCAGCTTCTGAGTTTATTGAGGCGATATTGGCTGGTATTGCAGAACATGAAGCCAACAATATCGTCCAAAGGTTAATCTATTCCAAGATCCCTTTGATAAAGAAAGGACTGTGGCAAGTAGGTTCTCCACCTTTCGCTTATGAATCAAAAAAGAAGAAAAAATCTGATTCTAAAGAGGAGGATGAAGAACCTATTAAGGAACTTAAAGAAGGCGAAAGCAATTTGAGGCACATCCCTGATAAAGTGAAAACCGTTAGGACTCTCTACTCTGAAGTGGACGCGATTTCTACGGATATTGTGGACAAGCGTGACTTTTCATTTTTCTGCAAATGCTTAAAAGAGAATGAAAACCTAGCATCTCTGACCCCAAAACAAATCTGGGACATCATTGTCCAGCCCCTTCATATCGGAAAAATGGTACAACGATTAGATGGTAATGAATATTCGATTGATAACGAAGTCACACAGACGCTTCGCATTTTAACCTATGAAGAAGAAGGGTTATGGTATAAAGCGAACGATATCGTGAAACAGCTCGACGTACCTGAATCTATAACGGGTGAAAAATCAGAGGATGATGAAGGTTTAGAAGAAGAGCTGCCAATGGCAAAGTTAGAACATGTTTTACGCTGCGGAACCTGTAAAGAACCATTAATAGCGATAAAAAAAGTATACAAGTGCAAAACAAAAACGTGTAAAAACGCACCAAAAATCAACAAACTGGATGAAGAAGTCTTTCAAAGAGTATGGGCTTACCTCATCAAAAAGGGAGAACACCAATGGGGAAAACTTAAAGAGATCTTAGAAAAACGCTATGGAGAACCGTTCAAAGCTAGAATCACGTATCTGGATAATGAAATATCTTTATTGGAGAATAAAATTAAATCCCATTTTCAACAACTTCTAAAATATCCATCTGAGGATAATCAAGAGCAATTATCTTATCTTGTAAACTGCTATAAAGAAAAATCAAAAGAACTAGAAAAATATGAGTCACTTCATTTTCATAACAAACAGTTTCTTAATCACTTAGATAAAAAGGAAACACTTGATTTAATAAGTGATATAAACTTAACCGAGATACAGAAGCAAAACATCCTCTCCCTCGTAAAAGTAGTGCACTATCACCGTAAGAAGACACCCGATATTCGTTGTTTAATACCGACTTATAGAGGTGAGAAATGAAACAGAAAAAAGAAATACTTTCGGTTGATGAAATCATAAAAAATGCTGAACGCATTGCGTTTTACAGCCGAGTATCAACAAAAGAACAAGAAAAAGAAAAAGATGAAGGTCAGCAGTATGGAAAGGTTTCTGATTTTTTAAATCGGTATGATAAAACGGTTAATGATGATGCTAAGTTTTCCGATACTGGATCGGCTTATTCAAAACCTTTTACGGAACGAAAAAATCTAGAGGCTTTATTACATGCGGTAGAAAATAAAGAGTTCGATGCTATCGTTGTTTCAGACCGTGATCGACTCTCCAGACAGACCGAAGAGCATTTTCAGTTAAGGTTATTATTAGAAAAAATAGGTGTGCCAGTTGTTATTGCATCAAGAGGAGAGTTGTATGATTCGGAAGATTTTATTCGTACACTTGTGGAAGACGCTCTCACGAGACTTGAATCTGACAACATTTCAACCCGTACAAAAGCCACTTTAAAATCATTACTGGACAGGGAGAAATATATTGGTGGAGCACCACCATATGGATATGAACCCATTGTTGATGATGTGAAGAAGGTGAAGAAAGAGCAGAAAGTCGTTCGATTTAAACCTGTTCACAAAGAGTTGAGTAATGTAAAAAAGGTCTTTCATCTGTATAAAAAAAGTGAGACATTCTCAAGTATAGCTAACACATTGAACAAAAAAAATCCTCCAAAGAAATGGACGGCTACCAGGGTTAAAGAAATCATAACGAATCCGATCTATACGGGTCATCTCGTCTATAACCGTTATGAGAAGGAATCAAGAAATTTTGCTCCAATCGAACAATGGAAATGGTTTAAATGTTCTTTTATCCAAGAGAAGGGCATTGTAATTAGTGAAGAAGACTGGTGGTATTGTTGGCATAAGTACACAAAAACGAAAGATAAACGGCCGAGGTTTTTGAATACATCATTTTATATGAATGATCTATTAAGATGTTATTGTGGTGGTCTGATGATGGGAAGAGATAAGCGTACAAACCTAAACAGGAAAAAAGGGAAAAAGGTATATGGGTTCCGCTATTATATTTGTCCGAAGTGTAAAGAGAAAATAAAAGCGGATGTACTAAATAACCTGGTTTTAGACTTAATCTTTAAAATGACTGCACCAAAAGACTTAACCATCAGGGAAGTAAAAAAAATGATTGCTGCTGAGATTGTGGCTAAAGAAATAGAAATACTTCAATTGAAGAATGACATCCAGTATGAAAAGAACAATTTAAATGTCCTTAAAATGTTTGAAAAAAACGGAGATAAAAAGGATGGCATGCTCCTTGATTCAGAACAACATGATTTATTGGCATATCTGCTCTCAAAAGCTGATAGTGAGGGCAAATTAAAGTCCTATAAGGTTGATTTACCTCAAATGGAAGAAGCATGTCGGAAGTTAAAAGAGATACATGATATGGATGGAAACATTGAAGGATGGGTTGATTTGTTTTTTCGCTACAAAAGATGGAAGTCACTTACCAATCTTGAAATTCGCAATCTGGTGCTGCTTCTCATTGAAGAATGTTCCCTCATTACTTCAACAAAGGTTAAATTAAAAATTAAATCACTCCTACCCGAGACGCTTGATCTAAGTGGTAAATAAAATGAGCAGAAAATCTGCTCATTTTTTGTTTTCTTTTTTTCCAATCCATTCTAATAACGCGTTAAAATAAGGGTGTGGTCCATAATAGGTCGGACAAGTTATAATATTTTTGAAACATTCGACAAAAAAATTATGCCTTTTTGTACTGAACAAAGAAATAAAGTTATTTTATATTATTTTATTTTTTCTTATTTTATTTTTCTTTATTTCTCGGCAGTTCGGAGAGGCTTATACAATTTCTCGGCAAGTGTAGGAAAAGGGATCCCTTTTCCTACACTTGCCGAGAACCATATTATAAGGAATGGACAAACCTGTACGAACCTACAAGGATTTTACACCATTTTATGCGTTTCAACTTTTATCAACATTATCCTCTAAATAATATCTCGGTTTATCATATTTCAACACAATATTTCTCGGTTTTTTATATCATCTGAATAACAATGAAACAGTAATAATAGAGGAGTAACATTACAGAAGTAAATTTAGGATCGTAATATTTCCGTTTTAATATTACTCCAATAAAAATTCTGCTGTAACTTTACCGTTGTAATATTACAACCGTCATGAATAAAAACCATTTTTCATATACTTGTACAAGTAAACAGGGGATGGTGATCGAAAAGTGGAGAAAACATTCAATGTCCATGAGGCTTTTAAAATTTTGAAGCGACACTACATTATTGAGAATATACAAACAGTTTCTCGTTATATTAGGGAAGGTAGGCTACACGGGGTTAAAGCAACCCGAAAAGATGGATGGATGATAAAGGAGTACGACCTATATGAGTTCATTGATGAAGAAATGCCAGGCATTGTTGAAATGGTATACATTTATGACAAGTATTCCGAAAGTGTAATTGTTCCAAATTCAGAATCTTATCTTAAAGGAAAAAAAAGGATTATTGCAGCCGAAAAAAATTTGGATGATGTTCTAAACAAAATTAATGATGAGTTAAACCATCTGAATCAACAAATAGAACAATTAAAAAAACCATCTAGCAAGGAGAAAACGATCAACGGTACAAACCCAGTTCTTCAACAACCTAGTGATAAAAGCCCTTCTATTCCGAAAAAGAAGGGCAACAAATATGAAAAAGTTAAATTTGGAAAATTTAAAGAGCTATTAATAGAAAAAGAAATTATTAATGAGGTGGATACTGATTCACTTGAAAATGAAATGAAAATCATCTACAACGTCTATTTTGATGACCAAGAACTCATGAGAGATAATGTATTTAAAGAAAATGGTTATATGTGTCCAGTTTCGCAAGAGGAGATGAAAGTTTTTGTTCCGCTGCTTAAGAAAACCTTTCCTCAATTGCTGAAACAGATAAAAGATAAAAAACTGGTTTTGAAGGAAGACGGAACCGTCGGTCCTCCAATTGAGCAAAAAGTAAAAAAGGAAGATGTCAAAAAAACTCCAGACATTAGCAAGGATGGTGAGATAAACGGAGAAGAAATTGAGTTAGTCGAGGAAGAAGCATAGTAACCATGGCAAGAAGCCGTAAGTGCTTTTCATGAGGGGAAAAGATTTACTTTCACTGCCAAGGCGGAAGTAACCGTACAAGTACAGTTGAATTGAAAGATGTACTAAAAAGAATCTTTCCAGAAGCATAAACAAGCAATAAAAAAAGCAAAGGAACCTCTAAGTATCCTTTGCTTTTTCACGTTTATGTATGTTTTTTACTAATGATCAAGGGATTGAAGTTTTACAATAAGACGGTAGAACTAGTTGCCTTCCTCAAGATAATAATACGGTTGTTGTTTGGCTTGGTATAGAGATATTAAATCATCCAACTCTTGACTCTTCTTTAACAAAACAGGATCAGTTAAGCATTCAATCGTATAAGTCTGTTGCAATAACTCGTTTTTGACTCTGGCAATCTCTTGCAGCAACTGCTCGCAAGTAATCATTTTTATCATCCAATCTAATCAGTTAATACTTTAAAGTATAACAAAATGTAAATATATTGGAAATGATATTTGTGAACTACTACTAATGGTAGAGTTGCTACTTATCATTTATAATTAATCCTCTTTTGCTTTTTCATGTTTATGTTGGTCTTTTACAGATGAGATGGGCTTATTTAGATTTTGATAAAAGAAGTTCCAATCCTTTTTCAAAACTGGATAGCAGGTATTCAGCTGCTTCCTCGTCTTTTGCAAGTAACTCTTTATATCGATTTATAGCATGATTCACTCGAAAAGAACTTTCATCGTTCTCTTTGTCTGGCAGGACATCGGGAAAGATGTGGAGTTCTTTTTGCAGTTCTTCAAGAATCTGAAAATAGATGCTTTTGGATTTTCCTGCTTCTAGGTTAAACATATACGTTTTCGAGACGCCGAACTCTTTAGCGTGTTCTGCTAAAGAGAAGCCTTTTTTCTTTCTTAAAAAACAAACCCGTTGACCAATCTCTTGCCGCATTATTATGACCTCCTATTTTATCAGTATTTGGGAGATTTTTGTTGTTTTAGACGTATGGATACTTAAAAATTTCCAAAAGTTTCTGTATCCTAATTACTTATTCTAAAACTGCACCCAGTGGTAAAATTATTATGGGTGATGTAAATGTTTTTATCTCCGATGTTACTACAAAGATCAGACGAACCCCTTAATCAAGAAGGTTATATATCGGAACTGAAACTTGATGGTATACGGATGATCTATTCAAATATGGAACAATTGAGGCTATATACAAGACATAACAATGACGTAAGTCAAAAGTTCCCAGAACTTTGGGACGCTGGCATTCCAAAAGGGACCATTCTTGACGGAGAACTTATCATGACTGACCATAAAGGACATCCCGATTTTGAAGCCATCCAAGGCCGTTTTCAGGTTTCTAAGACAATGAAGATTCAAGGCTTATCCAAAAATAATCCTGTCCATTTCTGTGCTTTCGATATTCTGTATCATGAAGGAAAGTCTGTCATGAAATTACCTTTATTGGAACGGAAGCGACTCTTGGATTCTATAATCCAAGAGAACGAACGAGTATCAAAGGTTCGTTGGTTAAAAGGAAAAGGAAGCGAGTTGTTTGCCCTTTGCCAAGAGCGAGGACTAGAAGGGATTGTGCAAAAGAAAGCCGATTCGGTCTATGAGAAAGACAGCCGTTCTCATTCGTGGCAGAAAGTGATTAACTATCAATATGAAGATGTTTTCGTGATTGGGTACCGCAAAAAGGAGTTTGGCTGGATACTTGGTAAAGTAGAGAACGGTGTCACAAGACCACTTGGCGTTACCGAATTCGTGCCCCCTAAGGCTAGAAGGGAACTTTATCAAGCTGCTGCTGGATTCGTTACGAACGAAACGGAGGATGCAGTATATCTAAGTCCTAAAGTTTGCTGCACAGTGAAGTTCAGGAATTACACAAAGGCTGGAATTCTAAGAATGCCTGTATTTGTAAAGTTTGTCCAATAAGAAAGGACCACCTTCTGGTGGTCCTTTTCTATTGCTCAGTTGGTTTCCATTTATTCGTTAGCCTGTGGTTGTAGAGTCATCACTTGTATTTAAATAGGGACTGCCCCCAGCGTTATTAACCTGTATAGTTGGATTCTCACTAGTATCTAGATAAGGGCTACCACCATCATAATCAGCTCTTGTTGAGTGGTGCTTACTTGTATCTAAATAAGGATTGTCGTCAACAGATTTATCAGATATTCTTGGTGGTTTATGACCTTGTTCTGGCATAAAAATCTCCTCCGTTGAAAATTCCTTAATTTACTCCTTTTAAAAAGGATATAGAACACTGGTGATAGTATTAGTTATTAACTTGGATTTATTCATATTGACATTCGATAATGGGACTTGGTAATAGACTTACCAAATATAACGAAAAAGGATAAACGACACCTCAAAAGAAGATATAGTAATGTAAAAAAACAATGAATTTTATTCAACAAACGAGCAGGATTGTTGAATAAGGGGTATTAATTTTGTTTGGAGGTGCTTGGTGGGAAAATTTTTTATTATATTTAGTTTGTTCATTACAATTGTTTTAAGTGGTTGCAATTCAAATTCAGCATATCCTGATGAAATTGAACGTGCTTACAACTATGTTAGTCCTGTTTCCCAAGAAACTATTAAGGATTGGAAAAAAGCAAATGTGGAGAAATTTACACCCACTGGGAAATTAGAAGTAAAGGATGAAAAAAAAGACAGGTATATCAATATTGAAGGGCTTAAAACATTGAAGGTAACCTTTAAAACAACTGATGATGCAGAACTTGGTCCGATTAACGTATATATTGATGAAGTTTCAAAAAAGATATTAGGTATCGGTATTCGTAAATAATGAGAGATGGACTCTAACTAAACTGTCTCTCCTTTTTATTCAACAATCGGGTGCTTTAATGGAAGATAAACAGAGCTGAACTCACAGGCATCTGGGGAAATCGCCTGTTGCAGATAAAGAATCATTCCGTCTCAATCTAAGTGTTCCCAGTTATCCACCTTGCATCGATAAAATCACTGTAATATCCTTGCGATTTCTTAAGCAAATGGGTATTTTTATTTTTGAGTTTTTTACATATTTTGCTTAACTGAAATTTTATTAATGAATATCATCAGAAAACGAACGATAAATCTTTAATGGGTGGCTTTCTAAAATAAGGTTTATAAATAAAACCATGCTTTTAACAAAAAGACCTTCTAAAATGTTGATTTCAATTTGCTTCTTCATCTGACCTCTCCTTATCAAACCTTTATAAGTTAAAAAGAAAGGGACCACCTTTTGGTAACGGGTTCTCTTTTGAGGGAGAAAACGAGGAAAAACAAGCCAAATCGCAAAGCAATTAGCACAATAAATCGCAACGTATTTCGTTGCGGTTTTTTCTTGGTATATAAGGTCTATTGTTAAAAAACACCACTTTTATCACCTTAATTAGCACCCTGATTCGCACACGTTTTAGCAAGATGACAATAACTATTGTCACGCTGCGAATTGGTATGCGAACTCACTTGTCAATTGACGTGCCTATGGGAGGGGAAATGTTGAAATTCATTAAAACGATTGCTTCCTTAATTAGCACCCTGATTCGCACACGTTTTAGCAAGATGACAATAACTATTGTCACGCTGCGAATTGGTATGCGAACTCACTTGTCAATTGACGTGCCTATGGGAGGGGAAATGTTGAAATTCATTAAAACGATTGCTTCGGCATAATGGCGGTCTTTTTATTTACAGGTTGCCAATCAAATTCAAATGATCAGGTAGATGTGAAGATAAAAAGCGATGAAGAACTAAAAGAGATTGCTGATACTTACACTTACGAAGATTATAAAAAGGTTTTTGAAGAAGTAATATCTAAAGCAGATGAATTTGAGAAAAATGAAAAATTAAAGAAATAGATAATACGGATTTTAACACAAGAAAAATTATCCTATAAAACGGATTTAACGGCTGAACAAGTGATACAGCTAGCTGTTCAAGAGATGGAAGAAGATGAGGTATGGAAATCAATCGCTAAAAACAAATACAAAGTTTCTACTACTCAAAAAGAAGTAGATAATTACATTAAGGAAGGTCCAGATACGAGTGACTTGCCGCAACACCGAGCTTTTGCAGACGCTATGGGGTTATCTCTTGAAGAACTTAACCATAATTTTGACAGAGATATTTATGAGAAGAATGTCATTTGGTTAAAACTGAAACCTAAACTAGAAAAGAAATACAATACTACAAATAATAATGAACAAATTGAAAAGTACAATGAGGAAGTTGAAAAGCAACTTAAATAGGGTTAGTCCACAAAACCAGCTAATAGTTTGTCAACATTTTTCATTAAAAGCCTACAATTATTCATGTTATACTGAATTTGTCCATGACAAATAACCTTCCG
>NZ_JAVDWA010000009.1:0-92425 GCF_031457135.1 Fictibacillus barbaricus | reverse complement strand
GTATTAGGCACGCCGCCAGCGTTCATCCTGAGCCAGGATCAAACTCTCCATAAAAGTGTTTGTCTTGCTCGTTTTTAAAACTGACGGAATTAATTTAATTCCTTACCTATTTCTTTTGTTCAGTTTTCAAAGAACTTGTTTTTCATTGCCGCTCGTTTTGGCGACTTTATTAGGATAGCATCTTAAAAATAAGATGTCAACCTGTATTTTTGAAAATGTTTCCCGCCTGCAACAATGTTTCCGTATGTCGCAGCGACAAGAAATAATATATCACGGGATTAATATACAGGTCAACACCTTTTTGTAAAATAGTTATTATTTTATAGCATAATAGCGATGGAACAAGCCTTTGCTCTTTGTTTCTTTTTTTATTGTCTTAATGTACCCCTTATCTTTTAAATGGGAAAGCAGCAATGGAAGGTCAATCGAATAATCACGAATCTCCCCATGCTCCATCAATTCATGGTAGGCCCATTCCTGTTTTTGTTTCAAGATTTCTAATAGATGATTAGCACCAAGTTTAGTTTTTGAAGATAGTGAGAATTCGGAAGCTAATAGAAGCAATTCAAGACGTTTATCGATTGTTTCATCTCCTGTCACGAGTTCCTCATACAGCTTGAAAATTTCCGGCTGTATCATCTTAACCTGGTTCCATACTGTAACTTCTGGATAATAACCATGTTCGATAATGGCAAGACGCGCTAAATGGTGAAGTGAATGCATTATGTTGTTAAATGCATCGAGGTACTGACCAGAATGGAATAATTCCTTCCCGTCATTATATCTTCTAATTAGTTTTGCAAACTCTAATCCGATCTTGTGCGTTCTTTCCTCTACAGGAAACTCATGCAGCCTGTCCCGTAATCTTGTAATGTACTCGTTGCGGTTAAATAGAACTTTTCCGTTCATTACCCAATCGACAGCTCTTTTATTAGAGCCAAGCATGAGCCAAGAATTCAATAAACTCTCAGTAACAATATGTAAAGCCGCTGAACCAGTTTCAAACTCATAATGTTTAATCATAAAGGACTGTTCTGCTTCTTTTACTATAATAAGAAGAATACAGTCAAAATGATCGGTTCCCGGGCTAAATGATTTGTTCTTTTCAACAAATATAACACCTAAAGTATTTTCGTTGCTGGCTCTTTCTTGATAAAGGGGGCGCAAAATATCTTCCATAAAGGTCATCTCCCATTTTCACAAAATCTTGTGTGTAATCATTCAACACGAAATAACAAAATCCTTTTTCTTTTCCTATATGTTCATATGTTATACTAATGAACGTAGGAGGGACAGGTATGATAAAGTATACGAGCAAAATTAATAAAATACGTACGTTCGCTTTAAGCCTAGTGTTCATCGGTATTATCATTATGTATGCAGGCCTGTTTTTTAAGACAAGTTTTGTAGTAATGTCTATTTTTATGCTAGTTGGATTTTTAGCAACCATCGCCAGCGCAGGAGTTTATTTTTGGATTGGAATGATTTCAACACAAGCTGTTCAAGTCAAATGTCCGAATTGCGGAACAGTGACGAAAGTCCTCGGACGAGTTGATGCTTGTATGTCTTGCAACCAGCCGCTGACATTGGACAAAAATCTTGAAGGCAAAGATTTTGATGAAAAATATAATTCCAAGCGCTCAATGCGAAAGGAACAGGTAAAATAGATAAAGCTGACATTCCGGTTAAGGAAGTCAGCTTTTTTTATTAGTGTTTTCTTTTGCAATCCGGGCAAACTCCGTAAATCTCCATCCGGTGACGCCCAACCTCAAAGCCTGTAACAGATTCAGCAAGACTTTCTACTTCGTCTAAACCAGGATAATGGAAATCAACTATCTTCCCGCAAGAATCACAGATGATATGATAGTGATCTGTAGTTACACAATCAAATCTGCTAGATGAATCTCCGTAAGTGAGTTCTTTAACAAGACCCGCTTCTTTAAAGACACGAAGGTTATTATAAACAGTTGCTACACTCATATTAGGAAATTTCCCTTCTAAAGCCTTGTATATTTCATCGGCTGTTGGATGGGACATGGATTGGATGAGATGCTCTAAGATAGCATGACGTTGCGGAGTAATCCGAACTCCAGCACCTTTTAAGTTGTCGATTGCAGCATTTATCTTAGCACTTGACATCATCATCACCCCATTTCTTTAAGAATTCTTACTTTATAATCGTTATAATTAGTCTACTTGTTATCTACAGGTTTTGTCAATTGAAGTGTATGAAAATCCCTTTGTATTATTCGTTTTCTTCGTGTAAAACGGGTTCGTTCATGTTCATTTTTTCATTCACATATCTTGCTGCTACAAACAGAAAGTCTGATAGACGATTTAAGTAAGACATGACGAGAGGATTCACACCTTCAACAGCAACTGCCAGTCTTTCAGCCCGACGCGCGATTGTTCGTCCAGTATGAAGAGCACTGGCTGCCGGAGTCCCTCCCGGCAGGATGAATTGTTTTAAAGGTTTTAACCCCTCTTGCCATCTATCAATTGTCTGTTCCAGAAACTGAACATCTTCTTCTTTTAGCTTCCACGCTACCTCTTTCCCTGCAGGTGTCGCAAGTTCTGCCCCAACATGAAATAAAACGGTCTGAACCTTTCTCATAACGGTTATGGCATCTTTTGCCCATTCTTCATCCGGGAGAAAACTGACACCCAGTCCGATCATGCTGTTCGCTTCATCACATGTACCATATGCTTCAACCCGAATATCATTTTTAGATACTCGTTCACCAAAGATTAATGATGTTGTTCCTTTATCACCTGTTTTTGTATAAATTTTCATCTTAATACCCCCGGTCGTACGGTATAATGTTTACCATGTCGGATAACTGATTTTTCAAGTACAGCTTGTAGTTCATTGAGAATATCTCTAATGCCCTTGCTTGATATTGTGGAGAAATACCTGATATATGCGGTGTAATCGTTACGTTCTCCATATCCCATAAAGGACTGTCTTCTGCCAAAGGTTCCTTTTCAAAAACATCGAGTACGGCATGACCGATTTTTTGTTCTTTTAATGCGGCAATAAGGTCACCTTCAGCTATCGTCGTACCTCTTCCTATGTTGATCAGAACACTTGTCGGCTTCATTAGTGAAAATGAATCTGCATGAATAAACCCTTTCGTCAGATCTGTCGAAGGTAGCACATTTACGATAAAATCACTTTCTTTATAAAGCTGTTCAATTCCTTCTTGGTCAACGATTATATCGAAATGGTCTACCGATTTACCGCTGCGGTTAAAACCAATCGTTTTCATTTGAAAGGCTTTTGATAATCTTGCTATTTCTCCGCCTATCGCACCGGTCCCTAATATCCCAATCGTTTGACCTGAAATCTCAGTCATCGGCACTTTGCGATCCCACGTATGCTCTTTTTGCTTTTCCATCATCTCTTTTGCTTTACGGGAAACTTGAAGCATCATCGATATCGTATATTCGGCCATAGGTGTTTTATGAATGCCTCTTGCATTTGTGATAAGGATGTTTCTTTTTTCTAGCGCATCAAACGGCATTTTATCAAGTCCGGCGGAGATAACCATTATCCACTTTAAGACTTTAGCCCGATTAACCAGTTCCTCATTTAAATCTTCTCCAAAAGTAATCAGTATTTCTGCATGCTCCAGATCTGCAGCTGCTTCTTTCATTTTATTGTAAAAACGAAACTCTGACTCCGGGAATTCTTTCTTAAGGTTCTCTTTTATATCATCCTTTAGTCTTGCACTTGAAAGTATCATCAGTAAACACCTTCTTATCTGTTTTATAAAATACAAAAAGCGGGACAGTTCATCCCGCAAATCATTGTTTTGTTAAGGCTGTTTTCGTGAACTTTGTTGCTACAAGGGCTCTTTTTCAGAAAAAACGTTTCATTTAAGTCATTTCGTAATTACACTTCTTGGGCAAACTGATTGGAGCGCCATGGAGGCTCACCTCACACCCCGCGGAAGCGAGCGACCTGGAGCGGAAATCAGTTACTAACAATTAGCAGTGCAAAAAGATTTTACTTAAGGTTTTCTGGATTTAGTCCTAGAAGTTCTGGCAGAACAAACAAACCGTCTTTTCGGATTAAGACATCATCAAAATACAGTTCTCCTCCGCCGTATTCCGGACGCTGAATTAATACCATATCCCAATGGATGGCTGATTCATTTCCGTTATTCGCATCTTGATAGGCTCTTCCCGGTGTAAAGTGGATGCTGCCGCAAATCTTTTCATCAAAAAGGATATCCCCCATCGGATGCTGGATCAGAGGATTGACACCGATAGCAAATTCTCCAACATAGCGCGCACCTTCATCTGTGTCAAAAATTTGGTTCAGCTTTTCTGAATTGTCGGAAGTCGCTTCGACAATTTTTCCATCTTTAAATGTTAAACTCACATGATTGAATGTTGTCCCGTGGTACGGGCATGGTGTGTTATATGTAATTTTTCCGTTTACACTGTCTTTTACTGGCGCTGTGAAAACTTCCCCGTCAGGAATGTTATTTTCACCGGCACACATAACAGCAGGAATCCCTTTTATAGAGAAAGATAAATCTGTACCTGGTCCTGTAATGCGGACTTTATCTGTTTTTTCCATTAGTTCATGAAGCGGCTTTTGGGCTTCCGCCATTGCTTTATAATCAACATTACAAACATCCAGCAGAAAATCAGTGAACTTTTCAAAACTCATTTTCGCCATTTGCGCTAATCCCGGTGTAGGGTAGTTTAGCAATACCCATTGACGGTCATTGATGATCAAGTTCTGAACGGGTCTGTTTAACTCACTTTTCATCTGGAATACTTCGCTTGAAACATCCGTAAACTCTGCATCATTATTTTTACATTGAATTGAGATGTATGCATCTACATCCTCCATACGTGCCAAGTCCCATTTCACTTGTGGCTCCGTATGCTCTTTTGATGAACCAAGCATCAGCTCTCTTGAGATCTCTTCGTCTGCTAACTGAACGTATGGATATGCTCCTAATGCATATGTTTCTCTTACAAGTTCTTTTACGAGCGGCTTTCCAGCAATGAACGATGTGATCAGAAGTTTCTGACCTTTTTCTAGTTTTAGTGAATGCGTTAACAATGTTTTAGCGAGTGTCGTTAACCTTTCATCTCTCATATTTTAAACCCCCATAATTATCTGTTATAAAATTCACACAATTTCATTCTATCATGCGAATTGTTTCCCTGCCTATATTTTATATTAAAAGCATAATATTCCTTATGCTGCAGCATAATAACAAGCGTGGAGGTGAATGAAAATGAACGTATCGCGTGCTCAGCAGATCATTCAATCTGAAAAAGAAATCGAAGTATTACATAACGGAACTCCGGTTTGGCTCCAATCAGTAGACGAAAGCAGCCAGACAGCAAGAGCATATACACAAGATCAGCCAGACAATGAAATGAACATTCCGGTAAATGAACTGCACGAAAGCTAAAAAGCCCCAAAGATTAGGGGCTTTTTTCTATGAAAGGTTTTCTTTTATATACTCCAATGCTTCTTGTACGTGATCCTTTACCTTTACTTTTCGATATTCCTTTGCGATATGACCTTCTCTATCGATAATAAATGTAGACCGTTCAATCCCCATGTATTCCTTGCCGAAGTTCTTCTTCATTTTCCATACTCCATATAATTCTGCTGCTTTGTTTTCTTCATCTGCTAACAGTAAAAATGGAAGACCGTGCTTTTCAATAAACTTATCGTGACGCGATATGGGGTCTGGTGAAACGCCCAATATAACTGTGTTTTGGTTTTCGAATTTTTCGTGCATATCTCTGAAATCACACGCCTGTGTCGTACAACCTGGTGTCATGTCTTTCGGGTAAAAATACAAGACAACGTTTTTCCCTTTAAAATCCGATAACTGTACTTCCTGTCCGCTGCTCGCAGGCAGTTTAAAATCAGGTGCTTTAGCTCCAATCTCAACACTCATCTGGCGACCTCCTTAAAATCATTCTGTTTTAAGGGTAGCCCATTTCCATCATTTCAAACAACTATTTTGCTATTTCGTCATTTTGTTGTGCTGAATAACAGACGTCAGCACAAAGGCGATCGGCAGCAAATATCCGATCAATGCTTCAAATGTAGCAATCCACCTTCCTAATCCAACAGGTACAATATCTCCATACCCAACAGATAAGATCGTAGAACTGCTGAAATAAATACATGCTTCAATAAAAGTAAAAAAATTAAATTGGCTCCACTCCATTTTCAAAACCGGATAGCCCATCAAAGACAGCAGTGCAAATATTAACCCAAAACCACAAATAATGGTTCCATATACAATAGCTAAAACAAGAAGGTGACTTGCCGGCATTAGATGTTCTTTAATTCCAGGATGTTTGAATAGCATCATAATACTTCTGCCAATTATCATTAAAGTTACGATAAGTAAGATTATTAATACGACGTCTTCCATAAAATCCACCTCAACACATCATATGAAGCGTAATTCAGGAATAGGACAAACATAGCTTCAAACATGGGGTCTGACCCCTAACAATTTATTCCCCTTACGTTTTTTCAGTTTTTGCTTTAGAAGATCTACTCGATTTTCAGCCTTATTTTTGCTCGTTTGGATTTCGGGCTCAATTATTAATAAGTTATTTCCCGCTTTCACTACAAGTTTTAACAACGAATCCCCATACATTCCCAAAAGGGCACTCCACTCCACCTCAACAAATGCACATAAAAAAACTCCAGGCACCGCAATCCTGCGGCCCCTGGAGTCAACTTACTCATCCGGATCTATTTTTTTGAAACGAGCTCTGTTAAATCTTTAAGCTGTGTTGCTAGTTCTTTTACACGGGTTTGTGCCAGCTCATCTACAAGCACGTTTCCTTCATCAAATGCAACTGGATCTGCTACATATTGATCTGGCAGCACGAGACTGTAAACACCGCGCAATACTGTGCGTAGATTTGTTAACGCGTTGACTCCGCCTTTTCCTCCGCCGGCTGCAACTGCAATGGCAGAAGGTTTGTTTCTAAAATGCTTTCCACCTAAGAAGTCGAGAGCATTTTTTAAAGCACCGCTAATTCCGCTATGATATTCGGGACTCGTAACGAAGAAGCCATCTGCTTCTTCTGCATAAGCTGATAACTTTTTCACGACTTCGTTCTGAGCTGTAGACTCATCCCCAGTAAATAGCGGCAGTATATCATTGCCCACATCAAAGAATAAAACTTCGACGTTCATTTCACGCAATACTTCTGCCGCATATTGTGCGATCCCTCTTGTTCTGGATTCCGCTGTCGGACTTCCACCTATAACCATGATCTTCATATATGTCACCTTCAATTCTGCTAGTTTCATCTCTAGTATTATCATAACTTGTTATTTTGTTAAAACAAAATAGCTCAAAAGTATAGATTATTGCATTTTTATTGTTGACATCTGAATCTTTAGAATGTGAATTATTTGTAATTTTGGGATTTTAAAAAACTTAGTTTTGCTATTAAAAGCTTTAAGCGGATTAAAAATACTTCAAGATTTGCTACATCACCCCTACAGCACGAAACAACTTGCTTATAGATTAGGTTTAACCGAAGCTACTGTTTCGAGTCATCTTAAGCTTTTGCTTTCCTGCGGTCTTACAGAGTCTCAAAGAAAAGGCACGCAGAGAAAAATTCAGCAAAACGAACCATGCCGCAATAAAAAACCGCTCTCCAAATGAATTGGGGAACGGTTTTATTTTAATTTCCTGCACCTCTATATTTCGTTACTCCAATGTTCCAAAGAACTACGGCGATCATGAAAAACACAAGTCCCACCACAGGTGTTAAGAAAGCAAACACATACCAGTTTTCACGCCCTAAAAAGTAAGATGCAGGATATACTCCAACAAACGCAAAAGGCAAGATCCATGTTAAGACATATTTTATAATATTGTTATAAATATTAACCGGGTATCTTCCATAGTTCCCGATATTGTACATCATTGGCATGATATCCGTTTTCGAATCTGACCAAAAACCGATTGTAGCAAGACTGATAAAAATACCCGCATATACGAGTGCACCGCCTAAAACCAGCAGAATGAATATAAATGGATCATACCAGTTTATATCCAGTCCTAAATCCCCTCCAGCATAAAACATAACGATCAAACCGGTACCCACTCCAAAAAGGGATTCCAGCTCCATCCTCTCTAAAACAATTTGAAAAAGGCTGTGAACGGGCCGAGTCAGAATTCGATCCAGCTCACCTTTTACAATATATCGATCCGTAAAATCCCAAATATTAAAGAAAGAAGAGAAAATCGAAAACGGCACGAGAAAGAATCCATAGATGAATATCATCTCATCTTTACTCCAGCCTGCAAGCAATGATGTATGACCGAAAACGACAAGTATGAAAACGAGGTTAACCGCTTGAAACAGAAAATCGGAAAAGATTTCGACCACCATATCCGCACGGTAGGTAAATCTTGTTTTTAAATATTGCCCTGCGTATTGAAAAAACACTGAAACATAATCCCTCATTGAATTCTACCCCCCTTGTACCACGAGTTGTCGTTTTGCTATCGTCCACAGCACATATATAGGAAGAATTAATATGAGCGACCATACCGCCTGAGTGGTCAGCGCTTGTAAAATTTCATTTCCTTTAAATCCTTCAGTAAAGATCATGCTTGGAATATAGCTGATCCCTTGAAACGGTAGATAACTCATGATGTTTTGTGCCCACATCGGATAAAAGCTGATTGGAAGGATCAACCCTGAAAACAGATCAATGACTACCCGCTTTGCACGAATCAATCCGTCGTTATTAAATAAGAAGAACGTTGCAATTCCGGCGAGCAAGTTAATTTGTGTATTGATAATAAAACTTAAAATAAGAGATAAAAAGAAAAAGAGCCATGTCGCTGCATGTGCAGATAAATCAACAGGAAAAACGAGCGTTACGATCACCATACCTGGAACAGAGAAGAACAAAATACGGAAAATCCCCTCACCGAGCCCTTGCATCATCTTCATATTTAAATAAGGATAAGGACGAACCATTTCTACAGCTACTTTTCCTTCCTTAATCTCCATCGCAATTTCTCGGTCGATGTTGTTAAAGTAAAAGGCGCGTGCCATCCAGGCAACGGCAAGATAAGTAGTCATCTGAGTAATGGAAAGCCCCTGGATGTTCTCTTTTCCGCCATAGATCGCATTCCACAAAAAATAATACGCTCCGATGTTGATGCTGTAGATCAAAATACCACTGTAATAGTTTGTTCGGTAAGCAAGCATCATTAAAAAGCGAATCCGGATCATTTCAATATACTTACCCATGACGAACAGCACCTTCAACGTATATGTTACGGATGATTTCTTCCGTCGAAATCTCAAGAATTTTTAAATCCGCAATTTTTTTAGCAGCTGTAACTTTTCCGATGACTCCTGAGATCACGGTTTCATCACTATCAACTGATGCTACCCAAACAAGATCACTTGCACCTTTTTCCCATACAACAAGATGTTCCTTTGTTAAGCTCTGCAGCTCTTCAATCGTTGCCTTTTCACTGAATTGGAACTGAATTTGCTTACCTTCTGCCCAGTTTTCGCGAAGTTCTTTTAATGGTCCATCATAGATGATTTTTCCCTCATCAAGCATCACAACGCGTTCACATAAAGCTTCAATATCTGAAAGATCATGTGTCGTTAAGAGTATCGTTGTTCCGTATTTTTTATTTATCTTCTTCAAAAACTCGCGAATTTTAAGCTTTACAAGGACATCAAGCCCGATCGTCGGCTCATCCAGAAACAATAGTGACGGATTATGAATAAGTGCCGCAGCCAGTTCACATCGCATTCTTTGTCCGAGCGATAATTTTCTGACAGGCTTATCGAGCAGCGGTCCGATATCAAGGGTTTCAATCACATCATTCATATGCTCCTCATACTGCTGATCAGAAACATTATATATTTTCTTTAACAGTCTGAATGATTCTTGAACGGCAATGTCCCACCAAAGCTGGGAACGCTGACCAAACACAACCCCGATCGTCTTTACAAACTTCTCCCGCTCTTTATGCGGGTTCATTCCGTTTACGACAATCTTGCCGTCTGTCGGTGTTAAAATTCCAGTAAGCATTTTAATCGAAGTAGACTTCCCTGCTCCGTTTTCACCGATATAGCCGACCATCTCTCCTTTTTTAATCGAAAAAGAAATGTCATCTACCGCTGTTTTTATTGTGTAATTCCGTGTAAAAAGGTCTCGAAAGGCACCCTTTAAGCCCTGTCTGCTCGAATAAGACTTAAATTCCTTTTTAAGATTTTGAACATCTATAATATTTTCCATATATAAAGCCTCCAAATTGAAAAAACATAATGACGATTTAAGTAAAGAAAGAAATAAGCGACTAGCATAGTTTATCCTAACACCATGTCCAAACTCAACTACTTAAGAATGTGTGGTACAGTTTCCCACCCTGTTTCCTCCGATTATTCATGCTACAATACTAATTGGTATCAATTAATCGTAATTTTAGGAGGAATACATATATGAAGAAAACTCAATCAGAAGCGCTTTATGAAGAAGCGCTTTTACATATTGTCGGGGGAGTCAACAGTCCTTCCCGTTCATTTAAAGCGGTTGGTGGAGGCGCACCTGTTTTCATGGAACGTGCAAAAGGTGCATATTTTTGGGATGAGGACGGAAATCGCTACATCGATTATCTTGCTGCATATGGTCCGATCATTACGGGACATGCGCATCCGCACATTACAAAAGCAATCACGAAGGCTGCCGAAAACGGAGTCCTCTATGGTACACCAACCTCCCTTGAGGTCAAGTTTGCTAAAATGTTAAAAGAAGCTATGCCTGCTATGGATAAAGTCCGGTTCGTGAATTCAGGGACAGAAGCCGTAATGACAACCATTCGTGTGGCACGCGCCTATACGGGACGCGATAAAATCATCAAATTTGCGGGATGCTATCATGGCCACTCAGACTTAGTTTTAGTAGCTGCTGGGTCTGGCCCCTCTACTTTAGGCACTCCTGATTCAGCAGGTGTTCCAAAAAGTATTGCACAGGAAGTCATCACTGTACCTTTTAATGATGTGGAGGCATACCGGTCCGCCATGGAAAAATGGGGCGATCAGATCGCAGCTGTTTTAGTGGAACCGATCGTCGGAAACTTCGGAATCGTGGAACCAAAAGAAGGATTTTTACAATCTATTAATGACATCACTCACGAACATGGTGCGCTTGTCATCTATGATGAAGTCATTACAGCTTTCCGTTTCATGTATGGCGGTGCTCAAGACTTGCTTGGTGTTAAACCAGACATGACCGCACTCGGAAAAATCATTGGCGGCGGCCTCCCGATCGGTGCATACGGCGGTAAAAAAGAGATCATGGAAAAAGTTGCTCCGCTAGGACCTGCTTATCAGGCTGGAACGATGGCTGGCAACCCAGCATCCATTTCAGCTGGAATTGCTTGTTTAGAAGTTTTGCAGCAAGAAGGTGTTTACGAGGAAATGGATCGCCTAGGTGCCATCTTAGAAAAAGGATTAGCTGAACAAGCTGCTAAATACAATGTTTCAGTGAGCATTAACCGCCTAAAAGGAGCATTAACGCTTTATTTTACAGACGAAAAAATCGAGAACTATGTTCAAGCTGAAGCAACTGACGGCGAAACGTTCGGAAGATATTTTAAACAAATGCTTAATGAAGGAATCAACCTTGCCCCATCTAAATATGAAGCTATGTTCTTAACTACCGCTCATACAGAAGATGATGTTATGGCAACAATTGAAGCTGCAGGAAAAGCCTTCAGCCGTCTTTAAAAATTAAGAGAGAATCCGTCCTAGCACGGATTCTTTTTTGCGTTTAAGGGCAAAACAAGTAATGAAATGTCTTTAAGATTCATAGCGTATAAATGTGTAAATTTCACAAATCCGTACTTGAAAAAACAAAAGAAACAGTATATAGTGTTTGAGATTATTAACATTTTTTTATTCAGAAAGGAATTATTTAAGCTATGAAATTAGGAGCCCGAATGATTAAAACGGGTCTAGCTATATCTTTAGCCATCTATTTGGCGATGATGTTTCATTACAATCATCCCGTATATGCGGCAATCGCTGCAACATTTGCGATACAGCCATCCATTTACAGATCTTATCAAACCATTTTAGAACAAATCCAAGGTAACCTGGTTGGTGCGATTTTTGCTATTATTTTTGTACTTTTACTTGGCAACAACCCCTTTGTCATTGGATTTGTAGTCGTTCTTGTCATTGCAGCCCACTTAAAGATGAAGATTGAAAAAACAATTCCATTATCGATCGTAACCGTAATCGTAATAATGGAAAGTCATTCAGTAAACTTCATCAGCTTTGCTGTTGATCGCTTTTTACTCGTAATGCTCGGTGTCTTTTCAGCATTCATCGTTAACTTGGTGTTTATGCCGCCTAAATATGAAACAAAACTCTATTACAAAATCTCAGGTCATACCGACGAAATTATCAAGTGGATTCGCATGATTACGAGACATGCCTCAGAACATATTGCGATCAAAGAAGATTTAAATCATTTTAAAGAAAATCGATTTAAAATGGATCAATATTATCTTTTATATCAAGAAGAGCGCACTTATTTTAGAAGCAACAAATATTCAAAAACGCGGAAACTTGTGCTTTACCGTCAGATGATCCACACAACCAACAAAGCACTGGAATTATTGAAAAGCCTGCATCGTCATGAAAATGAATTGTATAACATGCCGGAACCTCTTCAAGAACTGATTCAGATCAAACTCGACGGGCTTACAAATTTTCATGAGCAGATGCTTTTGAAATACACAGATAAAATTAGAGCACAGCATACGATTGATATGGATGAAGAAATCAGTAAAAAATCACTGATGAAATGTTTTATGAACTATTACAGCAGTCCGGAAAATGAAGAGTGGATTAATCTATTCCCAGTCTTTGCTCTCATTATGGATTATAGTGATCAGTTGGAACATCTGAACCGACTAGTCGAAAGCTTTAAGAATTATCATCAAGACGACAGTGAAGTACAGCTTCCTCAAAGGGAAGATTTATAGAAGCGGAGACCAGCTTTCAATTGCGAAAGCTGGTTTTTTGTTGTGGATTTGTTTTGTGGGGTGTCGATTTGATGGTCATTTGAGTTTGTCGATTTTTGTATGATTGTGTCGACTCGGGAGTATTTCATAAAAACTCGGTGGATTATGAATAAATGTCGGTGGTTTATCTGCATTTTCCGGTGGATTATAGCTAAAACTCGGTGGATTAATCTAATTACCCTTCAATTTTGAGCAAATCCCTTTTTGTATTTTATAAAAATATGCAGCAATATTAAGTTCTACATTTCAACTAAAAACGAAAGGAGATGTTTTTATAAAAAAACAACGAAAAACACCAATATTTATTATTAAATTGTCTGCTTTAGCTAATAGACTGCCTTTAACTCATATTAAAAAGCAAGAAATTCTAGAAGATTTGCGTAATTTCACTTCGGGATTTAAAGGGGAGCAATCATTAGAATTTTTTTATCGATACTTACCTAAAGATCAGTTTCAGCTTCTACACGGTATAAGAATTGAATATGATGATTTTCACTTTCAAATGGATTCGCTCATAGTTACTCCTTCGTTTATACTGAATCTTGAAATTAAAAACTGGGGTGGCAACATTTACTTCGATGACCGCTTTTCACAAGTGATACGAACATTAGATGGAAAGCAGCAGTCTTTCACAAATCCTATTGAACAGGTTAAACGGCAAAATTACCATCTCTCACAACTTTTACTTCAGCATAAGTTTCGGTCCATTCCCGTTGAACACCTTGTTATAATGACAAATCCAAATGTAATTATAGAAGCTTCTTCTACTTATAAAGAAGCATACAAAAGTGTAATTAAAAGCCATGTGCTTCAAAAAAAATTTCAAGAATTCACTCACTTATATGAAACCCCAATCTTTTCCTCAAAACAAACTAAAAAATTCATTAAATTACTTAGTAAACTTCATTGTGAGTATAATCCGGATGTATGTGAAAAATATCAAATTACCAAAGATGAATTAATCACCGGTGTTCTTTGTCCAAGTTGCGATCACTCTGTAATGAATTATGTAAAAGGTAATTGGTGGTGTTCTATTTGTAGTTTCAAGTCAAAAACAACACATATCTATGCTTTAAAAGATTACGCTCTCTTAATCTCATCGATGATCACAAATCAAGAATGCAGGAATTTCTTACTCTTGGATTCTAGGAGCAAAACTAATCATCTCTTATACGCTCTTAACCTCCCATCCACTGGTTCAACTAAATCACGTCAATATGACCTTGCGCCACTTATAAAAGAAAAATAAAAAAGGCTTGGCATCTGCCAAGCCTCGTTATCCTTTTTTAGCTCTTCATCCGTGGATCCAGTGCGTCCCGCAATCCATCCCCCATCAGGTTGAATCCGAGTACGGTCAGCATAATGGCAAGTCCCGGGAACAATACAGTCCACGGTGCCTGAAGGATGTAGTCTTTAGAATCTGCAAGCATTTTACCCCATTCTGGTGTAGGCGGCTGTGCACCCATTCCCAGAAATCCAAGAGCAGCTGCTTCAATAATAGCTGTTGCAATTGCGAGGGTTCCTTGAACAATAATCGGAGCCAGGCTGTTCGGTAGAATGTGGTGAACGAGAATCCGCGTATCACTCATACCGATCGCTTTTGCAGCGGTAATATACTCTTCTTCTTTTACGCTAAGAACTCTCGAACGGAGCAAACGCCCGAATGTCGGCACGTTAATAATCGCAATGGCGATCAGCGCATTTTTTAAAGATGGCCCAAGAACCGATACAACTGCAATTGCCAGCAGGATACTTGGGAATGCCAGCAAAATATCAAAAATACGTGAAATGATGCCATCCACCCATTTTCCATAAAAGCCTGCTAAAATGCCAAGCAATGAACCTACCATAACGGATCCCGCTACTGAGAAAAAGCCAACCCATAACGAAATTCGAGCTCCATAAATGATTCTGCTTAATATATCACGCCCGAACTCATCGGTACCAAACCAATGTGCAGCATTCGGTGCGATATGTTTATCACCTAATTCAACATCACTATAATTATATGGTGCTAAAAGAGGGGCCAAAATGGCGATCAATATAAACATAGCAACAATTGATAGACCAACGAGTGCTATTTTATTCTTTTTGAAACTTCTCCACGCATCTTTCCAAGGAGAGACAACTTTATCTTCTACTGGTACCACTACATGCTGAGGAACTACGGGAGGTGTTGATCTGGCTAGTTCTGACATGCTCTAATCCCTCCTACTTAAATTTAATTCTCGGATCAATTGCTGCATACAGCAAATCAACGAGTAGATTAATGAGTACGAATATTGTAGCTACGACAAGGATACCGGATTGAATAACAGGATAATCCCGATACGAAATGGCATCGTAAATGTACGTTCCAATACCCGGCCAGCCGAAAATGGTTTCAGTTAGAATCGCTCCGCCTAGAAGCAAACCTGTCTGTAATCCGATAACTGTTACAACTGGAATCAGGGCATTCTTTAAGGAGTGCTTGTACACGACCCAGAACATTTTCATCCCTTTTGCTCTAGCTGTACGAATATAATCAGAACGCATTACTTCAAGCATGCTTGAACGTGTCATTCTCGCAATAATCGCCATTGGAATCGTTCCAAGTGCCACACCTGGCAGGATAAGATGGCGAATAACATCTAAGAACTGATCCATTCTGCCTTGCAGCAGTGTATCAATTAAATATAAATGCGTAATCGGATCTACCGGAACACGGATATTATCCCGTCCTGTTGTAGGCAGCAGATCTAAATGGATCGAGAATACATATTGTTCCATCAAACCTAACCAGAAGATCGGCATAGAAATACCGATTAGTGCAACTACCATTGCGATATAGTCGAACCATGAGTTTTGGAACCACGCTGAAACGATACCCGCATTAACACCGATTACGATAGCAATAATCATAGCTACAAGTGCTAACTCGATCGTCGCTGCTAAATATGGCCAAACTTCTTCAGAGATTGGTACATTCGTCTTAAGGGATACACCTAAGTCTCCTGTAAAAAGACCTTTTAAATAAGAAACAAATTGTGTATACCATGGCTGATCTAAACCAAGCCGATGAGTTAAAGCTGCAACCGCATTTTTTGTGGCCTGCTGACCTAAAATTAATTGTGCTGGATTCCCCGGAATAGCACGAATCATCATAAAAACAATAAATGTCATCCCTAAAAGTACCGGGACAAGTGCTGCTAACCGCCTGATGGTATAGGCAAACATAAGGTCACCTCTTTCTTCGAAGTATTACGAATGTGGTAGGTATTATGTGAGTTAAATAAAAAGGGGAGCAGGCTTATAAAGTCCATACTCCCCGCCATTTCTTATTTGAAATATGTGTCCGCGAAAGACTGAGAACCTGTAGGATGTGGAACAAATCCTTTGATTTTGCTCGCTCCAGCTAACTGAGGCTTAGAGTGAACAAGCGGTACCCACGGTGCATCTTCATGAATGATTACTTGTGCTTGTTTGTAAAGTTCAGCACGCTTGTCTTCATCAGCTGTAGTTTGAGCTTCTAAAAGCAGCTTGTGAACATCTTCATTTTTGTAGCGAGAGTAGTTGTTAGAGTCGATTGTGTCTTTATCAAGAAGCGTATAAAGGAAGTTATCCGCATCTCCGTTATCACCAGTCCAGCCTAGCATGAACATTGGCGCTTCACCTTTTTGTACTTTTTCAAGGTAAGTACCCCACTCAAACGTTACGATGTTAGCTTTAATGTTAACTTTTGCAAGCTTTGCCTGGATTGCCTCAGCCACTTTTTGGCCGTTCGGCATGTATGGACGTGATACTGGCATTGCCCAAAGATCCATTGTGAATCCTTTTTCTAAACCAACGCTCTTTAGAAGTTCTTTTGCTTTTGCTTCATCATACTCATAATCTTGAATATCATCATTGTATCCAGCGATTGAAGGAGGCATTGGGTTTTTAGCCGGCTCTGCAGTTCCTTCATAGAAGTTATCAATAATCGCTTGCTTGTCGATTAAGTGGCTGATCGCCTGACGAACTTCTTTTTTATCGAATGGCGCTTTTTCAACGTTAAATCCTAGGTAACCAACGTTCATTGAAGGACGTTCGAACAATTGAAGTTTGCTGTTTCCAGAAACAGATTTCATATCAGATGGATTTAATCCATCCATTAAATCGATCTCACCTTTAGTTAAAGCGTTAAGACGAGAAGAGTTATCTTTAATTACTTTGAAAGTTACCCCATCAAGCTTAGGAAGATCTTTATCCCAGTAATCGCTGTTCTTTTCTAAAACGATTGTATCGTTTTGTTTCCAGCTCTTGAATTTGAAAGGTCCAGTACCAACTGGATTTTTGCTTAACTTATCACCATCAAATGATTTCGGGCTCGCGATTGCGAACGGGCTCATTGCGATGTTCTTTAAGAAAGGAGCTTGAGGCTTGCTCAAAGTGAACACTACTTTGTAATCACCATCAGCTTTTACATCTTTAATAACATGACCTGGGTCTCCTTCAAATCCGCCAAACATAGATCCGTAGTAAGCGAATTTTTCCCCATCTTTACTTTGTGCCCAACGGTCAAAGTTCTTTACAACCGCATCAGCGTTGAATTTTTCTCCATCATGGAATTTAACGCCTTCACGAAGTTCGAATGTGTATGTTAAACCATCTTTTGAAATATCCCATTTTTTCGCTAGACCAGGCACGATTTCCATGCTGTCTTTTGCGTAGTTTACTAGAGGCTCATAAATTTGTTCTGTTACGATGAAAGATTCGCCATCTGTAACAACCGCAGGGTCAAGTGCAACAGAGTCACCGCCGCGTCCATAAATCATGACATTGTTTGGATCGACTTTATCGTCTCCGCCTTTGCCGCTCTTACTTGAAGAACATCCAGCTAAAGCAAGAGATAAAGCAAGCATTAAAGCAAATAATGTTACTAAACTTTTCTTCATCTTCTTTCCCCCAGTTCTCATTGTTTTAGTGCCCTTTTTATATGTACGCAATGTGCCTATTCGTATAAATGGCATGATGCGTAATGGCCTTCAGCTACTTCCTTCAATACAGGTTTAACAGTTCCGCAATGATCCATTGCCTGCGGACACCTTGTGTGGAAAGGACAGCCCTTTGGCGGATTAGACGGACTTGGTACATCACCTTGCAGAATGACACGATCCTTTTTATGTTCAACATCAGGAACAGGAACGGCGGACAATAATGCTTGAGTATATGGATGCTTCGGGTTGTCATAAAGCTTTTCACTATCTGCTAGCTCTACGATATGCCCTAAATACATAACACCTACTCTGTCACTTATGTGCCGCACAACTCCTAAATCATGTGCAATGAACAAATAGGTAAGATCGAATTCCTTCTGTAAGTCTTGCAAAAGATTCAATACTTGAGATTGAATGGAAACATCCAATGCTGAAACCGGCTCGTCCGCTATGATCAGCTTCGGATTTACAGCAAGTGCTCTCGCAATCCCTATTCGCTGACGCTGTCCTCCAGAAAACTGGTGCGGATAGCGTTTGGCATGCCAGCTGTTAAGTCCAACAACCTCCAGCAATTCTTTTACACGCTTCTTTCGTTCGGCTTTATTTTTGACTCCATGAACGATCAAAGGTTCTTCTAAAATTTTCTCTACCGTATGACGAGGATTTAAGGAAGCAAAAGGATCCTGAAACACCATTTGCATTTCCCGGCGTTTCTTTCTCATTTCACTTGTGGATAATTTTGTAATATCTTCGCCCTCGAAATAGATATTTCCTTCTGTCGGTTCTAAAAGTCTGAGAAGCATACGGCCAGTTGTTGATTTTCCGCATCCGCTTTCACCTACAAGCCCGAGGGTTTCACCTTTGTTTATAAAAAAGGAAATCCCATCAACCGCTTTTACTTCACCGACCTGTTTGCTGAGCACCCCGCCCTTTATCGGAAAGTGCATCTTTAAATTTTCTACTTTAACTAATGGCTGCGTCTGACTCATGCAGTTCCACTCCTTTCTCATCCTCATAAAGCCAGCATCTCACTTGATGATTGCCATCATGAGTTTTGAGTTGAGGAGTTTCTGCGATACATCTCGTGCCTGCATGCTCACATCGAGGTGCAAATGAGCACCCGGTTTGAATCGTTCCCGGTTTCGGAACGTTCCCTGGAATGGAGTAAAGTCTTCCAACTTTCTCTCTCATATCCGGAACAGACTTAATCAGACCCACCGTGTAAGGGTGCTTCGGGTTCTGGAAGATCGTCTTCACATCCCCCTCTTCCACCACTTTTCCTGAGTACATTACGACGACACGCTCACATATTTCAGCAACAACGCCTAAATCGTGTGTAATCATCATGATCGCTGTATCAGTTTCTTTATTTAATCGTTTCATAAGGTCTAAAATTTGGGCTTGGATCGTCACATCTAGTGCAGTTGTAGGCTCGTCCGCGATGAGAAGCTTAGGCTCACAGATCATCGCCATGGCAATCATGACACGCTGGCGCATACCGCCAGATAGCTGATGCGGGTATTCCTTTACAAGCTCTTCTGCTCGAGGAAGTCCGACGAGTTTTAGCATTTCAACCGCTTTTCCCCATGCTTCTTTTTTTGACCATTTTCTATGTATGCGTAATGATTCGATAAGTTGATCACCAATTGTAAAAACCGGATTCAAACTTGTCATAGGCTCCTGAAATATCATTCCGATTTCATTGCCTCGTATTTGCCGCATTCTCTTTTCTGGTGCCGAAGCAAGATTTTCGCCTTTAAAAAGGATTTCTCCTTCGATTTTCCCAGGTGGGGTAGGCACAAGTCCCATTACAGATAAAGAAGTCACGCTTTTTCCACAGCCCGATTCTCCTACAATGCCCAGCACTTCACCAGGATTGACATGAAAATCGACACCGTCTACAGCTGGAATCTCTCCATCATCTGTCAAAAAAGAAGTTCTTAAGTTCTTTACTTCTAAAACGGGGTTCCCCATTGAGATCTCACTCCCTTCTCTAAGCTGCCAAATTTCCTAGAATATTACTTCTCTGTTGAGAATTATGACACTACTCTGACATTTTGACAATATTTAATTTTCAGAATAATCGACAAATACATCATTAGGTGTAGTTCGTAAGTATTAGGTTTTCCTGTAAAAAATACCCTTTTTTGCACAAAAAAAGATTGGCCGGAGTCAACCTGGAAGTAATTGATTTCCGTTTCAGGATAATCGCTTTCCGGGTGGTGTGCGGTGAGCCACCTTGGAGCTTTGCACCTTTAGGGGTCTCACCTGTCAAACTTCTCCCGCATCGCAGAACACGGGAGGCTACGGCAGCGATTATCGCACGAAGAAAATGTGAATTTCATTTTCGAGGAGTCTCACACATTAAACTTCAATCAACTTTTCAATGAAGATTCTTTACGAAAGTGACCTAATAGCAACAATCTCCTATTAAAAAAAGAGAGAAAATAAAATGGCCCAAAGCGGTTCATGCCGCTTTGAGCCTTTAAGTCAATTGCTGGAAAGTAAAGAGGTCGTAATACGCTCCTTGTTTTTCCATTAGTTCTTTATGTTTTCCGATTTCTGAAATTTTGCCATGTTCGATTACAACGATTCGATCTGCATGCGTAATGGTTGATAATCGGTGAGCTACAATAAAAGTCGTGCGATCTTTAGCTAATTTTTCAAGCGCTTCTTGTATCAGATGCTCACTTTCAAGATCTAGTGCGGATGTTGCTTCATCTAAAATTAATATTGGCGGATTCTTCAAGAAAACCCTGGAGATCGCCACACGCTGCTTTTGACCGCCAGACAATTTCACACCGCGTTCGCCTATTTTCGTGTGATATCCATCAGGAAGATTCATGATAAATTCATGGGCATTTGCTGCCTTAGCAGCTTGAATTACTTCTTCATCTGTAGCCTCGGGATTTCCCATTAATATATTGGCACGGACAGATTCACTGAAAAGAATATTATCTTGAAGCACCATACCGATGTTGTCCCGAAGTGTTCTCATCTGATAGGAACGGATATCTGTTCCGTCGAGAAGAATGCTTCCTTCCGTCACATCATAAAAACGCGGAATCAAACTAATTAGTGAAGATTTACCTCCTCCGCTCATTCCGACAAGCGCAATCGTTTCACCTGGTTGTACAGATAAAGAAATATGATGGAGCACATCTTCTTCCTCATCATTATAAGAAAATGATACATTTTGAAATTCTATAGCTCCCTGAACATTTTGCAGTGGTTTAGCTCCTGGCGAATCCTCAATATCATATTTCTCGTCCAAAAATTCAAACATCCGGTCCATTGAGGCAACAGATTGTGTAAGTGTTGTTGAAGAATTCACAAGCCTTCTAAGCGGATTATAAAGTCTGTCCATATACGCGACAAAAGCAACGAGCGCTCCGATCGAAAGGTCTCCTTTTATCCCTTGATAAGCAGCAAATCCGATAACAAGCAAAGGCGCAACGTCTGTTACAGTGTTTACGATCGAAAAGGTTTTCGCATTCCATCTCGTATGATCCATTGCACGATCTAAAAAATTCGTATTTCGTTTATCAAATTGAGTTTGTTCATAATCTTCAAGCGCAAAACTTCGAATAACAGACATGCCTTGAACCCGTTCATGCAAATGACCTTGCACTTCTGCTAACGCTTGCGAACGGTCTTTCGTCAATTGACGGAGCCGTGCGTAAAAATATTTTACTGAAAACGCATAGACTGGAAGCATGGATAATGCCACGATTGTCAGCCAAAAATCCATCGAAAACATAATAGCAACAGCGATTACAATCGTCGCCATATCCAGCCAAACATTCATAAGTCCTGTTATGACAAAAGTTTTCGTTTGTTCCACATCATTAATCACACGTGAAATAATTTCTCCTGATTTGTTGTTCGAATAAAAACGAAGGCTCAATTTCTGGATATGATCAAACATTTTATCTCGAATGTCATACAAAATTTTGCTTCCTACCCACTGTGCGTAATATTGTCTCCAATATTCAATCGGCGGCCTTAAAACAACAAAAACAACAGATGCTCCACCCATCAGCCAAAGCAGCTTCGTCATTTTTACATCCATCGGCAACTTGGTTTGAATAATATTATCTACAACGTATTTTAAAATAAGCGGCGTGAGTAAGGGAATCCCAAACTTCGCAAGACCAATTAGGATTGTCCAGAAAATCTGCCACTTATATGGTTTTACAAATGTTAGGTAACGCTTCATGCTTTTATCCAATCTTCATCACACCATTTCATTGTCCAGCTTCAGTTCCCAGAGAATCGATGTCACATTTCTCTCCTTCTCAGGATACAAAATGCGTATCCCCGATCCGGAGATTATGTGCTTGTCGTCTCTTAAAAGGCGCCTCAGCATTTCTTATAAAAAAAAGAATAACCTGCTGATATCAACAGGTTTTCCTTTTTAACGGAATTCTAAATATCTTTCGTACCATTGTTCTACGAAGCCAGGTTCGAATGGTCCCTTTTTTTGCGTAATCATTAAAATTAAATCTTGCAGGTTTTGTTTAATAATTGAATCCAGCTGACTTGGATAACGCATCATTCTTTTATGAAGATCGTATTCATCCTCATCAAGTAAGATATAAGTACCATCTGGAAAAACCTTTATATCCAGGTCGTAATCAATGTATTTTAATGCTTCCTTGTCCCACATAAAGGGTGAGCCTAAATTACAATAATAATAAATACCGTCTTCTCTTAACATGCCAATTACGTTAAACCATTGCTTTGAATTAAAATAACAGATCGCAGGCTCT
Source organism: Fictibacillus barbaricus (assembly GCF_031457135.1). Classification (GTDB taxonomy): domain Bacteria; phylum Bacillota; class Bacilli; order Bacillales; family Fictibacillaceae; genus Fictibacillus; species Fictibacillus barbaricus_A. The sequence goes on along the minus strand of NZ_JAVDWA010000009.1, from coordinate 69,607 downwards.
CTCGTACGCCATTGCCTGCCGTCAGATTCTGTTACTAAAATTCTGTCATTGCCACAGATCACCTGACTTGGAGTGCCTTTTAGGATAACCGTATCTTCCCAGTTTCTGTGAAGATAGCCGTTATGCTTATAGCTTTGAATATTGATTATACTTCCGGTTGCAGGAAAACTCATCTCTCTCTCCTTTCTGCCCGAGTTCCGGAAGCTAATGTGTTACCTATTAAGTTCGCAGCTCCTTTCTCCTAACTTTTTATCGGTAATTCACCAGCTCCATGTTAAAACCTCGTTCTTAATAATTTTTGTTGATCCCGTTCATTTCTTTTTTCCAAACACGCTTTTTTTCTCTACTTTATTATATCGTTTTAAGAATAGTTTGGAAATGTACTTGTCCCTGTTTTTTTAATTTTTGCGCCTTTTTTCTGATAATTCCACTCTTTATTAGTATTCCCAGCGGTTATGTATAGAAAACGTAATGAAAATAAGAAACCAAAAAATGCCCCCTAGTGATTAGGGAGCATTTCTGGATAGAGGCAACTACTGTTGGTTCTTACGTTGTTGAGACTGTTGGTTTTGTTGTTGAACTTGTTGAGCGTTAGTTTCGCTAGCAAATTCAGTTCCGTAAGATTGACCAGCTTGTTGTTGAGCGTTTTGCTGCTTTTGACGAGCAGCTTGTTGTTGTTGTTTTTGTTGTTGTTGTTTGTCCATGATTATCACCTCCACGAATAATAATTTACCCATGGAATTCAGGTTTTATAAGGTGTTTTTTTATTTAGATTTTTCCAGTATTAAAAAATTTGAAAATGGGGGATAAATGAATGATTGAACTATTTCTTAAGGAGGTGTGGAATCATGTATGTTGGTAGAGATATGACAGAACTTGCGATGATCAGCAAAAATGATTGGAAAGACGAAGAACTTGCCTTTTTTCATCATTCTTTACAGCAGATTGCTCCTTATTTAAACGAAGAAGGAACGGTGATACACAGAGAGATCATTAAAGAAATTGAGTCCAGGGGCGGATTAAACCGCGGTGAGGCCGATTATTCTCACGGAACAGAAACGAAATATGATTAATGATGAATAGGTGAACCCCCAGTGACCCAGGGGTTTTTTCATGTTTGAGAGCGCATTATTTCCGTATGGCGCGCATATTTTCCGTATGGCGCGCATATTTTCCGTATGGCGCGCATATTTTCCGTATGGCGCGCATATTTTCCGTATGGCGCGCATATTTTCCGTATGGCGCGCATAAAAACAAGCCCCTGCGCTTCGCTGGGGCTTGTTTTTACTCTTTTACTTAAAAATTACTATAGGATTGCCCGCCATCCACATTCAATGTACATCCGACAACCCAAGATGCTTTTTCAGAAGCTAAAAATACAGCCACGCTCGCTACTTCTTCTACTGTTCCAAACCGGCCTGCTGATATATGCTCATCAACGAATGCATGGATTGTATCTGGATCTTGTTCCAATCTTTTTTTCCAGTTGCCCGTTTCATGCAAAATGGAACCGGGTGCAATTCCATTTACTCTTATTCCTTTTTTGATCATTTCGTCACTAAATGATTTCGTAAACGAAATCAACGCAGCTTTACTCGCATTGTAAGTTGGCTTCCCGCCAGATTCCCGGCCAAATATGGAAGAAATATTGATAATGGAGCCGCCAGCCTCATTTCCGATCATCACTTCAGCCGCTTTTTTACTTAAATCAACTGAAGACAGGAAATTCAGATGCATCGCTTCTTCAAACAACTCCATACTCGTTTCCATCACAGCAGAACCGTTGCTGCCGCCTGCGTTATTAACTAAAATGTCAATCGTTCCAAATTTCTCGATGAAATCTTTCATAACCCGCTCCCGGTCACGTGCATCTGTTACATTACCTGGAAAGATTTCAATGCCCTCTTTTTGCGTTGCTTTCAAATCGTCTATATTTCTGCCCATTATTCCCACTTTTGCGCCTTCATCAAGGAAAGCATAAGCGATTGCTTTACCAATACCTTTTGAACCGCCAGTAACAAGAACGGCTTTTCCATTCAACTCTAGATTCATACAAATATTGCCTCCTTTACTAAGCGGATAATTTTTTGATGTGATACAGGAAATGGATAATTCTCAAGTTCAGCTACAGTTGCCCATCTCCACTCTGCCGGAAGTTTTTCAGACTCAGATGTTAGTTTCCCTTGCCATACATTAATTTCCCATTTTAGATGAGAAAAAACATGTTCAATATATCCTGTTTTTTCATCGAATATTGCTTTTGCAAAAATGTTTTCTTCTACATATTCTGCTAATGCATTCGTTTCTGCATCCTTTTTTGCTTGTATATATTCCGTATTTGGAAATTCCCACATGTTCGCGAGCAACCCTTCTGAAGACCGTTTATGAATAAGTACTCGTCCATCCGAGCCAACAATGATTCCCGCTGCCATATTAGCTTTTCTAACTTTTGTCTTTCCTAATTTAACGGGAAGCTCGTTTTGTTTCCCTGCTTCAAATCCTTTACAGAGCTCCCTCATCGGACAAAGCAGGCAAGCTGGTGATTTAGGTGTGCAAATTAATGCTCCCAATTCCATAAGACCTTGATTAAAAGAAGATGGATCTTCGTGTGAAATCAGTTCACGCACGGCACTTTCAAAAACCAGACGCGTTTTAGGCTTGCTGATATCCTCTTCAATTAACAAAATTCGGCTAAGGACTCGCATGACATTTCCGTCAACTGCTGGTTCAGGAATACCGTAAGCAATACTTAAAACTGCCCCGGCTGTGTATGGACCAACCCCTTTTAAACTCGAAATTTCACGGGGGTCTTTTGGAACTTTTCCGCCATAAGCTGCACAGACTTCTTTTACTGCGGTTTGTAAGTTTCGAACTCGGGAATAATAACCTAGACCCTCCCAAGCTTTGAGAACTTGTTCTTCATCTGCATCAGCTAGATCTTGAAGTGTCGGAAAAAGAGTTGTAAATCGTTCGAAATAAGGGATAACGGTGTCTACCCTCGTTTGCTGCAGCATAATTTCAGAAACCCAAACACGGTACGGATCTTGATTAAGACGCCAAGGCAGCGTCCTTTTGTTTTCACTGTACCAGTTGAGTAAAGACTGCTGAAATTGTTTCACATATGACTTGTTGAGGGAAAATATATTAGTAATTGGTGATTTCACTTTTAAAGAACTTCCTTTGCATTCATTTTTTCAAATGCCCAACAATGTATTTTTTCGAAGCCGCCTGTAATAAAGGGCTGGATCATTGAATAAACAGGATGATCGGGCGATGTACGTTTCGATTTCATGGACTCATAAGCTGCCATATCCAGTAATTGAAAGCATTCAACATAAAGTGTTTGCTGGTCTGCTGCTTTATACCATTGAATATCTGCAGCACCAGACTTCTTTAGTTCATGAATCACGGAAGACATCGCACGTTCATACGATTGATAAGTATCAGGATTCACTTTATATTCCATAAAAACAGTTATCATTTTAGCACTCCATTCCTTAAGGAGGTGGTGGCCATGGATACAGGCACACATATTGTGATGGGATTGGGTTTAGGCGGTTTAGCCATGCTGGACCCTGCTATAGCTCATGATCCTGCCACATCCCAAGCTATACTAGCCGGGACACTTATCGGTTCCCAGGCTCCTGACTTTGACACGATTTTAAAATTAAAAAACAATGCGGTCTACATCCGTCACCATAGAGGCATTACACATTCATTGCCTGCACTCGTTATTTGGCCGCTTTTATTATTTGGCATCATCTCACTGTTTGTTCCTGATGCAGATAATGGAAAGCTTTTGTTATGGACAGCCATAGCTGTATTTTTGCATGTATTTGTAGATATTTTCAACGCATACGGAACACAAGCTTTATATCCTGTTTCGAAAAAATGGATCGCATTAGGTGTAATCAGCATTTTTGATCCGTTTATCTTTTTCCTGCATGTAGCAGGATTACTGCTTTGGTATGCGGGCGTTAACCCTGGTTATACCTTTCTCGTCGTTTATACCATACTCGTGTTTTATTACATTTGGCGAATTGCGGCTCGTGTTCATGTAAACAAAATCGTTAAGCGGAAAATTCCTGAAGCAGTTGAAATCTATGCCAGCCCTACTATCCGCTGGGGGCAATATCATCTCGCCATTAAATCAAAAAGCGAATTCTTTGTGGCTGGTTTAAAAAATGGAAAAGTAACGGTCTGGGATACTTTTGATCACGTTCCAGTTCCAAAAACAAAAATAATTGAAGCCGCAAAAAAAGATCGAAACATTTCGGCATTCCTTTCCTTCTCACCGGTTAATAGATGGGAAGTTGAAAAAAATGATCACGGACATATCGTTCAATTTATCGATTTAAGGTATAGAAGTAAGGGGCATTATCCTTTTGTGGCCATGGTCCAATTAGATGAAAACTTGAATATCATCACCTCATACACTGGATGGGTATATTCAGAGGACCGGTTAAAAAAGAAAATGGACTTCTCCCCATTAGATTTAATCAACAATAATGAATAAGGAAAGAGACGGGCTTAATGAATAGGCCCGTCTTTTTTGATGAATCGCTGAAATTTAGGGTTATTTGAAAAATACTCATGAAGCTTATGACCATATGAATTGATCAGCTGTGTGACCATTTTTTCTGTAACATCCTGCCCTTCATAATCTCTGCCAGCTTTTGCACGAGTGGATTCAAAATCTTCCCATAAACCTTCCACCCATTCCCTTGCTTCCGCATAACTCAAGCTTGGGTTCTTTTCTTGCAGTTGTTTAGCTAATCTGTCGAATCTCTCTTCCATTATTCTCCCTCCATAACCATTTTTTAAGGATTTTACCGTCACATAAAGGTTTCTATCACGTTCCATACTAGTTGAGAACCGATTTAAAGGAGGGAAAAACAATGCGAAATAAATCGAAAAACTTCCCAAATCGGATCTCCTTCTCAGGTGAGCCGAGATCAAAAGAAGAATTCTCTTCTAAACGGCCAGATGGGACAACACGCGATCATCCGCAGGAGCGCATGTTCTTGTCCAATCAACACCGAGACGATCAGTAACTCTTGCGGTTATGAATTTCACTCTGGGGGGTGAATCAGATGAACAAGAAAGACTACTTCTCATCAACCCGATTTAACGGTAAGTATTCTGACCCCTTTCACTCACCGCGTGCTAACTCGAAACATGCGTATAACCAAGTGAACGGGGAAACCCAGCAAGCATTAAATAACTATGTGCTTGAAATTCAAACACGTAAGCGTTCATAGTGATGAATAAAGAAGCGTGTAAAGCGCTTCTTTATTTATTGTAAGCTTTGTTTTTTGAAAGAGGTTAATCTCCGCTCTTTGCGGCTCGCTTTCCGCAGGGTGTGCGGTGAGCCCGATCATTGCCTAGCAACATTGATTGGTCTCACCTGTCACACTAATCCTGCAGGAGTCTCACCACAGCGCTCCAATTAACTTTTCAAAGAAGAAGTTCCCAAACATCTCAATAAGTAGAACCTTATTTATGGTTGTTCAAGCACCGAAATCGGAAGCGCCTCTAATGTACTTTGTTTATTTTTATAGCCCCAGGCAAAAATACCGTTTAAGTACAATACCGAAAATGTTGACTCGGGATCACCTTGAATGCCATATTCTTTTCCGCTCTCTATAGAAGCTGGGTCAATCAAGTAACTTTTACCCATCGCGATTTTACGTTCATATACAGCGTACTCGCTTACCATACCCATCTGCTCGGCCTTTTGTGCCTTCGCACGTAAGGATGCGATTTCAGCTTTAATCTCAATTTCAGTCATTTCACTGAACCTTTTTTCCATTTGAATTCTTCCCTTCTTTTCTGTACGCTGAAACTTGATTTTGTTAAATACATAGGAGTGATCATATTGAATAAAACAGTAATTATAACAGGCGGCGGTTCAGGTCTTGGGTACGCCCTAGCCAGGCAATACTGCAAAGACTATACTATTTGTCTCATTGGCCGTACTGAATCAAAATTGCAGCGCGCCGTTGAAACTCTTTCAGAAACAAAAAATCGCATAACTTATAAAGTTTGTGATGCTACAGATCCGCAGCAGACAGAAACTGTACTGCGCGAAATATTTCATGAAGAACAAGTCCATATGCTAATCAATAACGCTGGAATGGGTGTATTTGAATCCTTGGAAACACTCACCTCATCTGATATTGAACGAATGGTTGAAACGAACGTATATGGCACTATCTTTCCGACGAAAGCAGCATTCCCTCTTTTTAAAAACCAAGGCTTCGGCAAAGTGATGAACATCATTTCAACCGCAGGATTACGCGGAAAAGTGAACGAGTCGGTCTACTGCGCAACTAAGTTTGCTGTTCGAGGTTTTACAGAAAGTCTTATGAAAGAATGGGAAGGAACAAACATCTTTCCAACAGCTGTATACATGGGTGGAATGGATACACCATTTTGGGATAAAACGGATCATATTAAGGACCGTTCACGCTTAAAATCCCCTGCTATGGTAGCTGAATTGATTTACAGCGAAGATGATAACAGATCAGAAATTTTTATTGACCGTTAAAAAAGTCGCTGTTTAACACCTCAGAAATAACTTCAGAATTAAAGCCCTTGCCGAATAAATATCGTTTCATGCGAGCCTCATACTCATACCCGCTGTATTTTTTATACTTTTGGTGTGCTTTATTTGCATGATATTGCAGGGCTTCTTTTTCTTCCTCTGCACTTTGGCTGATCTCAGCTTTTTGAAATGCCATTTCAATGACTTCCCAACTGAATCCTTTTTGCTGCAGCTGCTGGGCTATTTTTTGTTTTTGCTCTTTTTCAGATCGCTTTGCTCTTCCGGAAAATTGCTTTTGTATAAATTTAATACTCGCTTCCAGCTGCTGATCATATGAAAACTGATCAAGTGCACCTTGTGCATCATTTTCTCCGATGCCTTTTTTCTTAAGTTCCTGACGGATCGCACCAGGACCTTTAAAAGATGTATTCATCCGGGTCTTCACAAATGAATCTGCATAGCTTTTATCGTTTGCAAAATTGTATTCCGAAAGTTTTTCAATGACTCTTTTTATGGTTTGTTCAGCGACTTCCTTTTTTTCTAAATATGCTTCAATCTCATGCACAGTCCTCATTCGGAATGACAGATAATGAAGCGCTTTGTTAAAGGCTTTGCGATACTCATCTTCTGACAGGATCTCATCCCATTCTTCTTCATTAATCTCCATGCCTTTTTGAAGCTGGAACCTAATAAGAACATCAGCATCTACACTAAAGGCAAATTCTTCTTTAGCACCTTTTTGAATAAAAACGTTAAATCGTTCGTCGTTCTTTTGTTGAGCAGAAATCCTTGTAATAACAGCCATCTACCCACCTCTTTTCACACAATAGTGTACCATAACTGCTTGTTTAAGATAAAAAGAAGGATTTATATTTTTGGGTGTTGTGAAAGTAGTTGTTTATAAACAGTCCTAAAACAAAAAAACCGGCCCGAATTTCCGAGCCAGCTTCCTTGATAAAAGTGCAACCTGCACTTATAGCTGTTTAACAGCAGCGTTTTGCATTCGGACCATATTTGTTTTCAAGCAATTCTTCAAAAAATTCCTTCTCGGTCGGAGGAATCTGACCGGGATGCTTTTCTTGAACGTGTCTTACATATGCTTGGTAATCAGGGAGGTTCGATATCCCTTTACTGATGTATGAGATGATCTGCAAGACATGTCTTATTTTTCCCCATACGGTTTGCACATTCATTAAACTTCACCTAACTTAGTTTGAATAAACGGCTCCTCAGTTGTTTCTAACGGTTTTTCACTCTTTAATGCTTTATACCAGATTCTCATAGCATCAATGAGTACGCCTATGATAATCAGCATAAAAATGGCTGTTAAATAAGCATTCAGCGTATTGTTAAAAACAAGGCGGTGAGCGGCTTCTATCGTCGGAACGGTAGGTGGAAGCTTACCGCTTGCAGCTGCTTCTTTCATCACCTCAGCTTGCTTTAAGAAACCGATCTTCGGTATGTCAGAGAATATTTTTTGCCAAGCTGCATAGAACGTTACAATCATCAGCCACGCTAACGGCACGAGTGTAACCCAAACATATTTTTTCTTGCCCATTTTTAAGATAACAGTCGTTGCGACAATCAATGCGATTGCAGCCAGCATCTGGTTCACGATCCCGAACAGCGGCCAGAGGGTATTAATGCCTCCAAGTGGATCCGTTACTCCAACGACCAAGAAATAACCCCATCCTGCAACAACGAGCGCACTTACAAAGTAAACGGCAGGCATAGAATCTGTTTTTCTTAATGGTTTAAATACTTGTCCCAGCAAATCTTGCAGCATGAATCGGCCAACCCTCGTACCTGCATCAATGGTAGTCAATATGAACACCGCTTCAAAAAGTATCGCAAAATGGTACCAGAACCCCATCAGCTTAGGGCCGCCGATAATCTGGGAGAAAATTTGCGAGATCCCTACAGCGAGTGACGGAGCACCTCCTGTTCGGGATAAAATGGATTCTTCATTCACATTTTTAGCGAGTTCATTAATATCATCTGCAGAAATGGTGAATCCCCAAGATGAAATTGTCGTAGCTGCAGCAGTAACATCTGCTCCAATCGCTGCCCCAGGCGAATTAATCGCAAAATACAATCCTGGTGTTAATAATGTAGCCGCGACCATCGCCATAACAGCAACAAATGATTCTGTCAGCATTCCGCCATACCCGACCATAGGTGCATGCCTTTCATTTGCGATCAGTTTTGGAGATGTACCTGAAGAAATCAGCGCATGGAAACCTGAAACAGCGCCACATGCAATAGTTATAAACAAGAAAGGAAACAGATTACCTGCAAAAACAGGTCCTGATCCATCAACAAATTTAGTGAGAGCAGGCATCTGAATCTCTGGCATTACAATCAGGATTCCTATTGCCATCATTCCGATTACCCCTACTTTTAAGAAGGTACTCAAATAATCCCTCGGTGCCAGCAGCATCCATACCGGAAGTACCGAAGCAAGGAATCCATAAATGATAAGCATCCAAGCTAAAGTTTCTCCATCAAATGTGAAAAGCGGAGCAAGTGTTGCAGAGTCAGCAACCCATTGGCCGCTTATTAAAGCAAACACTAATAAAACAAAACCAATAATTGAAGCTTCCCCTACTTTTCCCGGTCTTATATAACGCATGTAGAAGCCCATGAATAGTGCAATGGGTATCGTCATAGCGATTGTATATGTTCCCCAAGGGCTTGATTTAAGTGCATTTACAACAACTAGTGCGAGTACTGCTATTAAAATAACCATAATGGCAAAAACACCAATAAGAGCTAATATACCGCCAACCGGCCCGATTTCTTCTTTTGCAATCTGACCGATTGATTTACCTTTACGGCGCATGGAAATAATTAAAATAACAAAATCCTGTACGGCTCCGGCTAAAACCGCACCGACGATAATCCAGATCGTTCCCGGCAAAAAGCCCATCTGAGCGGCTAGAGTCGGTCCAACAAGAGGTCCTGCCCCAGCTATTGCAGCAAAATGATGCCCATAAAGAACCCATTTATTTGTCGGCACATAATCTTTACCGTCATTGTACCTTTCAGCTGGTGTTGCATTATTTTTATTCAGGCTGAAGATTTTATTAGCAATAAAACGTGCATAAAAACGGTAAGCTATAGCATACGTACACAGAGAAGCTACTACAAACCAAATCGCATTGATTTTTTCATCCCTTTGAAACGCGATGATCGAAAGTGCTAAGCCGCCTGCAAGTCCAATCGCAATCCATAAGAGCGCTTTCAAAAAAGGGTTTTTCTTTTTTGCTGGCACATTTCTTTGAAGCTCCATAAACTTCCTCCTTAAATAAAATGGTATGATTATATGTACAAGTTGGATTATATCAAATTTTCTAAATATTTGGATAAAATTATTTTTAGTGAGGTGAGCTGCTTTTGAGAAGAATCTTAATCTCAGGAGGAAGCGGATTTGTCGGAAATGCGATTACTCAACTCTTTACAGCTTCTAATGATGAAGTATTCATTTTGACAAGAGGAGAAAAAAAATCTAATCATCCGAAAATAAAATATGTGCAGTGGATGAACGGAAATAACGCCGCTGAACAAGAACTGCCTCAAATAGATGCAGTTATCAATCTTGCTGGGGAGACCATTAATGGAAGATGGACCAGCGAGAAAAAACAAGCCATCTTAAACAGCCGGTTAAAAGCAACAGAAGAGCTGCTGAGTATTGTAAAAAAGATGGACACACCCCCTCGGGTCTGGATTAACGCTTCAGCAATCGGCTATTATGGAACATCACAATCAAAAGTTTTTACAGAAGCTGAAGAAACCCATGGGACGGATTTCCTTGCAGAAGTCGTCAAGGCATGGGAAACAAAAGCAAAGGAAGCTTCATCAATAGGCTGCCGAACTGTCATAACCCGATTCGGGCTTATTCTTGGAAAAGATGGCGGAGTTCTCCCGCAATTAACCCTTCCCTATCGATTTTTTGCTGGAGGAACGGTCGGATCAGGAAATCAGTGGGTTTCTTGGATCCATATCGATGATGTTGCAAGGCTTATGAAAGAAACATTTGATAATGAGGGTTATAGTGGTCCGGTAAATGCTGCATCACCTAACCCGGTTACGATGAAAGAATTTGGAGAAATTATTGGCGGCGTTTTAAAGCGCCCCCATTGGCTCCCTGCTCCATCCTTTATGTTTAAGCTCGTATTTGGTGAGATGAGTATGCTGATTTTAAAAGGGCAGCAAGTGTTGCCTGAGAAAGCGATGGACAATGGTTTTACTTTTAAATATCCTAATTTAAAAAGAGCTTTACAAGACTTGTTACAATAAAAGAAAAAAATATTTCTTCAGGTGGATCTCATATGAAAAAATTAATTCAAAAAGCAAAAGTATACCCCATTACAAGCGGCATTTTAGAGCAAGGGGATGTGCTCATTGAAAACGGAAAAATTTCTGCAGTTGAACGCTCAATTGAACCAACATCCGAGATGGAGATAATATCCGCAGAGGGTCATCATCTTCTTCCTGGATTTATTGATGTCCATACCCACTTAGGTCTTTATGATGAAGGTACGGGCTGGGCAGGAAATGATGCGAACGAGACTCATGAAGTCTTGACGCCTCATATCCGTGCAATCGACGGCTGCCATCCATTAGATATTGCCTTTAAAGATGCAGTAAGATACGGAATTACAACAGTTCATATTATGCCTGGCAGTGCGAATGTAATCGGCGGAACAACGTCTGTTATCAAAACTCATGGTCAGGATATCCGAAAGATGATCATTAAAGAAACAGCCGGACTTAAAATCGCATTAGGTGAAAATCCTAAACGGATCCACAGCGGCCAGAATAACGATTCGATTACGCGTATGGGAATCATGGGAATGCTGCGGGAGGCCTTTTATGCCGCAAAAGATTCCGCTTATCAGGATAATTTAAGGGTCGCTCCGATCGCAGCAGCTCTTAATCGTGAAATTCCTGTTCGTATCCACGCTCATCGTGCAGATGATATCCTTTCAGCAATCCGTTTTGCTGAGGAATTTAATTTGGATTACCGCATTGAACATTGTACCGAAGGGCATCTTGTAATCGACTCTTTAAAGAATTTAAATTTACAAGTAAGTGTTGGACCAACTCTTACACGAAAATCCAAAATCGAATTAAAGAACAAAACTTGGGACACATATCGTATACTATCTGAAAATAATGTCGAAGTTTCGATTACGACAGATCATCCTTATATTCCCATTCAGTATTTGAATGTTTGTGCAGCCCTTGCAGTCCGTGATGGATTAAGCGAAAAGAAAGCGCTTGAGGGGATCACGATCGCACCTGCAAAAAACCTGGGAATAGCGAATCGTGTCGGAAGCATCGAACCTGGAAAAGATGCTGATTTATGCCTCTGGACAGAGCATCCGTTCCACTATTCAGCAAACCCGATTATGACCATAATCGACGGAGAAATAATTTACAAAAAATCAACAAAATAACTATTTTCTTTTTTAGAAAAATGAATTATGATACAAATAGAGCCACACGCGGATTTATGAAAAATCCGGTTTATTTAATCGGTGCTCTACACTATTTTAAAACTATATTTATAAAATTAAATATTGAGCAAGGGAAGGCAATTGGTGCGCCACCAGCTATGACTGGTCCTAGTGGGTTCGATTCCCACCCCGAATTAATTTTTATTCTTAATTCGAGGGTGGGGGATAATTCTGCCCTCTAGGAGGGGTTAAATTGTTGAAAAAGCGTGATTTAACGGAGAGTCATGTTCTTTACAATTTAATGGTGCACCCAGAAGTCTTCCCTTTTGTACGCCAAAAAGCTGCTTCTTTTGAGGAATTCATGTTCCTAACGAAGCAAACGCTAGAGGAAGAAGAACAAGGAAAGATTATCTCCAGAACGATATTGGATGAGTGGCAAAATCCAATCGGCACCATTAATTTATTCGATGTTCAAGATGGCTACGGGTTTCTTGGTACATGGATCGGCCAGCCCTATTTTGGAAAAGGCTATAACAATCTAGCAAAAGAAGCTTTCTTTTCAGAATTGTTTTATGAAAAAGAGATCCACACCATATTTATGAGAATCCGCAAGCAAAATATTCGTTCTCAAAAAGCTGCAGAAAAAATACCTTACGTGACACTTGCAAATGAAACACGTAAAGATGTATATGACCAGCTCAACCAGGGACAGGAAATTTACAATCTTTATCAAATCGAAAAAGATAATTATTTAATGCATCAGCTTCGTACACAGCCGCTTGAAGTTGCAGAAGAGCATTTAAAGGAAGCATAATACAGGTAATATCTAATGTTGCCTGCACATACTAACACCACCTTCGCTTTTTTGAAGGTGGTGTTTTTTAATAAGGCTGTTCCGCATACTTTGTTGCTCTTGAAAGTGGTTGATTCCGCTCCAGGATGCTCGCTTTCCGGGGGGTGTGCGGTGAGCCTCCTAAGCGCTTTGCACTTACAGGAGTCTCACCTGTCTAGCTACAACGGTTAGCCCCTCGAGGTCAAAAGTTAAATGGTCCTGAAGGCAAAAAGCGCCTTCTTACCCCATTTCCCTTTTGCTTGTCGGGGCTGTATAAACCGTTTCCGCTTTTCGTTTGTCCCACTGATCCCGCAGGAGTCTCGTATCTTGCACTTCGATCAACTTGTCAATGGCGAAAAAGACAATACGGTCAAGACCAACAATCTTTTTAGAAAAATTCATAAATAAATAAGGAGGAATTCACAATGCAAAACAACAAACAAACAGCAAAAAACCGCAACAGTGACCTAACTAAAACACAAGAAGTCACTTATGCACAGGAGCTAAAATCTTCTGCAGCTTCTACAAACAATCCTGGTATGGACGGATCTGAACAAGAACAAACGAATGAAGATAATTCATAAATAGGATAAAAATTCCTCTTATATCTCTAGACAAACTGCACATCCTATTATTGAGGACGAGTTCCTCACTGCTTTTGATTTACGTTTCAAACATTTAGTATCTTTAAGGAGGTATTTTTGTGGAAAAACGTAACCGAAAGAACCCATCTCGCACAAATGCTGCAGCTTCTAATGCTAACGGACTTGACGTCGAGTACTCAAGTGAACTGGCAGATCAAAACGATCTTGAAGCTAAAGCTCGTGCACAAGCAGCTGACCGACGCCAAAAAGGCAGTCGCTAAGCAAAAAGACCTGCTATTTCAGCAGGTCTTTTTTGTAATATAGAGATACAAATACCTATTTATCCTGTGGATAAAGTTATACACAACCATGTGGATAATGTGCATAACGATATCGTCCAAAATATAAACTTTTATTAAACCTGTGCAAAAGTATGATGTTATGCACAATTTTTGTGGAAAACACTGTGGATATTGTGTATATTTCTGAATTTTTAAAGATATAAAATTATTATCTTAAATTAACCTCTTAATAACTTTTGCCGGATTACCGCCAACGACTGTATTACTATCCACATCTTTAGTCACGACTGCACCTGATGCTATCACTGCATTATCCCCGATTTTGACACCGGGATTAATAATGGATCCGCCGCCGAGCCATACATTATCACCAATTTCAACTGGTTTTCCAAATTCAACACCTGAATTTCGTTCAACAGGATCTAATGGATGAGTCGCTGTATATATGTGAACACCCGGGGCTATCATGCAATTATCCCCTATTCGGACTTTACACACATCTAGAATGATACAATCAAAATTCGCGTAAAAGTTTTCTCCCACATGAATGTTATATCCATAATCACAGCGAAAATTGGGCTCTATCCCAATATTTTTTCCTGTTGAACCGAAGAGCTCCTTTAACAATTCAGTTCGTTTTTTCAGCTCTTCTTCCGTTGAATTATTGAATAGTCTCGTTAGTCTTCTAGCATTTTTCCGGTCCTTTATAAGCTGGAGATCATCAGGGCGATAAAGCTCTCCATCAATCATCTTTTGTTTTTCTGTTTTCATGTGAATCTCCTAATTGAATCAGGCTTGTCCTTTATACACAAGTGTACAAACGGCTTCAACTTGGGCTGTTTGCGGAAACATATCCACAGGTGTTACTTGTTCCACAGCAAAACCTTTACTTATCAACATGTGGACATCCTTCGCAAGTGTCGAAGGATTACACGAGACGTAAACCATTCTTTTCGGCTTTACTTGTACTACTGTTTTTAAAAACGTTTCGTCACATCCGGTTCTAGGCGGGTCAACGACAACTACATCTGGACGCCACCCTTCTTTTACCCATTGAGGAAGAAGGTGTTCTGCTTTTCCTGTTTCATATTTCGCATTTTTAATACCATGTTTTTTGGCATTTTTTTGTGCATCTAAAATGGATTCTTTTATCATATCCATTCCTCTTACTTCTTTTGCACCTGATGCAAGCCACATACCGATCGTTCCAGATCCACAATAAGCATCCACAACTTTCTCTTTCCCTGTAAGCTTTGCTTGCTTTTTTACCTCTTCATACAGCTTCACCGTCTGTGAAGGGTTTAATTGAAAAAAGGCTCGTGCAGATAGTTCAAAGCTTAAGCTTCCTAAATGCTCAGTAATTGTTTCTTTTCCGTAAATACCTTCAGTTTTATTTCCAAAGATCAGCGAAGTCTTCTCATCATTTACGTTCTGAACAATAGATGTAACTTGTGGAAGCCGCTTTTGAATCTCATTAAAGAACAGCTCTTTTTTCGGAAACTCTTCTTTAGCTGTAACTATTACAAGCTGAATTTCATCTGTTTTAAAAGCTGTACGCACTACAATCGTACGGATAAAGCCGGTGCGTTTCTTTTCGTTGTACACTTGGATATTTAAATCTTGGATAATTTGTTTTACTTTATTCGTAACAATATTTGTATCTTCATGTTGAACCAGGCAGTGATCGATATTGATTAATTTATGAGTGTTGCTGCTGTACAATCCGGCAATAACATTTTGATCGATTTGTCCAACCTGAAACTGACTTTTGTTTCGGTAAGACCATGGTTCTTTCATCCCTATTGTTTTACCGATTGACAACTCATTTTTAGGAATTTTAGTATACCGTTCGAATGCTTGGCTAACGAGATCCCTTTTCTCTTTCAGCTGTGCGGAATAATCTAAATGCTGAAGCTGGCAGCCGCCGCATGTCTCATATATGGGGCATGGCGGCGTTACCCGGTGTTTCGATTTCTTTTTGATTTTTTTGATTTTTCCTTCGCCGCGGTTCGGGAATACTTTTGTGATTTCAACCTCGATTTCTTCACCAGGCAAGGCACCTGGCACAAAAACTACCTGACGTTTATAAAATCCGATTCCTTCACCATTAATTCCGATACGTTTAATGTTTAATGGGAAAGTTTGGCCAATATTCATTATGGGGTTTACCGCTTTATTCATTATTTACTCACTCATTTCTTCGCAAAAAGTCGCTTTTCTTATTGTAGACGAAATAGCTGAGTTCTACCAACATTGTTATGGCCGAGGAAGTCGAGACGTAAAAAAGCACCTTAGCTTAATCACTAAGGTACTATTTACGGTCTTGTTAAAATGGGTGACACTGAACTTTTCATCTGCAGGTCATCAAGACTTTTAAATGTGTAGCCTCTTTTCTGCAAAGCTTCAATGACTCTCTCTAATGCATCTGCATTGTCTTTTGAAACAGTATGCAGCAAAAGAATACTGCCTGGATGGATTTGCTTTGAAATCTGGTCATAGGAATATTTCCAGCCGCGCTGTTTATTCGTTTCCCAATCGAGGAAAGCAAGTGACCAAAACACATGAGTATACCCTTCCTTTTTTGCCAGAGCGATTGTTCTTTCACTGAATACCCCTCTTGGCGGCCGAATATACTTCATTTCTTTTTGTCCGGTTATCTCCGTATATCTCAACTTAACCTTTTCTAATTCATTAACTAATCGCTCGTCAGATACTTGTGTCAGATCTGGATGATGATATGAGTGATTGCCGACTATATGCCCTTCTTCAGCCATTCGCTTTATTAGGTGAGGGTGGGTTTTCATAAATTGTCCGGTTACAAAGAAGGCAGCAGGCACTTTTTTACGCTTTAAAACATCTAGCACATCGTCCGTATATCCATTTTCATATCCATTATCGAACGTTAAATATATGTCTTTTTTGGCGGTATCGCCTAGAAAAAGGCTATCGTATTTTTTTACAAGTTCCATATACCTTGAATCCGTGACTGGCGGCTTCTCTTTCCCCTTTTTCTCAAAGTACCATTCCAGCCGCTGATTGGATAAACCTCTTTGCGCAAAAGAAACTTCTGTCTGTACGAAAAACATGAGCGGAATTAATAAAAAGCAAAGGAGCCGATTGATCTTCATTTCATAATTCCTCCTTCAAACGACAGCCTATACCTTTATTGTGCAGTTAAAAAGCAAAACCATGCTAGGTATTATAAGGAAAGTGAATGTTGGCTGATTGATAAGCGTCGAATCTCTTCGTCATTTTTGTTTTCTCGGTGCTCATATAGGAGAACTACAATCCGCGCCTCGAAAACTTCACTTCCTCGACTTTCTCGGTTCTGAATCAACAAATAATTTTAGTTAATGAAATTTCAGGGATTAAAAGTGGAGAAAAGTCCAGAACCTTTCACTTCAATTAACTTTTCAATAAAGAACTCTAAAACCTATCTGCAGCAACAGTCTTTTAGAAAAAAGCCTTTAGAAAGGATCCTTAAAAAAGAGCACAAAAAAAACCTTAAAGATCGCAAAAGCGCACCTTTAAGGTCTCCATTCCAGCCTTTTAATTAAATACTGGTTCTTTAAACTGCTCTAGTTTTTGCAGAGAAGACTTCTCAACGTGTTCGTGTAGGCTGTTTCCGTGGGAGTCCATCGTCACTACAGCAGTAAATCCATTAACACGGATATGCCACATCGCTTCTGGAACACCGAATTCCATAAGATCAACGCCTTCCACTTTTTCCATACATTCCGCATAGTATTGTGCTGCTCCGCCGATCGCATTCAAGTAAACTCCGCCATGTTCACGGAGAGCAGCGAGGGTTTTTGGACCCATACCGCCTTTACCTATTACAGCGCGGATTCCAAATTTCTTCATAATGTCGCCTTGATAAGGTTCCTCACGAATACTCGTTGTCGGACCGGCTGCCTTAACAACCCAGTTGCCTTCTCCGTCCTTCGCCATTACAGGTCCGCAATGGTAAATAATTTGTCCGTTCAGATCAATTGGAGCCGGGTTGTCCATAAGATGCTTATGAATCGCATCGCGGCCGGTATGCATCATACCGTTGATCGTAACTACATCTCCAACCTTTAATTCACGAATTTGCTCTTCTGTAATTGGAGCTTCCAATGTAATGCTTCTTGTCTTTTCTTCTTGCTGTTCTACAGCTGCAGCTGCTTCTTCCTCAGCTTTAGTAAAATCAACCGTTTCGCCTTCTTGGTACAGCCATTCTGTGATCTCGCCTGTTTCAGGGTTCAATTTTACACCTAAACGGCGGTAAGCCCAGCAGTTGTACGCAACAGAAACAAAGAAACTCGCAGGAATACGGTTAATGACACCGACTTTGCATCCAAGTAAAGTCGTCTCTCCGCCAAATCCCATCGTTCCGATTCCAAGCTTATTCGCATTTTCCATCACATATTCTTCAAGCTTGCGCAGGTTTTCGTTCGGATTCACATCATCAACAGAACGGAAAAGCATCTCTTTTGCCAGTTCATATCCAGATGTGCGGTCTCCCCCGATTCCTACACCGATAAAACCAGCACTGCAGCCTTGGCCCTGTGCTTGGTAAACCGAGTGCATGATACATTTACGGATTCCATCCAGATCACGTCCAGCACGGCCTAAGCCTTCTAATTCTGCGGGAAGGCTGTACTGGATGTTTTTATTTTCACAGCCGCCTCCTTTTAAAATAAGGCGAGCATCAATGTAATCCTTTTCCCATTGTTCAAACTTAATAACCGGCGTGCCATCACCTAGGTTGTCACCACTATTATCACCTGTGATGGAATCAACTGAGTTTGGGCGCAGCTTCGTATCCTTTGTTGCATCTGCGATCGCATTACGAATCGCTTTTTTCATCTCTATTTGGTTTGCGCCGACTGGCACTTTAATTTTAAATGTAGGAAGTCCAGTGTCCTGACAAATCGGTGAAACATTCTCGTCAGCTTTTAAAATATTATCTGTGATCGTATCTAAAGACATCGCAGCACGAGTACCCGCGTTTTCTTTTAGCTTCGCTGCAAGAATGGCACGGCGTACATCTTTTGGCAATTTGGTTGAAGTTTCGACAATCAGTTTGTACATGCTTTCCTGAAATTTTTCCATCTCTCCACTACCCCTTTATGACATGCTTTGTAAGCGTGAACATTTTTTGTTTTATGCTTTCTTACAGTATAACAAAAAAACCCGTTCCTTTAATACAGAAACGGATTTCATTCTACTGTTCTTCCCAGTCATGACGGAATTGCTTACACTTCATTTCCAAGTCGTCCAGCATTCCAATAATTTTGTCGATTTCATCGATACCAGCAGTCTCAGCATCAATAGCATCTAAAACATCCATTAATAAATCGATGCGTGTTTTTATATATTCCTTTTGAGAGGATTTATCTTGAATAGAGTTACCCATGGTGATCTCTCCTTTCCATCCCCTCTACTTTAACAAGGTAAGACGAATTTGCCAACAACATTATCCTTTTTCTTTAAGAGTTGTTCAGTTAAGATAAAGAATGTCCATTTCGTCTAGAAGGAGATTATTTAAAATGGTATTAAAATTAAACCAAAAACCGATAACCCCATTGCACGATCCATGGGAAGCTTATTTGGATATGGAGACTTATAGCAGCCTTAAACTGTCTAACATAGAGATTACAACCACAACTCTTTGCAATATGCGATGTGCTCACTGTGCAGTAGGTTATACCCTGCAAACAAAGGACCCTGAGCCGCTGCCTTTAGAATTAATCATTAAAAGACTTGATGAGATTCCAGATCTTCGTGCATTCAGTATAACTGGCGGCGAGCCGATGATGTCTTTAAAATCAATAAAAAATTATGTGGTGCCTCTTTTAAAATATGCTTTAGAACGTGGTGCACGAACGCAGATCAATTCTAACCTTACTTTGGATTTAGCACGCTATGAGTTGATTATTCCCTATTTAGATGTCCTTCATATCTCCCATAACTGGGGAACACTGGAGGAGTTTTCTGAAACCGGATTTGCCATGATGGAGAAAAAACCAACATTGAAACAAAGAGAAGCTTATTTTTCTCGCCTTACCGAAAATACTCAAGCCTTAACAAAAGCAGGTGTAATGGTTTCAGCTGAAACGATGCTGAATAAAAGGACGCTGCCCTATCTTGAAGAGATACATAAACACATTCTTGAAATGGGCTGTCAGCGCCACGAAATTCATCCGATGTATCCTGTTGATTTTGCAAGTACACTCGAATCCATCAGCTTAGAAGAAATGCGGGATAGTATTCATAAGCTTCTCGATATCCGTGATAAGAAAGTGTGGATGCTTTTCGGCACACTTCCTTTCTATGCTTGTTCAGATAATGAAGAAGATTTGAAATTACTTAATCGGCTGCGTAATGAGGAGAATGTCACAGTAAGGAACGACCCAGATGGACGGTCTCGTTTAAACTTGAATATTTTTGACGGAGATATTATCGTGACAGACTTTGGTGATGCTCCTCCACTCGGAAATATAAAAGATACAAGTCTTTTGAAGGCTTATGAAACGTGGAATAAATCTAAACTAGCGAAAGAATTAAGCTGCCATTGTCCTGCTGTAAAATGTCTCGGTCCGAATATACTCGTGAAACATTCATATTATCCTGAAACAGCATTCCTCTCTAGACAAGCAAAGCTTTAAAGCGTTAAAAAGTTATAAACTTTACAAAAGTAAGTTTAAAACGTATAATTAACGGTAATTACTAAAGTCATTAAGCATTGTGATATAGAGGTGAGGGTTTATGGATTACAACACGATGTGTCCGAAATATGAAGTGGCTATTGAGATAATCGGTAAAAAATGGACAGGACTCATCATTCGTGTTTTGATGGGCGGCCCTAAGCGTTTTAAAGATATTAAGTCACAGATCCCTGAGATGAGTGACCGTATGCTGACTGAGCGCATGAAAGAATTAGAATCCGTTGGAATCGTAAAGCGCTCCGTTTATCCAGAGACACCAGTTCGTATTGAATATGCATTAACGGAAAAAGGAAATTCTTTAAAAACCATTATTAATGAAATTCAAACGTGGAGCGAACAGTGGGTTGACCATTGTTCAGCATCCGAATAAAAAAAGGACAGCAGATAAAAATGCTGTCCTTTTTACATATTTCCTGCATGAAACCGGAATGATACGTGATCTTGTACCGGAATCCAAGCTCCTATGCCCTGCTGTGTAACGTTTTGAACGAGGATTTGTCTTTTTCCGCCTTTTAAGACTATATAAACTTCACCGTAAGTAACACGTCCTCTTTCATTTACAGCGGGTACATAACTATATAAATACCCTACCTGCTTCGGAGATACATGGTATGTGTTCGGTTTTTTTGTTCCTGCCCCTACCGCTGTAGAAAAAGCAAGAGGCAATCTGGACTTTTCAGCTGCAGAAATCAGCATCATCTTTTGAACGGCTTCGCTATTCGGAATCGCAGCAGTTAATCCGCCGGAAACTTTTTTATACGCCGTTTGATTGTAAGACAATCTAGCGACTGCTTTAGCACCGCGATTGTCTAACCGATTCATATTGATTTGCTGATGCTCCCAGTTAACAGTCGTTTCAGTGGATTGATACGACAACGGCCACTGACCTAAGTAAATTTTCGCACGGTACCAAAAAGCTACTTTTGAAGCATTTATGCTGGATTCATTTAAAAGACGAATCAAATCTGGGTTTGTAATCGGTACTTCTGATGTTTTCAGCATTGCCTTTGCAAGCTTGCTTGGCTCCAAGTAAGGCAGATCTTGTGCTGAATTCGGGTACGTGTTTTCTTTAGAAATGCTTACGACTGTTCCCGGTACTTTTATCTCAGCTTGTTTTACGATTTGTTCCGGCGCCTTCTCTGCTGGCTTTGGTTTTTCCGAAGATTTCTCGGCCGCAATCGCTTGGCTGGCGAACGCGAATAGCATAACGAAAATAATAATAAAAATTCTCTTTTTCATAAAATCCTCCTTTCCCCTATTTTTTTCTTTCCGTTAAAATTTATCCTCTCCATCCAGCCACTTTAGCTCGGGTATTGTTGGAAATGGATTTATTAATCCTGACAAATAAAGCTCGTTTCACCTGAGCTGCACATTTCTGTTAACAACCTGAAAAAAATAAAGCTTATCCCGTAAAAGCGAATTAATAACCTGTAAAAACAGATGATCATTCAGGAAAATCCCATTTTAAACCCTGAAAAAAGATTAGCTCAAAACTTACATGTCCATCCCTGCCAAATAAAAAATGCTGACCCTCGATTTTCCCCAGGGCCAGCATTTTTCTGTGTTTTTCATTAAGATTTGATTTCAAAGCTTTCCGTAATTTCGATACTGTCTTTAACTGATTGAACCATTGAACAGTTTTTCCGAGTAACTACCAATGCTTTCTCTACTTTTTCATTCGTTAACTCTTTGCCCGCAATCGTAAAATGAAGATGAATATGTGTCACTTTATTCGCTTCCTTTTCATCTCGTTTTACATCAGCAGAAACTTGTATATCATCGAACGGCAGACGCATTCTCTCTAATACTTTGCGCAATACTCCCCCGCTGCAGACCGCTACAGAAGAAACAAGTAATTGATAAGGTCTGAATCCGTAATCCTCATTGCCGCTTATTTGAAGTGTTCCATATTCAAATGTTGTTTCAAAGCCGTTTTCTTTCATTTTAAAATTCATCGTCAGCCTCCAGAATAAAAACTTTTGTTCAAATTTAATTACCATTCATTGTACAATAGCTGTAGTTTGATTTGAAAAGGAGATGCTCATGCAGCTTTCAACGTATAAATTTTCAGTTTTAGTCAGCATTGTTTTTATATCTGGTTTTGCACAAGGAATGCTGCTTCCTTTAATTGCAGTCATTTTTGAGCAGAGTGGAACATCCGCTTCATTGAACGGATTTCATGCGACAGCTTTATATATAGGTATTTTATTGGCTTCACCTTTTATCGAAAAACCGCTTCGGAAATTTGGATACAAACCACTTATCCTTATTGGATTGGTTGCGGTCATTTTAAGTTTTTTCTTATTTCCATTTTGGAAAGTATTCTGGTTTTGGTTTGTCTTAAGGCTGATCATCGGAATCGGAGATCATATGCTGCATTTTTCAACGCAGACATGGATTACGTCAAATAGTCCTGATGATAAACGCGGACGCAACATTTCTATTTATGGTATTGCATTCGGGGCAGGATTTGGAATTGGCCCTTTAATGACTAAGCTGCTAGAAGTAAATGCCAACCTTCCATTCTGGCTTGCAGCAGGACTTTGTTTCCTATCCTTTTTGTTAATGACTTCTATCCGCAATGAAAAGCCTGAGACAATTACAGCGAAATCAGCGGGCATCACGGCTTTATCCAGATATAAGAAAGTAATTAAAATTGGGTGGGTATCTTTACTTCCGCCTTTTGCCTATGGATTTCTGGAATCTACTCTCCACGGCTCATTTCCTGTATTCGCTCTTCGTAACGGAATCAGTCTTGACTGGGTAGCTGCAGTTCTGCCTGCATTTGTATTAGGCGGTCTATTGTTTCAGCTTCCGCTTGGTATTTTAAGCGATAAGATGGGGCGTAAACCGATTCTCATTTTCTCATTCCTGTTTGGTTTTTTCTCGTTCTTAGGTACATTTTGGGCGTTGCAATCGTTCTGGCTGCTTTTTTCACTTTTCTTTTTATCCGGAATGTTTACAGGTTCAATGTTTTCGATGGGCATCGCCTACATGAGTGATCTGCTGCCGAAATATGATTTGCCGGCTGGAAATATTTTAGCAGGAATCAGCTTTAGTATAGGGAGCATGGCAGGACCATTAATCGGGGGCAGTTTTATTAATTTATTTCATGAAGGTGCTTTTGTATTTTCAATTTGCGGAATGTTATTTGTCCTCAGCCTTCCCATTTTGTTTATAAAAGCTGAAACAAAAGAGAAACTTCAAACAAAAACAGCTTAAATACAATAATTTTCTTGTTTTAACTCATATTATAAAAGCAGGAATTTTGACTTTAATAGCTCAATCTTTAAACTAGAAGTAGCTGAAATTTTTACTATTTTAGATAATAAGGAGCGATTTGATGAGATTACGTGCAGATATGCCTGAGTTTAATGGTGCTACGGAGTGGATCAATGGAGAAGTAAACAAAAGTGATCTTATTGGGGACAAACCTACATTAGTTCACTTTTGGTCAGTAAGCTGCGGTTTATGTAAAGAAGCCATGCCGAACATCAATAAATTCCGCGACGATTTTAAAGATGAACTTAATGTCATTGCCGTTCACATGCCTCGTTCAGAAAAAGATTTAGACATTGAACAAGTAAAAGAAGTGGCTGGTGAACATGATATTACTCAGCCTATCTTTGTCGATAACGATCATACATTAACTGACGCCTTTGAAAATGAATATGTACCTGCTTATTATGTATTTGATGCTGAAGGAAAACTGCGCCATTTCCAAGCAGGCGGAGATGGTATGAAAATGTTGACAAAGCGTGTTAATCGCGTACTAGGCAAGGAAACGAAATAAATCCCCAAAAAAAATGGTTGGTGAAGTAAGAGATTTGAATCATTACCAACATACAAAAACACCGGGAGCAACTGCACCCCGGTGTTTATTTTTTCTTTTTTCGTTTGAAGAGATTGCGTTCGATTAATCTAAACATAAACGCAAAAACTTTATAAAGGATCAATCCCACTAACGCTCCAAAACCATTTAGTAATATGTCGTCGATATCAAAAATCCGCTGTGCATATTCATACTGCAGGTACTCAATTACAAAACTTGTACCAAATCCGATGACAAACATGACACGCCACGAATTAAAGAAACGAAATACTAATGGCAGCAGCATTCCGAGCGGAAAGAATAATAATACATTTCCGATCACATTCTTAAATATTAGCCAGTAATCTCCGCTTCTCCACATCAGACGGATGCTATCAAACAATACTAGGTTTGCCGATTTTCCGTATACATAATGGTTAAACGTGAATAGTGTGACATAGATAAGAATGGCAAAGTACACAGCAAAAACCAGTGCACCGAAAATGCTAAAAATACGTCTTATTCTTTTCGAGTTCACTGCCTTCTCCTGCCTTTAAATAAAAATTTCCATTAACGCCTTATATAGTTTACCATGTAAAGTTTTTATGAGATACAGGAAATTCTTATTAATTATGAAGCCAATTTCTTTCTCGTTTTCTTAAATAAAATAAATAGTACAACTGAAACAACAATGACTGCAGCCACTGGCAGCATATACTCCTCAGACCTCGCTCCTACGCTTTTCCAATTCGGTCCGAACTTTTGGCCAAGATAAACATAAAATGCCGTGATTGGAAGCATCGCAATAAAAGTATACATAGAGAATGCCCAAACATTCATTTTAGCCATCCCGCACGGTATCGAAATGGTAGTCCTGACGCCAGGAAGAAATCGGCCAAAAAACGCGACGCCTGCCCCGTACTTTTCAAAAAAACGGTCTGCAGCATCTATTTCTTTTTCTTTGATTAAGACATATTTGCCGTACTTCATCAAAAACGGTCTTCCTCCATAACGCCCTAATGCGTATAATGTTAACGGGCCAAATGTACCGCCAATTGTTCCGGCTAAAACCGCCAGCCAATAGTTCATATCCCCTTCATATACCCAATATCCCGCAAGCGGCAATACAAGCTCAGCAGGAACAAATTCAAATGTTAAAGCAGCAACTAATCCAAAATAAGAAAATTGCTTCAAGAAGTCAACAAATGAGAGTATCATTCCTTCCATCTTGTCCCCTCCTTATCTGTCCAAAAAGATGACGGAAATCATTATAGCACATACGTTTAATCACGAAAAAGGATTCAATAAAAGAAAAAAAGCCGCCCGATAACGGACAGCTTTTCATCATTAATGAAAGTTATTTTTCTTGTTCGCACTGCTGCTTGTCTTGTGCTGGCTTTCATTTTTGTTGTTCTTACTCTTGTTTGTATTTTGCTTATTGCTTTTTCCCATGGCAATAATACCTCCTTAAGTAAAGGTATTACTAGCTTTTCCTACGATTCAGCCTTTAACAAGCCCCTTTTCTTGGCAAAATCAATTTTGTATTTATGGAAAGTCGCATTGAGAACTCCGCCCGAGAGGAGCACCAGCCCGGTTAAGTAAAACCAAAGCATCAATACAATAATGGCTCCAATACTGCCATAAGTTGCTGAATAATTTCCAAAGTGATCAATATAAAACGCAAACCCCAACGATACAATTTGCCATAAGAATGTTGCCACGAGTGAGCCGTACCAAATTTCGGTAAATTTAAGCTTCTTACATGGTGCTAAATAATACAATACGGAAACAACAGTAGAAATCAGCAAGAAACTTATTATCCACCTTAGAACTCCCCAGATCTGCATAAATTGCTGATCAAGCCCTAAATATGAAAAAACAATATTACCGAGCATTTTACCAAATACAGGGAAAACAAGTGCTACGATAAAAGCAAACACGACTCCGATAGTTAAAAATAAGGCGAGCAATCTCGTCTTAATAAATCCTCTGCATTCCTCTACTCCATATGCTTCATTCAGTGTTTTAATAACAGCATTAATGGCGTTTGAAGCAGACCATAAAGTGGCTATGATCCCAATGGACAACAGCCCTCCATTTCTTCCCTCTAAAACCGTCTGCAGATTCTCCCCAACAGAATCCATCGCATCTGAAGGAACATAATGTTCGAGAAGATCCAGTGCCTCAGCAGGTTTAATAAAGAACGCTCCAAGTGTTAATAAAAAAATAAGGAAAGGAAATAAAGATAGTAGAAAGTAATAAGCAAGCTGTGCTGCAAGACCTGTTACATCACCTCTTTTAAATCCGTGGAAAAATTCAATCCCAAATGATTTTGCTTTCATGTGTTTAAGAATATGCCATAACGTCAATGGTTTCTCACCTCTAACTTCTTTTATTTATGTTTCAATTATCATTCCCTTTGAACAATGTTATAAAAACTTCTTTTCACTTTTGTTTAGATTTTTTGAGAATGGGTAACTTAAAAGTAATTCAATATTAGCAACACCAAACTTTAAAAAAATGAAGGAGGAAATTCAAATGAGTTTTTTATGGGCACTTATTATAGGAGGAATTATTGGTTGGTTAGCCGGTCTTTTAACTGGTCGTGACGTACCGGGTGGTATTATCGGTAACATTATCGCTGGTTTCGTTGGTGCATGGTTAGGTGGACTTGTACTTGGTGACTGGGGTCCTACAGTAGCAGGATTTGCAATTATTCCAGCTATTATCGGAGCAATCGTAGTTGTACTTATCGTAAGCTGGATTATGCGCAGTATGCGTAGCCGTGCTTAATACATTGAATACAAAAAACCGTCCCATATAGGGGCGGTTTTTTTGTTTCTCTTAGGGCTGCATGTGATGAGGTTTTTTTGGAGAGTGCCTTTCGCGCGTATTTTTCGTATGGCGCGTTCAGCGAGTATAAATCTCGCGGAACTCGCAGCTTTAAACAGTAAAAACGCTCTGAGAAAGCGGATTTCCCGCTTCAACAGGGCCTTTTTTCCAAATAAAAAATTAAAATCGCTTTTTAAATACGTAACTCGGCTTATCATAATGCATTTTTTGTTCATAGAAGCGATGTGCATCCACACGCTCAATGTTGGAGCTTAATGTGACACCATTGCAATTGTTCTGTACCGCAAAGGATTCGATAAAAGCCAGCAGCTCTTCTCCATAACCTCTCGATCTTTCTTGAGCATCCGTAATAAGATCATACAAATAAACATGTTTTCCATCATAAAAGTTCGTCAGCATCGCAAATCCTGCAAGAGCCACTATTTTCTCGTTATGATAATTGGCGATTAATGTATAGCCTTCTTTTTGCATTTGCTGAAACATTTCATAAAATAAAGCTTCAGAAAGATGAGTACGAAGCTGGCTCATTACAGGAAATGCTGCCCGAATTTCATGCTCCATTGATAACTGTCTAATCTCTCCCATCAATTGTCCTCCGATGTAATGCGATTATTAAAGCGATTCTCGATTTTTTATTTCTACAAGCAGCCTCTCACATCCTGCTCTGACCATTTCATATACTTCATGAAAATTACCTGTAAAATAGGGATCAGGTACATCTTCACTTTCGTAATCCGGAACAAAATCCATCAGCCTTGCGATCATTCCTGTTTTGGATTGACCGGCCATTCTGTGTAGGTTTCCAATATTTTCAGCGTCCATTCCAATAATGTAATCAAACTGAGTTAAGTCATTTGTTTTAATCTGACGTGCCTTTTGACCTTCAAACGAAATTTCGTTCTGAGTCAAAATATTTCTTGTTCCCTCGTGAGGAGGCTCACCCGCGTGCCAGTTCCCTGTACCTGCAGAGTCAATCGATATAGCATCTTCAAGTCCTTCTCTTTTCACCAGATTACGAAAAATCGCTTCAGCCATCGGAGAACGACATATGTTTCCTAAACATACAAAGAGTACTTTTACCATCATTACACCCCCCCTTCTTATTCCTATTAAAGGTATTACAATTTCAGTCATTTTAAAAGAAGATGATGCCGGATTTTTTTTAGTTTTTTTATGAAAGTTGTTGATTTCCGCTCCAGGTCACTCGCTTTCCGCGGGTAACATATTTTAACTGTCAGCCCTAAAAAAAATAACCTGAGCTGTTATAGCCAGGTTATTTTCTGCAGATTTAGGCGAGATATGCTTCCCGGACCTGATCATTTTTAATCAAATCTGCTCCCAGCCCTGTCATTACAATTTCACCCGTCTGTATTACATATCCGCGATGAGCAACCTGCAAGGCCTGATAAGCATTTTGTTCGACTAAAAGAATGGTCATTCCTTCTTTATTAAGATCACTGATAATATCAAAAATCTGTTCCACAATTACAGGTGCCAGACCCATTGAAGGTTCATCCAGCAATAATAAACGCGGTTTAGACATTAAGGCGCGGCCCATCGCCAGCATTTGCTGTTCACCGCCGCTCATAGTTCCGCCTTTTTGAGTAAGCCTTTCATGAAGTCTTGGAAAATATTCAAAAACGCGATCCATGCTTTCTTTAATGTCTTTTTTGTCCTTTATCGCAAAAGCTCCCATTTCAAGGTTTTCTTTTACAGTCAGTTTTGGAAAAATTCTTCGTCCTTCCGGTACGTGGGCGATCCCAGTCTGCGCAGTAATATGAGCGGGCTGTTTAGATATATTTTTATCTTCATATAATACTGTTCCGGTTTTCGGAATCACTTGGCCGCTTATCGTTTTTAAAGTTGTTGATTTCCCTGCGCCGTTACAGCCGATAAGCGTCACGATTTCACCTTTTTCAACCTTAAGACTAATCCCCTTTAGCGCATGAATTCCACCGTAGAATGTATTAACATCATTTAATTGTAAAATACTCATCGTTCTCCTCCTTACGCTGGTGTTACTGCACTTTTTCCAAGATAAGCTTCGATTACTTTTACATTATTCCTGATTTCAGCAGGTTTGCCTTCAGCAATTTTTTCCCCGTGATCCAAGACGACAATATGCTCTGAAATTTCCATGACGAGCTTCATATCATGCTCGATCAAAACAATGGTTACGTCCAGCTCTTCTCTCATACGGTGGATAAACTCGGTTAATTCTCTTGTTTCTCTCGGATTCATTCCAGCTGCAGGCTCATCCAGAAGCAGCAGCTTGGGATTAGTTGCGAGCGCACGAGCGATTTCCAGTCTCCGCTGTGCACCATATGAAAGATTTTGTGCATCTTCATTTAAATGACGTGCAAGACCTACATATTCCAGCCAGTGATACGCTTCTTCCTGAGCACGTTTTTCTTCTTCACGAACACCTTTTGTTTGAAATAACGTCGTAACGATCCCTGCTTTTAACTGCTTGTGAAGTCCTACCATTACATTTTCCAGAACGGTAATGTTTGAAAAAAGGCGGATATTTTGAAACGTACGTGCGATACCCTGTCTCGAGATTTCATGAGGCTTTAATCCGATCAATGATTTGGAGCCTAACTGTACATTTCCTTTATCCGGCTCATACACACCCGTGATCAAGTTAAAAAATGTTGTTTTACCTGCTCCGTTCGGACCGATTACAGCGGTAATCGATCCTTTTTCTACTGTCATATCGACTGAATTGACTGCTACTAAGCCGCCAAACTGTTTGTATAGATTACTAACTGTTAAAATCGACATTGCCACGCCCTCCTAAGCTTGAAATCCCTTATCTTGATCGATTGTAATTTTCTCTTTCCGATGGTTTTTCGCGCCTTCTTTTAAAGCATTTTCATCGAAAACAGGATTTTTTGCAGGAATCAATCCTTGAGGACGATAGATCGCGAATATGATTAAGATTGCTCCAAAGATAAAGCGCTGCATCTTAGCAGGTGCCAGTGCTTCCGGGAAGCTGATCACGCCGTCCATGTTTAACTGGTTCAAATAATTTGTTACTTCAGTCAGGACTTGCAGATTAAGAATTGTAACGACGGCAGCACCGAGAATAACTCCAGGTACACTGCCCATTCCCCCAAGGATAACCATTACAAGAATCGTGATCGATTCTAGCAAAGTGAAGCTCGTAGGATCAACAAACGTTTGTTTTGCCGCGAATACTACGCCCATCATTCCAGAAAAAGAGGCACCGATCGCAAATGCCAAAAGCTTTGTACGCACTAAATGGATGCCCATTGATTGTGCAGCAATCTCGTTTTCTCTTACAGCTTTCCAGGAGCGGCCGATTTTTGAAAACTCGAACCTTCTCACAGCAAGAATGACAAAGAGAAGAATCCCCAGCACAATATAGTAAAACTGATTAGGATAAATAAATTGAAAACCAAAAATTTCAGGTGGCTGAACCGAAGCTAAACCCATTGCTCCGTTCGTAATATTTACTGGCTTATCAAGGTTATTAAAAACAATCCTGATGATTTCCCCGAATCCTAGTGTAACAATCGCCAGGTAATCCCCTTTTACACGAAGAACAGGAATACCTAATAAAATTCCGAAAAGCGCAGCAATAAAACAGCCGATCAGAATAAAAATCCAAAAGGTCCCGCCTGATAAAGGAAACGTTCCAAACGGCATAAAATTCGCTGCTTGACCGGTTGCGAAAATACCATACGTGTAAGCTCCGATTGCAAAAAAGGCAACAAATCCAAGATCTAAAAGTCCCGCCAGCCCCACTACAATGTTAAGCCCAAGAGCCATCGCCACATAGATTCCTACCACTGTAGCAACTTCCATGTAAGACTGATAACTCGGTCCCGTACTTGCAACAAAAGGTATGACCCCAACGAGCACCACGCCGGCGATTACCCATTTTAACCGGTTTGATAGATCCGTATAGTAAAGCAATAATAACGAGAAAAGCAGGAGCAGAAATGCGGTGACAGACGCCTGTGCCAAGTACAAACTCAGTGAAGTTACCAATACATAAAGCACGAGCAAAATGACCTGTGCCATTTTATTTCCTTTTAGTTTACTAGTCAGCTTTTGCATGGATTTTCACCTACACTTTCTCTGTAACTGCTTTTCCAAACAGTCCTTCTGGTTTGAAAATAAGAACAACGATTAAGATGGCAAATGCAAAAACATCTTTATACTCTGCACCGAAAACGCCGCCAGTAAGAAGCTTAAGGTTAGATGCCGCGAACATTTCTAAGAGACCGAGCATGATACCACCAGCCATCGCCCCGCGGATGTTTCCGATTCCGCCTAATACTGCAGCTGTAAAAGCTTTTAACCCTAAAATAAATCCAATATACGGATCGATCGTTCCATACTGTACTGCAAATAGGACGCCAGTAGCTCCGCCAAGTGCAGACCCGATAAAGAAAGTTAATGAAATGACTTTATTTACGTTGATTGACATGAGTGATGCTGTCTCACGGTCTTGAGCGACAGCTCTCATCGCCATTCCCCATTTTGTCTTATTTACGAAAAAGTCCAGGCCGATCATCATAATGACGACAGCAACAACAAGAATTAAAGTTGAAGTCTTAAAAAAAGCATCGCTGAAACTTGAAGAAAGACTGGAAAACTTAATCGTGAATTTCTCAGTAAACATCGATGGACCTGTTAAAATATAATTGCCGCGCTTATATTCAGTAATAAAACGAACCAAATCCTGAAGCAAAAAAGAAACGCCGATTGCTGAAATTAACGTAATGAGCTTAGGTGAATTCCTTAACGGCCTGTATGCCAGCCGTTCGATTCCGACTCCCATGAACCCCGTTAAAATGGAAGTGGCGATTAATACAAGGATTAAAGCAAGGATTGCAGGCATCGAGGCAATCCACCCCATCCCTGTCATCAGAATAAGCATGGCAACACCAATGAACGCTCCTGTCATAAAAATTTCACCATGAGCAAAATTGATCAGTTCAAGAATTCCATAAACCATCGTATATCCAAGTGCAATAACTGCATAAATAGCGCCAAGTGCCAGACCATCAACAAGCACTTGAGGCAGGGAGTGCAAAATGTCAGCTAACATAACTTTTCCTCTCTTTCACAACTAGGATGTATGTACGGAAAAAAGAAGAGGGAGATGGCCATTAGGGTCACTCCCTCTCGTGTAAACATCGGTTTACTTACTAATTTCGCCGTCTTGAACACCAGGATATTTAGGTTCGCTGAATTTATAAATATAAACTTTCGCGTACTTGTTATCCCCCTTATCATCAAAACCAACTTTTGTTACGACACCTTGGAAGTCTTGTACTTTACGAACTTCTTCTGTTACCTTTTCACGAGCTGGCAGCTTTCCATCATTTCCTTTAATCGCTGCTTCAAGACCTTTTAGTAGAACGCTCATGGAATCATAGCCATAAGCAGAATAAGACTCGACGTTCTTATTGAATTTTTCTTTATACTTAGTAGAGAATGCTTGTCCTTCAGATGTTTTGCTAGCATCAGCCGCTACTGAAGTATAGTAAACGTTCTTAACTGCATCACCAGCGATTTCAACTAAAGTAGAAGAGTCCATTCCATCTCCGCCCATGAATGGGATGTCAATGCCTTTATCACGAGCTTGTCTGATTAATTGGCCGCCCTCTGTATAAAGTCCGCCAAAGAATACTAAATCAGGCTTTTTGGATAATACTTGCGTAAGAACACCATTAAAGTCTTTTTCTCCAACCGTGATTCCTTCATAGCCGACTACTTCAGCACCGGCATCTTCAGCTGCTTTTTTGAAGGCATCCGCAAGACCTGTACCGTAAGCTGTTTTATCTTGAACAACAAAGATTTTCTTTGCTCCCAGCTTGTTGATAGCATAATCTGCCCCAGCAGGTCCTTGGAAATCATCCCGTGCACAGATACGATTTACCGTTTTAAGTCCGCGATCCGTAACTTCGGTAGCCGTATTTGCTGGAGAAACCATTGGCACTTTGTATTTTTCATAAACTTCAGATGAAGGGATAGATACACCTGAATTCAAGTGACCGACAACTCCTAAAATTGCCTTGTCAGAGCCGATAATGTTAGCATTAGCTACACCTTTTTTCGGGTCACCCTGATCATCGTAAGGAACAAGCTGCAGCTTATATCCTAATTTATCAAATTTGTCTTTATTCTCTTCTAATGCAAGCTGTGCACCTAATTTAATAGATTCACCGAGTGTTGCACTTCCTCCAGATAACGGAGTTTGTGTAGCGATCTTAATCACTTTCCCGCTGCCTCCACCGCTGCTCCCAGAACCGCCTGACGCATTACAGCCTGCTAAAAGACCTAAAGATAAAGCAGAAGCTGCTAATACTTTTAACCCTCTTTTCATCCCCACGTAGAAATCCCCCTTGTTAGAAAATTTAGATAATTGCTACTATTTAAAAAAATATTACATGAATATTACTAGATAGACAACTAAAATTTAGAAAAATTAGATAATTTATTTTAATTTAAAATAAATTCCCTATTATTCAACAAAATGTCTTATGTATCGCTAACTTTAGCACTTTAGCAAAGAAAACCCCGCTGATTTCTCAGCGGGGTGAAGTTTTTATCTATAAAATTCCGGATGAATATTCAGGACTTTTCGACTGATAATTTCGACTCAAACCTATTTTTGTAATATCTTCACGTAATAATTTCTCTGTCTTGGACCATCAAACTCACAAAAATAGATGCCTTGCCATGTACCAAGCAGCATTTCTCCATTTTCAATCATTACCACTTGAGAGGAACCTACTGTACTCGCTTTTAAATGTGAAGCAGAATTCCCTTCCGCATGACGATATTTCGGATGTTCCCATGGATATACTTCATCCAGTCTCATCAGCATATCCTTAACGACGTCCGGATCAGCATTTTCATTAATGGTGATACCTGCAGTCGTATGAGGGCAATACACATAGAGAACGCCCTCATCAATATGCTGCTCTTCAACAAAAGCCTGCAGTGATGTCGTAATCTCGTACATTTCATCACGTTCGTGTGTTTGTATCGTAAATTTTTGAGCCACAAAGATCCCTCCTCTAGTATTCTATAATTGATGTTTCCCTAATTTTACTCCTTTTATCTCATAAGTAATATCAAAAAGCTGACACCCTGTTACAGAAGTCAGCTTTCGTTTAAAAATGAATGTTATTTTCGATGAACACGCGTACGGTCCCCAGCAATCTTTTTCCACTTCGCTCTTTCAGCAAGTGCAAGCTTTTGATCTTCTTTTCTGGCAAAGTAAGCCATCTCACGCTGAAGCTTTAAATAGCTGTTATATCGATCCTCATCCAGATCCCCTGTATCAATGGCAGATTGTACAGCACATCCAGGTTCGTTATTATGCGTACAGTCACGGAACCGGCATTCTTGAGCTAACGACTCAACGTCTTGAAAGCTTTGACTTAAACTGCTGTCCCCTTCCCATAG
Source organism: Fictibacillus barbaricus (assembly GCF_031457135.1). Lineage (GTDB taxonomy): Bacteria > Bacillota > Bacilli > Bacillales > Fictibacillaceae > Fictibacillus > Fictibacillus barbaricus_A. The sequence continues at coordinate 35,051 of NZ_JAVDWA010000009.1, read as the reverse complement.
CTGAAGTTCTCTCATACCTGGAGTATCTATCAAGATCCCGCCGCTTTCTAAGACGAGCAATTCACGATGTGTCGTTGTATGTTTCCCTTTTCCGTCTTCTTCTCTTATTTCATTCGTCTTTAAAACTTCACTGCCGAACAGCTTATTTGCCAGCGTTGACTTGCCGACCCCAGAGGAACCTAACAGGGCTACAGTCTGCCCTTCTTTAATAAAATCAGAAAGTGCATCAAGGCCCATTCCTGTTTCTGAACTGACAGCGAAGACCGGAACGCCAAAAGCAATTGACTCCACTTCATCCATGATGGTTTGAATATCCTCACAAAGATCCGCTTTACTGAGCACAATAACAGGTGCTGCACCGCTTTCCCAAGCCATTAACAAGTAGCGTTCCAGCCGCCGCAAATTAAAATCTTGATTTAAGGCGTTCACTAAAAAGACCGTATCTACATTAGTCGCTACAATTTGTTCATCCGTTGTAACTCCTGCTGCTTTTCTGGAAAACTTGCTTTTTCTCGGTAAAATTCCATGAATGTAAGCTTTACCTTCTGAAGGAATCGCTTGAACAGCTACCCAATCTCCTACTGCAGGAAAGTCCTGTCTTCCTTCAGCGTTAAAACGGATTTTTCCAGTAATTTCACCAAGCAATTCGCCGCTTTCTGTTAAAACTCTGTATAGACCTTTATGTTCAATACTGATTCTCCCAGGAATCAGCGATTGATTTTCGTATTCTTTAAAAGACTCTTCAAATGTTTGATTATATCCTAATGATTTTAAATTCAATGTAGTACCCTCCGAATAAATGTTTGTTTTTTGGGGCTGTTTTCGTATTCATGTTGCTTTTGAAAGTAGTTGATTGCCATTTCAGAATGCTCGCTTTCCGCGGGGCAGACGGTGAGCCACATTCGTACGTTTTACGTATAAGTGTCTCACCTGCCCGCCTGTCCCGCAGGAGTCTCCCATCTTGCACTTCAATCAATTGTCATTGAAGTCAAATAATAAAATGCTTCAGCAGCAACAATCTTTTAGAAAAAGAGCCAATAAAAAAGAACCGTTCTTCAACGGTTCTTTACTGAAAATAAGGGTGCACAAACACACTTAATCCATATAAAAAACCATGAACTGATTGAACAGCCCATGGTTAAATGACAAATTTAAACGAAGAATTCTAATAACATACAGAAAAGTATTTATCTGCAGTTCTTCATTGTCCCAATAGGCTGTACACATATTACACTCTCTGACGTAAATCCATTAAGTTTTCTCATGATACATACCTCCTTGGGGTTTCAAAATTTTTAGAATATTATTTCCTTCTCCACTATATCAGTATATGCAAAATTTGTAAATAGATGAATTTATTTCGATATTAATTTTGGTTCTTTATAACTCGCAATGATCAGATTAATCATCTCTTCATCCATGGAGAGGGGTTCTTTATCAAGAGCTTTTAATAATTCTTGTGTATTTGTATCGTCAAAAACGATTTTGCGATTCAAATAATTTTTATAAACGTCGACCATCTTGTTCAAATTTTCTTCATCTTGATCTAAATACGGTTCATAAGAATATGGAGCTAGTTTAAATGGGTGCAGATCCGCTTTCGTTCTCATAATTTGAAAAACGTCTGCACTTAAAGGCGGATTGCTGTTTGTGATATGATAGATCTTGTTTTCTCTTCCTAATAACAAAGCATCCGATAATACATCCGCTACATAATCAACAGGTACTAAATTTTGAGTGCTTCCGTCCTCACATAGTAAGTGAAATACCTTATCTCCATGTCCTTTACGCTGAAAACGCTTCTTAAAGACTTCGAGGCTTCTCATCAACCCGTATAATGTAAATTTAGAATCGGCTTCTCCAGTTTTAGAATCACCAATAATGATAGCAGGCCTTAATATCGTTATATGGAAAAAATGCTGATATTCCATACATAGGTGCTCAGCTTTACATTTACTTTCTTCATAAGGATTGTTAAATGAGCTGCTTAATGGATGAAGCTCTTCCTTTGCAAACTCTTCTTTTCCGAGAGTGTATGCCGTACTTACATAATAAAAATGCGAGACGCCAAACTTCTTTGCTGCGTCCAGCGCATGCTTTGTACCTTCATAATTGATCGCAAAAAGTTCATCTTTTAAATCCTGATCGAATTTAACAAGAGCTGCCATATGATAAAACACATCTATATTTTGTGTTAATTCTTTCTCTGATTCTTTATCAATCCCCAAATTAGGGACTGTAATATCGCCTTTTATTACATGCACTTCGCCTTTAAATCCGGCTGTTTTTTTAAGTAATTCCTCTGCTTTTTGAAGGTTGCGAGCCAATACATAAAGTGTATGACCTTCACGAGCCAGATTTTGAATTAAACGTCCACCTAAAAACCCGGTTGCTCCGGTAAGAAATATATTCATTAAGCCTATCCTTCCTGTAACTTCATATTTCCTCCTTATAGTAACACAAGATTTTTATGTAGGTTGACTGCTTTTAAATTGTCACAGGAATTCACATCCTCCCATAAGGCAGGTTGGCAGTGGCGATGGATGTCGAATATGGCAGACACATGGTTATATCCTAAGGCTGTTTTCGCGTACTTTTTTGCTTTTGAAAGTAGTTGATTTTCGTTTTAGGATGCTCGCTTTCCGTGGGACGTGCGGTATTCGAGGAAGTAAGTGTGCTCCTGCGTCTGCAAGTATAACTATCGAAGCTGGCGTCCTCGTCGCATGCCTTGCATGTAGAAAATTCAGGTGGCTGGCACGCTACGCGACTTTGAATGGTCTTTCCTGTCACCCTAATCCCGCAGGACAAGGAAGGCAACGGCCGCAATATATCGCACGAAGAAAATGTGAAGTTTATTTTCGAGGAGTCTCGCACCTTGCACTCCAATCAACTTTTCAATGAAGTCTCTTTACGAAAATTATTTAAAAGCAACAATCTTTTAGAAAATAGCCTATCCTAATAAATGTGAGATTTTGTGAAATAAATTTTGGATTTTCATTAAAAAGTCTGGCATTTACCGTAAAACCTTTGGGATTCCGGTTCGAAAATGGGGGATGATCTTTTTAAAATAAAAAACCTTACTGTCTCACGATCAAAAACAGGAAGGTTTTTCGAAATTATGCTATTTTTTCTCTTCGGGCTTATCCATATAGATCGATGAGAGCCCGGTGTTTACTAATTCATTTAAATTGTCGTCTTTTCTACGTTCTTCACTGTAAAAAAAGTCATTTATTTCTTTCTCTGCACGAGCAGTAGAATTATCTTCATTTTTCTTGCGTTCTTGTTCCATATCCAAAGTTACGCTTCCTTTCCACATGTTTCGCATGCTTTAAATACATCTTCATACTGGATCCTCTCATTTGCATCAAACTTCTGATTGCAATATTTGATGATTCCATTTTTATCAATGACGAAGCAAGAACGATTTGCTGTTCCGTTTTCTTCGTTCAAAACACCAAACTCTTTCGTTACTTTTTTATGCCAATCGGCCAAAAGTGGATACGGAAGGGTTCCAAGGCTAGCAGAAAACACATTATGCGAATAAATATGATCTACGCTGATCGCAAGCACTTCAGTATTGGCATCTTTAAATCGTTGGTAATCCTCTTTCCAAGAGGTAATTTCCTTTATTCAGCCAGGTGTAAAGTCAAGTGGATAAAAGGCTACAAGTACATTTTTCTTTCCTCTGAAATCGCTTAATGAAATATCTTTTTTCAATGTAGATGGCAATGTAAAATCGGGTGCCAAATCGCCTGTTTTTAACAACGAACCACCTCCAATTTGCTTATTGCATTTAGAGTTCCCTTTTCCTTTAAAAGAAAACAGTAGAATATTTGGATTGTTGTTTAATACGAACAGCTGTTTTCGTAACCTTTGTTGTTCATAGGAGCAGTTGATTTCCATTTCAGGCTGCTCGCTTTCCGCGGGGCAGGCGGTGAGCCACCTTGGCGCCTTGTGTCTGTGGGGTCTCACCTGTCACGCTGAACCCACAGGACAAGGAAGGCAACGGCCGCAATATATCGCACGAAGAAAATGTGATCTTCATTTTCGAGGAGTCTCGCACCTTTCACTCCGATCAACTGTCAAAGAAGAAAAAAATAAGGAGGTTTGAAAGTAACAATTGATCGTTTAAAAAAGAGCAAAAACAAAAAAGCCAAGGAGCAAGTCCCTGGCTTTTCTAAAAAATTATAATGTAGAAACTTCAACTTCTACTTCATCATGGTCTTCTTCTGGTACTGCCGGTACATCTGCATCATCTGATGTGTCTTCTTTTAACGCATCTTCAAATGCTAAAATTGCCGCATTGATCGCTTCAAATAGTTTATCATTTTCATGAGCATTCTCAAGTACTAAAGAACGAATCTTCTTAAAAAGTGCCAAAACTTCTTGTACTTTTTCACCCTTATGAGATTCTTCCTTATCAGCATCTTCTTCATCTTCATGAGTTGCATCTTGATCGTCAGTCACTTGATCGTCTTTTTTAGCCTCTTCAGTGTCTGTTGCAGCAGGAGCTTCAACTTCAGTTGTATCTTTTTCATCCTCAACTGCAGGTGTTTCCACTACAACATCAGCAGATTCATCTTTTTTAGGCTCTTCTGCAGATGGCTCTTCTTTTTCTGTTTCACCTGCAAAAATGGCTGAGTTCGGATTAGCATGTAATTTTGCTGTTTCACTTGCATGTTCAGCACCTTGAGAATGGCTTTTGTCTTTGACCGGCTTCTCCGTTTTGACCGCTTTTTCTTCTTTTACTGGTTTTACGACTTTAACTGGTTTTTCTTCTTTAACCGGCTTTACGACTTTAGCTGGTCTTTCTGCTTTGACCGGTTTTACGACTTTAGCTGGTCTTTCTGCTTTGACCGGTTTTACGACTTTAGCAGGTCTTTCTGCTTTGACCGGCTGTTTTACATTTTCAGCTTTGTTACAGTTTCTTTCTTTTTCAGTCTTTTGCGGTCTTGCATGATTTTCATGTTTTGCATATCTGTCATGTCTTTCTCGCGCCGCAGGTTTTTGATTATGTTTTCCATAAAATTCGTCTTTTGCCTGCACGTGCCCTTGTGATTCTGTTCGGTCTCCATGATTTCCAGACGCTTCTGCCGATCCTGTACCTACTACTGCTGCAAGAGTTAATGCCCCAGCAAATACAAAAGATTTTACAAATACACGATTCATTTTTTTCATTTTTATTTTCGCTCCCTAATTTTCAAATGGTTTTTTTTAAAACACTTAATCTCCATGAAAAATTAAAGAGCTGATTTTGGCGGTTTTGAAGGCGGTGCGTTCACCCATTGACTTCTTAAGAGGTCTAATCTGCTAAAATACACAAAAACCTTTTCACCACTTTGAAAAATGATCGGCAAACCAAGACTCGCTTTTATGCTGGCATAGTTAGAAGCTCCTCCCCCTCCATCATTTGTCTGTGAAGAGTGAGTGGAATTCTGACCTGAATTAACAGGAATTACTTTTGTATCTTGTGTTTCTGGATCTTTCTCAAATGGACGGTCTAAAGGAACCTTTTGAACTCCTTGAATGTGTTCAGCGTGCACTGTTATCTTCTTAGAGTTAACAGCTGGTACTTGTGTTTCATGGTCTTCTTTATCCATCCGTTTATTTTTTACAATAGTTTGTACCGATTTATTTTCCGGTTTAACAAAAGGTTTTTCAGTATGTATCGGCAAAGGTGTCGTTCTCTTATGTATAGCAGGTTTAGATTCAACTACTGAAAGTTGATTCCTTTGATTTTCTTTCAAATCATTGTGATCATTCATATTCCTTTGTCTGTTTTGCTGAAATGATTTTGTCTGGTTAGGCACGGAATGTCTCTGACTGCCTTGAACGGGTTGTTTCACAGCACGGTTTTTGAACTGCGGTTTTGATGCTGAAACATTTTTGGTATTCGATCGTTTCACCGTCTGTTTATGCTCATATCTCGAACTGTTCCGCTCGGAAGTTTGTTTACTTTGTGTCGTAAACTGTTTATTCTGCTGTGCATTTGATTGATGGTTTCCATGCTCTCCTTTTTCAGCAAAAACGGCTGTTGGAATAAGAAGAACTGTTCCTGCTATCAAGCCTTGAATGAAGAGGTTTCGTATTCGCATCTTTTTCACCTCCCTTCTTTTATCTCTATATATTACATCCAATATATGTGATTTTTGTCGGTATATGTCCAAAATAGTCATTTTTCCCTAACGGACCAGTATTTCAAAAAAAATCAACAGGGATTTTGTCTTATAATGTTGAAAAGTTACATGTACAAACATGAAACTTTAACGAATCTAATTCGTATATTTGAAAATAAGAAAGCAGAAAGATCAAGGAGGCGGTTAGAATGAGAAGTGCAAATCCCGCATTGAAGCGTTCAACTTTTGAAAAATATAGAGGGATGTCATCGGGGAAAGAGATGACATTATCAGGAACGGTTTCTAAAACGTTTATCTTGCTGGTCATTTTGATGGCTTCGGCTTTTTATACGTGGCATCAATATAGTGTTGGTCATTCGGTTGGTCCTCTTATCATGATTGGTTTATTTGGAGGCTTAATTACTGCTTTGATCGTTTCTTTTGTGCCAAAAACAGCACCCTTGCTTGCACCTGTTTATGCAGCACTTGAGGGTCTAGCTATCGGAGGGATCTCCGCCGCTTTCGAATCACAATTTAACGGCATAACTGTTCAAGCAGTTGCATTAACATTTGGAACCTTATTAGCACTATTGTTTGCCTATGCAACTCGTATTATCAAAGTGACACACAATTTCAGATTAATCGTGTTTTCAGCAACAATTGGAATCATGCTTGTTTATCTGACAAGTTTTATATTAAGTTTTTTCGGAATGGCAGTTCCATACCTTCATAGCTCTGGACCTATCGGAATCGGAATCAGCTTATTTATTGTTGTAATTGCCGCGCTGAACTTGGTTCTAGATTTTGACTTTATTGAAAATGCTGCAAATCAACGAGTGCCGAAATATATGGAATGGTACGGTGCATTCGGACTCATTGTTACATTGATCTGGCTGTACTTCGAGATTCTGCATTTGCTTGCGAAATTAAAAGACAGATAATAAGCTGTTTTCGTATTCATTGGTGCTTTTTGAAAGAAGTTGATTTCCGTTTCAGGTTGTTTGCTTTCCGCGGGGCAGGCGGTGAGCCACATTCGTACGTTTCACTTATAAGTGTCTCACCTGCCCACCTGTCCCGCAGGAGTCTCGCACCTTGCACTCCAATCAACCTATCATTGGAGTCAAATTACAAAAATGTCCCAGAAGTAACAATCTTTTAGAAAAGAGCTTTTAGAAAACAGCAAAAATAGAAAAAGAGAAGCCAAATCCGGCTTCTCTTTTCTATGTAAAAATATGAATCCACCTATAAAACGACCAGCATCCTACCCCGATGTTCAGGAAAAATAATGCTGCAGCCATTGCTTTTCTGCCATCGTAAATATACTGAAGTGTATATAATCCGCTCCAAAGAATGAGGATAAGCAAAGACCAGACCAGCTTGGTGTAATCTCCCTGCATCACCGCTCCGTAGCTATAGAGCCACGTATACGTGATGAGCAGAAATCCCGTCAGGAAATAACCGCCATGAATGGTGAAGTTTAATTTTCTGCCCACGAAAGGAGCTGTTTTCGTGATTAAACTATACAGCAAGGCAAGACCGACTGCGAATTCAATGAAAAACACAGCTTGAAAAATTTTATAAAAAGAAACAGGCAGTACATAAAATGCATTCATCCAGAGAAGTCTGCTGAAAAAAAGCAGAAATAGCAATGCTATTACTCCGAATACAGATTGAAAGGTTTTGATTCCTTTCCATACGGTTAGGGACAGGATCGCCAATCCACTAATAAAAAATAGGCATCCTAGCAGCTTACTGGAAAACAGGATTAGAAAACTGTAAAAACAAAGCAGCAAGGCAAACGTGATATGAAGTATATAATCATATTTCGAGTGTTCAGCTTTAGTAAATATAAGGTTCGATTTCAACATGTTGCACCTGCCATATCAAGACGTGTCTATCCCATTTATCGTCTAAAATAGACATTCTTTTAATTATTCTTTCGGGACTTTCACCGCTCCCCGAATATTCCACAAATGAATAAGCTCCATCCGTTTCCTATATTGTTTCGCTTGAAGTCTTCCTTTTTTATATCTTCGTTTTAGAAGCTGCAAATAATCTTCAATTTTCAAATGATAATCATTCATTTTTGTTTACCCACCCTCATCAAATATCTTCATGTTATATTCCCAAATACCATGCATTCATAACGTGAAAAAAGAGAATGGATGTGTAATATTTATAGCAATTTTATCCAAGGCGGTTTTTGCACACATTGTTGCTGAAAGTGGTTGATTTCCGTTTCAGGATGCTCGCTTTCCGCGGAGCAGACGGTTAGCCCCTCGAGGTCAAAAGTTTAATGTTCCCGAAGGCAAAAAGCGCCTTCTTAGCCCATTTTCCTTTTGCTTGTCGGGTCTGATCAAACCGCTTCCGCTTTACACTCCAATCAACTTTTCAGTGATGTAACTGAAAAGTAAGCTTAAAAGCAACAATCTTTTAGAAAAGAGCTTTTAGAAAAGAACCTTATCTAAAGTTCCCTTGTCTGTGCTAACGTGTTAAATCCATCATTTTAGGACAAAATAAAACATCCTAAAACAAATGAAAGGATATTTGTAAAATGACGAATAAAGATAAATCACATGAAGGTAAGGACGAGCTTTATCTGGATATCGACCGCATGATTAATGAAGGGATGGCTGGCGGCACGATCGCCAATCCAGAAGATCTTAGACAAATCGGCTACGATACAGACATCACATCTCAAGAAGAACCGCCGAAAGTCGCAGGACAAGACGAAGATAAATAGAAGAATGAGGCTGACCCAAATTTCGCTTTGGCAGCCTCTTTTCGTTATTATTTTGAGCTGTGTCTTTTTCAGGTGTACACGGCCTATAGAAAAAGGCGTTTTTGTTCGTTAGCTGCTATTTTTTGTTTGATAGCCTTAACTTTTTGTTTGATAACCTTGCCTTTTTGTTTGATGAATCCTTATTTTTGTCTGATAAACCACTGTATATTAGTTAAATGTGTTTTCCTGAGGAAGATTAATCGTTTTCTCATGTCTCATAATTAAGGTTCATCTGCATCATTTCAAAGGTAGAGCACACTTTTTTCATCCTATTGTGCTTTTAGCAGGCGAATCTCCTTTAAAACCTCTAGATATCTTTGATCAAGTTGTCTTTTTTCCTCTTCTTTTTGGCACATCGATAATTGGCCAATCAATTCGGTCATTTCAAACTGCAGTTTCATAAGCTTTTCTTCGTTTTGAGGTTGTTTTTCATCCACTTTACTCTCTTTATTTTTAAATTCAGTATAGCTTCCTTCGAACCACTTCACCTTTGGAGGCTGAATCTCCAGTACATGTGTTGCCGTTCGTTCCATCAGCCTGCGGTCATGGGTAGCCAGAATAAATGTACCCGGATACGCCGCCAAAACTTCTTCCAATGCTTCACGTGTGAACAAATCCATATAGTTTGTCGGTTCATCGAGGAGCAGCAGGTTATAATCATTGAGGAATAGCTTGGCGAGTGCCGTCTTCATCCTCTCACCGCCGCTTAGCACCTCAACCTTTTTGAACACATCTTCCCGTCTGAAAAGGAGACGCGCTAGTATGGTTCTTACCCACGTTTCGTCATATAAGCTGTTTTCCATCACGTTTTCCAAAATACTTTTGGATTCATCGAGAATATTTAAATGCTGATGAAAATAACCGATTTTTAGCTGTTTTGATTTTTCTATTGCTTCATTGCCTTTATAAATTTGTTCTAAAAGTGTTGATTTCCCGGTTCCGTTCCTTCCTGTCAGCACGACTTTCATACCCGGTTTAACGGCGAAAGACAAGTTTCTGAAAAGGTGACGTTCACCAAACGAAATGGACAGATCCTTAACGGCTAATGCTTGTTTTCCGTGGATGACTGAAAAGCGCTGGATATCAAAATCAATTTGCGGTTCTTCTCGCGGTTTTTCTTTTTTATCCAGCTGTTCGATTCTTTTCTCGATGACCTTGACGGTTTTCTCCATCGATTTTTTCGCACCTTGCACCTTGCCGATTCCTAAGTTCGCTTCTTTATGAGACATGCGGGCAGGTTTATCTTTAACTGCTTTCGCTTTTGAAGCTTTATCAAACGCAGCTTTTTCCAGCCTTCTTTTTTCTTTTACATATTGATCAAACTCGAACTGCTGGCGCTCTTCTTTTTGTTTCTTTAAAACGAGATATTCTGAATAATTGCCGTTGTAAGCTGTAAAGGTTTGGTGATCGAGTTCAATAATTTTCGTACAGACCATATCGAGAAATGCCCTGTCATGAGAGACAAGGAGAACGGCTCCATTATAATGATTCAGCACTTTTGCCAGCTGATCCATTCCTTCAACATCAAGATGGCTTGTTGGTTCATCTAAAAAGAGAATGTCAGGCCGCTGCTCAAGTGCTGCAGCAATTTGTGTTCGTGTTTTTTCACCGCCGCTCATCGTCTCAAATGTTTTTCCATCTATGTTCCACTGGCTGGCACTTTTAGAAGTGATGCTTTGCTCTGTTTCCTCCAGCTGACTGACAACGGCGAATGTCCCGAAATGCTGAACCATCCCTGAATCTGCATGCTCAGCATAAGTAAGCAGCTTTAAGAACGTTGATTTTCCGGTTCCGTTTAGCCCTACTAATCCAATCCGATCTTTTTTATAAAGCTGGAACGGCTCTGTTTGCTTCAATATCAATTTACCTTTATACGATTTTTCCAATCCAACCGCTTCTAATAACAACATAAAAAAACCTCCTAGTTTCACTAGAGAGGTCTGCCCCAATACATATTTTCCAGCTGCCAAAAAGACCAAATCAAAAGGGTTTTTGGGCACAAAAAAACAGGTATGTTGTTGAGTCCTTAAAAATGGGCAGAGAAATCCTATCTAGCGTTCTACTTTTTATTTAAGTAATTGGCTAAAAGATAAGATTAATTGCGCATTGGACGTTTACACCTGTTCCTTCCGTTATTTTTCTAAATTGTAAGCGATAACCTAATGAGTCGTCAAGCCTATTTTTCATCATTCCTGTACCCATCTTAAATGCACTCTTTGCTGGTTCTCTGCCGCTCTATGATCTTTGAGCATGCGTATAAATAATAATCCCTTTCGATAAAAGGCTTGAATCGGCTCTTGAAGTACTTTAACCGGAAGATCGATCACTCGATTGAATTCTCCAAGCTGAAATTCTTCTTTATTTAATTTATAAGAATCAAGCACAATGGATAGCTTTCCCCGCACAGTCAGTTTAGAAGAATCGACGAATACTTCTACATCTTCAGTACGATTCAGCCCAGGCAAAGCAAGAACACAGCATATTTCCTGAGCTGTTTCATAAATGTTGCACAAAGGATCGTTATTTCTTGCTGCTTCAGCACTTGGAGGCTCGGCAGGTGCGAAAAATTGATCTCCAAAATATTGTTCGGCCATCCTTTTCCAATCCATCATTTGTTTCCATGTATCCATCCCATTCACCTCTTAAGAAGGCGGCCCAAGTGGTACAGTAGGAACTTCTGAAGGTGCGATTTGAGGAGCTGGGCCTGTGTATTTACCTGTGTTATATAATTGCGAGATCGGTTGAATCATACCTGCACTGCCAATCTGAAGCACAGAGGAATTTTGTATGCCATCTACTTTTAATTGCTGAATCACAATGGTCTGGCTGACGAATAGATTCATGCACCCTCCCCCTCATCACTTTGAAAAGGATTTTTCATATAGTTTCGGATATGTTTTACCCTCGATTGTAGAGTTATTTTATTTACCGATCCGATATGCACGACAGACGAACTGGAAACCCCTATGATATCGACTTTTCCTACTTGAATGAATGGAACTGCGTTGAATGTTTTCTTAACATTTACAGAAGGACATATAGGGACTAATACTTTCTGTTCAAAAAGATCATAATCTTTAAAGTTTAAGTTAAACGTCCCAAACATGGTGCTTTCCCGCTGAACCGCTAATACAGCCGCATATGATTCAATTTTTTCTGTATCACCCGACCTGAAAACAGATGCCGATGTTACGGAATTCACTTTGACTTCGTTAACAATAGAAGTTCTGTACATAACCCACCTCTTAAAACGGAACGAGTGATGTTCCTAAAACGAGCGATTCTGGCGGAGTATCAAAAGCGGAACCTAGGCTGATACAATCGACATCACCGATCAGCATTACAGAAGAGAGACCGACGCCTACGATATAGATTTCTCCTACGTACAACTCATGGTTGGTTACGTGATAGTTCACTGTCTTCACCTCCAGAATTCGACTTTGAATCTTTTAGATGAACGATAAATGTTTCAATTCCTCTATAAATATCTTCTTTCGTTTTTTGAATGATATCTTTTCGTCCTCTTTCATCCTTTGGTTCATACTTTGTTAAGTAATGTTTGATTCTTCCCGGGACTTGCCGCTGAACATCTTCCATAATAAAAATCCTGTATGCGTCATCTAACGGAACTTTCGTTTTTGTTTCAAGCGAACGTAAGTAAACCGGAACTTCTTTTACAAAAAATTCATCCATTGCCTTCAGCATTTCACGGTAGCTTGGATTTTCAATATTAGCGCGCATTTGCCGCTGAGGCGTCTGGACTGTATTTTGTCCGACAGTAAATTGCTCGATCATATCTTTACTATCTGCAGAATGACCGAGACCAATATGAAGAGTTCCTTCAAGTTTATCAATCTTTAATTGTTCAAACTTGTATTCTACTGTCTGAGGCTTATCATTTATTTCTTTTATCTGCTTTTTCAACTGTCTTACTTGCATTTCCAGCTCGCTTATTTTTTCATTTTGGTCATTAATCATCTGTTGAAGTTTATTTAAATAGTAATTGTTTTCCTCATGCATACGATCAGCTCCTTAGTAAGATTTATGCCATCTTAAGAAGGAATTTGCATATCATTTATAAATTACCCGTAGCGTTGCTGTCATTCACGTCTTGATCTTGCGTGTACGTTACATTGTAGCCATTGTGTACACGGAGGTTATCACCCGTGTTAAAAGAACCCGCTCCAGCATAAGTTTTAGAATAACTGACAGGACAAATCGTTTGAACGTCGCCAATATGGAAAACAGAACCACTCGATACTGAATTGACACTTATCGATCCTACGACTGCTGGCATAAGCGCTCATCCTTTTCCATTTCTACACACATTCTATGCATTCGCCTACATTTCGGTGACTCTGGAAACTCCTTTCACCTTTAGGCTTCTACCTACATAAGCTATTGCAAAGGACGACGTCACACTCGTTATTTTATACAAAAAGGGAGGTGTTAAGGTGCCCTGCTTGATTGTTGCACCAATCAACATAAATGCTGCAGAAGGAGTTGTGAACTTTGGTGATACCTTGGTGATCAATCCTAAAACGACAGGAAAAGGCTACAGTGGCTCCGGCGGCGGGAATACGGGCAATTTTATTCAAACAATAGCAGTCGTCAGTGCTACGAATACATTGGATCCAGATGTATTTGACTCTAACAATGCCGGAAATGCGTAGGAGGAATAGTGGATGTTTGGGAAAGGTCCTTTAATGCCTTTTTTTAATAACCGTTCTATGGATGACTGGCTAAAATCGTTTGAGCAGTTTGTGAATAAAGGGATGACTCAATTTGAGCAATACGCAGCGCAATTATCCTTTGAGGTAGATACAGAAGAAACCCCTCAAGATTATAGAATTTATGCGAATCTCAAAGAATATCAGCCTAAAGACATCAGCATCGAAATCCTCAACCAAGGTCTGCAGATAAAAGCTCAAAACGAAGAAGCCCAATCCGTCAAAAACAGCAAGACCGGTCAATTTCACAAAACACGTGCAACAAAGAAAACAGAGCGTTTTGTTCAAGTGCCTTTTACATTTCGAAACGAAGATGTCAACGCACAATACAACAATGGAGTATTAATGATTTCGGTCAGTAAAGCCGATCATGCAGCACCACCAAATCCGGTTGTACCGATAAAAGTAGTAACCGAAAGCGATGCTGATGATTTTGAAGAGTAAATATGAATGGCCCCTCTTATGGTATTAAGAGGAGCCATTTTCTTTTAACGTCCTAACGCAGGTGTCAGCCATACTTCACCTGTTCCTTCAAAATTCATATGATCATCCTCCTCTTACTCGCATACCTAATGGGTTTAACTCTACCTAAAGCATGGTATAATTCACATAAAAAGAGGTGTTTTAAGAATGCAAAACAAAATCATTCTCGTAACGACCGATTCTTTTGGTACTGGAAATGACTCAGCACTTGGTGAAAACGTTATGGAAACCTACTTCACCGTTTTAAAACAGCAATCAGATCTGCCTGCAGCGATCTTTTTTATGAATCGCGGGGTTTACTGCCTGACTGATCAATCCCTTTCTAGCGTCCATTTAAAAGAAATGGAGAAGAAAGGCGTAAAAGTTTTCGGATGCAAAACATGCGTCGATCATTACAACATCGAAAACGAAATGACAGCCGGTGAAATATCAGGAATGGCACATTTTGTAGAGCTATCCGCAAAATATGAAGTGATTACAATCGCATAAGTACATAAACAATGAAAAAAGACTCAAGAGGCAGCTTACTTAAGCTTTCTGAGTCTTTTTTGTTATTGAGTTGGCTGGTCAGATGATAGAATCCAACGGAAAATCGCAATAATTCAACGAGTTTCATTCATAATTCAACGGGTTTTCATGATATATCCCCGAGTCGACAAAACCCAACAAAATTATTTACACACTAACAGCAGGTTCCATCACCGTCAGCGTCTGGTTTATTGTATTCATATTCACCTTTGCTCCAATCGGTATCGCCGCTTTATAGTATCCGTGTGCTGTAGCAAGCCCAGTCATCAAAGGCTTTCCTAATGGAACTAAAAATTCGTCTATAACCTCTTCGTACGTTTTTCCATATGCCGCTTCACATTTCGTGCATTCTCCCATGATGATTCCGATGCAATCATCCAGCTTTCCTGCAATTCTCAGATGGGTGATATATCTATAAATCGTGTTCATCGGTTCATGCGTATCTTCTATCAATAAAATTTTCCCTTTTGTATCGATTTCAAATGGCGTGCCTAGTGAATCGACGAAAGAAGTCAGATTCCCTCCAACGATTTCTGCCGTTACATTCCCCGGCACCTTGCCGAGTAGAGGCATGCCTGGCGGATTCAGAATCTGCCGCGGCGAAACAAGAGTTGCGGTCGCAGAAAAAAACTGGTGATAGTTGTAATCGGGTGTCCCTCTCGTAAAATCGAGCAAAAGCAAACTTTGAAAAGTAGTTAAATTTGCATACTGATAGAGCACATTTAGAAGAATTGTAATATCGCTGTATCCGCTAATAATCTTAGGATTCTGCTCGATAACTGCAAAATCTAAATACGGAAGGATGCCAGCCACGCCTACACCGCCGCGTGTTGGCAATATCATTTTAACTTGTTCGTTTAGAAACATATCCATCAAATCTGAAGCCTGCTGTCCATCCGTCCCTGCAAGAAAACCGTTTGATGAATAAACATATTTTCCAACGACCACATTAAAGCCCCTGCTTTTTAAGTTCGCTATACCCTCATTTATAATGCTTGCCTCTAGAGGGCTTCCGATTGTCACAATACCAATCGTATCTCCTTGTCTAAGAACAGGCGGTTTGATTGCCATATACAGAACTCCCTCCAAAAGCCGCAAAATTTTAGAATATCTCCTATTACTATTCATATGTGTTTTTGAATCGGCTTGTGAGTGAGTGCAAAAAAAAGCTCATAAGGTATTGTTTTCACACCTCATGAGCATTTTTTATAATATTATCTTAGCCGATCCTCTTTAACAATTCTCTCTTCTCCCGTTGTTGGATCTTCTCTAATGACTGTTTCACGGTGTACGGTATTTTCCCTTCTTGGCGGAAACAGCTTTTTAAGCAGCATGCCTACCACCCCATAAACGATAATCGCTACAATCGTTGAAAGTTCAACCACAAATCCATTCGAAAGTTTGATATTCGGAAAGATTGCAGCGAACGGCAGAAGCAGCGGCTGGCTAAGGTTATATATAAGCTGGGCAAAAGCTGCTCCTTCGTTTGCATTAAGCAACTGAAAGATGAATCGTAAAACTAAAATAAGCTGAATAATACCGATGATAAAAGAAATAACAGTAGCGCCTGCGGAACGTCTCATAACAATTCCCTCTTTTCATTGGATTTGTTTTTAACATACCCCCAAGAGCGATTTATTAAGCATTCATCTGCGTCTTATTCGCTTTGTCATAGTTTTTCAGCCATTTTACCGTATAATCTACTAGTTCTTTTTGCGGGATCAGACGGCAATCAGCCATCCCGACTTTCCCTTTTAACACTGGGAGACTTTCCGATTCATAAGCTTTTCCGATTTCCTCAAAAAGGTCTTCTCGGTATACGGCTTGAGTGAACGTTCTCCATACTCTTTTTCCGTCTTCATAAAATGGCCCCCCGTTCTCTTCCGTTTTAGGGTGTGGGATACGATGTTCCGCTAGATGCATCGTAGTGTTTGAGTCATATCCTGCTCCCAGTAAAAGCACATAGCCGTTTAAACTGTACATTTTACCAAGCGGTGATTTTTCACCTAAAGCGAAATCAAGAGACTGACCGTTTATGATCTTTTCTTTATTTTTCCCCCACGCTGCAAAAGATTCAGTAGGATGATTACTTCTGATAACATCCGGAAACGTCCGAAATGCCTCTGCTATTGCCCCCATATAGTAGGTAGGTGTTATTGCAGGATCAAACGCAGGCATTTCATCACGAATAACCGGCCACCATTCTTTCGGAACTGGCGGGTTCATCCAGCCCGCAGGATCTGAATAATGAGCAGTATGTGCAGGCATGACAAGAGTACCTTCATCCGTAATTACATCTATTAAAGCCTGAACTACGGCAATTGGTCCCCCAACAACCCAGCCTAGAGACTTCAAACTGGAATGCGTAATAACCCTCATCCCTTTTTTAATACCAAGTTTTCTTAAATCTTCTGCAAGTGAATTCCTCGTCTTAGGAAAATCCGTATGCTGCTCCATATGTATCCATCCTTTTCAACCAATCCAAGTAATTTAGTAAATTGTCTGGGGTCTGTCCCGGGACAGACCCCAGACAATTCTGACAATTTATTATACCAATTTCAGCTTCTCAATGTCTTGAAAGTTTGATTGATTATTTGATTACATTTGGTTGTTATTGAACGTTTTTGATTGTTTATGATTGAAAATTGTAAGGGCTTACGTTACAATAACATCAACTAAAGATCTAAGTTGGAGGTGTACGGATGTTAACACCTGAAAGACATCGTAAAATCATTGACCTATTAGGTGAAAAGCAAGTAGTAACCATACAAGAATTAGTTGATGCTACAACCTCGTCCGAATCGACTATACGGCGGGATTTAAGTCAGCTTCAAAAAGATAAAAAACTAAAACGCGTTCATGGCGGAGCTTCCCTTTTCAACCAAAAAAGCGAAGAGTTGAGCGTCTCAGAAAAGGCAGCCAAAAATCTTACTGAAAAAGAAAAAATCGCACAATATGCAGCTAGTCTTGTGAAGAATGGCGATTGTGTTTATATCGATGCTGGTACAACAACATTGCAGATGATTCCGTATTTAAAAGGAAAAGACATCACAGTTGTGACAAACGGCATTTCACATCTTGATTACTTGAGTGAAAACGAGATTTCTACTTATTTGATCGGTGGCTTTGTCAAACCAAAAACGAAAGCCATCGTTGGCAGCTGTGCTTTAACTAGTCTAAGTTCTTACCGTTTCGATAAATGTTTTATGGGCATTAACGGTATCCATCTTGATTCAGGATATACAACGCCCGATCCTGAAGAGGCTGCTATCAAACATTTAGCCATTTCTTTAACACAAGAAGCATTTGTTCTTGCAGATAACTCGAAATTCAATGAAATCACTTTTGCCAAAGTAGCAGATTTAAATAAAGCAGTTATCATTACAACTGAAATGGATGAAGACCTTGCATATGACTATCAAGAAAAAACAGAAATAAAGGTTGTGAAGGCATGATTTATACATGTACGCTCAATCCCTCAATTGATTATGTTGCGAGCGTCAAGAACTTTAAAGAAGGACAGCTGAACCGCACAGAGACTGCTCAAATGTATCCTGGCGGAAAAGGAATTAACGTATCCCGTGTTCTTAAATATCTAGGCACTGACAGTACTGCCTTAGGGTTCATAGGGGGTTTTACTGGAGACTTTATTCGGGATTATCTTACGAATGCGCATATTTCAAACGATTTTATTCAAGTTCATGAACCGACTCGGATCAACGTGAAGTTAAAGTCTGATACAGAAACAGAGATCAATGGTCTTGGGCCTGATATTTCATTAGAGCAACAACAAGAATTAATAGAGAAAGTCCGTTCATTGGCAGCAGACGATATTCTCGTTTTGGCAGGCAGTATTCCTCCCTCTCTCTCTATAAATTTTTATGCCGAATTGTCTGCCATTTGTATGCTGCAAAATGTTCGAGTTGTCCTGGATACGACGGGAGAAACATTAAAAAAAACACTGCCTTACAAACCATTTTTAATAAAACCGAATCATCATGAGCTGGGAGATTTATTTGAAACGACCATTACAACCGTTGAAGATGCCGTTCATTACGGTAAAAGACTGCTGGATGAAGGTGCTCAAAATGTCATCGTATCCATGGCTGTTCAAGGAGCTGTGTTTCTAAATCACGATCATGTTTTATTAGCAAATGTACCTTCTGGAACGGTAAAAAACTCAGTCGGTGCAGGTGATTCTGTCGTTGCAGGATTTCTTTCTCAGATTACTCAGTCCGATGATATTATTTTAGCTTTCAAAACCGGGGTAGCTTCCGGAAGCGCTACAGCATTTTCAGAGGACCTTTGTACAAAAGAACATATGGAGAGCTTACTAAAAGAAATTAAAGTACAGAAGCTAAGGGGGTAAGATTTATATGAAGATTACAGAATTGCTGACAAAAGAGACGATTATTCTGGATCTGCAGGCGCAAGCCAAGGAAACGGTTATAGATGAACTGATTGATAAACTGCATAGTGCAGGCAAGTTAAACAATAAAGAAGATTATAAGAAAGCCATTTTAGCAAGGGAGAGTCAAAGCACCACAGGGATCGGTGAAGGCATCGCTATCCCCCATGCAAAAACAAATGCGGTAAGCGAGCCAGCTATTGCTTTTGGCCGTTCCGTTCAAGGAATTGACTATGAATCTCTTGATGGTAATCATGCTCATTTGTTTTTTATGATTGCTGCTTATGAAAACGCAAACAATGATCATCTGCAAACATTATCCAGACTTTCAAGCTTTTTAATGGATGCTGAATTTAGAACGAAGCTTGAGTCTGCTTCAACGAAAGAAGAAATCTTGGAAGCGATCGATTTAAAAGAAAAAGAAATGGAAGCTGAAAACGATCCGGTTGTCTCATCCTCCCGGCAACAAATCCTGGCTGTAACAGCTTGTCCGACAGGTATCGCTCATACTTATATGGCCGCTGATAGCTTAAAAGCGAAAGCAAAGGTAATGGGAGTAAATTTGAAAGTCGAAACGAACGGATCAAGCGGTATAAAAAACGCGCTCACGAAAAAAGAGATTGAAGAAGCAGATGCCATCATTGTTGCAGCAGATAAGCAAGTGGACATGGCACGATTTGATGGCAAACATGTGATTCAAGTGCCCGTGGCGCAAGGAATTCGAAAGCCTAAAGAACTCATTCAGCAAGCTCTTGACCAAGATGCACCTGTATATAAAAGCAATGACTCTTCATCCCGCGAAACGGGTAATAAAACGAAGAACGAAAGAAGCGGATTTTATAAGCATCTGATGAGCGGTGTATCCAACATGCTGCCTTTCGTTGTCGGCGGGGGTATTTTAATCGCAATCTCCTTTATATTTGGAATAAAAGCATTTGATCCGAAAGACCCTTCTTACCACCCGATCGCTGAAGCACTTCACACAATCGGCGGAGGAAATGCGTTTGCTCTTATGATTCCAGTCCTTGCTGGTTTTATAGCGATGAGTATTGCAGATCGGCCCGGCTTTGCACCTGGTATGGTCGGCGGTTTGATGGCTGCTACTGGCGGAGCTGGATTTTTAGGAGGCTTGATCGCCGGTTTCTTGGCAGGTTACGTGGTTATTGGGTTAAAGAAACTTTTTAGCACGCTTCCGAATTCATTGGAAGGCATTAAACCTGTCCTGCTTTATCCGCTGTTTGGTATTTTACTGACTGGACTTATTATGATGTTCGTCGTTATCGACCCTGTCAAAGCACTGAACGACGTCCTTACTGTCTGGTTAAAAGGAATGGGAACGGGAAATCTTGTTCTTCTCGGATTGATTTTAGGCGGCATGATGGCTGTTGATATGGGCGGACCGATAAATAAAGCCGCATTTACTTTTGGTATTGCGATGATCGACGCAGGAAACTATGCTCCGCACGCAGCAATCATGGCAGGAGGAATGGTACCTCCTCTTGGTTTAGCTTTATCTACTACCTTTTTTAAAAAGAAATATACAAAAGCTGAAAGAGAAGCCGGAAAGACCAATTACATCATGGGTGCTTCCTTTATTACAGAGGGGGCAATTCCTTTTGCAGCGGCCGACCCTGCTCGCGTAATTCCAGCAGCAATCATCGGTTCAGCAGTTGCCGGCGCTCTTTCCATGGTGTTTGGCATTGGCCTCCCTGCCCCCCACGGTGGAGCATTTGTGATTCCGATTGTTAACGGAAACCCGCTATTATATGCAGCAGCTATCGTAATCGGGTCCATCGTTACGGCGACAATCGCTGGTATGTTAAAAAAAGAAATAAAAGAATGAATATAGAAATAAAAGCTGGCTCATTACACAAAATGGGTCAGTTTTTTTATGCCGACGTTTTTTAAGTTTCCGACCTTGTCAGGTTGATATCTATCTTTTCTTTACGTTTTCTTAAACTTCTATATAATGTAAATAATTAACTAGAGACATTAGGGGTGGATTTGATGGAGGTCGAAAGTATTTTTGGCAATTTGCCTGTCATTGAAACAAAACGGCTTATTTTAAGAAAAATTACGGTGGAAGATGCTGAGGATATGTTCTATTACGGCTCCAATGATGAAGTAT
The DNA here is from genome assembly GCF_031457135.1 of Fictibacillus barbaricus. Taxonomy (GTDB): domain Bacteria; phylum Bacillota; class Bacilli; order Bacillales; family Fictibacillaceae; genus Fictibacillus; species Fictibacillus barbaricus_A. The sequence continues at coordinate 13,876 of NZ_JAVDWA010000009.1, read as the reverse complement.
CTAAACACGTTACGTGGCATACTCATCAATCGTTATCAGACACAAAAGAATTTATAGATTTTATTTTAAAGAAATACGAAAATAAGGAACTGTCTCCATGGGGCATTGAACTTAAAGAAAATGGAAAGTTCATTGGAACGATTGATTTTGTTTCCTGGCAGCCTAAACAGAATAGTGGTGAAATCGGCTATGCCATTTCTCATGATTATTGGGGCAAGGGCATCATGACAGAAGCAGTTAATGCGGTAATCAAATTTGGTTTTGAACATATGGATTTAGTGCGTATCCAAGCACGTTGCTTTGTTGAAAACATCGGTTCAGCCCGCGTAATGGAAAAATCGGGCATGTCATTTGAAGGGATTGCTAGAAAAGCCTTTTTCGCCAAAGGAAAACATCACGATTTAAAGACGTACTCGATTTTAAAAGAGGAATTCGAACATTATAATGATTTAAGTAATGTAAAACACACAAAAAGCGCTCGTATTTGAGCGCTTTTCATATGAACAATATTCATTTTATGCCGCAGTCTGTTTTTCCACTTTCTGAGCAGTTTTCGGCTGAACACTCCAGCCTGTATAAGCAAAAAGAAGCGTGAACATGGGTGATAGCCATAAGAATAGGGCAAATGGGATATATTCAAGGACAGACACCCCAAGAGTTGAAGCAAAGAATGCCCCGCTCACACTCCAAGGAACAAGAGGATTTACGAGTGTTCCGCCGTCTTCTAGCGTTCTGGATAAGTTTTTTAAAGGAACACCTGACTTTTCATATGCATCTTTTAACGCCTGACCCGGTAAAAGAATCGATAAGTACATCTCCCCAGCCAGCAAGTTGATTCCAACAGATGAAGCTAATGTTGTTACGATGAGTTTCCCAGCATTTTGAGCTGAATTTTTTACAGAAGCAAACAACAGATCAAACAAGCCAAGTGCCTGGATAACACCGCCTAATGCTAATGCTATTAAAATTAAGGAAACTGACCACATCATCGACAAAAGTCCGCCTTTATTTACGATCGTGTCTACTGCTTCGTTTCCTGTTTTCATCTGTAGACCGTTTTGCATAACGTTCATCACTTTTTGGACAGTTAAATCAGGAATCAAAATGAAAGAAATAGCGATTGAAACAAGAACACCTGTTAATAGCACTGGCATGATCGGCAGTTTGCGAAACGCCAACACAAGCACGAGTAACGGTGAAACCAGCGTTAACGAATGTATTGGAAATTGATCTGATAGCACGGATTGTATTTCTTTAATTTCTTTAAAATTAGTAGCGCCCGCCCCATCTCCTCCTAACACATAGAACGCGATCGCCGTAAGAATTAATGCTGGAACTGTTGTCCACATCATATGACGGATATGATCAAACATATTTACTTCTGCAATACCTGGTGCAAAGTTGGTTGAGTCTGATAAAGGTGACATTTTGTCTCCAAAACAAGCTCCAGAAACGATAGCACCTGCAGCTAAGGCAGGATTCACACCTAGCACGTGGCTGATTCCCATCAAAGCTACCCCAACAGTTCCTACAGTCGTAAAAGAACTGCCCGTAAAGCTTGAAACGAGTATCGTAATAAATAGTGCACTTAAGGCAAACCATTCAGGCTGAATAATATCCATGCCGTAAAAGAGCAATGTCGGCACTGTTCCGCTTAGCATCCAGCTAGCGATGACGAGCCCAACCGTTAATAAAATAAATATAGGCTGTAATCCCGATACAATTCCATTAATAATGCCCTTTTCAATCGTGTCCCACTTCGCTCCAAAAAGAGCACCAATGGCCGATATTAATATTAAAGAAGTCAGCAGTGGGATATGTGGCTCCACTTTTATATATACAAGACTAGTGAACATTACAGCGAAGATCGCCGCAAAAATGACTAGTGCAACTGGTAAAGTCATTTGTTTCTTCATGTTAAATCTCCCCGTTCGATAATCTACATCCGCCTCATTATTCACTTGCATGCTTAAACGCTTTTATGCGTTGAAGTACAGCGGTAACTGTTTAGAATACTATCGGACTTTACAGAAGCTGTCAACACCTAGAGAGTGGTAAATTAAAGAAAGTCAATTTGCGTGGGAGTTTACGATGTACAAAATCAGAAGTTCTGTTAAAGCATTAATCATTCAGGAAAACCGTTTACTTACGATAGAAAAACAAAAGAACGGGATAAAAAAATACATCATCCCCGGCGGCGGTCAAGAGTTTAACGAAACTTTAGCCGATGCTGTTAAACGTGAATGCATGAAGAAATCGGTGTCAAAGTGAGGGTTGGGGAGTTAATTTGGGTTCGTGAATTTATAATTAAAACCACGTTCTGTTTCAGCCTGAAAAGGAAGAAACGCATATCGTTGAGCATATCTTTAAAGTTACTTTAGAGAAATGCCCAGAGAAGTTCACTCCAGCAGAACGCTTCCGATTTCAGCTTTAGATGATTATAATTTTTATCCACGCGAGCTGATTAAACGCATTCAAGGTAAATGTTACGGAATCTGCAACATATATAGGGGATATTAATTAGGATAAAACAAAAAAGCGAGACCGCATTCTGGCCTCACTTCTTTCTTCTATCTTCCCCGCCTTGCAAAATCCACAAAACGGAACTTGTCCAGCCTGTGTCGTGATTCCGTGTATTGAAAAAGGTTGGCATCATTTAAATACACATAGTTCTTCACCACAACAATATGCTGAAAACCGTCCAAATCAAGCAATCGCTTATCTTCATCAGTACAGTTCTCAACTACTATCTCTTTTTTCGCGAAGCTGATCTTCAGCCCAAGTTCTTTTTCCAAATAAGCGTAGATCGACTTTTCCGCCACTTCTTTAGAAAAGGTTGGAACGTATTTTTTTAAAAAGAAATCTTTATCCAGAATGATTTTTTCACCATCAATTTGCCTGGATCGAATCACTTTCCATACTTCATCATCTGGTTCAGCCTGAAGCTGCTGCTGTAAAAAATCATCAGGCTGGATCAAACCAAAATCATGTACAGTCGTTACACTGCTTTTCCCCATTGATTCTGAAAGCTCTTGAAAGCTTACAAGCCCTGAAATAGGAAAACTCAGCTTGTTGTTTTCTAAAACGATGGAGCCCTTCCCACGGATTTTTTGAATAAATCCGTTTTGAGATAAAAGGTTTAATGCTTTTCTAACGGTTTCCCTTGATGTTTCATAACGATCAGCAAGCTCGTGTTCAGAAGGCAGCTGCGTGTTGGCTGGGAATAAACCATCTTTTATTTGACCCGTAATTTCTTGATAAATTTCTTGGAATTTATTTTTTCTTGTCATCATCTTCACCACAATTATTGTAGCACTATTTTTTCAAGTGAAACACGACAGATTCATACGGTCTCAGTGTAAATTTTGTGAAATCCGCTGGCACTGAATCGTAATTGCTGATCAGTACATTTCCTGAATACCCTTCAATAGAAGCACCTTGAGGAAGAGAAAATACTGTTTCTTTACCGTAAAAATTATTAACGACTAGCAGTTTTTCATCCTTACTGTTCCTTACGTACGCAAAAATTCCAGGATGATCCTTCAAGATCAGTTCATAATTTCCGTGTGTTATAACCGCAAGTTCTTTACGCAGCATGTTCAGCTTTTGATAATGGTAAAAAATCGATTGATTATCCTTCACAGCCGCTTCAGCGTTGATTTCTTTATAGTTCTCTGCAACAGGAATCCACGGTGTGCCTGTTGTAAATCCGGCATTCACTTCTCCATTCCACTGAACTGGTGTTCGTGAATTGTCACGTGATTTATGCTTTAAAATCTCTAAGATTTCTTCTTCGTTACGGCCTTCTTCTTTAAGCAGTCGGAACATGTTTAATGACTCAACATCACGATACTGGTCAATGGATTCGTATTTCGGGTTTGTCATACCGAACTCTTCTCCTTGATAAATATAAGGTGTTCCTTGCATCATATGAATGGCAGTAGCGAGCATTTTTGCCGATTCCACGCGATACATGCCATCATCTCCATAGCGGGATACGATGCGAGGCTGGTCATGGTTGCACCAGAAAAGCGCATTCCAGCCCCCTCCTTTATGCATTTCAATCTGCCAAGTCGAGAGTATGTCCTTCAATTTTAAAAAGTCAAAATCAGCGATACTCCACTTTTCACCGTTCGGATAATCCACTTTCAAATGATGAAAGTTAAACGTCATGCTTAATTCATTCCGCTCAGGATTTGTGTATTTCACACAGTTGTCAATCGTCGTTGAAGACATCTCTCCGACCGTTAAAACATCGTACTTGGAAAAAACTTCTCGGTGCATTTCCTGCATGTACTCGTGTACTTTTGGACCGTCTGTGTAAAACTTGCGTCCATCTCCAGGAGAGACAGAACCATCATCGTTCGGAAAATCCTGATTTTTTGAAATCAGATTAATAACATCCAAGCGGAAGCCATCGACCCCTTTTTCAAACCAGTAGTTCATCATTTCGTATACTTTTTGACGAACCTCTTCGTTCTCCCAGTTGAGATCAGCTTGCGTTACATCAAATAAATGAAGGTAGTATTGTCCTGTTTTTTCGTCCAGCTTCCAAGCAGAACCGCCAAACTTAGATACCCAATTGCTAGGTTCACTTTCATCCACAGGATCTTTCCATATATAAAAATCATGATACGGATTATCCTTTGATGAGCGTGACTGTTGAAACCATTCATGTTCAGTGCTTGTATGATTCACAACAATGTCCATAATGATTTTCAGATCTCTGTTATGTGCTTCCTTCAGTAAACGGTCGAAATCGTCCATCGTCCCGTACTCTTCAAAGATTTTGTAATAATCACGGATGTCATATCCATTGTCACGCTGTGGAGAATCATAAATTGGTGTAAGCCAGAGCACATCCACTCCAAGCTTTTTTAAATAATCCAATTTATCAATAATGCCTTGAATATCACCCGTACCGTTTCCAGTCGTATCATTAAAGCTTTTCGGGTAGATTTGATAAACCACTGATCGTTTCCACCAAGGTTCTTTTTTCATTTATGTTCACCGCCAAAATGTTTTTGTAAACTTGTTTTCGTTAACTTTGTTGCTTTTGAAAGTTGTTAATCTCCGATTCAGGATGCTCGCTTTCCGCAGGGCGTGCGGTGAGCCCCCTTGACGTTTTGCGCCATAAGTGGTCTCACCTGTCTAGCTGCAGCGGCTAGCCCCTCGAGGTCAAAAGTGTAATGGTCATGAAGGCAAAAAGCGCCTTCTTAGCCCATCTCCCTTTTGCTTGTCGGGGCTGAACAACCCGCTTCCGTTTTTCGGACTGTCCCGCTACACCTGCAGGAGTCTCGCACCTTACACTTCAATCTACTTGTCATTGAAGTTAAAGTACAAAAATACGCCAGAAGCAACAATCCTTAGAAAAGGGTCTTTTGTAATGAAAACAACCGTTTGGCATACGCCACCCGGCTGTTTCTGTTAAGTTGTATTTTAAGCCTTTTTATCTTTTTTTACTTTTGCATAAATAAATGTTAATACGAACGGTACGACGAGCGCGATTGCCATCCCGATAAAGAATGACACCCAGCTGCCTGGCAAGATCGATAGGAATCCAGGAATCCCGCCTACACCAATTGATGACGCTCGTACACCAGCTGTAGTGATAACAATACCTGCTATAGCAGAACCGATCATCGCAAAAATAAATGGATACTTAAAGCGTAAGTTCACTCCGAACATTGCTGGTTCTGTAATACCGAGATAAGCTGACAATGCTGAAGTTCCTGATAAACCTTTAAGCTTTTCGTCTTTTGTTGCAAAGAACATCGCAAGAGCCGATGAACCTTGTGCAATGTTAGACAATGCAAGAATCGGCCATAAGAATGTTCCGCCTGTATTCGAAATCAGCTGCAAATCGACAGCTAAGAACGTGTGATGCATGCCTGTTACAACGAGAAGTGAGTAAAAACCGCCATAGATCAGACCACCTAACCATGCATAATTATGAAAAATCATAACGAAAAAGTCTGTAATCGCATTACCAATTGAAAATGTGATAGGACCAATAACGATGAATGCTAAAAACCCTGTGATTAATAACGTGATCGGTGCAACAAGAAGCAATTGCAGAGCGTCTGGAATTCGTTTCTTCAAGAATAGCTCAATTTTCGCTAAAACCCATGATGCGATCAATACCGGCAATACTTGTCCTTGATAACCTACCTTTTCTACCGGGAGACCAAATAGATTCCATGTCGGAATACTTTTTGTCTTCCCGTAATCCCATGCGTTGAGTAGATCTGGATGAACAAGCATTAATCCAAGAACGATACCAAGAAGCGGACTTCCGCCAAACTTTTTAACAGCGGACCAGCCTATTAATCCTGGCAAGAAAACAAAGGCTGTATTAGCAATTAAGTTAATAATACCGGCGATATCTGCCCAGTTTTGATGAACATCAATAAATGATTTTTTATCATAAAAAATTCCGGGACCCGTCAAAATATTGTTAATCCCCATCAATAGACCTGCTGTTACGATGGCAGGAAGAATCGGAATAAAAATATCCGCTAAAGCTTTAATCGCTCTTTGCAGCGGATTAAGCTTTTTGCTTGCTTCATCTTTAATATCTTCTTTTGAAGCTCGTCCACTACCGGTGATATCGATAAATTCGTTATAAACTTTATCGACTGTACCCTGTCCGATGACAACTTGATATTGACCATTGGCTGAGAAAGAACCTTTAACAAGATCGATGCTTTCGAGCGCATCCTTATCCACTTTTCCTTCGTCATTTAATGCTAAGCGAAGTCTCGTAACACAATGTGTTGCAGCTGATATATTTTCTTTTCCGCCGAGAGCTTGTACGATCTGCTCAGCCGATTCACGAATCTTACTCATATTTACAACCTCCTAGTAACCGTTTCCAAAACATATTAAAAAAAGTATTATGTTGCTCTTTACCCTTATTTAGGTTGTTATGAAAACAATATCTTTACTCAAATTATATTTTGAAGCGTTTTCAACACCATCTAAAACTTGTATATACATATTACAAATAAAGCTTATCTTGTATATACAAATCCGTCAACTATTTAAATTCAGTTGGTCATTTTTACCTTTCAAATCTCTACTTTTTCTTTTCCCATTTTCTTTTGTTATAATTTAATAAAGATAATAGAGATTAACGTAAATAAAAGGAGATAAGATGATGTCACCTAAAAAAGCACTTACAATCGCAGGTTCTGATACTAGTGGAGGCGCGGGCATACAAGCCGACCTCAAAACCTTCCAGGAACTTGGTGTATATGGAATGAACGCATTAAACGTCGTTGTTGCACAAGATCCGCATCGCGACTGGTTCCACGAAGTATTTTTGCTTCCCATCGATTTGTTCAAAGCACAGCTTGAAACCGTTATTTCAGGAATCGGTGTTGACGCACTCAAAACAGGCATGCTCGCTTCAGTTGAAGTGATTGAAACAACGGCTCAAATGATCGAGAAGCATTATCTTCAAAACGTAGTTGTAGACCCAGTAATGGTTTGTAAAGGCGCAGAACCGATTCATCCAGAATTGGCAAGCACCTTGCAAAACGTACTTGTCCCAAAAGCGACTGTCGTTACTCCAAACCTTTTTGAAGCAGCACAATTAGCCGGAATGCCTCCAATCACAACAGTAGAACAAATGATGGATGCTGCTCATAAAATACAGTCTAACGGCGCAAAATACGTTGTCGTAAAAGGCGGCGGAAAGCTCGATCATGAAAATGCAGTAGATGTTGTATATGATGGCAATGAATTTGAAGTGTTAGAGTCAGATCGTATCGAAACAACTTGGACACATGGAGCAGGATGTACGTTCTCTGCTGCAATTACAGCTGAACTTGCAAAAGGAAAGCCTGTCCGCGAAGCGATTTTAACAGCTAAAGATTTTATTTCAGAAGCGATTTCAGCTGGGTTCCAATTAAATCAATACGTTGGACCGACTTGGCATGGAGCTTACCGCGAAAAGTTAAATAAATAAGGCTGTTTCCTAATAGAAGTGGTTTTGTGAAAGCAACCTGTTGATAGAGCAGTTGATTGGAGCGGAAGGTGCGAGACTCCTGCGGGATTAGTAGGACAGGTGAGACCCCGCAGGTGCTTGACGCCGAGGAGGCTCACCGCCTACCCCGCGGAAAGCGAGCATCCTGGAGCGGAAATCAACCACATCCCTTTAGCAGTAAAAACAACAAAGTGAACAAAAACAGCTATAAATTATAAACCACGAGTGAGCTGATCTTTATGGATCGGCTCTCTTTTTATAGGTCAGGCATATGTTTCACGTAAATGAAGAATTTGAATTATAATAAGAACAACTATTTTTTACAGGAGAGTGATGGCATGCAGCCAATTCAACCTCAAGATGTTCAGTCCGCCTTGGACGAACGTATAGGTAAAGAACAATATTTACATTTAGAAACGACTAATGGCGCATATGCCAATCACAATAACGATGCTGTCTTAACCGTCAATGCTTATATACGAAATGGTAAAGTGCGGTATACTACCGGCAAAATTATGGGTGATGGTCCTTATAGAGTCGGCTTGAAAATTGATTTAGGATGGATTTACGCAGAAGGGCTGACACATTGGGAGATTGATTCAGAAGGCCGCCTGCTGATGGCAGGTCATGATGCAGAGGGCCGTTTAGCACTGGCACTTCAGCTAAGTTCAGCTCCATTTGATGTTTAAGGGAGGTTTTTATAGATGAAAGACCATTTATTAGTGATCTTCCCCCACCCAGACGATGAAGCGTTTGGTGTATCAGGAACGATCGCACAGCATACAAAGCAAGGTTTGCCTGTTACGTATATTTGCCTGACACTCGGTCAAATGGGTAGAAACATGGGGAATCCGCCCTTTGCTACCCGTGAATCTTTACCATTAATTAGAGAAAAAGAACTAGACGATGCATGTGCAGCCATTGGTATTACAGATGTTCGAAAGTTTGGACTCCGCGATAAAACGATCGAATTTGAAGACGAACAGCTTTTAGCAGAGCGATTCCTGACCGTCATAGATGAGGTCAAACCGACAAAGGTTATTACGTTTTACCCGGGATACAGTGTCCATCCAGACCATGAAGCAACAGCAAGAGCAGTTATTAGAGCTGTTCGCAGTCTTCCAGAACTGGATCGTCCTGAGCTTTTATGTGTAGCTTTTGCTAAAAATACAGTAGAAGACCTTGGAGCACCTCATATCGTTTCTGATGTTTCTGACGTTTTTGAAGAAAAGATGAACTGTATTAAAGCACATCGATCTCAAACTCAATTATTAGTTAATAATGTTGAAAAGGATCCAAAAATGCTGGAATGGGCTCAAAATGAAAGATTTTATCGATATCCTCTATAATTAGAACATACTAGAATTCGTTGCCCGGATAGGGTTTCGGATTCTTTTTTATATAGACAATAGTTGAATTTTCAAAAAAATACAGGAAAACGTGTGGTAATCTTCCCTTATTGTGGTATACTAATTGTAACAAATCGTTCACAATTTAGACGCTATATTGTCAAAATTGAAAGCGCGATCATTAATTCAAGGGGTTGATCAGTAATGGATGTTTTTATGGTTTATCTATTTGTAGCGACAGCCACGCCGTTATTCTTATGGAACGATAGCCGCAAACTTGCACTCTTGCAAACGCCGTTCATCGCCCTGTTATGGACATACGTCGGACTGTTCATGGCTTACGACCATCTTAATCTGTTTGTTCATGCATTCTTTATCACCGTTTTCATCGCTAACGTATTTTTTGCTCATTACGCAGCGTATGTTGTTTGGGGCCGTCCATATTTGGCAAAACGCCGAATGGAAAAGGCAAAACTATAATTTTAAATTATTCTCCCCCTCTATTCATTTAGCGGGGGATTTGTTTTTTTATGAAAAACCCCACAAAAAAATAACCCTGTATAACATGCCATAACATTCTCTCAGCCTCCTTCACCTCCTTTATTATAAATAACCCTTTTTTCTTCCGTTTTCTTCACTTTTTGACCGTTTTCTACACTATCTCACCAAACCCTGTTGTCAATCACTCGTGCCTTCGTTATACTCATTACCGTTGTATTTTTGACCGGAATATTTATATGAATTGACAAAAAACAGGAGTGATTATTCTTTATATGTCTTTACATGAATCAACAAATAAACGGATTGTCGTAAAAATTGGAAGCAGCTCATTAACGAGTCGTCTTGGAGATATTAGCAGACGTAAATTAGAACGTATTGTAGATGAAGTCGTTTCATTAAAAGATGAAGGCTATGAAGTATTACTCGTTTCATCTGGTGCAGTCGCAGCAGGATATCGCCGTTTAGGCTGTCTTAACCGCCCTACTTCATTAGCTGAAAAACAAGCCGCCGCATCAATCGGTCAAGGCTTGTTGATGGAAGCTTACTCAGAGCGCTTTATTTCACACGGCTATACGGCTTCACAAATTTTGATCACAAGAAGTGACTTTTCAGATCGTGACCGTTATCACAACGCGCGAAATACAATTAATGTTCTTTTAGATCGCGGAATCATCCCGATTGTGAACGAAAATGATACGGTAACGGTTGAACGTTTAAAATTCGGAGATAACGATACACTTTCCGCTAAAGTGGCAGGATTGGTCGATGCTGATCAGCTCGTTATTCTTTCAGATATAGATGGTTTATATACAGAAGATCCAAGAAAAAATCCAGAAGCTAAATTACTAAGAAAAGTTAGGGAGATAACTCCAGAAATCGAGGAATCTGCAGGTGAACCTGGAAGTGCAGTCGGTACAGGCGGTATGCGCTCTAAGATCGATGCGGTCAAAATTGCGATGGCTTCTGGCATCTCATCGTTCCTTGGTAATGCCGTAACACCTGACATTATCCATCAAGCAGTAAAAGGCAATGCCAGAGGAACGTACTTTGTTCCTGAAAAGAATGCATTTAATCTGGATATGAAACGTCAATGGATCGCTTTTCATTCCGGTCCTGAAGGTGAAATTACAGTTTCCAATAAAGCAAAAGCTGGCATTGATGAACTTCAAAGCCTCTACCCTACAGGAATTCGTTATGTGAGCGGTCATTTTAAAAAGGGCTCCGTTGTTCGCATCAAAGACTTGGATGGAAATGAAATCGGTCTAGGTGTCTCAAACTATTCTTCCAAACAGCTTATTAAAATCAAAGGTTTCTCCTTGGATAAAATGACAGACGAAATCGGTCCAGAAGAAGCCATTAACAATCAAGATCTCGTGTGCCATACACGATTAGCCGCACCGATTCTTTAATTGAAATTTTAGTAAAGTTAAACAAGTGTTTAATACTAAATGGGAGGCGTTGGATGAGTACTTTACAAAGTACAACCAAACAACTAAACGTAAAACAACAAGCGAAACTTGCACAGAAAGCATCTAAAAAGCTGGCATTATTAACGGAAAAAGAAAAAAACGAAGCTTTACTGACGATTGCAGATGTACTTGAAAAAGATTCCGCTTATATTTTAGAAGAAAACAAAAAAGATTTATCAGCAGGCGAAAAAAAATGTTTCTCAGAAGCTTTAATGGACCGTTTACGCTTAACAGCTGATCGTGTAAAAGATTTTGCGGACGGTCTGCGTGAAGTTACGGAATTGCAAGATCCAGTTGGAGAAATTTTATCCGGCTGGACGCTTGATAACGGACTTAAAGTAGAACAAGTACGCGTTCCGCTTGGCGTCATCGGAATGATTTATGAGGCTCGACCAAACGTGACAGTGGATGCGACTGGCCTTGCACTGAAATCAGGTAATGCCATTGTTTTAAAAGGCGGGTCTAATGCGCTGAACTCAAACAAAGCGATTGTAGCCGTTATTCATAAAGCATTAGAAAACACAAAAATACCAGCAGAAGCTGTTCAATTTATAGCTTCAACAGATCGTGAAGCTGCAGGTCAGCTATTTACGATGAAAGAACACATCGACGTTCTTATTCCTAGAGGCGGCGGTGCTCTTATTAAAACGGTCGTGGAGAATGCGACAGTTCCTGTGCTGGAGACTGGTGTCGGGAATTGCCATATTTACGTCGATCAGTTTGCAGATGTTGAAAAAGCTTTAGCTATTTTGGAAAACGCAAAAACGGACCGCCCTGCCGTATGTAATGCAGCTGAAACGTTTATTTTTCATGAAGCATGGCTCGAAACGAACAAAGATAAAGTTCAAGCCCTCTTTGAAAAGCACGGGATCGAAGTCCACGGTGACGAAAAAGCAGCCGAATTGCTTCCAGACGTTATTCCGGCTAATGAAAAAGATTGGGTAGAAGAGTATTTAAGCCTAGCAGTTGCGGTAAAAGTCGTAAGCTCCGTTGAAGAGGCCGTGACTCATATTGAACGATACGGTACGAAGCATTCAGAAGCTATTGTTACGGAAAACAGCGAGAATGCCCAACTCTTCCTGAATGCTGTCGATGCAGCCGCTGTATACCAAAATGCCTCAACTCGTTTTACAGACGGCTCAGCGCTTGGATTTGGGGCTGAGATCGGCATCTCAACTCAAAAACTGCATGCTCGCGGTCCAATGGGATTACCAGCATTGACTACAATTAAGTACCGCATGACAGGTGACGGTCAGGTAAGGTGAATAGGATATGTAAGCAGTCCCTTTTAGGGGCTGTTTTTTGAAGGAAAATGTATTTTTAAAAAGAATAGTAAGAAAAAAGGAGGTATTGAATGTTAGTTAAAGATCGTTCAAAATCAATTAGGATTAAAAAGATGGAAGTTTTGCAAAGGCGATTGGTTTACCACCATCCGAAGTTATTGTCTATAGAAGATGAATTAGGTGGAAGGCTCTACGGGCATTATGGAGAGCGCTCTAATGATTATTTTTTAAAACCGCTGATTAGCAAAGGTTATTCCGTTATTCATGATTTGAGACTTGATGCTTACGAAAGCTTTTTCCAGATTGATACCCTTCTCATATCCCCTTGGTATTTCCTTATCCTCGAAGTGAAAAACATCTCTGGCACACTAATTTTTGACCATCTCAATCAAGTGATCCGCCAAAAAGAAGATGGCACCGATGAAGCTATTCCCAATCCTATTTTCCAAGTGAAACGCCAGCAATCTCATCTAATTGAATGGCTTGCCCGAAACCGTGTCCCGCAAATTCCCGTTCACTCCCTTGTCGTTATGAGCAACCCCAAAACAATCATTAAAGCCCCTCCCACTCTTAAAGAAGTAAAAGAGAAAATCACTCACAGCCCATATCTCCAAGAACGAATTAATTTGATTGAGAAGCTGCATCCCACCGAGAAGTTATCAAAAAAAGAAATAACGAAGCTAACCAAGACAATAGTACGCCAGCACAATCCCGAAAATCCTGACTTATTAAAAAGGTTTCAGATTGAAGAAAAAGACATTATCAAAGGGGTTTATTGTACTAAATGCTTTCATATGCCTGTTATGAGGAAGTATGGTGCATGGTACTGTATGAAATGTTCCTATCAATCTCCAGACCTTCATATTCCCACTTTGAATGATTACGCGCTTTTATTCGGAAACACCATTTCAAACAAGCAATTTTGCGACTTTCTTCAATTATCTTCTAGGCATGTAGCCAGAAGACTGTTACTAGATATGGAACTAGCGCATATTGGCAGTAATAAAAATCGAAAATATATACTGCCTACATTGATGTAATAAAATATGCGCGCTTATTTTTCGTATGACGCGCATATTCTCCGTATGGCGCGCATATTTTCCGTATGGCGCGCATATTTTCCGTATGGCGCGCATATTTTCCGTATGGCGCGCATATTTTCCGTATGGCGCGCATATTTTCCGTATGACGCGCATATTTTCCGTATGACGCGCATATTTTCCGTATGACGCGCATATTTTCCGTATGACGCGCATATTTTCCGTATGACGCGCATATTTTCCG
>NZ_JAVDWA010000008.1:0-111537 GCF_031457135.1 Fictibacillus barbaricus | reverse complement strand
CCGACAAGCAAAAGGGAAATGGGTTAAGAAGGCGCTTTTTGCCTTCAGACCATTTAACTTTTGACCTCGAGGGGCTAACCGTTGTAGCTAGACAGTCCGAAAAGCAGAAACGGTTTGTACAGCCCCGACAAGCAAAAGGGAAATGGGTTAAGAAGGCGCTTTTTGCCTTCAGACCATTTAACTTTTGACCTCGAGGGGCTAACCGTTGTAGCTAGACAGGTGAGACACTTACAGGTGAAACGTCAGAATGTGGCTCACCGCCTGCCCCGCGGAAAGCGAGCATCCTGGAACGGAAATCAACTACTTTCAAAAGCAACAATGATTACAAAAACTGCCTTTAAAAACAGCTTTAAAGATTTTGCGTCAAAAAAAAAAGCTGATACAAAAGGAATCAACACCCTTTGAATCAGCTTCATTGCTTATTATGAAGTTTTTAATTTTTCAAGCTCCAGCAAGAACTTATCATTTAATACTTTAATGTAAGTACCTTTCATTCCTAGAGAGCGAGACTCAATAACACCGGCGCTTTCTAATTTACGAAGTGCATTTACAATCACTGATCTCGTAATACCAACTCGGTCTGCAATCTTACTTGCTACAAGAAGACCTTCATTACCTTCAAGCTCTTCAAAAATGTGTTCAATTGCTTCAAGTTCACTATATGATAATGAGCTGATCGCCATTTGAACTACTGCTTTGTTTCTAGCTTCTTCTTCAATTTCTTCAGCCTTTTCACGCAGGATTTCCATACCTACTACTGTTGCACCATATTCCGCTAATACTAGATCATCTTCTTCAAAAGATGTTGATAATCTGGAAAGAATTAATGTTCCAAGTCTTTCCCCGCCTCCTACGATAGGTACAACTGTTGTTAAACCTGTAGAAAATAAATCTTTGTTTTCTACAGGAAACGCAGTGTAGTCACTTTCTACATCAATATTCGCCATTGATTCTGTAATGTTAAAAAGGTTTTTTGTATATTCTGTAGGAAATTGACGATCTTGAATCATTTTTTTCATACGCTCATTTTCAATATCCTGTTTGAGCGCAGTTCCTAATAACTTACCGCGTCGGCTTACTACGAATATATTAGCACCGATTACCGTGCTTAACGTTTCAGCCATCTCTTTAAAGTTTACTTGCTTGCCACCTGTTTGTTGTAGCATTGAGTTAATGCTTCTTGCTTTGTTTAATAAATTCATTGTATTTCTTCCTCCTACTGCGTCCTATAAAATGTATTGGCTTAAATCCTTGTTTTTAGCGATGTTCGCCAGTTTTTCTTCTACATACTCGGGTGTAATTGTAATTTGGTCTAAACTAATATCCGGCGCTTCAAAAGACAAGTCTTCAAGCAAGCGCTCCAATATCGTATGAAGTCTTCTCGCACCGATATTATCAGTGTTCTGATTGACGTCATATGCGATACTTGCAATCTTAGCAATAGCATCGTCAGAAAATTCAACATTTATACCTTCCGTACTTAATAGAGCTTTGTACTGTTTTATTATCGCATTATCAGGCTCTATTAATATACGTGTAAAATCGTCTACAGACAAGCTATTTAATTCAACTCTGATCGGAAATCTTCCTTGAAGCTCAGGAATGAGGTCTGAAGGCTTCGCCATGTGAAAAGCTCCTGCTGCTATAAATAAGATATGATCCGTTTTAATTGATCCGTATTTCGTCATTACAGTAGAACCTTCTACAATCGGCAGGATGTCCCGCTGGACACCTTCCCTGCTCACATCTGCTGAGTTCTGATTTTTGCCTGCGATCTTATCAATCTCATCAATAAATATAATACCTGTTTGCTCAGTCTTATAAACCGCTTCACTCGCAACATCATCCATATCTATCAATTTAGCAGCTTCATCCTGGGTTAATACTTTTCTCGCTTCACGGACTGTAAGCTTCCGCTTTTTCTTTTTCTTTGGCATAAGACCGCCAAGCATATCTTGCATGTTCATGCCGACTTGTTCAAGTCCAGAGCCTTGAAACATATCCAGCATAGATGGATTTTGTTCTTCTACTTCAACCGTTACCAGGTGGTCTTCCATTTCTCCGAGAGCGAGTTTATGAGCCATCTGTTTTCGGTTTTGCGACAGGGCGGCATCATCATCTTTTTCAGGTGATGGGTCCTCATTCTGGTTTCCGCCTCCAAAAAACATTTCAAGCGGGTTTTTGTAATTTGTTTCCGCTTTTTTACTTGGAACAAGTAACTCTACTAAGCGTTTATTAGCATTTTTCTCGGCTTTGTCTTTTACGTCATTCATTCTAAGTTCTTTCACAAGTCTGATAGAAGTTTCGACTAGGTCACGAACCATAGAATCTACATCCCGGCCTACATAGCCCACTTCAGTAAACTTTGTAGCCTCTATTTTAATAAATGGCGCTTGTGCAAGTTTAGCCAGCCTTCTTGCTATTTCGGTCTTACCAACACCAGTAGGTCCAATCATTAATATATTCTTTGGAGACACTTCATCTCGCAATTTATCATCCAGGAGGCTTCTTCTATAACGATTGCGGAGTGCAACAGCAACAGCTTTTTTAGCATCTTTTTGTCCGATGATATATTGATCAAGCCTTTCAACAATTTGCCTAGGGGTTAATTGACTATTCATCTGACTCGCTCCTTAAATAAAATTTAAAGTTCTTCCAACACGATTTCTGTATTCGTGTACACACAAATTTCTCCTGCTGTCTGTAAGGAAGCCAGTGCAATTTCTTTTGCCGAGAGTTGAGGAGCTTTATTTTTAAGTGCCCGGCCAGCGGCTAGTGCGTAATTACCGCCTGATCCAATTGCTAAAATTCCATCATCTGGCTCAATAACTTCTCCAGTTCCAGATATAAGAAGCATATGTTCTTTATTCATAACAATAAGGAGCGCTTCAAGTTTTCTTAAGACTTGGTCTGTCCGCCATTCCTTCGCCAGCTCTACACTTGCTCTTTGAAGATTTCCGCTATATTCTTCAAGTTTGTTTTCGAATTTTTCATAAAGTGTAAACGCATCAGCAACGGAACCTGCAAAACCTGCTAATACTCTGCCACCATAAAGCTTTCTTACTTTTTTAGCAGTATGCTTCATTACGACAGCATTCCCAAAAGTAACCTGGCCATCGCCAGTCATCGCAGATTCTCCATTATGCTGTATCGCAAAAATGGTAGTAGCATGAAAAGTTGACATATTAAAATCCCTCCCTTTTTGTTTTTATGCTCGAGGATGAGTATTATTATAAATTTTTTTCAAATGATCTTTCGTCACATGCGTATAAACTTGAGTAGAAGACAGTTGAGCGTGGCCCAGCAATTCCTGTACCGCCCTTAAATCTGCACCTTCATTGAGCATATGGGTAGCAAAGGTATGTCGTAAAACGTGAGGACTAATATGTATAGTAAGGGACGATTCTTCTATCAACTTATTCAATATATCTCTTACGCTTCTCGCACTTAAAGGTTCCCCTTTATAATTTAAAAATAAAGAATCTGTTTTATTTTCTGTTTTTTCAAGCAGCACTTTTCGGCCATCTGCTAAATACCGTTCAATTGATTCTTTAGCAAAGGACCCTACCGGAACATATCTTTCTTTTTTTCCTTTACCCTTAATTAAGGCAATTTCCATTTTCAAATCAACATCTCTTATTTGAATTTTACAGCATTCGCTTACACGTATACCTGTTCCATAAAGCAATTCGAGAATGGCTTGGTTCCTTTGACCAATCGGAGTTTCTAAATCAGACACGTTAAACAGCTTTTCTAATTCTTCAGTATATAAAAATTGGGGAAGCCTTTTTGCTTTTTTAGGCAGTGATGCCATAGCAAACGGATTCTCCTCCATTACTTTTTCGCGATTTAAGAAACGAAAAAAACTTCGCAGCGCTGATATTTTGCGTGCGACTGTATTTCTTGCATATTTCTTTTCATGCAGCACTACAAGATAATGTCTGACTAAAACATAAGAAACAGCAGCGAATCCTTCGATTGCTTGCTGTTTCAAAAAAGAAGTAAAGTCCAGAATATCTTTTTCATAGTGTTCGATCGTATATGATGAGCAGTTCTTCTCAATCATTAAGTATTGAAGAAAATCATTGATAAATTCGCGTTCTGATTTCATTTCTTACACCTCACAAAGCCCCTAAATCGTAACACAACTTAGGGGCTAAAGCAATACATGTTCACAAATTTGTTATAAAATTCTGAATTGTTCCCAGTGCTCTGTCAGCTAGTGCTGTATTTCGTTCTTGTTTGTTTTTAATTCTTTTTTCTAATGCTGGCAGTAAACCAAAGTTAGCATTCATAGGCTGGAAATTATCAGGGTTCGCAGTCGTAATATAATGCGCCATACTCCCTATCGCGGTTTCATTCGGAAACGCAACAGGCTCTTCACCTTTTACAAGTTTAGCAGCGTTGATCCCAGCAATCAGTCCAGATGCAGCACTTTCAACATAGCCTTCAACACCTGTCATCTGTCCTGCAAAGAATAAATCATTTCTTGCTTGCAGCTGATAGGTGTTTTTTAACATTTTTGGAGAATTTAAAAATGTGTTTCTATGCATTACACCGTATCGGACAACTTCAGCATTTTCTAATCCGGGAATCAGGCGCAGCAATTCTTTTTGCGGTCCCCATTTTAAATGCGTCTGAAAACCAACAATGTTATAGAGTGTTCCAGCACTGTTATCTTGTCTTAATTGAACGACTGCATATGGAATCTTTCCTGTTTTAGGGTCTTCTAGGCCAACTGGTTTCATTGGACCGAATAACAAGGTTTTCTTCCCTCTTTTAGCCATTACTTCTACAGGCATGCACCCTTCAAAGAAGATTTCTTTCTCAAATTCTTTTAATGGTACAGTCTCGGACGTAATCAATGCTTCGTAAAAACGATCAAACTCTTCTTCTGTCATCGGACAGTTCAAGTAAGCCGCTTCACCTTTGTCATAGCGAGACTTTAAATAAACTTTATCCATATTGATGCTGTCCACTTCTATGATAGGAGCTGCAGCATCATAGAAATATAAATACTCTTCACCTGTTAATTTATTTAACGCTTTTGACAAATTATCAGATGTAAGGGGACCTGTTGCAATAATCGTAGGTCCTTCAGGGATTTCCGTCACTTCTTCATGAATGACTTCAACGTTAGGATGATTTTTAACCCGCTCTGTTACTAGACCGGCAAACTCATGCCGATCAACGGCAAGTGCTCCCCCAGCCGGAACAGCACAATCATCTGCCGAAGAAATAATAACAGAGTTTAGTTTTCTCATTTCTTCTTTTAATACACCAACCGCATTCGTTAATGTATTCGCTCGCAGCGAGTTGCTGCATACTAGTTCTGCAAATTTATCTGTATGATGCGCTGGGGTTTGTCTAACAGGTCTCATTTCGTACAATTTTACTTTTATTCCTCTTGAAGCGATCTGCCAAGCAGCCTCACTGCCGGCAAGACCAGCTCCAATTACATTAACATGCTGATGACTCATGAAGAAAACTCCTTACTTTGATTCCTCTTCGGAATAGTCGCAAGATACACATTGTACGACTTTTCCTTTTTTTAATTTTTTTTCTACTAACATACTATTACACTTTGGACATGTTCTGGCAAGAGGTTTATCCCAAGAAACAAATTCACAGTCCGGATAACGGTTACAGCCGTAGAAAAGTCTTTTCTTTTTACTCTTTCTCTCTACGATCGAACCTTTATGACATGTTGGACAACTTACACCTATATCTTTAACGATTGCCTTTGTGTTTCGGCAATCCGGAAAATTAGAGCATGCCATAAACTTACCAAATCGGCCCATTTTGTAGACCATTTCATGTCCGCACACTTCGCAATTCTCACCTGCAGGTTCATCTTTTATTTCAACTTTTTGCATTTCGGCTTCTGCGATTTTTAATTTCTTTTCAAAGTTTTTATAGAATTCATCAATGATTTCGACCCAGTTTTCTTTCCCATCTTCCACTTCATCAAGATCATTTTCCATCTTCGCGGTAAACTCTACATTAAATACTTCGGGGAAGAATTCAAGTGTCATCTCAAGTACGAGGCCACCTAGTTCAGTAGGAACAAACTTTTTGTCGTCTAAAGCCACATATCCGCGTTTTTGTATCGTATCTAGAGTTGGAGCGTAAGTAGAAGGTCTTCCTATACCTAGCTCTTCCATTGTTCTAACGAGTCTTGCCTCTGTATAGCGAGGCGGCGGCTGTGTGAAGTGCTGTGTCGGCTCTAGTTCCTTTTTCTGAACCTTCATTCCTTCTTCAAGATCAGGAAGAATTCGATCTTCTTCTTTTTTACCGTCATCATTGCCTTCTACATATACTTTCATGAAACCAGGGAATTTCACCTTAGATCCGGTAGCGCGGAACGTCACACCTTCATTTTGAAGGTCAACAGTCATTGTATCCAATATTGCTGATGCCATTTGGCTCGCAAGAAAACGTTCCCAAATCAGTTTGTATAATCGCAGCTGATCTCTGGATAAGTAATTCTTAAGGTCCTTTGGATGATACAAAACAGAAGTCGGGCGAATGGCTTCATGGGCATCCTGAGCATTTTTTCCAGGTTTTTTTTCAGCTCTGTTCACTGTGTTAACATACTGTTTTCCAAACTCTTCTGTAATAAAATTTTTTGCTTCGTCTTTCGCAGTATCTGAAATACGTGTTGAGTCTGTACGCATATACGTGATCAGACCGACCGTTCCCTCTTTGCCCAAATCGATACCTTCATAAAGCTGCTGAGCGAGCATCATTGTTTTCTTCGCTCTGAAATTCAATTTTCGCGCAGCTTCTTGCTGAAGCGAGGAAGTGATGAATGGTGGAGAAGGGTTTCTTCTTCTCTCTTTTTTCTGAACCGAATCAATGTTAAAAGATTTGCCTTTCATTTTTCCAAGCACTTCTTTTACTTCATCTTCATTCGATAATTCTCTCTTCTTCCCGTTAACACCATAAAATTGTGCTTCAAATTCTTCTTTGCCTGTTTGGAACAAACCTTTAATCTTCCAATATTCTTCAGGTTTAAAAGCTTCAATTTCCTTTTCGCGCTCTACAATTAATCGAACAGCTACAGTTTGTACGCGCCCTGCACTCAAACCTTTTTTAATTTTCTTCCATAATAAAGGACTGACTTTATAACCAACGAGCCGATCGAGAACTCTTCGTGCTTGCTGTGCATTCACGAGGTCCATATTAATCTTTCGAGGCCGTTTAAATGAGTCTTTAATTGCCGTTTTAGTAATCTCATTGAAAACTACACGGCATTCCGATGTTACATCCATTTCTAAGCTATGTGCCAAGTGCCACGCAATAGCTTCTCCCTCACGATCCGGGTCAGCTGCGAGAAATATTTGTTTCGCTTTTTTAGCTGCTGTTTTTAAGTCCTTTAATACAGGACCTTTCCCTCGGATGGTAATATATTTAGGGTCATAATTATTCTCAACGTCAATACCTGTTTGGCTCCTAGGCAAATCTCGCACATGCCCCATAGATGCTTTAACGTCATATTTGCTCCCTAAATATTTTTTTATTGTCTTTGCTTTTGCGGGAGACTCAACAATGACTAAGTATTTTTCCATATACAGTTTATCCCCCTTTAAGGGTTTAGTGAAATCTTCCCTATTATTAAATAATGTATCTGGTTTTGTCAAACTGTTTCCTTTTTTCATATAAATATGGATCGTTACCATTCATGCAAAATATCGTCTGCACACATTACAAGTTTTGCCCCATTTTGTATTAAATAATTAGTTCCTGCTGAACATTCCTGAAGGATAGATCCCGGTATGGCAAATACATCCCTTCCTTGTTCCAAAGCTTGATCAGCTGTTATTAGCGACCCGCTTTTGGTCCGCGCTTCAGCAACTAAAGTAGCTTTTGACAAGCCGCTGATAATCCGGTTCCGCAAAGGAAAATGCCATCGTCTAGGCTGAGTATTGGGCGGGAATTCTGAGAGCAAAATTCCTTGCTTGCTAATTTGTTCAGCAAGTTTACCATTCTCTTTCGGATAGATGCACTCAAGACCTGATCCAAGAACTGCAGCTGTAAATGATCCATTTCTAATACATAGATCGTGTGCAAAAGTATCAATTCCCCTTGCTAGTCCGCTAACTACAATCCAAGAATCTTGTATGAGAGGCAGAATGACTTTCTTTAGTGCATCTCTCCCCTGATGGCTTGGGGTTCTTGTACCTACTACACTTAAAATATTCTTATGCTCCAACAGACGCATATCCCCTTTGCCATAGAGTACCCAGGGAGGATCAAAAATAGACCTGAGGCTTGCAGGATAATCTTCATCAAAAAATGTTACGGCTTTTATTGAATACTTTTTTAATTCCTTCATTATGTAAAAGATAGATTGATGATTCACATGGTAGTGTAAACGTTTTGCTATTTGTTCTGAAAAACTGAAATTTACCATCATTTCGTTTGCACTCATCGTAAAAATCCGCTTCAAATCCGGGTCCGCCGTAATGATTTTATTTAAATGCTGCCAGCTTAAGCCTTCACAATGATGGAGAAAAATTAAACGTTCTTTGTCCATTTCTATTCCCTCCCCATGGATCATACAAAACTACTATCTAATAAAGGTAAAAAAGCTCCCGGACATGGGAGCTTTTTCACGATGTGAATTTCTATAAAAATTATGCTTTTGCTTTGTTTGTTACACAACGATCATACAAATCGTTTTCTTTCAGTGCTTCAACTAAAGTTTCTCCCATAACTGAAGGTGTCGATGCTACTTTAATTCCGCACTCTTTCATCGTTTTGATCTTCTCATCAGCAGTACCTTTACCGCCTGAGATGATTGCACCAGCGTGTCCCATACGTTTTCCTGGAGGTGCTGTTTGTCCTCCGATAAATCCAACGACTGGTTTCGTCATGTTTGCTTTAACCCATTCAGCAGCTTCTTCTTCTGCTGTTCCGCCGATTTCACCGATCATGATTACAGCATACGTGTCCTCATCATCATTGAAAGCTTTTAGAACATCGATAAAGTCGGTACCGTTAACTGGGTCTCCACCGATACCAACTGCTGTAGATTGACCGATACCACGCTCTGTCAATTGATGTACAGCTTCATATGTTAGAGTTCCAGAACGAGAAACTACACCAACATGTCCTTTAGTATGGATGTATCCAGGCATAATACCAATTTTGCATTCTTCAGGTGTGATAACACCAGGGCAGTTAGGTCCTACAAGACGCGTCTTTTTGCCTTCCATATAACGCTTTACTTTTACCATATCCATTACAGGAATTCCCTCTGTAATACAGATTGCAAGGTCAAGTTCAGCATCTACAGCTTCAATAATCGCTTCTGCAGCGAAAGCTGGCGGTACATAAATTACAGAAGCGTTTGCTCCTGTTTCTTTAACTGCATCCACAACTGTATTGAATACAGGCAGGCCTTCAACTTCAGTGCCGCCTTTTCCAGGTGTAACTCCGCCCACGATTTTTGTTCCGTATTCAACCATTTGTTTCGTGTGGAAAAGACCAACGGAACCTGTAATACCTTGAACGATGACTTTTGTGTCTTTATTAATAAAAATACTCATGCTTCCAATCCATCCTTCCTACAATGTTTTCTCTATTACTTCACTAACGCGACGATTTTCTCTGCACCGTCTGCCATAGAATCTGCCGCTGTAATATTAAGTCCGGATTCTTTTAGGATCTTCTTACCAAGATCAACGTTTGTACCTTCTAGACGAACAACTAATGGCAGTTCAAGACCAACTTGTTTTGTAGCTTCAACAACACCATTAGCAATAATGTCACATTTCATGATTCCGCCAAAGATGTTAACGAAGATTCCTTTAACATTTTTGTCTGAAAGAATGATTTTGAATGCTTCAGTAACCTTTTCAGTTGTAGCACCGCCCCCAACGTCAAGGAAGTTTGCGGGATCTCCGCCGTAATGTTTAATAATGTCCATTGTTGCCATAGCAAGTCCTGCACCATTAACCATACAACCGATATTTCCATCAAGAGAAATATAGCTCAAGTCGTATTTAGATGCTTCGATTTCTTTTGCATCTTCTTCTTCTAAATCACGGTATTCAACGATATCTTTATGACGGTATAATGCATTAGAATCGAAATTCATTTTAGCATCAAGTGCCATAACGTTTCCGTCACCAGTGACAACAAGCGGGTTAATTTCAGCAATTGAACAATCCTTATCAACGAACGCTGTATATAATCCCATCATGAACTTAACGGCTTTACCTACAAGCTCAGTTGGAATATTAATGTTATAAGCAAGTCGTCTTGCTTGGAACGCTTGTAATCCGATAGCAGGATCAACCACTTCTTTGAAGATTTTCTCAGGTGTTTTTTCTGCTACTTCTTCAATTTCAGTTCCGCCTTCTTCAGATCCCATCATTACGACGCTCGAAGTCGCGCGGTCTAGTACTAAACCGATGTAATATTCTTTTTTAATATCGCAGCCTTCTTCGATAAGTAAGCGCTTTACTTCTTTACCTTCTGGCCCTGTTTGATGTGTAACTAACACTTTTCCTAAAATTTCATCTGCGTACGTACGCACTTCATCCAGATTCTTGGCTACTTTTACTCCGCCCGCTTTACCGCGGCCGCCTGCATGAATCTGTGCCTTCACTACTGATACGGCGCTCCCCAATTCTTTAGCAGCTTCTACAGCTTCTTCGACAGTAAATGCTACTTTTCCGTTAGGAACAGCCACACCATATTTTCTAAGTATCTCTTTACCTTGGTATTCGTGGATATTCATTTACTCTCCATCCTCCTATCATGGTGAAAACTTAAAGTACCGTTATCCATTGTATCGGACGAAGCGTCTTATGTCTACTATTCTTCAGAAAATTGCAAGCGTATACAGGGATTACAGCCATTTAAAAAAACCAAAATCACAATGTTATGATTTTGGTTTACTTGCTTTTCTTATTAGAAAATAAGGAAATCCAGATTTTCTTTCATTTGTTTTTGTCGTTTTTGTGTTTTTTTATAAGTTTGGGTGTTATCGCTTCTCTTTCAGCCGCTGGACGATATAATCCAAATTCTTCAGCCATCTCTTCCTTGAATGCATTGACCAGCTGTTCTGATTGTTTTACAACTAATTTATTTCTAGGCATTTTAAACACTCCTTTTATGTTAGCAATGCCCAAATCGTATACCAATTATGTTTTCTTCCCTGCTTCTTTATCAAGTTGATAGATAAAGGCAAAAAGTTCTGCCACTACTTCGTATAATTCTTCTGGTATGCTCTCTCCAATTTCTAGCTTTGAAAGCAGATGAACAAGTGAAGGATCTTCTTGAATCGGGATATCATGACTGGATGCAGTGTTTAAAATTTTTTCTGCGATCTCACCTTTTCCTTTTGCAATTACTACAGGAGCCTGCGCTTCATGTGCATTATATGTAAGAGCAATCGCTTCTTTTTTGTTTTGTTTCATACGCGCAAATCCATCCCTTTATAAAAAGATGCTGTTTCAGAAAACTTTATTTCATTTTTTTCTTTTTGAAGAAAGGTTAAGGAAGAAAGTGTATACTCCATTTCATTCAAGCTTTTCTTTAATCGCGGCGTAAGTGCTGCAGTTAAATTTTCTAAGGCAGGATACCCGGAATATACTTTAATTGATAAAATTCTGTTCTGTATATGTACATCTACTGCAACCTCTTTAAGGTGCTGCATTTCCAGCCAAAACAGCATTCTGCAATGTTCCGGATCTAGTCTATCCCCTTTTCCTTTTTTGCCTTCCCAGCGTATTGTTATCTCTTTTGGCTGTATTTCTGAATGAAAAGGTATTTGTAAAATGAATTGCTGCATCCCATCATTTGAAGATATGTTCTGAATTTGCTGGCTCGTAATTCTGTAAATGGCTTGATCGATTTTTTGCTTTACTGTTTCCGGCAGTTCCAGCTGCTCTGCATTTTGATGCAATAACAACAGCTGAGATTTTAGCGTTTCTGTTTGTTTAACTTGTTCAGGATTATTAAGCAACGTTCTTTCATGCAGCAGACCTGAATTTTTCAGCCATTTTTCTGCCGCTTGCAAAAACATTTCGGACGCAGAAAAACGTTCAGCCTTCTCTTGCCCGGCCGAAATGGTAAGTGGCTCTGGGACAACCGTTCGCGGTTGATCTAACCGCACAGATTTTTCTGTTTTAGAAGGGGAGGTATTTAAGTGATATAAGACATCTGCAACTGGCTTATCCGGCAATTTTTGTTCGGCATTCGTCATTACTTTATTAATATGGCGAGTTGGAAGTTGATCGTTAGATTCTTCAGCTTTCCGAGAATAGCCAAATAAATCCCCAAGCAGATTTATCGTTTTCTCTACATATGCGCTTTTATGTGTAAAAGCCTGCAATGAATCGAACAATGGCTTCATATCTAAATGCACATTCTTATGTATGATAGAGGCTATAATTGCCTTCACATTTAATTGAGATGCAGGCAATTGAAGCCGAAGCATTTGATGAATGACTTGCTGTTTTTCCTTATATGGCAATGATGATGCATGCTGAAGAATGGCAGCAATGAGCTTTATATTTTCTTTTGTTAAGGGTGCTTTTTCTGCTATCGCAAATTCTGCAGCTTTTATTTCGTTTTTTTGAACAGGTATATTTAGCTTATTTAGAATTTGCTCTGGTGCAGATTGTGTGAGATCTGCATCTACTTTTTTCAAAATGACAGTTTGATTATTTGAATGAGGCATCACTTCAAATAAATATCGCTCACCTTTGCTTAAAGGTGCGTCAAGCTTTGCCTGAATTGTAATACCATCATATAAAATTTTGGCGGACTGATCAGGGAAGATCTCTAAAATTTTCGCCATTAACAGCTGATTTGGCTTTAAGGCTACAAACGCTTCAGATACTTTTGAAGCAGGCAATAGCGGATTTACAGAATTAACGGTTAGCACCTTTTATTCACTCCCGGTGATTTGAATAAAATCTCCAACTGGGTTAAAAGATTTACGGTGAACGTCTGTTGCACCAAATTTTCTTAATGCCTCTAAATGTTCTTTAGTGCCGTACCCCATATTTTTCTTAAATCCATAATGAGGATATACTTCGTCTAACTTTTTCATATAGTTATCTCTTGTGACTTTTGCAACGATGGACGCAGCTGCAATGGAAATGCTCTTTTCATCCCCTTTAATAATTTTCATCTGATCGATTGGCAAAGGAACCTCCATTGCGTCGATTAATAACTGGTCAGGCTCAATATACAATTTGCAAATTGCTTCTGTCATTGCAAGCTTAGACGCTTGATAGATATTAATTTCATCAATTTGGAGTGGTTCAATTAAACAAACACTATAGCTTACAGCATTGGATATAATCGATTCATATAAAGTGTCACGCTTTTTTTCGGAAAGTTTCTTTGAATCATTTATTCCTTCTAATGTAAATCCTTCAGGCAGTATGACTGCAGCAGCTACAACTGGCCCAGCTAAAGGTCCGCGGCCAACTTCATCTACTCCCGCAACCCGTTTCTTACCACTTTGATAACATTGCTTTTCAAACAAACTAATTTTTTTGAGTCTTTCTTGCTCTTCTCTGTATTGATTGATGCGCTTCTTGTGAATTTCAACCAACCTTTTGGCACCCTGTCTCTCATCCTCTGAGAGTTGTTTAAGCAGCTTTGGTAATTCGTCCATTTGGCATGACTTTAATGCTGATTCCCATTCTTTAATTGAACTCTTCATTTTTTCACACTCATCATATGTATTTTATTTATCGTACAAATAATAAAAATCTAAAGAAATTTCGACTGACTTATTAGAAGAAAAGAAAAAAGGCTCTTAAAATTCAAGAGCCTGTTTTCTTCTTTTTATGGTGTTTCATATGATAATCGGCCAAGCTTTTCAGACCTTAAATCACGTAATACGATTTCAGCTGTTTTTTCAAGATCGACTTCTCCGCCGGTCATGATACATCCTCTTTTTTTACCTATTTCCTCAAAAAGCTTAAGCGGGTCCTCAGGCAAATCAGAAAGTTTATACCGTTCAATGAGACGATCTTGATAATGTTCATTTAAATATTTTACAGCAAACAATACGACCTCTGTAAAATCAAATAATGTTTCCTTAATTGCTCCAGTAACAGCAAGCTTTAATCCGATTGATTGATCTTCGAATTTTGGCCATAAAATTCCTGGGGTATCCAATAACTCCAGCGTTTTCCCAGCTTTTATCCATTGCTGCTTTTTGGTTACGCCTGGCTTATCTCCTGTAACAGCAATGTTTTTCCCAGCCATACGGTTTATAATTGTAGATTTCCCAACGTTAGGTATTCCAACAATCAATGCGCGAACGGCGCGTGTCTTTACAATACCTTTTGCTCTCATCTTATCAAATTTTTCTTTCACAAGTTCATGAGCAACAGGTTCAATCTTTTTAACGCCTTTTCCGTCTTGTGAATTGATCGCTAGTGACGGAATTCCTTTTTCCGAGAAATAAGTCTGCCATAGAGATGTTACTTTCGGATCAGCTAAATCAGCCTTGTTTAATAGTACAATACGGGGTTTCCCCGCTAATATTTCATCGATCATCGGGTTGCGTGATGCTAATGGAATTCTCGCATCCACAAGCTCAAAAACAACATCGATCATTTTCAGTTTTTCAGTTATTTCTCTGCGGGCTTTTGCCATATGGCCCGGAAACCATTGAATGGTCATTTATTTCACCCTACTTTACAAATCCAATATCTGATAACGGCCAAAAACGGAAAGAAGCTTTACCTAATAGTAAATCTTTATCAATCGTTCCGATATTTCTGCTGTCACTTGAATTACGGCGATTATCACCTAAAACAAACAATTGGCCTTTTGGAACTTTTTGTTTGCCGGTTAGCTCATATAATGTAAAATCATATGTCAGATTACCGTCTTTTGTTTTTTCTTTATACGGTTTTAAGTATTTTTCATTCACTTCTTTACCGTTTACATAAAGCTTATCGTCTTTATACTCGATCTCATCACCAGGCAGACCGATCACGCGTTTTATGTAATCTTTTTCTTCTGTAGCATGGAAGACAACAATATCAAATCTCTTTGGCTCACCAATCATATATCCGATTTTACTTACAATAAGCCGGTCCCCATCATGCAAAGTCGGCATCATAGATTGTCCATCCACTACGACTGGAGCGAACAGAAAAAATCTAATAATCCCTGCTAATAATAGTGCTGCTGCTAATGCCTTGATCCATTCCAATGTTTCATTTTTTTTGCGTACCATATTAAATCCTCACCATCTCTAGAAATTACCTACTTATAATATGGAAAAAGGAGCTTGAATAGTCAAGCTCCTTTCGAGAATTATTAGCGAATTTCTTTGATACGAGCTGCTTTACCACGAAGTGCACGAAGATAGTATAGCTTCGCACGGCGAACTTTACCGCGGCGTACAACATCAAGGTTCGCGATCTTTGGTGAATGTAATGGAAATGCACGTTCCACACCTACACCGTAAGAAATTTTACGAACAGTAAACGTTTCAGAAATTCCAGATCCACGCTTTTTAATTACAACGCCTTCAAAAAGCTGGATACGTTCACGAGTACCCTCGATTACTTTCACGTGTACACGAACAGTGTCACCTGAACGGAATTTAGGTAAATCTGATTTTAATTGATCTTTTGCTAAATCTGCAATAAGCTGTTGCATAGTTTATTGCCTCCCTTCCCAAAGATGTTCTTGCACTTGATTCGAGGCAGCGGAACACCGGATTAAACGGGCATAAGCCACAAACAATATAATACCATACTTAACAAATGCCTATCAAGTCGTTTTCGTATTATTTTGCTTTATTTCTTCAAGCCATTCTTTCTCTTCAGATGAAAGATTTATTTTATCTAATAAATCTGGCCGTCTCACGTAGGTTCTCCTTAAAGATTCTTTCTTTCGCCACTCATCAATATGTTTGTGATTGCCTGACATTAATACTTCGGGAACCTTCATTCCTCTGAAATCAGCTGGCCTTGTATAGTGAGGGTGTTCTAACAGTCCTGTACTGAATGAATCTTGCAGATGGGACTCTTCCTTCCCCAATACACCTGGCAGCAGCCTAGTAACTGCATCGATAACAACCATCGCTCCGAGTTCTCCGCCCGTTAAAATATAATCGCCGATTGATATCTCATCCGTGACTAGGAATTCCCGTACACGCTCGTCATATCCTTCATAATGACCGCAAAGAAAAATGAGATGTTCTTCTTTAGAAAGTTCCTCTGCTTTTTCCTGCGAAAATCTCTCGCCTTGGGGGCAAAGCAGTACGATTCTAGGCTTTGATGATTGATCTGCCGTTAAAGATTCAACAGCATCAAATAGAGGCTGTGGTGTTAATACCATCCCTGCTCCCCCGCCATATGGATAATCATCTACATTTCGATGCTTATTTGTTGAGAATTCTCTAAAATCCAAAACTTGAAATTCTACAGCTTGCTTTTCTTGTGCTTTCTTCAGAATAGACTGGCCAAATACTCCAGAAAACATATCAGGAAACAAACTCAAGACATCAATTTTCATTAAAATAATCCTTCTAACGGCTCAATGATTATTTTTTTGTTTTCAACATCAACCGTTTTTACGACAGAAGGGATATACGGAATCAGAATATCGGCACCAAACCCTTTTCGTTTAACTACCCATACGTCGTTTGCACCCGGTGATAGGATTTCTTTTACTTTTCCTAGCTCTTCGCCTTCTAACGTAAAAACAGAACATCCGATAATGTCCCGATAAAAGAATTCCCCTTCATCAAGTGAGACTGCCTGATCTTTAGGTACTTTTAACAGCAGGCCTTTAAATGGCACTACTTGATTTATATTCTTAAATTCTTCAAAAGTTAAGAGGTCAAATTGTTTATGTTTTCGATGAGCTTCAATCGTTACAGGGGTAAGATCTCCAGACTCTTTTTCAACATATAATGTGTTTCCAATTTTATAGCGTTCTTCTGGAAAGTCCGTTCTTGAAATAACACGCACTTCTCCTCTAATTCCATGTGTATTAACGATTTTTCCAACATTCAGCCAATTGTCCATAGGTATACCTGCCCTTTTATGTAATCACTCAAAAAAATTCTCATAAACTAAATTTTAGCATAATACGGCGTATATATACTTTCATATTAGCCGTTTTAAATATCATTTGATGCTATTGATCGTAGATGCGAACTTCCTCGTATCATGCCTTATGAGAAGCGATTTCTACGAGTGAAGGCAGCAATTAAATGCCATAAAAGCAATTTTATCAAAACAGCCTTTACATCATTTAGATAAGAAAAAAAGGAGGAGGTTTCCCTCATCCTTTTTATACGATTTCAATTGAAATCCTTTTATTTTGGTTCGTACCTGCTGCGTTAACAACAGTTCGAATTGCTTTAGCCACTCTTCCCTGCTTGCCGATCACTTTCCCCATATCGGTTTGGTGAACGCTTAATTGATACACAAGGCGATGACCTTCTTTAACTTCATTGACGCTGACTTCCTCTGGATGATCAACTAGAGCTTTAACAATCGCTTCGATTAACTCTGTCATCACAGTTCCCCTCAGTCACAATTATTTTTGTAGCTTTGCGTTATGGAATTTCTCCATGATTCCTGCGTTAGAGAAAAGGTTACGAACCGTGTCAGACGGCTTTGCACCATTTTGCATCCACTCAAGAGCTTTTTCTTCATTGATCTTAACTTCAGCTGGGTTAACAACTGGGTTGTAAGTTCCGATTTCTTCAATGAAACGTCCATCACGAGGAGAACGAGAATCTGCTACTACTACACGATAAAAAGGAGCTTTCTTAGCACCCATGCGTTTTAAACGAATTTTTACTGCCATTATAACTTGCACCTCCGAAAATAGTTCACACAAAATAATATAATAGTATAAATTGACAGGTTTGTAAACCTGAAAATTCAGTTTACATAAAAGGGAATTTAAATCCGCCTTTTTTCTTTTTGCCATTCATCATTCCAGACATTTGTTTCATCATTTTCTTCATGTCTTCGAATTGTTTGATCAGGCGATTAATTTCTTGCACCGGACGTCCGCTTCCTTTAGCAATACGTCTTTTACGGCTAGCATTAATGATCTCTGGCTGCTCTCTTTCTTTGAGCGTCATTGATCGAATGATGGCTTCAACGTGATTGATTTGTTTTTCATCAATCTGAACGTTCTTTAAGCCTTTCATTTTGTTTGCACCTGGAAGCATTCCAAGTATTTCATCTAAAGGACCAAGGTTACGGACCTGCCCCATTTGATCAAGGAAATCATCAAATGTAAAAGACATATCACGCATTTTCTTTTGCAGATCACGTGCTTTCTCTTCATCTACAGAGGACTGTGCCTTTTCAATGAGAGTGAGCATGTCACCCATCCCTAAAATTCTTGAAGCCATTCTATCAGGATGGAAAGGCTCAAGAGCATCCATCTTTTCTCCAAGACCTACAAATTTGATTGGAAGTCCTGTTACAGCTTTAATTGATAGGGCGGCACCACCGCGTGTATCTCCATCAAGCTTTGTTAATACAACACCTGTGATTCCTAATGCTTCATTGAAACTTTGTGCAACATTGACCGCATCTTGACCTGTCATTGCGTCTACAACTAGAAAAATTTCATCAGGTTTTGAAACTTCCTTCACCTGCTTCAATTCGTCCATCAAATTTTCATCAATATGAAGACGTCCAGCTGTATCAATAATGACATAATCATGATGATCTTCTTTCGCCTTCGCGATAGCAGATTCAGCAATCTTTACAGGACTTACTTGATCGCCCATTTGAAACACAGGAAAATCAAGCTGCTTCCCTACAGTTTCCAATTGCTTAATCGCCGCGGGACGATAGATGTCTGCTGCAGCAAGAAGCGGTTTTCGATTTTGCTTTTTTCGTAAATGATTAGCAAGTTTTCCGGTAGTGGTGGTTTTACCCGCACCTTGGAGACCAACCATCATAATAACTGTTGGCGGCCGGCTGGAAACTGCTATCTTACTTTGCTCGCCGCCCATTAGTGCAGTAAGTTCGTCATTAACAACTTTTACAACCTGCTGACCGGGCGTCAAACTTTTTAAGACTTCCTGACCAACTGCACGTTCAGATACCTTTTTAACAAAATCTTTTACCACTTTAAAGTTAACGTCTGCCTCTAGAAGGGCGAGGCGCACTTCCCTCATCATTTCCTTTACATCCGCTTCATTTACTTTCCCTTTGCCGCGGATTTTTTGTAAAGTGTTCTGAAGACGGTCGGCTAAACCTTCAAATGCCATCTTTCTGAACGCCTCCTATTCCATATTTTCAAGGCGATCGATAATTGCAAGTACGTTATCAGGTTCAGATTTCAGAAGCTCTCTTAAAGATGACAGCAACTGTTCACGTTCCTGAAACTTTGCAAAAAGCCCTAACTTATCTTCGTATTCTTCGAGCATCGCCTCTGTCCGTTTTATATTATCATAAACGGCTTGGCGACTGACATGATATTGTTCGGCAATTTCACCGAGAGAATAATCATCCAAATAATACAACCCCATGTAATTTCTTTGCTTTGGAGTTAAAAGTGATTGATAAAAATCATAAAGGTAGTTCATTCTCATCGTTTTATCGAGCATACTTTCACAACCCTTGTTAAGTGAAATGCCTTTACGTGAATATCATACAATTAGGCACAAAAGATGTCAAGTTTTTTTCTTGTCAGAAACTTTTGCTGATTTGGAAGTAGTTGATCTCCCTTCCAGGATGCTCGCTTTCCGCGGGGTGTGCGGTGAGCCCTCAGGAGTCTTCGCACCTTGCACTCCAATCAACTTGCCAATGAAGAGAATGAACATTCAGCCAAAAGAAACAATCTTTTAGAAAGGAGCCTCTAAAAAAAAGAAGCAGAATTACTCTGCTTCTTCCTCGTCTTCACTTCCGGCAAATAATCCATAGACAAATTGTTCAGGATCAAATTTTTGAAGATCGTCTATTTTTTCACCTAAACCGACAAATTTCACGGGGATGTCCAATTCGTGGCGAATAGCCAGAACAATTCCGCCTTTAGCTGTTCCATCTAATTTAGTAAGCACAAGCCCTGTAACATCAGTCGACTGTCCGAACGTTTTAGCTTGGTTCATCGCATTTTGTCCTGTTGTTGCATCTACTACTAAAAGCACTTCATGAGGAGCTCCAGGTATTTCCCGTTCAATTACACGTTTTACTTTTGAAAGCTCGTTCATTAAGTTTACTTTGTTTTGCAATCGTCCAGCTGTATCACATAAAAGCACATCTGCTTTTCGTGATTTCGCCGCCTGGATGCTATCAAAAATAACAGCCGCAGGATCTGCACCTTCATGATGCTTAATCACATCTACTCCCGCACGTTCTCCCCAGACTTCAAGCTGATCAATTGCTCCTGCACGGAAAGTATCACCGGCAGCTAAGATCACTTTTTTTCCATCGTTCTTTAGCTGATGAGCGAGTTTTCCGATCGTAGTTGTTTTACCAACACCATTCACTCCAACGAACAAGATGACAGTCATTCCGTCAGATTGAATGTTAAGTTCGCTGTCACCGCCATCTTTTTGAAGCATTTCAGCAAGTTTTTCCGTGATGGATGAACGCAGCTCAATCGGATCTTTAATATTTTTAGTACGGACAAGGTCTTTTAATTCATCAATGATATCAAGTACTGTGTGGACCCCAACATCTGCACTGATTAAGATTTCTTCCAGCTCTTCAAAGAACTCTTCGTCCACTTTTCTATATCTTTTCAATAGATCGTTTACTTTAGAAGAAAATGAATTTCTTGTTTTCTCAAGCCCGCTCTTGAATTTTTCAGATGAGGCTTCTGATTCAATGGATTGGTTTGAAAATTTTTCTTTTAATCGTTTTAAAAAACTCACTTTTTTTCCTCCTTAGGTTGTTACAAGTTCACGTGTATCTTCCAATCGAACAGAGACAAGCTTCGATACACCAGATTCCTGCATCGTTACTCCGTATAAAACATCAGCTTCTTCCATTGTTCCTTTTCGGTGAGTAACAACAATAAACTGTGTTTCCTTGCTAAACGCCCGCAGGAATTTTGCGAAGCGATGTACATTTGCATCATCGAGAGCAGCTTCTACTTCATCTAATATGCAGAATGGAACGGGTCTGACTTTTAAAATGGCAAACAATAACGCAATTGCTGTTAACGCTCGCTCACCGCCTGAGAGTAAACCAAGCTGCTGCAGCTTCTTCCCTGGCGGCTGAGCCATAATATCAACACCGGTAGCAAGCATATCTTCGGGCTGTGTCAGCACGAGGTCTGCCCGTCCGCCACCGAACAGATCTTGAAAGATAACCCCAAAATGTGAACGAATCGCTGTAAATGTTTCTTCAAAACGGTTCTTCATTTCTTCATCCATTTCAGATATTACGCCGTATAAAGTATCTTTCGCTTCAGTTAAATCATTTCGTTGTTCGACCAAAAAGTTATAGCGCTGACTGACTCTTTCATATTCTTCGATCGCACCAATATTAACGACACCCAGCTCTTCAATCGCCATTTTTATCAGTCTAACTTTCCTCTTGGCATCTTGCAGCGGCATTTCTAATTTATGCTTTTCTTTAGCTGCCTCATAGGAAAGTTCATATTCTTCACGTAAAAGTGTTAAACGATTTTCTAGTTCAACATCGAGTCTATTGATGCTGACTTCCTCTGTTTTAAGGCCTTCACTTAATTGCTTATACTGCCTTTTAGCTTCCTTCAGTTCCGTTTCCATTGCTTCAATAGATTGGAAGGATTGCATTCTTTCTTGTCTTCTTTCGGCAATCAGCCTAACAGCAGAGTTTTTTTCATGCCTTTTTTGAGTGATTTGCTCATCAAGCGAGTCCTCGCCCGATGAACTGTTATTCATTTCTTCTTCAAGAAGCCAGAAATCTTCTTCGGTTTCTTTCGTCTTTTCTTTTAATGACTTATATTCCACTTGGAGCCGTTCACTTTTTTCTCTCTGGTTTGCAACTTGCTGCTCGAGTTCTGCCGCTCTTATTTTCAGCGATGTTAAAGTCTCTCTCAGCTCTTCCTTCGATGTTTGATGCATCTTTTTCTTTTCTGATAAATCTGCAATTTTCTCCTCAAGTTTATTTCCTGCTTGTATCGCTATCTTGAGTTTACCTTGGAGATCAGCCAGCCTTGTTTCTGCAGCTGTTTTTTCCGAGTTAAATGATTGCTTTTCCCGATCGTATAATTGAAGTCTATCATTAAGACTCTTTTCGTCCATTTCAATTTCACGCAACCGGGATTTTAAATCTTGTTCAAGTTCTCTAAATTGTTCTCCTTGGATTCTTAATTGTTCTAAAAACTCTTTCTCTTTTAAAAGTTCTCCTTTTAGCTTAGAAACCTTTGATTCCAGCTGAAGAGTTTGTTTTTCCATCACAGTTAATTTCTCAGTCAACTCTTCAACTTCACGCTGCCTGCTCAAAAGAGAAGTACTCTTTTGCTTCAGGCTTCCGCCGGACATGGATCCTCCAGGACTTACTACATCACCGTCTAAAGTAACAATCCGATAGCGATAGTTCACTTTTTTAGCAATCTCGTTCGCGCCTTTTATATCTTTAGATATGATTATGTTACCTAATAAGTTTCCTACGATGTTCTCGTATTTCGAATCAAACTTGATGAGCTTTGCTGCAACACCTACAAATGACTCAACCGAACTTGCATTTTGTTCATCGCCATTCGAGACTGAACGCGGCTTAATGACATTCAAAGGCAAAAATGTGGCTCTGCCTGCCCTTGTTTGTTTCAAAAACTGGATCGCCTTCATTGCATTTTGATCATGGTCTACGACAATATGCTGCATTGACCCGCCTAGAGCGGTTTCTATTGCTGTCTCAATTTCAGAAGGAACCGATATTAGCTCGGCAACTGCTCCTTCAATACCACTCAGGCGAGAATTTTTAGCTTTCAGCACTTCTTTTACACCTTGCATGAAACCAGCATATTCATCCTGCATCGATTCAAGCATCTCTTTTTTAGACTTAAACTGCTGAATAAACTGATAAGCTTGATATAGTTTTTCCTGATTCGTTTGATGATCTGTCTCTTTTTTTGAAATCGCAGTTCTAACATTTTGATATTCTTCGAGCTTTTGTTTTAAATCTGTTTCAGCAGCATTGAATTTATTCTGAACCTCGGATTTTGTATCCTGCAATTGGGTTCTCTGAAGAAGGAATTTATTGTTTTCTTCATCTAATTTTCCGCTTTTGAAATTTTGCTGTTTAGATTGTTCCTCAATGTATCGAATCTCATTCTTGATTGTTGTTTGTTCATTGAGCCGATCAAAATAATCACTTTTTAGCTTTTCTAGTTCGGATTCTACGTCCATTTCAAGAACTGCCAAACGGCTTTCTTCTTCTTTTACTTGTTTTTTTACATGTTTTAGCTGTTTTTCTTTCTCATTGAGCATTTCGGTCTCAATCATTAGTTGTTTCTCAAGATGATCACGATTTTCTTTAAGCTGCTGAATCTGCTCTATTAAAGAAGATTTATGTTGAGCATAGTTTTTCTTTCTTTCCTTTAACACTTCTTTTTTACCCTCTAATTTTTCGAGAGTTTCACTAGCTAATAGAAGCGCCCCCTGCAGCTCATCAATGGATTCATCCATTGCCTGCATATCTAGTCTCGCACGTTCAATGGTTGTTTCTCCCTGCCTGACCTGGCTGGAGAGTGCCTCCTCTTGGTGCTGTAATTCCGCTACAAAGATTTTTTGCTTCTCCCAGCGCTGATGCAGGTCCTCAATTTCATGCACCAGCACAGCCGTTTCAACAACCTCTAATTCCTGTTTCTTTTCAAGGTAGTCTTTCGCGATCGAAGCTTGTATTTTAAGCGGCTCAACCTGATCTTCTAACTCGTGCAATATATCTTCAACCCGATTTAGATTTTCTTGTGTTTCTGATAGCTTTTGTTCCGCTTTTTGTTTTCTGTTTTTGTATTTTAAAACACCAGCAGCTTCTTCGAAAATTTTTCTTCTTTCCTCAGACTTACTGCTTAATATCTCTTCTACCCGGCCTTGTCCGATGATAGAAAAAGCTTCTCTTCCTAATCCTGAATCCATGAATAATTCAACAATATCTTTTAATCTGCATTGCTGTTTATTGATCAAATATTCACTGTCTCCAGAACGGAACACTCTTCTTGTAATGGATATTTCATTATAATCAAGCGGCAAATGCTGATCTTCATTGTCTAATGTAAGTGTCACTTCTGCCACGTTTAATGGTTTACGATTGTCGCTCCCGGCAAAAATGATATCTTCCATTTTGGAGCCGCGCAGTGATTTTGCAGATTGTTCTCCAAGTACCCAGCGTACTGCGTCAGAAATATTACTCTTTCCGCTGCCATTCGGTCCAACAACTGCTGTTACCCCTTGAACAAATTCAACTTGGATTCTTTCAGCAAAAGATTTAAACCCAGCTACATCAATTCTTTTGAGGAACATCTTTTAATCCCCCTTACGTTACATGAACAGCTTTAAAAGCCGATTCATTTTTCTGATTATGTATACTCTAACTTATTTATTTTATCATAGATTTAGCCTTGCATAGTCACAAAGATGATATTGTGCTAAAATGAAGAAAGCTTATTAGAACGGCTATTTAACGCAAATTTTAAAAGTACATATGATTAAAATCGCATAAAAGGAGCATTTAAATGGATTTAACGATAGAAAACCACGAAAACATGTCCTATATGATTGAAAGTTTAAAAAAGAAACTCCAAATAGTTAACAGCGGAATCATACAGCCCGAAGATTACGAATTAAATAAATATGAGGATGTTAAAGAACTTTATGAAATGGTGATGAAAATGCCATCTTTCAGCATTCGTGACATGGAAAGTATTGTGGAAGAGCTTGCATCTTTGAAAAAGAAATAATAGAACCCCCTGAATTGACGCGGTAAGTGCATCATTTGAGGGGGTTTTTTCTAGTTCTTTTTAGAAACCTTACCTATTGCTTCTTGTGCAGCATGCTGTTCAGCTTCTTTTTTCGATCTTCCATAGCCGATTCCAAAAGTCTCTTCATTTAATCTTACTTCAGAAACAAATTCCCTGTTATGCGCAGGTCCTTTTTCCTGAACGATTCTGTAATCAATGTGACCCAGTCCTTCACGCTGGACATATTCCTGCAGCTGGCTTTTAAAATCCATCACATGAGAAAAAGCACCTTCATTAATACGCGGAACCACGTAACGGTCTAAAAATTCTTTAACCTTTTCAAGTCCCTGATCCAAGTAAAGCGCTCCAATAAAAGCTTCAAAGACATCTGCCAAAAGTGCTGGGCGAGTTCTCCCGCCTGTATTTTCTTCGCCTTTTCCCAATAATACATAATCACCGAAGTGCAGATCATTTGCAAAAAGCACAAGTGATGGTTCACATACAATTGCTGCTCTTAATTTCGTGAGCTCGCCTTCGCTCATGTTTGTGAATTTACTGTATAAAAATTGAGAAATAGTCAATTCCAAAACGGCATCGCCTAAAAACTCCAGCCTTTCATTATCTTCAAATGTTCTTCCTCGATGCTCATTCACATATGATGAATGGGTAAAAGCTTGTGCTAATAGTTTTACATTATCAAAAGTTACGTTTAACCGTTCTTGTATAGGGGCTACTTTCTGGATGCGCAGTTTGTCATCCATGCCCTTTTTTGAAGCAGATTTAAAACGGTTTTTCATTATTTTTTTTTGAGTTGATTGATGTTTTGAACCTTTCATAAACTTCCTCCAAAAATCTCGTAAAAGGGCTATTTTATTGTCTCTTCCCTTAAAAGGGAAGAAAGCCCCGTTAAAAACGGGACTTTATCCGAAACCTTACTGTTTGCTGTTTATGTAATTTACAACATCACCAACAGTTGCAATTTTTTCAGCATCTTCATCAGAAATTTCTAATTCGAACTCATCCTCAAGTTCCATTACAAGTTCAACTACATCAAGAGAATCTGCACCAAGATCTTCTTTGAAGGAAGCTTCAGGCTTAACCTCAGACGCGTCAACACCAAGACGGTCTACAACAATCTTTGAAACTCTTTCTAGTACGTCTGCCATAATGTATGTCACCTCCTTTCAATAGTATATGCTTTTTTATCTAAAAAAACTAGAGAAATTACCAATCGTTATGAAAACAATAGTCACCTGATTTACATCACCATTCCGCCATCAACATGAAGTGTTTGTCCAGTAATGTAAGAACTTTGGTCACTCGCAAGGAAAGCCGCTGCGGCTGCAATATCATCAGGTTGTCCAAAGCGGGCTAAAGGTATGTTTCTTAACATATCTTCTTTAATTCCTTCTTCAAGTTTACCCGTCATGTCCGTTTCAATAAAACCAGGCGCAATCGCATTTACAGTAATTCCTCTGGAAGATAGCTCTTTCGCAGTAGTTTTTGTTAACCCAATCACTCCGGCTTTCGCAGCAACATAATTTGCTTGCCCAGCGTTTCCGGAAACTCCGACAATCGAAGCGATATTGATAATCCGCCCTTGTCTTTGCTTCATCATTTGTCTAGTAACTGCTTTTGTTGTTAAAAATACACCTTTAAGGTTTGTATTAATAACAGCATCCCAATCTTCCTCTTTCATTCTCATCAATAAGTTGTCTCTTGTAATCCCAGCATTATTAACGAGAACATCTAAGCTTCCAAATTGATCGATCACAGCTTTGATCATAGCCGTAACATCTTCGCTGCTAGAAATATCAGCTTTTATAGCAAATGCTGTTCCGCCATTTTCTTTAATCTCAGCTACTACTTCGTTCGCTTTCTCTTCACTGCCTGAAAAATTGACAGCCACTTTTGCGCCTTGCTTTGCAAAATAAAGCGCAATTGCACGTCCGATTCCTCTTGAAGCACCAGTAACTAAAACAGATTTATTATTAAGCATCAATAGATTCTCCCTTCAGTTTTTCAACAGCTGCAGCTAATGAGTCCATATCACCGATCGCCATACAATTCGCTCTTCGGTTCACCTTTTTGATTAAGCCGCATAATACTTTTCCAGGACCAATCTCTATAAATGTGTCAACGCCTTGATCCATCAATTCCCGTACTGTTTCTTCCCAGCGTACCGGGGAGTAAAGCTGTTCAATCAGCTTCTCTTGAATCTCGTTTCCTGATGTTACAGGTTTCGCTGTCACATTCGCGATTACAGGTGTTTTCGCATCCTTTATTTCAATCGCTGACAATACTTCAGTAAACTTCTCCGCAGCCGGTTTCATTAACGAAGAATGAAAAGGTCCGCTCACTTGAAGCGGAATCACTTTAGCACCTTCTTCTTTAGCACGCGATCCAGCTTCTTCCACACCTTTTACAGTTCCTGAAATGACAATTTGACCTGGGCAGTTTAAGTTTGCTACTTGTACACTGTTTCCTGCTTCCGTCACTTCCCCCGTAATTGTTTCTAGGTGTTCTTGATCCATTCCCAATATAGCTGCCATCGTTCCGACACCTGATGGAACTGCCTCTTCCATAAGCAGCCCTCTGTTTCGTACTGCAAAAACGGCATCTTCGAATGATATACTCTCTGCTGCAACTAATGCGGAATACTCACCTAAGCTATGACCTG
Organism: Fictibacillus barbaricus; assembly: GCF_031457135.1. Classification (GTDB taxonomy): domain Bacteria; phylum Bacillota; class Bacilli; order Bacillales; family Fictibacillaceae; genus Fictibacillus; species Fictibacillus barbaricus_A. The sequence goes on along the minus strand of NZ_JAVDWA010000008.1, from coordinate 83,984 downwards.
CCGTAAAGTCTGGCGTTATACCATACTTCTTGAATACTTCAAGTACAGCAGTGCTGACAGTAAGCAAGGCTGGCTGTGTATATTCTGTTTTCTTTAGTACTTCTTCTGGACCTTCAAAAATGATAGTTGAGAGATCTAGTTTCAGTTTTTCATCAGCTTTCGCAAATACTTCTTTTGCAAGTGTTTCCTGGTCTGCTAATTGTTTTCCCATACCTACAAATTGTGACCCTTGTCCTGGAAATAAAAAAGCAATTTTACCCATGAACCTATTCCTCCTTATTTTCGTTTGATTGAATATGATCCAAAATGGTGTTTACTACGTTTTTATCCACCATATCTTTTGTTTGTCTGATCGCATTTAAGACCGCATTGGCATTAGATGATCCGTGTGCTTTTATTACCGGTGCAGCTAATCCAAAAAGTCCCGCTCCGCCATACTCTGTATAGTCGAGTTTATCTTTTATTCCGCGAAGCTTTGGCTTTAAAACCCCGGCAGCCATCTTACTCGTAAAGCTGGATGTGAGTGTTTCTTTTATCATTGAAAACATGCTCATAGCAGTTCCCTCGATCGATTTCAATACGAGGTTGCCTGCAAACCCGTCACATACCACAACATCTGCCGCACCCATCAATAGGTCTCTGGATTCTACATTTCCAACAAAGTTAATGTCAGCTTCTTGTAAAAGCGGAAAGGCTGCTTTTGTTAAGGCGTTTCCCTTTTCGTTTTCTGTTCCTACATTCAGCAAGCCTATTCTAGGATTTTCAATTCCTCTTACTTGCTTACAATAAACCGCGCCCATAAGTGCATATTGCAGAAGATGTTCAGGTTTAGCATCCATATTTGCACCTACATCTAAAAACAAAAATCCGCGTCCGTCTAAAGTAGGCAGTGTTGGTGCAAGGGCTGGTCTTTCGATACCTTTAATTCTGCCAACGTAGAATAATCCGCTAGCCATCAGTGCCCCGGTATTTCCAGCAGAAATATATGCATCTGCATTTCCAGATTTCACTTCATTTGCAGCAAGTACCATAGAAGCATTCTTTTTGCGGCGAACTGCCCGAACTGGTTCTTCCGATGTTTCAATCACTTCGTCCGTATGGATAATTGTAAAAGGATGATCACTCGGCAAATGTTCTTTTATTAGATTTTCATTACCAACTAATGTAATAGTCAGATCATGGTATTGTTCAACAGCTAACAAAGCACCTTTAACTATTTCTTTCGGAGCATTGTCGCCACCCATAGCGTCTAATGCGATTTTCATGTTGATTTAACTTCCTTCCTTCGAATCTTGTTTTGATCTGAACATCGTAAATTCACCATTAAAAACAAGTTCTTTATCTACAAAGCTATTTACTTCAACAATTGTTCGTTCTGAGCCCGTTTCTAAAACTCTCGCTTTCGCAATGATCCGTTCCCCCATTTTAACCGTACGAGAGAAACGGATATTTGCTTTAGCCGTTAAAGCTAGCTCATCGTTAATAATTGCAACGGCTAATGAATTAGCCTGAGCAAAAACATGATGACCCCTTGCTATTTTATTTCTTGAGAAAACATGTTCTTCTCTTATATCTAAAATGGATATGGCCGATTGATCCAACTGCAGATCAATAATTTCACCTATTACTTCCTCTAACGGCAGAGCCTTTACTTCATCTAATTTTGTAACCGCTACTGATTTAATTCGCTCTCTGAGTTCTGGTATAGATAGTTCAAGACGGTCAAGCCTGATCGTCTGGACACTTACACCGAATTTTTCAGCAAGTTCATCGTCCGTTATGAAGGGGGTTTGTTTGATCGTTTCAGTAAGAAGCGCTTGACGCTCCTTTTTTGATTTCTTCATAAATCATTTCCTTCTTCCTTTAAAAAGGTCTCATTTATGATGCAAGGCGTTATAAAAGCAGGTACCATAAAATAGCATACCTGCATTTGTTTTCTGATATTATGAGCTGGTACTAACAGTAGTATATAGTATCAATACTCATCTTTCAAGAATTAATCGAGCCTCTCTTTATCTAAAATCCCTCTGCTCTCAAGAAACTCTCTAATAGGTGCATACATCTCACCTTTCCAAAACTCATCAGAATTCACTAGTTTCTGAGCATCATTTCTCGCCGTTTCCAGAATACGGTAATCATGTATTAAATCTGCGACCTTAAATTCCGGAAGACCGCTCTGCTTGTTCCCAAAAAAGTCACCTGGTCCACGCAACTCCAGATCCTTTTCAGAAAGTTCAAACCCGTTTGTTGTCTCAGTCATAATCCTCATACGTTCTTGGCCTTCTTCAGTTTTCGGATCTGCAATCAGCACACAATAAGACTGGTCGCTTCCACGCCCTACTCTTCCTCTCAACTGATGAAGCTGTGATAATCCAAATCTTTCTGCATCATAAATGATCATAACGGTTGCATTTGGTACATTCACTCCTACTTCAACAACAGTAGTAGAAACAAGGATCTGGCATGTATTCGAAGCGAACTGCCTCATTACTTCATCTTTTTCTGCAGAATGCAGTCTTCCATGCATTAATCCAACTTGATATTCCTGAAAATAAAGACTTAGCTGCGCATGTACGTCAATGGCATTTTGTACATCTACCTTTTCGGATTCTTCAATCAGAGGACAGATCACGTAGGCTTGTCTTCCTGACAAAATTTCTTTTTTCATAAAATCCAGCACCTGATCGAGCATCCCATGCTTTGCCCAATGGGTGATGATCGGTTTTCTGCCTGCAGGCATGACATCTATCGTTGAAACATCCATATCACCAAAAGCTGAGATCGCAAGTGTACGTGGAATAGGAGTTGCCGTCATAAACAAAACATCAGGACTTGCACCTTTTTCACGCAATACTCTTCTTTGGTTGACGCCAAACCTATGCTGTTCATCCGTGATCACTAAACCAAGGTTGTGAAAATTCACCTCATCTTGAATAAGGGCATGTGTCCCGACCATGATTTGAATGTCACCCTGACTCAGCAAGTTCAATGTTTCCTTTCTCAATTTCCCTTTTACAGAACTCGTTAATAGCGCTACCGTGATACCGTATGGCGCAAATAATTCTTTCAGTGACGTAAAATGCTGCTCTGCCAATATCTCGGTTGGTACCATCAAAGCACCCTGCTTGCCTCCTGTTACAGCTGCATATAGGGCAATCGCTGCCACTACTGTTTTGCCGGAGCCAACATCTCCTTGTAATAGCCTGTTCATTCGGCTGTTCTCAGAAAGATCTTTTAATATTTCATTCACTACTCTAGCTTGAGCATCTGTTAACTGAAATGGAAGTCCTTCAATAAAAGAATCTAGTTTAGAGCGATCAAACACAATGGAGGCACCTTCAGATTGCTGTCTGTTCCACTTCCTGAAAATCTGCATTTTTAATTGAAAAAACAATAGCTCTTCATAAGCGAGTCTTCTTCTTCCAGCCTTTAATTGCTTAAAATCTACTGGAAAATGCATCATCTTCAAAGCTTCCTCTTTTCCAGGAAGACGGTAAGTATTCCGCAAATATTCCGGCAGCGGTTCTGGGATTTGACCCCTATACTGACCAAAAGCTTGTGCCATTATTTTTCTCATCATCTTACCATGCATCTGCCCTTTTAGAGAATAAACAGGTTCAATCTTATGATCTTCTGAAAATGTACCGAAATGAACATCACTTACCGTTAATGTCATTTTGTTTCGATCCCATTTTCCTGTTACCGTTATGGTTTGTCCTAGGGAAATTTGATTTTTTAAAAACGGCCGGTTAAAAATAACAGCTGTAATCAAATATTTCCCAACGAGCATCCGAAACGATAATCTTGATTTTTTTTTCGGAAAATAACGGAGAGAAGGTTCAGTATGAACCTTCCCTTCGATCGTTGCTTTTTCATCATGTGCTATATCCGCTAAATCTTTTAATTGATAGTCTTCATAACGATATGGCAAATACTCCAGCAGATCCTGAACAGAATGAATACCCATACTCATCAATTCTTCTGCTTTTTTTTCGCCAATACCTTGAATCGCTGTCGTCTGATCGCTAAGCATCATCATTTTTTATTCAGCGGTATCCCGAATATTTTTGCCTCAAGCTCTCTTCCTGTTGGAGTTGCGGCCAAACCGCCTTGTGCCGTTTCCCGAAGTGCTGACGGCATAGTTAAGCCAATCTTGTACATGGCATCAATCACTTCATCACACGGTATACGGCTAACGATTCCAGCAAGGGCCATATCTGCAGCAACAATCGCATTGCTTGCTCCCATCGCATTTCTTTTAACACAAGGAACTTCTACAAGACCTGCAACAGGATCACATACTAACCCAAGCATATTCTTTAAAGCAATTGCAAAGGCCTCTGCAGATTGCGATGGTGTGCCCCCAGCTAGTTCAACAATAGCGGCTGCAGCCATTCCTGTAGCAGAGCCTACTTCAGCCTGACACCCTCCTGCTGCTCCAGAAATGGATGCGTTATTAGCAACGACAAAACCAAAAGCTCCAGATGCAAACAAGTACTCAATCATTTGATCTCGTGTAGGATTCAGCTTTCCCTTTAACGCAAACAATGTACCAGGAACAACTCCTGCTGAACCCGCCGTTGGAGTCGCACAAATCGTTCCCATCGCTGCATTCACTTCATTCGTTGCCATCGCTTTACTTACTGCATCAAGCATTAAATCACCAGATAGTGACTTGCCTGTTTTAATGTATGCTTGAAGCAGTTTTCCGTCACCGCCAGTCAATCCTGAGTGTGATTTTACATCTTCGGTTATACCTCGTTCAACAGCTTCTTCCATCACCGTTAAATTACGGTCCATAAAAGCAAACACTTCTTCTCTGGAACGCCCGGTCACTTCCATTTCCTGTTCAATCATGATTTCTGATATTTTACATTTTCTTGAATCTGCAAGTTCTACTAATTCAGCTACATTGCGAAACATTATACTCACCTCTTAATCATGTATCTTAACTACTTTTTGAACGATCGGAAGAGTACTTAATTCATCCGTTATTACATCATCAACATTCTGATCAATCTCAATTACCATTAACGCTTCTTTTCCTTTTTCTTTCCTCGATACTTCCATGTGGCCAATATTAATCTCATGTTTGGCCAAAATGTTCGCAACACCGGCAATCGCTCCATATTTATCGTTATGCACAATTAATAGAGCCGGATGGTTTCCTGAAAGTCTCAGTTCAAATCCATTGAGTTCGGTAATCTCGATCTTACCTCCGCCAATAGAGATTCCTACTAGTTCTATCTGTCCTTCGCTGTCTCCAATGATAACACGGGCCGTGTTTGGATGATCTGTTACAGCATCTTCTTCTGTCATCGTAACTTTGATTCCTTCTTGCTTCGCTATTGTAAGCGCCTCCACAATCCGGGTATCAAAAGTATCATAGTCAAGGATCCCGCCGACTATAGCCACATCAGTTCCATGTCCTTTGTATGTTTTAGCAAAAGAACCGTAAAAAGATATTTTCGCAAAATCAGGTTTTCTTCCGAATAAATGCCTAGCTACTCTGCCTATTCGGGCAGCTCCTGCTGTATGTGAACTAGACGGCCCAATCATTATGGGACCGATAATATCAAATACACTTTTATACTTCATGACAATCTCCTTCACATTCCATTTTTCCCAATAAAATAAGTATTCCCTCTTAACTTTATCATACTTTAAGTTTAAGAGAGAATACTTTTAGTTTTTATTCAACAGCCAAAATGAAAGAGTAAATCGGCTGTTTTCCATTATGAATTTCAGCTTCAGCATCAGGGAACTTTTCTTCAAGAAAATCTGCAATTTCCTGTGCTTCATCTTCAGAAGAATCTTCACCATATATAATCGTTACGATTTCTGAATCTTCATCCATCATTTTTTCTAAAAGCTCTTTTGTTACAGCCATTTTATCGGTTTTTGATGTAATGATCTTCCCTTCAGAAATACCCATGAAGTCGCCTTTTGCTATTTCAACACCATCTATTGACGTGTCTCGAACAGCATATGTCACTTGACCGGATTTCACACTGGAGATCGCATCATTCATTTTTTCTTCATTTTCCTTCAGATCTGCAGAAGGATTAAACGCCAGGATTGATGAGATTCCCTGTGGCACTGTCTTCGTTCTAATAATTACCACTTCTTCATCAACAACACTTGCAGCTTGTTCTGAAGCCATAATGATATTGCTGTTGTTCGGCAGAATGAAAATCTTTTCTGCGTTCACTTTTCGAATAGCACGAACGATATCTTCCGTACTCGGATTCATGGTTTGTCCGCCTTGAATGACAGATGCTCCCATTGAAGAAAACATTTCTTCAATTCCTTCACCCATGGCAACTGTTACAATCCCATACTCTTTCTTTTTCTCTGATTGAGTATAAGTTGGAATGATTGTATTTTCACTTTCTAAAATAGCAGAGTGCTGTTCACGCATGTTTTCAATTTTTATATTGATTAAGCTTCCATAACGATGAGCCAGTGTAAGCATATTGCCAGGCTGTTCAGTATGGATATGGACTTTAACCACATCTTCATCAGCAACAACAAGCAATGAATCACCGTGCTCGTTCAGTTCGTTTCTAAACGTATTCTCATCAAAAGGATTGTTTTTCAATTTAGCTGTTTCGAATTTCACCATGAACTCCGTGCAATATCCAAAATGAATATCTTCTGTTTTCATATGAACTTGAGCTTTATGGTGCTCAGCGTTAACAAGCTCGTTCATAGAAGCAGCATTCACGGATACCTTTGGCAGCTCTCTTCCTTCTAACACAGCTAAAAAGCCTTCATACACGGTTACAAGACCTTGTCCGCCTGAATCTACAACACCCACTTCTTTTAATACAGGTAGCAGATCAGGAGTGCGGTTTAATGAAGCTTTTGATTCTTTTAAAACTTCTTTCATTATATGAAGAATGTCGTCTGATTTTTTTGCTTCTTTTACCGCTTTTTTTGCAGCATCTTTAGCAACGGTTAAAATCGTTCCTTCAACAGGTTTCATTACGGCTTTATATGCCGTTTCCACACCTTTATCAAAAGCATTGGCAAACTCTGAAGCTGTAATTGTTTCTTTTCCTTCTACAGCTTTTGAAAAACCTCTGAAGAGCTGGGATAGGATAACACCTGAGTTTCCTCTGGCTCCCATTAATAATCCCTTTGCAAATGCATTGGCAATTACACCTACATGATTGTTCGAATTTTTCTCTACTTCTTTGGCACCTGATGTAATTGTCAAATTCATGTTTGTTCCTGTATCTCCATCTGGAACAGGGAAAACATTAAGTGCATCAACCATTGCTGCGTTTCTTGTTAAGTTTGCGGCTCCTTCAAGAACCATGTTAGCAAACTTTTTTCCGTCTAATACTTTTAAAGACACGAACCTTCCTCCTAACTAAGGGGTTGTCACCCTGACACCCTGAACATAGATATTAACTGAGTCAACTGCTAAACCAAGCATTTGATCCAGGGTGTATTTCACTTTGTTCTGAACATTGTGAGCCACTTCAGAAATCTTTGTTCCGTAACTAACGATGATATACATATCAATATGTACTTCATCTTCTTCTTGTCTGACAACGATCCCGCGGGAGAAATTTTCACGTCCTAAAAGCTCAGTTATCCCATCTTTCAATTGCTTTCTTGAAGCCATACCGACGATCCCATAACAGTCGATTGCTGCTCCGCCAGCTATTGTAGCAATTACTTCATTCGAAATATCAATTTGACCATAGGTTGTTTTCATTTCAATGGACATGCTTACATCCCCCTTTAGAATGTTAAATGGCTAACAAACATTGTACTATATATTGTCTTTTTTTGAAAGGACATCTACATTTCACACTATGTAAAAAGTATTGTCAAGGGAATTTACTTGAAAAAGAAAAATGAATGTGTTGCATTGCAACTTGAGTCATGCTAATATTATTTAGTATTTAACATACGATTGAATTGATGCAAAGCTTTTGCTATAAAGGAGGTTCACCTAATATGGCTCGTAAATGTTTTATTACCGGAAAAGGACCTAAAACAGGAAACAAGCGTTCTCACGCGATGAACAAATCAAAGAAAAGCTGGGGAGCTAATGTCCAAAAGGTTCGCATTCTTGTGGACGGAAAGCCTAAGCGCGTATATGTATCTGCTCGTGCACTTAAGTCTGGCAAAGTAGAACGCGTTTAATAAAAACAGCAGTTTAACTGCTGTTTTTTTCTTTGTCTAGAAGTTTGTTCTTGGAAGTAGTTGATTTTCGATCCAGGTTGCTCGCTTTCCCCGGGGCAGGAGGTGAGCCACATTTGGACGTTTCACTCTTAAGTGTCTCACTCGCCCGCCAGTCCCGCAGGAGTCTCGCACCTTCCACTACAATCAACTGTCAAAGAAGACTAAAAAGAGAGTTGTATGCAACAACCCTTTTTTTCAAAAGTTCTTTTAAATCAGCTAAACAAAAAAAGCGCCGATTCGGCGCTTTTTTTGTTTGTTATCCTTTTTTCATAGATCCTAAAATGGCTCGAACAAACCCTCCTAAAAATCTAGGTAGTTTAATGGTATAAAATTTCATCTTACCCCTCCTCCAGGCCCATAAAAAATGATAAGAGCTAACACATAATAATTATAATTTATTCCCCGTTTTATAAATGGTGCATCGGGGCCTGTTTTCCGTGATTAAATTAATCACGGCTCTTTACCATCATTATTATGCCTGAGTCAAAAGAATAAGTACCATTTTTATTTACAAGCTCATTTGATATACAGAGAGAAGATCCCATCTGCAGAGCTGCGTTTTGCAGGGGATACTTAAAGCCTCTTAATGTAATGCCTGAAACTTCTTCCTTATAAGCTATAAAAGATACATATGGATACCTTTCATCTTGAGTGATACGATATGTTCCAGGAGCGTGCAATGTTATTTCGTTATGCCTGTCAACCACTTTAACCGCCGTGTCTTTTTTTTCAAGACTATTAAATAAGAGTTGAAGATTTAAAAGCTCATGATCCAATCTCCCTCCAGTAGCTCCCAATAATAAGAGCTCATCAGGATTTTGATCCATTGCCCATAAAAAAGCAATCTCCATGTCTGTCTGATCTTTTTCTGACTGATACACATTCAAAGAAATACCTGACCTTATGATTGCTTCTTTTTCCACATCAGAAACAGAGTCAAAATCACCAAATGCATGTTTTGGATGGATTCCAGCTTCTAAAAGGACAAATGTTCCTCTGTCCACTCCAACCCAAATTATGTCTGATCCACTATCACAGCTATTTAAATCTGGTATTAAGAATGGGGGACCACCTGCAACAATTCTTATTTTCATACAGTGTGCTGAAGGCTTCTGCGCTCTGTATGCAATAATTTCGGTGCCGTGTTCGTTAACAAAATGACGACGATGCACGTAATAAAGAAAATGATGACCATAAATGAACCGTTATAAAAAATGGAGTAAAGCCATACGTTCATTTTCCCTGCATATTGGCTGAAGAAGATAACACCTGAGATTACATGAGATAAAAGACGCAAAGTACAGCCGAGAAAAATACCAGTAATCATCAACGCTGTTCTTTTCGCTGGTTTTTGTTTGATTGAAGGAGCAAACAACCCTGCTAATCCAGACAAGGCGAACGCGAGCGGGTAATCCAGTATAACTTGAGCAAAGTAATAGATTTGAGGATTAACAGCTAGTTGAAGCAATCCTACTAAGAGACCAGTAAAAACACCTGCTTTTACCCCTCTTCTAAAAGCCATAATGAAGATTGGAACCATCTCTAATGAAACAGATCCGCCTTGAGCCCATATTCCTGAAAACTTAATCAATCCTAAAATAAGTGAAAGTGCAGCCATAATTGATAATTCGGTCAAAAATAAAATTTTGCTGTTTTTCATTTCTTTTTCCCCCTTTTTATTGAGGAAAACAAAAAAGCAACCGGCATGTGAGCGCACGGTTGCTTTTCTTTACAAAAAGTCACACGACTCCACATTCCTACGCAGGTATTACCCAGCTTCAGGTTCAAAGGGTCGGGAGTACACTCCCCTCTCAGCCTTTGTAAAAGACTCCCCCTGTGGTTGCTTATTTATTTTCCAAAACCATTATACACCACGTATGGCGTTTATCGCATTCTTTAAATCATCTTTCCCATAAATAGCAGACCCAGCAACTAATACCGTTGCTCCTGCATCAATGCATAATGGTGCCGTTTCTGCATTAACACCGCCATCCACTTCGATTTCCACATCCAATTTATTTTCATCAATCAAGTTCCTTACTTCCTTAATTTTAGGTACAACATTCTTAATGAACGATTGTCCACCGAAACCTGGATTGACAGTCATGAGCAAGACCATATCTATATCATGAATAATATGTTTGATGGTATTTGCAGGCGTTGCCGGATTTAAAACTACACCTGCCTTCACTCCAGTCTTCTTGATCAATTGGATCGTTCTATGAAGATGTGGAGATGCTTCAACATGTACAGTAATCATATCAGCACCGGCATTAGCAAAAGCTTCGATATATTGATCAGGGTTTTCAATCATAAGATGTACATCTAATGGCAAATCAGTTAATGGACGTACAGCCTGAACCACAAGCGGCCCCAACGTAATATTCGGAACAAAATGCCCGTCCATCACATCGATATGAATATAATCCGCACCTGCTTGTTCTACTGCTTTTATTTCCTCCCCTAACTTTGAAAAGTCAGCCGATAAAATAGAAGGGGCTATTTTTATCATTTAGTACCTCCGTTTTTGATCCTTTATTTCTTGCAAAAAGCTTACATAGTGCTCATAGCGGAAATCAGGGATTTCTCCTGATTCCACTCCAGCTCTTATCGCACATTTCGGCTCAGATGTATGTGAACATCCACGGAATTTACAATCTCCTCGCCTTTCATTCATTTCTGGAAAAAACTTAGACAAATCTTCTGCCTCTATATTTAAGAAATCAAGAGAACTAAAACCAGGTGTATCTGCTACAAGTCCATTTCCGAACAAAATTAATTCCACATGACGCGTCGTATGTTTTCCACGCCCTAAATGACTGGAGATCTCATTTGTTTCTAGCATAAGCTCCGGATTGATCGCATTAAGTAAAGAAGATTTACCTACACCAGATTGGCCGGCAAAAACAGTCAATTTATCCTTAAACAGCGGATAGAACATCTCTAAACTATCATCTGTCTTTGTAGAAGTAGGAATTACTTCGTATCCTAAATCTCTATATTTTTCAATGTACATTTGAATCTTTTCATATTCAGACGTTTCTTCAACTAAGTCCATTTTAGAAACACAGATAACAGGTAAAATATCATTTGCTTCAATATGAACAAGAAATCTGTCTAATAACAAAGGACTAAAGTCAGGCTGCACTGCTGAAAAAACGAGAATGGCTTGATCAACGTTTGCGATAGGAGGCCGGACGAGTTCATTTTTTCGTTCCTTTACGTCCATTATATAACCGTCAGTTTTATTGCTGGACTCATATTCTACCCAGTCACCTACTAATGGATTTACTTTTCTTTTGCGGAAGTTTCCTCTTCCCCGGCATTGGAAAATTTGATCTTGATCCATAACATAGTAGAAACCCGCTAACGCTTTAACAATTCTTCCTTCAGTCATGCTTAATCACCATCGTCCCCTTCCTAAATATCATCGTACTTAATCGTTTCTGTCTGTTCTTGTTTATCATTGACAAACACTACATATGAAGCTGTTCCACCCTCAGCTACAGTCAATGGAAGTGTGTATTCCTTATTTTCAGTAATATCTTCTTCAACAAAAACTTTATTAGACGCATTTTTATCCGAATAGACAATTTTCACATGAAAAGGTTCTTTTTTTGGTTTCCCTTTTACTTTTACGTCTATTTTTTTAGTAGTCGTTCGATCTGGCGCCGTTTCTTGAGCTGGCGGCTCTGGAGGCGGCGGCGGTTCTGTTTCTTCTGGTCCTTTTGACAGGATCACACTGATCGTAGCGCCTTTTTCAACTTGAGTAAATGGAGAAGGATCTTGTGAAATTACATTTCCATTTTCTACAGTTTCCGAGAAGTCCTCTGAATATTCAACAAGAAGCCCTTCTCCTTTAGCATAGTTATCGACCTGTTCTTTCGTTAATCCACCTAGATTCATCACTTGAATGGTTGGTTTGCCCTTGCTGACGACCAATTCAACATCTGTTTCCGAAGGTGTATATTTGCCGTCTTTTCCAGGTCTTTGTGAAAGAACAGTCCCTTCTGGCTCAGTATCAGATTCTTCATAGGTAATATTGTAGTTGGTAAATCCTTTTTCATGCAGAAGCCCTTTAGCAGAATCTATATTCATTCCTTCTACATCAGGCATACTTTCTTTTTCAGGTCCTTTGGAAACTTGTAAAGTAACAATGCTCCGCTCTTTTACCTTTGTTTGTGGTGCTGGGTCTTGACGAATAACCTTACCGTCTTCTACTTCTTTATCAAATACTTCTTGGCGTTTTACATCCAAACCTTCAGCTTTTAGCTTATCAAAGGCATCTTCATATTCGTAGCCTGCCACATTGGGTACACTTACTTCCTTCAATTGAAAAATAGAAGGCAAAATGGTAACCGCAGCTACTCCTGCCCCGCCTAACAAAAGCAAGGTAAGGAGTATAATAAGCCACCATCTTTTTTTCTTCTTCTTTTTCCCTTTACCAGTTTCTTCATCAGCAGGCTGATCTGCAGGTACTGGCGGAATAATGGGTGTAATAAATTTCGTTTTCTCATCATCGTCTGATGTTTCGTTCCATTTTTGCTCATACATGCGATCTGGATCTAAAGCGGAATGCATATCATTTAACAGTTCTTGAGCACTGCTGTATCGATGCAAAGGATTTTTTGCCAGCGCTTTTAAAATAATGTTTTCGACACTTTGTGGAATTTCAGGATTCAACCTTCTTGGTTCAATCACATTTTCCTGCAAATGTTTAAGTGCAACTGATACAGGCGATTCACCTACGAATGGTACTCTTCCTGTAACCATCTCATATAAAACTGCACCAAACGAATAAATATCTGATTTCGCATTCGCGATTCCGCCTCGAGCCTGTTCAGGAGAGAAATAATGAACAGAACCTAAAATGGAATTGGTATGTGTAATCGTCGCAGAAGTAATGGCTAAAGCAATACCAAAATCAGTCAGCTTTGCTATTCCGTTTTCCGTTATTAGGATGTTATGAGGTTTAATATCACGGTGGATGATTCCGTGATCGTGAGCCACAGCCATCCCAGATCCTATTTGTTTCATAATGTGCAAGGATTCTTCAACAGAAAGCTTTCCGTGTTCTTTTATGTATTGTTTGAGTGTTTTCCCTTGCACATACTCCATCACGATAAAATAAATATCGTCATCTTCACCTACATCAAAAATACTTACAATATTCGGGTGGTCCAAACTCGTAGCTGACTCTGCTTCTCTCTTAAATCGTCTAATAAAATCTTCATCCTTATTAAACTCTGAACGCAGCACTTTTACAGCAACGTCTCTATCCAGAATTAAATCCTTTGCCCGATAAACAATGGCCATTCCGCCGTCACCAATTACTTCTAAAAGCTTGTAGCGGCCGCTGACTCTTTTTCCAATCATGTTCTTGCTTCCCCTTTTGCCTCTGTAACAGAACTATTTTGTATAAGGATAGCAGTTATATTGTCTTCTCCACCCGCATTTTTTGCCCATGTTATCAGCTTCTCTACTTTTTCACTGACCGTTTCATCCGAATTGTTCAATGCTTCTTCAATTCTCTTGAAAGAAACTTTATCAGATAATCCATCAGAACAAAGAAGAATGTAGTCACCCGCTTGCCATGAGATGACATTAAACTCAGGTTCCACCGTTTCATCCGTTCCAACTGCTTTCATAATCATGTTGCGTCTTGGGTGGATTTCCGCTTCATCTTCTGTGATCTGTCCGCTTTTCACTAATTCTTGAACGAGTGAATGATCATCCGTTACTCTTTTCAGAATGCCTTGTGAATATAAATAACAGCGGCTATCCCCAATATGTACTACAGTTGCCTCTTTATTTGTTCCCAAAGCAGCAACAATGGTCGTTCCCATTCCGCGTGTTTCAGGATTTTCTTGTGAAAATTGAAAAATGTGCTGGTTCGTATCCTTCAATACCGCTGTAATCCATTCTTTAATGTTTCCTAAGTTCTCTTCGAATTGTTCCCATGCGCCTTTAATACACTTCAAGGCTTCTTGACTGGCGATATCACCAGCTCTATGTCCGCCCATTCCATCAGCAATAACTGCAAGAAAGTGTTCACCTTTCGTGAACACTTCCCCGCTGTCTTCATTATGCTTCCTTACCATTCCAACATCTGTTTGAAAGGCAATTTGCATCTTCACGTCACCTCGTCTCTTCTTTACGTTCCTTCGCGCGCAGCTGACCGCATGCAGCGTCGATATCATGACCTTGTTCTCTTCTGATGGTGGCATTTATGCCTCTTGAGGTTAACGTCTCTAAGAACTTAAATATTTGTGCTTTCGGTGTTCGTACATAATCTCTTTCTGGTACATAGTTCACTGGAATCAAATTCACATGGCACTTAATATCAGAAATAAGATCGGCTAATTCATTTGCGCTTTCAACTGAGTCGTTTACTTTTCCAAATAATCCGTACTCAAATGTTACACGTCTGCCTGTTTTCTTTATATAGTAACGGATAGCATCCATTAGTTCGTTAAGTGGATACATACGGTTAACAGGCATCAAACGGCTTCTTGTTTCCGTATTTGCAGCGTGAAGTGAAATCGCAAAGTTGATTTGCATGCCTTCATCAGCAAACTTGTAAATGTAAGGGACTACACCACTCGTTGAGATCGTAATATGACGAGCTCCAATATTAAGACCTAAATCATGATTAACAATTTTCAAAAATGACATAAGGCCATCGTAATTGTCAAACGGTTCGCCAATTCCCATTACTACGATCGAACTGACTCTTTCATCAGTTTCATCTAATGCACGCTGTACTTGAAGTACCTGAGCAACAATTTCACCTGCTAAAAGGTTTCGCTTTAAACCGCCTAATGTAGAAGCGCAGAACGTACACCCTAGACGGCATCCTACTTGAGTTGTTACGCAAATACTATTTCCGTATTCATGTCTCATCAGAACCGTTTCAATTGAATAGCCGTCCTGAAGTTCAAATAAGAACTTAATTGTTCCATCTGAAGATTCCTGTCTGATCACTTCTTTAAGAGGTTTGATGTAATAATCTTTTTCTAGTTTTTCGCGCAAGCCTAACGGCAAGTTTGTCATCTCCTCAAAAGAAGACACACGTTTTTTATAAAGCCATTCAAAAATTTGCTTTCCTCTAAATTTAGGCTCTCTAATATCAGTCAGCCATGATTCAAGTTCGTGCAGTTCTAACGAATAAATGGAAGGTTTAATATTTGGCTTTGTTTGTTTATCTGTTAAAGGTTTAAGCATGTTTCTCACCACCTGTTGATTTTTTTCTGTAAGCCGCGATATAAAATCCGTCACTATTAAAATAGTGCGGCATAATTTGCAGATCCGATCTTTCTTCTATTATAAATGGTTTCACGTTTTCTGGCATCTTTTCAGAGAAGTGGGGATCCCACTCAAATTCTGGGTGCTCGGACAAGAACCATTCTGACACTTCAGCATTCTCTTCTTTATCAACTGTACAAGTGCTATAAACAAGAATTCCTTCTGGCTTCACCATCTGTGAAGCAGAATGTAGAATATCTTTTTGAATACTTGTAAGTCTCTTTACATCTTGCTCCGTTTTCGCCCACTTTAAGTCAGGCTTTTTTCGGATTACTCCAAAACCGCTGCACGGAGCATCTACAAGAACTCTGTCAAAAGATTCAGTTTCAAATTCTTCTTTTACTTTTCTTGCGTCCAATGTTCTGGCATCTATATTGTTTAAGCCTAATCTCTCTGCCTGTTTCTTGATTAACTCTATTTTATGCTGATGCAGATCAAGGGAAACGACTCTGCCTTCACCTTTCATCATTTCAGCTAAATGCGTGGATTTTCCACCTGGTGCTGCACATGCATCAAGGACAATTTCTCCGGGTTTTGCACCTACTGCTCTTGCAACAAGCATTGAGCTCTCATCCTGAATGGTAACTAAACCTTCTTTATATGCTTTAGAATTAGGAAGATAGCCGTTTTTTATTACAATTCCCTCAGAAGACAATTCTCCTTCAGCAGCTGTTATTCCTTCTTCATTCAATTCATCCAAAACTGCTGTTCGACTGCTCAGCATCGTATTGATTCTCGCTGTTACTGGAGCTGGGATCAGATTTGACTCCGCCATTTTTTCGGCATTTTCTGCACCGAACTGGCTGCTCCAACGCTGATAAAGCCAAAAGGGCATGCTGTATTTTAATGCTTCTTTTTCAGCACTATTGCCTAGTTTTTCATCCATAGCATCAGTACCTTCTCTTTGCAGTTTGCGAAGTATGCCATTCACCATTCCAGCTAACCCTTGGTGCCCTTTATATTTAGCGATTTCAACCGCTTCATGAATGATGGCGTGATCCGGAACACGATCCATGTACAGCATCTGAAAAATGGATAAACGCAGCAAACTAAGTACCCATCGGTCTTTTTTCTTAATCGGCTTGTTTAATAGCTGCTCCAAGTAAAAATCTATCGTATTTTTACGCTGTATCGTTCCATAAACGATACTTGTCAAAAGCGCTTTGTCTTTTTCATTTACGTCAGCTTTTTGCAGAGCCTGATTCAACTGCAGGTTACTGTATGCTTGATTCTGTTCTACTTTTACTAATACCTCTAGAGCAATCGCTCTTAGATTGTCACTCAAATTATTCACCTAATTTCAACCCTAATTCAACATTTGTACCTTTTAAAAAGTCCAATGCAGACATTCTTTTCTTACCTGATAATTGCAAATCTGTAATGACAATACTTGTTTCGTCGCCTGTTGCGATCTGCAGTCCGTTTTCAACGACGTCAATAATCGTTCCTGGTTCAGCCTCTTTTACTGCTGGTGTTTTTTCGCCCCACCAAACTTTCAATGGCTGGCCATTAAAGGAAGTATACGCGACTGGCCAAGGATGAAGTCCGCGGATATGGTTATATATCTTACTGCCTGATAATGTCCAATCGATTTTCTCTTGTTCTCTTGTAATATTCCATGCGAACGTTACTTCGTCTGGATTTTGCGGAATTGGTATGAGCTTATCATTAACAAGTAAAGGTATTGTTTCAGATAATAATTTCGCACCTGCAGCACTTAATTTGTCATGCAAAGAACCTACATGATCTTTTTCATTGATTGGAACCTCAACTTGAGTAAGTATATCACCCGCATCTAATTTTTCAACCATGTACATGATGGTAATGCCGGTCTTGTTATTGCCATCGATAATACTCTTATGAATCGGTGCTCCGCCTCTGTATTTTGGTAAAAGAGAGGCATGGACATTGATACATCCAAATTTCGGTGCTTCTAATATCGCGGAAGGCAAAATTTGACCATATGCAGCTGTGACGATCAAATCTGGCTGCAGTGCTATAATCTCTTCATAGTCTTCACGCAGTTTTATTGGCTGATACACTTTGATTCCGTGTTTTAATGCTTCTACTTTAACAGGCGTTTGTTTGATTTCCTTTTTTCTTCCGACAGGCTTGTCCGGCTGAGTCACAACTCCTGCCACCTCATAACCGTCTTCAACTAATTGACGAAGTACAGGAACTGAAAAGTCGGGTGTGCCCATAAATACGATTTTCATTGTATCCTATCCTTCCAATTCTTCTTTTTCGTAATAAGAAATCACTTTAGAAGTAAACAGCACTCCATGAAGGTGATCGATTTCATGCAACAATGCACGCGCGAGAAAACCGTCTGCTTTAAGTGTAAACTCTTTGCCTTGAGCATTTTGTGCTTTGACAGTCACATTTAAAGGCCGTTCAACGTCTCCGAATAATCCTGGAAAACTTAAACACCCTTCTGGTCCTGTCTGAGTTCCTGAAGCTGCTAATACTTCTGGGTTAATTAATACGATCTGATCCGAATCATCCCCGACATCCACTACAGCAATTTGTTTTGGTATACCGATTTGAGGAGCGGCTAATCCAACTCCATCAGCATCATACATCGTATCAAACATGTCTTTGATTAACGTTTTTAATTGTTTATCGAACACCGTAACTTTTTCACACTTTGTTTCTAAAACGGGATTTGGAAACTCTACTATTTTACGAATGGTCATATTTTCTCCTTATCACTATTACATTAAAGTTTGCGCATTTAATTCTGCTGTAATCTGCAGATCTTTCATGCTTTTATCTTTTTGAAAATGAAAAATTATCTCTTCAAACCAATTTCCGAGCTCTGGTTCATTTTTGTATTTTATCATGACCTGATACCGATATCTATCCTTGATACGGGCTATAGGAGAAGTTACTGGACCGAGCATGATACTTTGTTCTGACAGCCGGCTGGATAAAAAGCTTGCTGCTTTTTCGCTTGCATCTACAGCTTGCATCAGATCTGGATGGCTGAATGTTAACAACCCCAAATAGAAAAAAGGGGGATATTGATGCAGCTTTCTTGTTTTCATTTCATAATCGTAAAATGAGTGATAATCATGCTGAGATGCCAGCTGAATACTATAATGCTCTGTATCATAACCTTGGATGATTACTTTTCCTTCAAGTTCATGTCTTCCTGCCCGGCCGCTGACTTGTGTTAATAATTGAAATGTTTTTTCAGATGCTCTGAAATCAGGAAGATGAAGCATCGTATCAGCTGCTAGTATGCCCACGAGCGTCACTTTCGGGAAATCCAAACCCTTGGCGATCATTTGTGTGCCCAGCAATATGTCTGCCTCTTCCTTTTCAAATGCTGTTAATAAACGTTCATGGCTTCCTTTTTTTGAAGTTGTATCAACATCCATCCTGATTACACGGGCTTCAGGCAGAACTTTAGCGAGTTCTTCTTCTACCTTTTGTGTCCCAGTTCCGAAAAAGCGAATATGTTCACTTGCACAAGAAGGACAAGCAGAAGGGATGGTCTCTTGATATCCGCAATAATGACACTTTAATGCTGCATTCCTTTTATGGTAAGTAAGAGAAATATCACAATGCGGACATTCTGCTACATACCCGCAATCCCGGCATAAAATAAAAGAAGCATACCCTCTCCGGTTTAAAAATAAAACGGTTTGTTCACGCTTTTTTAACCCATCTTTCATCATTTCCATAAGATCATTTGAAAACATGGAACGATTGCCGCTTTTTAATTCTTCTCTCATATCCACGATTTTTACTTCAGGCATTGGATTAGAATGCACGCGTGATTTTAATTCAGAAAGTATATACCGCCCTTTTTTTGCACGTGCATAGGCCTCTAACGAAGGCGTTGCACTTCCTAGCACGATTGGACATGAATGATACTTCCCTCTCCAAATAGAAACGTCCCTTGCATGATAACGTGGATGGTCTTCTTGTTTATAACTGGATTCATGTTCTTCGTCTATTATGACGATTCCCAAATTTGTAAAAGGAGCAAACGCTGCTGAACGTGCACCTACGACTACGGATACTTCTTTTCTAAGAATTTTCCGCCACTCGTCATATTTTTCACCCACCGATAAACCGCTATGCAATACAGCTACTCTGCTTCCAAAACGTCCTTTAAAACGATTTACCATCATCGGTGTAAGAGAGATCTCTGGAACTAGACAAATGGCTTCTTTACCTTTATCCAACACAGCCTGAATCGATTGAAGATAGACCTCCGTTTTTCCGCTTCCTGTAACTCCATGCACAAGAATGGTGTCATGTTGATCATTTTCTATGGAGTTTAAAATCGGCTTTATGGCATCCAATTGGTTATCCGTTAACGGCAGTGGTTCTGATTGTTTGATATTTCTTCCTTTATACGGATCCCGATATACTTCTTTTTCTTCAATTTGGACAATACCTTTTTTGGCGAGTGCTTGCACAGTAGGAAGAGATGCTCCAGTCTCGACTAATATGTCCTGCATCAAATAATCACCAGGAGGCCGATAAAGTAATTCAGATAATACTGCTCTTTGTTTTTCTGCTTTTTTTTGGTTTTCCTTCAGTAATTCTGCTGCTAACTCTTTATTTAAGATCGAGACAAATTTTACTTTCTTTTTATTCGCCTTATCTTTTACTTTATATATCACATCTAAAGTTCCCGATTTAACAAGTGATAGATATTCATTCAGCTGATCAGGAAATTCTTTCATGACTTCATTAAAACTTAACTCTCCATGTCTTGGAAAAGAAACAGCTAAATGTTCAGGAAGGTTTTCCTGCTTCAGCACCACAAAAAACTTTTCGTATGTGGCTTTCATTGCCGCTGGCAGCATCGCTTGGTAGGTTGTAATGTAAAAACTCAGCGTATGTCCAGCGAGCCATTGACCAAGCTCGATCAGTTCAGATGTCAAAACTGGCAGTGGGTCTAAAATCTCGATGATATTTTTTAACCCTTTAACATCTGAAGAATTCTTTAACTCTAATATGAAACCTTGCAGTTTTCGAGGTCCAAATGGCACGATGACCCTCATGCCTGGCTCTGCCCATTTCTCCCACTGTTCTGGAACTTTGTAATCGAATGTTTTATTCACACTTCCTGAAGGAACATCAACTACGATTGCTGCAATCATCGTTTCATCAAATCCAGCACTTGTTCTAAAATTTCTTCGGCTGCCTTCTCTTTAGAAAGAATTGGCAAAGTACGTTTTGAACCATCTTTCTTAATCATAATGATTTCATTCGTATCACTTCCGAAACCGGATCCTTCTTTTGATACATCATTGCCAATAACCATGTCTAAATTTTTTCTTTCTAATTTATCCTGGGCATAACTCTCTAAATTTTCTGTTTCTGCCGCAAAACCTACTAGAATCTGATTTTCCTTTTTCTCGCCTAACGTCTTTAAAATATCATCTGTCTTTTTTAATTCAATGGTCCATGTATCATTTTTTTTCTTAAATTTGTTTTCAAAAACAGATACCGGTGTATAATCAGCTACAGCTGCACATTTAATGACGATATCTTGGCTGTTGTAATGAGAAAGAACTTTGTCGTACATCTCTCTAGCTGAGATTACATTTTCAACTTTGATTCCAGAAGGGGGCTGTAATGAGGTTGGTCCTGATACAAGAGTAACCTCTGCACCCCATTTTTTAGCTGCTGCTGCGATTGCATAACCCATTTTCCCCGATGAATGGTTTGTAAAATAACGAACAGGATCCAGTTCTTCTCTCGTTGGACCTGCCGTTACTAACAATTTCTTTCCTGCAAGAGGCAAATCTTGCTTTTTATCTGTTTCAGCAAAATAAGCGTGAACAACTTCTATCAGTTCTTCAGGTTCAGCGAGCCTTCCTTTTCCGACCCATCCACATGCAAGCAATCCTTCATTTGGCTCGATAAAACGGTATCCGAAACTTGCGAGAGTTTCCATATTCTTAGTTACAGCAGGATGATTAAACATATTTACATTCATCGCCGGTGCTACAAACACGTCAGCTTTCGTCGCCATTAAAGTAGTTGTCAGCATATCATCTGCGATTCCGTTCGCAAGTTTTCCAATTATATTTGCTGTAGCAGGAGCAATTAACACAAGGTCTGCCCAATCTGCTATATCTATGTGACTGACAACTGAAGGGTTTTTTTCTTCAAATGTGTCGGTGTAGACATCTTGTCTCGTTAAAGTTTGAAAGGTTAATGGTGTGATAAACTTTTGAGCAGATTCAGTAAGAATAACTTTTACATCATATCCGCCTTGATATAATCTGCTTGCAACAGTCGCTGCCTTATATGCAGCTATTCCGCCCGATACGGCAAGCAATACTTTCTTTTTTTCCATAATAAACCCCTTCCTCCGCTCATTTCCTATACAATTCACATCTATTTTACAGCATTTATTTCTTTTAAAAAACTTTATTGGTTTTTAGAACAAAAAAATAACAACCTTTTTTCAAGGTTGTATATTTTTCACTGCTATTATTAGTCTTTTTCGATTTCGCCGACCGGTGTTAAAATACCAGATTGAATTTCTTCCAGTGCTTTCCCGACAAATTTGTGTGAAACTGGCTTTGCAATTTGCTGGTTACTGTACTTTTGGATTTCTCTCGCACGTTTTGAACTTAAAGTTACAAGAGAATATTTTGAATCAATGATTTCCATAAGAGAATCAATGGATGGATATAGCATTATTCGTCAGCTCCTAAAATTCTTTGATATTTTGGCCGCACTCGGTCTACACGACAATGTTCTGTAGTTATAATGGCTTTAATTCTATTACAAGCAGACTCAATCTCATCGTTCACTACAGAATAGTGATAATGCTGCATGAGTTCGATCTCTTCTTTTGCAACAGTCATTCGATTGTTGACGATGTCTTCGGTTTCTGTCCCTCGCCCAACAATGCGATTTCTTAACTCTGCAAGACTTGGAGGAGTTAAAAAGATAAAGACACCTTCTGGAAAGATATTTTTAACTTGAAGTGCGCCTTGAACTTCAATCTCTAAAATAACATCCTTGCCTTCATCGAGTGTTTGGTTTACATATTCAATCGGTGTTCCATAATAATTACCCACGTATTCTGCCCACTCTAGCAGTTCTTTATTTTCTATCATGCGTAAAAACTCTTCTTTTGTTTTGAAGAAGTATTCTACCCCATGTTGTTCGCCTTCACGCGGCTGCCTAGTTGTGGCTGAAACTGAGTATTGAATGTCTAGCTTTTGTGCTCTTAATGCTTTACAAACAGTACCCTTCCCTACACCAGACGGTCCGGAAAGCACAAACAGAATGCCTCTTTCTTTTTCCATAAAAACCTCCAAAACCTAACTTTCTTCTGAGCCTTCGTCAACCGACATCAGTCTATGAGCTACAGTTTCTGGCTGCACAGCCGACAAAATGACATGATCACTGTCGGT
Source organism: Fictibacillus barbaricus (assembly GCF_031457135.1). GTDB lineage: Bacteria > Bacillota > Bacilli > Bacillales > Fictibacillaceae > Fictibacillus > Fictibacillus barbaricus_A. Next base: position 61,077 of record NZ_JAVDWA010000008.1, on the reverse strand, counting down.
CACAACAACCGCTCTTGTTCTACGGCCGTATGTAGCATCAATCAGCATATTTTTTTCTCTGGCGACCGTAATTAACCTTTTGATCGGTGCAGATTCTGGACTTACTACCGCAATGATACGGTGAGCAGCAACAATATTTCCGTACCCAATATTAATTAATTTCATCTCTAAACGCCCCTAACCTGCTACTATTCTAGCCAAATGGAATAACGGGTCATACGCTAATTATACGATATTGTGAAAAACTGTACACATGTTCCTATATTTTAGCACAGAACTCCTAGAATCTAAACCTATTTTGATTATCTTTTTGAAAACCATAAGACGAATTTGATAGGTTATTCCCAATATGAAGAATGAAGGATGCAGTTTCAGGGATAAGATGGAAATAGTAAATAACAGAAAAACACTGCTTAAAAAAAGCCACTTCAAAAAGTTAAACTTTTGAAGCAGCCTCTCCTACTATCAAATTTTATCGCGTTTAAATAATTGAAATCCAGCAAGAGCAAAAGATGGTATGGATGCCATTCCTAGAACCAGCAGCCATTGCCGCAAGCTTAAGGCGACCGTGTGGAAGATATCTTGCAATGGCTGAACATACATAACGACCAACAGCAAAAGTACGGACGAAATAACGGCTAGTACGAGATACCCATTTTGCAGCGGATTGCGATGGAATACAGAATGTTCGCTTCGGCAGTCAAAAACGTGAATCAGCTGAGCCATGACAAGTGTCGCAAAGGCAACTGACTGCGCAACGATCAATTGGTCAGGATTCTCTTTTAAAGTGACCCAAAACGCTAAAATGGTAGCAGCACCAATCAAGAAACCGCGTGAGATGATCTTCCATCCCAGTCCTCTCGAGAAAACTCCCTCTTTCGCTTGCCGAGGTCTTCTTCTCATCACATCTTCTTCTGCTTGGTCAACACCAAGTGCCATTGCCGGCAAACCATCTGTTACAAGATTAACCCAAAGAATTTGAATCGGAACGAGTGGAAGCGGCAATGCCATAATCATCGCAAAAAGCATGACAAGAATCTCTCCGACATTTGAAGCTAATAAATAACGGATAAACTTACGGATGTTTTCGTAAATATTTCTTCCCTCTTCAATGGCAGAGCGTATTGTAGCAAAATTATCATCGCCAAGCACGAGAGAGGATGCTTCTTTGGCTACATCTGTTCCTGTGATTCCCATTGCTATCCCGATATTTGCAGATTTAATGGCAGGTGCATCATTTACACCGTCACCAGTCATCGCTACAACATGTCCCCTGCGCTGCAGTGATTTTACAATTTTCAGCTTATGTTCAGGTGAAACTCTTGCATATACATAAACGTTTTCAGAGATTTTATCGAGTTCATCATCGTTAAGCTGTGCTAATTCTGCACCTTCCATCACTCTTCCACCTTCAGGAAGCATGTTTAACTTTTTCGCAATACTTGCTGCTGTCACGACATGATCTCCGGTAATCATTATCGTTTTGATACCGGCAGTATGACAATCCCTTATACTTTGCTCCACTTCGGGACGCGGCGGATCCATCATGCCTTGCAGTCCAATGAACGTAAGACTTCTTTCAGCGAATGCTGCTTGCTCATAATACTCGTCTTCTTTTAATGGTCTTACTGCAACGGCAATGGTTCGAAGCGCCTGACTTCCTAAAGCATATATTGCTTCCTTAATTCGTTCTTTATGGGATTGTTTGATCAGCTGTTTCTTTTCATCCCAAACGATATAATCGCTTTTTTCCAGTAAAACATCTGGTGCTCCTTTTACGACAAGCATCTTATTGCCTTCCGAATCCTGGACGACCACGCTCATCATCTTTCTCGAGGAATCAAAAGGAAATTCATGCTCTACTGAAAATTGTTCGCGCAGCGACTCTTTTGTTATTCCCGCTTTATAAGCACTTACTAATAAGGCCGTTTCAGTTGGATCACCGACTTCTATGAGTGACCCTTTTTTTCCTTCTTCTAATGAAGAGTTGTTACACAGTGCACCAAATGCTAGTACTTCTGTCAGTACGTGTTCGCGTGATGAATCTCCGCCTGTAGAACTTTCAAACCCATCTTCACTTACATTCCATTGGTTTCCTTGTGCCCAAATCCGTGTAACAGTCATCTTATTTTGTGTCAGTGTCCCTGTTTTATCAGAGCAAATGACCGTTGCACATCCGAGTGTTTCAACAGAAGGAAGCTTTCTGACAATCGCTCTTTTCCTTATCATTTTTTGAACCCCAAGAGCAAGTGCAATTGTAACTATAGCAGGCAATCCTTCTGGTATCGCCGCAACAGCTAATGATACGCCAGCTAGAATCATGCTGTAAAGATCGTGACCTTGCATAACTCCGGCGATTACCACCATTACCGTTAATAATAAGGATAAGGCGATCAAAATTTTTCCTAACTGTTCTAACTTCATTTGGAGAGGTGTTGCCATGTTTTCTGCCGTTTGTATTAAGTGAGCAATCTTCCCCATCTCTGTTCCCATTCCCGTCGCGATTACAATTCCTTCACCAGCACCTCTAGTTACCATCGTGCCCATAAAAGCCATGTTGTCCTGATCACCAAGAGGCAGTTCATCTCCGTTAAGTTCACGATTGTGCTTTTGAGAAGGTACAGATTCACCAGTCAGAGCCGATTCTTCAATTTGTAAGCCTGATGTTTTCAGCAACCGGATATCTGCACCCACTCGATCACCACTCGAGATTTTAATCACATCACCTTTTACAACCTCTTTTGCAGGTATCGAAACCCATCGTCCTTCTCTTAATGCATGTGCTGTCGGAGCTGACAGTTCCTTTAATGAAGCTAGTGATTTTTCTGCTTTCCGTTCTTGGATAAACCCGAGGACACCATTCATCACAACGATAAGGATGATTGCGATCGCATCCAAATATTCTCCTAAAAAACCTGACAACAAAGTTGCTGCTAAAAGCACAAGTACCATAAAATCTTTAAACTGGGCCAAGAACATTAAAATCGCTGAAGGTTTATCTCCTTCTTCAAGCTGGTTAGGACCATCTTGCTTCAAACGTTTTTCCTGCTCATTCTTCGTTAACCCTTCGCTCAACCTGCTGTTGAGAATTGATTCAATTTCGTGTTGCGGCAGCTGGTACCAATTCATAGCTTCCACCTCTATTAAGATTAGTTAAAGCCATTTATATGCAGGCATGTCCGTAAAAATGCTATACTATGTATCAGAAATAAGAGGTGAATCAATCATGAGTTTTGATGGAATAATGACACGAGCAGTAGCTAAACAATTACAAGAAACATTGACATCTGGAAGAATTTCGAAAGTTTATCAGCCTCATAAAACGGATCTTGTTTTCACGATTCGTGCGAATGGAAAAAATCATAAATTATTATTATCAGCAAATCCATCATTCGCCAGAATTCATTTAACAGAACATCAATACGAAAATCCAGACACACCGCCTATGTTTTGTATGCTGTTAAGAAAACATTTGGAAAGTGCATTCATAGAATCCATTGAGCAGCTTGAAATGGAGAGAATCATCAAAATCACTGTAAAAAACAGAGATGAAATTGGAGACGAGACTACTAAAGTTCTTTACGTCGAGATTATGGGGAGACATAGCAATATTATTTTAACCGATGAAAGATCAGGCAAGATCATAGACAGCATCAAGCATGTACCTAGTTTTCAAAACCGTCATCGGACGATATTACCTGGTTTCGCTTACGTTCTCCCTCCAGCACAAGAAAAAGTAAATCCATTTTCTATTCATACAAAAGAAGAATTTATTAATAAGCTTAATTGGAACGAAGGAAAATTAGACAAGCAGATCGTATCCACTTTCAGCGGGCTTTCTCCTCTTATCGCAAAAGAAATCGTGAGCCGGGCAGGGCTTTCAATAAAAGAGAAAATAGCAGAATCTTTTCTTTCTGTTATCACTCAGCTGGCCGATCATCGTTATGAACCGCAGATGATTACGAAGGATACGAAAGAATACTTTTCTATCATTGATTTAAATCATGTATCAGGAGAAGTAAGAAAGTTTGAAGACGTTAGCCGTTTGCTCGACAAGTTTTATTATGGCAAAGCAGATCGTGACCGCATTAAGCAGCAAGCAAACGATCTAGAAAAGTATCTGTCTAATGAATATGATAAAATCGCAAAAAAAATCGGAAAACTGAAAAAAGAATTGAAGCAAACCGTAAACGCGGAAGAATTTCAAAGAAAAGGGGAACTTTTAACTGCTTATATGTATTTAGCTAAAAAAGGGGACACAGAAATAGAAGTTGAAGACTATTTTCAAGAAGGTCAGCCTCTCATAAAAATAGATCTCGATCCCCTTAAAAATCCTGCGGATAATGCACAAACCTATTTTAAAAAATATGCAAAGCTTAAAAAATCTGTTTCGATCATTAAAGAACAAATCGAAAAATCAGAAGAAGAACTGCTTTACTTTGAACGCCTAATCGTTCAAATGGATTCGGCGTCCATGAAAGATGTTGAAGAAATTCGCGAAGAGCTTAGTGAGGGCGGATATTTAAAACATAGACAGTCCAAACAAAAGAAAAAACAAAAATCAATTCCAAAACCTGAACGTTTTATTTCAACAGATGGGACAGAGATACTTGTTGGCAAGAATAACAAACAAAATGACTATTTGACTTTTAAATTGTCTAGATCTAACGAGACATGGCTTCATACGAAAGATATCCCTGGTTCACATGTTGTGATCAAGTCGGATTCACCGAGTGAAACGGCACTGAAGGAAGCAGCTGTCTTAGCTGGATTCTATAGTAAAGCGAAAAACTCCAGTTCAGTCCCTGTAGACTTCACATTGATTAAACATGTAAAAAAGCCAAATGGTTCAAAACCCGGTTTTGTTATTTATGACAATCAACAGACCCTCTATGTTACTCCAGATGAGGATGTTGTGTGGAGACTGAAGAAATAAAAGATACATGAATTAAGTTATGAGAACCGTGGATTTTTTGAGATTCACAGTGAAATTAATGAAATGGAACGAATTTCAGCTCAAATCATCATTTATTTCCGAATTAATAATTTATCTTAAAAAACACGGTATATAGTAAACAAAAAAAGCGACTCTAAAGTGTAAAACTCACTTTAGAGTCGTTTCCTTTTTCTTTGCAATCGTAATAATCGCTAGTCCGCCAAGTACTTCACTATGGCTAATTTCTGTGAACTGAAGGTTCTCCAGCAGCTCTGTCATTTCTTCAGTTGTATATCTGTGCCGTTTCGTACTGACATTTGACCATTTTAAAAGGGCAATTCTTTCAAACCCGGAAATCCCCTTTTCTTTTGCATACTGCACAGCAGTTTCCTGACTCATTTTTTCTGACGGATTGAGCATTGCGATCTGCCCTCCCGTTTTCAAAACACGGCACATTTCTTTTATTCCCTGTACAGGATCAGGCAATAGGAACATAACACAAGTAGATAGAGCAAGATCAAAGGAGTCATCTTTAAAAGGCAGCTTCTCAGCGTCTGCTACTAGAAACTCACTTTTTCCGCTTAACTCATGATAAAAAAATTGCTGAATACTTGCTTTTACCATTTCTGAAGATAGATCGACACCAACTAATCTATTTGCTTCTTCTGCCCCTCTAAGCAACAATCTTCCTGTTCCGCATCCAACATCTAAAACATCTTTCCCATTCCATAATCCCGTCATTTCTTTTAACGTGTCGTGAATTTGTTTAAGCCATGAAGTTCTCGCCATGCTGTCAAAGAAAGAAACAAGCTCATCAAATTCTTCCCCATTCATTTTGCGCAAGGTAACCTTCATCTCCTTTTCTATTTGGAAATGTTTGCGGTCTCCCAGTTTTCAGGGTCTTTCTGCCAGTCATTTAATAAAGAAAGTCCTCTGTTACTTATCGTGCCGCCTTTTTCAGCTTCCTTTATTAATGTACTAAAATTTGTCGCGGTTTGAAAGGATAGTCCTTCGTTTTTAAAAGCCTCTTCTGCTTTTTGTAAACCATAGCTAAAGATTCCCACTACTCCGGCTACTTCAATACCAGACTCACGAAGTGCCTGGCAAGCTTGGATCGAACTTTTTCCTGTAGAAATCAAATCTTCTATTACGACTGCTCTTTTACTATTTTCAGCCAACCCTTCTATCTGCTTTCCTTTACCATGGCTTTTCGCACTTGATCTGACATAGCACATCGGCAGCTGCATCTTCTCGGCTACAAAAGCAGCATGTGGAATACCTGCTGTTGCAGTACCTGCGACCAGATCGATATCAGGGTAGTGAGATTTTATCAAGGATACAAGCTCCTCGGCTACTTGACTTCGGAATTCAGGATACGCTAGGATGAGCCGGTTATCACAATAGATTGGAGATTTCATGCCAGATGACCAAGTAAATGGTTCTTCAGGTGATAATGAAACAGCCTTTATGTTAAGCAATTGGTGAGCGATTGTTGTTTTCATGAACTTCTCTCCATTCATTTATGATTTTCCCATAAACATCCGCTGGATTAGCAGACTGCGTTATACTTCTGCCGACCACCATATAGTCCACTCCTTTAAGAGCAGCGTCATGTGGTGTAGAGATTCTTACTTGATCATGTACTTGCTGGTTCGACAGTCGTATTCCAGGCGTTACAGTTAGAAAAGAATTCCCGCATGTTTCTTTAATGCTCTTAACTTCATGTGCAGAGCAAACGACGCCATCCAGACCTGCTTGTTTTGCTAGCTCAGCATAATGTGTAACACATTCTAGTAAATTTGATTGCTGGATCAGAAGTTCATCGGAAAGCATTTTTTCGTCAGTGCTTGTTAATTGTGTAACAGCAATCAGTTTTGTTTGATGTGCGCCAGAATCGAGCAATCCTTCTTTTGCAGCTTTCATCATATTTGTTCCACCTGAAGCGTGTACATTTATCATATCGACACCGACTGTACCAAGAACTTTCATCGATTTGTATACAGTAGTTGGAATGTCATGAAGCTTTAAATCTAAGAAAACCGGAAATTTCCGTTCTTTTAACCAGCTTAAAAAAGAGATTCCTTCCGCATAAAACAGTTCCATTCCTACTTTTACAAATGGAGTTACACCTTCAAATGATAATAAAAACTCCTTCGCTTTTTTTCCATTTTCAAAATCTAACGCGACGATAACGGGGTTTTCCATTTCACAGTGCTCCTTCCTGTCAGTTCACTTATTTGATCGATACCAATGTCATCAAGCAATGCCGGCAGCTTCTCAATAATTTCAGGACAAACATAGGGGTTTACAAAGTTAGCCGTTCCAACTGCAACTGCCGAAGCACCTGCTGACATCATTTCAATCACGTCTTCAGCACAGCTGACGCCTCCCATTCCGATAATCGGAAGAGAAACTTTACTGCTAACTTCATAGATCATTCTAATGGCAACCGGTTTGATCGCAGGACCAGATAAACCGCCTGTTTTATTTGCCAAAATAGGTGTTCCCGTTTTCCAGTCCAGTTTCATGCCGATTAATGTGTTAATCATCGATAATCCATCTGCTCCTGCTTCTTCAACAGCTAACGCCATCTCTACAATGTTCGCAACGTTTGGTGAAAGCTTTACATAGACAGGTTTTGAAGAAGCAGCTTTTACTTTACGGGTAAGTGAAGCAGCTGACTTATAGTCGGTACCAAATTGAATCCCGCCTTCTTTCACATTCGGGCAAGAAATGTTTAGTTCAACTGCGGAAACTAATGGATGGGATGAAATTTGTTTTGTTACTTCGATATACTCTTCTTCAGTTGAACCTGCGATATTGGCAAGAATGGGTATATGATAAGGTTCTAACTCCGGAATTTCTTGTTCCATAATTTTTTTCACACCAGGATTTTGCAGACCAATGGCGTTCAGCATGCCGCTTTCTGTTTCAGCAACCCTTGGAGTTGGATTACCGAAGCGTCCTTCTAACGTAGCTGCTTTGATCGTTACGCCGCCTAAAACACTTAAGTCGTACCATTTCGCGTATTCCTTACCAAATCCGAAACAGCCAGAAGCAGGTATTATGGGGTTTTTCATCTGAAGTCCCGGCAAATTCACGTTTAACCGATTCATAATACGACCTCCCCCATTTTAAATACTGGCCCGTCACTGCAAATTTTTACATATCCAGATTCTCTTGTATCTGTTGGACATACACAGGCGAAACAAGCACCAATTCCACACCCCATACGTTCTTCTAAAGACAGATAGCCATCCAATCCAGCTGCTTTTTCTTCCACTGCTTTAAGCATGACTGCAGGACCTACTGAATAAATGGATGGCTCGTCCTCTAATAGCGGCCCCATTGCATCCGTCACGAAGCCATTTATTCCAAGTGAACCATCGATTGTTGTAACACGGGTTTCTCCCAATTCCTGAAACCTTTCAAGATAAAAGCTGTCTTTTTTAGATTGAAAACCTAGAACAAATGAAACCTTTATTCCTTTATCAGTCATTTTTTTACCGAGATAATAGAGCGGCGGCACTCCGATTCCTCCGCCGACTAATAATGCTCTTTTTCCTAGGTTGATTGTTTCTGATGTAAATCCATTTCCTAAAGGTCCAAGGACATCGACTTTTTCTCCGCTTTGTTTTTCGCTGAGTTGTATCGTTCCCTCTCCTTGGGCACGATAAAGTAATGTCACTTCTTCCTTTTCCAAGTTAACGTCGCAGATCGAAAGCGGTCTTCTTAAAAGCTTGCTCGTATGTTCCCCGACTTTCACATGAAGAAATTGCCCCGGTGTAACCATCATCTTTACACCAGGACCTGACAATTTCAATTCAAATATACGATGTGCAATCTCCTTGTTTGAAACAACCGTCAGAAGATGTTTTTTCATACAAACACCTTTTCATTTTTTGTAAATGACGACAACGCGTGTGCTGAGAAAGAGATAGATTCTAATACTTCTAAAAGCGCAACTGCTGTATCTAGATTTGTTAGACATACAACCCCGCCCTCTGCGCATTCTCTTCTGATTCTGAAACCATCTCTAGCAGGCTGTTTTCCTTTTGTTAAGGTATTTACCACAAATTGAACTTCACCTTTTCGAATGACTTCCAATAAGTTTCTTCCTGAGCTGCCGATTTTCCCGACAGTTTCTACAGGAATGTTTTCGTTTTCGATCATAAGTGCTGTTCCTTCAGTCGCCATGATCGAATATCCAATCTCAGAAAACCTTTTTACCATTTTAAGTGCTTCTGTTTTGTCTTTATCCGCTACAGTAAAGAGTACCGTTCCATAAGCTGGAATCTTCATACCGGATGCAATGAGCCCTTTGTAAAGTGCTTTTTGCAGATTCTTATCACGACCCATAACTTCCCCTGTTGATTTCATCTCAGGTCCGAGGTAAGTATCGACTCTTCGAAGTTTTGCAAAAGAAAACACAGGTACTTTAACAGAAACTTCCTCAGCTTCATCTTGATAGCCTGTTTTGTATCCTAGAGAGGTTAAGCTTTCTCCTAAAATAACTTTTGTCGCGATATTTGCCATCGGCACTCCCGTAATCTTACTTAGAAATGGTACCGTTCTGCTTGATCGCGGATTCACTTCTAATACATATACTTCATCTTTGTGCCACACAAACTGGATGTTCAGCAAACCGATAATCTTCAAGCCTTTAGCTATTGAGATTGTGCGGTCAATGATCTTTTCTTTAATCGCTGCCGGCAAGGTTTGCGGCGGATATACAGCAATCGAGTCACCTGAATGGACACCAGCCCGTTCTATATGTTCCATCATCCCAGGTATAAATACATCCACTCCGTCAGAAATGGCATCTACTTCAATTTCTTTTCCAATAAGATACCGGTCAACAAGCACGGGATGATCAGGATTTACTTTAACTGCATTCTCCATATATTGCAGCAGTTCGCTTTCTTGATAAACAATCTCCATTGCTCTTCCGCCAAGTACATATGAAGGGCGAACTAGTACCGGATAACCGATTGATGATGCGATTGCGACTGCATCTGTTACTGAGAATGCTGTTTTCCCTGCAGGCTGCGGGATCTCCAGTTTTTTCATCACTTGTTCAAACCGCTCGCGGTCTTCTGCAAGGTCCATGCTGTCTATAGATGTACCTAAAATCTTAATGCCTCTTCTTTCAAGCTCTTCTGAAAGATTGATCGCTGTCTGTCCCCCAAACTGGACGATCACTCCTTCTGGTTTTTCATGGTCGATAACATGCATTACATCTTCTATTGTCAATGGTTCAAAGTATAATTTGTCAGACATACTGAAGTCAGTTGACACCGTTTCAGGATTGTTATTAATAATAATCGCTTCATATCCCGCTTCCTGTATCGCCCATACGGTATGAACCGTCGCATAATCAAACTCAATTCCCTGTCCGATTCTGATCGGTCCTGATCCCAATACGACTACGCTCTTTTTATCTGTAATAACTGACTCGTCTTCATCTGCATACGTTCCATAATAATAAGGTGTTTCCGATTCAAATTCAGCTGCACATGTATCTACCATCTTAAATACAGGCTTTATTCGTTCTTCGGTTCTAAGCTTATAAAGTTCAAATTCGTCCATTTCCCATGCTTCAGCGATCCATTTGTCACTAAAACCTTTTTGTTTAGCTTTTCGTAAAAGGCCTGTATCATGTTTCCGTTCTTTCATTCTTTTTTCCAGCAAGATAATGCCATACAGTTTTTCTAAAAAGAATAAGTCAATCTTTGTCCAATCATGTATTTCTTCAACAGTGATTCCCATTCTAAGAGCTTCAGCGATATAAAACAGCCGCTCATCATCCGCTTCTAGAATCTTTTCCTCGACTTCTTTTTTAGAAAAAGCTTTACCTTTTAGTTCGATGTGAAAAGCAGAAATTTCAAGTGAGCGGACCGCTTTTAAAAGCGACTCCTCAAAGTTGCGGCCGATAGCCATTACTTCTCCCGTTGCTTTCATTTGAGTTCCAAGCTTACGGTTCGCTCCTTCAAATTTATCGAACGGCCATCTCGGAATTTTTGAAACAATGTAATCAAGTGCTGGCTCAAAACAAGCATAGGTTGTTCCTGTAACAGGGTTTTTAACTTCATCCAGCGTGTATCCTACCGCAATTTTGGCAGCTAGTTTCGCGATCGGATATCCTGTCGCTTTTGATGCCAAAGCGGATGATCGGCTCACTCGCGGATTCACTTCTATGATGTAATATTGAGAGCTGTCTGGATCGAGTGCAAGCTGAACATTACAGCCCCCTTCAATCTCGAGTGCTCTTATAATCTTGAGTGATGCGTTTCTCAGCATCTGATAGTCACGGTCTGATAATGTCTGGCTTGGTGCGACTACGATGGAATCACCCGTATGAATCCCTACAGGGTCAAAGTTTTCCATGTTACAAACTACAATAGCTGTATCATTCTTATCTCTCATTACTTCATATTCAATCTCTTTAAAGCCAGCAATGCTCTTTTCGATTAACACTTGTCCAACGGGACTTGCATGCAAACCTGCTGGTGTAATTTCTAAAAACTCTTCTTCGTTGTTTACGATTCCGCCTCCGGTTCCGCCTAAAGTGAAGGCGGGACGGATAATGACAGGATATCCGTTCTCTTGTACAAAAGCCTTTGCCTCATCCATGTTTCTGACAATGGCACTCTCAGGCACTGGTTCATTAAGCTGATTCATCAAGTTCCGGAATAAATCGCGGTCTTCAGCCTGCTGGATTGAATGCAGCTTTGTTCCGAGCAGTTCAACATTATATTCTTGTAAAATACCTGAATCTGAAAGTTCAACTGCCAGATTTAATCCCGTCTGGCCCCCTAATGTAGCGAGCAGACCGTCGGGACGTTCTTGACGGATGATTCTGCTTACAAATTCAAGTGTTAAAGGTTCGATGTACACTTTATCTGCCATGTTCGGATCCGTCATGATTGTTGCAGGATTTGAGTTTACGAGTACCACTTCATATCCTTCTTCTTTTAAAGCCTGACACGCTTGAGTTCCAGCATAATCAAACTCAGCTGCTTGTCCAATAACAATGGGGCCAGAACCTATTACTAAAATTTTGCGAATGTCATGTCGTTTAGGCATAAATCATCAAACCTTCTTTCTTCGTTGTTTTTATCATCTTCATGAATTCATCAAATATCGGATTCGAGTCATGCGGTCCTGGTGAAGCTTCAGGGTGATATTGGATGGAGAAGGCCGGTTTAACTTTGTGCTTCAACCCTTCAACTGTTCCATCATTTACTGCCTGGTGTGTAAATGCAAGTTCAGTATTTTTTAACGAATCCTCTGTAACGGCATATCCGTGATTTTGTGAAGTCAGCGCGATCTTGCCAGTAGTTAAATCTTTTACCGGATGATTTGATCCTCTATGACCAAATTTTAATTTCTCAGTATTTCCTCCACACGCAAGTGCAAGTAGCTGATGACCTAAACAGATTCCGAGGATAGGAATGTTATGGTTCAGTAATTCTTTAATCATTGATATTCCGCATTGTACATCTTTCGGATCTCCAGGGCCGTTGCTCAGTAAAATACCATCGGGCTGCAGACGGATGATATCAGAAGCTGAAGTGTTATAAGGAACAACAATCACATCACAGTTTCTCGCTGATAATTCCCGAAGCATCCCGCTTTTTACCCCAAAATCCACTACGACAACTCGATATCCGCTATTTGGTAAATGATAGGGAGTCTTTGTGGATACTTTTTTTACTTGATCCGTATTTAGAGGCATTTCTATCATCTCTTCTATTATATGAGTGACATTGTTGAGAGAGTTTGATAATTTCCCTTTCAGCGTACCGTGCTTACGGATTTTTCTCGTAAGCTTGCGAGTATCTATTCCATATAAGCCAGGTATATCCTTAGCAGTTAACCAGCTGCTTAAAGACTGCATACCTTCATGGTGGCTTGGAAAGTCTGCTTGCTCATTTACGATGATTCCGCTTGTTGCCGGACGGATTGACTCATAATCTGAACGATTAATGCCATAATTTCCGATGAGCGGGTAGGTGAAAACGATAATCTGATCACAATAGGAAGGGTCTGTCAACACTTCCTGATACCCTGTTATACTCGTTGTAAAAACTACCTCACCATTTGACTCTTTATCAGATCCAAATGCTAAACCTTCAAAGACAGTGCCATCCTCTAAAATTAAGTAACGTTTCATACGCAGCTCTCCTCCTTCTGATAAACAAGCTTCCCATCAAATATGGTTGCAGCTGGCCACCCTTTACATATCCAGCCGTTAAATGGGGTGTTCTTTCCTTTTGATTCAAACTTATCGGCGTTAATTGCTTCTTCTTGTTCCAAATCAACTATTGTTATGTCTGCCGGTCCGCCTTCAGTTAAGCAGCCATATGGAAGACCGAATGTCTCTGAAGGTTTTTTTGTCATCAGATCGACCAGTTCCTGCAGCGTAAGTACTTTTTCTTTTAAAACCAGTTCGGTATAAAGAAGTGGAAATGCCGATTCTAGACCAACGATTCCAAATGGAGCCAGATCAACACTTTGATCTTTCTCATCCTTACTGTGCGGTGCATGGTCAGTCGCGATAAAATCCAATGTCCCTTCTTTTAAACCTTGAATCAAAGCTTCTCTGTCAGCAGCACTTCGCAAAGGCGGATTCATTTTAAAATGAGTATCACCGCTTTTAATGTCTTCATCACAAAGAATCAAATGATGCGGGGTAACTTCTGCACTCACTTTTATACCTGCGCGCTTTGCATCTTTAATCACTCTGACTGATTCTTTCGTGCTCACGTGACAAACATGGTACCTTGCGTCTGCCGCTTCAGCGAGCAAAACATCCCTTGCAATATGAACGGATTCACTTACTGATGGAATACCTGGCAAGCCTTCTTTTTCGGTAAAATTCCCTTCGTGAAATGCAGCTCCTTTTGTTAATAGGGTATTGTCCTCGCAATGTGCAACGATGACAGCACCTTGTTTGCTGGCTTCTTTCATTGCACTTAGCATCATGCCAGCTGACTGTACTCCCACCCCATCATCCGTAAATGCAAAAGCTCCTTTGTTCAATAAAGCGTTAAAATCGGTCATTTCTTTACCGATTTGTCTAGTCGTGATCGATGCGTAAGGTAAAACTCTGCAATTTGCCGTTTCTTTTATTTTTTTCTGAACAAACTCCATGGTCTCGATAGAATCTGGAACAGGACGTGTGTTTGGCATGGCCGCAAGCGTTGTATATCCGCCTTTGATAGCTGCTTTAGTGCCTGTTGCTATTGTTTCTTTATGCTCACCGCCTGGCTCTCGTAAATGTACATGCAGATCAACAAATCCTGGTGTGATAAGCTTTCCGTTTACATCAAGCACTTCATGATGATTCTCTGCTATTTGGCTGCCGATTTCTTTTATCTTATTATCTTGAATTAAAATATCTTTTTTGATCAATTGGTTGTTCCCGTCAAGAACTCTGCCATTTTTTAGTAAATAACCCATTTGCAACCGCCTCCTGATTTGTTGTTAGTGCCCATTTAAGAACAGCCATTCGAATATAAACGCCATTTTGTACTTGCTTAAAAATTCTTGAGCGCTGACATTCTACGAGTTCGTCCGCTAACTCAACACCTCTGTTAACTGGTGCAGGATGCATAATGATACTATGAGACTTCATGTTCTGTTCGCGTTCCACAGTCAATCCGAATTTCTGATGATATTCTTCCTTTGGCAAAAGCATGCTCTTAGTGTGTCTTTCGTGCTGGATCCGAAGCATCATCATGACGTCAGCAGTCTTTACTGCTTCATCCATCGGGATAAAGTCCTTTCTCCACTCATCGACAAACCATTCTTTTGGCCCTGAAAATAACACCTTTGCTCCCATTTTCCGGAGAACTTCTGCATTTGATCGAGCGACACGGCTATGTAGGATGTCTCCCACGATCACTACTGTCAGCCCCTGCAATACAATGAATTCCTGCTGAATCGTTAACAGATCGAGGAGAGATTGGGTTGGATGATTGCCGCAGCCATCCCCTGCGTTTATAATTGGCACATTTACTTTTTCAGCTAACCCATCAAAATAGCGGTCTTGAGGATGTCTGATCACGAATGCGGAAACCCCGATTTCTTCAAGTGTTCTTAACGTGTCATACAGTGTTTCCCCTTTTTGGAGACTAGAGGTGCTTCCTTCTACATTTAACGCTTTTATTCCAAGTCTGTGTTCTGCTGCTTCAAAACTGAACTTTGTTCGCGTACTTGGTTCAAAAAACAAGTTAGCAACCATAAAATCCTGCATGCGGTGTTCTTTTCTGCCTTTTATATAATCTGTTGCTTTGTTTAAAATGTACTGAATATCATTTAATGACAGCTCATTCATTGAAAGTAGATGATTCATCCTCAGCTCTCCTTTTTGGTATAAAAAATGGCACCCTAAAATGTTTTAGGGTGCCCTGAACAGAAGAATTATGCTTCTTCTCATTCGTACACCCTTTTAAGTCTCTCGTACTTAATTAAAAGGTGATCTATGCAGCTGTACCGTTGTCTTTTGACTCGGCTTTAAACATGCTATTCAAATCTTGTTCTTTTTCTTTACCTGGCAGTACAAGGTTCAAGAAAATCCCGATCATTGTAGCGAGTGCCATTCCTGCAATTTCAAAGTTTGCGTTGAACTTCAGGGCTGCCCCGCCAATTCCAGTAACAAGGATTACAGAAGAGATAATCAAGTTCCTTTTGTTTCCAAAGTCGATATTGTTATCTACGAGCATTCTTAATCCTGAGGATGCGATGATTCCGAACAGCAGGATTGATACCCCGCCCATTACAGCCGTTGGAATTGTGCTGATCAGAGCAGTAACTTTTCCAGAGAATCCGAACAGAATGGCTGTCACTGCAGCTCCCCCGATTACGAATACAGAATAGACGCGTGTAATGGCTAGTACCCCAATGTTTTCACCATAAGTTGTTACTGGAGGTCCGCCGATCATTGATCCGATCATAACCCCTAATCCATCTCCTAATATGGAGCGATGAAGACCTGGCTTTTCAATAAAGTTTCTTCCAACTACCTTAGATAAAACAAGCTGATGGCCGATATGCTCTGAGATTGTTACAACAGCGACCGGCATCATGATAGCTGCTATACTCCAAGAAAAGTGAGGTGTATAGTTTACAAATGGCACCATAAATTCCGGTGCTTGAATCCATCTGGCTTCTGCTACTTTCGTAAAATCCACTATGCCTCTAAAGTACGCGAATGTAAATCCGGAAATAATTCCGATTAAGATTGGGATGATCCCAAGTATTCCTCTAAAGAAGATCGAACAGATGATTGTTACTGCGAGCGTAAAGAGTGCAACCGTGAAGTGAGTCAAGCTGTACTCTTTTGTTGCTGGGTTATTCATAGCCATTCCCACAGCAACATTTGCAAGCCCTAGACCGATTACAATAATGACGGGTCCAACCACAACTGGCGGAAGTATTCTCATGAGCCATTTAAATCCGAATCCTTTTATAAAAAGAGCAACTACGCCATATACAAGACCTGCCAAGAAACTTCCTACCATTGCAGCCTCAGGTCCACCTAATGCTTTTACAGTGATGATAGGTGTGATAAAGGCGAAACTTGATCCAAGATAAGCAGGAATCTGCCCTTTTGTTACGAGAAGATAAGCGAGTGTTGCGAGTCCGCTTGAAACGAGTGCGACACCAGGATGAAGTCCTACTAAGAAAGGAACGAGTACAGTCGCACCAAACATTGCGAATAAGTGCTGAAGTGATAATGTTAGCCATTGTGCTGCCTTCGGTTTCTCGTGTACATCTAAAATTGCTTTATTATTATTTTTCATATATTTATGACCTCCTGATTTGAAATGCTTATAATAAAAAAACCTCTCTTGCTTTTGGCAAAAGAGGCTGAAGGAGGCGCACATGTACAGTAATTTCTTGTACATATGTCATATCCTCCCTTGTCAGCCTCTCTGGACTGTATTAAAGGGACTAACTATTCATTTGATGCGATGGCTACTTCATCGAGTCCATCCACTTCCACTAATGATGCTGAAATAATTTCTTTGCTTGAAGTCGGAACATTTTTCCCTACATAATCCGCTCTGATCGGCAGTTCTCTATGCCCTCTGTCGATCAGTACTGCAAGCTGTATATTTGCAGCGCGGCCAAGGTCCATTACCGCATCCATCGCTGCTCTGACTGTTCTGCCTGTAAAAAGTACATCGTCTACTAAAATGATTTTTTTATCTGAAACCTGTACTGGAATATCTGTTCCTTTTAATTGAGGTTCCTGATTTTCAGTTTTGATTTTCAAGTCATCCCGATACAGCGTTATATCAATAACCCCAACTGATACAGAGTTGCCTTCGATCTGTTCAATCCTCTCAGCCAGTCTTTTCGCTAAAAATTCACCACGGGTTTTTATGCCAGTTAATATAATATCCTTAACCCCTTTATTTCGCTCAATGATTTCATGTGCGATTCGGGTTAAAGCTCTTCTAATCGCCTGCTCGTCCATAATTACTGTCTTAGACATGCTAACCCTCTCCTTCTTTCAAAAAAAAATCCTCCCGTCCGCATGACGAGAGGATAGAGTAATCCTGCTGGATACTCTTTATTGCCGTTTCCTTCTCAGCCTCACGGGACTAATGTTTAAAGGACTCATTAAGTTAGTTTGATTATGTCAGAGCTGCTCGTCTTTGTCAACTTCTTTTATCTAATAAATCAAGCAGTTCAACCATATCTAGTGGAATCTCTCTTTCAAATTCCATATATTCACCTGTTCGAGGATGTTCAAATCCTAATGTCTGTGCGTGAAGAGCTTGCCCTTCAATAGGAAGCGTTTTAGACGGACCGTACTTAGGATCACCAGCTAACGGAAAGCCAATATATTTCATATGAACACGAATTTGATGGGTTCTCCCTGTCTCAAGCTGACACTCAACAAATGTAAAATCTTTATAGCGCTTGATTACGTTGAAATGGGTAACAGCATTTCTGCTGTTATCATCAGTTACCGTCATTTTTTGACGGTCACTTTTATCACGGCCGATCGGAGCATCAATTGTTCCATGATCATGAGGCATCACACCGTGTACAATCGCTTTATAAATTCGAGTAGTTGTTTTAGCTTTTAACTGATCCACAAGTGATTCGTGAGCCATGTCATTTTTCGCAACCATCAATAGCCCTGACGTGTCTTTGTCAATACGGTGTACGATCCCTGGGCGTAAAACTCCATTAATACCAGATAAATCTTTGCAATGAGCCATCAGCCCATTAACCAATGTACCACTATGGTGACCAGGTGCCGGATGAACGACCATGCCTCTAGGTTTGTTTACTACAAGGACATCGCTGTCTTCATATACAATATCAAGATTCATCTCTTCTGGAACAACATCCAATTCTTGGGGCTCGGGTATTTCGATTTCAATCATATCGCCATTTTGACATTTATAATTAGACTTGATCGGATTATGATTTACGATAACTTGTTTTTCTTTGATCCAGTTTTGAATCTGTGACCGTGACCAATCATCCTGGACTTCAGATAAAACCTTATCAATACGGGTTCCTACCTGCTCAGTTGTTACCGTATATTCAAACTTGTTCATTCTTTGTCTCCTTCTTGCTGCTTTCCATGAAGCTTTGAATAAAAATTAAGCCTACACCAATTACTAAAGCGCTGTCTGCAACATTAAAAATCGGAAAATCATAATTTCCGATATATACATTAAGAAAATCAACAACTTCTCCTCTTATCAATCTGTCGGAAAAGTTTCCGATTGCCCCACCCAAAACGAGGGCTAAAGCAAATTTCAATAATTTGTCTGAAGCATGTCTTTGCATGTAATATACCACTGCTCCAACTACTGCAAGTGTAATAATGATAAAAAAGTATCGCTGATCCTGTAAAATACCAAACGCTGCGCCTCTGTTTCTGTGCGAGGTTATGTAAAATACTTCATCAATGACAGGAATAGATTCCCCGAGGTTCATATTTTTAACGATCGTCCATTTTGTCAGCTGATCTAGTGCAATAACTAACAATGAAAAAAGATAATAAAACAATAGAACTCCTCCGATTCAGAAATGTTGTCTTTATGAATTGTAGCACAGCAATCAGAAATTCTACAATTTTAATTTGTCCAAAGGATGGCGAAAAAAGTAATTAAATCACAAGTCATTTCCTTAAACTTAGGATGGAAGCCAAAAATAAAATCCCGCCGAAGCGGGATTTATTATGCATAATTTTTTTCAATGATATCAGCACAGCTAGCACAAAGTGTCGGATGACTTTCGTTATGGCCAACATCTTCTGACACTACCCAGCAGCGCTCACATGTTTCACCTTCAGCAGGTTTAACAACGACAGCAACGTGATCAAAATGCTGTGCATCTTCTGGAGCTGCTGCTTTCTTTCCTGCAACTGTTGCTTTTGATACGATGAATAGTTTGTTTAAATCTTCAACACTTTCAAGCCATCCTTTAAGTGTTTCTGAAGGATATAATGTGATTGCAGCGGTTAATGACTTACCAATCGTTTTTTGGCTTCTTGCTTCTTCCAATGCTTTTAGAACTTCATCACGAACATCCATAAATGTATCCCAGTCTTTTTCAAGCTGTTCAGTACCTGTGTAATTCTTCGCTTCAGGCATTACTGTTAATTGAACACTTGCTTCCTCAACTCCTGGAATGTACTCCCACACTTCGTCAGCGGTATGAGCTAAAACTGGTGCAGAAAGCTTTGTTAGTGCCATTAAAGTCTCATATAGCACGGTTTGAATGCTTCTGCGCTTATGATCATCTTCAGCTTGAATATACAAAGTGTCTTTTGCCATATCTAAATAGAAAGAACTTAATTCAATCGTACAGAAATTATGGATTGTGTTGTATACCGTGATGAACTGATATTCTTCATAAGCCTTTTTAACTTTAGAAACGACTTTATCCAGTTTTACCATCATGTATTTTTCAAGTTCAGGCATTTCATCAAATGCAACTGAATGCTGTTGCGGATCAAAGCCATGCAGATTACCTAATAAGAAACGAAGAGTGTTTCTGATTTTACGATAAACTTCTGCAACTTGTTTTAAAATGTCATCCGATACACGTACGTCCGATTGATAATCGACTGAAGACACCCATAGGCGAATAATATCAGCACCTAACTGCTTCATTACTTTTATCGGATCTAAGGTGTTGCCGATCGATTTACTCATTTTTCGGCCTTCTCCGTCAAGAACGAATCCATGGCTCAAGATTGCTTTATATGGCGCTTTTCCTGTGATGGCTACAGAAGTAGAAAGAGATGAGTTAAACCATCCGCGATATTGGTCAGACCCTTCTAAGTAAAGGTCAGCCGGACGGACAAGATCTTCTCTTTCTTCTAAAACACCCCAATGTGATGTTCCAGAATCGAACCAAACGTCCATAATGTCCGTTTCTTTTGAGAAACGGCCGTTCGGACTGTGAGGAGATGTGAACCCTTCAGGAAGCAGCTCTTTTGCATCTTTTTCAAACCAAATGTTTGATCCATGCTCTCTAAACAATTCTACAACATGGCTGATCGTCTCTTCCGTAAGAATGGCTTCCCCATCTTCGCCATAAAAAACAGGAATCGGTACACCCCAAGCACGCTGACGGGAGATACACCAGTCTTCACGATCTTTAATCATGTTATGAAGTCTTGTTTCACCCCAGTTAGGAACCCAGTTTACTTCTTCAATCGCTTGAAGCATATCTTCACGGATTCCTTTGATGGAAGCAAACCATTGTGCTGTAGCACGGAAAATGACAGGTTTCTTTGTTCTCCAGTCATGCGGGTAAGAGTGAGTGATAAAAGAAAGTTTTAATAATGCGCCTTTTTCTTTAAGCTGCTCAGTGATTGGCTTATTCGCTTCGTCATAAAACAATCCTTCAAATCCAGGAGCTTCTTTCGTCATCACTCCACGGTCGTCAACCGGGCATAATACATCAAGTCCATACCGTTTACCAACTAAGAAATCGTCTTCTCCATGTCCCGGTGCAGTATGAACACACCCAGTACCTGCATCCGTAGTTACGTGATCACCAAGCATAACAAGTGAATCACGGTCATACAACGGATGTTTTGCCACTGCATGCTCAATTTCAGCACCTTTGAATCGTTTTACTACCTCTGCTTGCTCCCATTCAAAGTCTTTCTTTAAAGACTCTAATAAAGCTTCTGCTACTACATATTTCCCATTTTCAGTTTGAACGGAAACATAGTCTAAATCCGGATGTACAGAGATTCCCAGGTTAGCTGGAATCGTCCAAGGTGTTGTTGTCCAGATAACCAGTTTTTCATCCGTATCGAGAACACCTTTTCCATCTTTCACATCGAATGCTACAAAAATAGAAGCTGACCGCTTATCTTGATATTCAATCTCTGCCTCAGCAAGTGCTGATTCTGATGATGGTGACCAGTAAACTGGTTTTAACCCTTTATAGATAAGGTCTCTTTTTGCCATTTCACCAAAAACTTCAATTTGTCTTGCTTCGTATCCTTTTTCAAGAGTGATATATGGATGATCCCAGTCACCGCGCACCCCTAAACGCTTAAATTGTTCACGCTGATGATCAACTTGTTTTAACGCATATTCTTCACATAGCTTACGGAATTCTGCAACTGACAATTCTTTGCGTTTTACTTTCCCGCTCTTAGTTAAGGCCGTTTCGATCGGTAATCCGTGAGTGTCCCAACCAGGAACATATGGAGAATAATGACCTGTCATTGATTTAAAACGGACAATGATATCTTTCAAAATCTTATTTTCAGCATGGCCAATATGAATATCTCCGTTTGCATATGGAGGCCCATCATGCAAAATAAATGGCGGCAGATCTTTCGTGTTCTCCATCACTTTTTGATAAATATTCATTTCATTCCATTTTTCTTGTACAACAGGCTCACGCTGAGGCAAGTTGCCGCGCATTGGGAACTCTGTTTTTGGCATTAAAAGCGTGTCTTTATAATTCATAAACAAATCCTCCTTGTATTCAATCAAGCAGACTCAGTGCTTCTTCGGCATTTAGAGGTTAACGCATACTTGTCACAACGTTGTTACTCCCCCGTGCAACAAGTAATACATTCATAATGTGCAACGAAAAAACCTTCCCGTCCACTACTTATGAAAAGTAGGGACGAGAAGGTTATCCCGCGGTACCACCCTAATAGGTTTTTATCATTAAAAACCCGCTTAGCCATCCGTAGCGTGGATGAAGCGCCCAAACTTACTGGCAATTTCAGTTCAGGAACTCAAGGGTGATCTTCGAATACTGCTCTATACCAGGCTTGCACCAAATCCCGGTTCGCTTTAATAGAGTGAAAGTATCTTACTTTCCCTGTCTACGTCATTTATATAATCTTACAAAAGTATATGCGATTTTTTAAACGAATGTCAAGCTTCCGTCTTTGCTTCCTGCAGCTCATAACCTTCTAGATTCTCAGGAACATTTAAAGAATCCCAATCATCGTTTTTAAGCATCTCTAATTGCGCTTCAATCAACATTCTGAATCGCGTGCGATAAACCGAAGATTGCTTTTTAAGTTCATCGATTTCCATAGAGATTTTTCTTGATTTTGATAATGATTCATTAATAATGCGGTCAGCGTTCTTCTCCGCTTCCTTAATGATTAATCGTGCTTCTTTGTTAGCTGTACGTTTAACTTCTTCGCCTGTTTCTTGTGCGATGAGAATGGACTTATTCAGCGTTTCCTCAATGTTTTTAAAATACGAAATTTTCTCTTCCAGCTTTTCTACCGTTTCTTCCAGTGATTTCTTTTCACGAATAACCGATTCATAATCTTTAATTACCTGATCTAAAAAGTCATTCACTTCGTCTTCGCTATATCCTCTGAAACCTCTAGTGAATTCTTTGTTATGAATATCTAACGGTGTTAAGGGCACTAAAGCCACCTCCATAGATGCATTGTTTTTTTACCTAATTTCGACAATTTTTCCTGTTTTCCTTCTCAGCGCGGAAATTATTTTTGCTGTTTTCGCAAACTTTGTTACTTTTGAAGGATGTTAATTTGCTCTGCAGTGGCTCGCTTTCCTCAGGGTGTGCGGTGAGCCTGCAGGAGTCTCACCACTTTCAGTCCACTCACCTAGTAAGTGATGTCTTTGAAACAACTAACTCATAAGCAGTCATCTTTTAGATAGGCTCTTTTCGTATTCATTGTTGCTTTTGAAAGTAGTTGATTTCCGTTTCAGGTTGCTCGCTTTCCGCGGGGCAGACGGTGAGCCACATTCGTACGCTTCGCGTATAAGTGTCTCACCTGCCCGCCTGTCCCGCAGGAGTCTCACACCTTACACTCCAATCAACCTGACATTGGGGTCAATTACAAAAATGCCTCAGAAGCAACAATCTTCCAGAAAAGAGCCTTTTGTAACAAGCCTTATTTTAAAAGTCCGTACCGAACACGCCATTTTTCTTTCTTAGTGGTGCCTTCAATCGCGATCAGTTTGCTTCTGCCAAAACCGCGAAGTGAAAATTCATCACCTTCTCTAACTTCAACAGATGTCTGTTCCGTTATTTTATGATTCAGCTTCACTCTGCCTTGAACGATAAGAGGTGAAACTTTCGACCGTGAAAGTTTGTAAATTTCGGCGATAATTACATCTAAACGCAAAGAAGAAACCGTACCGCTTCTTTCGTCATAATCCGCTTCAATAACCGCTAGTTCGTGTTCCTCGATGTGTTTAAGTTTCACACCAGTTTTCCCGATTTTCGTTAAGTTCATTTCAATAAAACCAGAGATTTCTTCAGCACATACAAATTGCACTTGATGATCTTGTACAAGAATATCACCGTACTTGCTTCGTTTTACTCCGATGTTCATTAAAGCCCCTAACACATCTCGGTGTTCAATCGTTGAAAATTTAGAAGGATATGTAATGTCATAATAAACGAGCTGATAATCATTTGATCCTGCTTCATAATAATCCGGATAGATGAGCGCTCTTTTTCGTTCAGAATAAGAAGAGCCTCCCCACATAGAGAGGCGTATTCCTGCATCATTTCCAACGATATTTCTCACAATCTCTTGCTCTCGCGGATCAAGGAAATCAGTTAGTTTTGGACTGTATCTTTCTATGACTTCCGCTTTCCATCTGACTGTGCGATCGACAAATTCATGTTCTTCAGGTCTGTAATGCTGATATATACTCATCATTCAATTCCTGCCTAGAAAGTATTGTTAAGCATGTTTGCTACTACACGAACACCATATTGCGCAAAATGTAAAGCGACTAACGCAACGATTGGTGACAGATCAATCATACCTAGAGGCGGAATTATTTTTCTGAATGGTGACAAATAGGGTTCCACCAATCTGGACAGCACTTGACCGAAGGAGGATTCTCTAGCATTAGGAAACCAGGATAGTAATATGTATCCGATTATCATGTAATAATAAACATCTAATAATTTTATAAGTATTGTAGCAATTGTATCTAACAAACAACCTCACCTGCCCGCATTAATCTTCGTCCATCATTTCAGATATCGTTCCAGAAACATCTACATTTTCTGGAGTACATAAGAATGTATTCGGACCAAGTTTCTGAATGTCTCCACCGATCGCATAAACAGTTCCAGACAGAAAATCTACAATCCGTTTTGCCTGATCATGCGGAATCCGCTGTAAATTCATAACCACTGCTCTGCGGTTTTTAAGCTGATCTGCAATGTCTTGAGCCTCTGCATAAACACGAGGTTCAACAAGCACTACCTTTACTTGCTGCTGTATGCTTTGCAAGCTGACAACATTGGCTTTCCCTTTTTTTGTATGGGAAGGCGTAATTTCTTCTTCCTCATCATAGGACTCTTCTACAAATTCATCTTCATATTCATAATCATCTTCTAAGTCGAAAAAGCGTCTGAATTTTGTTTTGATGCCCATTTAAATCCACCTCCTAAAATTCTTTTCCTACTAAGCTCGTACCGATACGAATAAAGGTAGCTCCTTCTTCAACTGCAATAACATAATCATTCGACATCCCCATGGAAAGCTCACTGCACGGTGCGTGAGGATAACCCTTATCTTGAATGTCTGCTTGTAATTGTTTTAACGTTGAAAAAACATTTCGGATTAATGACTCGTCTTCTGTAAATGGAGCCATCGTCATGAGCCCTGCGATTTTTATTTTGTCGTACTCTTTTAGTTTATCGACAAAAGGTAGTACTTCTTTTACTGATAAACCATGTTTTGAGTCTTCTTCTGCAACATTTACTTGAATAAAACAAGAAATGGTTCGTTCAGTCCTTTTTTGAATTTCCTTTGCGAGGCTTAAACGGTCCAGAGAGTGTATATAATCTACATGATCAATAACTTCTTTAACTTTTCTTGTCTGCAAAGTGCCAATAAAGTGCCAAATAACCGGGAATCCTGTGAGATACTCCTTTTTTTCAAGAAGACCTTCTACTCTATTTTCACCCAGGTGTTCAATACCTGCCTGGACTGCTTGCTTAGCGGTTTCATTACTCACATATTTCGTTACTGCTATTAAATTAACGCCCTTTGGCTCTCTATTTTTTTCTCGACAAACGCGATTTATATTTTCTGTTATTCGTTCTTTATTTTCTTGAATAGTCAACCTGTGATTTTGCTCCTTTCCAAAAACAGCTTTCTTATCCATGATGTTTTCTGCCGATAAAACTCATCATTCGACCTGTCTTCCCATTTTCCTTCCTATGAGAAAAAAAGATGTCGTTTTTACAGCTTGTACAATCCTGAGATTTGATAATATTTTCTGCAGTTAATCCAGCATTGATTAAAAGAATTTCATTCAGCCTTTGTAAGTTTAACTGATATTTCCCAGCTTTGCTTTCAGAATAAACGGTATTGTCTTCTTGACCGTCTAATGCTGCTTTAACTTCCGTGATTACTTTTTCGTCTACTTCATAACAGCAGGCGCCAATTGCCGGCCCTATAGCAGCTTGTATATCTCGTACATCTACCTTTTCCACTTCACACCAGAGTTTAATCATTTTTGGGCCGATCTTACCGACAGTCCCTCTCCAG
Source organism: Fictibacillus barbaricus (assembly GCF_031457135.1). Classification (GTDB taxonomy): domain Bacteria; phylum Bacillota; class Bacilli; order Bacillales; family Fictibacillaceae; genus Fictibacillus; species Fictibacillus barbaricus_A. The sequence continues at coordinate 35,113 of NZ_JAVDWA010000008.1, read as the reverse complement.
CCAGCGTGTGCCAGACCAATAAGATTGTTTTTTTGAGAATAAAAATAAAGCGGTACACAATCTGCATAAAGGGAAGTTAATAATACATCTTCATCAGCCGTATAAACTCCATCAGTATTCTCTATCGCAGTCTCAAAATCCAAGGAGCCTCTTCCGCGTTCTTGAAGTGATACTTTTACAATGTTTGTTCCGTGGACTTGTTTCGTTCCTACCCAATTTTGTATAGGAAACCCGATCTCTTCCGCAAATGCCCTTCTGTTTCTTTGAACTACTTTCGGATCGTCTTCTACGTGAAATCCCATATTTAATGATTGAAATGAATCCGTACTAAATCCGCCATTCCGAATCGTAAAACCTGCTAAGATATGCGAATTTTCGTTTTGCCATGCTTGCAAAGACATTTGCTTTCCAGTTTCCATAAACGTATTCATTTTGTGCAGTCCTCCTGGAAAGTTTTATGTTTATTTTACCACATTTGCAGATAAGAAAGAAAAAAGAACCGTTATTTCAATTGATCATACGGTTCTTTCGTATATTCATGTAATTCGCTTGCATCCATATGTCTTACAAGAATAACATCGGCTCCAATTTTTACAATATTGCGCCACGGAATGACGATGTCGTTCTCTCGGGCAAAAAATCCGAGCATTTTACCTGCTCCTGGGATGATAATCGCATCAATTTTTCCGGTGTTTAGATTTATTTCAAGATCTGCAATATGACCAAGTTTTTTTCCGTTTGCAACATTCACAACATCCTTGACTTGGAAATCAGATATTTTATTCATCAGGACATCCCGCCTTTCTGTTTTCATTATATGATTAACCAGGCTGTTTCATGTTTTTTTATGGACGAAAAAAAACCCGCTATTAAACGGGTTTAACTGCTTTGAATATTTTTATTCATCTGAGAGATAGCTGCTTTTTCGAGCCTGGACACTTGAGCTTGAGATATACCAATTTCGTCTGCAACTTCCATCTGTGTTTTTCCTTGAAAGAAACGCATCGTTAATATCATTTTTTCTCTGTCGTTAAGTCGTCTCATACCTTCTTTTAAAGCTATTTCTTCAATCCATTGCATATCCTTCGCTTTATCATCACTGATCTGATCCATCACGAATATTGGATCACCGCCATCATTATAAATGGGTTCGAAAAGTGATACAGGATCTTGAATAGCATCCAGTGCAAATACGACTTCTTCTTTTGGAACATCAAGCGCTTCTGCTATTTGCTGTGCAGTTGGTTCACGAGAAAGTTTGTTCATGAGCTGATCTCGTACTTGGAGCGCTTTATACGCGATGTCTCGTAAGCTTCTTGAAACCCTAATCGGATTATTGTCACGCAAATACCGTCTTATTTCTCCGATTATCATTGGAACAGCATAAGTCGAAAATTTAACATTTTGACCAAGATCGAAATTGTCGATAGACTTCATAAGCCCAATACAGCCAACTTGAAAAAGGTCATCAACGTGCTCACCGCGGTTATTAAATCGCTGTATAACACTCAGAACTAGTCTAAGATTACCGTTTACCAGTGTTTCACGCGCATCAGGGTCACCTTTATGCATCTTGTCAAAGAGAATGCGCATTTCTGGATTTTTTAAAACAGGAAGCTTTGATGTATCAACTCCGCAAATCTCAACTTTATTTCTTGTCAAGTCTTTTCCCTCCTGCCGGGAGCTAATTTCAAATTAAGTATCACCGAACGGAGGGAAATTTATGCAATTGTGATTTTCTTATCAAGTAAAAAAACAGCTACAAATCAAAGTACTATACTGCTCTACACCATTTTATTAAATTCTTTTTGAAGCCGTTTAATTATCCTTTTTTCCAGCCTGGATATATACGATTGTGAAATCCCCAGCATATCTGCAACATCTTTTTGTGTTTTTTCTTCACCGCCCGATAATCCAAACCTGAGTTCCATAATCTGTTTTTCCCGATCATTTAGCGTAAACAGTGCTTTCAATAAGAGTTTTCGATCTACATTAGCTTCGATTCTTTTCGTGATAATGTCGTCTTCTGTACCTAATACGTCTGAAAGAAGCAATTCATTTCCATCCCAATCAACATTTAACGGTTCATCAAAAGAAACTTCTGATCGCGTTTTGTTGTTGCGGCGTAAATACATTAAGATTTCATTTTCAATGCAGCGGGAGGCATATGTTGCAAGTTTAATCTTCTTTTCGGGATTAAATGTGTTAACTGCTTTGATTAACCCGATCGTGCCGATACTGATCAAATCTTCAATGTTAATCCCTGTATTTTCAAATTTTCTGGCGATATAAACGACGAGACGAAGATTTCGTTCAATTAAGAGAGATTTTGCAGCCTTATCTCCTGAAGGCAGTTTCTCAAGTAAAACGGCTTCCTCTTCTTTGCTTAATGGAGGCGGGAGAGCTTCGTTTCCGCCGATGTAATAAATTTCATCAGATTTTAATCCGAGCTTAAATAATAACTTATACCAAAACATCGTGATTTTAAGACGCCACTTGAACATAATTACTCCCCTTCCACAGTAAAATCTCATTTACGAAGCTTGTACATGCTGAAGATACATTTTTGGATGAACAATTGCATCGAACTGCCCCTCACTTGACAATGCTGTCCAGCTGAATCCAACTAGACTCGGTGGTGTTTTTTCATGATTTCCTTCTTTTACAATCTCAATCGAATCAGGCTTGATACATGCTAAAAATTGCTGATTTCCTACTGAACGGTAAGGTACTATCCTCAATCTGCTGACCCACGGGTGATCACTATCTTCACTCCCTATTGATAAAACATCTCTTGAAGCTGTTTGAATCGCTTCTGGAAAGTTAAAACCATGAATGTTCATATCAAGAACCATTACAGGCATTTTAGAGATTGGATCATACAATTTATTGCCAGTATCAATAAGTCCAATTGCTTGAATTTCAATTTCATCGATCTTGATCATGACCGTAACAATACTTTCGGCATCCATTTTTTGAACCGTTATATCATCGATCCGTTTTTTTGAGAAATACCATAATACCGGAACACCTGTAACAACAAACAACCAGCTTACTGGATCACCCATTCCAGATCCTCTAGTGGTTAATACACCATTCATAATCTCAGCATCTGTTTGCATAAAATAGTGAAGCGCAAAAATCCCGCCACCCGTTACGAAAGAAACAAAATAAAACATGGCCAAGTTTTTCAACGTATACCTAAATCTTTTAAACCCAAAGGCAATGAGCATAATGACAATAGAAAATAAGAACTTTAGGACAGGCTGTGAAAAAATCATGAACTGTGGATAGACAATTAAGATCACGTAACTAGAAGCGGCAAGGGTTGCTAGAAGGATTCTTTTTTTCGATGCATTGCGCTTTAAGACATGAGCTGTTAACGAGATTAATACATAATCAATGCAGAAATTAAGAAACCAAATGACGTCCAAATAAACGGTCATTGGTTTTCTCCTTTCTTAATTTTGAAGTTAGTATATCGTAAAGGTTGTTTGAAAGTCTGTCAGTTTTTGAGTGCAGTATAGTTCTTATTTTCACTTTTTTTGTCATAAATTCTTATATGTAAAAAATAAGCACGAACAATAATGATTTAGATGCACACATTTGAAAATAACAATCTTTTTAAAGGCTGTTTTTGTATTCATTGTTGCTTTTGAAAGTAGTTGATTTCCGTTCCAGGTTGCTCGCTTTCCGCGGGGCAGGCGGTGAGCCACGGTAGAAGTCAAAAGCTACTAAGTCTGAACGAAATACAACACCGAAGCGAGTTCCTCCCGCAATTCAAGCAAGGCTTCGGATGCGTTACATCACACGAAGAAAAATTCTACTATTATTTTCGAGTAGTCGCGCACCTTGCTCTTTTAACTACGTACCAGTTATGTCTTCTAACAACGCTCTTTTCTGAAAGATAGTTGCTATTTAGTAAGTGGTATTCAAGCAATTCTTCTTTGAATAGTTAATTGGAGCGGAATTGCGAGACTCCTGCAGGATGAGTGGGACAGTACGAAAAACAGAGGCGGATTGATCAGCCCCGACAAGCAAAAGGGGAATGGGCATAGAAGGCGCTTTTTGCCTTCAGGTCCATTTAACTTTTGACCTCGAGGGGCTAGACGCCGAAGTTAGACAGGTGAGCCCATTCATTGTCGCAAGGCGACGAATGGGCTCACCGCACACCCTACGGAAAGCGAGCCACTGCAGAGGAGATTAACATCATTCAAAAGCAACAAAGTTAACCTTTATAAAATAGGTAACAAAAAAACCACGTTCCATTTTAGGAACGCGGTTTTGAATTTATCTTCTTCTGTTTCTGCTGCGGTTACGCAAGAAAGTTGGGATATCCAATGTTTCAGAATCAGCGTTTGAATACGATGTATTTCTGGACTCGGATGGACTTTCCTCACGTGATTGTGGTTGAGACTGTGGTTGAGTTTGATTCGTATTAGATTGGTGTGAATTTTGAGAGGACTGCATTTTAGGGCGTTGCTCTCTTTGTTGATTGTTTGCCAATTTTTCATTTTCATCAAACCCAGTTGCAATTACAGTAACTAAAATTTCATCTTTAAGTTCTTCATTGATTACTGAACCAAAGATCATGTTTACTTCTGGATCAGAAGCTGAAGAAACAATGTCAGCTGCTTCATTCACTTCATAAAGGCTTAAGTTTGCTCCGCCTGTAATATTCATCAATACCCCTTTTGCTCCATCGATAGAAGTTTCAAGAAGCGGAGATGAAATGGCTTTCTTTGCTGCTTCAGCTGCACGGTTTTCACCCGTTCCAACACCGATACCCATCAGTGCAGAACCACGCTCAGTCATAATTGTCTTAACATCAGCAAAGTCTAGGTTAATTAATCCTGGAACTGCGATTAAGTCAGAAATACCTTGTACACCTTGTCGTAAAACATTATCAGCTTCACGGAATGCTTCTAGCATTGGTGTGTTTTTATCTACAATTTCTAGTAGACGATCGTTAGGAATCACGATGAGTGTATCTACTTTTTCTTTAAGAACCGAAATTCCGCCAACAGCTTGTGTAGAACGCTTACGTCCCTCGAATGTGAACGGACGAGTTACAACCCCAACCGTAAGTGCGCCTAAATCTTTTGCGATTTCGGCTACTACAGGTGCAGCACCAGTACCAGTTCCTCCACCCATTCCAGCTGTTACGAATACCATATCAGCACCAGCAAGTGCTTCTTCGATTTGCTCACGGCTTTCTTCAGCCGCTTTTTTACCGATATCAGGATTAGCACCAGCACCCAATCCTCTAGTTAATTTTGTACCGATTTGCATTTTCACAGGAGCTTTTGAAAGATTTAATGCTTGAGCATCTGTGTTTACACAGATGAATTCAACTCCTTGTACTCCATGTTCAATCATTCGGTTAACGGCATTACTTCCGCCGCCGCCAACACCAATTACTTTAATCGTTGCTAATTGATCCATATTCATATCAAACTCTAACATGAGCTTTCCTCCTAATGACTAGTTCCAAACTGTTATTCAAAAAATAAACCGAACCAGTCTTTGACTTTTGATTTCATACCGCCAGGCTGTTTTTCCTGTACAGGTTGTTTTTGGCTTGATTGTTTTTTCTTCGGTGCTGACTGAGCAGCCTCATCTGATAATGCAGAAGCTACTTCTTTGCCTTGTACTTTAATGTTTTTATGAGTAAAGTGAATCAGCCCTACACCAGCAGTAAACTTAGGTTCTCTTACTCCGATGTAATCAGGCAAGGAAACTCTTACGTTTTGCTGGAAGATATCCTGGGCCAATTCAAGGACTCCAGGAATTGCTGCGACACCACCTGTAATAACAAAGCCTCCAGGCAATTCAGAATACCCGCGCTGATGCAATTCGTCATCAATCATCTCGAATATTTCTGCCATACGAGCTTCAATGATTAAAGAAAGTTCATATTGGGAAATTTCCTGTTCCTGTGATGAACCGATCTGTGAAACGCTAAATGTCTCATCCTTTGAAGCATAATCAACAAAAGAGTGACCATGTTTCAATTTAATCTTTTCAGCATCTTCAGCAGAAGTTCTTAATCCGATTGAAATGTCTTTTGTAATAAAATCTCCGCCAATAGGAAGAACGGATGTAAGCTGCATCGTTCCCTGGTCGAATACAGATAATGTCGTCGAACCGCCGCCGATGTCAATAAGTGCCACACCAAGCTCCATCTCATCACGAGACAGGGCAATAGAAGCAGTTGCTAATGGTTCCAGGCAGATATCAGCCACAGTCAATCCGGCTCTTTCTACACAGCGAAGTAAGTTATGTAAGATGGTTTTGGATCCCGTTATTACGGTTCCTTCCATTTCTAATCTGACTCCTAACATGCCTCTTGGATCAATAATTTCATCGGTTCCATCCACAATAAACTGGCGTGGAATCACATCAATGATTTCTCGTTCTGGCGGCACAGACATAACTTGTGCTGCTTCTATTACTCTAGCAATATCCTCGTCTCCGATTTCTCGATCTTCCCTGGATACTGCTACTACACCGTGACACGGCTGCAGCTGAATATGGTTTCCTTTAACCCCCACGATTACAGCATTAATAGGAATACCCAACATTCTCTCTGCCTGTTCAACGGCTTTTCTGATTGAACGAACAGTTTCATCGATATCTACAATGGAACCTTTGCGGATTCCAGCTGATTTTGCATGGCCAACACCAATTACATTAAAGGTCTCACTGGTCATTTCTCCAATGATTACTTTAATATTGGATGTACCGATGTCTAAACTTACATATATTTCATTGCTGTTCATTCTGTGGCACCTCCTAACCTTTCTTCCCATTAAATCTTCATCAATTAAGATAATCAAATTTCCTTTATTTTCGCTTAATTATGGAATAAATTCCACAAACAACGGGCTTTCCCTCTTTTTTTTTAAGGTTTTTTCAAATTTTTTAGGCCTTTTTACGTGAATCAGTCCATTTAGAGATTAGCAATCTTCGTATTACAGCTATATTATTAAACAATCTTACACCAAAGGCGAAAATTGCTGCCAAATATAAGTCAATACCAAGATGAACCCCTAAATAAGCTAATCCGGCTGCCAATAAAATATTAAAGAAAAAACCTGTAATGAATACTTTATCTTCAAAGCTCCCTTGTAGGCTTGCACGGATACCGCCAAATAACGTATCAAGTGCAGCCAGTACAGCAATTGATAAATAATTTGCGTATTCTGGAGGAACCCGGATATCTGACATGAAACCCAATAAAAGACCTAGTAAAAGTCCAAGTACCGGTAACCACATCTTATGTTCCCTCCTTTACCGGTTTCATAAACTTTACCCTCACAGGCTTTTCATAGGCTGGCAGAATCACCTTGGATTTCGGAGTGGATTCGACGTTAAAATTTTCCCGTACGAATTCTTCAACAGCAGGTGAAGCGATAATCTTTTGCTGTAATTTCTCGTTGTTTTTTGCCAGCACTTTGATCTCGATCGGAAAAGAAGAAATCGGTTCATTGTTTATGTAAATGACTCCATTTACTTCCCGGACTGGTGTTTTTGATATGATACGCTGATCACCAATGCTTATCTCTTTTGCATCATATCTATTCAGTTCATTTACTAGTCTTCTAAGCATATCGGGTTCAATCTTTGGTTTTGGGCGATCTACTCCAATTAGCTCGTCATTAAAAGGTTCGATTGTAATCACGATTCCTTGTCCGCTAACTGTCGTTAATCCTGCTTGTTTTTTTAAATCTGCCAAAGCCTCTTCCATTGCGACGATTTTTTCTTCCTTGCCATTTCCTTTGTAATTGTCCAAAAGTGCATTGTATCGCTCTAATTCCTCATTGAGTTCCTGCTGCCGCTGTTTTTCTTTTTCCAGATCGGCTCTAAGCTCATAAAGATCCCGAGTATCCCGAACGATAGGGTTATTCGTTGTTTCAAACTGAATAGCCAGCATTCCGCCAAGTATGAGGGCAATAGTTGCGAACATCCATTGTCTTTCTTTCAACTTCCTCATCCCTCTTCTGTAATAAATGGCTCCATTTCTATCGCGCTTTCTTGTTCAACGCGAACTTCCACACCATCATTTACAATTTTATTTACAATATAGAGGTTAAGAGCCTTTTCAAGAGCATGTGAATCTCCAATTGCTGTTATGACAAAAGGCGCCGGATATTGATTTCCATCAACGCTTACGACAGGTCCGACACACGAAATATACGTATCATGTGAGATTCTTTGCCCATTGATTGCGATGGCTTCTGCCCCTGAGATATGCAATTCATCAATTACACTTCTAATATGTTCTTCATGAACAATATAATCATTTGGGTTCTCACCCTCGGGTACGTAAGAGGAGTCTGATAAAGTTACCTGAACTCCCTCCCCTTTCACTTTCACATTACCTACTACCATTCTGAGCTTTTTCAAATCTCTAACTAAACTATAAGAGGCTTTTTCCTGATCAGCTAGTTTAGATTCCTTAGCTCCAACATTTCTCTGGAGCTTTTGAAGATCCTCAGACAAGCTTCTGTTTGTTTTTTGCAGGGTTAAGATTTGACTCCGCAATGAGTCTTCTTTTTTCCATTCATTACTTTGAGTAACCTCGTTTTCCCGAATTTGAGCTCTTTGGTAAGAAAAGGATAATATGAACCCGGTAACTAGAAGAATAAGAGATAAAAAAAGGTGTTTCCCTTTAATTTTCCTCATTTGTTTCCTCCGTTGCTTCTCGGTTGTAAGGTTCAAATCTCGTACTGATACCTAAATAAAATGTTCCTTTTTCATCTTGGTTAATTTGACTGATCAATACAGGATATTCAGAAAGTCTCTCTGAAAACTTGGAGATGGATGTAACCACTTTATTTCCGTCAGTCATAAAAAGAGTTAATTTATCGAGATTGCTGGAATCAGGTGTAAGTTTAATTTCTGAAATCCTGTGTATGATCCCTTCAGGCAGTTTTTGAAGTTCCTGTGCCATGGATTCCAATTGTTCAGGATCTTTCCAGCTAACGATTACAGGAGCATTAACAGGCCGTTCATCTTTCTTTAATGGATCTAGCATTCTTCCATTTTGGAGCATTGGATAATATGTATTTTCTTTTTTAAAGTAACCTACCCGCTGATATTCTTTTACATGGATCAAAATGTGGTTATAGAATTTCTTTTCAACTGAAACTGAACGGATTTCCGTTATTGGTTCAAGCCGATTTTTAATTTGCGATTCTGACACGTTTAAAAATTTTGTAGAAGTGGATAGCAGACTTTTACCTAAAATTTCTTTATCCGTAACAAAATAATTTCCTTCAACTGATATCCTTTTAACGCGGCTCAAATCAGATTGAAAATATACTACAACCAGCAACAACAGAAAGAAAAAGGACAAGTAAAAAATAAGACGGCGATTTGCTTTTTGTTTACGATGTTCTTTAAGCTTTGGAATGCGATCCTCAATCTTGACAACTTTTACCTTGTCCATCCTCTTCCCCCGTTTTAGTAAATTCGCACAAGAAAAACCTTGATTTGCTTATTTATCAAATAAAAGAACTTGGCCAATAGACGCCAAGCTCTTTTTGTAGGCTTTTTTATCGACCTATAAAATCGGCAAAAAAATGAAAAGCTTTTCCATTCCTAAACGTCGTTGTTAAACTTTTTTCTTGTTCCTTGTATTATAGCACGGATAAGTCCCAGCATAGCACTATTTATCCAAAATTTTGTTATTCATTTCGTCCAATAATCTCTACTTCGGTTTGAAGCTCGATTCCTTGTTTTTCTTTGATCGTTTTTTGGACGTAGCTAATTAAATCCAAAACGTCTTTTGCTTTGGCGTCACCAGTATTAACAATGAAGTTCGCATGCATTTCAGAAATCTGTGCTCCCCCTATTTGAGTCCCCTTTAAGCCTGACGTTTCAATCAGGTTTCCTGCATAGTCTGGAAGCGGATTTCTAAATACACTTCCGCAGCATGGAAAGTTCCATGGCTGCGTGTTTCTTCTGTAGTCCTTATTTTTCTTAAGTTCAGCCATAATTGTATCCTTGTCGCCTTTTTCAAGCACTAAAACAGCTTCTACACAAATCCCGCCATTTTTTTGCAGGATCGAAGTGCGATATGAAAATTCCAGCTCTTTATTCGTAAGCCATTTGAGCTCACCGTCCGGAAAAAGAATCAATGCTCTCTCAACAATTTTTGACATATCTGAGCCATGTGCACCTGCATTCATAAATACAGCACCGCCTATGGAACCAGGTATGCCTGCTGAAAATTCAAGACCTGTATACGCTTCACGGGACAATACAGTCGCGAGGGGAATAATAGAATACCCGCCGCCAACCGTTATTTTATTACCGCTCTTCTCTAGATGGTTAAGTCCATCACCAATTTTGATGACTACCCCTTCAATTCCGCCATCTGCCACTAAAACATTTGATCCTCTGCCTATTGCACGAATCGGAACATTAGCCTCTTTCATATAAACAACAGCTTTTTTTAAACTCTCCAGGTCCTTTGGTTCAAAAAGAAGATCAGCAGGTCCGCCAATTTTAAAAGTAGTGTGATTCTTTAATGGTTCGTTTAATAGTACTTTTCCTAGATTTTCAGTTTTTAATTTTTCTGCTAATTGTCCTAACATTATAAAAAACCCCCTATAACCTTTCGCATACCTATCTTTATATGCTATGCATTATTCTTTTCCATGTTTAATAGGTTCATAAACATCAACAAAGTAGTATTCGTACGACCTATTCAATTTATTTCTATTTCTTAAAAATAAAAAGCTATTTCCTTTAAATTTTGCCGCTTTTTATCCAATGCGAGATTAGCTTATTCACTCTCAACAAAGTTGGGATTATTTTATTGTCCTATGACAGTTGATTGGAGTGTAAGGTGCGAGACTCCTGCGGGACTGGCGGTCAGTCCGAAAAGCTAATGCGGTTTGATCAGCCCCGACAAGCAAAAGGGGAATGGACTAAGAAGGCGCTTTTTGCCTTCATGACCATTAAACTTTTGACCTCGAGGGGCTAACCGCTGCAGCTAGACAAGGTGAGACACTTATAAGTGAAACGTTCGAATGTGGCTCACCGCTTGCCCCGCGGAAAGCGAGCAACCTGGAACGGAAATCAACATACTTTCAAAAGCCACAATGAGTAAGAAAACAGCTTTTCATAAAAAGCAAAATAAAACAAGAATACCCTGTCAAAACAGACAGGGTAACGATTGCTGTGTATATGATTAGAATAAGAGAATTTCTTGTGAAACTCAAGTATTAATACCTTGAATAACGGCTTATATTGAGCAAAACACCGATTGATGCAAGCATAAGTGTCAAGGATGAACCGCCATAGCTTAAAAAAGGAAGGGTAATTCCAGTTACAGGCATTAATCCCGTAACAACACCTATGTTGATCATGACTTGAATCGCCACCATACCGATGATCCCAATCGCTAAAAAACTGCCGAATAAATCAGGTGCTCCTAAAGCAATTCGAATCCCTCTCCATAGCAATAGGCTAAATAAAATCAAAACGAAAACGGCACCTATGAATCCTAATTCTTCAGATAGAATAGCAAAAATAAAATCCGTCTGCGGTTCAGGCAAATAGCCAAACTTTTGTCTGCTCTGCCCTAGACCTAGACCTAATAATCCGCCAGGGCCAAGCGCAAGGAGTGATTGAATAATTTGAAATCCGCTATTTAAGGGATCACTCCAAGGATCTAAAAACGATGTGATTCTCTTAATACGGTAAGGTGCCGAAATGATTAATCCTACAAAGCCGGCTATCCCTACGAGACCAAGACCAACAAAGTGAGAAATACGTGCACCAGCAACAAAAATCATAACAACACTTGTGCCTACCATAACAGTCCCAGTACCTAAGTCAGGCTGCAGCATAATCATTCCGAAAGCGATCATAACCAAGCCAAGTGTTGGAATTAATCCTTTTTTGAAGGATGTGATTTTCTTTTGATGCATAGATAAATATTTTGCTAAAAAGGTAATCATAGCGAGCTTCATAAATTCAGAGGGCTGTATCGAAAAGGCACCTACACCAATCCAGCTTCTTGCACCGCCTCTGACCATACCAACTCCCGGAATTAAAACGGCTACTAACAAAAAGAAACAAATGATCAATATAACTTTTGACCAAACCTTCCAAGTCATATAGTTAATATTCATGAGAAAAAACATGGCTGCAATTCCGACACCGGCAAATAACAGCTGTCTCTTGGCAAAAAAGAGAGAATCGTGAAATTTATACAGTGCCATATCTGCACTCGCACTGTAAACCATAATAATACCAATCGACAACAATAAAAGCGTTACGATGATTAAAATCATATCTGGAGTAGATTTCGTTGCAGGCAAAGGGAAACACCTCAACTCTAATTATTTGTACAAACCTTATTAAAGTTTATGCACGGAGTTGATAAACATGTCCCCTCTTTGTTCAAAAGTCTTATATTGATCCCAGCTTGCACATGCAGGGGAGAGCAATATTACGTCACCAGCTTGTGAAAGACTGAACGCTGCGGGAACGGCATCTTCCACATTATCAGCACGTTTTATCGTTTCTATTCCTGCTTGTTTTCCAGCCTCAATAAGCTTTTCAGCCGTTTGCCCGAATGTCACCAAAATTTTAACATTCTTTAAAGAAGGAATTAAATCATCGAAAGAATTTCCCCGGTCAAGACCCCCTGCTAATAATATTACTGGCGTTTCGAATGCGGTTAGTGCCGCATTTGTGGCCAGAATATTCGTAGCCTTCGAATCATTATAAAAACGTCTTCCTTCAAATTCACCCACATATTGCAATCTGTGTTTTACGCCTGCAAATGTCTTTAATACAATTTGAATCTGTTCTAATTCTGCCCCTGCCAGAATGGCTGCCGCTGCGGCAGCCAAAATGTTTGATAAGTTATGTTTACCTGGCAATACGATTTCTTTTAATTCAATGATCTTCTGATTTTGAAAGTAAAGAGAATGATCTTTAAGATAAGCCCCGTTTTTCAGTTGCTTATGTACTGAGAAAGGGATGTGCTGAGCTTTTGAATGTTTCATTAGCTCAGTTACTTGAAGATCATCAGCATTATAAATGACATAATCATTTTCATCCTGGTTCTCTGTAACTTTCGCTTTCGCTTTTCCGTATTCTTCCAATGATCCATGATAATCTAGGTGAGCCTCGAACAAATTTAAAAAGACAGAGATTCGAGGCTGGAATTTTTCTGTGCCCATTAATTGAAAGCTTGAAAGTTCAGCTACCAATATATCTTCTTTCGTTGCTTGAGATGCTACTTCAGAAAACACAGTTCCAATGTTTCCAGCTACAATTGGCGACTTGCTGCTATTTTTCAGCATTTCACCAATGAGAGTTGTCGTTGTCGTTTTCCCGTTTGATCCTGTTATTGCGATTATTTCAGCTTCAGATATAAGCCCTGCAATCTCCACTTCTGTGTAAATAGGAAGGTTGCGTTTTGAGGCTTCTGCCAATAATGGATTTTGATATGGGATACCAGGATTTTTAACAATGAAGTCAATCGGCTGATCCAATAAAGTTAATGGATGACCGCCGCATTCAACGGCAACTCCGAGTTTTTCTAAAGCTTCCGCCTCCTGATTCCCTTCTCTAGGCTGTTTGTCGTTTACTACTACATTGGCCCCAAAAGAATGAAGCAGTTTTGCTGCTGCAAAACCGCTTTTAGCCAATCCGACAATTAATATGTTTTTTCCTTGAAACAATTCTTTATTTTTCATTTAAACCCACACCTCTAAATAAATTCCTATTGCAGCAAATAGAAGACCTACAAACCAGAACGTTACAACGATACGCCATTCACTCCAGCCTGATAGTTCATAATGATGGTGAAGCGGACTCATTTTGAATACTCTTTTTCCAGTTAGTTTGAAAGATGCCACTTGAATCATTACAGAAAGGGTCTCAATTACAAATACTCCGCCAATGATCACAAGAAGAATTTCCATTTTGGTTAAAATGGCGATAGCACTAATCGCTCCGCCTAGAGCGAGCGAACCAGTGTCACCCATAAAAACCTTTGCGGGATGTGCGTTGAATACTAAAAATCCAAGTACCGCACCAACTACTGCTACACTGAAGATAGCTGTTTCAAAATGAAGCATCGTTGAAGCAAGGACAGCAAAAGCACCAAATGCGATAGCAGCTGTTCCAGCCAATAACCCATCAAGCCCATCTGTTAAGTTGACTGCATTAGATGCACCAATCAGCATAAATACGACAAGGACAGGATAAAACCAGCCAAGGTCAAACGACCATTCTGTACCGGGTACGGAAATCTTTGTTGAGAAATCAATCGTTTTTAATCCGATGTAAAAAATAGCAGCAATAATCAGCTGGCCAATTAGTTTTTGTTTTGAAGTTAATCCTAAATTTCTTTTTTTCACAACTTTAATAAAATCATCTAAAAATCCTAAAAGTCCAAAACCTAGTGTAACGAGCAATAATAGGTGAGTCTCAGTGGTAATCGTAAAAAATTTCGCTGTCATTGCATATGTAGCTACTGCAAGCGCTAATAAAATAACGATACCGCCCATCGTTGGGGTTCCTTGTTTCTTTTGATGTGACTTCGGTCCTTCATCACGAATACTCTGACCGAACTTCAGCCTTCTTAAAAATGGAATAAAGAAGGGGGAACTCAGTACAGCAATTAAAAAAGATGCAATTAATGTAAAAAGTAAGACTTGCTCAATCATTTTTTCGACTCCTGTTCATCTTCTATAAAAGTTGATACTAGGGTTTCAAGCGCCATGTAGCGGGAAGCTTTAAATAAAATGGCAGTGCGATCCGATAATAGCTCTTGAATCGGTGCAGCAGCATCCTCTTTTGTTAAGCAATGAACAACTTTTATGTCCTTCGTGTTTTGTTTTTCTAGCTCGTCTGCAATCCATGCGCCTTTTTGGCCGACAGCAATAACATGAGTGATGTTATCCTTAATATGTTTTGCAATACTTCGATGCATTTCTTCCTCATTCGGCCCAAGTTCGCCCATATCACCAAGGACTGCTGCCTTAGTACTGAAATCATGGAGATCGGCTAAGGTCGACAATGCAGCGATCATACTTGTAGGACTAGCATTATAAGCATCATTAATTAATAATGAACCTTTTTTCCCTTTTACCATTTCAAGCCTCATCGGAGTTACTTTTAATCTTTCAAGGCCTTCTTTTATTTTATTTTCTTCTATATTTAAGTAATGACCAACAGCAATCGCATATGCTGCATTTTTAATATTGTGTTTGCCCAGCATCGGAATTTTGTAGACGGTTGTGCCTTCTTCCAATGAAAATGAAACACCTTCTTGATCCGTCTGCATATCCACTAATCGAAGTGTTGAAGTATCGCCAAAACCAACCTTCAGAACATTTTCTCCTTTAACATGAGAAAGAAGCGGCTCATCTCCATCAATGATCAGAAGTCCACCCGTTTTAAGCCCGTCTGCAATTTCAAGTTTCGCCTTTGCGATTCCTTCACGGCTGCCGAGTTGTTCGAGATGACTCTCGCCAATATTCGTAACAATGGCTGCATCCGGTTCTGCCAGTTTGCTGAGTAATGAGATTTCATTAAAATTGCTCATTCCCATTTCAAGAATAAGCACCTCAGTCCCTTCTTCCATAGAAAGAATAGTAAGAGGCAGTCCAATATGGTTGTTGTAGTTTCCTTGAGTCTTAAATGTTTTAAATGTCGTTGATGACACACTTTCAACCATATCCTTCGTTGTTGTCTTTCCATTACTTCCTGTCACAGCCACTACGATCGGATTAATTTTCTTTAAATAGAACTTAGAGATTCTTTGCAAAAAGCCAATTGTGTCTGAAGTATATAGAACAGGAAAATCTTCTGGCAAGCCTGCTGGGAGGTCTATCCCTTCCTGCCAAACTGTTGCCGTACAGCCTTGTTTAATCGCATCAAACAAAAATTCATGACCGTCAAAGCGCTCTCCGGCGATCGGAAGGTAAAGTGCGTTTTTACTTTTTAATCGTGTGTCCTTTGAGATGCCTTCAAGCACTGTTTGCTCCATATTGCCTGCTGTTTTATTGGCAAACGGGACTAACTCTTTTATATCTAGTTTCATTTTTTCACCGCCTTAATTGCTTCCCTTGCTACTATTCTGTCATCAAAATCGAGTACATCTTTTCCAATAATCTGATACGTTTCATGGCCTTTACCTGCAATCAGTATAACATCATCGGCTTTTGCCCGTTCAACCGCATACTCAATTGCTTCTTTTCGGTCTGGAATAGTCAAATAATTTTTTGCATCTGTGCCAGCTTCCATATCTTTTAAAATTTGAAGCGGGTCTTCTGTACGCGGGTTATCACTCGTGAAAATGGCCCTATCTGCTAAATCCGCAGCAATTCCTGCCATTAAAGGACGTTTTGTTTTGTCTCGATCGCCTCCACAGCCTATAATTGCCGTAATCGATCCTTTAGCAAACTCTTTAATCGTCCGCAACACATTTTCAAGACTATCAGGAGTATGTGCATAATCCACGATGACTGTAAATTCCTGACCTTCAATCACAGGTTCAAACCTGCCTGAAACCCCTGTCACATTCTCCAGTGACTTAATGATCTGATCAAGTTCTATTCCAGAAAGCAGGCATGTAGTAATTGATGCTAATACGTTATATACAGAAAATTTACCCATTAACTTCAAATTTATTTCTCTTTTACTTTTTGGTGTTTGAAGTGTAAATGAAGTCCCTTGAGAACCGATTGTTATATTCGTCGCTCGGATATCACAATCATTGTCAATGCCGTATGTGATGACTTCTGCTGATGTTATTCTTTTAAACATCTCAGAAGCTGGATCATCGTTATTTAAAACAGCAAATTTCTTTGTAGACTTTTGATAAGTATTCCCCAATTGAGAAAACAAAAGACTTTTTGCAAACTGATATTCTTCCATGTTCTTATGATAGTCCAAGTGATCTTGAGTAAGATTAGTAAATACGGCAATATCGTAATCACAGCCCCACACTCTGCCTTGAACAAGTGCATGGGATGAAACTTCCATTACTGCTGTATCTACTTTTTCTTCTATCATTTTATGAAAAGCATTTTGAAGAAATAAAGAATCAGGCGTTGTATTGGCAACTTTATAGCTTTGATCCTTGATTTTCATTTCAATCGTACCAATCATCCCAGTAGTTTTCCCAGAATCGCTAAAGACTTTTTCAATCAAGTGTGATGTTGTTGTTTTACCATTCGTACCTGTAATCCCAATAAGATGGAGTTTTTGTGAAGGATGTCCGTAAAAGGCATCAGCTATAATAGCCATTGCTTTTTTCGAATCTCTCACTTTAATTACTGGAACATTTACATTTAAATCTTTTTCAGACAAAATAGCAGTTGCCCCATTCTTTGCAGCTGTTTCAGCGAAATCGTGTCCATCAAATACAAGACCCTCAATACAAATAAATAGACAGCCTTTCCCGGCTTTCCTTGAATCCATTTCAATGGAGGTAATTTCAGGATTCGCTGCTATATCCATTTCATAATTCACTAAATATGTAAGCAATTCTTTTAATTCCATTTAATCCTGACCTCTCCTCTAGTCAATGTTAATTATTTATTAATTAGGTAATAATCACAAACTTTGATGCTTTTGAAAGAGGTTAATTTCCGCTTCAGTGGCTCGCTTTCCGCGGGGCGTGCGGGTTAGCCCCCTCTGCGCATTGCGCCATAAGGGGTCTTACCTGTCACACTAATCCCACTGGAGTCTAGCCATCTACGCTCCAATTAACTTTGCAGTGAAGAACTTAACGAAAATCACTCAAAAGCACCAGTCTTTTTAAAAAGCTATTTCCGCATACTTTGTTGCTCTTGTAAGTGGTTGATTTCCGTTACAGGATGCTCGCTTTCCGCGAGGGGTAAGGTGAGCTAGCTAGTTGCACCAAATTTGTCTCACCTGCCCCGCTCCTCCCGCAGGAGTCTCGCACCGTTCAATCCAATCACACTTGTCAATGTTGAAAATGAACAATACGATCCAAAGGCACCAATCTTTTAGATAATAGCCTTTTAGAAAGAGCCTACAGTTATTAAATAAATATTATTAGAAACTCTTATTGGATACACAGTTTAACTGCATCATAAGCAGAGCCATTAAGAAAAATAAGCCAAGGCAAGGTTACGCGCTTGGCTATGTGTACATTCTTTATTTTAATCTTCTACATCTTTTTTGTCACCCAAAAATAAACGGATTGTCTTTCCTGCCTGAAGCTTTACGCCAGGTTGAGGCGCTTGCTGCACAATGTAGCTTCCTTGTCCTGAAGCATCAATTTTTAAATTATACAGCAGGTTTGTTAAATCCTTCGTTTTTTTGCCTATTAAGTTTGGAACAACAATCTCCGGAGCATCCAGCCATGTTTTTTCTTTTTCAATCTGTCCTTTTTGCTTTTTTATCCCCATTGCTGAAAGACTGTCTTCAATAATATTTCCAACTATTGGTGCAGCAACTACCCCACCGAACTGTAATGTTTCTTTTGGATTATCAATAGCCACGTATACAACAATTTCAGGTTTGTTGGCAGGCGCCATCCCAATAAAGGATACGATATGATTATTCTTCAGATACACTCCGCCTTCTGCCTTTTGGGCTGTACCTGTTTTTCCGCCAACTCGATAACCATCTACAAATGCATTCTTCCCTGTTCCTTGAGCGACAACACTTTCAAGTGCATGCCTTACTTCCGCTGAGGTTTTCTCAGAAATCACTTTTCTCTTTAACTTTGGTGTTTGTTTACTCACCACTTTACCCGTAACAGGATCAACTAATTCTTTAGCTATATATGGTTCGTACAAATAACCTCCGTTTACGGCCGCAGACACAGCTGCAACTTGCTGGATCGGCGTAACCGATACCCCTTGACCGAATGCAGTAGTAGCCAATTCCAGGGGACCAACGCGATTTAACGAAAAAAGTATCCCTTTACCCTCACCCGCAAGATCTACCCCTGTCTTTTCACCAAAGCCAAAATCTCGAATATATTCAAATAGTTTATCTTTACCAAGCCTTTGTCCTAAAATGACAAACCCGGGGTTACAGGAATTTTGAACACCTTCTAAAAAAGTCTGATGTCCGTGACCGCCAGCCTTCCAGCATTTCAGTTTCCGTCCCGCGACTTCGATAGAACCCGGGTCATTAAATGTATCATGCTCTAAATCTACTTTGCCTTCTTCAAGTGCGGCTGCAAGAGTAATAATCTTAAACGTCGAACCTGGCTCGTATTGTGCCCACACTGGTAAATTGCGATTATATACTTCTGGTGCAACCCTTTTATATTCTTCCGGGTCAAAATCCGGCCGTGAACTCATACCCAGTATTTCACCTGTGTTCGGATTCATTGCAATCGCAATTGCTCCATCAGGATTATATGTCGCTTGAGCGATGTCCAATTCACGTTCGATAATTGTCTGGACTCTTGAATCAACCGTCAGCCTTAGATCGTACCCGTCTTTTGGCTTTTCGTACTTATCTGATAAAGACGGCATTCTTCTGCCGCGCGCATCTGAGAAAAAGGAGACATGTCCTTCTTTGCCGTTTAATTGTTTATCATAATACAATTCAAGTCCCGTTAATCCTTGGTTATCAATGCCTGCAAACCCTAACACATGCGAAAGGTATGAGCCAAAAGGGTAATGTCTTTTACTGTCTTCCGCCACGAAAACCCCGGGAAGATTTAACGATTCAACTTCTTTTGCTTTTATATTGCTAATTTTTCTGCCGCCATTATCAATTCTGACAATGGATGCTTTTTTTGTGATCCGTTTAAAAACCTCCGTTTTCGAAATATCTAATACAGAAGCCAGTTCAGCAGCGGTTTTATCCGCTTCTTTTACTTGTCTGGGAACAACAAAAACAGTCGGTGCACTGACATTTGTAGCTAGGGCTACATCGTTTCTATCAACGATCTTGCCCCTTTTCGGCTCAAATGGAATATTTCGGCTCCATGAATCCAGAGCTTTGTCAGTAAGCATATCTCCTAGTACAAATTGAACATACCCTAACCGGACAGATATAACAAAAAAGAAAGCTAGTCCGAATATAAGAACAAAAATTAAGCGCCTGCGTACTGTTACATTTGAAACTCTCACACATATACCTCCCCTGTATGATTCGTTTCAAATATATGCTTGTACACAAGCGCATAGAACTTAATGCTGGATTCTATTCAGTCACAACGGTTTCTTCATCGTCCGTATTTTGCTCTCCGCCATTCTTGCTGCCATCACTAGTTGGTTTTGGCACCGTCTCTTTCGGCTCCTCAAGCTGAACAACTAAGAAATCTCCTTTTTTTATGAGAGCTCCAGGTTTCACACTTTGTTTTATGGCAAACCCGCTGCCAGTAATCGTTTCTTTTAATCCCATCAATTTACTTAAGCGTAAAACGTCCATATACGACCAGTCTTTCAAGTCAGGCATCTTCACATCACCGCTTGTGCGAAGGATGACTTTTTCCCCTTTGATGACATATGCTCCATCATAAGGTTCTTGATTCGTCACTTCATCACCTGACCCAATTATGGTAACATTCATACCTAATTGTTCAAGCTGTGATTTTGCCTCTTTTGCAGACTTTCCTGTAAAGTCAGGCAGGTCTTTGCCATAGGATTTGGAAGATGCAGATTTTTGTTTCGAGTCTTTCGCTTCAGGCTGGATATTTAAGTACTGCAGACTGCTTTTCATGACGCTCGTGAAAATATTCGCAGTAGGTGTAGATCCCATTTCCGGATATTCTACATGTGGGCGGTCAATCGCCACATACATCAGCAATTTAGGATCATCCTTTGGTGCCATACCCATAAAGGAGAATATATTTTGTCCCCAGCCTGATAAATATTTGCCGTCTTTTCCCGGAACTTGCGCCGTACCAGTCTTGCCGGCAACATCGTAACCCTCAATCATATATGGTTTACCTGTCCCGTCGGTAACAACCGTTCCTAAAATATCTCTTACCTTTTTGGCCGTAGATTCAGAGATTGGTTTGCCTGCCACTTTCGGCTCGTGTGCCAAAACCGTTTTTTTCGTTTTCGGATCAATGATTCTATCAATCACGTACGGCTGCATCATTTTCCCGCCATTCGCAATTGCTGTGGCTGCTTGTATCTGCTGAATAGGTGTAACAGTAGTACCTTGTCCAAAAGCTGTTGTTACTTTTTCAACCTCATAGTTATAAAGAATGGAACCGCTTTTCTCATTTGGCAAATCAATATTCGTTTTTTTGTCTAACCCAAACTTTGAAAGATAGCTTCTAAATTTTTCATAGCCTAATTTTTCACGAACCAATTTTGAAAAAGCTACGTTCGAAGAGTTTCTAACACCGTCATCATAAGAGATCGTTCCCCACCCTGTACGATTATGATCATAGATAGGTCTGGTAATGTTTGGCAGTTTATACGAACCGGACTGATACTTTTCATTGCCGTTATATTTACCTTCTTCAATTGCAGCGGCCAAAGTAAAAATCTTCATGGTCGATCCTGGCTCGTAAGGATCAGAAATAGCAAAGTTAGTATAGTTGGTGATATCCTTTTCATTCGGATTAAATGACGGATAGTTGCTCATCGCTAATATTCTGCCTGTCTTTGGATCCGCAACCACACCGATCAGTTTTTCAGGTTTGTATTTTTTTGCAGCTTCTCCCATCGCTTCTTCCAGGTAGAGCTGTATTTTCTCATCTAATGTCAAATATACTTCATTTCCGTTTTTAGGCGGCTGTATCTTTTCTTTTTTATCATTAATGGCACGGCTATAGGCATCCCCGATAAAAGTAACCTTTCCATCTTTTTCTTTTAAGTATTTATCCAATGATTTTTCAAGACCCATCAGTCCTTTTTGGACACCATCATCACCTTTCCCTGTATAACCGAGCACATGGGAAGCAAAGGTTTGATTTGGATAATAACGTCTTGACTCTCTTATAAAGTCGATACCCTCAATTTTCATTTGATCAATCTTTTGCTTTGTACGATAAGAGACTTTTCTTCCAGCAGGAATCTCCACTTGAAATCTTCCCTTTTTACTGAGAAGATCTTCTAGATCCCCTTCATCTGTATCAAGAACTCCAGCTAATTTTCCAGCAGCTTTTTCTGGGTCTTTAACATGATTAGGATACTTCTTGTCCAGAATTGCGATTACACTGTAAGATGGGATATCAGCAGCAATTTCCTCACCGTTGCGATCATAGATTGTTCCACGTTTTGCATCGAGTTCATCGCTTTTAAGCCATTTTCTTTTACCGTATTCAATCAAGTCAACACCTTCAGCTGACTGGGAATAAGCAACAACAAAGAACTTACTTGCTAATATAAAAAAGAGCAAGGTAAACACAGCCATAAGGATACCTGCTCCAACGTTTTTTCTTTTTAGCTTTAACTTCATAACAGCACCTACTTTTAATTCTCAACCACTTTAACATTCTTACTATCAAGGACAAAGCCTTGTTTCTTAGCAAGCTTCATAATACGTTCAGGGTTACTTAATTCCGTAACTTGAAGATGGTAATCCTCGACAATTTTTGATTCAGCCGTAATATCATTACGCATCGTTTCAATTTTAGCAGTTGCTTGGTATACAGAAGCATATAATGAAATTAACCACACAAGACCTGCGATTAATACGACACCCATTACTCCCCAAATCATAACTTCACCTTTTGTGAAAAGTTTGCGGGCTGGTGCTTCAATCGTTCTAGGGTTAGTTTGTGTTTGGATTTGCTGTTTTTGTACTTGGTATGCTAAATTGCTCAAAATAATTCTCCTCTCTATTTCTGTTTTTCGGCAACTCTCAGTTTGGCTGATCTCGAACGTCTGTTATCTTCCAGTTCGCCCTCATCAGGTACAATAGGTTTTCTCGTAACCAATTTTAAAGTTGGTTTGTATTCTTCAGGGATCACAGGTAGCCCCGGTGGCAATTCCGGGCCTTGACTCGCTTTTTTTAGTATATTTTTACATGCACGGTCTTCTAAAGAATGGAAGGTGATAACCGCAATTCTTCCCTCGAGATTTAAAAGCTCGATTGAGTCTTTTAAAGCCTCCTCAAAGGCGTTTAGTTCATCGTTAACCGCGATACGAATGGCTTGAAATGTCCTTTTAGCCGGATGTCCACCTGTTCGTCTTGCTGGTGCAGGTATAGCATCTTTTATTATTTCGACAAGTTCACCAGTTGTTTGAATATTTTTTTTCTCTCTGGCCGCTTCAATTTTTCTAGCGATTTGTTTGGCAAATTTTTCTTCACCATAACGAGAAATAATTTTCATCAACTCGTTAAAAGACCACTCATTCACAATCTCACGTGCAGTTAGCTCACTCGTACGATCCATTCGCATGTCAAGCTCAGCGTCATGCTGATAACTGAAGCCTCTATCTGCTTCATCTAGCTGTGGAGACGAAACACCAAGATCAAATAGAATTCCGTCAACTTTTTCTATCCCAAGATTGTTCAGTTCATCTTTTATGTAGCGGAAATTACTGCGAATAATCGTATACTTACCTTCATAATCCTTCAATACTTCCCGTGCATTTTCAATGGCTTTGTCATCTTGATCAAAAGCATACAAATGTCCTGTTT
Organism: Fictibacillus barbaricus; assembly: GCF_031457135.1. GTDB lineage: Bacteria > Bacillota > Bacilli > Bacillales > Fictibacillaceae > Fictibacillus > Fictibacillus barbaricus_A. Next base: position 11,533 of record NZ_JAVDWA010000008.1, on the reverse strand, counting down.
CAAGCTTTGATAGAATGAGGCTGCTATGACCTGCCCCACCCAACGTACAATCAACATAAATTCCATCTGGTTTAATGTTTAGTGCATCTACTGATTCTTGTTTTAAAACGGTTATATGGTCAAACATGGAAAATTCCTTTCTGCTGTAAACTATAGGGTTTTATAAATCGAAGTCCATGAGACTTTCTGCAATTTCTCCGAAAGAATCTTCTGACTTGGAGAAGTATTCTTCCCAAATCGATTTACTCCAAATTTCAATTCTATTCGAGACACCTATAACTACGCAATCTTTTTCTAGTTTTGCGTAGTCTCTTAGTGTGGATGCAATATTCACTCTTCCCTGTTTATCGAGCTGGCATTCAGCAGCCCCTGAAAAGAAAAACCGGGTAAAAGCACGGGCATCCTTTTTCGTAAATGGTAAAGTTTTGAGTTTATCTTCAATTACTTTCCATTCATTCAAAGGATAACCGAATACACATTGATCCAATCCACGTGTCAAAACGAATTCTGAGCCAAGCTCATCACGAAATTTAGAAGGGATGATCATACGTCCTTTTTCATCGATGCTGTGCTGATATTCGCCCATGAACATATGATCCACCCACTTTCTCCCCTAAATCTACCACAACACTCCACTTTTCACCACTACAACTATTATTCGTGTACAAAAAAAAAAATCCTGCTGTCTTACAGGATTTTTTTTAAATATTTCTATTAAATTTATAAATATAAAATTTTATGTTTTTCATTGAATGTAAAAGGGTATTGTACGAGTTGGTTTATTAATTCCGGTCCCGATTCATTCATATATTGATACACGTTCCACACTCGTTCTTGCAGTACCCCAGTCGGTTTTAGGTCTAACATGATTTCATCATATTGCGCTAAGGGAACCTTCACTTTTTTACGAAGCCTCTGTTCCATCTTTTTCTCAATATATTCAATCTCTGAAAAAATCCGATCCAAATTCTTTTCTGTCACTGGCAATAAATTTTCATCAATGACTTGAGCTAGTTTTATGAGCTTCGAATACGAATCTTTCATTTCTGCTTTAACCGTTTGAACAGCTTCATTCGTTTCAACTGGCCTGTTCTCTTCAAACCATTCTCTTTTATACGTTTCAGTACCCTTTTCGAGAACTTGTATGACTTCGAGACCTTTTTCTTCTAATAATCGATTCGTTCTTTCTGGAACAAGCGTAACAGACAGTCTTGGTGTAAGAATCGGCATTTTACGGTCAAATAGGTAAAAGACTTTCCTTAATGTAGCCCAGTAAGCTATTTCTCCAGGTCCAGCTATAAACGATAGAGTCGGAAGTAAAAATTCCTGCATGAGCGGCCGGGTAACAACATTATTGCTGAAACGCTCCGGATGCATATCTGCTTCTACCAAAAGCTGATTTACAGAGATCGTAAAATCCTTTTCCTTCGATGTGAAATTACTTCCATCTCTAAATAATAGGATTCTTTCATCGTTTTTTGTATAAAACAAATGAGCATTATCTGGTTGGATTTCAATCGGGTCATTAAATCCTAATTTGTTAAGCTCTTTTGATTGTGCTCTGAATGCTTCATCAATTTTCGGATTATTCATGATCATCTTTTTCAGATAAGGTGTTTGGATCTTCTTATACTCCGGATCTCCCGAATCCAGGAGGACAAGTCCTTCTTCTGAAAACCATTTCGTAATCAGTTTAGCAAAAAAAGTAACAATGGAATCTGATTCTTCCAAAATCCTTTCAGTCTCCATCTTAAAATCTTGTGTATAAGCCGTTTCACCGAATGAGCGGAAAACTTCTGAAATCCAAGGTTTCACATCATCGGGATTCCATTTCCACAGTGAAGCAGATGATTTAATAGCTGAGGCTGCTTTTAATGAAGTTTTCTTTGCCGTATTATTTTTCGGAAGCATAATATGGTTGATTTCATCCATATCATGGTCTTCACCTGCAATCCAGAAAACAGGAATCACCGGCACTCCGAGTTCTTTTTCTGCTTGCTTAGCCAATTGAATAATACTAATGCATTTATATATAACGAGTAAAGGTCCTGTTAAAAGTCCAGCCTGCTGACCTCCGACAACTGTTACCGTTTCAGGATTATTTAATTTTTGAATGGTATTCATTGTTTTGTTTGAAGAGCCGATCTTTTCATTGTAAGAAACCAAATAATCTGTCAGTTCTTTTCTCGGAAATGGATGACGCTTCAGTTCTTGCAGTCTTTTCATCCATTCCTGCTTGTCGTATGGTTTTTGATAATCAAAAAAACGAGCAACATCCAAATCTGCTTGTAAGTACCCTTCAAGAAATGGCGAGGTTTGAAGCTTCATTTCCTCCAGTCTCATTTATGTACTTCCTTTCTGCGTTCAATTACATCCTTATCGAGTATAGCAAATAAACTCATCAGATAATAACAGATTTGCTCTAAACTAAAAAAATCCATTTCAAAGCACCATTTGTAATTACAAACATCTTTGTTTTTCCGCCTAAAAAACTACGGCAGCTGCTGATCATCTCGATTCCAATACTTTTACAGCATAATAAACAAATCGGGAAACAGGCACTTTTAAATTTTTTCGATCCGCATGCTTTATTATTTCACCTGTAATACCATCAATTTCAGTTTCTTTACCACTTTCTATACTTTTCAGCATGGATGATCGATTCAAGGAAGTAGTCCTGCACAGATTTGATAACTCCTTCCATAATGTGGATTTTATCTCATTCATATCTAATGCTGAAACGGATTCTTCAAATAGTTGCTTCATCATTTTATGCGCATAATCATTTTCTATTAACTGTCCGTTAGGAATACCCAGCATCGCTGTTACAGGGTTGATTGAGGCATTCATGATCAACTTCTTATAAAGCATCATTTCCCAGTCCTTTTCCATTATGACCGGAAAACATTCCTCTGGAAATATGAATCGCTGCCAGTCTGGGGCAGACCTTCCCTTAAATTCAGAAACTTTAATCTTTCCTGTCCCAACATGCCTGACAGCAGCGAAGCCTTCTTTCATTGCACCATGTTCAACAACACCGACACTGATGTTTTCTTGCGGCAAACTATTTAGCCATTCAATATGCCCTATCCCATTTTGTAAGAACAGCAAATTCATCCCCTTAAATGATTCCTGGTTTAAAAAACGCATGTCCTTTATGGCATTTTGAGTAACCGTTACCACACCGAATTCTTCACTTCCTTTAAAATCTTTAACAGATTTCGCTTCAAAAAAAACCGTTTCTCCATTATCGAATTTATCTATATAAGTTAAACCTTTTTGATTGATTGTTTTTGCCTGTTCAACTGTTCGCGTATATAGAACAGGATCATGATGATTTTTTTTAAGAAAATAACATATTAATAGTCCGATGGCTCCACCGCCAATTACACTGACTCTCATAAAAAACCTCCAAAAACAAATGATTATTAGCGTCATTTTACCATATAAGAGAAAGGCTGCTTTCGTAAAATTTTGTTGAAAGTATTTGATTTCCGTTCCAGGTTGCTCGCTTTCCGCAGGAGTCTCGCAGCTTGCACTCCAATCAACTGTAAGAAAAAAAGCTAAAAGAAAAACCATAAAAAAAGGGCTGACCTCAAAAGTTTTACGCTTTTGGGTCAGCCCCTTGATTTTTATACTGGATATACAGGATGTTTGCGTTCGCTGAACACCATGTCTTTATTTTCATAAAATTTATATCTGTTTATAAGTTCGCTGCGCAATGAAGAAGGTGAAACGATATCATCGATTATCATTTCTGACGCTAACTTGTAAATATCAATGTGTTCTTTATATTCTTGTTGTTTTTGCTGAACAAATTGAATGCGTTCCTTAACGTCTTCAATTTCATTAATTTTATTGGAATAAACCGCATTTACTGCAGCTTCAGGTCCCATTACAGCAATTTGGGCTGTCGGAAGAGCCAAACAGCAATCTGGCTCAAACGCAGGGCCGGCCATCGCATAAAGTCCTGCACCGTAAGCTTTGCGTACAATAACAGAAATTTTTGGAACGGTAACATCACTCATCGCAGCAATTAATTTAGCTCCATGTCTAATGATTCCCGCTCGTTCAACCTTCGTTCCGATCATAAACCCTGGCACGTCTGATAAGAAAAGGAGCGGGATAGAGAAAGCATCACATAACGTAATAAAACGTGCTGCTTTATCTGCTGAATCCACGAATAGAACGCCGCCTTTCACTTTAGGCTGATTCGCAATAATCCCGACTGGCTTTCCGTCCATGCGCCCAAATCCTGTTATGATTTCTTGTGCAAATAGTTTTTTCATCTCAAAAAAACTATCTTCATCGATAAGACGGTCAATAAACTCATACATATCAAATGGTACGTTCTGATTTTCAGGTACAATTTCCTCTAGCTCTCTTCCTGCTCTAGGAGCCGCAGCTTCCACAACCGGCGCAGCTTTTTTGTAGTTACCTGGAAAGTAAGATAAGTAACGGCGTGCTTCTGAAATCGCTTCCGTTTCATCAGATGCTAATAAATCACCGCATCCGCTGACAGAACAATGCATTCTTGCTCCACCCATTTCTTCCAATGTCACCTTTTCGCCGATTACTTTTTCAGCCATACGCGGACTTCCTAAGTACATTGACGCATTTTGATCAACCATGATCACAATGTCACAGAAAGCTGGGATGTAAGCTCCGCCAGCAGCAGAAGGACCAAATAAGACACATACTTGCGGAACCATTCCTGACATTTTCACTTGATTATAAAATATTTTTCCAGCACCACGGCGATTTGGGAACATATCAATCTGGTCTGTTATTCTAGCACCAGCGGAATCTACAAGATATAGCATAGGCACTTTTAATTTCATAGCTGTTTCTTGAATACGGATAATCTTCTCTACTGTTCTTGCTCCCCAAGAACCTGCTTTAACCGTTGAATCGTTCGCCATAACACAAACCGTTTTACCGCCTACTTTACCAATGGCAGTTACAACGCCATCTGCAGGAAGATCTCCAGCCTGATTGTTAGCAAACTTTGCATCTTCAACACGATATTCTCCATTGTCAAATAATTGCTGCAAACGGTCACGAACAAACATTTTATTTTGAGCACTATTTTTTTCGTGATATTTTTGAGCACCGCCTGCTTCAATCTGATCGATTTTTTCTTTTAATTGATTTTCTAGTTTAGCAACCATATTATACCTCCTTCAAGAGAGTGAGCGCCCGCTCAGAATGTATGCATACGTTTATTTTAAAGTAACTAATACGTCGCCCTCGTTTACAAAATCACCTGATGCAAACTTGATGCTCTCTACATTTCCCGCTTCAGCGGCTTCTACTGGAATCTCCATTTTCATAGACTCCAGAATCACTACTGTTTGTCCAGCTGTAACTTCATCACCTTCACTAACTAACACTTGCCAAACTGTCCCTGCCATAGATGCTGTAATTTCTTTCATTTCTCTCTCTCCTCATTTTTACGGTTTAATTGTTTATTACGGTTTAGCTACAGACCTTTTTGCTAAGAAATCCGTTGTGTAATCCCCATTTTCAAACCCTTCTTCTTTTAATATGTTCTGAAAAAGAGGAATGTTGGTTTTAAGACCAGATATCTGGATCTCATTAAAAAATGCAGCCGCTGTCTTCAGACATGCTTCCCGGCTGAAATCGCTTACAATTATCTTCGCGATCATAGGATCATAAAAAGGCGTGACTTGGTTTCCTTCTTCGTAGCCTAAGTCTATTCTAACATTTTTTAATTCTGGCCATACGAGTTTCTCTATTTTCCCAGGTGACGGAAAAAATGTAACGGGATCTTCCGCATAAAGTCTAAACTCAATCGCATGTCCTTTGTTTTGAATTTCTGCTTGTGCCAACGGTAATTCTTCACCATCAGCAATTTGCAGCTGCCATCTTACAAGATCGATTCCTGTAATACTTTCAGTAACTGGATGCTCTACTTGAAGACGAGTATTCATTTCTAAAAAGTAAAATTCTCCAGTTTCACTTACTACAAATTCAACTGTTCCAGCATTGACATAATTAACTGCTTTCGCTGCATTAACTGCTGCATCAGTTATCTTCAAACGCAAGCTTTCAGTTAAAAATGGAGATGGTGATTCTTCTACTACCTTTTGATTTCTTCTCTGAACACTGCAGTCACGCTCAAACAGATGAACGATATTCCCCTTTGTATCACCCACAATTTGAACTTCAATGTGGCGTGCATTCTCGATACATTTTTCTATAAACATCCTGCCTGAACCAAAGAAGTTTTTGGCTCTTTGCTGGCTTGAGATGAAATGCTTATGAAGATCTTCTTCGTTTTGGCATTTTACCATCCCGATGCCTCCGCCGCCGCTGCTTGCTTTTAACATAACTGGATAACCAATCTGCTCTGCAAGTTTAACCGCTTCTTCAACATCTTCTATAGGTTCAATCGTTCCAGGGACGATTGGAACACCTGCTTGCTGCATCGTTCTTCTGGCCATAATTTTATCTCCCATACTCTCAATGGTCTGAGGTGAAGGACCGATAAATTTTATGCCTGCAGCTTCTATTTTTTTGGCAAACTCATCGTTTTCAGATAGAAGTCCATAACCAGGATGAACAGCATCCACCTTATGATTAATGGCAGTTTCTACGATTACGTCACTTAGCAAGTAAGACTTGGCGACCGGTGACTCCCCGATATGAACTGCATAATCAGCAGCTTTTACATAAGGCAGGTCTTTGTCTGCGTCAGAGAAAACAGCCACCGTTTCAATACCCATTTCTTTACTTGTTTTTATTATCCGAAGCGCAATTTCCCCTCGGTTAGCAATTAAGATTTTTTTCATATTCATCCTCCTTCCTGTTGTCAACATTACGTTTTTCGACAAAAACGTGTAATTTCCTTTTTGAAAGCGCAAACTAAATGAATATTTTATTTTTAAAGAATTTTTAGCATAATTAGTATATACTATATCTATAGAGAAAAGTACAGGATGGCAGGGGGAGAGAATATGGTTAAATACGAAGTAAAAAAATTGCTAGTTAACTACAAAACATTGGAAGAGTTCAAGCATTTCAAAGAATATGGTGTGCAGGAGCTGTCAATGCTTGAAGATCTCCAGGACAATATGATAGAGAACGACAGCGAGTCTCCTTTTTATGGCATTTATTATGGTGATAAATTAGTTGCCAGAATGAGCTTATACCGAATCGAAGCTGCGTATGATCAATATTTTGATCCGCCGCAAGATTATTTAGAACTTTGGAAGTTAGAAGTCCTTCCGCATCACCAAACAAAGGGGCTTGGCAGAGCATTAGTTGAATTTGCAAAAACATTCAATCTTCCAGTTAAAACGAATGGAAGACAGCAATCCAGCGGTTTTTGGGAAAAGATGGGCTTTGAAGCGGTAACATATAATCAAGATCGTGACCGCGGACAAAATCCATATGTATGGTATCCAAAAGGAGTTAGCGAGCAACGACTCGCTTAACGAAGATATTCTGCGAAAATCAATGGAATACAAATATTGTTCTAACATAAAATTGCACGAAGACTGGATTCTTCCGTGCATATCAATGAACAAGAAAAGATGGCCTTAAGCTGGCCATCTTTTTTTAATTATTCACAGGAACTTCTACTAACTTTCTTGCTCGATCCATGATTTGTAATAATTCTTTATAATCACGGGAAACGGCATCAAATTCCTTCTTTACTTTTTCTAGCTTTTTCTTGAGATTTCCATTCTCTTTTTTTATCTCTTGAATTTTTAGAAGCAGCGTTTTATTTTCTGATTCCAGATTTTCTGTCAATGGATTCTCCTCCTGCAGCTGTTGCAAAAAGACAATAACATCATCTATCGAAAGACGTTTTCCGCTTCTATGTTTTAATTTTATGTCAGGACTGCTTATTGCTGCAGTCTTTTCAGGATATGAAGCATTTTGTTTTCCTTTTCTTTTATTGCGATCTTTTCTCACTTGCTTCGCTTCTGCGATCGAACCTTCGTATTGTTTCCTGATTAGTGAGTTCCACCGAAAGCCGCAAGCTGCAGGAGTCCGTGATAACTTCTCTCCTACTTCTTCAAACGCGACTAGCTGTGTACTGCCTTCTCTGATGTGCTTAAGTGTTACTTGAGCTAGAATCGTGTCTTCCTCTTGTGTCCAGGCATCCTGGCGCAAAATCGTCATAAAGATCCCCCCATTTTAGTGGTTTGTAATATGAATATGCTAGTAGTAGAAAAGATAGACATTATATTCTACTAAAAGAGGGGAATGAATTATTTTTTGGCTGTTTTCAGATTCAGGATGCTCACTCTCCAGAAGGGGTAAGGTGAGCCCACACGAGAAGACAGATGAAGTGCAGCTCCTGCGTCTGCAAGAAATTCTGCTGAAGAGAGTTTCCTCTTAGCATGCCTTGGAAGAAGAAAACTCAGGAGGTTGGCACCCTGATCCTGCAGGCACTGCCGCGTTACATCGCATGAAGAAAATGGAATTCTTTAGAAGAGAGTTTATTTTTTCAAGAATGCATCTACTCTTTTATGGTGTTCATCTGATGCCCATAGTTTTGCACATCTTGAAATCTCTTGCCTTACATTATCTTTTAATTTCTGTTTATCAAGCCTTTGCAGCTGCAGAGATTTATAAGAAGTTATAACACCAAGAGGCTGTTTCGTATAGCGGCTTAAATATCGTTCCGTTTCTTTTAAGCTGTTTCCTTTTATCACATACTGAATAAAACCGCGGTCCATTCCTTGTTTGGCAGTAATGGGAGAAGAACTGTAAAGAAGATCCATCGCATTATCCTGTCTGATCCTCTCTAACAAATAAGTCCCTCCGCCCCAGCCAGTTGTGATCCCTAATCCACCCTGGATAAAACCTACTTTAGCTTCTGCACGCGCAAGTCTTATATCACATGCTGCTGCCAGCTCGCATCCGCCGCCGACCGCAAATCCGTTCAGTAAGGCAACAGTGGGTTTTGGAAAGAAAAATAATTCATCAAGTACCTTCCCCATCTCTGATAGCATTCCTAATGCTTCTTGTTCTGTTTTTAAAGTATGAAAGGCACTTAAATCTCCTCCAGAGCAAAAAGCTTTCGTTCCAGCTCCTGTAAGAACCAAAACTTTTACATCATCGTCATTTTTTGCTTGATTTAAGTAAACCATCAGCTTACTCATAACTTCAAAATTTATAGCATTTCTTACGTATGGCCGGTTTAATGTAATCCAGCCTATTTGATTACTTTTGTGCCAAAGTACAGGTTGTTCAGTCAACTTCTATACCCCCGTCCGAAGAAAACGCTTTATTTTTATGTATATGAAAAAACAGGAAGCAAAGGCTCCCTGTTTTTCATTAATTCATTACTTGCTTACTACTTCTTTTCCTTTGTAAGATCCACACTCACGACAAACACGGTGAGATAACTTGTATTCTCCGCACTGTGGACACTTTACCATACCAGGCATGGAAAGCTTATAGTGTGTACGACGCTTCGCTTGGCGAGTTTGTGATGTTCTGCGAAAAGGTACTGCCATTTTGTATCCACCTCCTTAAAGGTCTTGAAAGAATCATTATAACCTATTCTTTCATTCTTTGTCTTTGTCAAAAAATTTAGCTAGACCGGCCATTCTCGGGTCAACCCGATTCTTTAGGTCTTCATCCGTAACCCTCTGCCATCCTTCTCCTTCATCAGGAGCTGGACTTTCCTTAACATCAGCCGCAGTAATTTTCAACGGCTTTTCAAGCAAAATATGCTCTTCGATGACAGGAAGAAGATCAACGTAATGTCCCTCTACTTTATGAAGGCTTTCTTCGTCTTCATATTCCGTATAATTGGGATCGAAAATAAAAATTTCCGTTGTTTTTACCGAAAATGGAAATTCCACATCAACCAAAGTGTTAGCACAAGGCAACACCATTCTTCCTTTTATCGTCAAATAAAAAGTGGCTTTTTGCTGAGTTACATCTGCATGTCCTTCTACATATACAGGTTCAATGCTTCTGATCTCTTGGTCTTTTTCCATCACACCGCTAGCATCAACATTTTGTTCAAACGTTAACGGTTTACGGTAAAAATTTTTTAATTCTTGTAGTGACCATTTCATCTTTTATCACCTCAAGGCAACAGTAGTAATTATATCGGTCAAAATATAAATTGTCAATATGATATCTTTACAGCAGTACTTTTGATTTTAAACTGTTTTTAGTACAATGTAAACGTAAAAGATTCCAGCTCTGTAAGGGAGAGTGCAAGAATGAAGGCTGCCGGTGTTGTTGTAGAATATAATCCGTTCCATAATGGTCATTATTATCATTTACAGGAAACGAAAAGAGTGACAAAAGCTTCATGTATAATCGCTGTAATGAGCGGCAATTTCCTTCAGCGCGGGGAACCTGCTCTTCTCTCAAAGTGGTCTCGAACTAAAATGGCTCTTTCAGGTGGTGCAGACCTCGTTATCGAATTGCCTTATTCCTATGCAACTAGCCATGCACAGCGTTTTGCATTTGGCAGCATTTTTTTACTGCAGGCTGTCGGCAGTGAATCATTTTGTTTTGGAAGTGAGTCTGGAGATGTTACAGCCTTTCAAAATACGCACGATTTGCTCGAAACTCAGTCAGAAGAGTTTGATGCATTTGTCCAGGAATATATGTCACAAGGACTATCATACCCTGGTGCAGCCGCAAAAGCATATGTATCACTTGAAAAACCGCTTCATTTAGACCTTAGCAAACCTAATAATATTTTAGGGTTCGAATACATTCGAGCAGCACGTATACTCGGTTCAAAAATTACGCCATTTTCGATAAAAAGAAAAAATGCAGGTTATCATGATGTTTCTCTTGGTAAAGGGAATATAGCCAGCGCAACAGCTATTCGCGAAGCTGTATTTTCACACGATATTCAAAAAGCACAAAATTATATGCCCTCATTTACCTTTCAATCTCTAACAGAAGAGATCGAAAAAAAGGGTTGTTTAATGAACTGGGAACGATTTTATCCTCTCCTGCGTTACCAACTATTATCTTCAAGTCCTTCTGAAATAAACCTTTTTTACGAAATAGAGGAAGGCTTAGAATACAGAATGATTGAAGCGATGAAGTTATCATCTGATTTCCAATCTTTTATGAAAGCACTCAAAACGAAGCGTTACACATGGACTAGACTTCAAAGAGCGTGTCTTCATGTCTTAAACAAAATTACGAAAGAAGATATGAACCAAATTTTAGACCTTCCTCCTGCTTACATACGGGTATTAGGAATGACAGAGACTGGTCAGCAATATTTAAGATCTATAAAAAAATCGTTAGAACTTCCGTTAGTAACTACTGTTTCGAAGCATGATTTCAAAGGACTTAACATGGAAGCAAAAACATCCTTAGTTTATGCACAAGGAGTTCTAAAGAATAGTCTAGGCGCAGAGCAGGAAGAATTTAAAACGCCTCCCATTATGGTGTAGATATGCGGAATAGCCTCTTATTTCTCGGATAGCGCTCGTATTTCTCGGATAGCGCTCGTATTTCTCGGATAGCGCTCGTATTTCTCGGATAGCGCTCGTATTTCTCGGATAGC
>NZ_JAVDWA010000007.1:0-175281 GCF_031457135.1 Fictibacillus barbaricus | reverse complement strand
CATATTTTCCGTATGACGCGCATATTTTCCGTATGACGCGCATATTTTCCGTATGACGCGCATATTTTCCGTATGACGCGCATATTTTCCGTATGGCACTCGTATTTTTCAAATCGAGCGCCATACTAATCAAAAATTCCTGCATAAAGATTAAAATCCCTTACTATCCAGCCACTAACCACCTCAAAACTCACCAATATCCACAAAAAAAAGCCTCCTGCTCATAAGCAAGAGGCTCTTTGTCCATCTATTAATGATCCATTTTCATTTTTCCATGGTCCATCTTCATGTCACCGTGTTCCATTTTCATGTTGGGGTCTTTTTGAGGATCATGTTTCATATGTCCTGCTCCCATTACCCATACAGAACCGATTACGATTACGATTGCAACGAAAAATCCGAATAGGACGTTACCCACTTGAACGCGGCCGGTAATTCCATTTTTCGTAGAGTTTTCCGTTACGTGCATGAACATGAGAAGCTGCAGGGCAGCCTGCAAGAAAGCAAAACCAAAAATAACAATCAAGATCATCTTACCTGATAAGCCTGTTTCTAATGCAACCCATAGAGCTACAAGCGTAAGAACAATCGAAAGTACAAATCCGATTAACAGCTTCCAAGGAAATCCACCATGATCTGCAACTACTTGCTTATTAGCCATGATACATCACCATCCCTGTTAGATAGACAGCTGTAAAGATGAAGATCCATACAACGTCTAAAAAGTGCCAGTAAAGACTGGAGATGAACAGTTTTGATGTAGTGGCTGGTGTGAATTTTCTTTTCGAAACTTGGAATAAAATCATTGAGATCCATGCTACACCCACCGTTACGTGAAGACCGTGAGTCCCTACAAGAACAAAGAATCCAGACCAAGCAGCACTCGTACCGATCGTTGCACCTTCACCTACAAAATGCACAAATTCTCTAATCTCGAATCCAAGGAATCCAAGTCCTAATAAAAGCGTGATAACCATCCAAATCAATAAGCCCTTTACATGGCCGCGGCGCATTTCATGAATCGCCAAACCACTCGTAAAACTGCTTGTTAATAGTAAAAATGTTTGAATCAAAAGACTGCTTACCTCAAATAGCTCGCCTACTGGCGGTCCGTCACCAGTACGGTGCATCAAGACCAAGTAAGTTGCAAATAAAGTAGCAAATAGTGCAAGTTCTGCCCCTAGAAAAATCCAGAAACCGAGGATATTTAATCGTCCAGTCTCTGATTGATACTCTAAAGGCGTGCCGGGGTCATGTGTTTCTGCATGTGCCATTTTTTCACGCCTCCTTAATTCGTAATATTTTCAGTTTCAATTATTTCTTTTTCACTTACATAAAAACCGTCATCATAAGCGAATGAACGATGAATCATTGTTCCAAATACACCTAGAATACCTAAGATCGCCATCCAGAACCATCCGAATACCATTCCAAATCCTGCGATGAAGAAGAATGAACCCATAATGAATGGAACTCCAGAGTTGCTAGGCATATGAATTTTTTTAATATCTTTCGTTTCAAGCTTCTCTACTGTGTTGTTTTGTTTTGCATACCAGAAGTGATCTAAGCGATCAACAACCGGGATTTTCGCAAAGTTATAAAACGGAGGCATCGCTGATGGAGTTGACCATTCTAATGTACGGCCATTCCAAGCATCTCCAGTTGTTTCGCGTGTCGCGTAACGGAAGCTGTAATACATGTTGTATACAAGAACCAAGAATGCAACACCCATCATGAATCCACCGATTGTAGAAACCATGTTCAATGGTCCCCAGCCAGAAGCTTCACTGTATGTGTACACACGTCTAGGCATGCCATCAAAACCAAGGAAGTATTGAGGCAAGAAACATACGTTAAATCCAATTGTGAATACCCAGAATACCCATTTACCAATTCGTTCATTTAACTTGTAGCCAAACATTTTTGGATACCAGTACATAAGACCGGCAAAACATCCAAATACCGTTCCAGCAATCAACACATGGTGGAAGTGGGCAACTAGGAAGTACGTGTTGTGATACTGATAGTCAGCAGCTGCCATAGCAAGCATGACACCTGTAATACCACCGACAACAAAGTTTGTGATGAACCCTAATGACCAAAGCATAGGGGTTGTAAATTCAATTTTCCCTTTGTACATCGTAAAGAGCCAGTTAAAGATCTTAACCCCGGTTGGTATCCCAATCGCCATCGTCGTAACTGAGAAAACAGAGTTAACAAGTGCTCCTGAGCCCATTGTGAAAAAGTGATGGACCCAAACTAAGAAACTGTATCCAGCAATAAGGAGCATGGACCAGATCATAGCTTTATAACCAAACAATGTCTTTTTAGCAAAAGTTGAAATGATTTCTGAGAAAATACCGAACGCCGGTAAGATAACGATATATACTTCCGGGTGTCCCCATAACCAGAAAAGGTTCGCCCAAAGCATATCCATACCTGCGCCTTGCAGTGTAAAGAAGTGACTGCCGAATAATCGGTCAAACGTCATTAATGCTAATGCTACAGTTAGAATAGGGAAAGCAAAAATGATGATTACCATTGTCACTAGCGCTGACCAAGTAAACATTGGCATACGGAACAATGTCATTCCTGGAGCACGCATTTTAAGAATAGTTACAAGGAAGTTAATCCCCGTTAACAGTGTACCAATACCTGCTATCTGAAGCCCCAGCAAGTAGTAATTCTGACCAGGTCCTGGACTTAATGCGCTACTTGCAAGCGGCATATAACTCGTCCAGCCTGCTGATGGTGATCCACCGATAACAAACGAGATGTTAAACAGCATCGCACCGATAAAGAATGTCCAAAAACTTACGGCGTTTAAATAAGGAAAGGCAACGTCTCGAGCACCAATCTGCAACGGTACAACCACGTTGATCAAACCTATTACGAACGGCATAGCCATGAAAAGAATCATGATCGTTCCGTGTGTTGTGAAAATTTCATTGTAATGCTGTGAATCAAGGAATTTCGAATCAGGGACTGCCAGCTGGGTACGCATCAATAGTGCATCGACACCACCGCGGAAAAGCATGAGGACAGCTGAAACGATGTACATGATTCCCAGTTTTTTATGGTCAACAGTAGTTAGCCAGTCTTTCCAAAGCCAACCCCATTTTTTAAAGTATGTTAAGTAGAACAAGATTCCCGCTGCTGTTAATGCGATTGAAACGTCGGCACCGTAAATCAGCGGATCACCTGTTACAAAAAATTCATCCCATTTCATTATTTATTGCCTCCTCTGTTACTGGGCATGAGATTCTTCATGAGATTTTTCTAACTCTTCTCTTTGTTCCTTACCTTTTTTAGAATGAGGAACTTCTTGTTTATATCCTAATTTTTCACGTACGTTTAATGCATAATCAGCTTCTTTGGCGTGGTTAACCCATCCTAAATGAGTGGAAGAGAATGTCATCTCTTTTGTATAGCCAGGAAGCATTAACTTGTCGTACTGATCTTTCGTTAATTTTGGAGCCTTACTCTTCGTATTGGCAGCCCATTTATCAAATGCGCTCTCAGATACTGATTTAACATCGAACGTCTGGTTCGTAAAACCTTCTCCAGTAAAGTTGGAATTTCGGCCTTCATATGTTCCTTGTTCGTCCGCTTGGAGATATAACTTCGTCTCCATACCTGCCATTGCATACTTTTGGCCGCCTAATTGAGGTACCCAGAAAGATGCCATTGCTTCAGCTGATGTTAATTTGAACAAAACAGGACGATCTTCAGGGATATTAACGTAGTTTACCGTTTCAATTCCTTGTTCCGGATACGTGAAAATCCATTTCCAATCAACTGCAGTAGCATTGATGACTAGAGGATCTTTTTTCGCGTCAGCCTTCTCTTTAGCAGCGATCGGAGCCTTTTCTAAAGAATAATTCAGCTTTATCGTCGGAATTGCGAGTGCAATTACAATAATAATCGGAATGATCCACCAGATCGTTTCAAGCAAGTGACTGCCTTCATTGTCAGGATCATATCCTTTATGATTTTTGTGGTCGCGGTATTTATAAACAATAAAAGTAAACAATGCATATACGACTACTAGAATAAATGCCATAAATCCAATCGAGTACATAATCAGGTCTTTCTGCTGCTGACCGACTGGTCCCTTAGGATCTAGAACTACCATATCACTGCAGCCGCTAAGCATTACTACAGCAAGCATCAACCCGAATGTTAAAAACGGCTTTAACCGTCGCATCACCAGGTCCACCTTCCTTTCTCTATTTAAAACATTTTCTAAATAAAATGATCTAGCTTTTATACTGGAACAACACTTCTAACATTGTGAAGTATATCACAATGTCTTTCGCAGACCAAACAAAAACTAATAACCTATGCCACTATAGTACCAAATCGCTCTAAAAAGATACTCCTCAAAACGGAGTTGTCACAAGTATTTCAAATAAAGCTCACAACTTTATCACACTTTCGTCAAACAATGTTCACGAATTTGGAAATCCCTTCATCTCTTGGTAACGAACTCTTCTTTAGGATGACTCATTTTATTCATTTTTACCCTAAATATTATTGCTTCACACCTGAAACACGACTTAATGGTAATAAAAATAGTAAAAAGATAACTCATCAGAACAGGAGAGCTTTTTTTATGTACGTATATCAAGCCGGGTAAAGGCATTAATGCTTTATTAACCAATTAAGTCTAATTTTTGCCGAGAATTAAATCTAATCTAAGATACTTTATAACTCACAAAAAAACGGCCTCACCAATAATGGCGAGACCGCTTTTATCTATTATATACAGGTTAATTATGCACTCACTTCAACTTGGTTCTCACTATCATTATAAGCATCTGTATCCAGCTGATTATTGATTTTACTCGTCAATAAACCGGTAGTCATCGCTCCGCTGACATTCAGCGCGGTACGTCCCATATCGATCAGTGGTTCAACAGAAATCAACAAGCCCGCTAATGCTATAGGAAGATCCATGGCTGACAATACGAGTATTGCGGCAAAGGTTGCCCCTCCTCCTACTCCAGCTACACCGAACGAGCTAAGTGCAACAATCAGCACGAGAGTTAATAAAAAGGATGGTGTTAAAGGATCCACTCCAACCGTCGGAGCGATCATAACCGCTAGCATGGCTGGATATATACCTGCACATCCGTTTTGGCCGATGGAAAGCCCGAACGATCCAGCGAAGTTCGCTATTCCATCAGGCACTCCCATGCTTTTTTGCGTGCGAATATTTAATGGAAGCGCTCCTGCACTCGTTCGTGAAATGAATGCAAATGAAAGGACCGGGAATGCTTTTTTCATATATGTGACTGGGCTCAATCCAGCAAACATCAGCATGAGCAAGTGAATTCCAAACATAATCAGCAACGCAACATACGAAGCGGCAACGAATTTGCCAAGCTTTGCAATCGCATCCATATCACTCAATGCGACAGTTTTTGTCATTAAAGCAAGTATGCCGTATGGCGTTAAGCGAAGTACTAATGTCACGACTCGCATAATGACCGAATAGAACGCATCTACAATTTTCGAAAAAGTCTCAGCATGCTCCTCCTGTTTGCTTTTCACGCCAAGATAAGCAACACCGATAAAGGCTGCGAAAATGACGACTGCAATCGTAGAAGTAGCTCTTGCACCCGTGAAATCTAAAAATGGGTTTGCGGGCAGCAGCGATAGTACTTGCTGAGGCAATGTAACGTCCTTTACTTGAGTAAACGTCCCTTCTAATTGCTCACCCCGTGTGGTTTCAGCAGACCCTTGGTCGATCTGAACTGCTTCCAGTCCGAATCCAGAAGCAGTTGCAATACCAACAATAGCAGCTACAGCTGTTGTTCCAACTAGTAAAGCGATAATCAGTACACTTAACTTCCCAACGTTCCCTTTCATATTTAAACGAGTGAACGCTGATAGAATCGAGATAAAGACGAGCGGCATGACGATCATTTTTAAGAACGTCACATAACCTGCCCCTACGAGATTGAACCAATCTGTCGATGTTGATGTGACTTCAGAATCTGCCCCATATCCGTATTGAAGCACCAGACCGAACACGATCCCTAATCCTAGACCTGTGAACACGCGTTTTGAAAAAGAAACATGCTTTTTTTGCATGTAATACAATACACCTAAAAGGATAAGCATAATAGCAATATTCAACAAAATCAAAGTAGTATCCACTTACAAGTCCCTCCCTTATTTCGCGCTGCGTTCTCCAAATGCCAATTGCCAAAAGGATAGATCTGGTGAATACGATTTTCTTTTTATTTTTTCAGTCACCTCCTTTTGCACAATAAAAGGCACGCCTTCCGAAATGAAAGAACATGCCTTTATTGTGTATGTGCTGTGAATTTTGTGAGCTTATTTACTTGTGTTACAGGTATATTCCTTTGTCTATAAAAATATTCATGTTGTCCTTTAAATTTTGTAGCTAAGTGATAAGAGTAGGTGTTAAAATTTGGATATAAAAGGGGGTTCTTATGAAAAAAGTACTCATGTTTGTTTATGATTCTTTTGCAGAATTTGAAATTTCTATTTTAATCACTTGTTTAAATGGATCTGATTATCAACTTGTAACATGCTCTGATAAACCAGCCGGGTACACAGTGAGCTCAGCTGGCAGAATGAATGTCATGGCCGATCTGACACTAGATGAGGTAAATCCAGATGATTATTGTGCACTTATCATTCCAGGCGGCAGACCTTTCACACTTTTTAATAATCAAAAAGCGATCTCCATGGTCCGTTCTTTTTTTGATCAAAACATTCTAATTTGTGCTATTTGCGGCGGTCCAGGTTTACTTGGAGCAGCAGGCATTTCGGAGCACATTCAATACACTGCATCTCTCACACGAAATGACAAAGAATATGTAAACGTTATGAATTGGGAAAACAAGCGAAAGGAAATTTTAGTTGTGGATCAAAACGTTGTAACGGCAACAGGATCGAACTATATCCAATTTGCTGAAGAGGTTTTACGACAGCTGAACATCGTTCCTGAAACGGAAGAAAATCCGCTGCAGTATTTTAAAGAACCTTCGCTTTTTTAAGATTAAGCACGCTGTGAGATCCATTCTTTGATTTCTTTTAAAACCGGCATAGCTTCCATTTCCTCTTCACTCACTTCACTCCACACAATCCCTGTTGGTTTCGGAAACGGAGAATTGGTTCGGATCAATCCTTTTTCCGTTGCGATCCAATCGACCGTCAAATCATACACATCAACAGGGATTTCATCATCGACTAACTGCGCACTTTGTATCGATGTGATAACCGGAGCTTCTTTATTGCCAAGCTCCCGGATAATCGCATACTCCCGATCAGCATACCCTTCCCCTTTTCCTAACCGTCTGCCGTCACGATGAATCGCAACTGACCCCACCACAATCAGATCGATTTCCGGCATTTGCGCCAAAGAAAGAACCCTTCCATATTTCATAATGCTTGTAAGACTCGCCGCTTTTCTTTCTTCTCCTTTTGGTACCCACTCCGGCTTCACTTGAATGAAACCTTTTTTTAATCTTGGCGTTGGCACAAGCAGCATTTTTCCATCTTTTAAAATTTGTGTTCGGAGCGGCAGCTGTGGAGAATCCGGATTTACTTTGATTACCTTCGCACTTTTGTATAGGTCCATTTCTGTTATGTATCTTGCTGCCGCCTCTGCTCCCTTAAAATTTGGAATTCGATTTTCGAGTGGAAACGGAAATCTGCCTAACTTTTCTTCAGTAAGTTTAGTCCAAACTTGATTTCGGATTTCATCTTTTTTGTTCATTGAGCTGCTCCTTTTTTAGGATAAAAGACCCCATCGAAAAGAAGGACTATTATCCTGATTCGTGAAATAAATTGAGAGTGGGATATGAAATCAATCTTTTTAAAGGGGGAAATAGAATGACACTTTACGGTATTCTTGTTTTAATTCATGTGATTGCTGCAATTATCGGCCTTGGTGCAAGCTTTGCAATGCCCGTTGTGACGAAGTTTGCTAAAACAAAAAACCAAGCCCGATTTGCACTTGATCTTAACGCCAAAATCGAAACCCTTCCGAAAATCGGAAGCATATCCTTACTTCTTACAGGACTTATTTTAGGATTCCTCAATACCGGTCTTTTTCATGAAACATGGTATATTTCTTCACTTGTGATATATGTTTTAGCGCAGGTTCTCGTTATTGGAATCATCCCTAAAAAGCAAAAACAGATGAGTGAGATCCTCGCCGCGTATGAAGGTGATGACCTGCCGGATGATTACCGGGCAGTAGATAAGCAAACGGATCCTTACATGTATCTTTTACATAGTTTGGCCGTCATACTAATTATTTTAATGGTTGTAAAACCGTTTTAAGCTCTCATAATTGCCTCCTCACTTGGACACAATACGATGTATCAAGAAATAGGAGTGAACAAACATGTCACGTGGTAAAGATTTTGAACATAAGAAAAAAGGCCATCCGGGCAGATTTCCAGATAACACGCTGCAAAACAGACTCGTGCAAGCAAGCGATGAAACGGACTCCACTTCATTAGAAAAGAAGGAAGCATTTAAGAATCGTACAGAAGAAACGGAATAATTCATAGAGCACTCCTGGTAAATTCAGCCATGGGTGCTTTTTCATTGATACGAATTACGCATCCACCTATTGAGTTCCTTCCCCATTCAATACTATAATCGTATAGGGAACACAATTTACTGACAGAAAAGGTGTTATATAGATGAGTATTTTAACGGTAAAAGATTTAAGCCACGGTTTTGGCGACCGGGCAATTTTTAACGGTGTTTCGTTCCGTCTTTTAAAAGGTGAGCACATCGGATTAATCGGAGCGAACGGTGAAGGAAAATCAACCTTCATGAACATTATCACTGGCAAGCTCAAGCCTGATGAAGGAAAAGTGGAATGGGCGAAGAAAGTACGTGTCGGCTACCTCGATCAGCACACTGTGTTAGAAAAAGGCATGACGATCCGCGATGTGCTAAAAAGCGCTTTTCAATATTTGCTCGACATGGAAAATGAAATGAACAGCATGTACGAAAAAATGGGTGAAGCCACTCCTGAAGAATTAGAAAAGCTGCTTGAAGATGTTGGGGTACTTCAAGATACGTTAACGAATAACGATTTTTACGTAATTGATGCTAAGGTTGAAGAAATTGCGCGAGGTCTAGGGCTTGAAGACATCGGGTTAGACCGTGACGTTCATGATTTGAGCGGCGGTCAGCGTACTAAAGTACTTTTAGGAAAGCTCTTATTAGAAAAACCTGAGATTCTTTTGCTGGATGAGCCAACAAACTACTTGGACGAACAGCATATTGAATGGCTGAAGCGCTACTTGCAAGAGTACGAAAATGCCTTCATTTTGATTTCTCATGACATTCCTTTCTTAAACAGTGTGATTAACTTGATTTATCATATGGAAAATCAGGAATTGAATCGTTATGTTGGTGACTACGATCACTTCAAATCGGTTCATGAGATGAAAAAATCTCAGCTTGAGGCTGCGTTTAAACGCCAGCAGCAGGAAATTGCAGGGCTAAAGGATTTCGTTGCGCGTAACAAAGCACGTGTTTCCACAAGAAACATGGCGATGTCCCGTCAGAAAAAACTCGATAAAATGGACGTTATTGAACTGGCTCGTGAAAAGCCGAAGCCGGAATTCAATTTCAAAGAAGCACGCACACCAAGCAAGCTGATCTTTGAAACAAAAGATCTTGTCATCGGGTATGATGAGCCGCTATCCCGTCCACTGAACTTGCGTATGGAGCGCGGACAAAAAATCGCTTTAGTCGGTGCGAACGGTATCGGTAAAACGACATTGCTGCGCAGTCTTCTAGGGGAGATCAATCCCGTATCTGGAACAGTTGACCGCGGTGAAAACCTGGAGATTGGTTACTTTGAGCAAGAAATTAAAAAGGCGAACTACAACACGTGTATCGAAGAGATCTGGAGTGAGTTTCCTGGCTTCTCTCACCATGAAGTTCGTGCAGCCCTTGCGAAATGCGGATTGACGACAAAGCATATCGAAAGCAAAGTCGAAGTATTAAGCGGTGGCGAAAAAGCGAAGGTTCGTTTATGTAAACTGATCAACCACGAAAATAACGTTCTCGTACTCGATGAGCCGACAAACCATTTAGACGTAGAAGCAAAAGAAGAATTGAAACGCGCATTGCGAGCTTTCAAAGGCAGTGTTCTATTGATTTCCCACGAACCGGAATTCTATCAAGAAGTCGCAAATGAAGTTTGGAATTGCGAAAAATGGACGACAAAAGTATTTTAATAACCGATCAGCTTCCACTTTTAAAAAGTGGGGGTTTTTTATTGTGAAAACGGAATTTTTCAGGTAGTGGAGTTGGTGGTGTGTCATTAGGAAGAAGATTCATTGAAAAGAGAAGTTTTTTCATACTCGTACTGGATGTTATGTGAGGAACCCTTTTATCTTTAGACTTAGTTTCTTGTTTTTATAAAATAACCACCTCTTTCTATATAGCTACTACACAATTCTAGAAAACAAAAGAATTTCCTTTGAATCGGTGTGAAAATTTTGGTGGAATTTTCGAATAAAGTCTGACCAGGGAGAAATTAAGATTAAGTTTATTATCAAATCGACACCTCCTAAAAGGAAGGTGTCCTCTCCACAAATACAAAAAACCCGTTTTGTATTTGTCTGGGGTCTGTCCCCCTCTGCTAAAACAAAACACCCCCTGTTTTAGCAGGGGGCGCCTTTCAAATCTAGTTATTTAGTTCTTCTACAAGCAATGACAGCTCTTCCCAGCGTTCCATCGCTGATTCGAGCTCTCCCTCAACCTTCTTTTGTTCAGCGAAAAGTTCGCTGATCCGCCCAAAGTCACTGCCAGCAGCAGCGATTTCTGCTTCAAGCTGCTCCTTCTTTTCTTCCAGCTTCATGATGCGGTCTTCAATCGTGTCCCATTCCTGCTGCTCTTTATAAGATAGCTTTTTCCGCTTTTCTTTACGCGGATGAGTCTCAGAAGAATCTGCGGCATTCTGCTCTTCTTTTTTCGCAGCTGCCCCAGCCCTCTCATCCCGCTCTTTTTTCTCCTCCATGTACTCGGAGTAACTTCCTTGAAAGCGAACGACCTTCCCTTCGCCCTCAAAAGCAAGCAGATGATCGACGAGGCGGTCCAAAAAGTAGCGGTCATGCGATACTGTCAAAACAACGCCAGGGAAGTTTTCCAGATATTCTTCCAAAATCCCGAGTGTCTGAATATCCAAATCATTCGTCGGCTCATCCAAAAACAGCACGTTTGGCTCTTCCATCAGAACCTTCAGCAAGTATAAACGCCGCTTCTCTCCGCCAGACAGCTTTCGGATGTACGTATATTGCATATAACGCGGGAACAGGAACCGTTCCAGCATCTGTTCAGCAGTAATGCTTTGCCCATCAACCGTGCTGATCACTTGAGCCGTTTCTTTTACATAATCGATCATACGTAGATTGCCGTCCAGTTCCTCATGATCTTGTGTGTAATATCCGACCTTGACCGTTTCACCAATTTCAATCGAACCGGCATCAGGCTTCATTCTGCCTGCCAGCATATTTAAAAGTGTCGTTTTCCCGCTGCCGTTCGGTCCGATAATTCCGAGCCTTTCACCAGGCACGATTAAATAATCCAGTTCTCCAACCAATCGCTTGCCATCAAGGCTTTTAGCAAGTCCTTCTACCTCGATTACTCTTTTTCCAAGACGCTGTGAACCGATCGCGAATTCGACATTTCCTTTTGCAGCTGGTCCTGTTTCATCCTGCAATTTTTCAACACGCTGAATACGCGCTTTTTGTTTGGTCGTTCTTGCTTTTGCACCGCGGCGCAGCCAGGCAAGTTCCCGGCGGAGCGTGTTTTGGCGCTTGTCTTCCGTTTGCAGGGCGAGTTCTTCCCGTTCGGCCTTTTTTTCTAAATATGTTTCATAGTTTCCTTCATAAACATATAGTTTTCCAGCATCCATCTCAAATATATGATTGGTTACACGGTTCAGGAAGTATCGGTCATGGGTAACCATTAAAAGTGAACCTTTATAACTACCTAAAAATGTTTCCAGCCATTCAACAGTCTGATTGTCCAAATGGTTAGTAGGCTCGTCCAAAATAAGCAGATCTGCCGGTTGGATAAGAGCTTTTGCAATCGCAACACGCTTTTTCTGGCCACCGCTTAGATGCTTCACTTGACGGGAAAAATCGCGCAGGCCAAGCTTCGTCAAAACGGTTTTCGCAACAGTGTTTGCTTCCCATGCTTCTGTTTCATCCATTTTTTGCTGACGATCCATAAGACGCTGCAGTTTTTTCTCGTTTGCAGGATCTCCTTCTAAATCAAGCAGTGCTTGTTCGTAATCTCTCATCGTTCGCATGATTAGTGAATCACCGAAATAAATCTGTTCAAGGATTGTCAGCTCTTCATCCAGCACAGGCTCTTGCGCCACATACTCAATATGAAACTGGTTCGCGTGTGAGATCGTACCTTTTTCGGCCGGTTCGATTCCTGCTATCGCTTTTAAAAGAGAGGACTTTCCTGTTCCATTCGGGCCAATCAACCCGATTCTTTGTTTTTCTCCTATCGTAAATGAAATCTCATCAAAAAGTGTTTTCTCACCATATGTTTTATATAAAAATTCTGCTTGTAAAATACTCAAGTTCAATCATTCCTTACCGTTTTAAAAGTCATATTCCTATTGTAGCTCAAGCCCGCCAGAATAGCATCTTTACCATATGATTTGGGTTTTTAGTCTATCTTTGTTATAGTGTAAAACATGTCCGAAAAGGAGTGGGCAATTGTTTGGAGTCTAAACGAATGCCACTATTTTCGTTATATTTGTCGGTTTTGGCTTGTATCTTGTAGTTAACCGGACGCCCCATCCGGAACTAATTCAAGCGCATTTTGTTCTGCGCAATAACTTCAAGTTTTTTCACTCCTCGCAAGTCTTTTAAAAACTCCAATCTAGCTGGAACAACCTGCATCACGTCTTATAATGTGTTTAGTTGTTGAGCAAACTAACATGAGTCACTTCATGAAATTAGAAAAGGAGAGATTTTTTTACATGCAAATAGGAGTAATTATTTCTTTAGTTATTTATATGGCCGGTATGCTTTATATCGGTTACTGGGCTTATAAGAAAACTTCGGATTTATCCGATTATATGCTCGGAGGAAGAGGACTAGGTCCCGCTGTTACAGCATTATCTGCCGGTGCGTCCGATATGAGCGGATGGATGATGATGGGGATACCTGGTGCGATGTTTACAGATGGACTGAGCAGTATTTGGATTTCTGTCGGTCTCACGATTGGTGCATTTCTAAATTACATTCTTGTCGCACCTCGTCTTCGTACGTATACAGAAGTTGCTGATGATTCTATTACGATCCCGGATTACCTGGAGAATCGTTTTAACGATACGAAGAAAATTTTGCGTATCGTATCTGGACTTGTCATTATTATTTTCTTCACGCTTTATGCTTCTGCAGGTCTCGTATCTGGAGGAAAACTTTTTGAAAGTGCGTTCGGCTTGAACTACATGACAGGTATGATTTTAACTGGGGCCGTAGTTGTTGCCTACACGCTATTTGGGGGATTCCTTGCCGTAAGCTGGACGGACTTTGTGCAGGGCTGTATTATGTTTATTGCTCTAGTTCTAGTACCTATCGTGGCATTCACAGATGTTGGAGACACTCAAACTGTATTAGATACCGTGCGAGGTGTAGATCCAACACTACTCGATCCTACAAAAGGGTTAACAGCACTCGGACTTTTATCTTTATTAGCATGGGGATTAGGTTACTTTGGCCAGCCGCACATTATTGTTCGTTTTATGGCCATCACATCTGTAAAAGAAATCAAAACAGCTAGAAGAATCGGTATGAGCTGGATGATTATTTCGCTTATTGGTGCATCATTAACAGGTTTAATAGGTGTAGCATGGTTTGCGAAAGCAGGTAAAAAACTAGCAGATCCTGAAACTGTTTTTATCGAGTTTGCCAACTTGCTGTTCCATCCGCTGATCACAGGATTCTTGCTTGCAGCGATCTTAGCTGCGATTATGAGTACGATTTCTTCACAGCTGCTCGTAACGTCTTCATCTGTAACGGAAGACTTTTATAAGCAATTTTTAAATAAGAAGGCTTCACAAAAACAGCTAGTGCTAATCGGTAGAATAGCTGTACTGACAGTTGCCGTTATCGCAACATTGCTGTCACTTCACCCAAATGATACGATCCTTAGTCTCGTAGGTTATGCTTGGGCAGGATTCGGTTCAGCATTCGGACCTCTTATCTTGCTGAGTCTATTCTGGAAACGCATGACAAAATGGGGTGCGCTAGCTGGTATCATCGTCGGAGCTGTTACAGTTCTAACATGGGTTCAGTTCCCAGACTTAAAAGCACAAGTATATGAAATGATTCCAGGTTTCTTCTTTAGCTTAATTGCGATCCTTATTGTTAGTTTCTTAACTAAAGATCCTTCAACAAAAGTACAAGATCAATTTGAAGATATGGAAGACACATTAAAAGAACATTCATGATATAAATAGGCTGTTTTCGCATGCGTTGTTGGCTTTTGGATGTAGTTGATTTCCACTACAGGATGCTCCCTTTCCGCGAGGGGTAAGGTGAGCTAGCTGATGCACCAGTAGAGTCTCACCTGTCACGCTGCTCCCAATACGAGCCACTAGCAGCAATCTTTTAGATAAGAGCCTACAGAAAAAAGCGTTCCTGATTTCAGGAGCGCTTTTTATTTCTGCTTTTTTTCAATCCGGTTATTGAACGTAAGATCCTGAATCGTTGCAGCACCAATACCAAACATCGTTGCTTTAAGTTCAAACTCAATCCGTTCCATTTGTAAAAGTAATGCTTCTGTTCCTTCCTCGATTGCGGATTGTAAAAGTGAACGGCCAAAGCCTGCAAGATTTGCGCCTAAAGCAATCGACTTTGCTGCATCTGCACCGTTTTTCAATCCACCGCTCGCGATGAGAGGAACATCACTGCTTATTTCACGAATCCCTGTGATACAGTCAGCAGTTGGCAGCCCCCAGTCCAAGAAAGCTTCTGACGCCTGCTTTTTGATCCGAGACGTAGCTCGATGACTTTCAACCTGTATCCAAGACGTTCCGCCAGCTCCTGCAACATCAATAAAATGAACACCAGCTTCAATTAATTTATTGGCTGAATCTTTGTCTATACCCATACCCACTTCTTTCACTCCGATTGGAACATATGGGATGTCTTTTGTGAGTTTTTCAATCTTCGAAAGCAGATTTGAAAAATTCGTATTGCCTTCAGGCTGAAAAACTTCTTGTAGTGTGTTCAAATGAAGAACGAGAGCATCCGCCTCAGCGATCTCCAATGCTCTTTTACATTCTTCTGCACCAAATCCATAGTTTAGCTGCACAGCACCGACATTCGCAATCACCGGAACGTCGGGTGCGAGTTGTCTGATTTGAAACGTATATGCCAGCTCTTCTTTTTCAACTGCAGCTCTCATGGAGCCAAGAGCGATTGTCCATCCTCTTTCTTGAGCTGCTTCAGCCAAATTCTGATTAATCTGGTGTGCCAGCTTTGTACCGCCAGTCATAGAACTGATCAAGAAAGGCGTTCTCACCTTTTTATTAAAAAATGTTGTAGAAGTAGATACGTTGCTAAAAGAAATTTCAGGCAGTGGGTTAGGTATGAACCGATATTGATTAAGCCCGGTTGTGATGCCCTGTCCCTCGACATCTTCATTCAGACTGATCTCAATATGTTCCGTCTTCCGCTTTTCTGTTTGATCTCGCTTATCGCCCAACTCATCACCTCCAATGATGGGACAGACCCGGGACTGTCCCCTTACAATTTATTTCCCTTCGTCAAATCGAGAAAACACCCTTAGTGTTTTCTCGATTTAACGCACTTAAATTAACTCGTTTCCTTATAGTATTTCTAATCCTTCAAAAATTACTGATAGATTCACATCTTCGTTCTATGATAAACTGTCAAATAAAACAATTAGTGGGGGTTTATGTATGGAAGTAAGACTGCTCAATCCTTCAGATGCGGAAAGCTATTGGGAGCTCCGCTTAGAAGCTCTGCAACAAAACCCTGAAGCTTTTGCAACAAGCTATGAAGAAGCACTGAAGCGCGAAAACCCGATTGAACAAGTGGCAAGCAGACTCCAAGGCAACGGCGACTTCACATTTGGCGCTTTCCAAAATGGCAAGTTGGTCGGCACTGTGACATTGCTTCAGGAAAAAATCATGAAAATGGCACATAAAGCCTATATATTAGCAATGTATGTCACTCCGAACAGCCGTGGAACAGGCGCAGGAAAAGCTGTTTTAACAGAAGCCATTAATCATGCAAAACAAATACCTGAGATCATGAAACTAAACTTAACGGTAGTTTCAAGCAATGAAAAGGCGAAAAAATTGTACACTTCCCTTGGGTTTAAAACCTATGGTAACGAGGAAGCAGCACTCAAAGTAAACGATAACTATTATGATGAAGAACATATGGTTTTGTTCTTAAAAGAATGCAGATAGTTTAGTAATTAGGAGACTTCATTAAATATGAAGTTTCTTAAAAAGCCCAAATAAAAAGAGCCAGCGAATTGCTGGCTCCCATTTATCTGTCATCCTTTTCTAAATAGCTGTCTTCTTCATTGGTGAGTTTCTTCTTTTTAGCTGCGCGAACAATAAAAAAGATAATGATCACGAGCAGTAGTAAACTAACGCTGAAAAACCCGCCTAAAAACTTAAAAATATCTGAAAAGAAGTTGTCCATGCTGATTAATCACCTCTTCAGACGGTATTCCCATATCGAAGAGATATTAAACTTTTTCTTCATCTGCCAATTTATTTAAAGGGAGTGTTACACTTACTTTTGTACCTTTATTCAGCTTGCTCGCGTATTCAACTTTTCCACCCATAGATTCAATGATCCGTATTGAAACCATCGTTCCAAGTCCTGTACCTTGTTCCTTTGTGGAGAAAAACAAGGATCCAATATTGGAGAGCTGCTCTTTTGACATCCCTAGACCCGTATCCCTCACAATAATCTTTGCCTGGTCTTCTTCCGGAAATAGTTTTATAGAGACTCGTCCGCCTTTAGGAGTAGCCTCAATGGCATTTTTCATAATATTGATCAAAGCCTGTTTTAATTGGTTGCGGTCAGTCGTCATTTCAGCATCGGAATCGATGGAATGAAAAAGAGTGATACCCTCCTTTAATGCATAAGGATTGAGCAATAAACTCAAATCAACTACTAGTTCAGCAATTGAGAATGTTTCCAGTTTCTTAAACTCAGGCTTTGCAAAATTCAAATAATCACTAATAATGTGCTCTGCACGGGCAAGTTCACTTAAAATGAGCGGATAATAATTTTTATGACGCTCATCCTCGCCTTCCATCAACTGCAAAAAGCCTTTTACTACCGTTAAAGGATTTCGAACCTCATGAGCTATAGATGCGGCCAGTTCACCAAGAGTGTGCTGTTTTTCCGAGCGCCGAATCTCATCCTTCATTAAGTTCCGTTCTATGATTGCTTCATTCAGTATTGCAGCTAAAACAACGCCGCCGATTTGCATACAGCCAAAAATCGATATGTAAACTAATAAACTATGGTCTAAATGATCAGCAGTTTCCGACCCTCGAACATACATATAAGCTAAAAGGATTAATAACTGAACGAAAGCCGGCCAAAATCCTGCAATGATGGAAATATAAATTCTCTTCCTAGGATTAGCATTAAGGAAATAATTTCTCATTAAAAAAGGCACAGAACAGGCTGCCGCGGCACTTATGTAAGCAAACACGAGCGTATTTGTATCCATTAATGTCCTTGTTATCAGCAATAAAACAAGTGTGATGATTCCGGATACCGGCCCTCCATAAAAAATAGCAAGCACTAATGGTACATATCTCAAATCCCAGTACAGCCCAATATCATAATAAGCAAAGTACATACAAAGAGATGCTGAAATACCGTATAATATCCCTAAAAAATAAGGAGATTTTCCGATTTTTCGGCTTTCGAAAAAAAAGCTATAGAGTAATACAGGAGCTAGCACGATTAAAACATGTAAAAGCAGCTTCTCTACGATCATCTCAAATCTCCAGTTCAAAAGTGGCTTGTGAACTAAGAATACGACAAAAAAAGGGAAATTCCTTCAAGAACCGCCCTTCCATACGACTAAAGAAACGTTTTTATTACTACAAATGTAGTATTTTTTTCAATTATGCCTCTTTTTTTAACTGACTATGATAAAGAGAATGGTAAAATCCTTTGTTCACTAAAAGCTCCTCATGTGTTCCTTTTTCTAAAATCCCGCCATCATGAAGGACCAAAATTTGATCTGCTTTTTGTATCGTATTTAATCGGTGTGCAATCACAAAACTCGTGCGTCCTTTCATTAACCTCTGGAGTGCCTCTTGAATTTTCATTTCTGTAATGGTATCGATGCTGCTCGTTGCCTCGTCCAGAATCAATAATGATGGATCAGCTAAAATAGCCCTCGCAATTGATAACAGCTGCTTTTGTCCCTGGCTTATTCCCCTTCCTTCCTGACTCAGCACCGTGCTGTATCCTTTTGACAGCTTTTTAATAAACGAGTCTGCATTCGCAAGCTTAGCCGCTTTAATGACTTCTTCATCCGTGGCATCCAGTCTGCCATATCTGATATTTTCAAAAATTGTACCTTCAAAAAGAAACGAATCCTGCAGGACAAAAGCCATGTGACTTCGAAGGCTGCTTCTTTTTACTTTTTGGATATCGTGTCCATCGATTAAGATCTGACCCTTGTCTGCATCGTAAAAGCGCGACAGCAAATTCACAACAGTGGTCTTGCCGGCACCCGTTGGTCCGACCAGCGCCACTGTTTCTCCTTCTTTAACGGAGAAGTTCAATCCAGCAACCGTAGTACCCTCTTTTTCATAGGAAAAAGAAACTTCCTGAAATTCTACTTTGCCTTTAACAGATGGTAACTCAATCGCATCCGTTTCATCGTTTTCTTCCTGTTGTTCATCTAAAATTTCAAAAACCCTTTCAGCTCCCGCAACAGCTGATAAAAGAGTATTGAACTGGTTTGCCAGATCATTTAAAGGTCTCGTAAACTGTCTTGAATACTCAACAAAAATAACGATAACCCCTATCGAAATTTTCCCGTTTAGCGCAAGCACACCGCCAATTCCCGCAATCAGTGCGAAGCTTCCATTATTCAAAACGTTCATGAGTTTAGGAATAAAACCAGAAAATGTCTGTGCCCAGTATCCAGACTCCCGCAAGCGTTTATTTTTCACAAGAAACTCTTCTATGACTCTCTTTTCCTGTGAAAATGATTTTACGATACGCTGACCTGATGTGATTTCTTCAACATATCCGTTAATATCACCGAGGTTGCGCTGCTGCTCCTTAAATCGCACCCCTGTCCTTTTCGTGATCCACTTGAGCCCGAAAAACATGAGCGGAACGATTGATAGAGAGATAAGTGTCAAAATTGGACTTAAATAGAGCATCACCCCTATCGTACCAAGAAGCGTCAAAACACTGGAGAACACTTGAATGAACGAACTGTTCAATGTGGAACTGACATTCTCAATGTCATTCGTCACACGGCTCATCAGCTCACCATGCTGTCTTTTATCAAAAAAACTGATCGGCAGACGGTGAAACTGCGTGAACAAATCCTTCCTCATTCTAAAAACCGTTTGCTGAGCAATCCCAATCATCCAGTAGTTTTGCAGAAACGTTGAAAGAGATTGGCCAATAAAGACAAAAATAAGTCCGATCAGCATTTTCGTTAAACCATCCACATTGCCTTTTACAACATAGTGATCGATTGCTTTTCCGATCAAAAATGGTCCGAGCAAGCTTAATGCCGAACTGACAATTACCATTAACAGCACTAAACTGAGAAGCATCTTTTGATTCGAAAAATAACGCCCTATGCGTTTGACCGTATCTGTCCAATTTTTCGGCTTTACCTTCTTACCGAACAAATGATTATGTGGATGAGGTCTGTTTGAACCCTGTGACATGCTGAAATTCCTCCTCCCCAAACTGTGACTGCACCATTTTCACGTACAGCGGCGACGTCTTCAGAAGCTCTTCGTGTGTCCCCCATGCTTCCACACGGCCATCATCTAAAATCAAAATCCGATTTGCTTCCATCGCTGTACTGATTTTTTGCGTAATAATAAAAGTTGTACATGAATATTTCCTTAAGGCTGTCAAAAGCTTGCCTTCAGTCTTCAAATCAAGAGCACTTGTACTGTCATCAAGCATTAATATTTTTGGCTGACGAACCAATGCACGAGCAATAGACAGGCGCTGTTTCTGCCCGCCTGACAGGTTCACTCCGCGCTGGCCGACTCTCGTTTCATACTTATTTGGCAATTTTTCAATGGTCTCATGAATTTGTGCATCTTTTGCAGCGGCAACCACTTCTTCTTCTGTCGCATGTTCTTTTCCCCATCCGATGTTTTCAGTGACTGAGCCTGTAAATAGAACTGCCTCCTGCGGAACAACTCCGATTCCATTTCGAAGTGATTCAATCGGATAGAGCTTCACATCCTGCCCATCGACAAGCACTTGGCCGTCATTTACTTCATACAATCGGGGAATAAGCTGTACAAGTGACGTTTTCCCAGAGCCTGTCGAACCCATGATCGCCAGAGTTTCCCCTTCTTTTACCGAAAAAGAAACATCCTGCAATACAGCCACTTCGCTTTCCGGATATTGAAATGTAACATGCTTGAATTCCACAACACCCTTTTTTATCGCTAACGATTGATCCGTATCAGCTGATTCGGACAAATCCACCTCTGTATCCAGAACTTCTCCAATACGGTGTGCTGATGCTTTCGCCCGTGAAAAAGCCATGATGATAAATGAAATAATCGTTAAAACGGATGAAATACGAAACGAGTAATTGACGATTGCAACCACTTCACCTACCGCAATCGAACCGAGGCTGACCTGCTTTGTTCCGATCCACAAAATCAGAAGAATCGCGACATTCATCACAAAAAGCAAGGCAGGAATCGAGACTTCAATCAAACGCAGCGAGGAAACCGTCTTTGTTTTCAGCTCATCACTCGCTTGCTCGAACCGATCAGACTCATGATCTCTTCTTAAAAATGCTTTAATCAAGCGCATCCCCATCAAATTTTCACGCATAACCCTATTCACACCATCAAGCTTATCTTGTACATCTCGAAACATCGTCCCTGCCTTTTTTAGCACCCAGCTCAAAAAGAACAAGAGAATCGGAAGTGCAACAACAAGTACCATCGCGAGTTTCCAGTTCACTATAAGAGACATAATGACGCCACCGGCTAGTAAAAGCGGTGCCCTAAGCATAATCCGCAAACTCATGAACACAGTATTTTGAAGCTGGGTAACATCGTTTGTCATCCTTGTAATCAATGAAGAGGCAGGAAATTTATTAAAATTAACAAAGGAGAAAGACTGCACTTTTTCGAAAACCCTCCGCCGTATATCAAACCCATAGTTTTGACTTACATGCGCCGAGAAAAATGAATTGGCAACCCCAGCTATAAAGGCGATAATCGCAAGGCCAAACATCACCCCGCCCCAAAGCTTCACAACTCCTAAATCACTTTTCAAAATTCCTTGATCAATGATCTTTGCCATAATTAATGGCTGCAGCAGCTCTACCCCTAATTCAAGCAGCGTTAAAAAAAGGGCTGCTGCTATCGCCAACCGATATGCTTTTAAATAAGAAAATACTTTCCACATAGAGACTTCCCCCGAACTCCCAAGATGTTTAACAAACTTAACAATCTACTATTAGTTTATCCTTTTTGAGGAAAATATTTAACTATTTCGACTTCTTAATTTTGATTTAATCTCTGTATAGGCTGTTTTCTTATCATTGTTGCTTTTGAAGGATGTTAATTTGCTCTGCAGTGGCTCGCTTTCCTCAGGGTGTGCGGTGAGCCCATTCGTCGCTTGCGACATTGAAGGGTCTCACCTGTCCCACTCATCCTGTAGGAGTCTCGCCCTTCCGCTCCAATTAACTTTCAAAGAAGAATTGCTTTAAAGCCTCTTACTTAATAGCAACAATCTTTTAGAAAAGAAAACAGCAAAATAAAAAAACCAACTCATTCAGTGCGTCACCACACTTTGAGCTGGCTTCAATCATACTACTTATGAAACTCTTTCTTCATTTTCTCCATCGCTTGCATCGTACCCGTCTTCCCAATAATCAGCGTTTTTGATTCCTAGTTTTGTAGAATTGAAGACTGGGTCGAGACCGGCTTTTTTCTGTTCCTCGTAATCTTTTAAAACCTTCAGTGCTGGTTTGGCCAAAATTAAGATTGCAATCAAGTTTAGCCATACCATGATCCCAAGACCGAGATCTCCGAGTGCCCACGCTAAATCGGCAGTTTTAACCGCTCCATAATAAGTAGAACCTAGCAGAACAATTTTAAGAAGCAGCATCGGAATTTTATTATTACGCCCACGCACAAGATAAGCAATATTGGTTTCTGCTATATAGTAGTAGGCCATGATCGTTGTAAAGGCGAAGAAGAATAGCGATACCGCTACAAAACCGGAACCAAAGCCAGGAATAACTGACTCGATTGCCTTTTGCGTAAACGTTGCACCTGCTTCCACCCCAGGTATATTTTCAACAATAAATGATTTGTCTGCTTCGTTTTGAACGTTGTACATGCCTGTAAACAAAATCATAAACGCTGTAGCCGTACAAACGAGCCAAGTATCAATGTAAACAGAGAAAGCTTGTACTAGCCCTTGTTTGGCGGGATGTGAAACTTCAGCCGCTGCTGCTGGATGTGCTCCAGTTCCTTGACCAGCTTCATTTGAATAAATTCCTCGCTTCACGCCCCACATAATCGCCGACCCGATAATTCCTCCAAAAGCTGAATCTATCGCAAATGCGCTTTTGAAAATCAGTCCGAACACTTCAGGAATCTGCGGAATATGAAAGGCCACAATAATGAGTGATACGAGTACATATCCAATCGCCATAAAAGGCACGACATATTGCGCGACATTGGCAATTCGTTTAACACCGCCAAAGATGATTGCTCCAAGAATTAAAACGAGAAAAACTCCTGTTATTTTTGGATCAACATTAAACGCATTATCAATACCAAGCGCTATGGAATTGGACTGAATTCCAGGCATCAGCAAGCTCATAGCTATTAATGCTGACACTGCAAAAATAATGCCATACCACTTCCACCCAATCCCTTTTTCAATGTAGTAAGCGGGACCCCCTCTATACTCGCCCTCCTGTTTCACTTTGTAAATTTGTGCAAGAGTCGATTCAATAAAGGCGGTGGCCGATCCGATGAATGCAATCATCCACATCCAAAATACAGCTCCTGGACCGCCAAAACCGATTGCTGTTGCAGTACCAGCAATATTACCTGTTCCAACACGCCCAGACAGCGCAATCGCCAAGGCCTGGAAAGAAGAAACTCCAGCGTCAGAACTCTTTCCTTCAAGCATAAGCTTAATCATTTCTTTAAAGTGGCGCACCTGTAAAAACCTTGTTAAAAAAGAGAATAATAGCCCAACACCAATACATAAGTAAATCATCGGCTGACTCCAAAGAATTGCTACTGTGTCTCCTACAAAAGCTTCAAAGCTGTTCTGAAATGACCCCATCTTTTCCCCCTTGTATTTGATAAATGATAAAGAAAACTTAGCTGATTTGTTGAAATATTCATCAGCTTTATCGCACTTATACAATCCTCTTAAACTTGAAAATTGCGACAAATTTTTCAATTGGTTTCTTCTAGTATTAATGGAAACTGGTCATAAAACAACAGAAAAATCTTCTCGGTATGGACATTTGTATCTTTAGTAACATACAACCAGCAACTTAATATACAGAAAATTACATTAATATGGTAAAATTAGAATAGATAAAAAAGAACGGATTTTTTTAAAGAGGGAGGTTTTTTCAATTAAAAATTCATTCATTATAGGATTATTGATATCTTGTTTAGGGATCGGCATTGGTTATTTTGCAGGATGGCAAATCACTATTTTAAGCTGTGGTATTATTGGAATCGGAACTTTAATCATATACGGTTTATTAGAGAATGTATTTGTTAGCGGAAATCAAGCCCGTACAAACTTTTTAATTGAACAGCCTGAAGACCCAAAAAAGAAATGGCAAATCTCCAGCCGGCTTTTTATAATCGGTTTCCCAAACTTAATCACAGCCATTACCCTCTTGCTAATCACTCGCTAAACGCAGAAAAACCCCGCTCCATCTTAGGAGAGGGGTTTCAGTATTTTAGATAAGAGGGGGACAGACCAGGGGTCTGTCCCCCTCTTTTTTATTGAGATTTATTCACGATGGATTTTAATTTCGATCGGCGGATCACCTGGTTAATGACTTCTGAAAAGACGAGGCCAATGGCGATCGAACCCGATATCATAAATGCTTTAGCCGCAAGATTGATCGCTAAATTGTAGTCATTTTGAACGAAATTACGCATCGCATTATACGCAATCCCTCCAGGTACAAGCGGTATGATACCGGCAACACTGTAGATGATGACGGGCGTTTTATATTTTTTCGCAAAATATTGAGCAGCAATTGCAATTGCAAATGCTGCGATAACCGTCGCGAGCACCATATCCAGTCCATTGCTTTCTAAAAGGAAATAAAGCATCCATCCAATCATACCCACAAGTCCGCAGTGAAACAGCGAGCGTTTTGGACCGTTAAAAATGATTACAAATGCCGCTGACGCAATAAAACTCGTAACAAGCTGTTCAATAATCGGCATCATAAACGCCCCTTTCTACAAAAATGAAAACGTAACTGCAATTCCCGCTCCAATCGCAAAGGCAGTTAGAAAAGCATCTGCACCTTTCGCAAGTCCGGATATCAGATGCCCTGCCATTAAATCACGAACCGCGTTTGTAATGAGCAATCCAGGGACGAGCGGCATGACAGATCCAATTATTATTTTATCCAGTTCTCCACCGATTCCTATATGAACAAAAAAGAATGCTTGTAGCCCAATTAATAACGAAGCGGAAAATTCAGAGAAAAACTTAATCTGCACTAACTTGTGGAAATAAAGAAGGGAAAGAAATCCTACACCACCAGTAATGAACGCTGGAAAAAAGTCTCCCCAGCTTCCTTGAAACATGATTAAAAAACAGCCTGAAGAAATCGCCGCAGCTAATACATGAACCCATAACGAATAGGGAGATCCTGATTGATCGATTTTTTTTAACAGCTTGTACGCTTGTTCAATTGTATATTCACCCGCACTAATTTTGCGGGATATTCCGTTCACACTTGCTACTTTTTCAAGATCCGTCGTGCGCTCTACAATACGAATGAGTTTCGTTTTCGTAGGTTCTGCACCTTCTACAGAAAAAAGAATACCTGTAGGCGTCACATACGGATGAGATTGATAGGCACCAAAAGAAGCCGCGATCCGCATCATCGTATCCTCGACCCTGTAAGTCTCCGCTCCGCTTTGCAGCATGATTTTACCTGCAAGTAAACAGACAGCCATTATGTCATAGGTTTCTTGTAATTCAATCTCAGTTTCCATCTGCATACGCTCCAATACCATTCTTACATTCATTTTACCCAAAAACACCAACTTAACATTTTTACAGTTTAACTGATTGCAGCAAGTAGAGCAATGAAGTTAAAAGTACTCAACAAAAAAAGCTGGCTAATCAGGATCATTAAACCCTGTTAACCAGCTCGCATGTTTTTTCTTTAGCATCTTTTCTAAACGCTCATTCTTGAAAGATTGTTGCTTTTAAGTAAGAGGCTTTCAAGCAATTCTTCTTTGAAAGTTAATTGGAGCGGAAGGGCGAGACTCCTACAGGATGAGTGAGACAGGTGAGACCATTCAATGTGGCAAGGCGACGAATGGGCTCACCGCACACCCTGAGGAAAGCAAGCCGCTGCAGCGGAAATTAACCTCATCCAGAACAACAAAGTTTGCGAAAACAGCCTTCCCTTATGATTCATTCTCCTTCTTAGCCTTGTTACTCAATCCTGGCAGGAGAAGAATCACAATCAATAAAATACCAACACCGATTAACACGAAATAAATGACTGAGATTGAACGAAAGGAATCATTTTCAGCATCCTCTATCTGACGTTCAGATAACGCATCCTGTCGATCTGAGGAAAAGAGATTCATCCTCTTCGTTAGAGAGGATACATTATTGTTTATCCTGTTACTTGCTTGTTCAAATAATTGATTCTGAACAGCTTCTAATTGATTCATAGTTGAGTGGCTAAATGTTAATCCTTGCTGCTCCTCGGGTATCCTTGTTTTTTTTCCTGAAAGTGATTCCTTTAAAAGATATTCTGTATTTCCTTTTAACTCTTTATCTTCATATTGATTTGGTGTAAGTTCTTGAATACTTTTATCAGCAAAAACTTCCCGAGAATCCAGAAAAAACAATGCCAAGAATACCAGTACTATGAATAATCTAATATGCTTCATTTGCTTTATCCGTATTCATCTTCTTCGGCGGTTTTTTCCAAAGCCTAACCGTATATGGAAGGATAGACAGGATTGCAATCACACCGATTAAGAAGAAACAGCTCATCATGAAATCGCTGCCCTCTCCATATTGAATGGACATATAAACGGCTGACATCGGGTCTTCGTATAAAAAGTTAGGTGCTGCTAGTGCTAACAATGGACTTACAAAGAATAAGACCAATGCCACACTACCAATCCATCCGATAAAATTCCCCAAATTAAAAGCTGTACGTACAAAAGTTGAAGCAGCCGTTAATAACAGGATGGTGAATATAGAGAATTGGATTGAGATATTGTTAGACAACGAATAGATCTCTAAGCCAAACAAACTGATGACTAGTCCAACAATTAAGTTTAGCAGACCAAAGATTGAGAGTTTAACCAAAAACGGCATCTGGCTAAAATAATGACTAAAATAGCCAATAAGCAAACTGCTGATTAGAATCACGATCAGTATAACAACAGGCGGAATGGCTTTCACAGATTCTGATTCTACTTGCGGGTTATCCCCTGCATCAATTTTTAATGGATTTGCAAGGAAATCATAAACATAACCGTTATTTTGGCCATCGACATACGTGTTTCCAAGTACATTAAACACATCATCTCTGACGAGTTTTGTTGACTTGACGTTTGTTACCCATTTTTCGTTCAATACGTTCGCATCATTTTGAACACTGTTTACCCTGCCCTGAAGCTCTCCTGTGTAATTTACAACATTTGCTTGTCTTTCACCGAGAGAGTCCATCAGTTCATTAATCATGATGACTTCGTGATTAATGTTCTGTTGGTTTGTAACCAATACCGATCCTTCACCAGTCTGTGCTGGTTCATTCGTTTGTATTTCTTGCAGCTTTGTTAAAACAGTATTTGCACTTTCTTCGATTGAACCGATATTATTCATCATTTCTTTCTGCTGATCCTCAAGGCTTAATTGATAATCCTTTTTAAAAGTGGAAAAAGAATCCCCCAAGCCTTTCATTTCCTGTTGGGTAGTTGGAAATTTTGTTTGAAGATCATCCCATTTCCCTTGTTCTTCTTCATTTACACTTAACGTGTCATGAACACGGTTTTTCAATTCTTCATTAGAAAGCACAATATTTTTACTCCCATTATCAGTGCCAATTAAAACTGACTCATACTGAGACAGAAGACCATAATAAGCAAGGGTTCCTTCTAAACTGCCTTCTAAGAAAGGAGTACTGAAAAGACCAGATAAATTACTGTTTCTTTTTGATATGTCTTGTTCTTTCTCACGGATCTGTCCAAATAGTTTAGAATTGCCCTCTTTTAATTTTTGATTAGCATTAATAAGCTGTTGGTTGTTTACAAGAAGAGAATCATAGAGTTTCTTTAAATTTGCATATTCTATTTTCCATCCATCTTCATTCGCTTTTGTTTCGATTTTCGTTCTTACATCCGTAACCCTTGTTGCTAAAGCTGTTAAGTCTTCTATAGCTTTATTTACATTTTCGGGTTTTGGATCAGGAATCAGCAAAAGCATATCTTTAATTTGTGAAGATTGCTGACCTATCGCTGTTAATTCATTTAATTCTTCATCAAATTTTGCCTTGCTTGGATCTCCAGGATCTGCAGGATTTTCAACTTGTCCTGTACCACCTTCTTCTCCTTTACCGAGCTGGCCGCGTGCAGCTCTTATTTTTTCTTCTAATTGAACAAGCTCAGTTTGTCTCTGCTGCTGAATGTAAGCATCAATAATGTCATTGTTAATCTCGCTCATATCAGCTATTTGTCTGTCTACTTGCTTTAGTCTCTCATTATTCAAATTTGTAATCGATTCATTGGTTCCTTTTAGCAAATCGTTGATGCCTGCCATACTCGTTATAAACTTGTCACCTTGTTCACTGAAAACTCTTTTTGATTCACTTTGTTTGGCAGCAAAACTCTCTCCTCCTGTATTGATGGCTAGTAGGCTTTTCTGCTGTGCTTCGTTCAATAGTTTTTGCTGATTTCCCTGATACTCTTTATATTTTTCAACATACTGCACAAACGAAGAAAGATTTTGTTCAAACTGTTCCAGGTTATTAGCACGCTGCGGTGATGTTTCATCCGCTTGCTTCATCGTGGATTGAAGCTGAACCAGCATATCTTTCTGTCTCTGAAGTTCATCAGCAAGTGCTTTAGAACTAGGGCTATAAAAACTTACCATAGTGGTCTGAAATTCAATTTCCTTTTCAAGAATACGGTCAAACTCTGTACGAACTTTCTTCATATCCTGTGAAACATAGTTCCAATACAATGAGCTCATCTGTTTATTAATACGGTTCCCCGCATAATCCAGTTCTCGTAATACTTTTTCTTTATTCACAGCATTAAGCTGAGTTTGGACATTATATTGAAAGTCCGCCTTTGTCGGCTGAGCTTCTTCATACGTTAAGACATTTGAGGTAAAGTTTGAAGGGATATAAACAACAGCATCGTACTTATTATCTTTCATGCCGTTCTCTGCAGCACTTCGGCTGACTACTGTCCATTTATACTTTGAACCGTCTTCCAGGATGGCAGGTACTTCTCTCCCTAATTGAAGATTATTTTCTTCATCAGAGCCTAGATCTTCGTTAACGATGGCTATGGAGCGTGTACCGTTCACTTTTGCCTGCATGGGGTTATCCCCGATAAAATGCATAAAGAGCTGGGGAAACACTAGTATAATAGCCACTGCAAGAAACATCTTTATCCTATATTTCCAAGAGTTTGTCATGTGTATATCTTCCTTTCAATGACACTAAGAGGAATTTGTATTTTTGTTTCTTTGCCATTTTCAACGTAGTAACCATATCCTGCATGTATGTCTTCCTCTTTTCGGTTATAAGGCAGTGTATATATACTTTGTTCTGACTTCTTCATCAATACGAGCGCTTGGCGGATTTGTTTTACCTCTGTCGTAAACATGTCGAATCCTTTTGTAATCTCGTTGTTATTGCCAGAGACAATAACATTGAACCCGATATGACTATAGTTTTTCATAAATTTGGATAGACGGTCTTGAAGCATGCTGTCTGTATTTTGAATAAATCGGGAATAACCGTCGATTACAAAATAAATAGGAGTAAATGTTTGATTCTGAATTGTACCTTGAGTAATCGCGTTCAAATATTCATTTTCTCTTTGTGTAACTATTTCTTGAACCTGATCAAGCCATGCTGTTAAATGCTCTTTTGTTTCAAGGTAGTCTACCTTTTCTTCTGCTGCATAATTGGATAGCCCGCGATCAATTGAATCAAACATGCCGATTTTTTCTGTTTCTTGAAGAAGAATTGTATTTAACATCACTCTTAATGCATTTGTTTTACCTTTTTGAGTCTGTCCAACAATCATGCAGTGTTTATTTTTAAGGAAATTCATATGAACAGGCTTTACAAATTCTTCGTCCAATCCAATTGGCAATATACCTGCACTTTGCTGACCTTTTGTATATTGAGTGAAATTCACCATAGTCAGTTCGGATGGAAGCATTGGAACTGGCTGAGGCTTTATACTCGATGCATACTTTTCGCCGATCAGTTGAATATCTTTTTTGATATGATCTAAAAGTTCATAGTCATCTTCACCCTGCGCCGGTAAATAAATTTGTGAAAAATAAGCCTCTTCACGCTTAATAATAGCTCTTCCTGGAATTGGTTCAGGAGAGAAAGGAACCTTTCCAAGAACCATATATGACTCTGATTGGTCCATTAAATAGTGAACAATTTTAGTTTTTAAGTTATTCATAAGCGACTGACGAATCGCATTAATTCTAGTTGCTGTAAAAATCATATAAATGCCAAGGGATTGTCCGTCACGTGCAAATTGAGTCATCTGCATCTCGAGGTCTTGCATCTCTTCTTTTACAAGATCAAAGTTATCGATCGTAACAAACATTAGAGGCAGCTTCTCCTGGTTGAGGGCATTGTACATCTTAATGCTGCTTACTTCGCTCTTTTGAAACTTTTGCTTTCGATCAGCAATTTCATCTTTTAAGAACCTCATGAATTTCTCAATTTTTCTCTCTTCATCCATCAAAAAATAATCAGCTGTGTGAGGAAGCTGGCGAAGCGGCAGCAATGCACCGTTCCCAAAATCAAATAAGTAATAATGCATTTCCTCAGGACTTAGCTTAGATGCCATTGAAAGCAGCAATGTCATAACAGAATGAGACTTGCCGTACCCTGATGAACCAAAGATCCCAACGTTTCCATCATCCATTACACGGTAAATGTAAGGTGTCTGCGACTGCTTTTCGGGCTCGTCTACCATTCCTAAGTAAACTTCGTAATCGTCTTCATTATCTTTATTTTGATTAATTAAACGGTTGTTTAATGGAGGCAGCCACGGGCTGTTTAACTTCTTAATGCCCATCTTTAATTGCAGCTCTTCAATCCGGTCCACGATCACATCGATTTCTGCCTCGGCTTCTTTTTTGTTTTGGTCACTTGCTGAAACACCTGATAATGGGACAAGCCCCAAATCAGTTACAAGCGCAACTTCGTCTTCCACTTCTATCGTTTCTTCCAAATATGGCGCACCGCTCCAAGCGGATTGAAAAAGTTCATACACCTCATTGTTTCCAACCTGAAGGTATCCTCTGCCCGTTACTGTGATGGAAGACGCATCCGCATTTTTTAATATCTCCCGGCTGTCTGCTGCATCCTGGACTTTTAAAGCGATCTTAAAACGAGCATTACTCCAGATTTGATCATCGATTACACCACCCGGTTTTTGTGTGGCGAGTATTAGGTGAACGCCTAAACTTCTTCCGATACGGGCAGCACTCACAAGTTCTTTAATGAATTCAGGTTCTTCACTTTTCAGTTCTGCAAATTCATCTGAAATTAAAAACAAGTGCGGCAAAGGTTCTTTCGATTCCCCGCGTTTGTACAAATTCGTATATTCATTGATATGGTTTACTTGATATTGATCAAAAAGCCGCTGTCTTCTTTTTAATTCACTTTTTATGGAAGCCAGTGCTCTTGCAGTAAAGTTTCGGCTGCCTTCAATATTCGTAATGGTTCCAAGCAGGTGCGGCATGTCTTTAAAAGGCTGAGCCATACCTCCACCTTTATAATCAATAAGTAAAAAAGCCACTTCGTGTGGATGGAAGTTCACTGCTAATGACAAAATGTACGTTTGCAAAAACTCACTTTTTCCGGAGCCAGTTGTACCCGCTAAAAGGCCATGGGGTCCATGGGCTTTTTCATGAAGATTCAACTGCACAATATCTTCTTTTCCTTTTAAGCCGATAGGAACTGCGAGTGACTTGGAAGATTCACGTGTTTCCCAATTATGCTCAATAGGGAGATCCTCCACTTCACGTGCACCAAACAATTCAAGTAACGAAACGCTATTTGGAATGGAATTCGTCATTCCTACTAGGTGATTTAGGGTTTTAAGCATACGAGAATACGTTTCATTCCCTTCCTGCTTATGAACATCCAGTTTAAAAGGAACTTGAACAGCCTTTTTTTCCTCAATTAAAATATCGCCTTCTGAATCATTTATGTACCGTATAAGTGTGTGGATATTATCTGTTAGACTTTCTTTTGTTTCTGCTGCAAAGATTACGGAAAGTCCGAGATGTGAATATTCTCCTTCTAAATACTCGAGCAATACATGTTCAGCAAGCAGCTGCTGATCTAAAATGATAAATATGAGATGTGGCGAAAAACGAACCTTATCTTTTTCACTCACTGTTTCTAAATCGCGTTCTCGAATTAACTCATAGACAGATGAAAGCAGCTGATCTCTTGTCTGCTCATTGTATATA
The DNA here is from genome assembly GCF_031457135.1 of Fictibacillus barbaricus. Taxonomy (GTDB): domain Bacteria; phylum Bacillota; class Bacilli; order Bacillales; family Fictibacillaceae; genus Fictibacillus; species Fictibacillus barbaricus_A. The sequence goes on along the minus strand of NZ_JAVDWA010000007.1, from coordinate 143,038 downwards.
AGTCCTTTCGCATGAGAATTCGGAAGCTGGAAATGTGGAAGCCACTTTAACCACTCCCATTTGCTGTAATCTTTTTCGTTAAAAACAAAAATAAATCGCACATCATGGTAACTATGGAAAAAGGCTAACTGTCCAATGAGCTGATGCAGTTCATTTTTAACGATAGACTCTTTACCGATAAGCCCCATAGCACCATTTGATAAATCCACCGTGATTGGTACATCCCTTACTTCTTTATACACCTTCTCCATTTGCTGAGACTGCTCCAAAAGTTCATCGACTTCCCTATTTGCCATGTCACCGCTGTTCAATGACAATGTATAGCTTGCCGGCCGTTTACCTGTACCGATCCTGATTTGAAGAAAGTCATGACTGTCTAATGTTCGTTCCCATATCCGGTCTGAAAGCTGTTCTGTATAATATTTCATTTGTTCAAAGGAAGGGAAATGATAGTGAAGTACATTTTTCTGTGTTTCGGCTAATTCTTGAAGCTCTTTTCGCTTGTTATCCAAATACTGGTTATAAACTTTCCGACGTTTTATTTTTCTTTTTTTGAAGTTTCCTCGTTCTTTAAAATACTGAACAGAAGACGTAACGAGAGTAGTAGCAAACATCACCATAGAAACGATAATAAAGATTCCTCTTGGCTGGACGATGGATACGATCCCCATCACGATCATCATTAGGAGCGGGGGCATTACGATCAGCCACAAACCTTTATTGGGATTTTCTCCTTCTTGGGAAGGGAACGACAAAGTCACTTTATCCGTTGGCAGTTCAAATACCATTCTTGGCGTCCTGCGGTAGTTTGGATATTTTTTGCTCATTTCAGAAACTGGCCTTGCAGCAAGCGGCAGTTCTGAAGTGAATTTTTCCAGGCTTGAAATTTGAAGCAAATCTTTTTCTATTAATTTTAGCGACATAAATGGCCAAAATAGAAGATCACCTACTTCAAATGGGGTCAATCCATCTATCTTGTGTCCATTCAAATAAATGTGATCACTCTTTGGTGAAATCATCCACCGGTCTCTCGCTTTAATTAATACAAACGATTCAGTTTCAGCTACGAATCCATTTGTGGAATGATGAATGACTTGAGCATGTCTGTCAGCTGCTGCAAACGTATATTCTTTTTCATAACCGATGTAATACGTTTTATCGTTTTCTTGCTGCGGCGTTAAGATAAGGGACAACGTTTGCTCTTTGTCTGTGAAATGAAAAGAATTGTTCAGTGAAAGCTGACCAATCGTGATTCCATTTTGAATAACTTCAAGCTCTTGATCTTCATTCTTTGTTATCGTTAACGAACCGCCGCTAAAAGGAAAATTCAAAACAGTAACAGTATCATGAATTTTGGGACCAATAGTGATTCCACGAAAAGAATCTTTGTTTAAATGGATTTGTTGATAAGTCTTATTGTAAAAGCACCATAATGTGTTCATCATTCACCCCCTACTAATTCGCAGTAGTTGTTTCAGTTGTCCCTGCTGGATTTTGCGCTTTTTGAGCGGCTGCTTCTTCCTTAGCTTTCTGCTCACTAGCTTCTTTCTCTTTTGCTTCTTGATCTGCTTGTTCTTGTGCTTTTTTTTCTTCCTCTTGCTTACGCTCTTCTTCTTTTATTGCTTCCTGTTCCTGAAGGTACTCATCAAGCTCTCCCTGAACTTCTTTAATCTTTTGTTGTTTTTCTTCACTGCTTAATTCATCATCCGATTTTAAAACTTCACGATATTTAATAAGTGCGAACATAATAAGATCTTTATCTTCTAATGAACGAGCAATATCTAGCGCTTCCTTGGCATTGCCTCTGCCGATGTAAATCCAGTACTGAAAATAGAGAGGATCGGATTGCAAAGAAATGGTGTTCTGGATGTTTTCTTTTTGGTCTTCCGTAAGCGATTCATTAATTATGTATGAGGAAGCAAGCTGATATTGCACGACATTCGGCATGTCTTCTACTTCATAATCAGACATCGCCTCTACTACGTCGCTATAATCTTTACCAAGAAAATACTCATTGCTGTTTACAAATGCTTCTTGTCTCGGCTGCAGAAAGAATATGGAATAAACAGTGTATATAATGGCAGGAATAAAACAGACTAATAAACCAAATGCAGCATAACGAGTTAGTTTCCACTTTCTTTGGGGAATAGTTAAAATCAACTTATCCTTTTCATCTAACCCATCTAGGTTTTTATGAATGAACTGTAGCAGTACATCCTCATTTTCCATCTCTAAAATTTCTTTTGCCAATGGAGAAAGATCAATCGTCTCATAAAGCTTCAGATATTCCTGAAAGCTGTATTTTCCATCAACAGTATAAGCAACTGTTGCCTTAAGTTCTTTCCAGACTTTTTCATGATCCGATTCATAAGGCGGTATACTCTCTTTTACTCCATAATGAAGAAAAGAAGGCGTTAAGCTTTGATCAAATACAAGATTCTCAGGGCAAACGACAAGATGCAACCGTGTTAACGCATGGTTTTTTACTTTTTTTACGAGCTGGTAGGCAAACATCCATTTACTTCTTTCATTTTTATCTTTCAGGTCCGGATAAAAGTGATAACGTGAATGAGGGGTAATCTTAATTTTCAGCTCATCATCTTCCAGGAGAATATTTCGTTGAATATCGTTATCCAGTTCTCTTAGTAAATCTATTTCAATTACATCATCCAGTTTTATTTTTTCTTTTTGAAACGCAAAAGTAATAGAATCCTCATCTCTATGAATTTGGGATTCTATACTTTGTTCCAAATAGGTTTGTTTTTTTTCTGTCATTCAGTTAGACTCCCATCAAAGAATTTCAAACCGGTCACCCGTAGTGATTCCATTCTCCTGCAGCTTTTGATTACCAGAAAGCACAATGTTTTTATTTTGAATTCTTACCCAATAGCCCTCTCTTGGAGGAGAGTTTATTTCTTTTGTACGCCAAACGATATCTACTACTTTTTTTATGGAATGAAAGTTAGATAGACGAAGATCGAACGTTTCACCCGTATAGTTCTTTAAATCTACCGTTACTTCTATATACATATCGCTATCACCTCAAAAATGAGGAGCGCCCTTATCAATGAAGGCGCTCCTTTGCAGACATAAATACGAATAAAATCAGCCTCTGATTTGGCTTGCAATTTGATTGTCAGCGTCTTCAAGTGCTTTAGATGTATTGTTTAATTGAACGGAAATGTCTTCAAGCAGCTGCTGCATTTGAAGAAAAGAGGGCTTTAATGATTCGTATTGCTGACTGAAAGCTCTGCTTGCTTCCCCTTCCCACATGCCTTCTAATTGGTTAATCATCGTATTTAATCTTGAAATCTGTTCTCCAACCTGGCTGCTTTCATTTGAATAGCGGCCTGACATATCGATGAGCTCTGCTGGTGTTACGCGGATAATTCCTGACATCTTCTTCTCTCCCTTTTCGTTCTTATTTTATAAACAACGACCTGACATGATCGGTTGCTCCGGAAAATACCCTTTTGGATAAACACACCTATATTTGCCCTAAAATGGAAATTACTAAACTACAAATTTTGGAAAAATAAGTTTTTTTACAATCGTCATTTTCCAACCAATAGTTACACAATTTACCATGTTGTTTCAATATCAAAAACGAAAATCCATTATTTTGAATCTATTTAACTATGAATATAGTCCTCCCTAAGCATTTCCTTTTCATTCCTTGCGCTTCTTTTTTACTATGGGATAGATCACAAAAAGGTTATTTAATTGCCAATTTAAGGTTTATTTTTCCATAAAGTCAGGGTAATAATCATTAAGTCTGCTGCGTTGACCAATAAATGTAAATTCGGGACTATAGGGCAATTATTTATTGAGGAAGTTTATGTATAAAATGGTTCAGTACCCACTTTATTTAGTTTCACATGAGGTGATTTTATGAAGGCTACTCAGGATATGATCATGTCCATCAATTCTGATATCTCTAACCTTTCTTATCAAATAAGAGAAAATCAAGAGAAGATTCACTTATTGCAAAAGTGCCACGCACAGCTTTCAAATGAACAAGAAGATTTTATAGCGAACAAAAGATTGATTCATCAGCCTGAATTAGACTCTTCCGTCTGGAACGGGAAGAATGCAGAGCGCTTCAACCGGGAGCGAAATGAGATGGAACAAGAAATGTCACACATGAGTGATTTAGTAGATCAGCAGCTGCACGATATTACATCAAAAATAAATGCATTGGAAAGTGCGAATGGAACACTTTCAAGTACAATATCATCAAAAAAATTTCAGCTTTCTAATCTAAAATAATGGCTTCTTGCGCAAACTTTGCTGCTCTTGAAAGTGGTTAATTTCCGTTTCAGGATGCTCGCTTTCCGAGGGGTGTGCGGTGAGCCTCCTAAGCGCTTCGCACTTTCAGGAGTCTCACCTGTCCCACTAATCCCCCAGGAGTCTCGCACCTTGCACTACAATCAACTTTTCAATGAAGGTTCTTTACGAAAGTGCCCTAATCTTTCAGAAAAGAGCCCAATTAAAAAAAGAGGTGAAACTTTGTGTCTGAAATTAAAGTAATGAAAAGTGAGGTTGAGCCTGCTTTTAACGATCTTCGAAATAAAATACAAGCATTAAATACAGACAATCCGAATTGTCACTTCTCCTCTTCAAAGCTTAGCCTCACCGATAAAATAGAGGAAATTGAAAAATCTTACTATGAAACATTAAAAACATACAAAGAAATTCTGACTAATATCGAACAAGATGCTTGGGAAAGCATTGAATCCATATTTCATACCGATCAGCGTGTTTCGAAAATGATGAAATGATGAAGGAGATTTAAGAGATGAAGGTTTTGAAGGTTTCGGAAATACTCCAAGAAATTAATCAATCCATTCATAAAAAAGAAAAAGAAAAAGAACAGATCCTAGCGATTCGAAACAGCTTGAATAGAATCATTGAACTTGACCATGGACTTAAAGGAGAAGGCGGCAATGCAATCAAAGAACATTTCACAGTACTGCATATCCCAATTACCCTTTTGCTCAATCAGTTTTTGGATCAGTATATAACTGAACTTAAAAATATTAAAAGTAAGATCACAGGCTTCGAGGCTGAAAATGGACTGATAACAGTAGAATTTATCGTGAAGGATGTATATCAAGGACTGGAAAAGCTAAGACGATTCACCGAAGATTCAGTAGAAACCATGAATTCTATTCTTTCAGAGGTCAGTCATCTGGTCAGTACTACATCCATCAGTCCAGTGCACTTAATCTCCAAAATAAATGAAGTGAAAAACAATAATCAAAAAATGATTGAAAAGCTAAACGAAATCGATGATAACAGCACAGCCCAACTGAATGAAAACGCAGCAGATTTAGCTAACATTAAACAATTTATTGGAAAAGTAAAAGGCTGGTCAACCGGCGGAGTCTTTTTATCAGAACAAACCGTATCAGAAATAGAAGAATATTTCATGTCTTCAGATACGATACAAAACATGATTGATGACGCGATAGCACTATCTGTAGAACAAGGCGATTCTACCTTTATGGGTGATATTGCTGGATGGCTCGATACTCTCGGTAAAGGGACTGGGGCGCTTGATGTAACGAAGGGTGCCCTCGCGGTTACGATCCTTTCAACTAAGATGCTTGAACTTTCAAAAGACGGCAATGGAAATTTCATTGTGAAAGCTTCACCGAAATGGATCAAAGGCAGCAACAAAAAATACGAATCCAAGGTCGCTGAAAATATTTATAGACTTCTTCAAAAAGGAGATAAAACTTCAGGTAATCCCATTTCAAAATTTCTTGGCACTTATAACAACAAACCCAGTGGCGTTCTTAGAGAGCTTATTGGCTTAGAAAAAGGAACTACTCGAATCAGTTTTGGAAAGATTGTAAGTGAACACAAAGGTTTATTTGTTTTGTCAAAAAATGAACTAAAAGCTTATAAAGCGACGGTAGATATAACTAAAACTGTCGATCAATTTAAAACGGTAAAAGGGTTAGCTGTCGTAGGCAAAAGAATCCCTATTGTTGGTATTGCTTTTTCGGTTGGAACAAACTCAGGAGAGTTCTTCAGTGATGAAAACAAATACAAATCCAATTACGAGAAAACAGGAAGATTTGCTGCAGGAATTGGTATGGATGTTGGAGTTGCAGGTTTAACTGCTGGCGGAGCTGCGATTGGAACGATGATTTGTCCAGGTGTAGGTACTGTTATTGGTGGAGCGATTGGTGCAGGAATCGGTATTGCAGGTTCATGGGCGGTTGAAGATACCGTTAAAGGCTGGGGCGAGGAAGCTGGGAAATGGGTTGAGGAAGACGTTTCAAAAGCCATTTCAGACACTGCTGATACGGTAAAAGATGCCTTATCAGATGCAGGAGATTTTGTCTCGGGATGGTTTAGATAATCCTGTTACCAGCCCTCCCTTTAATATGCTATTGTAAACCTAATAATAAAATGAAATTCATCATGAAAGGAATGGCTATGAACTCAAAACCTGCCAGTATTTTATTAACTATCCTATTTTGTTCGCTGCTTTCATTAATTTTTGTTGGAATAGACATCCCATTTCCTTCTTCTATATTATTTCTTTTAGTATTGACCAATATTATCTCTGCTTTTGTGTCTATCTTTTTACAACGCTTAGTAATTGGAGTATTTAATTATAATTACTATACAGAGAAAGAAACTCTATTCTCCTTATTCTACAAATACATGACACTAGCTTTCTTTGGTTTAAATCATTTTGCCCAATTAGCCTTAAATAGATTGCCTTTTTTGATTAACAAATTATTTTCACTTATTTATTTTGCTTTTCTAACCATACTATGGCTACTGATCATGCAAATTTATAATGGATCTTAATCTATTTTTATTGGAGGTTAGTAGATTGAATCAATCGCAGCCTATTTCTCTTACTACGAACGAATTAGTGTCTGTTCTTGCATTATGCGGCTTCGATCAGGCAGCAAGTCAGATTCTGAACGACCATAATCTTATTGAAAATGAAGAACAGTTCGAACGATTTGTTCAGCAATCTGAACAAATGCTTAAGCAGCGAGGGTATTGGGATGATAAAAGAGAAACAAACATCGCTTCGGGATTAGAAAACATGATGCACCTTCTCGTACATTCCAGCAGTAAGGTTCGGTTTGTAAACGACAATCACATTTTGATTATTCATCTGATAAACAACAAATATTCTCTCATACAGCAGAGTGCTGACCAATCACATTCTTTTACCTTCTATCCCCATTCAGAAGGCTATCAACCTATCATAAAGAATCAGCTTGGATTGAAAGACGAAAATGCAAGCTTACTTGATGAACTGCAAACGATAGAAATATCCGAAGAAGTATTTAATGAGTTCCATACGCTGGATGAGGCTGTGCTTCATTCAATGATCAGTGATGAGAAACTTAACCTTTCATTACGAACATTCCTGAAAGACTTTAAACGAAACGAACTAAGATTAGACAACATTTCTTTTTTAAACTCTAATTATGTAAAAGACGAAACCACAGTTGACCAAGTTGTTTTTTTACTGCCTTCCGATGGTTTCGTATGGCATCTCGATTATGAACAAGTGAATCAAGATAAGATTTTTATAGTCCCTGTTCCTAACAGTCTATATGTATCTAAGCTTCAAGAGACTCTTGATTCTTATTTTAAGATGACATCCGCAATCAAACTATAAACTCCACGTTATCAATTAATTATAAGGAGAACTGCAATGAACTATACGGATACCATTACATTGACTTCGAAAGAACTGGCTTGTGCTATGTCAGTTTGCGGATATAACAGCTTTGTCTACCAATTAATCTCAGAAAAAAAACTAGTCTCTAAAAAGAAGAAAGAAATAACTATCTTCGCCGAAGAAACTGAACAATCCTTACGAGGAAAAGGTTTTTGGCATGCTCGGACAGAGACCAATCTTTCAAAAGATCTAGAAAATTTGATGCATGCTGTCGGACAATCCAAGAAGGTTATCCACTGCATACGACCGGGACAAGAACTATTTTTTCATCAAATCGATCAAAGCTTCTCACTTCGGCAGTTTGTTGATGGTGAAGAACATACTTTCACATATGGAGACCACCGAAAGGGCTATAAGGAAGAACTAGCCCGATTTTATCAATTAAATCCTGCTTCTACTAGAGATCTTAGTGAAATAGAGCCTATTCAAGTTTCAGAAGATGTCTATAATTCCTTGCATGAGCTCGAAAAAGAGGAAATTGATCTTATGCTCAATAACGAAAATGAAAACCCTGCATTCAAAGCATTCATAGATGCTTTTAACAAGAACGGAAAATTATTTAATCCGATCACTTTTGCTGAAACAGAGCATATGGACGGAAAAAATATAATAGATCATGTAGCGTTCTCCGTACCTGGTGATGATATGGTATGGCATTTGGAATATGAAGAAGTGAACGATGACAAAGTATACTTCGTTCCCGTTCCAGTTTCCGATTACTTTCAAAAAATCGAAGACACCATCTATGAATTTTTTGGTCAAGTGACCACTGTTTCTAAACCAGCCTCTAAACCGAAAAAAATGACATCAAAAGCAAATAGTCGGAAAAAGAATACTCCAGAGCCTTTTTCGTTTAAAAGAGGGGTGTCCTTCTTCTGGAGAAGTAATGTTGTATTACTGATTATGGCCATTTTCCTCCTTATTAATAAAGGTTCTTGGGTCGGAGATGGATCTGGAACTTTGCTATTGTTTGTATTAGCTTCTGAAGTGATGATTATGCTATTATCCTTTTTCAGCTGTCTTCCTAAAAAAGAAAGTAAATAAAAAAGAAAAGCTGTTTTCGTATTCATTGTTGCTTTTGGAAGTTGTTGATTTCCGTTCCAGGCTGCTCGCTTTCCGCGGGGCAGACGATGAGCCACATTCGTACGTTTCACGTATAAGTGTCTCACCTGCCAGCCTGTCCCGCAGGAGTCTCGCACCTTCCTCTTCAATCAAATTTACAATGAAGAACTTCAAAACCTCTTTGTAGCAACAATCTTTTATAAAAGAGCCAAAAGAAAAAACGCATTGGCTTTTTCCATGCGTTTTTTTGTGTCATCCAATATTATTTTATTGTCAATTGGATTGGTGAAAGTTTAATTCTTTCCTCTTTGCTAAGAACGCCGAACGGGAGCTTTAAGGAATAATCATTGATATTCATATTTTCTACTGAATCTAGATTAAAGGTTGTTTGAAAGCTGATTTTTTCTTGGTCTAACTTCTTGCTCGTATTCGTCGTAATCAAAGATCCTGGACTGATTAAAACATTATATTGAGACTGTTCATCATCACTTTTAATAATGTTGGAAGTTCTAATAAGGTGAATACCCTCAGCAAATTGCTTATACCAACCTTCTTTTACTTTTGATCGTTTTACATTCACAATTTCATAATCAATCATCAGACGATTATCTTTCTTAACTATCTTTTTTACAATGATCTTAAAGTCAGAATGTAAACTGGCTGCTTCAAAAGGGACTTTTTGATTTAATGGCTCTGTTATATCAATCGCTTTCCTGTCAACCTCAGGATAAACCATTAAATAGTTGGTATCTTGGTTTATTTTCCCTAGCTGCAACACGTTCTGTTTTATGATTGAAGTTTGATTTTCAGTAACGTTCGCGAAACTGTGACTTCTTTCCGATACGATTCTCCCTTGATCATCCAGCACTTTCATGTTAATGCCTTCGTTAATGCCATCTACAGGATGAACTGACGTGTATTCTAATGTTGCGGTAGCTTTTCCAATGGTTAAGGATTTCATTTCAATCGTATGGGCAAGATCTTCAGTGGAAACTCTTTCATCCAATTTCACCGTTCTCACAGGAAGCTGTGTTACGGGAATATCAAATTTCCAAGTTCCCTCTTTGTTTGCCATTTGAGTAAAGGTTAAAGGCAAAGTATAATTTTTTGGCAGTTTGCCATCACGCATTTCAAATTCCAATCCCGCTGCATAACTGCCGTCCTTTAACTTTTCGAGCTTCCCTCTACTTCCTGCAAGCTGCTCCTTATCACTTCCGCCAATTGCATAACCCGATTCCGGACTATGCTCCTTATCCATATCTTTTAAGGAAAGATCTTTACCCACTGCTTTTATTGTTACACCGATAATATTGCCATCATAAAAAGCACTCGTTACCGTAACATCTACACCATTACTTGTGGCTTTTTGATTAATCTCCGTTACGAGATTACTTGCTGCAATCTCTTTTCCAATTTCAAAGTTTAGTTGTTCATATAATTTTCCGATTAAAGGCACTTCTGCTAACACTGTATTTACTGGTGAAATAACAAACCCTGAAGCGAGCACTACAGATGCAGCTGTTCCCGTTACCCACGCAGACAGTTTCGTTCTGGTTTTTCGTTTATTTTTACGTCTTATTTCTCTGCCTTCGTTCATGCCTTTATATATTGCTTCCATTATTTCAGTTCTTGGCAGATCATGATTATCAAACTGTTTTTTGTCCATATGTGCCCGCTCCTTCCAATAACTTCTTAAGCTCTTGTCTCGCTCTATGCAAGTTTGTTTTTATTGTTCCTTCTGGGGCTTGCATGCTTTCAGCAATCGCTTTTATAGATAGATCATGAAAATAAAATAAGATAATAACCGTCTGATAGGTTTCATTCAGATCTGAAATGGCATTTGTAAGATCCAAATCTTCACCTGTATGTTGCGGAGTGCTTTCGGTAAGCTGCTGAATGAAAGCATCACCTGTTAACACCAATTTTTTATTTTTGTGAAGCAGCTGAAATGCCGACCGGATTAATATCTTTATCAGCCACGTACTAAAATATTGTGGTTCTCTTAATTTATGGATGCCGACAAAAGCTTTACAGACTGTTTCCTGAAGGACATCTAGTGCATCTTCCTTGTTCCGAACATATAAATAAGCCGTCTTGTACAATTTATCGCTCTCTGATTTTATCAGTTGTTCAAATGCTTCTTCGTTTCCTTTAATCGCTTGTTTAACTAGTTTTATATCAATCAATGCCTTGCCCCCTTTCAACCATTAGAGCAGCTGCCGATGGAATAAGTTTCAAAAAAAAGAATTTATTATTTAATTCGGTTTTAATACGTACAATTTCCATATAGGAGGTGCATTTTCTTTTTTGAAGAATATAAATTACAGCAGTTTATTTTAAAAAGGCTGTTTTCGTATTCATTGTTGCTTTGAAAGTAGTTGATTTTCGTTTCAGGTAGCTCCCTTTCTGTGGGGCAGATTAAACCGCATCCGCTTTGTCAAAAAGACAATAAATTAAAAAGCAACAATCTTTTAGAAAAGAGCCTTAAAAAAAAGAGGAGCAATCGATATGGAGCGTATATTAAAAGCTGAAGTGTCAGATGCTTCAGAAATTCTTTCCCTGCAAAAGCTTGCTTACTTATCTGAAGCTGAACTTTATGGTAATTATGAGATAGAGCCTTTAAAACAAACCGTTCAAGATATAGAAAAAGCTTTTGAAACCAACTTTATCTTAAAATGTGTGGATAATGGAATGATTGTTGGCTCAGTAAAGGCATATGAAAAGGACGGAACATGTTACATAGGAAAATTGATGGTACACCCAGATTACCAGAATAAAGGTATCGGAAAAAAACTGATGAATGAGATCGAAAGAAAATATGAGCATGTACGCTATGAATTATTTACCGGAAGCAAAAGTATTAAAAATATCACCTTTTATGAAAGACTAGGTTATAAGGGTTTTTCAGAAAAAAAATTAGATAGAGAAGAAACGATTTTTATATTTATGGAAAAGCAGGCTGAAGTGAGAACATGAAATATTTGTCGTTCTATGTCGGTTCGGGAGTATAAAGAGTAAACTCGGTGGATTATGGGCAAGTCTCGGTGGATTAACGCCAAAACTCGGTGGATTATTGTCATTTCACTAAAGGCGTTACTACGCTCAGTCCATGACTCCATTAAAAAGACCTGAAAAGTGCACGATTATGCACCATTCAGGTCTTCATTTAACCATTTGGGAAGATTTGCTGCCATTAGATCCTAAAATGATCTGCTTTCCAGTTGTTAATCGCTTGTTTAATTTCTTTCGGCGCCATGTTTTCTAATGCCGCTCGATCTGCAAGCGCTACAAACTCTTCGTCTGGCGCAAAACGCAACGCTACGATTTGGCTTGGTGTTAATTTCGCATTAAGCAGCTTTCCTGTTAAGACGTAATAACGGAGGTTCTCTTCTGCACGAATCGCGCGGTCCTGCGCTTTTAAAGGATACATACGCAATAAAGCGAATATAACCGCAAAAGTAAGCGAAATCACAACTAGCAGAACACCTAAGAACTTATCATCCGTGTTAACCAGATATACGATACTTGCGACCAATCCCCCAACCACTAACAGTGACAATACATAGTGATAAAGCGGATGCATGCGTGCATGATTCTTAAAATTTTGTTCGTTCATTTTTTCTCCTCTTTCCTCTTTAACTTACTCCCATTTAAATACAAAGCTTGCAATAATAAATGCCCCGACGAGCCAGCAGCCTAGAATCAGCGCTTCTGTTCCGAGACTCATAAAGGAAGCTCCGACGTTCATCGTTTCACGCAGCGCATGACTCAAATGGGCGATCGGCAAAATCTTTACAATCGGCTGTAAAAAATCAGGCATGTTCTTAATCGGGAAAAACACACCGCCTAAAAACAGCATCGGAAAGCTTAAGAAACCAGCTATCGGAGACGCACTTTCAGGAGTTTTCGCAATACCCGCGATAATAAAACCAATTGCCATAAACGCAAGTGTTCCGAGTGATACGAACGTAATCAGCGTAAGCCATGACCCGCGAACTTCTACCCCAAACACAAGCCAAGCGACACCAAGAACAATCATCGCCTGCAACCCGTTCAGTAAGAATCGAGCTGTAATCTGTGCTGCGATAAAAGTGGATGCTTTTAGTGTTGTTCCTTGCATTCTTCGTAAAATACCGCGTTCACGCCATGCTGAAATCTGACCGGCAACACCGTTCATGTTGTTGCTCATGATCATCATCGCAACGATTCCTGGTACTAAGAAGTCAATGTATCTTAAATTAAGTGTTTCGACCCCTTTTGAATCTGTTACGACAACTGGCTTGTAATCTACTTGTTTTTTACTAATTGTATCTACCGCATTGTTAACGAGCTGCAGGCCGACCTGTGACATCGTTAGGTTTGTTTCGTTGTAATAGACTGGCAGTTTAAACGGCTGTGCACTCGCCCCAGCATTCACATTCTGATCGTATCCATCAGGAATGACCACGACTAATTGAGTGTCACCTTTTTTCAGGGTATTTAACGCATTTTTCTCATCTGCATTTTTTTCGATTGAGATGGCTTTGTTTTTCTTAAGCTCGCTTACAAGGTCCTTCGATTGTTCCGTTCCATCATGATCCACTACAGCTACTGTCAATGACAGACCGTTTCCATTTCCTAAAAAGGAACCGAGCATAACCATTAGAAAGATCGGAAAAGCAAGTGTCCAGAACAAAACTTGACGGTTACGAAGGAAGATTCGCAGCTGTGCTAAAGTTAATTGGTAGTATGCTCTCATCCTTCTCGCAACCTTCTTCCTGTCATGTGAATAAACACGTCCTCAAGTGTTGCGGTACGTGTCTGTAAATCTACTAGCTTCAGCTGTTTTTCAGAAGCTAAAGCAATTAAACTAGTAAGTGTTTTCTGCAAATCATCTGTGTAAAGAACGTGAACATCCTTTTGACTTCCAACTTGTTTAACACCTTCGATTTCGGCTAAATCTACGTCAACGTTTTCTTCTGCAAAACGAAATTCTACTGCACTGTCCGACTGCAGATTTTTTACGAGTTCGCCAGGTGTATCAAGCGCGATCAATTTCCCTTGATCCATAATCGCGATTCGGTCGCAGAGAACATGTGCTTCATCCATGTAATGAGTCGTCAGAACCACTGTTTTCCCCCGCTCTTTTAAACGAAGAATGATATCCCACAGCGTACGGCGGGCTTGCGGATCGAGTCCTGTCGTCGGTTCATCCAAAAAGATAATCTGCGGGTCATGTACTAGAGCGAGCGCTATTGCAAGACGCTGCTTCTGTCCACCTGACATCCCTTTAATACGGCTGTTTCTCTTTTCCGATAACAGCATGTCATCGATCAGCTCAGGGATTGCCACATGACTGCGGTAAAAGCTTCCATACAGATACAGAATTTCCTCAACCGTCAGCAATTCAAAAAGAGTCGTCGATTGCAGCTGTACACCAATGACCTCTTTTACTTTATCCAGCTCTTTTGTAATATCGAAACCGCCAACGATCGCCGTTCCCTCATCTGGTTTCCGAAGACCGACCAGCATCTCAAGTGTTGTCGTTTTCCCTGCACCGTTCGGACCGAGCACACCGAAAACTTCTCCTTTATGTACTTGGAAGACACTGCCGTCAACAGCAGTGAAATCCCCGTATCGCTTCACTATGCTTTGTACATCAATGATTACTTGCTGTGAATCCATTTTTCACACTCCAAACGTAAACTTTACTACTTTTTATTTTTGTTTCTTACCAAACATATCCTCAAATTTCGTCCATATCTGTTTTAATGCAGTCATCCATTCGCAGGCACAATCCATTGACTCAGGTTTCATGGAATAATATCGGTAACGGCCTTCCTTCCGCTGCGTTACAAGACCCGCGTTCTCCAAAACTTTTAAATGTTTCGAAATGGCAGGCAGTGACATATCAAAAGGCTCCGCTAGTTCCTGGACACTCCTTTCTCCTTTTGACAGCTGCTCGATAATGCTCCGTCTCGTCGGATCTGATAAAACAGAAAATACATCATTCAAATTCTCGTTATTATATTTAACCATTTGGTTAAGTATAATCGTGTCCGCTCACACTTGTCAATTTATACCTGTCTACCCATACGTATACTCTATCTTCACTGTGGCTGTGATCTTGTTTTCACCAGGCTGAATCGGAACGCCTGAGTCTTGTGCAAGAGACATCGCTTGAAAAGGAACCGGTCTTGGCGGCAAGTTTTGAGAAAGTTCTTGAACGACAATCGGTACAGGGTTTAGCGTAACTTGCAGAGCTCTAGCCATCACAACGGCTTTTTGCTGAGCATTTTGAATCGCTAATGTCAGTGCCTGATTATAAAAAGCGTCAGGGTTTGAGAAGGTGAACTGAATTGATGAGATAAAGTTAGCTCCGCTCGCAACCGCTTTGTCGATTACCTGACCTGTTTTACTCAAATCTTTTATCGTAACTTGAAGCTGGTGCTCCACCTTATATCCTCTGAAAATCTGCTTCCCGTTTTCATAGTCGTACTGTGGTTCAATACGGTACGACGTGGTTTGAATATCGTTTTGCGGAATACCAAGTGCCAGCAGTGAGTTGATTACTGCTGCTGTCTTATCCGAATTTTCCTTTTGTGCGGTGCTTAAGTTTGGGCTCTCCGTGATTACGCCAATCGTAATCATCGCACGATCTGGAGCCGCATAAACCGAACCTTCCCCTGTAACGGCTAACCGATTTGGCTTTGAAGGAGCTTGCGGCTGTCCGCTCCCCATAGATGGATAGCCAGGCTGATTGTAATACATTTCCAAACCCCTTTCACTTCATACTCCCTAAAAGCTATGCGCACGCCTTTAATAAAAGAAGAACTCTCTTCACTAAAAATAAGCATTTGCACAATAGGGCAAATGCTTATTAAATCGTTATAAAATTTTTTGGCTCTTTTCTTAAAACTTGTTCCTATTGGCTTTTATTGTCCATTCTCATCATTGAAAAGTTGATTGGAGTGCAAGGTGCGAGACTCCTGCGGGATCAGTGTGACAGGTGAGACCGTTCACTGTCGCATTGCGACGGCGGGCTCACCGCACGCCCCGCGGAAAGCGAGCATCCTGTAGCGGAAATCATCCACTTACAAGAACAACAAAGTATGCGAAGAAGACGGCTTATCTAGGCAGATAGTTTAAGAAGTTTTGAGAAGCAAACCCCTTAACCTCTTCTTCTGAATAATGCTTTAACAGTTCATTAATTAAATTCTGAGTTTTTGATGCATCCTCAAGATCAACAATAAGATTAGAGATCCCGTCAAAATCCGACCCTAAACCAATTTGTTTCACACCGCCTAAGCCGCAAAAATGATCGATATGTTTAATCAAGTCTGAAATGGTTGATGAAACTCCACCAGTTGTGAAAGGAGGATTATAAACAACGTGGACTACTCCGCCTTTTTGGAACATTTCTTTTGCCATCTCATCTGTTAAGTTTCTCGGATGCTCACATAAAACACGTGAATTAGAATGACTTGCCAAAGGATATTTAGCTATGTCCATTACGTCCCAAAACGCTCTGTCACACAAATGAGAGACATCGGTTAAAATTTTATGCTGGTTATTAAATCGAACAACTTCTTTCCCGAACAAAGTCAGTCCTGCTCCGCGCGGTTCTTGTGCTCCATCGGCAGCCAGATTCGCATGATTCCAAGTGAGCCCGATCAATCGAACACCTAAGTGATGAAGAATATTAAGCTTCGAAACATCATCACCAATCGCATCCACACCTTCTAACGTCAGCATTGCCCCAATTTCTCCATCTTTCAGCGTGTCAAAATCAGACCAATCTTTTAAATGTTTCATCTCTGGATTTTCCCCCAGAACTTCACGATAAAAATAGTCCACCTGTTCCAGTGCGGCCTGAAACTTTTGATCATATGGAATAAACGGCTCTATGAAAATAGCAAAAAATTGTACCTTCACTTTCCCCTTTTGAAGCCGTTCTTTATTTGTAGCCAACTCAGGCGCATCCGCATAACGCAGGTCTCCCTTTGTTTCCCATAGCTTCAATAATGCATCACAATGCAAGTCAATAACATTCATGTCTGATCCCACCGTTTCTAAATTAAATAATATATTCATTTTACTTCATAAAAAATACTGTTTTCGTAATCTTTGTTGTTCTTGTACGTGATTGATTTCCTCTCCAGGTTGCTCGCTTTCCGCGGGGTGTGCGGTGAGCCCCCTCGCCGCTACGCGCCTTGAGTGGTCTCTCCTGTCCCACTGATCCCGCAGGAGTCTCGCTACCTTGCTCTCCAATCAATTTATCAATGAAGAGGTGTAAAAAAATACCCCGAATGTATTTAAAAAAGGGAGGGCATTTAAATATATACGTTTAGTTGAAAATTATTTTTGTTATAATGTAAAGTATACTTTAGTTTACATATAAGGAAAGGCTTGATACGGGATGGAGAATAGTAATTCTAATTTTATTAAAACAATCATCCAAGGTGATCTGGATTCCGGAAAACATAAGAAAATCGTTACGCGCTTCCCCCCAGAACCAAACGGATATCTTCATATTGGACATGCAAAATCAATCGTAATTAACTTCGGACTTGCAGATGAGTTTGGCGGCGAAACGAACCTTCGTTTTGATGATACTAACCCATTAAAAGAAGATCAAGAGTACGTTGATTCTATTAAACAAGATGTTGAGTGGCTCGGGTACGAGTGGGAGAACCTTCGTTTTGCTTCTGATTACTTTGAAGAAATGTACACACGCGCTGTTCTTTTAATCAAAAAAGGAAAAGCCTACGTGGATGACTTAAACGCTGACGAAATTCGTGAATATCGCGGAACGTTAACAGAACCAGGTAAAGAAAGTCCATACCGCAGTCGTTCTGTTGAAGAAAACTTAGATCTATTTGACCGCATGCGTAAAGGCGAATTCGAAAACGGACAAAAAGTACTTCGTGCAAAAATCGATATGAGCTCACCTAACATTAACTTGCGTGATCCGGTTATTTACCGTGTCTCTCATGCGACTCACCACAACACAGGCGACACTTGGTGCATTTATCCGATGTATGCGTTCGCTCACCCGCTAGAGGACGCAATCGAAGGTGTAACACACTCGCTTTGCACCACTGAGTTTGAAGACCAGCGCCCACTTTATAACTGGGTTGTTTCTGAATGTGAGATGGAGAGCCAGCCGCAGCAAATCGAATTCGGCCGTTTAGGTCTGATCAACACGGTTATGAGTAAGCGTAAGTTAAGGCAGCTAGTAGAAGAAGGATATGTGGACGGATGGGACGATCCTCGTATGCCGACGATCTCAGGATTACGCCGCAAAGGCTATACACCTGAATCGATCGTAGAATTTGTAAAAGCAGTGGGTGTTTCTAAAGGTTCTGGTAATGCCGACACAGCCATGCTTGAGCATTTTATTCGTGAAGACTTAAAAGTTAAAGCACCTCGTACAATGGGAATTGTTGATCCGTTAAAAGTTGTGATCACGAACTATCCTGAAGGCCAGGTTGAAATGCTGGATGCAGAAATCAATCCTGAAAACGAAGAAATGGGTTCACGTCAAATTCCGTTCTCTCGTGAAATTTATATCGAGCGTGAAGACTTTATGGAGGATCCTCCGAAAAAGTACTTCCGCCTCTTCCCTGGAAACGAAGTCCGCTTAAAACACGCGTACTTCATTAAGTGTGAAGATTTTATAAAAGACGAAAACGGCAATGTCGTTGAACTACATTGTACGTATGACGTAGAAACAAAATCAGGAACTGGATTTACGGGACGTAAAGTAAAAGGAACGCTTCATTGGGTAGAAGCAACTCAAGCAGTCCCTGCTGAATTCCGTATGTATGAGCCGCTTATTATGGATGCGGATATGGAAAACGAAGATGACAGCGAAGGCAAAACATTTTTGGATTATGTGAACAAAGATTCATTGGTTGTAAAACAAGGATTTATTGAAGCCAACATGAAGGATGCGAAACCGCAAGACAAGTTCCAATTCTTCCGCCATGGCTACTTCAACGTAGACCCTAAGCATACAACAGAAGACAAGATCGTGTTTAACGAAATCGTATCATTGAAGAGTTCGTTTAAACTGTAGAATAACAAAAAAAGAATCCCGGCGTGGGATTCTTTTTTGTTTGTATGGATTTCACTTTATTTTTATGACTCTTGATGTAACCAGCTTGTCTTTTCGGTACAGCTGGATTCTATAATTGCCTGCTTTCCAGTTTTTCGGATTGACTTTCGTTATCTTGCCGGTATTGCCATATGTGTCTTGCCACCGTCTTTCAAAAACCACGTTCTGATTCTTGATATCCATAATCTCAATTTTTGCAGAAGTATCTTTTTTTGCCATTTTCGAATAATAAACACCGACATGGAAAGGTTTCTTTCTTGTTAGAGTGTCTCTTTGATCATTTATCTTTGCACTTTCATCATCAACATTGTATCCGACTTGAATTTTACCATGAGAAGGTGCTGCAAATTTTTGATCCATACGAAAATAGGCAGTCACAATTAACAGAATACCAATACAAATTAACAAGATAACCTTTATCCGTTTCATAATCTTTCTCCTATTCGTTTACAGGCGGCCGCTCTCCATATTGGAGTTCACGTATACTTAAACCAAAATCCATCTCAAGGTGGGGATAATCTTTAAAACCATACCAATCTCCACCCCATTCAAATCCTAATTCCTTACCGATTGTTACTACTTCCATCCAATCAGATTTTCCGTTTTTATTATCATCACGCTTTAAATCCCACACAACGGTTCCATCTTTTAAAAGAAGCGCAAAGTCAATCGCAAGCCCATAATTATGATACGATTCCCCGCCTTCCACATGTGTCACAATCGTACCTTTATCAGTCCGCCCCCTGGCATACAGTTTATCTTGCTCTTCTGCAGACCGGAAGTCATCCGTAATCACAATATTAATTCCTTTTTGTGCAGCTCTTTGAATGAGTTGATCCCGTTTCTCTGCTACAATCGGATTCACCTCTGTTGGCATCGGCACATTCTTCCTCCGCATTTCATCAATGATCCAATATAACAATACAAACAATATAGCCATAAAAACAAACGTTTTAAACTTCACTGAGGCAAAGACCTCCTGTTACTCTAGCAATTTGTTATATGCTTCTTCTGATAAAACTACTGGCTTAAATCCGCCAAGTTCAATATATTCGACCTCTCCTTTAATCTTAACTTTAAATATATCTTCAATTACAGTGCGTTCAATGGAATCTACAAATCTATTATGTGTAAAATAATAATTTTTAATCTCTTTTTCATAGTCATAAGGAGGTTCATTAACTATTTCATAAGGAGTTTTCTCTTTTACTTTTTGCTTTAAAGCGGAAGACGGCATTCTTTTTCTTTCCCCTTGATTATATATACCTTGCAATAAGCCAACCACTTCAGAAAATCCTAAAAAGATGGCACACCACATAACCCCGCCAGCAGCGTAAGCAAAAGCAATTAGACCTTGATGATTTTTCGCAGGATCTCCTGGCAATTCAGCAGTAAAATGAATCATTCCTAATAAAAGACCTATTGCTAACCATGCCCAGCCAATCCATTTTAATGCATCAGCAATCAAGTTTTCCTTACTGGTCATCTTTCTCCCCCTCACACTACACTGATACACTAAATTTACCATATATTTCATAATGATATGATTATTTGATATGTGAATGGATTTTCCTTTTAAAATGGCCAGATTAAATCACAACAAACAAAGCTGTACGTTTATTATTATTAATATCCCACAAAAAAACCGGCATCAAAGAATAGCTTCTACAAGCATCCTTTTGATGTCGGTCCACATCATTGATTTTATTGACTTCCTTCACTAATGGCTTGTGCTAAGTTTGATTTTATCGTGATACTTTCAAATGAAAGTCCTAGCTGTACTGCCGTCATTGCGATCTCTGGTCTGATACCGGAAAGCGTTGATTTTACGCCGATCAAACTCAATGTTTCAACTAACTGAAAAATTTGCTGAGCGACCATCGTATCAATGATAAGAACACCTGATAAATCTATTAATAAATGTGAGATATCCTTATCAATACAATGCTGCAGCGTATTCTCCACGATAAAACGTGCCCGGGTCGTGTCAATTTCTCCAATTAGAGGCAGAAGCCCCATCTGCTTATTCAGTGCAATAACAGGCATACTTAATTCATTAATCATCTCTTGTTGAGCTTCTAATCTTTGAGTGGCTACTTTTTGATTTTCCTCCACAAACCACGTAACGATTTTATTGAATGTATTGATAATGATTTCGTTCCATGCATCAATTGTTGTTTGTGAATATTCACCTTCATGAAGATAAACAAACTCTCTTACGAAACCAAGATATTGTCTTTGAACCTTAAAAAACTCAGCCATAATAACGGTCACTGGCGTATTTAAATGTTCATCGTCCTGTGCGATCATGGTAACCCACTTCTCAAAGTCTTTTAAAAACTTCGATTCCTCGGTAACGAAAACCTCACAAAAATGCAGATGAAAATCGTGATTCTGTTTTTTCAGAGTGGCAATCGTTTTAGGATCAGTAGAAGCATAGACCCCAGTTGCTTTGCTTTTATCGATAGAAGCATACCACTCTTCCGTCATTTGCCATGTCTTATCTATTAAGAATGCGTGCAGTTCTTTGTCTCTATGCATTTTTACACTCTCCTAAATTTGCCAATTCTAATTAGAACCTATTATGTTTTATCATATATCCACCAAAGTTGTTTTACAATTTTTACAAACGATTAATCTTCGTCTTTTGCATCCCAATCTTCTGGAATCGGTTCACTTAAATATTCTTCGATTAGTTCCTTGTATTTTTCCATTTGTTCCAGATGTGTATCGAACTGGTCTTTATTGATTAAATGCTGCGTACCATCATAGAGAGCACGAATCTTTTTCTCCAAAATTAAGCGTTCAATTAATTCTTCAGGCATCGATAAATATTCAGCCGTTTCCTTTACTGTAAGGTACATCCCGTATCCCACCTTGTCCAACTCATAGTAACATAAGCTTACAAGAAGAATGATAACTCTTCAATGTTCAGCACTTCCTGAATAAAAAGATCATTCCATTAACCTTGGAATGATCTTTTCTTGTTTAATAAAGTTCTAGTCATAACGATACCGAAAATTAAAAACGCCACATCAATAAATCCGTATAAAAGGTTATAGCTTCCTAAATGAAACAGTATGCTGCCTAACATCGGACCGACTGCCATCCCCATATAACGAAAGAAATTGTAAGCTCCGATTGCTGTCGCGCGATTCGCTTGAAACTGCTGAGTAAGCAATGCGGTTTGTACAGGAAGAGATGTCCCTAAAAATAGACCGAATAAACTAATCGATACGATAAGCCATGAAAGTGAAACATGCGACACCAAATTAAAGAATAATAAGGCTGCTGAATTTAAGAATGTCGTGTAGACAACTACTTTTCGTTCGTCAAAGCGCCGAAATCTTCCTCCTATTATGCTTCCTGCTACAATACCCAGCGATAATGGAAGGAACACAAGGCCCTTCTGCTCAACAGATAAATGATAACGATCGCTCATAATCCCCGGCAGAAACACTAAAAAGTTATATAAGCCATAATATTGGATGAACCCAAGACCAATAACCGAAAACCCAACTCGGTTTTGCAAGATCTTAATAAAATCTGAGAAACTAAAATTTTGCTTTTGTTGCGAGTCAGGTTTCGTTTCTTTTAAATAAAAGTAATTCCCTGCCAGTACAATAAGTCCAACACACAATAAAGCAACGAAAACCATATGAAAATCAAAAGAACCACTCAAAAAACCGCCAGCTACTGGACCCACAACTGGACCGAGTGAAACCATCATCTGAAAAGTCCCCATTGGCTGGATGCGATCCTTCCCTTCAAATAAATCACCGATTACGGTTACGGCTACAACAGATCCTGCTGCTATTCCAACCGCTTGCAAGGAACGGAAGATTAATAGAAATTCGATGGATTCTGAAAAGTAACAGCCAATCGTTGCTGCTAAATAAATAAGCAGTCCTGTCAGCATCACCTTTCTACGTCCTATTGAATCAGTAAGCGGTCCATACACCATCTGCATCAAAGCTAGGAAAACCGTATAGATCGAAATCGATACATTGACTAAGAATGGACTCGTATGAAGTTCCTTTGTTACTTCTGGAATAATAGGAACATAGATTGTCTGTGAAAATGGTCCAAGAAAAGCTGCGATTGCAACTAAATACACAATAAGTATTCGGTGTTTCAAAAAGAAAACTCCTTATCATCTGAAATAAGAAAAGTCTGCTGAAACGAACGTCTCAGTCAGACTTAAACTTTTAATTTTCTATTGTAAATTATACACCTGATTAATCTTTTCTAAAAAGGTTTAGCTCAAACGCTAACATTTATCAACAAGAAAAAGATTTCACCAGCTAAAAGGCTGTCTTCGTAATCATTAAATCTCAATAACTAGTTTACTTGATTTCCCCCTTGAAACACATGTTAAGATACGATCCTGTGCGTTTCTTTGTTCTTCACTTAAAAAAGAATCGTAATGATCGATTTCACCTTCTTTTACAGAAAGTTCACAAGTTCCGCATCTGCCTGCCTGACAGGAATATGGTGCTTCGATCCCTTGATTTTGCAATGCTTGTAAGAGCGTTTCGTCCTTCTTTACTTGTATTAAAGTCCCGTCTTTCAATTGTACTTGGAAAGGAGCTGCATTCTTAGGCTGTGGCGGATGAAAACGCTCAAAGTGAACGGCTGACTCGTGAAAACCCACTCGATAGGCTGCACTGGTGAACTCGTTAATAAAAGCTTCCGGCCCACAGAAATAAACATGGGTTCCAACATGATGATTTTCTAATGACCTAGTTTGTATTCTCTTGTTTTGGTTAGAAAAATAACAGCGGCATTGATGTGGGTAGTGCTTATTTAAATCCTCATAAAATGCACAGAATTCCAAATTCTTAGAGGCATAATGAAGTTCAAATGAAGAACCTTTGTCCTTCAGTTCTTTCATCATGGATAAAAAAGGTGTGATTCCAATTCCGGCGGCGTAAAAAACATGATGCTTTGCTTTAAAACTCAATGGAAATTGATTTTTGGGGTAGCTGATCTGAATTTTATCTCCTGCCTTTATATTGTTATGCCAGTACAACGACCCTCCCTTTGATTGATCATTTAGCCGAACGGCGATTTGATAATGACTTGTTACATCGGGATGGCTTGTTAAAGAATAAGTTCTTACTAACAAACCTTTGGCCGTTTCTAAATATGTAGAGATGTGTGAACCCCCGCTAAACCTTGGAAGTTGTTTTCCCTCAATCGAAGCAAGTGTAAATCTTTTTACATATTTTGTTACTTCTTCGATATTTTTTATATAGACTGGTATTGTTTTTTCTTTATACAACAGTTAGCACCCCACCCTACAGTTTGGCTGCATATCCCAAATAAGCATTGTGCTTTTTTGAATAGTGATCCGAAATCGAAAGCTCCAAAACACACTGCTGGCACAAGATTTCTCGTTGCTCCTCTACCGTTTTGTTTATACTATGACAACGACTGCAAAAAACTCGAACCACGTTTTCACCATATCCAATAAACTGTGCAGTTTCTTCTGAAAAACCCAACTTCTCAGCGAGCACCCTTGCTTGATAAATTTCACTTTTCGGTAGAGATACATACAGATACGAACCTATTTTTTGCTTTTCTAAAAAGCTAGTAAACGACGTCCAGTCCGGCTCTTCTTCAAATCGAAAGAACTCTTTTTCACTAGACTGCTCCATTACATCACTTAGCAGCTTCATCCCATGCTGATCGGCACAAAATAAATACTTCCTTTTATTTTCTATAAAAACAGCATCATGTGTCATCGAACTTTCTCACTTTCCAATCGCTCACTTAGATAGGCCAAAACAGCATCACGGTATAAAGAGATGCCTTTATAGTCATAGATTTGAGGAGGAAGCTCAGATAAAATGTTGTAAAACTGCTGCAGCCACTCAGGATTCGACGTTAATTTTTCTAAGGATAAAAGATGAGTATGGATCGTAAATAGTATGCTGTTCGTTCGGGGCAAACGGAACAATTTTTGTACTTCTACTCTTAAGTGGACGAGTTCTCCTACATTCTCTTTTGTTACTTGTTTCCTCAGCTTGCCCCACTCGACAAACGTTTCAATGGATGTATCAAGGCGATCACCAGCCATAAGCGACCAATTTTTCCTTTCCCATGGGTTACCTGCTTCCAGTCTCATGAGGAACTGCAGAATTCTCTTATCCAACCCTTCTTCCTTAAAACCGGGAATCGGATGGTGGATGCTTTTAAATGCCATACCTAAATTAAAAGTGAGCGACCAGTTTGCCGGAAAACAAAGCTGTCCCGCGTCTAGATAAAGATCTCCATCACGCTGCATCATGTAAATCAAATCCTCTTGGACATGGAGACTAATAAAATGCAGCGGTTCTACTGGTAAAGTAGTGCTGTCACCAAAGGTAAAAGATTGCGTTTCATCTAATAATTTATTATGGAAGGTCCACTCGTTATCGGATTTTTGCAAAGAAAAAAATTGGGGATAAGCAGTAACAAGATGATTCATCACCAAATCAACGATCTCCCATTGCCCTGTAAGTGTATGTGGAAGTGATTGATAACAACGTTCAGAATGGTGATGTAACAACTCCCTTTTTAACTGCATCTCTTCCTTGTAATTTGGAGTAATCTCAATACTGACAGGGTTCTCCATCGGTATAGAGTTATTCGAATAACGATAAGTTGAACCTTTGAACGGATACGGAAACTGTTTCAGATTAGTCGTCCACTTCATGCCCTCACCCTTTGACAGAATATTCTTATAATTTATTGTATAAAAAATAGGCAGGTAATGAAAGCAGGAAGGTAATGGAAAAGCGGAATAAATAATCTCACGTATGGAGGGTTACATACAGTTCCCAAACAAAAACAATCAGGAGAGACTATGTGTCCTCCTGATTTTCATATTTCCTATTCTTTTTTTTCCGGATAATCACATAGTTCAATGATCTGCCCTTGTGAGTGAATCGGGTTCATGTATATTAACCTTCTGCCATACGGATTTGTTCGATACGTATCTTTTAAAAAGGTAAAACCTTTGCTCTCGAAATCTTTAATCGTTTCAAGAAGATCGTCCACTTCGTAAGCCAGATGATGCACGCCCTTCCCTTTTTGACGAATGAACCGCTCAACTGGTGATGTTCTGCTTGTTGGCTCAAGCAGTTCAATTACTTGGTTCTCCAATTCAATTACCGCAATGTGCGTCTCGACACCAGGCTTTTCACTCGTATATCGTTCAGTCAGTTTCCCGCCTAATACATTTGTATAAAATTCAATCGCTTCATCTATCCGTCGAACAGCGATTCCTGTATGATCCAGTCTCATCCTGATCACCTCTTCCTTCTGTTGATTTGAATTATAAAGAGTTAAAAGGCAATCCGCAAAATTCTTTAACTACTTATCAGCTTCAGCTTGTTTTGGAGAGTTATTATTTTTGTTCAATACCTTTGTTACAAAGCCGGCTGTACCACTTCTTTTTCTAAGTGTATCTTTTTTACTTTCATTCCAAATAAAAATCTTAATATACTAAACTTTCGAATCACAAAATGATAGCAGAGCATGATGATTAAAAATGAAACGGGTATTAGAAAAAGCAGCTTTAATGAAATCGGCCATTCCAAATTACGAATCATAAACCCTAAGCTCAAAATAATCGGCTGATGAAGGATATAAAACGGCAATGAAGCTTCACTCGCGTAATTAAGAAATCCGTTTTTAAATGATAAATATTTATCCGCCAGATAGAAGATACATAATAACAAACTCCAGCAATTTATAGTGCGCACAGCATAGAATATCACCTCTTGTGATGACCCCGGCTGAGGGTATGCCTTTATAAACCAAACGATATAAATAATAGATGTAGCTGCAGCCAGAATAAAGTTAAATCTAAAAGTAGATTTAAACGTTTGTTTAAAAGCTTCACTTGAAATGAAGTAATAGCCAAAAATAAAAATAAGCAAATAAAACAATAAGTCCCAGCCGCCTAAACCTTGTGTCTTAATAAATCCCATTGCAAAAAGAAAGAAAGGCAGCAGAATAATATGTAAAACTCCAAATTTATTCCTTTTAGGTACAAATTTAAACAATGGAACAGTAACAAAAGAGAAGACTAACAGCACGAGCAAATACCATAGATGTAAACCAAAAAAAGCAAAATTCCCTGTCCCTCCAAAGTCTAAATAGACCCCATCAAAAAAATGAGGAAAAAAATCAAAATACGAACCGTTAAATTGGTTGTTAGCCAGTCGTTCCATATAAATCTGTGGAGGAGTCAATACGAATACGCCAAACACCAGCGGTACCCCTAACCTTATGAGCCGTTCTTTCAGATACGCTGACACACTCCTTTTTTCCAAAGCATAAGAAACACTTACACCAGAAACTGCAAAGAAAATCGGCATCATCCAAGCCCCCACAAAAAGCGAGAACACGAGAATACCGCCAGAATCCAGTTCATTATTTTTTACATGCCAAGGAAATGGATTAACAAACATTGAACAGTGGTAAAGAAACACTCCTAACGTAGCTAATACACGAATCCAATCCATATCATAATGCCTTTTAATAGAGATATCGCGATTCTCCATAACCCACCTCAGAACAAAACAAGTTTTAGTAATATTTTACATTCCTGCACACAAAAAAAGAAGATGAAACTACAAATATTTCATCCTCAAATTTAATATTATTTAATTCTTATCTTTTCGTGACCTTTTATCCAAGAGGGATAATAGTTTAATTCTATTGATATTGGATTTTTATAAGTGTTCTTTGGCGGGAGCTTAATACCTAATTCAGTAAGCCCCTTCCTATCACTTGAACTCATTGACTGTTCATGTACCTCTATTTTATTCCCGTTTGCGTCAGTAATATCTCCGAAAAGTTCAAAATTAAATGCTTTGTTTGAATGAAGCTCAAATACAAGCCCTCTTTCTTCCTCAAACCGGATGTTCTGCAGCATTTCTCCATTTGGCTGTTTTTGGATTTCCAACTTGTCTGTATCAACTATAACTATTAAATCTTTTTTATCAACCGCCTGTGCACTGTTTAGAACTAAATAAAGCTCTTTTGGATCTGTGAAATAGTTACTTTGCAAATAGATTTCTTGCTCTGTATCTTTGTCACCTAATCCGGTAGCACCATTTGAAATTTTTCCCCATACTTCATTGTTCTCATCAACAAGTCGGAGGTCCTCAAGATTAAGAATCTGTTTTGTATTATTCGGATTCATCTTTAAATGGATAGCTACTCTTAATGGGTAAATGTCAGCTTTTTCTACGTAAATCTTCTGGCCTTCCAGTTCCATTGTTTTATTTATTGTGTATTCTTTTTTTGCTTTAAAATCGTTTAATGTAAAAGGTAATGAGAATTTCTTTCCTTTTACCTCTATATTAATCACATAATTCTTAGCCGTTAAAGGTGCCTCAAAAAAGTATTCAATTTCACCGCTAAATGAATGCTCACCTTTTTCAGACTGATGAAGTTCTCCGTATGAAATAGAAGCTTCATCTAATACCGTTCCATCTTTGGCTTTTAAATTTACTTTATCAATCTGAATTTCTTTGATCTTTTCCTTAGATTGCAGGGTGTAAAAAAGAACAATTCCTTTTTCATCTGAAATCGTGCCATCGATGGTTACTTTCAAACCGTCTTTTTCATCAGATACACCTTGCTTTTGGTAGTACTTTTTTTCAACAGCTGCCATTCTGCCTTTATCATCATCTATAAGCTTTACGATCTTTTCCATCCCTGGTATTTCGGAAATGTAACTCGCAAATGCTGGTGAGATCTTTATAGAAGAAAATAACCCAATGAGCAATAAAGCTGCTATTACAAAACTGTAGATTCCTCGCATTTTTCTTGTCCGTTTCCGTTGTTCAGATTTCGCTTTATGAAACCCAGCCATTATTGCGTTATCCAATGAACCTAGCGAAACAGGAATATTATCTAATTCATTTTTATAATGACCCAATTTTTCCTCTTCGTTTTTAAACATCGAGATTTCCTCCTTTCTCCTCCAGCTTGGATCGTAAAGATTTTAATGCCTTGTTTAGCCATGTCTTTACCGTTCCTTCAGGGCACTGCATGCAATGAGCAATATCTGTGATCTTCAAATCATTAAAATATTTTAACGTTAGAATCTCGCGAGATCGTTCATCTAACCCCAGCATGGCGTCCTTCAACTCCATTTCGGAATAATTCTCGGATACCACTTGAACGTCCAGCAATTCGTCGTTTAATACGAGTCTCTTCTTCTTTTTTAATTGATCATTGCAATAGTTGATCATAATGCGAATTAGCCATGTCTTAAAAAATGCAGGTTCCTTCAGCTTACGGATACTTTTATATGTTCGGTAAGTCACATCTTGAACGGCTTCCAACGCCTCTTCTTCATTTCTTAGATAAGATAAAGCTGTTTTATAAAGATCTATTTTATAAGTTTGTATGAGCTGCAAAAATGCTTCATCATCGCCCTTTATTGCTTTATTGACTGCTTGCTCTGTCTCCAACTTTTCGCCCCCTTAACCCCTATCTATATATTAGACCTTCAGAACTGGAAAAAGTTTTGAAATAAAAAAAAAAAAAAATCAGCCCTATTTTTTCAAGAGCTGATTCTTCTTATTTATAGGATATTTTTATTAGCTTTTGGAACAAGATAAGGTGGCATTTCCTCATGCAACCGCCATTGAATACTTACGGGTTTACTTCCATAATGACTAACATGCTCAACTGTCCCTAGGAAAATAAATGGTGATGTGTATCCATTTTCTTTTTTATATTCACGAACAAATAAAGCAATTTGATGATTATTCTTGCAGTGATTAATATATCGTTGAGCTGTACCGCTCCCCTCGGCTACTGTACTTTGAGATTGCCAATGAAACAACCTCTCATTTACTGCATAATCATCATAAAGTGTTGAGGGAGAGAAATCTTTTTCGGATTTATTTAAAGTTGTAAAAAAGATATCAAGATTTTTATCACTAAAATGTTTAACACCTTCACGAAAGGCTGGGCTCTTTTCCTCGTTAAAATAACCAAGTGCAGCCAAAACTTGCGCCGTAGAATACTTACCATGAACGCGTAATGGAGTAGTAAATTTAAAATTAGTTTTATGTTCGATCGTATCCAGAGATTTATAAAGGTAGTTAAGTACAGATAAAATTTCAAATTTAAATTCATATGAAGATAGAATCCTTTGTATTCCTTCTTCAATAGAAGTAAGTCCTTCTTTTTCTGGACAAGATTTATAAAAGGAATAATAAAACATGGCAAGCATTAGATGCTCGTCTTCATTGGTCGCTGAACCTTCATTAATGTATGTGATTAAAAATTTTAAAAGATGACTTGAATTTAAATGAAAAAGTGATGGTAATCTTTTTGTGATCAGTTTCTCATTACTACAATCAAAATCTGGTTTAACTCCAGCTTCTACCATCATTCGACTAAGGCTTCGGTCCCCGTTCTTACCATATAAGTCATATAAACTTAAATGATGATAGGTAAGGAAATTGCTGAGTGTTAATGGTAATTCAGTATCTTGCTCAAAATGTTTCATTTTAGATATTAAGTTAGCTTTTGTGTTTGATGATGATTTTATATTCCTCAAAATATAATCTTTTGCTTGTTTCTCTAACTGAATGAAACATCCCTTAGGTAGGTTAAAAAATCCATTCTCAACATAGAATTGCACCGAGTGCTTCGTTCTCCCAATTAACGCTCGAAATTTTTCTTCAAAATTATAGTTTTGATGGGCTTGTCCTACAAAATCTAGAACCGTTAAGCAGTCTTTTCCATCGCTTAAACGCAAACCACGACCCAATTGTTGAAGAAAGACAGTTAAGCTTTCTGTAGGTCTTAAAAAAAGTACTGTATTTACTTGAGGGATATCAATTCCTTCATTGTATAGATCAACAACAAAAATAAACTTAATTTCTCCACTTATAAGCCTTGTTTGTGCTTCTCTACGAACAGAAGGTTGAACTTCTCCATACAAAGCTATTGATGGAATTCCAACTTGATTAAAGAATTTGGACATGTATTTTGCATGTTCTACTGACACACAGAATCCAAGGCCTTTTACATCATCTAAATCCGTGACATATTTTTTGACACTCTTTACAATCAAATTGCTTCTCATCGAATTAGAAGTGTACACGTTCTCCAAACCTTTAATTTCATACCCTTTTCGACTCCATTTCAACTTCGAAAGATCCACCGTATCACTTACACAAAAATACTGAAACGGACTTAGCAACTTTTTATCTACCGCTTCTGTTAAACGCATTTCTGCTGCAATTGTATCATCGAAGTAGGACAAAATATTTTTACCATCCATCCGTTCTGGTGTTGCTGTTAATCCTAATAAAACTTTCGGTTGGTAATGATTTAATAACTTTTGATATGATTCTGCGGCAGCATGATGAAATTCATCCACGATTATAAAATCATAATAATCTTCCGTAGTTCGCTCATAGAGCTTTTTACTGTTAAAGCTTTGGATACTTACAAATAAATGATCAATTGATGTTGGTATACTATTACCAACTAGCATTTCACCAAAGTTCGCATCCTTTAAAATTGCTCGGAATGTATTTAAGCTCTGCTTTAAAATTTCTTCACGATGCGCAACAAACAGCAGTCGCGCAGATCCTTTGTTTTGTGCTCTAAATCTTTTATAATCAAATGCGGATATTACAGTTTTACCTACACCTGTTGCAGCTACCACTAAATTTTTCATCCGTTTGTGAATTAATCTTTCGGCTTCCAAATTATCGAGAATTTCTTTTTGATAAAAAAATGGTTGAATATCAAATACGAAATGAAGATCATTTTTTTCACGTAGCTTTTCTTTAGAAAGAGCTAGCCTAAGTAGCTCATGGTCTTGTTCGCTTTCCAAATTAAATTTTTTAAACTCATTATCATTCCAATAACTTTCAAATGTCGCTTCAAACTTTTTTAAGATATCGAATGAATCCTTCTCTGTCACTTTAATATTCCATTCCAGTCCTGATGTTAGTGCTGGATTGGACAAATTGGAAGATCCAATATAAGCGGTACTAAATCCTGTTTCACGTTTAAACAAATACGCTTTCGCATGAAGACGAGTGCGATTTACATCGTACGAAATCTTAATTTCGGTATTTGGCAGTTTGCTCAATTCAATAATGGCTTTATAATCAGTGGCTTCCATGTATGAAGTTGTTATGACACGAAGCTTTTTTCCAGCTTCGGTAAAAGTCTTTAATTCTTCTAAAATACAACGTAAGCCGCTCCACTTAATAAAAGAGATAAGCATATCAATAGAGTCTGCAGATAAAATCTCCTTTTTTAATTCACCCATCATACTCGGTTCATAATTAGATCCAGTAAATAGAGAACTTTGAGAAATAGGCGTTTCTGGACGAATTGTCTCACCTTTTCGTAAACTACGAACTGAATTTATTCTTGAATAAATAGAAGTTAATACTTCGCCCTCTTCTTCAATCTTCAATAACCGAAGTTCATCATCATCTAATCTTTCACTTAATATGGTTATAATGTCATTGCATGTTTGAATTTGATGAAGTAGAGCTACCTTATCATCCTTTTCATTATCTCGAACAAACTTTAAAGCCCTTCTAGTAACTGCAGAAATGTATGAAGACAGTAACTTTCTAGCTTCCTCAACATCCATCTGTTCTTTTTCAACATCAAACTGCTCTAATTCTAAATGAGCAAGGTCTCCCTTGAGCTTTTGAGTAATAATCTCTTCATAAATTCCTTGTTTGAGCATAACTCACCTCTGAAGTGTGTCTTTTAACTAGTTTACTAGAATATTTATCCTAAAAAGGTATTGGTTTATAAAAAAGCAACACATTATTTTATAACAACTTATGAGTTAAATATTACCATTTAATTACCTTTATCAATAGATCTTTACAAGAAAAAACCCTCACCACCAATGGCAAGGGTTTTAAACAAGTGTTTAATTAAAACATCCCCAGCGCTTTTTTCGTTGCTGGTCCTACGATCCCATCCACTGTTAGTTTCTTTGCCTTTTGGAATTTGCGTACAGCAGCATCCGTGTTGGCTCCAAAGATGCCGTCGGTTCCTTTTGTACTATATCCTAAGTTTGTGAGCCTCGTTTGAAGTTCTTTTACTTCTGCACCTCGGCTTCCTTTTTTCAGATTATAGATGGAGTAAACAGGTACAGTTGATCCATTCGTCACTTTATAACCATTTGCTGATGCGATGGCTGTAAAAGTTTTACCTGATGTCGTAATAATAACCGGTGTGTTCACTGGAATTCTGGCGTAAAGCCATTGCACGTCATTATTATACATACGAATACAACCCGCACTCACATATCCTCCAATGGAATTTGCATTGTTGTTTCCATGAATAGCGTATGTTGTTCCCCACGTCCCTCTTGCATTTAGTCCCAGCCAGCGGTTTCCTAAAGGATTTCTTGGATCTCCACCTGGTATATGTCCTGTATAATAAGGCCTGTTTACGATTTTATTCACAATTTTAAAGCTGCCCTCAGGTGTATAAGAAGGCTGCCGCCCTGTACCTACCTTAAATGTTTTAACTACTTTATTATTCTCGAAATACGCCAGCTGGTTGTTCGCTTTATTTATGATGATTAAAGAAGAAGCTGCGGCTGTTGCTGGCTGAACAAAAATGAACATAAAACAAAACATAAGTAACGCAGTAACGATTTTTTTCGTCTTCATTCCTTCGCTCCTATTCCTCAGAAAAATTTAAAATCCTCATATTCTATGCGAGGTAATAGGAACTGCATGCTTATTTCGTAAAAATTTTAATAAAAAAATCATGAATATTAAGCTTGTACCAGGAATAGACTGATAGGTTATATTTAACGTAAGGATCATTTAAAGAAAGTAGTTGAACGCGATGCGCAAAATTATGCTAAAAAACAATTTAGAAGTTGAGATCAGAAAAGTTGAAAAAGAAGACGCTCAAAGCATAATCGATTTTTATAACGTGGTCGGGGGAGAAACAGATTTTCTTTCTTTCGGGAAAAATGAGTTTAAGAAAGAACGTGAAGAATACGAGGCGTATATCGGAACGGTTTCAAAAGAAGAGAATTCCATTATGCTGCTCGCGAAGATTGACTCTCAGATCGTGAGTATTGCAACCATTAATTCTTCACAAAAAGAAAGAACGATGCATGTCGGAACACTAGGAATCGTAATTTCTGAAAAGTACACTGGTCTGGGGCTTGGGAGAATATTGATGAATGAACTGATCGAGTTTACAAAACAGAACGGGATTACACAAAAAATTAGTCTTGTTACACGAGAAGATAATGTTGTGGCGATTGAGCTATATAAGAAGCTAGGCTTTGAAGTGGAAGGCGTTTTTAAAAAAGATAATATGATTAACGGCCAGTATTACGATACGATCGCAATGGGGTTGTTCATCTAAAAATAATTTCAAATATTCCCCTGTCGCGTTAGAGCTTTCATTAATACGATATTGCAAAAAGGAGATTTGGATATGAAGATTAAACACCTGTTATCTTATTTATCTATTATCTTTTTAGGCGTTTTAGCTGTTACAAATGAAAGCATCAAGGAATTTTTTAGTAAGTTCCGCCGGGGATTATTTATATTTGAGTTCTTTACTCTTATTGCTGCCATTTATTTAATTAGACTAGTTGACTCCCATTTTAAAGATAAAGGCTTATCCAAAAAAGAATCTAC
This sequence comes from Fictibacillus barbaricus, assembly GCF_031457135.1. Classification (GTDB taxonomy): domain Bacteria; phylum Bacillota; class Bacilli; order Bacillales; family Fictibacillaceae; genus Fictibacillus; species Fictibacillus barbaricus_A. Next base: position 108,471 of record NZ_JAVDWA010000007.1, on the reverse strand, counting down.
TGTGTATGGGTTATTCTCTCTCACTATCTGCGGTACGGCCATTTATTTTACTCATTAAAAACACTCGGAGTTCTGCTCCGAGTGTTTTTGTGTTATTCCCCTTTAATCTCCAGCAGCTTCTGTCTTAAGCCGATCTCCATTGTAGCAAGCTCTTCTTCTGCAAGACGGCGTTTTATTCGGCCTTCTTCCTGGATACGAAGTGTTTCTTCTAAAGTGGATAGTAAATTTTCCTGTGTTTTCTTTAGTGTTTCGATATCGATCAATCCGCGTTCGTTCTCTTTTGCTACTTCAATTGTGTTTGTTTTAAGCAGTTCTGCATTTTTCAAAAGAAGTTCATTAGTTGTTTTGGACACCTGCTTTTGAGCTTCCACAGCATTTCGCTGTCTAATAAGGGTAAGTGCAATTGCCACTTGGTTTTTCCATAAAGGAATTGCTGTCATGATCGACGATTGAACCTTTTCAATAAGTGCCTGGTTCGTGTTTTGAATCAAACGAATCTGAGGTGCACTTTGGATCGTAATCTCCCGGCTAAGCTTTAGATCATGCAGCCTTTTATCCAAACGGTCAGCAAACTGGACCATGTCGTTTACTTCTTGGTATTTCATCTGATCATTCGTTTGCTCTGCCACTCTTCTCATCTCTGGAATCGTGACTTGATTCAGTTCATCCAGCTTTAATTCTCCGGCTGCGATATACACATTGAGTGCTTGGAAATATTCTTTATTGTTTTCATAAAGCTTCTCAAGCATCACGATATCGGACATCAATACGTTTTTGCTTCCCTCTAGCTTCACAGAGATTCGGTCAATTTGTGCCCCTGTTTTTTGGTATTTGGAAAGCACTTCTTGAACTGATCCTGAAATCTTTCCAAACATGCGGTTAATTAAAGTTGGTTTTGTTGACTTCAATTCTTCAGGATTCACATCATGCAGCTTTCGCATTAAGTCATTGATGATTTCACCGATCTGCCCAGTATCTTTCTTTTTGACATGCTCTAGCATCGTATTAGAAAACGATAAAAGCTTTGCTTGTGCAGGTGCTCCGTATGTAATCATCGTCTGATGATTGGTGGGATCAATCTGCTTAGCTAACTGATACGCTTTTTCCTTGTTTTCTTCGGGAAGCACATCAATAAGTCTAACCTGCTTATTTTCGTTATGGTTTTCGGTTAGTTTCGATTCTTTTTTATTTTCACCGAACGGATTAGACAATAGCTCATCCATGAGGTTTGCGTCATCATTATTAAACAGGGGTGCATTATTTTCGCTCATTTATATCTCCTGCCTTTGTTATGAATTGTGATTCTTTTATAGACCTGATCGAGTTCTTTGCTACATCAATCTCAAAATTCAGCTCTTCTATATCATTAGATAGAACATCATATAAATCCTTCTCGATATACGTTTTCAGCTCATCCATCGTGCTTTTCGTTTCGACCAAAGACTTTGTGATCTCTGCACTTTTTTTCGGCTGAGACAGCAAGAACATATATTTTTCTGTTAGCTCCACGATCGAATCCAGGTGAGAGAAGTAAAATGGCTCTGCTTGGTAAAATCGCCGAGGCTCTTTTTTTGTTAAGCTCTGAATCTTTCTGATGATCCGAACGAGTTCAACTCTTTGCTTTAAAGACGGCAAGTCCCGAATGGAAAGCAGGGTCTTTTGCAGACGCAGAATCTTTGGTTTCGCTTCGTCTATATTTTGCTTAATGAATTTATATTCTCCTCTTGTGAGCTGATGTTTCGATAGAAATCGATGCTTGGAAAAAGCTCCGGCTGCTGTATATGCGGTAATTCCGCCTGCTATGGAAATTCCTGATGCTAGGAGATATGTTTGATTCAAATATAAATATCCGATGCTCCATACCCCAATGGAAGCTGGCACGGCTATCATCATGCGGAGTATAAAGGATAATATACCGTTCATAATAATCGACTCCTGACGTCAAACTTCTTTCTACTCTATACATACGTAAGTACAAGTTTGGGAGTTTCGTATACAGCGAAAAAAGTTTCCATATATTATCTTTCTATTATTACCTTACATCTCCCTTCCTAAAATGCCCATAGCTCCAAGATGTAATGTGTTCTAAGACTTGAGGCGTATATGAAATCAAAAGGAAACAAAATAATAGGCTTGTTTGAGTTAAAGAATATTATTTCTTTTATAAGTATATCTCATTCTAAATGGAAATTTATGTTATTATTTCTACATAAGTTAAACTATTTTTAGTTTGCCGTAGAGGGGGATTTGATGAAAAAACTTTGGCTTGTTCCTTTGTTATTGTTTTTGTTACTCTTTGGTTGTAAGGATGGTAGCAACGGTAGATTAGATACATCTCATTTAGAAAAAGTTGAACCAAAAGGAAATGTAACTGAAGAACAATTAAAAAACAGTCCGATTAGCTACGAACCATCATCACTAGACGAAGGTTTGGATGCACTTCCGTTTAAGTTAAAGATCCCGAATGACATTCCGTTTGAAGCTAAACCTCTTCAAATGTCTACGATTGAGGATTTTAAACACGATGGAAAAAATTTGAGGGTGAATTTTACAACAACTGCTAAGGATAAATCTGATGTGATTTTACTAATGATTACAGTTCATAATTTCAAAGTTGAGTATAGTGATTCTGGGAAAGATGTTCGATTATCTAATGGTGTTGTAGGTAATTATAGCGGAAACTCACTTATCTTTGAAAAAGACGGTATTTATTATGATGTTAGTTATAACAACAGGAACATCTCGCCAGATCAACACAAAAAAGATATTATTCACATAGCCAAGCAAATGTTATGAAAAATCAAAAGCACTGCAAAAAATGCAGTGCTTTTATTATTGCTAACTAATATGAAATTTTAATATTAGGACGACCTTTTTCTCGTCGTTATGCCGTTTCCGTTTTACTGCTCGTTACAGATATTGGTCTTGTTACTAAACTCACAACTACCAATACAACCATGTTGACGATTAAGGCGATGATTCCTACGTTAAAATCTTTGATTGCTTGCGGCAGGAAAGGGAACAATGAACCTATTGTCGATTCGGAAATGGTAATATACGCAACAGTCGCAACACCTGTTAGAATACCGGCAAATGCTCCTGGCTTTGTTACAAAATTACGCTTCATTAAGCTAAATAGTAAGGTTGGGAATAGCTGGGTCACGAGACTGTACCCCATCAATAAAAGGGTTACGAGTGTGTTTCCGCCTTTAAACGTAAAGAAGACAGCGATTAAAGCAACGACTGGGACAAGGTATCGAGCTGTTTTTGCTACTTGTTGATCCGTTATTTTTGGATTTAGAGCCTGATAGATATTCTTAGCTAACAGTGTCGCTGCTGACATTAAGATCATTGACCCAGGAACGAGCGCGGTTAGTATTCCAGCTGCTCCGATTACTCCAACAATCCACGGATCAAACGTTGCAATCGATATGCGCAATAATGCCAAATCTCCTTCAGGTCCTTCTAACCCGGGAACTTTTAGGATTGCGGCGAAACCTACAAAGAAAACAAACACTAAAATCAGCTGGTAAACCGGCATAATGATCGCATTTTTACGAAAGACTTTTTCGTTTTGTGCCGAATAAACAGAACCAAAAGAATGGGGCCACATATAGAACCCTAGTGCCGTTAATAAGACTGTCGTTACAAACCAGGATGGACTCATTCCCGTATCAGGAAGAGCAAGAAAGCCTGGCTTTGCACTTTCAACTGCCTCAAACATCGGCTGGAATCCTCCGTAATAATGCACCGGCAGATAGATTCCTAGAAATAATACAACGATAAGAATCAAAATATCCTTAGCTACTGCTGTCCATGCTGATCCATGAATACCGGAAAACATAACATAAACGGTCACTACCGTTAATCCAATCCAGATAGCTACAGTAGGAGAAATCGTACCGTATGATGCTTCAGAAACGATGATACCAAGCCCCTTCAGCTGCAGAACGAAATAAGGAATCATTGCAACAACACCAACTAAAGATACTAATATTCCTAAATAAGGACTTTTATATTTGCTTACAAAAAAGTCCGACTGCGACATGAGATTATGATCTTTTGCATAGCGCCAGATCTTCGGAAGCAGAAAATAAGACATGATATACGCCAAACATCCATAACCGATTATATAAAAGGTCGGGCCGCCTTTTCCGTATGCCCAGCCGCTTCCTCCCAGGAACGTAAACGTCGTATAAATTTCACCCGCCATCAGCAGGAAAACAAAGATTGTCCCGAATCCTCTGCCACCAACTGTCCATTGCTCTAAATCCATTTCTTTCCCTTTTCTTGCTTTAATACCAAGGTATATACATAAAATCATAACGGCAAAAATAATGATGAGTGCTGAGTTCATCGGGCTTCACCTTCCTTATTTTTCGGATCAAGTTTGTAGATGACCATCATGAGAATAGTAGTGATAACAACCCAAATGACACAATAGCCAAGCAGGAATGGCATGCCAAATAAATAAGGAGTCACTCTGTTCGCAAAAAAAGTTCCGCCCAACAGTCCGACAAAAGGTATCATAGCAAGTAATTTTATCAATGTTCTCAACGTTAACCCTCCCTATTCTTCTTCAACAATAAACTATAAACTGGAAACTTATGTATATATAAAACAAAGACGCTGAATATGTGTACCATACATAAACAGCGCCTTTAACTTAAATTAACCTTATTCACTTATACGTTCTTTCCTTTCTTACTAATACACATGTGCTAGCTACTTTTTACATAACTAGACTTCAATCAATTGTCACTCGTTTCAATCAATTGCCTTGCATTAGAATAAATTTTTCGTCTTGCTTGGTAAATTCCCACATACTCACATATTGCGAAAATAGTTTTCACGGACTATTCTCTCTTGCAACATGATTTTAGTATGTTTCGCTCACATACGTCATTGGAATCTAACCTTTCATTAAGTGTTTCACGTGTCCCCGCATATCCACACATCTCGAAATCAGTTATCACGGGCTGATCTCTACCTGGATGTGATTTAATATGCTTCGCTTACGTGTGTCATTGGAATCACCCTCTTTCACTGAGAGTTGCTGCGTGTCCCCGCATACCCACACATCTCGAAATCAGTTTTCACCGGCTGATTTCTAACTGGATGTGATGTTGATATGCTTCGCTTACCTATTTCACTGGAATCACGCCTTCCTTTAATGAAGTTTGTGTTTCATTTGTTAAGTACACTTTAACCCATTTTAAAGATTATTTAAATATTCAGAATAATCAATATTATGTGATTTGAGGTGTTTTTATTCCACTTTTCAGACTCGTCCTTTTTCTTTCGTACAATTCCTTTATATTTCATCATATTTCAACAATTTAATAATTAAATACAGTTTAGGCATTCACCTATTTACCCCTGCTAACATAGACTATTCATTGAAATACACCCGATTTTGGAAGGAGTGTTTTTAATTTGGCAGGAAAAATTTTAAATTATTATGCTGGCGGCAATACAGCTCGAGGATTTCATAATTTATTTGAATCCAATCTAAGCGGACTTGAACGATTGTTTATTTTAAAAGGCGGACCAGGAACAGGCAAGTCCACATTAATGAAGGCAATCGGGAAAAAGTGGAACGATATCGGTTACGATGTGGAATACATTCACTGTGCGTCAGACAACGGCTCGATCGATGGTGTAATTTTACGTGCCCTGAAAGTTGGGATTGTTGACGGAACTTCCCCGCACGTTATTGAACCAAAAGCTCCAGGGGCTCTTGAAGAATATGTGAACCTTGGTGCCGCATGGAATTCCGTACAGCTTGCGGAAACAAAAGATGAAATTATAAAGCTGTCCGATTCGATTTCCGGAGATTTTGCAACGGCTTACTCTATTTTTCATGAGGCACTTCTCGTCCACGACGAATGGGAAAAGATATATATCGAAAATATGGATTACAGCAAAGCCGATGAACTGACAGATGAATTGATCGAAACATTTTTTGCGAAGAAAATAAATCGGCAGGCGAATGTTTTTCATCGTTTTTTAGGGGCTGCAACACCTCAAGGCGCAGTTGATCATGTACCTAATTTAACGGAAGGCTTGAAGGAACGTTTTTTCATTAAAGGACGGCCAGGTTCAGGAAAGTCGACTTTATTGAAAAAGCTCGCATCTGAAGCGGAGAAATCTGGTTATGATGTTGAAGTTTATCATTGCGGCTTTGATCCAAACAGCTTAGACATGATTATCGTCAGAGAACTAAGTTTTGCGATCTTTGATAGTACAGCACCACATGAATATTTTCCTGAGCGTGCTGGCGATTCAATCATCGATATGTACGCAAAAACGATCACACCTGGAACCGACGAAAAACATGCTGCAGAATTAAAAGAAATCAGCGGACGTTACGCAGATAAAATGAAAGAAGCCATCAGCTTTTTAGCAGAAGCGAAACGTAAGCATGATGATCTTGAGAACTACTATATCGGTGCGATGGATTTTAATAAAATCGCTGAGATACAAAAACAGCTGGATCAAGAGATTGAAAAGCTGGCAGTTGCAAGACAAAAATAATTAACTTTGAGGCAAAGTCGTCATCGCTAAATGACGGCTTTTTTTGTTATGCTAAATTTATCAAAAACCGTACAGTAGGAGGAATAGCGTATGGAGTCTTCAACAGAAAAAAAGGTACAAGATCTCTATTTAAACTTTTTGGATGCGTGGAATGATCGCAGTGCACGGGGTATGGCTGATTATTTTATAGCAGATGGCGAGATGATTGGGTTTGACGGTAGTCAGGTGAATGGACGAGAAGATGTTTATTCACATCTGCATCCTATTTTTGAAAATCACCCTACCCCTCCTTATTTCGGCAAGGTGAAAAGCATATCTTTTCTTAGCGAGGATGCCGCGTTACTGCGTGCGATTGCTGGTATGATGCCTGAAGGGAAAACAGAGCTAGTTCCTGAATTGAACACGCATCAAACGTTGATCGCTGTTAAATCTGATGGCGAGTGGCGGATTAAGCTTTTTCAAAATACTCCCGCTCAGTTTCATGGAAGACCTGAGCTTGTGGAGCAAATGACAGCAGAGCTTAGTGAACTGCTGGGTAAATAAGAAGAGCCCGCTGAACGTTCAGCGAGCTCTTTTTTTAATTTTAGTAAGACTAACGTTTTCCTAATATCTCGAGAAATCCTTTATATATTAAAACGACTGCAAATATAAGGACTGTCAGGATAGCGATGATCTTAAGTGCTGGACCGAATGCCGCTAAAAATGTTCCAGCTACAGGCAACCCAAGTAGAAAATAACCCGCTAATAAAGCACCAATTAATGTTAATACGTTTGCATTAGACATATTGCGCCTCCCTTTTACAGATTTCCCTGCTTGATATAGGATATGCTCGTTAATTAAATAGGTTAATTAAATGATAGAAATAATTTTCGGCTCTGATTTCATTTCATGTGTTGAATACAAAAAAACTGGCTCAACTGAACCAGTTTTTATCTATATCCTATTATTTTAGCAATTCCGCGTAGTCTTTCTTCGGAATAATACCTTCATCTGCGGCACGATTCAATAAAGTCGTAACTGCTTCAAAGCCGCTCTGACCAAGATCAGCGGTAAAATCGTTCACATACAGATTGATGTGAGACTGGGCCACATCTGGTGACAGTTCACTTGCATGCTGCATGACATATTTCTGCGAAGCTTCAGGATGTTCCCATGCGTATTCAACTGATTCTTTGATCCACTTGCTGATCGACTCCAAATCTAGTGATTGGCGGGCGATAATAGCACCAAGCGGAATCGGAAGACCGGTGTCTTCTTCCCACCAGTTCCCCATGTCGGCTAATAGATTTAGCCCGTAATTTTGATAAGTAAAACGAGCCTCATGAATAACAAGACCAGCATCAATTCGCCCTTCTTTTACGGCAGGCATAATTTGATCAAACGGCATCACAACGATTTCGCCGACGCCTCCGGGAACATTTTGTGCTGCCCATAATCGGAATAATAGATAAGCGGTAGAACGTTCACTTGGAACGGCTACCTTTTTACCTGATAGCATGCCCGGCGTAACTTCACCTGGCTCATTCACCAAAACAAGTGGCCCGCATCCGCGTCCTAAAGCTCCGCCACAATGAATGAGTGCGTATTTATCCAATACCCAAGGAAGGGCTGCGTATGAGATTTTCACCACATCGAGCTCATCAGATCGCGCAGCTAAGCCGTTCGTAATATCAATATCAGCGTATGTTACGTTAAATTCCGGTGCACTAGGCACTAAGCCGTGAACGAGCGCGTGAAAAACGAATGTATCATTGGGACATGGTGAAAAAGCAATATTTAATTTATTCATTACAGTACCTCCACTATTACTCTACTAGCTGCTTCTAGTGTACCGAATGCTTCTTTCATCCGCCAAGCAGAACGATCCCGGGGACCAATATGGTTTGAAATCGAACGGATTTCCAAAACTGGAACTCCAAACTCTTCAGCAGCCTTCGCGACTCCATACCCTTCCATCGCTTCAGCAACCGCCCGTGGTTCGCGTGACATTAAGTCAGTTGTCGTATCAGCCGTACCTGTTACTGTCGATAGTGTTAGAATTGCACCTGATTGAACCGGTATCCTAGCTTCGTTCAATGCTTCAGACAGACTGGCTACCAGCTGCTCGTCGACTTTAACACGTGTCGAGGCGCCGAATCCAAGCTCGTCAAGCGGTATAAACCCTTCTGGAGATTCAGCACCAAGATCAGCAGAAACGATTTCATCTGCAATCACGAGTGAACCCGGATCGGCTTTTCCGGCGAATCCGCCGGCAATCCCCATATTGATGACGAGATCATACTCCCCGGCAGACAATGCCTTAACCGTTTGAATGCCGGCAGAAACCGGACCTACCCCTGCTAGCTCTACATCGTATCTATCGGTCTCACCAATTCCTCTTAAAATCGCTTCACGCTCGGCGGAAACGGAGGTCATGATTAAAATGCGGTGATTTTTTCCCATAACAAGATCCCCCGCTTTCTACTTTATCTTTTGAATGAACACTACTTTCAGGTAGTTTCCTTCTTTGAACTCTCGATGTGTTTTAAAATCTGAAGGCAGCTTGAATTCTTCTAAAATTTTATAGTTGAAGCCTGTTTCTTCAAAAGCTTGATTGATGAACTCTTTAAACTTCCTCATACCAAACGTACTGCAGTTGGACGATGCTACGATCACACCATTGTCCTCTGTAATCTGGATGGCTTGTGCTAATAACTCGGGATAGTCCTTCCCAGCACTGAACGTATGCTTTTTGGAACGGGCAAAGCTTGGCGGGTCGAGAATAACAAGATCAAACGACAGCTGTTTTCTTACCGCATATTTGAAGTAGTTGAACACATCTTCTACGATGATGTCATGATCTTCGTACACAAGGCCGTTCACGCTGAACTGCTCTTGTGTTTTGCTGCGGCTTCTGTTTGCAAGGTCTACACTTGTCGTTTTAGCTGCACCGCCTAGAGCAGCGGCTACTGAAAATGCGCCAGTGTACGAAAATGTGTTAAGTACCGTTTTACCGCTTGCATATTGATCTCGTATTGTTTTTCGAACGTCGCGCTGATCCAGGAATACACCAACCATTGCGCCATCGTTTAAATAAACAGCAAAATGAATGCCATTTTCTCTAACGATTAACGGGCTAGGTGCTTCTTCACCTTCTACAAAATCATTGTCCTCGATGTATTTTCCTTTTACAGCAAACCGTTTCTTTTCGTATAAGCCTTTTACTTTCACGAGCTGCTTTAATGATGTAACGATTTCATCTTTAAACGCATAGATTCCTTCACTGTACCAAGTAATTACGTAATAGCCGTTATAATGATCAATCGTCAGACCGCCGATTCCGTCTCCTTCACCATTAAAAATACGGAAAGCCGTTGTTTCATAATCGTTATAAAAAGACTCGCGAAAATCGATCGCTTTCTTCAGCTTCTTTTCAAAAAAGCTTTGGTCGATGAGTTCTTGAGCATTATTAGTCAGCACCCATCCGCGCCCTTTATTTTGTTTCCCGTAATAGCCTTTTCCGAGAAAATCATTTCTCTCATCAAAAAGCTCAATAATTGTTCCTTCTTCTTTTACATGGTGTAGATTTTGAACTGTATCCTCTGTAATCAATGGAAAGCCAGATTTAAGACCCTTCACATATGAAGATTTCACTTTTAACCGTATGCTTTTTTTCATCATGTCACCCGTTTCTCATTCTCATTTTGTAGTAAAAACACTTTGATCATAAAATAGCTCACTTCATCAGGAAGCAGTTCTTTGATCGGCTTTAATTTTTCGCCGCCCGCTTGTTCGATGGCATTTTCAATCTCTGACACATACTCATCTGGAATGAGATCTTCCATATGAACGTCCATTCCTTCTTGCATGCATTGAATGAGATGGCTCTCCACTGTACTTACTGCGAGATCGCGATGCTCTGCAATTTCCGCTACACTCATCTCTTCTTTATAAAACGTATACGTTTCAAGATGCGAGTTTGGCGTTGTTTTCTTCGGTTTCGTGATGGGGTCTGTCCCCTTTACGGCTGCTTCTCTCCGCTCTGGATTTTGAACCAGATATTCTGTGATGGCTTCAATAAACTGTTCACCGTACTTTTCCAGTTTATTTTGCCCCACTCCGGTAACGGTTAAAAACTCTTCTTTTGAATGCGGCTGTTTCACACACATATCTTTTAATGCCGTATCTGCAAAAATAACGAATGGCGGAACGTTCTCTCTTTCCGCAATTTCTTTACGAACTTTACGAAGCTCTTCGAACAATGGGTCATCAACCGCAACTTGCTTCGTCTGTACCGCTTCTTTCCGCTTTACAATTTCTTTTCCTAAAAGAACGTCTTTCCCTTTTTCTTTTATATAAAGGGTCGGAAAGGTGCCGTGTTCTACAGCGATCAGTTCTTGTGAAATAAAAAATTCGATAAAATCTGTTACTTCTTTTATTCCTTTTTCTTTCATAAGACCATAAGTCGGAAGTTTATCAAGGCTTAGCTCGAGTACTTTTTTACTCTTAGAACCTGTCAGCACTTGGGCGATGATGGTTTTCCCGAATCGCTTCTGACCCATTCTCACGATACATGACAGTACGATTTGGGCTTCTCTTGTCACATCGATGCTTTCGCGTGAATCCGTACAGTTTCCGCAGCGTCCGCATGGCGGTGTTTCCACATTGCTGAAATACCGTACAATAGACGTTTGCAGACAGCTTTCGGTATGACAGTAATCCACCATGAGCTGCAGCTTTTCAAGTTCCTGCGGCATGCGATCAGGTTCACTCGATTGATCAATCAAGAACCGCTGCACTTGTACGTCCTGTGACGAGTACAGCAGAATACATTCACTCGGAAGGCCATCACGACCGGCACGTCCTGCTTCTTGATAATAGCTTTCCATGTTTTTCGGAAGCTGATAATGAATGACATACCGAATGTTCGATTTATCGATTCCCATACCAAAAGCAGATGTAGCCACCATCACACTTGACTGGTCTTGTAAAAACGCCTCCTGCTGCTCCATCCGTTCAACATCGTTCATACCTGCATGATAGCGCGAGACGTTGATCCCGCTCTTTTTCAGATGATCGTACAGCTGATCCACCGTTTTTCGTGTAGCCGCATAGATGATCCCTGCTTCTTTTTCATTCTTTTTAATAAAATCTTTCAAAAATCCGAGTCTGTCTTGTCCTTTAATCACCGAAAATGATAGGTTTTCCCGTTCAAAACCTGTGAGTACTGTATTATTTTCGTCGATATCCAGCGACCAGCAAATATCCTGGCGAACTTTTGGTGTCGCTGTGGCTGTTAACGCAAGAACAGTCGGCCGTTTCGGCATGGTTCCTATCATTCTCTGAATACGCTGATAGCTTGGACGGAAATCATGTCCCCATTGTGAAATACAGTGGGCTTCATCCACTGCAATCAAAGGAATATCCAATTCTTTTAAATGCTCCATAAAGTCGTAGGACTCTAGTCTTTCTGGTGCAATATATAAAAGCTTATATTCTCCGCTTTTCGCCTTCTCAATGCGTTCTCTCGTTTCTAGTCCAGTGAGTGAACTGTTGATAAAAGCAGCGGAAATGCCTAATTGAAGTAATGTATCTACTTGATCTTTCATTAAAGAAATCAAGGGAGAAATAACGATTGTCGTCCCCTCAAATACAAGCGCCGGAATTTGGTAGCAAATCGATTTTCCTCCGCCTGTCGGCATGACACAAAGTGTGTCTTCTCCATTCAATACCGACTGTATCGCCTGCTCTTGCCCCACCCGGAATGACGAGTAACCGTAATGCAGCTGCAGCATCTCTTTTGCTCTTTGTATCAAAACTTGTTTGTCCTCCTCCGGTAATCTACTCTCTTGATTATAAGGGTACCATCACTACAATAGCAAAAACACTTATTTAGTAAAATATGATACATTAGATAGGAATTAAAAATTTGGGAGGCCACTAAAATGACGAATAACGAAACAAACCATACATTACCGCCAAAAACGTGTTCCGTAGAAAGACTTGTTACAATGCCTTCTGACGTTGAATTAGTAATCGCAGGCAAAAAGACTGCTACTCGCCGTAACGGCAGATATGCAGATGTTGGTGAGATCATGGAATTAAACGGCCATAAATTTGTCGTTGAAAATGTGTATGAACAATCATTAGGTGAACTGACAGATGAACATGCAAAACAAGAGGGCTTTGAATCTGTAGAGGCTTATAAAGAGGCAATTTTATCTTACCACCCAGGTATGCCTTGGCTTCCGCACATGAAAGTTTGGGTTCACGAATTCAGCCCTGTTAAATAAGGGTAGGAATAAGAATGGACTTTCTATACAGAATCCTTCTTTACATACATATCCTTAGTGTTATCGTTTCAATCGGTCCTTTTTTTATTTTGTTTCCGATTGTAAAAAGACTGCGGACTGCTGGTGAAACAGAAATGAACGCCCATCTCGGGACATTTCGTTTTATTGTGAGACTGGCAAAGCATTCAGGACATGTGCTAGTGGTTTCAGGAATCCTGATGGTTCTTACAGGACCGTGGACTTGGGGTACGCCATGGCTTTTAACAACCCTCGTTATCCTGTTCTGCTCGCTGTTATTTTTAGCGCGCGCCTTTTCACCGACACTAAGAAAATTTAATGAAGAAGGCCACGATAAAGAAGCACTCGCAAAAAAATTAAACAAAGCGGTTTGGATCTATATCCTTTTATTAATGGTCATGCTTTGGTTCATGGTCGTAAAACCGTATTTGTGGTAAAAAGAGAAAGCAACCCGCCTGCACATATGTGTAAGTGGGTTGTTTTTTTACTTTAGCTGTTTTCGTAACCTTTGCTGCTCTTGGAAGTGGTTGATTTCCGTTTCAGGTTGCTCCCTTTCCGCGGGGCAGACGGTGAGCCACATTCGTACGTTTCACTTTTAAGTGTCTCACCTGCCCGCCTGTCCCGCAGGAGTCTCGCACCTTACACTCCAATCAACTTTCAAGGGAGTTAAAAAAGAAAAGAGCCTTTCAAAAAGCTTGTTGCTAATATTTTAGATTGTTCTTCTTAGAGCAATTAATTGAAGCGAAAGACGAGACTCCTGCAGGATGAGTGGGACAGGTGAGACCAATCAATATCGCTAAGCGATGATTGGGTTCACCGCACACCCTGCGGAAAGCGAGTCCAGCAGCGGAAAATTAACAGCCTTCATAAGCAACAAAGTTTACGCAAAAAGTCTTTATTTTTGATAGCCATTTTATTTCGTTAATTGTTATATAATGGAATAATAAAACATTAAGTAATCGAAGGATGTTGAAAATGAAAGCAAAAAAGAAACTTGAAATAATGGGTTCTGCAAAAAACGCAGATACCGGATTTGAAGATATATTAAACTTATCTACGGGTTGTAAGTTTTCTGACTGCACTCATACAAACGAAACTGACTGCGTCGTTAAAAAAGCCATTGCTGAAGGCATTCTTTCAGAAGAAAAATTCAATCACTATTATCAAGTGAAATACGCAGCTGCATATGTGTCTAAACAACGAAATAAAACGAAGGCAATGGATTATATGAAACAGAGAAAACTTTTTCAAAGATCTGATTTAAAGTAATTGTGATTAGACTAACCGGTTAGAAACTCTTTCTATCAACCGACCTTTCATCCTTGACGATTGTTCCACTATGATAAATTCCGTTTATCGAACGGTCTCGCCAAGCAACAGTAGAATCATAGAGATCTTCCTCTGTATCCACTTCTGTTATCAAGACTCCCGCTGCATTTCGGCGCAGGCGGCCTGTTGTAACCCCATCTGCTCTTACGAAAAAGCTAGACCAGCAGCTTTCTTTTGCGGAACTATTGCTGGCACTGATCCACATGAAATTGTTAGCTGCGTAACTGATCATAGTAGCAGGCATCGTAATGCCCGGAAACGTCATCGTCATGCCTGAGTTATATTTTTTGTAATCCATAAAAGCTGCCTGCATCGCTTCCAATCGTTCCGATCCGACATTCGCAGCATGATACGAGTGAAACATCACTTGTACCCCTTTTTTCTTATACTCTCGATACAGTTCTGGATAGCGGTAATCATGACAAATCTGAGTTCCGCAAACAATGCCGTTTATTTCGAACGTACTGAAATAACCGCCTGACGTGTAGTGAGCAAGATCACCTGTTTGTTCCGTTTCATCTCCGGCACAGAACATTTTATCGTAGCGATCGATGAGTTCACCTTTAGGGTTAATGATGTACAAGCTGTTGTGCGGTTTATGACTGCCTGTTAGTTGATGAGTCGTACCTAAAACAACCCAAATACCCAATTCCCTGGTACAGTTTAATATCTCAATCGTACATTTTTTTAGCAGATTCCAATCAAATCCTTCATGCGAAGGCATGTCGACTCCTGCATATCCCGAAAGTGCCGCTTCTGGAAAGTGAGCGACATCTGCTCCTTTTTTCTTTGCCATTTTTATTTGTTTCACTATGTAATCCTTATTACGCTTAATGTCAGATGAAACAGGAAACTGACATGTGGCCACCGTCATTTTCATAATTAATCACTCCGATTCGCTTGGATGAATTTAAATTTACAATTCAGGCTGCTTCTCTTGTTGATCTATGGAAAACATTCTACAAAAAGAGCTGCTAATCCTACCAATACATATTATTGCTAGAGAGACCCCGCAGGTGCAAAACGCCATGGAGGTTCACCGCACACCCCGCGGAAATCGAGTATCCTGGAGCGAAAATCGATCACTTACAAGACCAACAAAGTATGCGAAAACAGCCTTTTCGAATGATAGATGCATGGGTAACGGTCCATAAGCAACAATCTTTTAAAAATGCTGTTTTCTAAAAGATTGTTGTTTTTTTATTGTCTTCTTTGACAGTTGATTGGAGTAGAAGGTGTGAGACTCCTGCAGGACAGGCGGGCAGGTGAGACACTTATACGTGAAACGTACGAATGTGGCTCACCGTCTGCCCTGCGGAAAGCGAGCAACTGAAACGGAAATCAACTACTTGTAAAAGCAACAATGAATAACGAAAACAGCCATTAGAAAAACATTCCAGAAAGAACCCGATACTTCTTCTCTATCCAATTCACCACAAAAATAAATTAAATATTTTAAAAATTTACTAAATTACCCTTGTCCCGGTCTTTTAAAGCTGTTATGATTATGAACATTCTATTTCCAAAACATCTCAGAAGGAGCGCAGCACAATGAAAAAATTATCCATGATCTTATTAATCGTTCTTCCTTTTTTAGCCCAGCTCGTCGTTTTACCTTTCGTAAACCGGATTGATCCTATCATCCTCGGGTTGCCGTTTTTACAGTTCTGGCTCTTTTTATGGATTGTGTTAACTCCTTTATGCACATTAGGAATCTATCAACTTCAGAAATCACAAGGAGGCTTGGAATAAATGCAGCAGGGAAATCTTACAGCACTATCTATCACTATTTTTATCATCTTAACTGTCGTATTGATCGGATTTCTTGCAGGCAGGGACAAAGCTACCCGCAGTTCTGTTGAAGAATGGTCCGTTGGTGGAAGACGTTTCGGCGGTCTGCTTGTGTGGTTTTTAGTCGGGGCAGATCTTTATACAGCCTATACATTCCTTGGGTTAACCTCCACGGCATATACTGCAGGTAGTCTCGCTTTCTTCGCGATTCCCTATTCCGTACTGGCTTACTTTATCTCCTACTTTTTCCTTCCAAAACTTTGGAAAGTGGCCAATCATCATAAATTGACGACTTTGGCAGACTACGCGCGAGAACGTTTTGACAGCAAGCTGCTATCATCGCTTATCGCCATCGTTGGCGTACTCATGCTAATTCCTTACATTTGTCTGCAGCTCAGCGGAATTCAAGACACGCTGCAAGTGGCAGGGACAGGCTTTATTAATGTAAAAGTGGTCGTCATCACTTCGTTTGTTCTCGTTGCTCTTTATACATTTTTCAGCGGTATAAAAGGACCGACATATACAGCGATCATTAAGGATATTCTTGTGTGGGCAATCATGCTATTTATGGTTGTATCACTGCCAATCATGCATTTCGGCGGCTGGAATCCGATGGTGGACAAAATTGTAAATGAAGCACCACAGCTTTTAACAATTCCCAATGCTGGTCCTAAAGGCATTCCTTGGTTCATCACAGCATCATTTGTTTCTGCCCTTGCTCTATTCATGTGGGCGCATGCGGCTACAGGGGTTTTCACCGCTAAAAGTGCGGACGCTATCCGGAAAAACGCCATGTTTTTACCGCTTTATAATATCGTATTGATTCTTGTTGTCTTTCTTGGCTTTATCGCATTTCTCGTACTGCCGAAGGGGACAGACCCCCGTTTCGCATTGTTGTCATTGATCCAGACATCTTATGGAGGAGTAGCCCAAGGGCTCGCGTATTCAACAATCGCGCTTGCTTCACTCATTCCGTGTTCTATCATGGCAATCGGGGCATCTAACTTATTTGCAAATAACATTTACCGTGATCTAATCAATCCGAAAGTAAAAGGTGCTAAACTGACGATGATCACACGCGGCATGGTATTCGTCGTTATCGGACTCGCCCTTCTTTTCGGACTCGTATTCCCGCAGGCACTCGTATCACTCCAGCTTTTAGGCGTTTCCGGAATGGTCCAGATCTTCCCGGCGATCGTGATCAGCCTGTTTTGGAAAAATCAATCAAGAGAAGCGACCATCATCGGTTTGTTAGTCGGACTAGCCGTAACGTTTACCGTATATGCGACAGGCACTTCTCTAGGAATTTATGAAGGATTCTGGGGACTGATGGCAAACTTTTCAAGCATTGTCGTCTTGAACCCGCTTTTCGTAAAAAAGGCGAAAGCATCTACAAATTCGGTGAAGAATTACTTGTTTAAAGACAAAAAGAAGAAATTAGAACTAGTACGAAAAGGCGCATAAAAAAAGAGGATGGTCATTTCTGAGCCATCCTCTTTACTTTTATTAGTTTATTCGGCTTGATTTTGCTCCCGATAGTGCAGCATTTTTTTATTGAATTTCATCCCCAACACTTTAAAATAAATCGAAAATCCAAAGATTCCTCCTGCGAAAATGATATGATACAGAATCAGCATTTGGTAAAACATTTTACTGCCGAATTTGAACCAGTCAAACAGTTGGGACATCCCGAACAAGACAGCTCCTAGCAGTACATATTGCAAAAGCACTTTACTTACTGCAGACATTTTTAGCTTTCGATCTTCATTCCAAAACAAGTAGTTCAAGCAAGTTATAAAAAAGCTTAAGAACAGAAATTGTACGATGATCTCAAACGAAATATCGCTAGCTCCCATCATATAACCGACAATCACGTAAATAATAATGGCAGCTGAGAAAAACAGCCCAGCCATTGTTTTAAAAACAAGAATGGATTCCGTTATTTTATTCCACATGTCTTTTCCTCCCTAAAATCCTAGTTTTTCTTTTAAAACAGGCACATACTGACGGGACACCATCATGTTTTCACCATTCTCCAGTGTGACTTCTACTTTGCCCCCTAGCCGGGGTGTGATCGTTTTAATTTTATCCAAATTTAGTATGGTTGCTTTTGTAGCTCTGAAATAAGTTCCGTCACCAAACATCTCTTCGATTTGATAAAGCCTCATCGAAATCTCATATACATTTTGCTTTGTATAAGCAAAGTTCTTTTTATCAACCGATTCAAAGTAATAAATATCATCTGGCAACAATAAAAAGATTTTCCCATCTAACGTCCCTAATACCTTTTTCTCAAGTGACCGTATTGATGTCAGTACCTTTATGACTTCTTCATTCATCTCTTTGCACTTAACGATGATCTCCATTTCATCTGAATCTTGCTCTTCGATAATGGTTAACTTCATCTCGCGTCCCCTTCCTTTCAAGGACTTAATTAGCTTGTGTCCCCAGTATATGACAGCATACTCTGCCCGTAAATCCGCTTTTAACTCACCTGCATAAAGAAGTTCCTAAGTTGCAAATACAACGGAAAAAAGAACAATTAATAGGCTTTTGCATAGACTATTGCGACATTATTTTTTTGGAGGTAAAAAAATGAGCTATCCAGGTATGGGTTCACAACAACAGCCACATCAACAGCAGCAAAGTAGTATGCAAATGTATCAGCAGCAAGCTCTTCAGCGGTCACTGGCTTTAATCAAAGAAGCGGTAGAAGGTGAAATGGAAGATCGTTTGTTTTATACCTACTTAATAAAAGAGGCGCCTACAAAAGAACAAAAACAGATTATCGCTTCGATCCGTGATGATGAAATTGGGCATAACCGGATGTTCAGGCAAATTTATAAAGACATAACCGGCCAAGATATCCAAGTTCCAACAGATGTTCAATTTGAAAAGCCGAAGACATATAAAGAAGGATTAGTAAAAGCACTTTTCGGCGAACTTAAAGCAGTTGAGAAATACCGTGTGATTAGGCAAGGTCTTCCGAATGAGTATTACCGTGACATTCTGTTTAACATTATTACCGATGAAATCAAGCACAGCGCTAAATATAACTATTTGATCACGATCAACCAAAATACAAGGGTTACTGAAACTGAAACACAGACAATGAGCGGTCCTGATCAGCTTGTGATGTATATTGAACCTCTTGTTCAAGAGGCACTAAAAGAAGTAAATGAAGGAATCAATCTGACACACCTGTTCCAGGAATATATTTTAGCCGGTGTATTAGTTGGCGATGGCTACACGCCAGAAGAAGCCATCAAAACGGTAGAAAAATGGGAGAAAACCGGTGAATCGCAGCTGTTAGTAAAGAGCAAAAAACTGGGTCAGCAAAGGTAAATATGGATCAGACGCAGCCATCAGCAAAACCGACTGGTGGCTATGTTCGAAGCCTCAATAACTAGATAATTAATCAGCCTGAAAATAAAGGCTGATTTTTTTTGAATTCGTATAAACTAAGAAATTCTGATAAGCTACATACTAATATGAACAAGATCCTTAAGTGCAGGTGTAAACATGGACATTAAACAATTGCAATACTTTATCGAGGTTGCCAAATACAATAGCTTTACCCGTGCGGCAGAACAGCTTTTCATCACACAGCCAACGATAAGCAAAATGATCAAAAACTTAGAGGATGAGCTCGGGTTGACCCTTTTTAATCGGTCCCGAAAAAAATTAATATTAACGGATGCAGGCAAAATCATTTATGAACAGGCAAAACTCGTTGATAAAGCCTTTCATAACATTGAAACGGAAATGGATAATCTACTTGAACTAAAAAAAGGGCATATCCGAATCGGTCTGCCACCAATCTTTGACCCGACTCTTTTTCCCAAACTAGTCGGAAGTTTTCATGAAAAATATCCGGCGATCAGCTTTGAATTAATGGAAAGCGGATCGAAAAAAATTGAAGAAGACGTTGAAAACCACCAGCTTGATATCGGTGTTGTTGTTCTCCCTACAAACAACAAAGTCTTTGAGTATTTTTCATTTATGGAAGAAGATTTCAGGCTGATTATTCATCCTGACCACAAACTGGCCGATCAGGAAGAAGTGAATTTATCTCAGCTAAGTGAGGAATCCTTTATCATCTTTAATAAAGACTTTGCTCTGCATGACCGGATTATTTCTTCCTGTAACCAAGCAGGCTTTAATCCGCATATCATTTCAGAAAGCTCGCAATGGTCGTTCATTGAGGAAATGGTTGCATGTAAACTTGGGGTATCCCTCTTACCCGAAAGCATCTGTCGTCACCTCACTCAAAAAGTAAGAACGATTAAAGTCGTTAATCCTTCAATCAGCTGGAATCTGGCGATTATCTGGAACAAAGATCAGTACTTGTCTTATGCCGCAAAAGAATGGCTTCGTTTTACGAAAGAGCAGCTTTAAAAAAAATATTATTTTATTAAAACCCTTTTATTAAAACTCCAGAAATGGCAGTATTCTATACTGCCATTTCTGGGGTTTGTTTGGCATTCGGGGTCATTGAGTGTCAGCTCAAACCGGGAAATAGTACGTAATCGAAAATTAGAAAGCAAGATAGCGAAATTTAGCATAGTTAAATGGAGAAAACTCACCTAAACAAATCCTAAAAAACAAAAAAGGAAATAAATTGTTGGGGGTCTGTCCCCATATTCCATGGTGGTGTAAGCATTTACATAGATGAAAGCTATGTTCTTAATGAAAAATCGCAATTTTACTTCATGTTTGACTGGGCGTAAACTTGCAATGTAAATGAGATGCATATGTAAAAATCAGCCAAGCATCCATTATCAATATTTCGATTCCACATCTTGAAAGGAGAGATACTATGGAAACGAAACTAGCTAGAGAAAGCCGTATTATCAATACTGACCAGGTGATGTCCCTGGATTTAAATAATTACAATACACTATTTGGCGGAGTTTTGATGAGAAAGCTCGATAACAACGCAACGTTATCTGCCAGAAGACACGCAAGAGTTAAAGAATGTGTAACAGCATCTACAGACTCAATCGACTTTTTGCATCCGATCCACCAAACTGACTCTGTTTGCATTGAATCCTTCGTATCTTATACAGGTAAGAGTTCAATGGAAATCTTCTGCAAGGTTATTGCTGAAGATATGATGACCGGTGAAAGGAGAATAGCAGCAACAGCATTTTTAACATTCGTTGCCCTTGGCGAAGACAAAAAGCCAGTTGAAGTCCCGCAAGTTATTCCTGAAACAGAAGAGGAAAAATTCTTATTTGAAACGGCAAAAGAAAGAGCAGAAGTACGTAAGTCTAGAAGAAAGAAAAGCAAGGAATTAGCTGAAGTTATTTCACTTAAAAAACCTTGGGATATGAAAGAGGAGGTATTTGCGTGATCACTTTATGCAGCCAGAGCGAATTAAAAGAAGCACAAAACGCTATGAAAAAACTAGAACAATCTTACCCTGAACTATTCGAAAAATTATTAGACGTTATCAACCTTACACGTGCGATGCAATTAACTTATCAATACATGGGAAGCTTGATCATGAATGAAGATCCCGGCAACTCACACCCTCAATTTATCTATCGATCCGTTCTTCGTCTTTATAAAAAAGAAATTCATAAATTAACTGACGATAAAGATATTGAGGCACTACGAAATACATTTAATGAATTCCAGCATACTGGCTATGCAAGACTCAGCCAACTAGCTTTAGGTAAAACACCTGAATCATTAGCTGGCAGCACTGCGATTATTCATTAATAAAGGTAAACCGATCTATAAAATAAATCGACAAATGCCAAACTCCTTCCTTTTTTTATTGTTTCTGAAATCAGCACATCTGGCATAAATGCTGCTTTTCAAACAATGCAAAAACCCTGAGTCCGGTTCCCCAACTGGACTCAGGGTTTTTCTTTTTAAAGTGGTTTATCATATTGATTCACATTTTTGTAAAATAATCGTTTTTCCTTTCTTAGCTGTGCATTCTGAAACAGCGTTACTTCTTCATCAGTCTCAGGAATCACACTTGGAACAGGTGTTGGAGAGCCTTCAACATCGATCGCTACCATCGTTAGTATTGAAGTTGTATTCAGAGTACGGTTTCCTGTCTCTAAATTCTGGCATTCAACTTTTACATATACCTCCATAGATGTTCTGCCTGTTGAAATAACGACACCTTCTAATATTAAAATATCTCCCACTTTTGCAGAGGATAAAAAGTTTACATTATCGATTGAAGCCGTTACAACAACCTTTTGACTGTGCTTCATCGCGGAGATTGCAGCGATTTCATCTATATATGATAAAACCGTTCCACCGAAAATCGTTCCCATGTGGTTCGTGTCAGGCGGCAACACCAATTTTGTCTGAATCGTTCTTGAAATGTTTGATGATAATTGTTTCATCCATTACCTCATTCCAGGAGTTAATTACTCCTATTTTTTAGTAGGAGTTGGGATGTAACGACTTATATAAAGTAACAAAAAAACTCCATCACAATGGACGGAGTTAAAATTATTAATAAAACGGAAGAATACTTAATAGACAGAAATACTCTGCAGCAATTAAAAATCCTTCGTCTTATCTTCCCAACTCCCGAAGAAGATCAACGCGATAAAAATGGCAGGTCTCCTGACTCGTGCTTCATTCTACTTTAAGCCCTTCCCATCTTCAGACAGTGGATTTCGCTTATTTTGTCAGCACTTACAGTTGCGGGTACAGTTCTGGCTTCACACCAGATTCCCTATTAAGTCTGTAATAGACACCATGATTATTAGTATTTGATTATTACTATTTTATTGTGCTGTGCCTTAAATGACAAGCTGCAAGCTATTAGCTCGCTGCTTTTCCGGTTTCCTCAGCAGTTTGGCGCATTACGTAGCGGTCTCCTCCAACGAAGAAGGCTACCACTAATCCGATACATCCTGCAACGAGGGCTAAAATAAATCCGTGATGAAGTGCCGTTTCGAGTGCACCTCTCATGAAATCCACTAATTGCGGAGGAATGTTTGCATTTTTTTGCATTAAGACTTCCGGTTTCGCCATTTTACCAATCTGATCGGCAGGCATTTTAGAAGTGGCTGCAAAATCGAGCATTTTTTCTTTTAAGTCGTTGTTAACAATCGTTGCTGTAATAGCAGCTCCCATTACACCGCCAATACTGCGCCAAAAACCAACGACTGATGAAGCAATTCCCATGTATTTCATGTCCACTGACTGCGCAACAGCGTTCTGCGATACACTCATAAGCGGTCCTAGTACAACAAGACCCATTGCAATCATGACAAGCGTAACCGTCCATTTAGCTGTTTCGTGTGTGATGCTGCCTAACATATATGCTTCAAAAATGCCCATACCCATTGAGATAATCATAATCGTTCTAAACGGAACTTTCGTGCAAAGGAATCCTCCAATAATAGCTCCGACCATGATCGGAAACATCATTGGTGTTAATACACCATTTGAATTTTCATTCCCCATAACCGCGACAGATAAAATCGGCAGGTACGTGATAGCAGAGAACATGATTGCTCCTTGGCAGAATACAACGATACTTGTGCCAAGAACCATTTTATTTTTAAAGATTTCAAGCGGTAAAATCGGTTCCGCTGCCTTCGTTTCAACCCATAAAAACAGTGCAATCGCAGCAGCCGCCCCACTAAACATGGAAATGATCTGAACCGAATCCCATGCGTAATCTTTTCCGCCCCATTCCAGACCGAGGAGCAGCAGGACTGTCGATGTAATCAAGAGCAGTGTTCCAAGATAATCTACTTTTGGCTTCTTATCAGACTTGGATTCTTTTAACGCGAATGTTAAAGCAATGATGGAGAGAATGCCAAACGGCACGTTGACATAAAAACACCATCTCCAACCTAACCATGAAGCTTCAGAAATCCATGTACCAATTTGCGGTCCTAATACTGACGAGATACCGAATATCCCTGCAAAAATCCCAGACATTTTTGCCGCTTGCTTCGGACTTGTCGAAACCGAATAAATAATTGTAAACGAAATTGGAAAAATAGCTCCAGATCCAATCCCCTGAATTACACGATAAGCAATCAATTGATCGATGTTTTGAGCCGTTCCGCTTAAAGCAGATCCGATTAAAAATAGGCTGATTCCAATCAAATAAAATAATTTACGTCCGAATAAATCGCTCATTTTACCGAAAACAAGCATCGTACTTGTCGCAGCCAGCATGTAAGCCGTAAAGATCCAGCTCATCTTTTCAAACCCGCCTATATCCTGAATAACCTGGCTGATGCTTGCTGATACGATTGTATTATCAAGAGATGACATAAAAAGTCCCAGCGCCATAGCCAGGATAACAAATGGCATTCTTTTATTTTGTTCCATACGCACTCACTTCTTCCCCGTTTTTTTACAAATCCACTAAAATAGAATACCATGATATTTATAAAAAACAACAAAATATGGAAGTGTTTTTCCGACAAATGATGCAAAAAATACCATCGAACAATCGATGGTATTTTGATCAATTTATTTTATTTTATAACCCCTGATAATTTCTCGTTAAGATGCTGAAATGCCGCATTCAACTGATCTTTAGGAACTTCATTATATTGATCTCCAATACTTACTTCAAAATAACATTCTTTCTCACTAACTTCTCTCAGATGACCCGTTAACCCGATTCCTGATTCTCTGTAGATATCTACAAGAATAGGCTCAACTTTTTCCTTTGGCCATTGAAAATGAACATGAAACATATTAGAAACCGGTTGTATGGGAACTGTAGAAACATCAGTACATTGATTATAAAGTGCAGCAAGCTCTTTGGCCCCTTCATAATATTGCTCCATTTTATTGATCCGCTGCTCAAAATAATAATCCCCGCTGATGATATAAGGATATAGGCTGATCAAGTCACCGCCATGGCGTCTTTTCCAAATTTTCGATTCATCTGTAAAGGACTTATCACCTGCTAAAATCGCTCCTGCTACGCCGCCAATTCCTTTATAAAACGATACATAAACACTATCAAAGAGTGCACAAACTTCAACTGCCGACTTTTCGTAATAGGGAAGAATTTCAAACAGTCGAGCGCCATCCAAGTGCAGCTTGATTCCTTTTTTACGGCAATAAATGGATATCGATTCAATTGTTTCGTAATCTGGCAGCTGACCGCCAATCTCACGCTGAGGAAGCTCTAACAGCAAACAAGAAATCTCCTCATTCAAGTTCATTACATCGTCTAGCGTGATTATTGTATTTTTATCCGCGAGCAAAATCGGTTCGATCTGATGCAGTTCCTTCAATCCATCTTCTTCATGAATCTCTAAATGACATAAAGGATGGTAGGCGACTTTTTTTATCCCTTTTTGATCACACCAAATTCGCAATGCAATCTGCTGTGCCATCGTTCCGCTAGGGAAAAAGATTGCTGATTCTTTTCCTAAATAAGCAGCCATTTTGTCCTGAAAATCTTCTATTATTTTCCCTTCGCCGTACATATCACTATCTTGCTGGCCATCTATTGTTTTCAATGCTTCCTTCAATATATCGACGTTCCTTTTACCATGACTCGTTACCTGGTAGTTTGTTTCCTTGTATGCTTCTAGCAGCATATTATTCTCACTCAAAAAAACGCCTCCCTTTATTGATTTTTCCAGCGATCCAGCTTGTGTATGTTACGAGTGAACATTCCCGTTAGGAATCTTGGGAAACCGAACTCCGCTAACTTCCCTTTCACTCTTTCTCTCATCTGATCAACTGTCAGTTCTGGAGCCGTAAACGCACCATTTATATAACAATGACTGCAATAGGTTTTGCTGATTTCTCCGTTTTTTTCAGTTCCTCCGCCTTTTTCATCACGCGCAAGCGGCATTCCGCAGCTTTGACAGTTTTTGTTTATCTTAGACATATGTATTTTCTCCTTAAAACATTTTATCCTACTAAAAAATTCGAGACAGAGAGCCGGAACCCTCTGTCGTAGTAAATAATTTAATTCACTGGATGGTAATCTCCAGTGATCTGAACATTTTTAGGAACTTTCAAATACAAAATATCGATTCCAAAGATTCCATAACTTTCATGATTAAATACAGTTGGTTTCCCTGAAAACTGATCAAACGAAAAGGCTGTTGAAAATTTTGCGAATTTCACTTCTTTTGCATCAGGATTTCCAATTATTAATGAGGAATGATTTAAATGAATAGTTGGAGATGAAATTTTATCAGTTACATCAATACCATCTACAATCGCTTTACCTACATAATAGATCCCCTGAATTTCTCTTGCATTCGTTTTTTCTACAAGAATCGATGGGCTAAAGTTATCTGGGTTACGTAATGAAAAAGTTAATGCTTTCTCATTAAACGGAAATGACCAGCTCTTTTTCTTAATCAAGGCACCTTTAAATTCTTGTTCTTTAAATCTCCCATTACTTATAGATCCATAAATACTATCCTGAACTTTTTGAATCTTATCCACTTCTGATTTACTTAAACTTTTTCCCGCCGTGTTCCTGTCGATAGGCAAGAGGAATGATAATACTGTAGCTATTATTAGAATGACTGCGTAACTTCCAACAATCCATTTTGTTTTTTTAACACCCATAACAGGTTTTTTCTTTTTGGGCTTGAATGCAAAAAGTATTCCTGATAACAATAAAACGACGACGATAATCGGCACAATGGCAAGCAATAGACTCATGGTCTAACCTCCAGTTTTTTGGAGATTATAATTGCAAATCCATACATTAAAGCAGAAGCCGCTAAAATTTTTAAAATGAATAATCCAAAAGAAGACTCATTTCCAAAAAATTTTATTACATGAGGAATCATCGATTGTTCTTTTCCCAGGCCATCAGCAATTACAGCTCCAAAAAAAAGAACGGGCAGCACAAAAATAAATAGTCTGCTAATTTGGATGAGCGATCCAATGAAATAACCTATACTTGTGAAAAAGAAAATATATAGGATCGTTCCGCTTATTCCTTTTAAGTTTTGAATGATTGTTAACTGCTCAAACATAACAGACTCTGAATTCACGCTGTAAATATATAGGACCTGAATGAAATGAGTACATAATAGAACGGTAATCCCAGCAAATATGCTAGCCGACAAAAGAAATAGAAGGTTAGAAGTATGAGTGGTTCCCCGGTTGGTAATAAACGAATAATCATCATAACGGTAGGCTTTAGATGTAATAATAATTGCTGTTATTAAACCCCAAATCATCGTAAATATAAGAATCATACTGCCAGAATAATAATTTAAACTATACGAAAAAGTTGAACTACCTCCTCCACTCATTCCTGTACCATTAAACGAAAATAAGATAGCAATGATTTGGATAACAATAAGCGATGTAAACACACCCATATACGACTGCAGTTTATATTGGTATTGTTTTTTCACAATATCCCAAGCATTCACCTCAGCTAAATACATGGTCAATACCTCCTGTAGTTTTGCTCGTTAAATACAAGCATAAATTATCAATAGAAACAGCTGTAAGCTCCAAACCTGACTCTTCAGCCTTTTCCAACTCTTTTTGTGAACCATCCTTTTTTATCACCACATACGTGCTGTCTGTTCCTATACTCTGTTCAAAAATAATATCTTTCCCAGAAAGGACCTCATCCACAATAGCCGTTTTCCCGCTTATTCCAACGGCGTATTCTTTCAGATCTTCCACCGGCATATGCAGGCATTTTTCTCCTTCTTTTATAAGCAATATATCTTCTAAAAGGTCTTCCACTTCTTCAACCAGATGGCTCGATAAAATTATCGATCTTGGATGTGCGAGATAGTCTTTTAGAACCGCACGGTAAAAATCTTTTCTCACGCCAGAATCCATACCGCTTGTCGGTTCATCAAAAATAGTAAGCGGACATCTGGCTGCCAAACCTACGATCATGTTAAACGTGCTTTTCATCCCTTTTGATAGATTTCCGTGACGGATATTAGGATTAAACGAAAAATAATCAAATAGACGATCAGCGAGTTTCTGGTCCCAGTATGGATAAAAACTTCCAGCAGTAATCAATAGTTCTTTAAGGCTTAACGCTGGGGGAAAGCTCATTTCATTGTCGATAAAAATAGAGTTTGCTGAAACTTTCAAGTTATTAAAAGGCGTTTCCTCAAACACCTTAATTTCACCTGATGAATGATGAAGAAAACCAGCCATTATTTTTAAAAGTGTTGTCTTTCCTGCCCCATTGCGTCCGATCAAACCAGTAATTTTATTCTCTTCTATAGAAAACGAAAGGTTATTGAGCGCATTAGATCTGCCATACACTTTCGTAAGGTCTTTGCATTCCACTACCTTCATTGCTCTTCCCCCTTTATTTTGACGTGCATTTGCTGAATCATATTTACGAGTTCTTCTTTTGAAACTTGGAGCTGTATGGCTTCTTTTACAAGTTCATGAACCATGTCATGGAGCTTTGTACTTTTTCTTTTCTTCAAAATGATTTCTCTAGCATCTGTGGCTACAAACATTCCCAACCCTCGCTTTTTATACAGAACGTTTTCGTCTGCCAATATATTGATTCCCTTGGCAGCTGTTGCTGGATTAATATTGAACATTTCGGCTAACTGATACTGCGAGTAAATTTTTTCATCCGATGTTATCGTTTCATTTATGATTTCAGTTTCAAGCCATTCTGCAATCTGCATATAGATAGGCGTAATACTGTTAGAATTCAAAATCAAGCTGCGTCACCTCCGATACACTACCTTAGTACATTACTCTTGTAATGTACTATATATTACCAATATATGCAAATTTTATTTTTATGGTTCGAAAAATGGCTTTTTTTTTAAAATTGTTGCTTTTGGATCGTACTATTCCTTCTCATCATTGGTAAGTTAATTGGAGTGCAAGGTGCGAGACTCCTACGGGATCAGTGTGACAGGTGAGACCCCGCAGGTGCAGAGCGCCAGGGAGGCTCACCGCACACCCCGCGGAAAACGAGCATCCTGAAACGGAATTTAACCACTTTCAAGAACAACAAAGTATGCGAAGACTGAAAAAAAGACACCTTCTATAAAAGAAGCTGCCTGTTAAACTTTCATTTTATTGTTCAATGACCTGATTTTCATACACCAACGGAGCTGGCTGCCAGTTCTTTTTTAGGAACGGCACAATCCACAGCAACGCAATGATCGTACATAGTAGTGCCACGATCATTGTCGGATACAAAGGCGGTGCAGAAAGGTTGCCTGAATAATTGCCTTCATCTATAAAAGAATATATATCTCCGCAAGCAACAACCGCATTATAAAAAGCATGTACGATAATGGTAGTGATCAAACTATTAGATTTGATATATAAAATGCAGAGAATAATACCAAACATGGCTGCTCCAAAAACGTTCGTAAAGTGCATCACTCCAAAAATGAATGATGAAAAAATAATCCCTTTATTTACGCCGAACTTATAAGTTAGTCTCCCTAAAACAAATCCTCTAAATATTATTTCTTCACAAACTGGGGCTATAATGACTAAATTTATCATATTAAAAATGAAGAATCCTAGTGATACCTCTTTTGGTTGACTAGGCAAAATCATATTTTCTGCTTCGGGGAATAAAAATAGGATGGCGGCGATAACTAATAACAGCATACCAACTGCAAAAACAAGTGTCATAACAACAGA
Source organism: Fictibacillus barbaricus (assembly GCF_031457135.1). Lineage (GTDB taxonomy): Bacteria > Bacillota > Bacilli > Bacillales > Fictibacillaceae > Fictibacillus > Fictibacillus barbaricus_A. The sequence goes on along the minus strand of NZ_JAVDWA010000007.1, from coordinate 78,924 downwards.
TGCCATCAGAGTTGTCTTTTTTATGGGAAAAGGTTTAGGAAAGAAATGGCGTAAGGATTGTCCGTCTTTCTTCAACTTACTGTTAAACCACCACAGTGGAATGAAATATAAAATAATAAGCAAAAGCAGATTCGTACTGTATTTAAAATCAGGAACAAAAAAAGAAAGAACAAAAGAGAGAACAACCCAGCCAACCAGGTACCTTGCCTTTGAACGCTCAAAAACGTTATCCATAAACTTCCTCCCCAGGTTTTTCTATAATTCCTTTTGCTGCCCACCTTTTACATATTTTCTGAGTGCTAAAACAAGACTGCCGATCAAAATAACGATACCGTTTACAAAGGTAACGAATCCGACGAAAAAGCCGCCGTAGCCTGCACCTTGCCCCGCATCTGTATTATGAAGCAATAATGCACCTGTAATAAAAGCAAAAATAGGTGCTAAAACAAGAACGGCGAGACCGGAAACGAACAGCTTAAGTTGACCGCTTTTATGCAGATAAACCACTGAATAATTAAGTACCAAAATAATGAGCAAAAACGTCCACAAAATGATACTTTCCATTTTCATCCCCCAAAATTAAGGCTTATTGTTTAGTTTATCCTATTGGTAACATATGTAAAACAATTCTTTACTATTAATCTCTAAAAGAGGTTGGACTTTGCCACTTAATATACTAAACTTGTAGAAACTCCTCAGGAAGAATACCCTGAATGGCTGCACATTATAAAAACTTACTGGAGGGTACACATCATGCTATTTATTGTTTTATTGATTGGTGTTTTACTGGTTGTAATCGCTGCCACGAAGTTTAAGCTGCACCCGTTTTTATCCTTAATTCTTGGAACATTCTTTGTCGGAATGTCTAGCGGCATGCCTTTAATGAAAATTGTTGAAAACGTTAACACGGGATTCGGAGATCTAATGGGAGGAATTGGTCTTGTCATTGTTTTCGGAACGATCATCGGGACCATTCTTGAAAAGTCAGGAGCTGCACTTCGAATGGCAGAAGTTGTACTCCGTGTTGTTGGACCTAAACGACCCCAGCTCGCCATGAGTTTGATCGGGTATATCGTTTCCATTCCTGTTTTTTGTGATTCAGGATTTGTTATTTTATCCTCTTTAAGAAAGGCGCTCGCTAACCGGGCAAAAGTTGCTGTCGCCTCCATGTCTGTCGCGCTGGCTACTGGATTATATGCGACACACACTCTCGTACCCCCAACACCAGGACCAATCGCTGCTGCGGGAAACATTGGCGCAGGCAGCTTCTTAGGAACAGTTATCTTAATCGGACTTATTACAGCCATCCCCGCGACAATTGCCGGTTATTTTTGGGCGACAAAAGTGGCCAATAAAATTGAAGTGGAAGATGATGGTGAAGAAATAAACTACGAAGATATCGTAAAGTCATTTGGAAAGATGCCTTCTACTTTTCTTTCCTTTCTACCGATTGTTTTGCCGATCGTATTGATTGGTATCGGCTCCATCGTAACTTATCTGGGAGTAAAAGGAGGTCTCGCAAGCTTTTTTCTTTTCTTAGGAAGTCCGCTTGTCGCACTTCTTGCAGGCGTAATCGCAGCGTTCGCTCTACTGCCGAAATACAATGAAGAAACGATGACAAAGTGGGTTGGAGAAGCACTGCTTGATGCCGCTCCAATTTTATTAATTACGGGAGCAGGCGGTGCTTTTGGCGGGGTCATCAAAAATACAGGCATCGCAGATATGATTCAAAGCTGGTCGCTTGGTGATGTATTTAGCGGAGCATTGTTCTTAATCGTTCCATTCTTGATCGCCGCTGCTCTAAAAACGGCTCAAGGATCATCTACTGCAGCACTTGTTATTACGTCTTCCCTCATTGCCCCGATGCTTCCTGGCCTTGAAATTGAAGGGGCCGTTCCTCTAGCACTTGTCGTAATGGCCGTCGGTGCTGGAGCGATGACAGTCAGCCACGTGAATGACAGCTTCTTTTGGGTCGTAACCGAGTTTACCGGAATGAAAGTGACCGACGCGTATAAAGCACAAACGATGGCAACCTTGCTGCAAGGATTCGTGACGATCGTGTTTGCTATGATTTTGTGGGTTGTGCTCGTTTAAAAAGGAAAAACAGAGAGTTCAACATGACTCTCTGTTTTTTATGCTGCCAGTCGATAAATTAAAAAACGCTCATATGGATTTTTTTCATAAAGATTTGGGATTTTTATCTCTTCTGTTTGTTCAAAGGCCGTCTGGTATTCGAGAAACTGCAGATACTCTTCTGAACCGTAATATAAGATGAGTTCTACATCGCGCGGGGCTTGTTCGACCGATATTAATATATGATTGATGACCTTCATAAACACCTGTACGGAGAACGGATTGAAAAAATAAAACACATTATCTGAAGCAGCAATGCGGTACTCTTCTGCCAGACAGCAATGAAAATGAATTTTATCTTTCTTCTTTTTTACATAGTTCATTTGGTTTAAGAGGGCTTCGTTATAAAAAGATTCATTCATCTCAATACCCGTAACTGTTGCATTGAAATGATAATGAATATAAAAATTCAGCCTTCCCTTGCCGCATCCAAAATCGACGACATGATCGCTGCTTTTTATTTCATAATGATGAAAAAGAGTTTCTAATGCATGATAGGGCGTTGGTTCATAACGGTTGTAATGTGCAGAATCATTGAACCCTTTTTGGAATTCCTCAGTATGTATGTTCAGTAATTTATCATATTGTTGTTCGATCATGGGGTTCACTCCTAATCAACTTCAGCTCAATAAAAATAAAGAGCTATTATCGCTCTCTATTTTATATACCAGTTTTTTAGCCTGACTTAAACTTTTTATTTAAAAGCAGGAATTTAGATATCCATGTGGTAAATTTTAGAAAAGGAGGATTTGTTAAAATGAAGGGATTTCTACAAGTACTTCTAATCCTTTTCCTTACTGCTTGTACGCAAGAAGAAAAATGGAAAGGGTGGCAAGAGAGCCCCTTATTTAAAGCCGATAAATCTACGATGATTGGTGAAAAAGGTAAAATCGGATTTTTATACGATGACTCGGAAGCGGTTCGTTTTTATCCACGCAAAGAAAATAAATACATGTGGCACCTGTGGGGCTCCAAAGACTTACCTGGCAAAACCTTTAAAGTGAAAGCTACGTCACAGGAAACAGGCCAAGAAATAACCGTTGTTGAATCCATACTATTTGGAGCCCACAATGGAGCAGATGCGCATTTACCTTCAATAATGTCATTGCCTCGCTCAGGTATGTGGAAGCTAGATGGTTATGTTGATAATAAACGGTTTAGTACTATAGTTGTTCAAGTTCATAAAAAGAAATAAAAAATAGGATACCAACTCAGTTGCGAATCGGTATCCTATTTAATTTTCCAGTCCACGATACTTAATTTCAATCTTCCTTCGCTCCATCTTCAGCAATGGCTCTTAAATCTGTATAGAAAAACTCATCATTACATAGCGGAGAATGCTCTTTTTCGTCCTTATCATACTTATTGACGATTTCTTTTAATTCACCAGTGTCACCTTTTGCGTTTATGATTTCAACAAGTTCGTTCATACCGTCAGATGCTTCTTGGTTTTCTCTTTCTTCTTTATCTTTCATATATATCCCTCCTATAGTTTTTTATCTTCCCCAAAACGGAAATAATTACCCTGAATAAAAAGAAAAGCCCCTGTTTCTACAGGGACTTCTAAACCGTCTTTTACACACAGTTATGAATCTTAATTATAAAGAACGCTTTAAAATGTCACGAACGCTGTCACGATCCATTTCTTTATACGTTCCAACACCTGGCTTGATAAATGTTTTCTCAACCATCGCATCAAACTCGCTGTCATCAATATTATAATCGCTTAATTTGTTTGGCGCTCCTAACGAGTTCCAGAAATCTCTCAGTGCTTTTGCTCCTTCTTTTGCTGCCTCTATGTCTGATTTGTTATCTGGTGAAATACCGAAAACATTAACCGCCAGCTGTTTCACACGAGAAGGATCTTCTTCTAACACATGTTCTAGCCAGTTCGGGAAAAGAATCGCCAGTCCGCCACCATGGGGGATATCGTAAACCGCTGAAATCGCATGCTCGATTCGGTGTGTAGCCCAGTCACCGCCATCTGTTCCATTCGAAAGTGTCCCGTTGAATGCCGTTGTACTCACATACATCATCGTTTCACGGTGTTCAAACGACTCTAAATCTTCAAGTAATTTCGGTCCTGTCGCAATGGCCGTTCTTAGCAATGATTCGATAAATCCATCGATCATTGGAGTGTTTTCCGTACGGTGGAAATAACTTTCTAAAGCATGAGACATGCTATCCACAATGCCATAGACGGTTTGGTCACGAGGAACTGAGAATGTGTAGCTCGGATCTAATATTGAAAACGTTGGATAAACAAGAGGAGAACCCCAGCCTAACTTATCTTTTGTTTCCCAGTTTGTAATCACAGATATCGAGTTCATTTCAGAACCAGTTGCAGCCAGTGTAAGTACCGTACCGAATGGAAGAGCGTTCTCAATTGGTGCTTTTTGCGTGATTAGATCCCACGTGTCTCCATCGTATTTAGCTCCTGCAGAAATGGCTTTTGTACAGTCGATGACACTGCCTCCGCCTACAGCGAGTATGAAATCAATCTTTTCCGTTTTACAGATGTCTACTCCTTTACGGACCGTAGTTAAACGCGGATTCGGCTCAACACCTGACAATTCGAAAATAGTAGCCCCCGCTTTGTTTAATTCCACAATGACATCTTCATATACGCCATTTTTCTTGATGCTTCCTCCACCATAAACGACAAGGACATTTAAACCTTTATCTAAGAAATTAGAAATTTGCTGTACTTCACCTTTGCCGAAAAATAGTTTTGTAGGATTGTATTGTAAGAATGTATTCATAGTGCACCTCATTTATTTTAAAGATATCAACTATTTTAGCATGGCCCATAAAATTATGGTTTTATAACGACTTGAATAAAAAGCTTTTTCACAGAGTTGAATGCTCCATGACAGATGTTAATCTCCACTGCAGTGGCTCGCTTTCCGCGGGGTGTGCGGTGAGCCCATTCGTCTCTTTGCGACATTGAATGGTCTCTCCTGTCCCACTGATCCCACAGGAGTCTCGCCCTTCCGTTCCAATTAACTTTTCAAAGAAGAGTTTCAGCGTATTTGTGAGATTAAGAAAAAGACAGAAAGCTTCTGAGCTTTCTATCTCTGTCCTTGTCAATTATGTTCTTTTCATCGTTACGGCTTCACACATGACATTATACATTTCTTCAACACCGTCTTCAGTTGCTTCAAAATTAAACGCATTATCCATTTGGATCCCGATGCTCTCAGCTTCCTTTATAGCATCAATATTAGCTCCCATGAAAATGAACTCCCAGCTGTATTTTTCTTGTTGGTGCTTGATAAGCTGCTGCACTTTTTCATAATTGAATTCACTGCTCGCATTTTCCATACCGTCTGTTGTAATGACGAATATCACCTTGCCAGGTTTTTGCTCCTCATTTGTGTTCGATAATCTGTAGCCAACGTCTAATATCGTTTTCCCTACTGCATCAAGAAGAGCAGTAGTCCCTCTTACGTAATAATCTTTATCTGTCAGCTTCGCTTTTTTGGCTTCAATACCGTTCCATAAGATTTCATACTGGTTATCAAAAAGCACCGTTGTTAAGAGTGTTTCCCCATCCAGTTCGCACTGCTTTTCGATAAAAGCATTAAACCCGCCAATCGTATCCTGTTCCAACCCTGACATAGACCCGCTTCGATCCAGCAAAAAGACAATCTCCGTTAAGTTTTTATTCATAATCTTCATCCTCCAAAATGTTTGTCATGCTATAATAATAGCGAGGATTATCCATTATTTGGTCGCCTGATAAGCGACATTTCCGGGAGGTTGACCATATGATTGATCAGAAGATTTTATTGGAATTGCAGGAGTATATTGAACAGCATTTTATTTATGAGAGTTCCTTCAAGTACTCGGAATGTATGGAACAAGAGCTCATCCTCGATAGTATTCATTTTGAACTGGATGAGTTTGTGAACAATCATCGAAAAAAAACTTTACAAGAGCTGCTGTTTAGTTTTATTGATAAAAGAGATGTCAAAGATTCATATGTTTATAAAAAAGCTGGCATAGACCGTAAACTTTTCTCAAAAATCCGATCTAGTTCCGATTACCGCCCGAGCAAGAATACGATTATTGCACTAGCTCTGGCCCTTGAGTTAAATGAAGATGACTTTGACGAGTTGCTTGAGTCAGGCGGCTACTCCCTATCAGATAGCGATACGAGCGACTTGGTTATTAAATTTTGTTTAGAGAAGAAAATCTATAATGTGATGCAAGTGAATGAGTGTTTGGATTATTTTAGTATGAAGACTTTGGGAGTATAAATAATAAAAGACTGTTTTTGTATACTATGTTGCGCTGGAAAGTAGTTGATTTCCGCTCTAGGTCGCTCGCAAACTACAAAAAGAAAGACAACTTCGGCGGGAAGTTGTCTTTCTTTTTGTATTCTACTGAAGTGCTCCTGTAACTTCATACAAGCTCATATCAATTTCAGTTGGTTTGTTTAGTGCGAGTTTCGCAAGTTCTGCCCCAAGATATGGTCCACTTGTTAAACCCGAAGCTCCTAAACCGTTAGCTATCAGTATTCCTTCATAACCCGGCAATGCTCCGATTACAGGTAGAAACCCAGGAGTAAAAGGTCTGAAACCTACCCTTGTTTCAAGTATCGTTCCATCTGATAATCCTGGAGCAATTGCTAAAGCTTTTGTTAGGATTTCACTTATTCCACCTGCAGTTACTCGATTATCAAACCCAGCTTCATCCTCATGTGTTGCACCTACTACAATTCGTCCCTCTTCAAAGCTTAGAATGTATTGGGTTGTTGGAGGCATGACAACCGGCCAGGAACCTGTATCCATATTGGGCATTTCAAGGTGAACAATTTGCGCCTTTTGTGGTGTTACTTTAAAGTTCACACCAATTGACTGCAGCAACTCTTGAGACCAAGCTCCTGCAGTAACAATGACTTGATCTGCCGTCAGTGACTTCTCATCTAGCTTTATTCCGACAATACGATTGTTTTCACTAAGGATAGAAGCATTTCCGTATAGAAGTTTAGCTCCATGCTTAACTGCACCGTTAGTCAACGCGTTACGCAGTGCTCTTCCGTTTACTCGTGCTCCGCCTCTCACAAAAACAGAACCATATTCTTCAGATAATGGAGGGAACAATTTTCTTGTTTCTTCAGGTGACAAAATTGATATTTCTCCTATTTCAGGAGCATCTTCCCGTCGTTTTTGAGCGCGTTCCGCCATCTTTTCTAGTTTAGCAGGATCATCGTGAAGACTAATCGCCCCAACACGCTTGTATCCCGTATCTTTTTCACCATCAGCTTCTAATTGAGCAATCAACTCAGGATAGTAGCGTGCACCGCCTTTTACCAGCTGATACCACGCTTTGTTGCGCCGCTGTGAAAGCCATGGACAAACGATTCCAGCTGCCGCGTCTGTTGCCTGCCCTTTGTCTTGGCGATCTACTAGAGTAACCCCTGTACCTGACTTAGCAAGATGATAAGCAGTTGATGCACCAAGAATGCCTGCTCCGATTACAATAATTTTTTTCATAAAATAGCACCTTTTTTGTCTTTGTTTAAAAGACATTATACAATTCTTTTTCCATTTATACGAATTCAGTATTGACCTAAATTTAACAACTAACAAACAAAAGAAGCAGGCTCAGCACCTGCTTCTTTTCTGTCTATTCAACTCCCGGAAACCATCCTGGGGTGTTAATGATTGCGTTCCATAATGGATCTGGAACGACTAGCTCTTGTTGTTTGGAATTATCGATTTTTGTTACGATTTCAGACTCTTGTCCCTGCTCGATCTTTTCTACCCAATCTGGATCGATGATAAGCTCTCGGCCAAGTGCGATAAGTGGCACACCCGTCTCAAACGCTTTGATAGCATCATCTGCTGTATAGATTGATCCTACACCGATTACCGGTACACGGTCTCCCGCTCTTTCCTTAATGATCTCAATTCGAGGGCGTGTATCCTCTACTCCACGTCTAGGCTCAGACCAGAAATCCATCAGTGAAACATGAAGGTAATCTAGATTCTTTGCACTTAATGCGTCAACTAGCGCCAATGTATCAGCCATTGTGATTCCTGGCGTTGTTGGCTCTTCTGGTGAAAAGCGGTATCCAACAAGGAAGTTTTCGTCACCGTGTTCTGCCGCTGCCTTTTGTACAGCATCTACTACTGCCATCGGAAACGCCATGCGCTTTTCTAACGAACCACCCCATTGATCTTCACGGCGGTTAGCGTGAGAAGAGAAGAACTGTTGAATCAAGTAGCCGTTCGCTCCGTGTATCTCAACACCGTCGTAACCGGCTTCAATCGCACGTCTCGTCGCCTCTCCAAAGTCACGGATAATGGATTCGACTTCAGATGAAGTTAATGGCCGAGGCACTGGTTTGCCTTCTGCTGATGGAATGTCACTTGCACTGACGACATCTCCGTTTGGAACAAGTTCAGGCGGAACTTCACGGCCGCCATGGAAGATCTGCAAAATGGCTTTTGAACCTTTTGCTTGAATAGCTGAAGCTAAACGTCGGAGGCTCGGAATCATGTCATCCGTATCGCCTGCAAACTCTCCCGGAAACCCTTTACCATTCGCCGTTACATTTGTACAAGCAGTAATCACCATGCCAACACCTTCAGAACGGCGCTCATAATATTGAATCTCTTCATCCGTAACTGTTCCATCTTCGTTAGATGAGAAATTTGTCATCGGTGCCATTACTACGCGGTTTTTTAACTCAATACCATTTTTAAAACGGAAAGAAGTAAATAGCGGTGCGTATTTTTCGTTCATCATGTTGTATATCTCCACCTTTTTATAAGTTTCAATTGCTTTCTTTTTTCAAGTTACTATTTATATTAATGCCTCGTATATTGAAAATCAAAGAATACGATTCAAGTTGTATGATTCTCAACAAATAAAAAATCTAACCCCATAACAGTGAGATTAGATCGAAAAGTTAATTTCCTATGATCCAAAGATAGCTACATTCTGATTCTGAAGAACAAACCGATTCTTTCTCCAGCCTAATGTGTTCATTACATAACCTAATGCATCTGCATTATACTGTCCTGCTATTTTTTGATAAGCCAGCAGCTCATAAACACCATTAGAGTCAAAATCAACCGGATATAATACACTCAACGGATTCACAAAACCGGTTATCGGATGCTTTAGCTTTCCATTAGCATTGTATATTTCATTTAAATAGTCAGAATCTCTTAATGAAATATCGATCAAATACGTTAGATGATTAATTTTGCTGACCACTTTCACTTTATAGTTATCTAGATAAGTAACGTCATATTGGTATTGTTCGTTATACACATTAAAATCAAAAATCAAATACGGTCTGTTATTGACAAAAGAATATACATAATCATAAGTGAAGGCTCCGCTTCCGCCTGAATTAATGCTAATTAAAATATCATCGACAGTGTTCCCTGTAAAATCACCTAAAAACAAGGTTGGGTTATAGCCTGCATTTTCAGAAAGTGGCACTCTTGTGATCTTGCCTGTTCTTCCATCCTGTACGACTAACGTTATATCCTGAATAAACGGACTATCAGATGTTTTAATCCCGGTTAAAAATACGTTATCCGCTACACGATCTCCCGTAACATCCCCTTTAGCAAATGCAACAACACTCGGATTGGCCCTATTATCATGATTGTACATAACATACTCCTTCTTTCAGACCTTTAAAATTATCCTATGGGCTGTCAGGGGAATTGCTACTATGTGCGGAAACAAAAATGCTTCGAAAGTTTACAACTTAAGAAGCATCCTAAATTATTTATGAAAAATAATAAGATTTACTGCACCTAAAAATCGATTCAGTTCATTTTCAGTTTTAAATTTAAAAGAATAACCATATGTGATTGTGGTCTGACCTGTGTTTAGCCTTTTTGGAAAACGGCTTAGAGCAGTACTATTAAAAACGGCGTGGCTTTTATGATGTAATCCGCTATTCTTTTCAACCGTTTCAGGATGTAGAACAATACTAATTTCTTTATTTGGCAGCAGATAAATAACATCTTTAGTATGTATGTTTTCAAATTCAATTGCCTTGCTTGTTTCCTTCGTAACTTTAAAATCATTTTGCATAAAAATGCTTTTAAAATTCTCCATATATAAGTTCCTCTCAAAAAAAATGGTTTATATCATTTTAAAAGATAACAGTTAGAACGTATAGTACGAAATCTTATCAGAATAAACTAACTTTTGATTTGACAATTTGTTTAGTTTGAGTTAATTTGTATGTACAAACAAATGAAATTATACAACTTTAAAGGAGAAATTTCTAAATGAAAACACTTGTTATTATTACTCATCCTAACCTTCAGCAATCACGAATCAACCGGGCCTGGATGGATGAATTAAAAAAACACGAAGAAATTACAGTGCACGCTTTATACGAATCATATCCTGATGGAAAAATTGATGTGAATCATGAACAAAGTCTGCTTGAATCACATGATCGCATTATCCTTCAATTCCCTTTCTATTGGTACAGCACGCCGCCATTGTTGAAACAATGGCAAGATGAAGTGCTTTCTTACGGCTGGGCATATGGAGAAGGCGGCGATAAACTTCAGGGTAAAGAACTTGGTCTTGCAATCTCTACTTTCGGACCCGAAGATTCATACCAGCCTACAGGCTACAATAATTTCACAATGGAAACATTAACAACTCCATTACAACAAACAAGCAATCTGATTGGCACTAAATTTATGCCATTATTCGTATTAAATGGTGTAATGCATGTAACAGATGCTGAACTACAAGAAAGCGCAAAAGCATATGCAGAATATGTTCTACAGTCGTCCAAGATAGAAGCTTAATACATTAAAAAAACAGCCTAGCGAAGCAGCTTTTGTTTCGTTAGGTTGTTTTATTGTTAGCGCATGCCTCTTATAAACAAAAACACCTCAGTGGATTTTTCTGAGATGCAGTTAATGACTTTATTTTTTAATATGATAAACTTCTTCCTTTGAATGAAAACCATCTCTGATGATCGTTTCGTCAATATTCCGTTTATCAACAGCAATTGGTGACAGCAGTACGGATTGAACCTCGATTTTTCCGTTATTTATTTTTCTGTTTGCTTCTATTTCTTCACCCTTTGCCATTCTAACCGCTAATTTTGCGGCTTCCTCTGTCAATAATTTGATTGGTTTATACACTGTCATGATCTGTGTGCCTTGGACAATCCTTTGAACACCCGAAAGCTCAGCGTCTTGTCCTGCAACCGGAATTTTTCCTGCAAGCCCTTGTGAGGTTAGTGCCTGAATGACTCCTCCAGCCGTTGCATCGTTTGCCGCTATAACTGCATCAATTTGATTATGGTTTGCCTTGAGAGCTTCCTCCATGTTTGTCCGTGCATTAGCCGGGGTCCAGTCCTTGGACCATTGGTCGAACACCACCGTAATATCACCTTTGTTTATTAACGGCTGGAGGACTTCGAAGACACCTTTTTTGAATAAATGGGCATTATTGTCCGTTTCAGCGCCGCCGATATACACATACCTTCCTTTAGGAACAAGTTTGGTTATCACTTTAGCTTGCAGTTCCCCGACTTTTTCGTTGTCGAAGGAAACATACAAATCGATATCCGCATTTTTAACGAGTCTGTCGTATGCCATTACTTTAATTCCAGCTAAATGTGCCTTTTTGACGATTGCAGCCATGGCCTCTGCGTTATGGGGAACCACAACAAGAAGATCGACCCCTTGGCTGATCAGCGTCTCCGCTTGAGCTATCTGGACAGAATCATCGCCATTCGCCGCTAGAATCTCTACTTCCGCACCAAGCGATTCCACAGACTTCTTAAACAAATCTCTATCCTTTAGCCAGCGCTCCTCCAATAATGTATCCATAGAAAAGCCAATTTTAATCTTTTCTTCAACTGGCTTTTTTACATGGGACTTTTCACTGTTAGAAGGTTTCACTTTCCCTAAAGTGCTATTTCCGTTACCTCCCGCATCGCAAGCCGTGAATGCGAATACGAGAACGATTAGAAATAGGATGAGATTCACATGTTTCAAAATCCTCTCCATCGGTGCTGCTCCTTTTGTCTGCCTTTACCCTTTTCTGCCAAGGACGGCTTTTCGATATTCTGTAGGTGAAAGCGCAACCATTTTTTTAAACACTTTGCTGAAATAGTTCGGTTCATGGTAGCCTACCTCGAACGTAATTTCCTTTAAACTCTTTTCTGGATCTGCCATAAGCTTCTTAGCTTTTTCAATACGGCATTCCGTCAGAAAATCGATATAGTTAACGCCAAGTTTTTCCTTAAACATCTTGCTGATATAAATAGGACTCAAGCCCACTTTCCTGCCTAAAGTCTCCAAGGAAATATCCTCATGTGAATGCTTCATAATGTATTTTTTAATCTGATGAATCGTATCCGCTTCAAGCTGCTCATAATGTGCTTCATACGATTGCCTCATATGTACAAGCAAGCGGTCAGTCTCGAATCGCAGTTGACGAAAGTCTTGAGATTGATAAGAAAAGAAAGGTGTTTCGGTCTCGACGCCAATTTCGCTCATCACCCTTGCTGCGATCCAGAGCAGTTCGAGGACACGCTGCTGAGTCTGAAGCAATTCTGCCCCTTCGTTTTCGCATCGTCTAATAAGTTCCGTAACATTCAAACGGATTAGGTCCCATTTGCCAAGCCTTATTTCATCGAAAAACTGTCTTTCACGCTGCTTTGTCAACGATTTTTCTTCCGTACTCCCCAGAACAGGAACATCTGAATAAAAGCGATATTTTACAGGCAAAGATGTATCCATTGTTGCTATTAGCGATTCCTGATAAGACTGGCGGACTTGATTCAAGGAACTGCATACGCTCCCAATTCCGACAAACCAGCCTGCTCCTGGGCTTGTTTTCGCTAAAGAAAGAATCTCATTAGCAAGCGAAATGGACTGGGAACGAAAAGAACGATCAGGTTTCCGGAACACGATAACAGGAAGCTGCCGGCCATACAGAGCACCGACCCACGCACTCCCCAGCTGTCTGATCTTTTCTTTTACCGCAGAATAAAGTTTTTCCCCACCTTCTGGCAGCAGGATGCTTACCACAAAAGATTCGTCTGTCGAAGGGATGTCCAGCATTTCAACCAGCATGTCCAGATGTACTTCATGTACATGATCGAACAGCAGTTGTGTCACAACATCCGTCTCAACGAGCGGCAGTGCTTTTTTTAAAACGCCCAAGGACTTCCGCTCTTCTTCGATCTCTTCCAGCACTTTTCCAACGGTAGCTGCAATTTCGCTCACTTTGCTCGGTTTCAGTAAATAATCCTTTACGCCAAGCTTAATCGCCTGTCGGGCATAGTCAAACATATCAAAAGCCGTGATCATCACAAATTTAATAGAAGGATCGATATTGGTTATTTGCTGGATCGCCTCGAGACCATTCATCCCAGGCATCTGGATATCCATCAAGACTAAGTCAGGCTTAAACTCGTCAACCATCTCCACGGCGACTCTGCCGTTTTTAGCTTGGGCAATTGAGACTTCGGGAAAGGCTTTCTGCAAGATCACTTGCAGTCCTTCGCGTTCAATCTGTTCGTCATCCACGATCAAGAGTTTTAGCATTCTCTTCAATCCCTCTCGTTTTTGGTATTCTTAGCACTACCTTCGTACCTAGCCCGATATGGCTTTGAATATCCATAAGATTCTCCATGCCGTAAAATAGCTTGAGCCGTTTCACAACATTACTGAAACCGATGCCTGTCGATGCGGCATCTGTCTGCACAAGCTCTCCCTCTACTATCTGCTTAATTTTATGTTCCTGAATACCTGGGCCGTCATCTTCAACCTCTATGATTACCTGGTTATCACCGTCTTTAATGCGGAACCAAATATTGCCGCCTTCCTCCCGCGGTTCAACGGCATAAATAACCGCGTTTTCAATGATCGGCTGCAGGGTCAGACCAGGGATCTGAACTTCTAGGCACGCTTCGTCTATTTCCATGTTCAAAGTCAGACGGTCTGTGAACCTGGCTTTCTGAATGTTCATGTATTGCTGGATCACCACTACTTCATCGCGAAGTGTAACGGCTCTGTCCAGCCACTTTAAGTTGTAGCGCAGCAAGCCAGCCACACTTACAAGCAAGTCGCTCGTTTCTTCTGATCCTTCCAAATACGCTTTCTTAGAGAGCGTATTCAATGTGTTAAACAAAAAATGCGGGTTAATCTGGCTTTGGAGATTCCGAAGCTGACTTTCCTTCAGCAGGAGCTTACTTTGCTGAAGTTCGTGCTCCAGCTGTGCCTTCTGCTGTATTTCCTGAAATAAATTATTAATGTTGATGCGCATTCGATTAAAAGTTTGAGCAAGGAAAGAGATTTCGTCGTTAGAATCCACCTTGATCTCCTTGTCAAAACGGCCGGCAGACAGTTCGTTGGCTGCCCGTGTCAACAGCTGCACCGGTCTTGTAATACTTAGCGAAAACCAATAAGTGATCATCAGCAGCAGCAATGTGATAAGGAGCATAAGCCAGATGCCCAGCTTTTTAAATTCTGCAGACTGATCAATTATGCCGCGGTAAAAGCGGTCGTACGTTTTTAGCTCTGTGTCGATCAAGGTGAGCGTCATATCGGAAATGTACTTCGAGATGCGTGTCGCTTCTGTAAATTCTTTGTCTGAAGCCTCTGTATCTTTTTCAGAGTAAAACATGAGTGAACGGTCCGTTGTCTCAATCAAGCTGTCTATTAAGTTCATATAATTGGTAAGATCAAATTCGTTCTCTGTATTCCTTAAAGATAAGACTTCATCCTTTACCCGGTTAAGATTCTCTTTGCTATGATTCAGTTCAGTCAAGTTCGCTTTAGATGGCTCGAGCAAATAGTTATTAAGATTCGTGACCACCAACTGACTCGTACTGGTCACTTCGTTCATCTTTATATACCGCTGTAAAATTTCGTTATATTGATTTTGTGTTTTCTGGTTGTAGTATGTAAGTGCAATCCAAATTATCCCCATAATGACAAGAACGACAGTTGCCAGCATCCATATTTTCTTCTGAATTTTGTTCATCGCTTGTCCATCGCTTTTATGATCCCAATATCACTTAGATAGCCATCAGCATCCAGAGGAACCTTATCGTTATTCAGCCATTTGATTAATAGATCTACACTCTTTCTCCCCATCATCTCAGGAGATTGCTCGATTACACCATCAAGCTTTTTTTGGTTCAGCAAAGAAAGCGATTCAGACCCGTCGTCGAATGAATAGATATGATAAGGCTCGACTTTACCGCGCCTGCTAATTTCCTGAATCATCGCTCCTGCGATATTTGCATTCACAGCAATAAAGCCATTCACATCAGGATACTTGTTCAGCAAATCCTGTGTTTTGGCGATGACTTGTTCCCTTGAATCAGAAGTTTCCGCATAAACAGCTTTGACGTTCGGGTAATCCTTGAAAACTTCCCTGATACCTTTCAGCCGCTGCTCCTGGTAATATTCCTTTTGGCTGTCGCTTAATAAAATGATGTTTCCATGCTGGCCCATATCGGACAGCATCAGCTGAGCGATCATCTTTCCAGCCAAATGCTGGTCTGATCCAACGTATGTCTTTCTTAGACTTTCCGCTTTCGGCACATCATTCGCAACGGTAATGATGGGGATGCCATAAAATGCTGCTTTTATTTTTGTCAAATCCTTAAATTTCTGAGTGTCCAGCCCTTGTACAATAATGCCGTCCACTTTAGACTGAATGGCTATTTCAAGCTTTTTCAAGAAATCTTCCTGGTTTTTGCCGTAGCTCCCCCATACCTCAAGGCTTGCTCCATCCTTTTGAGCTTGTTCGGCCGCACCTGCTCCGACCTTATCCCAAAACGGTGTCTCCAGTTCTTGAGTAATGAGAACAATACGATAGCGATCCTTAGTAGTGGTGGATGCAGCAGGCAGCTCCAATTCAGACTTGAACGCTTTTTGTGCTGTGGTAAACGTAAAATAACAAAGGACGATACATAGGAAACTAAGTATGATTATGCCGGCTTTACGCAAAGTGAAGTATCTCCTTTTTTTCCGATAATTTACTAATTTTATTTTATCATATTGAACGAAAAGTGAATGCTCAATCCTTTTCCAATCAGCAGGCGTTTTAAAAAAAAGACTGTCTCCGTAAACCTTTGTTGCTTTTGAAAGAGGTTAATTTCCGCTCTTTGGGCTCGCTTTCCGCAGGGTGTGCGGTGAGCCCCCTCTGCGCTGCGCGCCATGAGTGGTCTCACCTGTCCCACTCATCCTGCAGGACAAGGAAGGCTTCGGCAGCTTCACATCGCACGAAGAAAATGTGATTTTCATTTTCGAGGAGTCTCGCCCTTCGCTCCAATTAACTTTTCAATGAAGAATTTCTCAAAAATCACTTAATTGCACCAACCCTTTAGAAAAGAACGTTTAGAAAAAAGTCTTAAAAAAATAAGAGCACCTTCCTTAGATAGGTGCCCCAGCTTATCTTTCTAACTATAGGAAAATAGGAAACTATCCTCTCTTTTTACGAGTTATTACGTCAAAGAGAACTGCTGCAACCAATACGCCGCCTCTGATCATATACTGCATGGAAACGCCTACTCCAAGCAGGTTCATTCCGCTGGACAAGGAAGCCATAACGATAGCACCGATGATGGCGCCTGTTACTTTCCCTACACCGCCTGCAGAGGATACTCCGCCGACGTAAGCCGCAGCGATCGCATCAAGCTCGAACAGTGTTCCAGCAGTTGTTGTCGCCGATTGCAGACGGGACGTGAACAAGATGCCGGAAAGTGCAGCGAGCATCCCCATAGAACCAAATACGATGTACGTGATTTTATTAACGTTAATCCCGCTAAGATGCGCGGCTTCCGGATTGCTTCCGACCGCATAGATGTGACGGCCTAGGACTGTTTTTGTTGTTAAGAAATGATAGACTACAACAACCAAGAGCATGATGACAACTGTCCATGAGAAACCGTTATAGCCTGCAAGAATCCAAGTAACATAAGCAATAATTGCAGAAACAAAGACTAGCTTAAATGTAAAAATCCCTTTAGAAACCACATCAAACTGATATTTAATCTTATTTTGGCGCGTGGAGATTTCACTGTAAACATAAAAAAGAATGGATAATAAACCTAGAATCAGAGATAGAAGATGCAAACCGTTTACAACCATGATAGAAGGAATAAATCCGTTTCCGATCGCGTTAAAACCATCGTCTTTAATGATGATTGTTCCCGTTGCCTCTGTTACCTGCAGCAGCGCACCACGGAAAATGAGCATCCCAGCAAGAGTGGCAACAAAGGAAGGAATCGCGTATCTAGCAATCAGCAAGCCGTTAAACAAGCCGATAAAAATTCCAAGCACAAGAATAATCGGAATGGTCGCATAAATCGGCATTCCCATCTTTGTAAGAAGGATAGCCGTTATTGCACCAAGGAACCCGGCCGCAAACCCAACCGATAAATCAATATGGCGGATAACAATAACGAGTGTCATACCTACCGCTAATACGGCAATGTAACCGGTAGAATCTAATAGATTGCTAATATTTCGTGATGACATGAACAGCCCATCCGTCATGATGGAGAACGTGAGCATAATTACGAATAACGCAATATACATCCCATAATCACGGATATTCTCTTTCACTAATGATCTTGCTTCATTGATAAATTCCATGTGTTAACCCCCTATTGCGTAGCAAGCTGCATAATATTTTCTTGGTTGGCTTCTTCAATTGGCAGCTCACCTTTGATTTTGCCTTCAGCCATGACATACACACGATCGCTCATTCCAAGTACTTCACCGAGCTCCGAAGAAATCATGATAATGCTCATACCCTCGCTTATCAATTTGTTCATAATCGTATAAATTTCAAATTTTGCTCCAACATCTATACCTCGGGTCGGTTCATCGAGAATAAGCAGCTTCGGTCCGACAAAGAGCCATTTTCCGAGCGATACCTTCTGCTGGTTCCCTCCGCTTAGATTACCAACGACCTGCTCTAAAGAAGAAGCTTTAATGTACATTGATTTTTTATACGCTTCAGCCTTCTTCACTTCTTCATTCACGTTGATAATGCCGTTATCTGCGACACCATTCAGGTTTGCCGCAGTAATGTTGTTCTTAATATCCTGGATTAAAAACAGCCCGTCGCCTTTTCGGTCTTCCGTCACATAAGCAATTCCTGACTTGATAGCATCGCTTGTATGTTTGAACGTCTTTGGTGAGCCTCCAACCTCCAGCTGCCCTTCCAGCTTGTAATTCTTTGGATTTCCAAAAACACTCAGCGCAAGTTCTGTTCGCCCCGATCCCATCAATCCAGCTATTCCGACGATTTCTCCCTTTTTCACATGAAAATTGACGTCCTTTACAACATGACGGCCAAGCTCAGTACTGTAAGCAGACCAATTTTTCAATTCAAGAATGGTTTCGCCTATTTTCTTGTCTGGACGCTTCGGATATATATCATCAATATCACGGCCAACCATGTTTTTAATAATGACGTTCTCGGAAATTTCGCCTTTTGATGCATCCAGCGTACAAATCGTTTTACCGTCGCGAAGCACCGTCGCTTTATCCGCAATCGAAATGACTTCCTTCAGCTTGTGTGAAATCATGATACTTGTGATGCCTTGCTTTTTCAGTTCACCCAAAAGTCTTAGCAGATTTTCGCTGTCATCCTCATTAAGTGCCGCAGTGGGCTCATCAAGAATTAGAAGCTTAACGTCCTTACTTAACGCTTTGGCAATTTCGACTAACTGCTGCTTACCTACGCTCAAATCTTTTACGAGCGTTTCAGGATTCACGTCGAGTCCTACTCTTTTCAGCATCTCTTTCGCCTGGGCAATTGTCTGATTCCAGTCGACCAGATTACCGCGCTTAACTTCATTGCCCACAAAAATATTTTCATAGACCGTCAGATCCGGAAACAATGCCAGCTCTTGGTAGATTATGACGATGCCTGTTTTTACACTGTCACTGATCTTGTTGAACTGCTGCACACTGCCTTCAAACACGATATCTCCAGCATATGTCCCATAAGGATAAACACCGCTCAGCACCTTCATCAGCGTTGATTTTCCTGCTCCGTTTTCCCCGATCAAGCAGTGAATCTCGCCTTTCCCTACCTTGAAATTGACATTGCTGAGCGCTTTTACTCCGGTAAACTCTTTGGAAATCTGGTTCATCTCCAAAATATATCCGCTCATCATTATCCCTCCATTAGCCAAACAACTGACTTAATTGTGAAAAATAGTGATAGACGTAGTATCTATCACTATTCCGCGCCGTACTATTTTCTTATTTAAGCCCTGTAAATTCGTCGGCTTTGTAGTATTTAGAATCGATAAGTTCCTTCTGTACGTTCTCTTTGTCCACAACGATAACGTTTGTTTGTTTTGCTTTCACTTTAACTTTTCCGTTATCGTATGATCCAGTTGTTTCAGGCTTCTTATCATCAAGGATATCAACAGCCATTCCCATTGCATCCTTTACAAGTGTACGAACATCTTTAAACACAGTCATAGATTGTTTGCCATCAATTACGTATTGAATAGAAGCTTTCTCAGCATCCTGTCCAGTTACGAGGTAGCTTGTTACAGCACTGTCAGATCCAAATACATCTGCGATAGAACGAGCTGTCCCGTCGTTAGGAGCAAGGATAGCCACATCACCTTTCATGTCAGCTTTCGCCGCAGTCAAGTGAGTTTGAGCTTTGTTTTTGGCTTCATTAGCATCCCAGTTTGTTGTCACCTGTCCGATGACCTTGCTCAGCTCATCACGAGAAAGATCAGCTTTGTCTTTTAAAGCTTCTGCTGCGCTAGAGTTAGCAATTTTGAATGTGCCGTCAGCGATTTTGGGCTGAAGCACTTTCCAAGCACCTTCAAAGAACAAGAATGCGTTGTTATCTGAAGCAGCACCAGCGTATAGATAAAGCGGCACGTTAGAACCTTTTGCATTATCGATCAAATATTGACCTTGTGCTGCACCTACTGCAAGGCTGTCAAATGTTACATAGTAATCAACTGCATCTGTATTTGTAATAAGACGGTCATAAGAGATAACCGTGATGTCATCCTTCTTCGCAGCTTCTACTGCAGCCGCTGCTGCATTTCCGTCTTGCGGGCAAATAATTAGAACGTCAATCCCTTTGTTGATCAATGTTTCAACGTTTTCTTTTTCCTTAGCAGAAGAACCTTGGCTAAAAAGGATTTCAGTTGTGTAATCTGTACCTTTCAGCGCATCCTTAAATCGCTGCTCATCCTGCACCCATCTTGGCTCATCTTTAGTTGGCAATACGATACCCACACTTACCTTGCTTTTACTGTCACTGCAGCCAGCCGCAACAAGCATAACCATGACCACAGCAAGCATAAGAGATATAATTTTGCTTTTTTTCATTTTAGTTCCCCCTTTAAAAATTACTTACATGTAAATTATAGCTACGAAAAAACAATGTTTGAAAGCGCTATCAATAGCACTCTTTTAACATTATCTGTACTTTTTTATACTGAGGGTAAAAAAAACCGCAGCTTGGAGCCAGCTTCGGGTTTTAGGTTTAACTTTGATAGCATGTTCTAAATGGCTGACTTGAAATTACTTGACCTTTCCCTAGGCGTGTCCTTCTTCAAAATTCCTGAAAGCTTGGACAAACCATTTACCTCTAAAACATATTTACCCGTTGATAATACCATTCACGGAGCCCATAACAATTCAGAATAAATGATACCTTTTAATCCCTTTAGACATAGATCAAATTGATTGATGCATTATCTCCTGCTCTCATAAATAAGTTCAAGTTGAAAATCCGTTTCAAAAAACAAAAAAACAACTACCACAAGGGTTAGTTGCTTTTTAACACGTAAAATTCCTGAATATAGTCAAAATTATAATTCACAAGAACTTAACTGAGTTAAATAAATCAATGGTTTATTCACTAATTTCAATCTTCCATAATTCAGTTGGAATTCCATTTTGTGAAGTATTGGTTATACTGAAGTCATTATCATTCATAACAGCTATGGAATGGTTGTTGATCATTGTTAAGCCTTCAAGTTTCTCAAATGGATAGTCTAGCTTTAACATATCAACCACTAAACGTTGTTTTGGAAATATAATACCGGCTTTCTTCATTTCATCCACCGTCATTTGTTCTAAGCTTTTTTTATTTTCTTTCGGGCTATCATATTTACCATGAATATTTGAAGCGTTCGAAATATCTATTTTAAAAACTTTTTTGACTTGAGATTCACTTCCTCCATAGCTGTCCCTTTCATCAACTAGGAGGGTATGGTCATCCTTAGCGTATAAATCAGAAACGTATATTTTCGATTGTTTCAAATCCTTATATTGTTTTTCGTCATCTGTTAAAAAAACATATTCTCCCGCAACTTTTAATGTATTTATGTTGATTTTCAGAATCCTGATTGCCCGCGAATTATTACTAGTCTCTTCATTAGGATTTCCGAGGGGTCTTTGGGTAAGAGTGAACATCCATTTGCCATCAGGGGAGATGGTAACTCCCTCAAAACCTTTATTAGAAATTCGTTTAGAAAATACAGCCGGTAAACAATCCTTTACCGGAATGTTCGGAGCATTATCAAATTGCTTTTTCATCCCTGATGGAATAAGACGCTGCAAAATAGTACCGTCTCGCGTTACTTGTACAAGACTTGGACGATATTCGTCGCTGATCCAAAATGTGTCATCTTTCGGATTGTATGCGAGTCCTTCTGTGTCTATCCCATATGGATCATAAGGCAATTGTTTTTCTCCTTTTTCATCATAAGGCGTTTCATCAAGTCCTGGTAGATTAGATACACCGGAAATGTAGTTAGTACCCGTAATCTTGTCCGTACCATTTGGCAATTTAAGAGGGATGGTTTTAAGGATTTCCACTTCACCGTGTGATGCTTTAATCTTATAAATTCTAGGTGTATACGTTGGCACAGGAAAAGTACGTCTTTTTTCACCATCTACCATCACTTCGCCATTTGGCCCTCGGTCAGCTGTCGTATAAAAAATATTTTCGGGATCCCCAGGAAGATGATTGAGCGAAGAGCCCATACCTGCTTTTATTCCATTTCCTACATCAGGAGGATTTTTTAATAAAAACCGTTCTTTGGTAATTTGCTCAGTGGAAGAAGCTGCTGCCTCGGTCACTGTATCGTGAGTATATGCGAATAAAGCTGAAAGAAAGCTAATAGACAAGACGCCTGTTAAGAGTATTTTTTTGTTCATGTCTTCTTATGATTCCCCCATCATTTGAATAAAGTTTAATCATAACGGGAGTTTACCATTCTTATATGAAGAAAATAAAAAGAGAATGTAAAATAAATATGAAGAAGAGCTTGTACCAAACAAACCAACTAAAAAGGGGAGTTTTTAAACTGAGAAAAGGGGATGTGATTCCATAAAAAATAATAAGAAGCCAACACTAAATGTTGACCTTGGTAGTTAGCTAGGTACTTAATTTAATAATACATAATCTTAATGATATTAGAATCCTAACACTTGTCTACTCACCTAAAGGGAGTTTTAATAATTTATCATCACCTTCTCGTGGAGTTCCTCTACCATCACGATTATTCGTAATTGTATACAATGCATTATCTTCAATCAGCATATCCCGCATTCTACCCGCATCTTCAAAAAAAGTAATAACCTCTTTATCAGCCAGATCAATTACGAGAATTCTTTCGCCTCGTAAGCTGGCAACATATATTTGTTTATTTTTAATAGCCATTCCTGATGGAGCCCAAGTGTTATCACCAGATTGAAACAAAGGAGAAACCATAGCAGGGGCTTGCTCATTACCTTCAATAATCGGCCAACCATAGTTTTTTCTGGGCTCAATCAAGTTAATTTCATCATGTGCCATTTGTCCATGTTCAGAGCTATAGAGCCTTTCGTCCTGATCCCAGGCTAACCCCTGTGGATTTCGATGTCCGTAGGAATAAACATAAGATTTTTCATATGGGTTATCGTTTGGTACAGAACCATCTAGTTCCATTCGCAAAATTTTTCCTGCCAGACTGTTAACATTTTGAGCATTTTCCGGGTTTCCCGCATCACCGGCGGTAGCATATAATTTGCCATCCGGTCCAATTTTAATTCTACCTCCGTTATGAATCCTTCCTCCCGGGATCTTTTCCAGGATCATGTTTTTTTCCGTCCACTTGTTTTGATCAAGCTTAAGCACAATAATGCGATTATAAACGTTACCATCCTGTTTATAAGTATGGTACGCAAATGCTTCACGAGAATTTTCAAAGTCAGGAGCAAGTATGAAACCTAGCAATCCGCCCTCACCTTCATGAAGGACTTTCTTTAAAACTTCAACATTCTGAACAGTTTTCGAACCTTTAGTACTATCGACTTTAATGATATAGCCTGGTCGTTGACTCGAATAAAAGGTATTATCTTGTTTGTTGATATTCCAAGGGATTACTAAATCTGTTGCGACAACTTCAGCTTGTCTGGCAAGCACTTCTGCTGCATCCTTTTCATTTTTTTCAGATGTATTTTTCTCTTCATGAAAACAACCTGAAAGAAAGAGGATCGAAATTAAAGTGAGAATGAACCTTTTCAATGCTAACACCCCAATTTTCACTATTTTACTGCTTAAAAATAGTTTAACCCTTTCAAGAGTGGAATTAACTGGATTTTAGTAAATTTAGCTTTTAGTCTATAAATCTGTGAAAAATAAAAAAAGGCAGATCCAGTCCGCCTTTCCTCACTTCTTATGTGATTCTATCCAATTCTTAACTAAACGCTTCGGTGCCGCACGTAAATAGGCCTCTTGAATGAGATCGGCCAGTTCATCCCAGTCCTCTTCACCTGGATTTTGAATGGATACCCAGCCGTGACGTCCTATATATGGCGTTTTATAAAAACGCTCTTTCTGCAGCAATATTTCTTGCATTTCGCGATCTGACTTGAAAGACAAGCTGAATCCTTGCTCACTTTCACCTGATATGACGAATGATTTTCCGTTTACTTTAAACGTATTGTGACCGAAACCATCGATAATTTCTTCAGCTTCAGGCAGCGAGAGACATATACTTCGAACATTTCCAAGCATACCTTCTGTATCTTGTGATTTCATATTTTTATTCACCTATAATGAATGTTATTTTGCGTTCTCATCCGGTTGATGGATTCCGAAAATATTGCCTTCTGTATCCATGTAGTAACCTTGCCACGCCATTCCTGGAAGGGCGTATTTCGGCATTGCTACCTTGCCGCCATTTTCAAGAATTTTCGCCTCTGTTTCATCGTAATTCCCTACACCCATTGTACATGCATAGCCGTTTAACGCTTGGTTTGGCTGTGGCGGAGGACCTTGACGCTTCATCAAAGCTCCATTGACGCCAGGTTCATTCGCATCACCCGTAACAGCCCCAAAATAAGGCATTCCAGCGTATTCACTCCAATCTTCAAATGACCATCCAAATACCTCACCATAAAACTTCTTTGCGCGATCCATGTCATCCACATGAACTTCAAAATGCACTAAACGTCCCATAATCATTCTCCTCCATTATTTTGAATAGTTTCATCATTCTAACAATTTTTATCTTACCTTTTTATAATAACCAATCTCGCCAAAGTGTTCAATATTTTTCCGAACATACGTACGTTTTTTATATTTGTTCTTATAAAAATAGGGGCAGTGGTTAGTAAACCGCTCTGCCCCTTTAACAGCTATTCTTATTTAAGAGTACATATCCAATTAGCCATTAACGATAACTGCTCATTACTTTTTTGTAAGTTAATAAATTTAAATCATAAATATTTCACGAATATCTTCTTCTGTTAAAGAAGCATTCGCTGTGTCTTCAGAATCCACCATCGCTGTTATTAGATCTTTCTTTTTTTCCTGAAGCTCGTACATCTTCTCTTCAATGGTTCCACGGGCTATAAGCTTAATCACCTGTACAACATTTTTCTGACCCATTCGATGAGCTCTGTCTGCTGCTTGCTGCTCAACTGCCGGATTCCACCAAAGGTCATATAAGATGACGGTATCCGCTCCTGTCAGGTTCAGACCGGTACCTCCTGCTTTTAAGGAAATCAAGAACAAATCCCGCTCCCCGCTATTGAATCGATTGCAAATTTCCAATCGTTCTTCTGAAGGCGTATTTCCATCCAGATAAAAGTACGATTGGCCACGCAATGTGAGATCTCTCCCAATCATTCGAAGCATTTTCGTAAATTGAGAGAAAATCAACACTCTTCTTTGTGAAAGTCTGGCTTCCTCTATTAGTTGCAGCAGCTGCTCGTATTTCGCTGAACTCCCCTCGTAACCGTCTACAAAAAGGGAAGGATGACAGCAAATTTGCCGTAAACGGGTCAGCCCCGCTAAAATACGAATACGATTTTTCCGAATGGTATTCCTATCCAGATGTTTTAACGTATCATGCCGCAGCTTAGCTAAATACGCCGCATAAAGCCTTTTTTGTTCAGGCAGCAGTTCTGTTGATTCTGACGTTTCTATTTTTTTAGGCAGCTCAGCAAGTACCCCTTCTTTTTTCCTGCGAAGCAAAAAGGGACGAACCCTTCGAGCGATCGTCTTCCTGGAAAGGTGGCTGAACTCCTTTAGTCCTTTAAATAACTGTGGGAAAACGACATAATAAATGGCCCAGAGTTCTTCAATTGCATTTTCGATAGGTGTTCCTGTAAGTCCAAAGCGATGATCAGCCTGTATTCTTTTCACAGCTTTAGCCGTTTGGGTCAGGGGATTTTTAAAAGCCTGCGCCTCATCGAAAAATACCGTATGAAACTTCTGATTTGCATACCAATTAATATCACGGCGCATTAAGGAATAGGATGTAATGACAACATCTATATCCTTCATATCCTTTTGTAAATTTTCTCGTTCTGCTTTATCGCCATCTAAAATAATGGATTGAACTTCTGGAGAAAACTTCATGATTTCATGCAGCCAATTGTATGTTAAAGATGAGGGACAAACGATGAGAACCGGTTTTCCCTTGTCTCGAATATTCGAAAGCTCAGATACAATAAATGCGATACTTTGTACTGTTTTTCCAAGCCCCATATCATCTGCTAAAACACCGCCGAATTTGTAGCTGGCAAGTGTCTTCATCCAGTTATATCCGCGTTTTTGATATTCCCTCAATATGTTGTCTAAACTTTGAGGCACCTCGAAATTCAAACTGCTCGGATTCTTTAGTTTTTCAAGGAACCCATTGAACGATTTTTCTATTGTGAATACCTGGCTATCTTCAAACAAATCAAGGTGTTCAAGACTTTGAATAATAGGCATGTTCAGGCTGGCTTCTATATCTATATCCTGAGCCGGAACTTCTTTTAGAAAACGTTGGATTTCTTCCATTTCCTTCGTCTCAAGAGAGAGCAATGAGCCATTACGTAAACGGTAGTATTTACGCTTTTCTTCAAGTGCCTCTAAAATATCCCGAATCTGTTTCTCAGGTATACCATCCATCTCAAATTTGAATTCTAACCAATCATTTCGTTCTTTTTTAACCTTAACTCTAATTTTAGGATAAGCATTCTTCCGGACGATACGGTTTCGAACAGCTGTTGTGGCATAAATCTGAACGAGTTGCTGTAGCTTAGGAAGAGTATGAAATAAAAATGTATATTCCAAATCTTCATTTTGCATGGTGTAACCGCCATCTGTTTTGAAAAAGCCGCTCTCATCCATCAATTCAAGAATCTCGTCTTCCTTTTCCTGATCCCTTACTATCATCGGTCCTGTAGAAGGTTCTCTCGATTCCAATGGTTGAATAACAACTTTTTCATAATGAAACTCCAAACCTGCAAGAAGACGATTCTTTACACGATCCAAATACAGCTTGGCAACGAGTGGTTGTTTCAATAACTTTTGTGATAATGCTTGATCCAGTTTAACATCGCCAATCTTCTTCAAACTTGGCACAATTTTTTCGAGAAAATAATGAATTTGTCCTTGTGAAATCGGTATATGATTTGTACCTGGAGAGGATAGCATTTGCTTTAAGTCATATAGTCTTTCACAGTCTTGTTCTTTTAATCTAAAGATTTTCCCTTCAAATAAAACTGAACGATAGAGATTCAATACAATCATTCGATCAAAGCCATTAATCCCTAACTGGTAATCAGCACCCTTAACTTCAATAGCAAACTGTATAGGTGGCGGTCCATCTACGATTTTTAAGTGTTCAAAAGTTTGACCACTCTCTTCAAGACTAACTAATGATGTTTTAGTCAGCATTGGAACCAGCCGCGCCCAAGATGAAGGTGGAATAAGTAACGTTTGATCTTTAGGCGAAAAAGAAGAAGAAAATGCTTCTAGAAATGCCTTTTCATCATGAATAACCGCAATAAGTTCCTGCACCATCACATCTGCTTCCCTTGAGATGCAATGCAAGTTTGGATCATACGTAAAAACAGAAGACAATACGCTAGGCTTTCCGTGTTTTACATCATGGAGAAAGGTACGAATATTTTTGAGTTTCGTGTGACCGAGTTCAAGTTCTATCCCGAATAAAAAATATCCATTCTCTATTTGGACTGGTCTGCAAGTGAACCTGACACCCAGTAATTCTCTTTTTTCAAAATGGAGCTGATGTGCGCTTGTTCGAGCTGGTTTATCGTTGAAGATCGATAGGAATCCTTTCGTCAGCTCATTAACATTAGAAGGATGATCTTCTATGTTTTCAGGAACAGTTCCTTTTTGCTGGTGCTCATGAACGGACAATAAAACAGCCGCAACGTGCTGGCAATCCTTTTGAAAATTGACTAGTGAAGGACAACTGCATTTCGTTTGAATGTTCCCCTTCGTATCTATTTTTATTGTCACATGAAAGTCTTCTGTTCCACTAACGGTTGCTTCACAAAAATCATGCGTATATTTGGTGAATATAACTTTATTTGCTTGATAAAAATAGTTTCCTTTTTTATAGGAGACGGTACCGCACATTTCTTTTATTTTATGATGACTTATTTTTATATCCATGTACTCCCGCTCCTTCCTATCTATTTTAAAATCCGGATTGATTCCTTGATTAACTTTCTAGATTTAACTTACATTTAATCAATTAATGATTCAAGCAGCATTCCTCGAATAAGAAAAAACCTAAACAAAGCTGTTTAGGTTCTTATAATAAAATTTATCATCTAATAAGCAACGTGTACCACTCAATCAAGTACTGGGCTTACTTTAATATTCTCCTTTAATAACAAAAAATGAGCCCCGAATGGTTCCAGCTAGTTTAGATTTCTGTCTTGCAAACTTAAACTTCGATTCTAACTCCTTTGGTACTTCCATCCCCTCTGAAAGCTTAAACCCAACTGCCCTCTTCTTGGGGTTATCGACCGTATACATGACGTTGACCGAAAGACCATCCTCATAGAAGACGTAGGCAAATTTGATATTTTCCACTTGAAACCTCGATGTTTCTAAAGGTTTGGCCGCAAACTCGATATCACGTTCTTTTAAAATCTCATTCACATAATCAAGTGTTTCCTGGCTTTCGCTAGCCGGTACAACCGTAAATTCGTGCTTGTATTTGTTCATAAAGTAACGGGCTTCATTCGCACGCAGCCCCGAAAGCGCATCTACTACGGGTGAAGACTCCAACCCAGCTGCGGACACATTTTTAAAATCAACGATATAGGACATTTCCATCTCTCCTTTTTATTTCTTATTTCCTTACAACAGGGATCCACATTTCACCATAGATCAAGCCGTTTCGCTGCTCCATTTCAACACTTGCATTGGGCCCGCCAACATAGGCAACATTCGTTGCTTCTGGCAATACCTGGCCAAAGGCAATTCCAGCAAGCTTGTTGTTCAGATCATCCGCACTCTTACCATCTCCTTTAACAACGATGTATTCTCCTTTAGGAAATTGAATCACTCTCGCTTCTTCTGGTGCCGATTCCTCTGTCATGACGCCCGCATAATGCATCATCTTGTTATTCACCGCTTCGTTTACAGCAAAAATGAAGTCATTTGATGCCATACCCTTTAAAGTGTCCAGTCTTCCGTCTTCGCTGACCGCCTGCCAAAAGTCGGACTTTTCCTTATGAATACCTGCATAGTCTGTGTAATCGCTCTTAAGCTCTGTTCCAAGACCGATCACGGTAAAGCCTTCTTTTTCTTCCAGCGTATAATTTGCCATTTCCATAACCTCTTTTCTACATTTTTTAATGATTTGTATTCTTAGCTTGATAGGTTTATCATATCCTTAAATCGTGTCAAAAAATGATACTGTTTAGGAGCTCATATGAAAAAAGTTGAACGGATTAATATCATCATGCGGTATATCAACAACCGCGCCTACTTTACCATTTCTGAAATCATGCGGGAATTTAACATCTCCCGTTCGACGGCCATTAGAGATATTAGGGAAATTCAGTCTATAGGGATGCCGCTTGTCGCTGAGGTTGGAAGGGATGGGGGTTATTTTGTTATGCACAACTCTGTCCTGCCAGATGTACGTTTTACAAATAATGAAGTAAAAGCTCTTTTTATTGCCTTTATGGCCACAAGAAACCAGCAGCTTCCCTATTTGAAGAGCCGACAGTCTTTAGCTGAAAAATTATTGGGCCTCCTCTCAGAAAACCAGCAGGAGGAGCTTGTACTTTTAAATCAAATCCTTCTTTTTGAAGGGACCAATCCTCATAATCCTGACCTGCTTGATCTGTCAGACCTCCCCCACCCCATGCTTGAAACACTTATACAAACCCTTCTTGTGGACGCCTATCTGCAGATTACGATTAATGATGAGTCATATCTGATTTATCTCCTGCATCTGTATCGAGAGAAAGGCGCCTGGCTGATTGAAGGCTTTGACTTGCAGGAAGAAAAAAAGAAAATCATCCCTGTCGACCACCTCACCGATGTCAAAACCTACACGCCCAAAAAAAGAACCAGCAAGAAAAAAATCCTGGAAAAACTACGCAAGCAGGAAGCAGCCATCAACCTTGTCATAGAGCTCGGACCAAAAGCGATTGCCCAGTTCAAAAAATACCACCCTTTAAAAGTTTCGATTTCCTATACGAATCCGTACCAAACTACAGCTATTCTAAAAACTTTTATCAACGTGAATCAGCTCGAGGAATTGAACGAAATCACCAATTGGCTTCTGTTTCTTGGTGAAGATATTAAAGTCAGAGAGATTCCGGAAGAGGTTTTGAAAGGGTTGCGGGAGAGATTACAGAATTACTTTGCCTGAGCCGTGCAGTGATAATCATTGTACCGGAGCAAAAAGGACGGCAAACCGGTTTTTATTACCGATGTGCCGCCCCAAATAGTTGAATAGAAACAGGTTTCCTGGATGCTAAATAAAATACGTACACATCCTTGAGAATTTCATCATTTCACTGACTAGTCTCATCACATCACTTTCCAAAGTTATCAAGCAATGCTCGCACTTCATCTGTTGATTTTGTGTTCATCAACTGATTTCGTAATTCAGCAGCTCCAGGGAATCCTTTGACATAGATTTTGAAAAAGCGGTGAAGCCCTGTGATTGAACGCGGCACTTCTTCCGCATATTGATCCTGAAGGTCAAGCTGCAGTCTTAAAAGATCAAGATATTCTTTACTGCTGTGCTCTTTTGGCTCTTTTTCAAAAGCAAAAGGATTTTTAAAAATCCCGCGCCCGATCATCACTCCATCAATACCATATTTTTCAGCAAGCTCCAGTCCGGTTTGACGGTCAGGAATGTCTCCATTGATGGTAAGCAGCGTATTCGGTGCGATACGGTCACGCAGTTCTTTAATTTCCGGAATCAGCTCCCAATGTGCAGGTACTAGACTCATTTCCTCTCTTGTGCGTAAATGAATAGAAAGATTCGCAATATCCTGTTTTAAAATATGCGTTAGCCACTCTTCCCACTCATTTACCTCCTTGAAGCCAAGCCGTGTTTTCACGCTTACAGGCAGTCCGCCCGCTTTTGCAGCTTGAATAAGTTCTGCCGCAACGTCCGGCCGGAGAATAAGTCCGCTCCCCTTCCCTCTCTGTGCCACATTCGGTACAGGGCAGCCCATATTAATATCGATGCCTTTGAAGCCCAACTCGGCCATACCCATACTCATTTGACGGAAGTAATCGGGATTATCGCCCCAAATATGCGCCACCATTGGCTGCTCATCTTCTGTAAACGTCAAACGGCCGCGGACACTTTTCAAGCCCTCTGGATGACAATAGCTATCCGAATTTGTAAACTCTGTGAAAAATACATCCGGCCGGCCGGCTGCACTTACGACGTGACGAAAAACAACATCTGTCACATCTTCCATTGGTGCAAGTACAAAAAATGGACGAGGTAAATCATTCCAAAAATTATCTATCATTTCTAACTCAATTCCTCTCACTACGTTTGCAACTTCAAAATCCCGGTAAAAAATATTCTTTTTCACTTATATCATGATTACTAACTATTTATCAAACACTGAACGTTGATAATTTATGGAAAATAAGTATCAAAGCAAATGTTATTATCCCAAACAAAAAAGCAGATGGTATAGATATTTCTATATCAGCTACTTTTTCGATTATACTATCTCCAACCTCGCAACCGCTTCGCAGTGTGTCGTTTGCGGAAACATATCAACCGGCTGGACTTCCATTGTCTTGAAACCGCCGTCTTCTAGTACACGAAGATCTCGAGCCAATGTTGCCGGGTTGCAGCTCACATACACTACTCGTTTTGGCTTCATTTCAATAATTGTCTTTAAAAGCTCTTCATCGCATCCTTTTCGCGGTGGATCGACGACGATTACGTCAGGTGTAATACCTTGTTTTTTCCACGCTGGGATGACTTCTTCTGATTTTCCGACTGCAAACTCTGCGTTCGTGATATTATTCAGTTCTGCGTTGCGCCTTGCATCCTCAATCGCTTCAGGTACAATTTCGACTCCGTACACTTTCTTTGCTTTTTGTGCGAGGAAGAGTGAGATCGTCCCGATTCCGCAGTATGCGTCGATTACGGTTTCATTACCGTTTAGCTCGGCATATTTTAATGCTTGATCGTAAAGTACTTTCGTTTGATCCGGGTTGATTTGATAGAAAGATCGTGCTGAGATCGCAAACTTAATGTCTCCGATAAAGTCGTAAATATATTCAGCACCCCACAACACGCGGGTTTCGTCTCCAAAGATGACATTCGTGCGCTTCGTGTTCACGTTTTGCACGATGGATTTCACTTCTGGCAGTGTTGCTGTTATATCTTCAACAATCTTTTTTCGCTTCGGCAAGTCTTTCCCGTTCGTTACGAGTACAATCATTAAGTCGCCTGTTGTTTTTCCATATCGCGCGATGATATGACGAAGCATACCTTTATGTTTTTCTTCGTTATACGCACTAATGTTGTACTTATTCACGATTTCTTTTACGGCTTGTACCGCATCGTCATCCGTCTTACCAGTAATGATACAGCTATCCATCTCTACAATTTCATGGCTGCGTTTTTGGTAAAATCCTGTGATGATTCGTCCTTCCCGCTCACCCACTGGCACTTGGGCTTTGTTTCTGTAGCGCCATGGTTCGTCACCCATGCCGAGTGTCGGCAAAACAGGTACGTTTTCTAATTTTCCGATTCGTGTTAATACGTCTTCCACTTGCTTGCGTTTGTACTCTAATTGTCCGGCGTACGATAAGTGCTGCAGCTGGCATCCTCCGCACCATTTATAAATCGGACATGGCGGCTCTACACGCTCTGGGCTCGGCTCGATCAATTCTTCTAATCTCCCAAAGCCAAATCCTTTTTTAATGCCTACTACCTTTATCTTTGCACGCTCTCCAGGCAAAGTGTTCGGTACAAACAAAGTAAACCCATTTATCCGGGCAACTCCCGCTCCTTCGTGGGTTAAATCCAATATATCTACTTCATAGCTTTCATTTTTATGAACAGGCAGATCAGCCTTCGTCATTTTCATCGTCCTTTTCGTCCTTTATGCTTTTCTGATTGTAGCACAACTAAAGGGGTACACCAAATGTCTGTGCGCAAAAAAACATCTGAAAATATTAGAGAAAAGGGGACTGTCCCTGAACAATTTATTTCCCTTTCTGTTCCTTTGGATTTATATAGAGTTATTTACTCGATCCCATATATGTTTTCATCTTATTTTCATTTTACTTTCTTTTTCTTCCTAGTATATTTAGGGGTATTTCCCATGAAGTTTACTACAAGAAAATAAAAAGACTCAAAAGGGCTGCTGACTTAAGCCCTTTTGAGTCTTTTCTGCTATTTATTATTAATTACTTGCAGCCTTTACCGCTTCATACGCATTTACGTATCCTGCTCCAACTTCATGCAACTTATATCCTGGCATCGGATCGGCTGTTGATTCCAACAACTGCAGAACTTGGTCAGGTGTCAAATTAGGATTGGCTTCAAATAGTAATGCTGCGACACCAGAGATATGAGGTGTTGCCATACTCGTTCCGCTTGCAGTTGTGTAATAAGGCAGATATTCTGGTGCGATGTAATCTTTATCTTTTACTGTTCCGAGCGTGTTCATAACAACACCGGTTTTTGATTTCGTTGAAACGATATCAACCCCTGGTGCTGTAATGTCTGGGTGTAAAAGTTCATCCCCTTCAACTCCGCGGGATGAGAAATCAGCGAGCTGCTTGTCCTTCGTTCCAGCAGCAACTGAAATGACCCATGGCGCTGCAGAATATGGGTTTAATGTGTTGTCATCTGGTCCTTCATTTCCTGCTGCGAATGATACGACCATTCCTGCATCATGAGCTTGTTTACTTGCTACGTTGATCGGGTCATTCGGCGAATATTCTCCTGTAGAACCCCAGCTGTTTGAAATAACGTTTATTCCGTACTTATCTTGATTTTTCAATACGTAATCAAAAGCTTCAAGTGCCCAAAAAATGTTGATACCTTCCCCTGTTCCAAGACCGACTAGTTTTGCGTCTGGTGCAATACCGGAATAGAGACCTTCACTTGCAGACCCTAGCCCCGCTATTGTGCCCGCAACATGAGTACCGTGGCCTGATGATGTATCTGTGTTTGGTACGTTTTCAAGATAAGTTGCATCCTCAGAAAAGATATCTTGTCCTACTAAAAATTTCACGTTTTGTACGACTTTTTCTTTGCCAAACGGAAGATCCGGATGTGTCCCGTCAATACCGCTATCGATAACAGCTACAGTCGTTCCTTTTCCAGTGTAGCCTAATTCGTTCCATACACGTTCAGCACCGATTAGCTTCCGGCTGTCTTTCATTAAATAATGCAGATCTTTATTATAGTAGATTGATACGGCGTTCAAGTTGCTTGTAAGCAGTGAAGTCAGCTCCAGCTTCGTCCCTTTTACGGCAACCATTGGAAGCTTGCTGAACGTTTTCGTTTCTAATCCAAGATTTTTTAATGCCGTAACATCAGAAGTATTAGGCATTGAATCATACGTAACAACAGCTTCAACCATTGCATTCGACGTAACATCCCCTAATACTTTTGTTAGTGCTTTGTCCACTTCCAGCCCAGATGCTGCGTTCACGTTTTGCTGTGGTAAGAAAAAGGCAACGGCTAAAACTGCTGCTAAACATATGAAAAGCATTTTCTTCATATTTTATCCCTCCAATTTCTATTATGATTGTTTTAATTTTCTAACATATTTTAGAAGGTAACAATCGTACAAAGGGATAAAAAACATTATGGGAAATGGTCTAGGCCTGGTACTCCATTTGACATAACCATCAAAAAATAGCTATGTATTTCTTACTGCTTTTCGTTACAACTTTAAAATTAATAGAATATTCTATACTTTGATGATATTTTTGTAATCTCTTTGTAGTAAACTACTAAAAGCATTTACATGATTTTAAACAGTCCATTCGACCTAATCTATTTCTTTGACGGTCTGTCATCCAGATAGAAAAACACTTTTGCGATAAGCGTCCTTCTCATTTTTGCTACAAAAAACACCTTAAGCTTAATTGCCAAGGTGTTCGTTCTTCTATATTTGTATTAGGATTTGATTCTTTCCTTTGGTACGAGAAGCTGGAAATGGTGGTGCAGGTTTTCAAATTCGCCTGGCAATATGCCGCCCAGCTCTCCATCCAGGTTGATCTGCATTTTTTCACGTGGCGTAACTTTTACACGCTTCGCTTTTTTGTAAATCACGTGAGCATCGTGAATGTGCTCTCCTCGGATCGCAAGCGATGCAATACGAACAAATTCAGCGAGGTTCGTTTTCTTTAAAATCACTACATCGAAAAGACCATCGTGGAATTCAGATGCCGGTGCCAGCTTTTCAAAACCGCCGACAGAGTTCGTATTCGCTACTAAAAAGAGCATGATTTCGCCTTCGTATTTATCTTGTCCATCAAATTCAATCTCAACATATGTTGGTCGGATCGATGGAAGCATTTCAATCCCTTTAAGGAAATATGCTAGCTGTCCAATCATGGTTTTCAGTCTGCTCGGCACTTCATAAGTAAGCTCTGTAATGCGTCCCCCGCCGGCAATGTTAATGAAATATCTGTCGTTTACTTTCCCAATGTCGACTGGCATATCCACACCGCCGCATAGTACGTCACACGCTCCTTCAATCGTACGCGGTACACCAACTGCTCGTGCGAAGTCATTTGTAGTCCCTGCTGGGATGATTCCTAGCATCGGTCGATTCTCTAGACCTGCTAAACCATTTATGACTTCATAGATTGTTCCATCTCCACCAGCTGCAATTACTAGATCAAAACCACGCTCACCGGCTGATTTTGCTGCACGAGTTGCACAGCCTTCTTCTGGTGTAGTCGCATGGCAAGAAGTTTCATAACCTGCATTTTCAAGTCTATTTAATATATATGGAAGTTGTTTTTTTACTGTTTCTCGTCCGGAACTCGGATTGTAAATCAGTCTTGCTCGTTTCATATGTTCACCTTCGTCATTTGACTTCTAATAAAAGTTTTAACCTAAATCTTTCCCTGTATAACCGCAAAAAACAGCCCCTGATGGACTGCTTGTGTCAATTCTTCTTATATTATAAGGATTCGTCCCATAAAAAGCAAAGCTGTATCTAACTTCCAAATGTGTTTAAATTGTGTCTAAATTGACTGGGGTCTGTCCCGGGTCAGACCCGGGACAGACCCCAGTCCATTCTAAAAACCCTTCACTTTGGATCGAATAAAGGATTTTCGTGTCTATATATGGAATTTTCTAGGTAAGGAGAGTGTATGATGGAAAAAACGACGATTGAAATTTCATTATCTACCCCTGCAGACTACGCAGGTCTTATAGAGATTGACCACCTTGTATGGAATTTAACGACAACACCTAGCCCTGACATACGTTGGGACTCACCTGAGGATTACGGCAAGCGCCACCCTGCTGGCTCACAGCTTGTTGCACGATGCAACGGTAAAGTTTGCGGCTACATCTTTTTTCAAGATGCTACACCGCTCCCAACGAACCAGCATGTTGCCGATTTAGCCATGGCAGTGCACCCTGATTTTCAAGGACAGAATATTGGCTTCGAGCTCATGCGTGTTGTTGAAGAGGTAGCTCGTGACAACGGTAAACGAAAGCTTTCTTTACGCGTGTTGTCGTGTAATGAAAAAGCCATTCGCTTTTATAAGAAATGCGGCTATCAAGAGCAAGGCAGGCTTGTAGAAGAATTTTATTTAGAAGGCCGTTTTGTCGATGACTTACTTCTTTTTAAGCATATTTAAAACATAATTTCATAGGTTTACTAGAGTATTGAAACCATTTTTGGAGGTGCTGATATGCTTTGGCTGATTCTCTTTTCCCCGCTCGTTTTAGTTATTCTTCTGGCGGCTTTTCTAAATTGGAGAGCAAAAAGACGCAACAAGCCATTTAACCTGGACCACACTCCTGAACAATACGTTAGTGAACAAAATCAGATCAACAATGCAGCTGCAAGAGTAAATGCCATGCGCAACAACCATAATGGAAGCGGTGGCGGATTCTAAGGCGGGATTCCATTCCTGTCTTTTTTTGTGCAATTATTTTCATAAAAGGAGTGATTACATGTCACATACGCTAGCCATTTCTGGCAGCACTATAATGTCTGATACTTCCCGACTCAATGAACTTTTCACAAAAAACATCGAACACATCGAAATCGGTGAATTTGAAAACGAACAAGCTTTTCAAACTTTTTTACAGCTAGTCCAACAGCACAACAAAACATTTGGACTGCATTCACCCCTTTTGCGGACGGGGAGTAAGTATGATTTGCTCGAAGAATTTCAACACAAACCGGAAGAAGCTTGGATTCAGTTTGAAAATGAAGTGAAACGTATGGCTGATTATGGTGCTCAGTACATCCTTGTTCATTTTCCGTATTTTCAGGATGAAACTCTCAATCCCGCAAAACAAATTGAAGAAGGCTTACAGCGTTTATTAAAGCTTCAATCTGAATATGGAATACAAATCGTTTGTGAACCTAAGTTAGGATTATGGAAATCCCCTAAAGGCATTCAGTATTTAGATCAATTTCCTTTAGAAGTGTGGGAAAAGTATGGTTTAAAACTTTGCATCGACATTGGTGATTATCTTTTAGCAGATTGCGAATCAGCTTTATCCATGATCCAAAAGTGGAAAGACCATATTAAGGTGGTTCATTTACATAACATCGAGTTTACGGAAGACAAATACATATGGGTTCCGATCCATCCTTCTCATGAAACCGATGGCGTGCATTTTCCCATTCAAGAACTCCTTACTTTTCTTGAAACGTGCCCTGACCTTTTTTGGGTGCTTGAACATACACCGCATTCTAACCCAACAAAGGAATTTGTTACGGACGGCATAAACTGGCTTAGAAATAATATTTTAAAAATAGAAGACTAATTAATGAACAGAAAAATGGAGGTTCACTCTATGAAACATCTAAAAATTGCACTATTTCTTGGTTTACTTGGCTTGATTGCAGGTGCGTTCGTTTTCCCGTACCAGCTCGAAGCTCTTAGGATTTCGTTAGGTGAAGCCGAATACACGAAAATGATTAACAGTATCCCCGTTTCAATAACAGTTGCTGGTATCGCGGCCACGATTCAAATAGGTATCCTGACAACCGTTCTTAGCTGGATCGGACTTACATTAACAAGTCGCACGGGCCTTACTCTTCCAATCATTAAAACGTGGCTCACGGAAAAAAAGAAACCCGTAATCGACCGTTCGGGTGTAAAATTAGCAGTCCTCGGCGGTGTGATTGGAGCCGTATTTATGATTTTAGCAGATTTTCTTATTTTTCAGCCTCATATTCCAAAGCTCGGGAACGGAGAAAACGTTATCTGGTGGAAAGCATTGTTTGGCGGCGTTCTTTACGGTGGGATTGTGGAAGAAGTGTTGCTTCGATTGTTCCTCATGACATTGATTGTTTGGATTCTTGCTGTTCTGTTTAAAAAGAAAAATGGTGATCTTCCTAACGCATTTTTTTGGGTAGGATTAATTGTGGCAGCCCTTCTATTTTCAGCAGGCCACTTGCCAGCAACTGAGAAGCTATACGGAGAACTTACACCTATACTGATCACCCGTGCATTTGTTTTAAATGGGGTACTCGGCTGCCTTTTTGGCTATCTTTATTGGAAAAAAGGACTGGAATACGCAATGCTGTCCCACATGGCGTTGCACATCGTAAATCAAGTTATCTTGCTTCCACTTTTAAATATATTTTAAATGAAATATGCCCTTAAAGTGATTTGAATCATCATTTTAAGGGTCTTTTTTTGTTCTCGACTCTCGCTTCAGTTAAATAGCCTCAATGAAATCTAATTCTCCCAATATAGGCTCTTCTACAAATTCCGACACCTGATGCACAAAATAATAACATCGATAAATAAAATTCCCAAAATAAGACATCCTTTTCACTTCCATTTTTATTACAAATATTTTACAATTATTACAATCCGAATTTTCTAATAATTTTTGAGATGAGGTGTCCAATGAAGTTTTCTCTAAAACGTTATTTACTCAGGATCAGATCGATTGTATTCGGTATTTTAATCATCAGCATTTTGCCTCCTCTTTTGATTGGTTACAATTCCATGCTGACGGCAAAGGCTTGGGCTTTTTCTATTGATAATATTGAGTTCAGTCTGTTCCCTGATATCTTTGATAAGTATAAATACTCCATGACCATTTTCTTTGCATCATTATTTATTGGATTAATCATTGCAATGATTCTAACATTTGTCACAACCCTGCTGCCAAAGTTCATTCAGCGTTTGATATTTGGGTTTTTAACTTTATTTGAGTCTTTACCCGATTTATTTATCGCTGTTGCTCTTCAAGTCTCTGTTATTTATATCTTCAAGAGAACAGGCTGGCTGGTTGCTGATGTAACGATGTTCTTTAATAAACCGATTTATTTGCTTCCGATCATTACACTTTCCATTTTACCGACGATCCAATTATTCAAGATGACGCTCTTATTGATGAAAGAAGAACAGGATAAGCCATATGTTACAGTTGCTAAAGCAATGGGGCTTGGCCGTTTGTACATTACATTGAGACATGTGTTCAGAAATATCATCACAAGCTTGTTCCAGTATTACAAATCCATTTTCGTATTCATGCTCTCCAATCTTTTTATTGTGGAATATGTTTTCAACTTAAATGGCTTCATGATCGCTTTTCTTTATTCGCGGGGTGTTGCATTCGTCGTGACGGCTCTTATACTTGCATTGCCTTTTTCATTAGTATTTGAACTTGTAGAAAGCTATGCGGGTTCAGCCAATAGGCAAGAAAGAGAAGAAGCCGCATGATCTTAAAAACATTCATGCAGCCGTCATTTTTGTTCGGATTCCTTTTCATATTGGTTCTCCTTATTTTCAGTTATCATTGGCCAGCAATATTCGATGTAAATAAAGAAAAGTCGCTTGAGCTCTTAACTAATAAATACAATGATGAAGGAACTGTAATAGCCGTTCCCCCGTTTAAGCCTTCAGATGTACCTCCCTTTGGTACAGATGTTGCAGGGAAAAATCTGTTTTATCAAATCATAGACGGCGCAAAATACACGATACTTATTGCATTTGGAATTGCCTTCTTCAGGGTTTTTGTTTCCGTAGTCATCGCCTTGTACAGCCCGAAATCTAAGATTAGCTATTTGGATGATCTCGTTCAAGCTACACTTTATATTCCGGGCACCATTTTGGCGTACATGCTGATGACTGCATTATTTTCAAAACAAGCAATGGAGCCGATGAGCTCTACAAAATTAATCATTATGCAATTCTTTATTTTAATTATGATTGGTGTACTTCCTTTGATCTCCACTTTTTCTAATGAGATTAACTCTCTCTTAAATAAAGATTACATCGTCAGCACGATCGCATTGGGATCGAAAAAGACTTATGTCTATTACAAACATGTCCTTCCGGAGCTTACGGAAAAATTGGTGTTGGTTTTTGCGCAGCAAATGATTCAATCTCTTATTCTGCTCGCCCACCTGGGGGTACTTGCTGTATTTATAGGCGGCTCTGTCACGCTTTTTATGGGAGAGCCTCTTGAGCCGATTCCATTTCCAATTCCAATTGAAGGAGAATGGGCGGGAATTATTGGTATGTCTTTTGCCAAATTACAAGTTACTCCTTGGGCTGTTCTTTTTCCGCTAGCTTTCTTTGCAGTAACCATTTTTGCTATGAATCTTATGATCCGAGGTATTCAAAATTCTTTTGAAGTAAAAAGTCGGAATTCAGGAGTAATAAAATGATTTTAAAGGCATTTAAACAGCCGCAGTTTTTAATCGGATTATTATTTATTACAGGTCTGCTCTTTTTCAGCTATAATTGGCCGGCTCTATTAGATGTTAACAAAGAAAAGTCGCTTGAACTGATGCCTTATAAATACAATGATAAAGGTATTATGATTGGTGTTCCTCCGTTTAAGCCATCGGATGAACCGCCATTCGGTACTGATTCAACAGGAAAAAATTTGTTCTATCAAATCATAGACGGGGCAAAATACACCATCCTTATTGCTCTTGGAATTGCCTTTTTCAGAGTTCTTCTCTCGGTAATCATTGCCTTGTTAAACCCGAAACCGAAATTTACATACTTAGATGATCTCGTCCAGGCTACCCTGTACATTCCAGGAACAATCTTGGCTTACATGCTGATGACTTCGTTGATCGCAAGGCAATCCATACAACCGATGAGTTCTATAAAATTAATTATATTGCAGTGCCTCATTCTCATATTAATTGGTGTACTGCCGCTGATCTCCACTTTTTCTAAAGAAATCAGCACACTATTAAAGAAAGATTATATTGTAAGCACCATCGCGCTAGGTTCTAAAAAAACCTATGTATATTACAAACATGTCCTGCCAGAGCTTACAACTAGATTAGTTCTTGTCTTTGCCCAGCAAATGATTCAATCTCTTATTCTTCTTGCACACTTAGGTGTACTTGCCATATTCATAGGGGGATCAATGACACTTATGGTAGGAGATCCTCTTTCACCCACTCCTTTTACAATACCATTAGAAGGAGAATGGGCGGGAATCATTGGAATGTCCTATAGTAAAATGCGATTGACGCCTTGGGTTATCTTATATCCGCTCGCTTTCTTTGCCGTAACTATTTTCGCTATTAATCTCATGATTCGAGGTATACAAAATTCAGTTGACATTAAAAAATTGTAAAAGAGGTGAAGAATATTGGATGATAATGTGCTGAAAATTAAGAACCTGAAAATTTCATTTGGCGATAAAAAAAATAAATTTACTGCTGTATCAGATGTCAGCCTTGATGTTAAAAAAAATCAAACCGTTGCCTTAATCGGTGAATCCGGATCAGGAAAAAGCATCTCCTCCCTCTCTGTTCTGCAGCTCCTTCCTTCAAATGGAAGAATTGAAAATGGAGAAATTTATTTTAAAAACCAGGACATTGTAAAATTAACCGAAAAAGAAATGAAAAAACTGAGAGGCAATGAAGTCTCCATGATTTTTCAGGATGCGATCGCTTTGCTTAATCCCGGCATGAAGGTTGGTGTTCAAATTACAGAAGGGCTAAAATATCATAAGCTGATGCCTAAATCAGATTTAAAATCTGAAGCTCTTAATCTCTTGAAAAACGTTGGCTTTAACAACCCCGCTTTTGTCTATAACCAATATCCGGACCAACTGTCTGGCGGGATGAAACAACGGATTCAAATTGCAATGGCGATTTCCTGCAAACCTCAGCTCATTATTGCAGATGAGCCTACCACTTCACTCGATGTAACTATTCAGAGGCAAGTGCTGGATTTAATCAATTCTTATAAAGATAACCATGATGCATCCGTTTTAATGATTACACACGATTTCGGTGTCGTTGCTGAATATGCGGACTGGGTGTATGTCATGTTCGGCGGGCATATTGTGGAGTCTGCAGATGTTTTTACGATTTTTAAAAATCCGGTTCATCCCTATACAAAAGCATTAATTGGGAGTATACCGAACCCGGAAGAGGGAGATAAACGCCTCAAAACGATTCAGGATTACGCGTTTGACAATGCTGGATTCGAAGGCAGACCGTTCGCACCTGAGATGTTTTCATCTGAGAGCAAAGTATTCCATGCTCCTTCAGCACTTGTTGAAGTGGAACCTGATCATTATGTACGTGTGTTTACAGAAAGCGAGGTAGTCGCCATTGGCTAATCCATTATTGAGTGTACAGAATTTAGCAAAGTATTTTGAAGACTCAACGGGTATCCTTAAGGCAGTGGACGGTGTTTCTCTCGATATTTTTTCAGGTGAAACACTCGGAGTAGTCGGGGAATCCGGTTCAGGGAAAACAACATTAGGCCGAACCCTTATGCGTCTATATAGACCTGTGCACGGTAACATTTGGTTTGATAACCGCGACATCACAAAATTAAATGAAAACAAATTAAGACCTTTACGAAAAGAAATTCAAATGATTTTCCAAGATCCATACGAATCATTGAGCCCCCGCTTAAAGGTTGG
Source organism: Fictibacillus barbaricus (assembly GCF_031457135.1). Classification (GTDB taxonomy): domain Bacteria; phylum Bacillota; class Bacilli; order Bacillales; family Fictibacillaceae; genus Fictibacillus; species Fictibacillus barbaricus_A. Next base: position 35,921 of record NZ_JAVDWA010000007.1, on the reverse strand, counting down.
AGAAATTCTAGAAGAACCCTTATCTATTCAAAAAATAGGAACGAAACAAGAGCGGACCGAAAAAGCTTACAGCATGCTTGAAAAAGTAGGACTTCCAAAAACATCCTATCACAAAACGATTCATGAATTTTCAGGGGGGCAGCGTCAAAGGGTCGGAATCGCCCGCGCTCTCATGCTGGAACCGAAATTCATTATTGCGGATGAGCCAGTTTCTGCATTGGATGTGTCTGTTCAAGCTCAAGTACTCAATTTATTGAAAGATCTGCAGAAGGAATTGAATCTTACGTATCTATTCATCTCGCATGACTTAGGAGTTGTGCACTATATGAGTGACCGTGTAGCCGTTATGTATCTTGGCCATTTAATTGAATTAGCACCTAAAGATGAACTGTTCCGAAATCCAATTCATCCGTACACAAAATCACTGTTAGCTTCCATTCCAGTTGCAGATCCTGAGCGCAGAAATCCATTCAGAGAACCAATCATACTGCCCGAAAAACCTCTATATCCACCACAGCTCGTAAACATCGGAAACAATCACTTCGTCTCCGCCAATGTGGTCAACATCAAAGAATATGAAATTGAAAACTATCAAAAACAAGCGAGCTACAACTATTAAAAGCTGCCGGAGTAACCCCGCAGCTTTTAATAGTCTTTAAAAAACTTACCGTCAGCCTTAGTTCTTATGGTTATCTTTTATTTAAAATAACAAATGTACTAACGCTCAACGCACCTAGACTACCGATTATCGCAACTAGTGTACCGATCCAGGCCATGAAATTATCTTCATCCGGATACATCTGCTCTATCCTCATAAACTGCCAAATGACCCAGCCAATGAAAAAGATAAAAAAGGAATTACCGATAAAAGACATCTTAACTTTATCCTTATATGTACCTTGCCAGGTTACTGAAAAAACAAGCCAAACAAAAATACTAAGCGGAATACAAATTAGCAGCCCCAGCATCATGCCGAATGGGATAGTAAAAAAAATCAGAAACGCTATAGCAAATAAAAGCCCATTCATTACAAACATAACCGCCCCTGACACCCATACATTTGTAGAAACCTTGCTTCCTTTAAATCTATCTCCTATTTTTGTCACAACTCCAGATGGTGTCCATGCATTTATTCCGAACAAAAGAAAAACCGTTACGATCATTCCCAGTAATAACATCATTGTCATCTCATACACCCCATATTTTTACAAATAATCCCCTTTATATTACCATTAATGTATAGCATGTGAAAAAAAATCCTCCCAGACTCGGGAGGATTTTTCTTTATCTTTTCTTCAATTCTTCCACAATCAGTTTGTTTACTAGCGGCGGGTTTGCTTTTCCTTTTGTTTCTTTCATGACTTGGCCGACTAGGAATCCGATTGCTTTTTCTTTTCCGTCTTTATAATCAGCGACAGATTGCTCGTTCGCATCAAGAATTTTTACGACGATCTCGCGGATTGCGCCTTCGTCAGAAATTTGGACAAGTCCTTTTTCCTTAACGATTTTTTCTGCGTCTCCACCGTTCTCGATCAGTTCCTTAAATACGGTTTTCGCAATTTTATTCGAAATTGTTCCGTTTTCGATCAGCTTGATCATGCCGGCAAGTCCTTCAGCTGTTAATGCTGTTTGCTTCAGCTCTTTGCCTTCGTTGTTCAAGTATGCACTTACTTCACCCATGATCCAGTTTGACGCTTGTTTTGCATCGGCACCGGCATCGATTGCTGTTTCAAAGAAATCGGCCATCTCTTTTGTAATTGTCAGTACTTTTGCATCGTATTCTGGAAGTCCAAATTCCCCAACATATCTCTTTTGGCGAGCATCCGGAAGTTCCGGAATGTCTGATTTTACGCGATCCATCCACTCTTCATCAATAAAAATGGATACAAGGTCAGGCTCAGGGAAATAGCGATAGTCGTCAGAGCCTTCTTTTACACGCATGAGGATTGTTGTTTTTGTAGCTTCATCATAACGGCGAGTTTCTTGCAGAATTACTCCTCCAGCTGAAACGACTTCGCGCTGACGCTTTTCTTCGTGCTCCAATCCTTTTTGAACGAACGCAAACGAGTTCAAGTTCTTTAGTTCTGCCTTCGTTCCGAACTCTTCTTGTCCGACTGGACGAATGGAAATGTTGGCATCACAGCGCAACGATCCTTCTTCCATCTTACAATCAGAAACTTCGGTGTACTGGATGATCGCTTTTAATTTTTCTAAATAAGCATACGCTTCTTCAGGCGTTCTGATATCTGGTTCGGAAACAATCTCTACAAGAGGTGTACCCTGACGGTTAAGGTCTACGAGTGAACCGTCTGCAGTGTGTGTCAGTTTCCCTGCATCCTCTTCCATATGAATGCGTGTGATTCCGATTTTTTTCTTATTGCCGCCAACTTCGATTTCAATCCATCCGTGCTCCCCGATCGGCTTATCAAACTGTGATACTTGATAGGCTTTCGGATTGTCAGGATAAAAATAGTTCTTGCGGTCAAATTTCGTTTCCCGATTGATTTCGCAGTTAAGCGCCAATGCTGCACGCATCGCAAAATCAACGGCTTGATGGTTCACAACCGGCAGAACGCCAGGATGTCCTAGACAGATCGGACAAACATTCGTGTTAGGCGGTGCACCAAAGTTTGTAGAACAGCCGCAGAAAATTTTTGTGTTTGTTTTTAACTCGACATGTACTTCTAAACCGATAATCGTTTCAAATTCGCTCATTTTCTGCACCCCCTACAGCTTCGGCTTTGCCTTATGATGTTCTGTTGCTTGTTCAAACGCATGTGCTACTTGATAGATCGTTTTCTCATCAAAGTGTTTACCGATGATTTGAAGTCCAGTCGGAAGCCCGTCAGAGAATCCGCAAGGTACGGAAATCGCCGGTACACCCGCTAAGTTCACTGGAATCGTTAAAATATCGTTCATGTACATCGTTACAGGGTCTTTTACCATTGAACCGCATTTAAATGATGCAGACGGCGTTGTCGGCCCTATGATGACATCATATTTTTCAAAGATGTTTGTAAAATCTTCTTTAATAAGTGTACGTACTTTTTGCGCTTTTTTGTAATAAGCGTCATAGTAGCCGGAGCTTAAAGCGAAAGTTCCAAGCATAATACGGCGCTTAACCTCTTCCCCAAAACCTTCACTGCGCGATTGCTTGTACATATCGATCAGATTGTTGCTGTTGTCTGAACGCAGTCCGTAACGAACTCCGTCAAAACGGGAAAGGTTGGCAGAAGCCTCTGATGAAGAAAGCAAGTAATACGTCGCTAGGGCATATTTGGAATGCGGCAGGGAAACTTCTTCCCAAGTTGCCCCTAATCCTTCAAGAACTTTTAATGCAGCCATCACGTTTTCCTTAACGCCAGCTTCGACACCTTCACCAAAGTATTCTTTTGGAACTGCAATCTTCAATCCTTTCACATCACCTGTAAAAGAAGCGAGATAATCCGGTACATCCACTTTTGCAGACGTTGAATCCATTGGATCGTTCCCTGCAATCGCTTGAAGCAAGTATGCATTGTCTTCAACGGTTTTCGTAATCGGTCCGATCTGATCAAGTGAAGATGCGAACGCCACTAATCCGTAACGTGAAACAAGTCCGTAAGTCGGTTTCAATCCGACAACACCACAAAATGCAGCCGGCTGACGAATCGAACCACCTGTATCAGATCCTAATGAAAAAAGAACTTCTCCAGCAGAAACGGACGCTGCGGACGCGCCTGATGATCCTCCTGGCACACATGACAAATCCCACGGGTTAAACGTCGGATGGAATCCTGAGTTTTCGTTCGATGAACCCATGGCAAATTCGTCCATGTTCAATTTTCCGATGGTTACTGTGTCAGCTGCTGATAAACGTTCTACAACAGTCGCGTCATAAATCGGTTCAAAGTTTTCTAAAATGCGGGATGCACAAGTGGTGCGGATTCCTTTTGTAACGATGTTGTCCTTGATTCCAATCGGCATTCCGAACAGCAGTCCTCTGTCTGCGCCAGAGACAAGCTTTTCATCCAGTTGCTTTGCTTTAATTCGGCTATATTCTTCGTTAAGTGTCAAAAAGGCTTTTACTTTATCGTCAACTTGATGAATGCGATCAAATGATGCATCTACAAGATCTGATACGCTAAGCTCTTTTTTATGTAATAGTTCATTAAGTTCTGATATTTTTTTATCTAAAATCGACATGCGCGGTGGTTCCTCCTACTCTAAAATGTTTGGAACTTTAAATTGTCCATCTCTTTGTGCTGGCGCATTTTTCATCGCCTCATCAACAGATACTGAATTTCTAACTTCATCTTCACGAAGGACATTCTTGAGCTCCAAAACGTGTGTAGTCGGCTCCACGTTTTCAGTGTCGAGTTCGTTCAATTCTTCGGCAAAACCAATGATTTTATCCAATTGTTCGGTCAGCATTTCGGTCTCTTCTTCTGTTACCGCTAACCTGGCTAAATGAGCCACATGTTTCACTTGTTCTTTCGATATTCGAGACAAGCTAAGCCACCTCCAAAACTTCTTGTTGCAAAGTATTATTCTGATGATAACAAAAACCGCGCAGTATAAGCAACTTAGGGGATAAAAGGATTTACTTTTTTATTGGAGAAACTTTCTTTATATAGTAATCGTATGATAGAGAAAAAAGGAGTGGTCCTATGTGGCAGTGGCTGCGGAAATCTTATATTAAAGGATTCCTCGTATATAATAAAATTCAACTTATCTTTTTAACGATATTTTTGCTTGGCTTTCTGGATCTCATGATCTATTCGGATGTCGTATATTTTTTGTTTTTAATACCAGAAGTGACTTGGCCGATTTTTGTGATTTTGATTGTTATTGGAATTTATAAATGGGTTTATTATAAGAAAAAGGTAAACAAAAATGAGGATATAACTCGTTAGTTAAGCAGTTATTTTCTTGAGTACTAAAAAAAGAAAAAAGCTGGCTCACTTCATGCTAATTTCAGCACTAGAACCAACTTTTCTATCATTTCATTTAGATTCCCCACTCATGAAGCTCTAATCGGCGAACGCCTTCTTTAACATATGGATCTTCTTCTGCAAGCTTTTGAGCTTCTGCCAATGATTCTGCTTTGTAAACGACCATGCCGCCTGTTCCGTCAGTAAAAGGTCCTTTTAAGTGAACCTTTTCTTGTTCAACTAATACTGCCAGGTAATCCAGATGAGCCTGACGATATTCTTGATTCAATTCCGGTTTTTCCATATATAAAATTGCTGCGTAGTATGCCATGTAAACCTCCAGATATAAAGTGTTTTCTTACGCTTATCTTACTACACAGTTTTAAAAATAAAAAAGAAAAACATCCGAAGCTGCTGATGTTTAGTCTTTTCCATAGCTGGAGTCTTTTATTGGGTGCTTGAGCATGCCCTCTTTTGGCGGAATCTTTTTTTCGATGAGGTCCCGGTTTTGATTCGTGTTCCAGCCGATGTCGTTCGTCGGATGAACCCAATTCTCGCCTGACATGATTTCAGGATCGATGTCCGTACTCCAGTTGTTCAAAGGGGAATTTGGTGAATCATAAAAACTGTCTCCTATCACAACGCCATGCTTGTTAACAAATGGCGCCTCCATCTTCATCCCAGTTCCTTTAAAGTCTGGCGAACTAATCTGGTGAGGCATTGTTTCGTCTAAAACGACTTCTTGGCTCTTTTTCGGTTCCTTATTTTTTTCAGACATTAAAACACCTGCTTTCCACACTATTTATACGATTAACGTTTCCTGAAAGCCGAATAATCATCCATAATCGAACAAAATAGCTGATTTAGAAGCTTAGGACAGACACTTGTTCTGCTTAAATGGCATACTTGGCGACGTATCGTTCATATTTCCACACTTTATTCTCATAAATCCAGACTTTTTTACCTTCATCCCAGACTTTTTACTGTGAATCCCACAAAAATGAGTAACATAACCACGAGCACACAAAACTCGACACCGCAGACGTACGTTGATCATGATCAACACATAAAAAAGCCCTCCCTCCATATTTGGAGGAAAGGCTTCGATCAACTAATTAAAGTGTTTCTGAAGTTGTTTTTGCTTGCATGTGAAGGATTAGGTAATCTGGTCCGCCTGCTTTTGAGTCAGTTCCAGACATGTTGAATCCGCCGAATGGCTGATATCCAACGATTGCACCTGTACATCCACGGTTGATGTAGAAGTTACCCACATGGAACTCTTCGCGCGCGCGCTCGATGTTCTCACGGTTGTTTGAAAGAAGTGCTCCTGTCAGACCGTAGTCTGTGTTGTTTGCGATTTCCATCATGTGATCGAAGTCACGTGCTTTACATACTGCTACAACTGGTCCGAAGATTTCTTCTTGCATCAAACGAGCTTTTTCATCTACATCGGCAAAGATTGTAGGCTGGATGAAGTAACCTTTAGAGTCGTCACCTTCTCCACCAGTCATCAGACGGCCTTCTTCTTTTCCGATTTCAATGTACTTCATGATTTTATTGTAAGAAGCTTGGTCGATTACTGGCCCCATGTATGTGCCAACTTCTTCCGGGCTTCCCATTGTTAATGTTTTTGTTAAAGCTACTGCTTTTTCTAAAACTTCATCGTATACGTCTTGATGGATAACAGCACGAGATCCAGCAGAACATTTTTGTCCAGAGAATCCGAATGCAGAGTAAACGATTGAGCTTGCTGCTAATTCAAGGTCAGCATCACGGTCAACAACAACTGTGTCTTTTCCGCCCATTTCAGCAATTACACGCTTCAGCCATATTTGACCAGGCTGTACTTTCGCTGCACGCTCATAAATGCGGCAGCCTACTTCACGAGAACCTGTGAAGGATACGAAACGAGTTTTCGGGTGGTCTACTAAGTAGTCACCGATTTCTGCTCCGCTTCCTGGAACAAAGTTAAGTACGCCTGCAGGAAGACCTGCTTCTTCCATAACTTCTACAAATTTTGCAGCAATTACTGGTGTAGAGTTAGCCGGCTTAAGAAGTACAGAGTTACCGCCAACGATCGCTGCAACAGTTGTACCTGCCATGATCGCGAACGGGAAGTTAAATGGAGAGATAACGATACCTACTCCTAATGGAATATAGTTGAATTTGTTGATTTCACCATCACGGCTTACAACTGGCTGACCAGCCTTAAGCTTGATTGCTTGGCGAGCATAGTATTCAAGGAAGTCGATTGCTTCAGCTGTATCAGCATCAGCTTCTCTCCATGGCTTACCTGCTTCTTTTGTAAGCATTGCAGAGAACTCATACTTACGGCGGCGAATAATTGCTGCAGCACGGAACAAGATGTTCGCACGGTGCTCAGGATCCCACTTCTTCCAAGATTCGAATGCCGTTAAAGCAGCTTGCATGGCTTGTTCAGCATGATCTTGAGAAGCTTTGGAAACGGATCCAATCACTTCTTCTTTATTCGCTGGATTTATAGAAACGATCTTTTCATCAGTAGTTACTTTTTCACTTCCGATAACAAGCGGATATTCTTTACCTAAGTTAGAATTTACTAGCTTTAAACCTTTTTCATAAGCTTCCTTGTTTGCAGGAACTGAAAAATCCATAAATGGTTCATGACGGTATTCACGTGTCATAATATATCCCCCTCCTATTAAAGCGGTTTCAAAATTGGTTAACCCACGTATATTCTACATTATCCATTACTTTTGTTCAAACAATCAGAAATAGTCAGAATTCTTTGTTTTTCAAACAAAGCCAGCGCCGTGCATCTTCTTTCTTCTTCATGAATGATTATTAAGATTTTCAGAAACAGAAGTTGATTTTCCAAAGTCTCTTTTCTGATTGCTTATAGGTCATTTTCGTATAAAGTCTTCATTGACAAGTTGATTGAAGAGTAAGGTGCGAGACTCCTGGGGGTCAGCGGGACAGGTGAGACACTTAAGGGTGCGCAGCGCCAATGTGGCTCACCGCACGCCTCGCGGAAAGCGAGCATCCGCATGTAAAAACCCGCTGAACGCTTCAGCGGGTCTTATACAAATCATTATTTACGATAAATATGCACGAACGGCTCGTCCTGTGTCGTGTCGTCTTTTACGATTAACGCTTCTGGCTCATCCATTGCTGAGTTAATATAAACCTCAATCGGAACGTTCGGCAGCTCTCCTAGAGCAGAGGTAGCCACAAATTGAGTAAAGGAGATAATTTCTGCTTTACCGCGGAACTGAACCGGAATCTCCACAGTCATCCGTTCTAATTTACCGTCTTTGTAGAAACCTCTTCCAATGACACCGATAAAGTTCGGGAAGTATTCCTGCACTTTCGCTTTGAACGTATTAAACTTCTCATAATCATCTCGTTTATTTTTAGAGGCAGCACTTGATGGGAACAGTACATAGTCTTCATTAACATCTTCCCATGAGCTGATACTGCTGCTTCCCTTTTTTACAAGACCTGCTCCAAAAAAGTTTCCTGGTGTTACAGAATCACGTTCTTCCTCTTGATAAAAAGCAATCACGATCGGAACATCCTGCAGTTTTGGGTCTGAGCGCAGACGGCTTGCGACCTCACCAGCTATTTTCTTCGCTTCATCCTTGACCTTGCTGCGATCCAGCTTCACCTGGCCAGGATAGATCAATCCTTGTTTGTCTCTTGCCTCATAGTAGTAAGTGGAGTTAAATGATAATCCTACAACTACACCGCCAAGTTTAACTTTTCCATCCCCGCTTTGCACAAGATAGTTATGTTCCAAAACATAAGAAAGATATTTCGGGTCTTTCTTGTTTGCTTCAAGTATACCTTTGATATTATTTTCATCAATTTTTGAATCTAATGCAGGGTTTAGACCTTTTTGGTTAAAGTCACTTTTGCTTTTATTCGGTTTTTCATTCGATCTTTTCAGCCAATTCGTAACGGTTGATTCATTCAGAAACTGTCCTTCTTGAAAAAAGTATTTATCTGTACTGAACGTTTCTTGAGCAACACGCATCAAGCCCATTTCAAATTCGTTTATATCCAGCCGATTATCGACACCATAACGAATAACACCACGCGCACCGCCTGGTTCAAAAGGAAAAATGCTTCGGTAATACTTTTCCCCTGTATTGATTTCTCCAGTGATTATCGCTTTTTCGTCTTTCTTCCCCTTCTCCTGTACAACCTTTTCTTCTTTTTCCAGCTCGTCTTTACCAAAACAGCCGGTTAAAAGCAGTAATAGACTTAAGGATAGAAGGCTAACCCGTTTAATCATTACGGACACTCCTCTAGTTATGCTAAGCTCATGCTCATCTTATTTATTAAGTTCATCAATCAGCTGCTGCTCATCCCACACTTCGATTCCAAGAGATTTTGCTTTATCCAGCTTCGATCCAGCATCTTCTCCGGCAATCAGCATATCTGTATTTTTACTAACGCTTCCTGTCACTTTCGCTCCTAAGCGCTCCAGCTTTTCTTTTGCGTCATTTCTCGTTAAAATCGATAATTTGCCTGTTAACACGACTGTTTTCCCTGCAAATGGCGTGTCTAAGTCTTCTGCTTTAACCAGCTTGGGCCCTTTGTACGTCATGTTGACACCAAGTTTACGCAGCTCGTCCATCAGTTCTTTTACTTCTGGCTTTGAAAAATAAAGAACAATTGACTCGGCCATCTTTTCACCGATTTCTTCAACTGCGAGCAGTTCTTCTTTTTCAGCATTCATAAGAGCTTCCATCGTTTCAAAGCGCTGTGCGACCGTCTTAGCTGCTTTCGCTCCTACGTGGCGGATCCCAAGTCCAAAAAGCAGGCGCTCTAATGAGTTATCTTTTGATTTTTCGATGGCAGCCAGCAGGTTATCTGCAGACTTTTCACCCATGCGTTCTAATTCTAACAGTTTATCACGGTCTAATTTGTACAAATCTGCAACATTATTAATGAGCTTTTCTTTAAAAAGCTGTGCGACTACCTTTTCACCAAGTCCGTCAATATTCATGGCATTACGCGATACAAAGTGAATGAACCCTTCACGTATCTGGGCAGGACATTGCGGGTTTAAACAGCGCAGTGCTACTTCCCCATCCAGACGTTCAAGCTGACTTTCGCATTCTGGACACTCTGTCGGCATATGAAAATCGGTTTCGTCACCTGTCCGGCGCTCTGTAATGACATTTACGACTTCCGGGATGATGTCGCCCGCTTTTTTCACGACCACATAATCGCCGATTTTAATATCTTTTTCGCGAATCAAGTCTTCATTATGTAGCGAAGCGCGCTTCACTGTCGTTCCCGCTACTAATACGGGCTGAAGCAATGCAGTTGGTGTAACAACACCTGTACGTCCAACATTCAGTTCGATGCCTTCAAGCTTTGTGACTACTTCTTCAGCAGGAAACTTGTAAGCGATCGCCCAGCGGGGATTTTTCGCTGTAAAACCTAATTCTTCTTGCTGATAAAGGGAGTTCACTTTAATAACAATGCCATCAATTTCATACGGAAGGTCTGGCCGTTTTTCCTGCCATCCGTTCACAAAGTCGATGACTTCATCGATGTTTCCGCACTTTTTCCACTCTGGGTTTGTTTTAAATCCAAGGTTACTTAAATAATTCAAACTCTCATCATGAGAATCTACCGAATGGCCTTCGAGCTCCCCTACTCCATACAAGAAGATATCGAGATTACGGCTTGCTGCAATTTTCGGATCCAGCTGGCGCAGCGATCCTGCTGCTGCATTTCTTGGATTCGCAAAGAGTTCCTGGCCTTCTTCTTCACGCTTTTCGTTTAGCTTCTGAAAGGACTTCTTCGGCATAAACGCTTCACCGCGCACTTCAAGCATTACATTTTCTTTCAGCTTAAAAGGAATGGAACGAATTGTCTTTAAATTGTTCGTAATGTCTTCCCCGATTGTGCCGTCCCCGCGTGTTGCTCCTCTAATGAATCTTCCATCTTCATAAGTAAGCGAAACCGCCAGACCATCGATTTTCAGCTCAGCGACATAGGTTACATTGTCGCCAACGCCCTCCCGCACACGGCGGTCAAAATCACGCAGGTCTTGATCGTTGAACGCATTTCCAAGGCTCAGCATCGGAACTGTGTGTTCTACTTTTTCAAAGAAATCCAAGACAGCACCACCTACACGGACAGTAGGTGAATGCTCATCGTGAAGTTCTGGGTGGTTATTTTCAAGTTCAATCAGTTCTTTCAAAAGCTGATCATATTCTGAATCAGGTACGGACGGTTTGTCCAATACATGATATTCGTAATTATATTTTTCTAAAAGCTCCCGAAGTTCCAGGATTCGTTCCTTTGCATGTTCTTCGTTCAACCCGTTTCACTCCTTCAATTACGCTTTTTCGATTGGTGCAAACTTAGCAAGCAATCTCTTAACACCAACAGGCTGCGGGAACGCGATATCAAGCTCGAGTGAATCCCCTTCACCACGCATGCTCACGACCGTTCCTGTTTCCCACTTGCGGTGTTTTACTTTATCTCCCACTCTCCACTCCAGCTTTTCCCCGCCGGAAGATTGGTAGACAGGTGTTACAGTTTTCTTTTTCGGATTCATGAAGGAAGGAGTTGATCCTCCACCGGAACGAGCCGCTGAACCCCAAGGTACAGAAGGCTTGTCCTTCACTTCTGATTCTAGTAGTTCACTTGGTATTTCCGCGATAAAACGAGATTCTGGATTCGTGTTCGTACGTCCATATAACGTACGCATTCTTGCATTAGTCAGGAAAAGTTCTTCTTCTGCACGTGTAATTCCAACGTAAGCAAGGCGTCGTTCCTCTTCCATCTCGTTTTCTTCAAACAATGCACGGCTATGAGGGAATACCCCCTCTTCCAGCCCCATTAAAAAGACCATTGGAAACTCAAGACCTTTTGCTGAGTGAAGCGTCATAAGCACTACCGCTTCTTTCGGCTTATTGTCATCAGCGTCTTCGTCGAGTTTATCAATATCTGCTACAAGCGCTAAATCCGTTAAGAAAGCAATCAGTGACTTATCTTCTTGTTTCTTTTCGAAATCATTCGTAACAGAAATGAATTCATCAATATTCTCTAAACGGCTTTGCGCTTCGATCGTTTTTTCTGCTTTAAGCGCTTCTCTATAGCCTGTTTTTTCAAGCACTTGTTCAACAAGCTCTGTTACCGATAAATATTCTTGCTGGCGCGTCCAGTTCGTGATCTGCTCTGCAAATTCTTTTAACGTATTGGCAGCACGAGCCGTTAAGCCGATCTGTTCCACTTCTTGAAGTGCTTGATACATGGACAAATCATTCATCGCAGCGTATTGAGCCACTTTATCGACTGAAGATGCACCGATTCCGCGCTTTGGCACATTGATGATTCGCTGCAAGCTGATATCGTCGTCCGGATTGGAGATGAGACGAAGATACGCAAGGATATCTTTAATCTCTTTTCTGTCATAGAACTTTGTGCCGCCGACGATGTTATAAGGAATGTTCGATTTCATTAAAACTTCCTCGATTACACGAGACTGGGCATTCGTACGATAAAGAATTGCGACATCGTTGTATGAACGTTTTCCAGAATTAACAGCTTCACGGATTTTGCCCGTAACATAAAAGCTTTCTCCTTGCTCGTCATCGCCTTGATAATAGGTTATTTGCGCCCCATCCATATTATCTGTCCAAAGATTCTTCGGCTTACGGTTCATGTTGTTTTCAATGACCTTGTTCGCTGCTTGCAGAATCTTTTTCGTTGAACGATAGTTTTGCTCGAGCAAGATTACTTTTGCGTCATCGTAATCTTTTTCAAAGGATAAAATATTGGCAATGTCCGCACCGCGCCAGCCGTAAATAGACTGATCAGAATCCCCTACTACACAAAGGTTGCGGAAACGGTCTGCGAGCATTTTAACGAGCATGTATTGCGCGCGGTTCGTATCTTGATACTCATCCACGTGGATATATTGAAACTTGCGCTGATAAAACTCGAGCACTTCGGGTACTTTGGCAAACAATTGAATCGTCGTCATGATGAGATCATCAAAATCAAGCGCCTGATTTTTTCTTAAGCGCTTTTCATAGTTTTCATATACTTCTTTAATCACTTCTTCAAAATGGCCGTTTGCAATCTTTGCAAAATCAGCGGCAGTCTTCAGTTCATTTTTCAATGATGAAATGGCGCTTAATATTCCTCTTGGCTCATATTTCTTAGGGTCATAATTCAAGTCTTTCAATATCGCTTTTACAACAGACAATTGATCCGTCGCATCTAAAATCGTAAAGTTACGGTTAAATCCGATTCTGTCGATATCACGGCGCAAAATTCTTACACACATGGAGTGGAACGTCGAAATCCAGATTTCTTCTGCAACTGGCCCTGTAATCTTCGCAACACGTTCCTTCATTTCTCTTGCCGCTTTGTTTGTAAACGTGATCGCCAGAATGTTCCATGGTGCTACTTCTTTTTCCATCATTAAATACGCGATTCTGTGTGTCAGAACGCGCGTCTTTCCGCTTCCCGCTCCAGCCATTAAGAGCAGCGGCCCGTCTGTATGTTTAACTGCCTCTTTTTGTTCTGGATTTAATCCTGTTAATAGTTTTTCGATTAATTGATGCATACTCATTTTCCATTCACCGCCCGAACGTATATTCTTATTTTATTTTCTCTTATTTTTGTTAATTTATCAACTCTCTGTTAAGCTTCGTTGTTTTTGAAAGGGGTTGATTTCCGTTCCAGGCTGCTCGCTTTCCGCGGGGTGTGCGGTGAGCCCCCTCCGTACTGCGTACATCGAGTGGTCTCACCTGTCACACTGATCCCGCTGGAGTCTCGCACCTTGCTCTCCAATCAACTTGTCAGGGATGTTAAATACAAAAACCAACAAACCTCAATTAAAAAAATGCAATTAATAATATAGATTTATGATGCTGCAGCTCTCCATAAAGAAGTGAATTACCCTTTTACTGCCTTTACTGTTTGAACTGCCGCGTTTAGATCGTCATAAATGATGTTCCCGACAACTACTGTATCCGCATACTCGGCCATTTCTGCCGCCTGTTCAGGTGTTGTGATCCCCCCGCCATAATAAAAAATGGCTTTCTCGAGCACGTTTCTCACTTTTTTTGCAATATCAGGGTCTCCGTACATGCCGCTGTATTCCAAATAAAAGATAGGAAGCTGAAACATTTTTTCAGCCATGCGGGCATATGCTACAACATCATCTGCTGTTAGATCTGCGTCTGCTCTTGAACGTTCGGCTGCTTTGCAGTCAGGGTTAACGATGCAATACCCTTCTGTGATAATTTCATCCCAGTTCATGATGTCGCCAAACTCTTTTAACGCTTGGTGATGAAGACCTGTTATGAAATTTGCATCCTTCGCGTTTAGAACGGTAGGAATATAGTAAAAATCAAACCCTGGTGTGAGTGATTCTATGTTTGAAACTTCGAGCACACAAGGAACAGCAAACCTGCGGATCCGTGATAAAAGATCGAGCGTGTTATCAAGCGTAACCCCTTCAGAACCGCCCACAATGACAGCGTCCGTTCCACTCTCGCAAACGATCTCAAGGTCACTGTCACTAATCTCTTTATCTGGGTCAAGCTTAAACACATGCTTCCATTTTCTATAATCAAACATCGTGTTCTTCCTTTCATATTAAGAAGACTTAGCTTATGCAGATGTATCCTGTTCAGCCATAGTCAGACTTTCAGAAGTAGTTGATTTCCGTTTCAGGTTGCTTGCTTTCCGCGGGGTGTGCGGTGAGCCCCCTTCGTACTGCGTACATTGAGTGGTCTCACCTGTCTAGCTGCAGCGGATAGCCCCTCGAGGTCAAAAGTGAAATAGCCCAGAAGGCAAAAAGCGCCTTCCTAGCCCATCTCCCTTTTGCTGGTCGTGGCTGAACAATCCACTTCCGCATTTCGGACTGTCACACTAATCCCGCAGGACAAGGAAGGCTTCGGCAGCACTATATCGCACGAAGAAAATGTGATTTTCATTTTCGAGGAGTCTCGCACCTTGCACTCCAATCAACTTGTCAATGGAGACTCTTTTCGAAAATAAATGAAAAACACCAATCATTTACCAAGAGTGCCTGGACAAAAATTCTTCAATTTATTTTTAGGTGCTAGAGCTATTTGTCATACTGCTCTCGCTGCCTTTTATCAGACCTTTTTCTGTACTTCTGCATTATAACAAAAATAAAGTTCTCACTCTATGATTCATCATGTGGAAAGATTGTGAAGTTCATACTCGAAATGGGGAGGTTCAGCCGTGCTAATGTGGCAAATTGACGAAGAAGTCATGTTAAAACAGCCAGATGTGAAAGAATCTGAATCTATTTTAATGTTGTTGGATCAGTCGCGTCATCACCTTGGTCCATGGATCGGCTGGGTGGACTATACACAGACGAATAATGAAATGAAGCAGTTCATCAAAACCGTTAACAAAAAAATGAAAGAACAAACCGACGTTGTTCTTTTTATTTGGTGCAGAGGACAAGTCGCAGGATCCGTAGCTTTGTATGATCTGAAATGGCACAATCAGTCAGGGATGCTTGGCTATTGGGTAGGCGCTGGATTTGAAGGCCGGGGAATCGCACACCGATCTGTTCGGAGTATGCTTATGTACGCTTTTTACACGCTCGGATTAAACCGGATTGAACTTAGAGCCGCTGTGAACAACGAAAGAAGTGTAAATCTTGCACAGCGACTCGGATTTGTACAAGAAGGGATTGTCCGTCAAGCTGAGTGGATACGCGGACAATGCCGCGATCAAGTGCAAATGAGTATGATGAAGGACGAATTTGAGCAGAGATTAAATTATTCATGGTGAATATACATCAATATATCGAGACTTTTGATCAATATATCGAAAAAAATTAATCATATATCGCCACTTTTTACTCAAATATCGACGAGACGACACCTTCCGACACAGCCAATCGTCCTAAACGCCCAGTAGAATGCGTGCATTCTGAATCGGGAGTCAACTCAAAAAAAACCTGCCCCCAGGCAGGTTTTTCCCATTTCAATTATTTCGCTTCTTCTTCGGTATGCACGCGGTCGAGTACCATCGCGTAAGCGTCATTGCCGAAGTTCAGGCAGCGCTTCACTCTAGAGATCGTCGCTGTGCTCGCTCCCGTTTCTGTTTCGATCTTGTGATACGTCTTTCCTTCACGAAGCATGCGGGCTACTTCTAATCTTTGTGCCAGTGATTGAATCTCGTTCATCGTACAAAGGTCGTCAAAGAATCGATAGCATTCTTCCATATCCTTCAGCGAAAGAACAGATTCAAAAAGCTGATCCAGCGCTTTTCCACGTAGTTTATCAATTTGCATGAAACATGCACTCCTTTTTTCTATTGCATCTTTACCGAATTTGCCATACCACTCGGCACAATGTTAATCCATGTTTTCCCCGGAATGAAGGCCCCTCCATCAGGAACGATTCTTCCATTCTCGTTTTTCCACTTAATCTCTTGAGCGACACCGTTCTGCAGCAGAATAGCATCTCCGCCAGACGTTAAATTAATCTCACGTCTTCCGGCATCATCGATAACACGGTGTACAGCCTCTACAATAAATACATTGCTTAGCGTGATAGGAGTTTCGGTCTCCCTATCTATAGTTGGTTCATTATCACTCGAACGAGCGTACGTTTTCTTATTCTCGTTATACGTATAGCCTACAGTTTCTCCGCCTGGGTATGTGATTGTCACTTCACTGGCATCTTTTCCGACAATATTGGCTGTACTGCTTTTTGTTAAAAAAGGCAGCATATCCAGTTTATCGGTTTGCTTTGCTCCAACCTTCTCCATCCCCTTTTTAATATTTTCAAAGGTGATGTAGGAATTGTGAGGAGGCTTTCTAAAATCAGCCCGTTTAAACAGTGTTCCATCATAATCCATACCATTGATGTTGTCGACCGTACCGCTTTTCAAAATTTGTTTCGCTTCCGGGCTATAGCCATGAGCCACAAACATAGCGTTGTATCCTTGGCTTAGTTCAATATAGTAATCTCTCGCACTTCGCACAGGACCGATTTTCTCAGGCATCTCACTTTGGAAAATAGCGAGTAAACGAGTAAGTTCCCCTTCAGCTAATACTTCGTACACGATATCGGCTTTATGAAGACCTGATTGCGGGCGTGCCTTCCAATGGTTGTTCACCATAACGGCAACAGCACGTTTATCGGTTTCTTCATTCGTCGCAATGCCGGTCAGCGGAAATACAGACGAAAACGTTTCTTCATCGTTTTTATGAGGCGTTTCTGTTTTTACCGCTTTCCCAATATCCGCTTCTTTATCCTTACCGTCCTTACAGGCAGACATCGTTAATAAAAGGATGATAGACATCAAAGTCATGTACATCATTTTCATGGGCTCACTACCTTTGTATCGTATTATTTTGCCCAATCCTTTTCTATATTAACGCATAATCGAAGGAAAGAGTAACCCTTTCTTTTTAACATCGTAAATGCCTCTTTGCGTAATGCGGATATACGGCAAGTGTGTGGAAGAAAAGAACAACAAGGAATAGATCGGATCTTCATACGCATAGCCTCGTTCACGCAAAGCACTTGTAAGGGCTTTTTCTTCCTCTATAAGTTGTTCGATAGCAATATTCGACATTCCTCCCGCTAATGGGAGTTTTATCTCACGGATGATTTCTCCTTTTTCAGCAAGAACGATCCCGCCGCCGATTTCTTTCAGCCGCTGAAATGCCAGATGCATATCTTTTTTGCTTTTTCCGATGATCAAGAAATCTCCCGTGTTTGAATACGAACTTGCGAATCCGTACAGATTTTTTGCAAAGCCCTTTACGACTGTATTGGTTCTCCATTTCCCTTCTTTGTCGATCAGCATAAGAAAACACTCATCCGACTCTTCGTTAATGACTTCTGTAAAAGGATTGACTGATACATTATATGGCCGAGTGATCACACTATTGTACATTTCTATTCCAAGAAGACCGGAAAACTGAAAATCTTCATCATTTAAATCCCAATTAATCGAGCGTTTCTTGATTCCATGCCCTTCCCAATCAAAGTCAAAATCAGCATCCTGGCTGACATCGACTCCGTCCCGCTTCATCCATTTTCCTTTTGCGAGAACAGAAACCGGAAGAGGGTTTTCTGGAGTTTCTAAAATATTTAAATGCGCAACACGGCCAGGAGCGACCATACCAAACAGATGATCCAGTCCGTAATAACGTGCCACATTATAAGAAACCATCATGTAAGCATCAACGGGATCGATTCCTGCTTCAAGTGCGATCGACAGCATTTTATCGGTAACTCCTTCTTCATAAAAAGCAGGTGTTGAGCCATCTGTCGTAAAGAAAATACGTTCAAAATTCGAAATGCCTTCTTCTTTCATTTGCCGCAAAAGCTTAGGCAGATCTGGACGGATTGAAGAATAACGGAGTGAAACTTGAAGACCAGCATTCAAACGGTCCAGCACTTCTGTTCCAGTCATCGCCTCATGATCACAATCCACTCCTAACAAACTCATTGCCGTCAGCGTTTTTTCCGAAGCGCCGGGTAAGTGGCCTTCGATTTTCTTGCCAGCTTTTTTCGTCTGAAGCATCCAATGCAAAAGAGTATCATCTCCATGCAGAACACGCGGCCAGCTCGTCAGTTCACCGCCTTGTAAAACATACGGACTATCGAGCAGCTGTTTGATTGATGTTTCCGAAAAATAATTCTCTTCTTCCGCAAGCTCTGTTTGAGCATCATAACGACACCACCAGAAGAAATTTGCAGGCAGATGATTCATGTCCTCCATAAAAGAAAGCGCTTTCGTAACTTTCATTTCAAAAAGAAGCATGAAGTTATCACATAAAAAGACAGACGTTCCACGCTGTAATGCATATCGGGAGAGCGTCTGGGGATTATAAAGTTGAAATGGATGACAATGTGGTTCAATGTAACCCGGCACAACAAATTGACCTTCAACATCAACGACTTCTGTTTCATCGTTTGCTGAAGGAAGCTTTTCTCCGACATATACAATGCGGTCATTTAAAATCCAGATGTTAGCTGTTACCCATTTTTTAAGTGCAGTATTTAGATAGTTAGCATTTTTCAAGACAAGTGACGGTGCCATTTCTCCTTGAATGACGGCCACTTGCTGGCGCATTTGTGCTTTTGTCCAAAACGCGATGTGTTGGTTCATGTTGGATTCACCTGTCTTCTCTGAAAATTTCGTTTTTTAAAGAATACCATATTCAGCTAAAAAATACTTACATTTTGAAAGGAGTTCACCATGAAACAAAATATCGGCCTTTTAAACAGCATGATCCGTATTATCGCAGGCTTAACTTTGCTATCTGTTTACACGGCAAAACTTACACGAAAGCCTTATAAAGAGTCTTATATCCTCATGATTATGATGGCAGCTATGAAAGTAGCAGAAGGAATCGTCCGCTATTGTCCAATGACTGATCTTTTTCATAAAACGAAAGAGATGAACGACATGGATCTCGGAACGATTACAAAAGAAGGTTCACCATTCAATCCTTCTTGATGAAGGGGGTCCATTATGCCCGCGCATTCCCTATTAAAAGGAAATAAACCGCTTCTGGGTTTATTGATGGTTGTATTTATAACCCATCTCGGGTCTTATCTTGTTCTGCCCGTACTGCCTATTTTACTAAAAAAAGAAACTGGTCTAAGCGCTGCACAGATCGGCTTCACCTTAGCTGTCATTTCTGTATTTATGCAGGCTGGCGGTATAGCTGGCGGCATCCTCGCTGACCGGACAGGCAGACGTTTTATCATTGCGCTTGGAGCCATCATACGTGCTCTCGGCTTGCTTGGCTTTGCTTATTTTTCAACGTATCCCTTTATCTTGCTGACCGCTGTTTTCAGCGGTTTTGGGCTTGGTCTTAACGCACCCTCAACGAAAGCGTTTATCTCTTCGCTTGTAAAAGAAGAAATGAGATCGACTGCCTTTTCTTTAAGAGGCGTATTCGCCAACATCGGAATGGCAATTGCAGGATTAACCGTATTCGCTTTGTTCACAGACAATTCGAGAATGATTTTTATTACTGCTGCTGTCATTTATGGAATCGCAAGCTTGATCAGCTGGTTTTTCTTGCCTGCTGGATGCAGCGGTGAGAATTGTGAGCCAATAAAATGGGGTGAGTATAAAGAGGCTTTAAAAAACGTGCCTTTTCTTGTATTTGTGATCGCGACTATATTTGTTTGGGCTCTGTATGTTCAATTTGCACTCGTGCTGCCGCTGCGTGCAGATGACGTGCTCAAAAACGGAAAAGACATAAGCATCATATGGACGATCAATAGTATTACCGTCATATTTGTTCAGACATTGATTACGAAAAATATTATCCGCAATCTCCATCCACTAACTGCTGTTGGATTAGGAACAATCTGCATCGGGCTATCGCTGGGCAGTTTATATTTTGCCAGCACTTTATTTTTCTTTGTGTTTACAGGGCTTGTTTTTATTTTCGGTGAGATGCTGCTGATGCCAACACTCGATACAGCAATCTCTCAGCTCGCTGCCGCTCGTTTTCTTGGTATGTTTTTTGGCTTAGCAAGTGTATTTAATGGGATCGGAGAAGCGACAGGAAACTTTTTAGGCGGCAGACTGTATTCGCTGACTTCTGGCGGAACAACCGCAACGCCATATATTATTTATGCTGCCGCTGGTTTTGCTATTTTTATCGGGATGCAATTTTTAAAAAGGTGGCAGCCGCTAAATATCATACAGCCGCTTAAGCTTACACAAAATACTTCATCTCCAAAAACTGATTCCGCAGCGTCACATCCGAATCCAATAGAAGAAGGCTGACCGATAAGGTGAAGTTCACCAAATCAGTCAGCCTTGTTTTTAGTGTTTCTATGACAAAGGAATGGATAATCTCCTCTTCAGGATGCTCGCTTTCCGCGGGGCGTGCGGTGAGCCCACTCGTCGCCTTGCGACATTGAGTGGTCTCTCCTGTCCCGCTGATCCCGCAGGAGTCTCACATCTTCCGCTCCAATCATCCTTTTTTTATCAACAAGCGTTTTCACAGTACCTTCATAAAGACCAAAACTTTGAAAACATCTTATTAGAAAGTTACATGTGTTATCGCTTTATGCCCAATATCTTTGCGGTAAAAAGATCCTTCGCATGAAATGTTCTTCATTTCTTCGTATACGTTTTCCTGTGCTTCACTTAGCGTTGCGCCAGATGATGCTACTAACAGCACTCTTCCGCCATTCGTTTGCAGCTCATCTTCTGAAATCTTCGTCCCCGCATGAAACACATTAGCGTTCTCAGAAATATTCTCTAGACCCTTTATATCAACAGGTTCAGAAGAAGAAACCGGATAGCCTTCTGAGGCCAGAACGACACCTATGACCGATTCGTTCGACCAGTTCAGCTCTGCTTTTTCTCCCTTTAATAAAGAAAGAAGCAATTCAGCGAGATCATTTTTTAATCTCGGCAGGATGACTTGCGTTTCAGGATCTCCAAATCGTGCATTGAATTCGATCACTTTTGGCCCTTCACTCGTTAAAATCAATCCTGCATACAAAATCCCTGTAAAAGGAGTGCCTTCTTTTTTCATAGCCGAAACGGTTGGAAGAACAATCTCTTCAATAGCACGCTGAACAGCGGCACTGCTGATTTGCGGCACCGGAGAATACGCACCCATTCCACCCGTATTTGGTCCTTCGTCACCATCATAAGCACGTTTATGATCTTGCGCGATTTCCATCGGCAACACGTTTTCGTCATGA
The DNA here is from genome assembly GCF_031457135.1 of Fictibacillus barbaricus. GTDB lineage: Bacteria > Bacillota > Bacilli > Bacillales > Fictibacillaceae > Fictibacillus > Fictibacillus barbaricus_A. The sequence goes on along the minus strand of NZ_JAVDWA010000007.1, from coordinate 14,299 downwards.
ACGAAGGACATAAGTGAAAACTCTTCACCTTCTAAAAATTCCTCGACAACCACTTTTTCGCTTGCTTCACCAAACCGTTTATCAACCATCAATTCATAAAGGCCATCTTCTGCTTCTTTTAAAGTCATGGCGACGATAACGCCTTTGCCAGCAGCGAGTCCATCCGCTTTTAAAACGATCGGTGCACCTTTTTCTCTAACATAAGCCAGTGCTGTTTCATAATCCGTAAACGTTTCAGAGGCTGCAGTAGGTATGCCGTACTTGCTCATCAGGTTTTTCGCAAACGACTTGCTGCCTTCGATTTGTGCTGCTGCTTGCGTTGGACCGAAAATAGCGAGTCCTGCCTTCTGAAACTGATCAACGATTCCTTCAAGCAAAGGCACTTCAGGTCCGACAAACGTTAAAGCCACTTCTTTTGATTGTGCAAATTGAACAAGCTCATCAATGTCGTTTTCTTTGACCGGTACACATGTTGCGATTTCTGCAATTCCAGGATTGCCGGGTGCAGCATAAACTTGGGACACGCTCGGACTGTTCGCAAACTTCCAGACGAGCGCATGTTCACGTCCCCCTTTTCCGATAACAAGAACGTTCATTGATCTTGCCTCCTTAAGTAAAAAACTTTTGAAAGAGGTTGATTTCCGCTGCAATGGCTCGCTTTCCGCAGGGTGTGCGGTGAGCCCCTTGTCGCTGCGCGCCTTTAAGGGTCTCACCTGTCCCACTCATCCTGCAGGAGTCTCGCCACTTCCGCTCCAATCAACATGTCGATGATGCAATTTCAAAAAAATTCCCCGTTTGCAACTTTCACTATAGAAAAAATTTAATGCTTAAAGTGTCTTACGCCTGTGAATACCATCGTAATGCCATGTTCATCTGCTTTCTTGATCGAGTCTTCATCACGAATCGATCCGCCTGGCTGAATAATAGCCGTAACACCTGCGCGTGCCGCTGCTTCAACCGTATCATCCATCGGGAAGAAAGCATCTGATCCTAATGCAGAACCATTTGCGCGTTCACCTGCTTGCTCAATCGCAATCTTAGCTGCGCCAACACGGTTCATTTGTCCAGCACCCACTCCGACAGTCATTTCATCCTTCGCAAGAACGATCGCGTTTGATTTCACATGCTTTACGACTTTCCACGCAAGATGGATATCTTTCCATTCTTGTTCAGTCGGCTGGCGTTTTGTCGGTATCGTTACGTTTGCGTCATCAAGCCCATAAACGTCTTCATCCTGTACAAGCATGCCGCCAGATACTGTAGTAATTTTCTTCGCGATTCCTTTTCCTGCTGTAAAATCGAGCTTCAATAAACGGATGTTTTTCTTTTTTGTTAAAATCGCTAAAGCATCCTCTGAAAAAGAAGGTGCAATAATGATTTCTAAGAAAATTTCAGCCATTTTCTCTGCTGTCTCTGCATCGACCTCTGTGTTTGAAGCAACGATACCTCCGAAAATAGATACGGGATCTGCTTCAAATGCACGTGTGTAAGCTTCAGTAATTGATTTCCCTGTTCCTACACCACATGGATTCATATGTTTAACCGCAACAACAGCTGGGTCTGTAAATTCCTTTACGATTGCAAGAGCTGCATCCGCGTCATTAATGTTGTTGTATGAAAGCTCTTTTCCATGAAGCTGTTCAGCATCTGTTAGAGATAGTGTTCCGCTCAATGGTTTTGAATAAAATGCTGCTTTTTGATGAGGATTTTCGCCATAACGAAGATCTTGTTTTTTCTCGAACGTAACCGTATAAGATTCTGGGAGCACTTCTTCTACAGCTGCTGTTAAGTATTCTGCGATCAATGCATCATAAGCTGCCGTGTGGCGGAAAGTTTTCGCTGCAAGTCTGCGGCGCGTCTCTTCGCTTACTGATCCCGCTTTTTCAAGTTCAGTCTCTACTGTTTCATAGTCTTTTGGATCAACGACTACTGTTACATAAGCGTGGTTTTTCGCTGCTGATCGAAGCATGCTCGGACCACCGATATCAATGTTTTCGATTGCATCAGCAAACGTTGTATCTTCCTTCGCAACCGTTTCTTTAAATGGATACAGATTAACGACAACGAGATCGATTGGTGCGATTTCGTTCTCTTGCATTGCTTGCTGATGTGTTTCGTTATCACGGACTGCAAGAAGGCCTCCGTGAATTTTTGGATGAAGGGTCTTTACGCGTCCATCCATAATTTCAGGAAAACCTGTTACTTCTGAAATTCCTATTACAGAAATACCTGCGTCTTGCAGTGCTTTCTTTGTTCCGCCCGTTGAAATGATCTCAACACCAAGGTTCACTAACTTTTCTGCAAATGGAATTAATCCGTTTTTGTCTGATACTGAAATCAATGCTCGTTTGATGGTCATTGTACGATGCCTCCTATGGTGTCTTTTTGCAAAAGTTTGTGCAATATAGCCGGGTACAATTTATGTTCAGCTTGCTGAATTCTCTGCTGCAGCGTATCGCGCGTATCGCCTGGCAATACGGGGATCTTCTCTTGCTCGATTACCGGACCTGTATCCATCCCGCTATCCACGAAATGAATGGTTACACCTGTTTCTGAAACGCCTGCTGAAAGCGCCTGCCCAACCGCATCCTTTCCCGGAAAAGCAGGAAGATAGGAAGGGTGTATGTTAATGATTCTTCCTTCATATGCGTTTAATAGCACTTTTCCGATCAGCCTCATGTAGCCAGCTAAAGCGATATACTCCACACCATGGCTTTTCAGCTCATTCACGATATCTTGTTCAAAAGCAGCTTTTGATGGGAAGGTGTTCGGGACAAAGGTATAAATCGGTATGTTAAGTTTTCGGGCACGGTCGATGACTTGTGCCCCTGGTTTATCACATACTAACAGCTCAATATCAGCTTCTAGCGTCCCATTACTTACCGCGTCTGCAAGTGCTTGAAAGTTGCTTCCGCTGCCTGATGCAAATACTGCTATCTTTCTCATTCAATAGAACCTCCGCCAAAGATAACGCCTTCCCCTTTTTTAACACGTCCGATAATATAAGGTTTCTCGCCTGTTTCTTCTAATGAACGGATGATTGGCAGCATGTTTTCTTCTGAAACCGCAAGCACCATTCCGATTCCCATATTAAACGTCGTAAACATTTCTTTACGCGTAAGATTTCCCTTTTCCTCGACCAAATCAAAGATAGCTGGTACCGGCCATGAGCCATAGTCGATCTCTGCCGCTAATCCTTCAGGCAGCATGCGGGGTATATTTTCGATGAAACCGCCGCCTGTGATGTGTGCGACACCATTAACAGTAAACTTATCAAGTACTTCCAATAACGGCTTCACATAAATGCGCGTCGGAGTTAAGAGCTCCTCGCCAAGCGGTTTTGAAAGACCTTCATATTGTTCTTTTAAATCAAGTCCTGCATCTTCAAGTAATACTTTACGAACAAGAGAGAAACCATTTGAATGCAAACCGTTTGAAGCGATGCCGATCAGCACATCGTTCTCGCTCACGTTTACTCCATTGATCAGCTTTGATTTTTCCGCGATTCCTACCGTAAATCCGGCAAGATCATACTCTTCACCATTGTACATGCCTGGCATTTCAGCCGTTTCCCCGCCAATGAGTGCACAGCCTGCTTGTTCACAGCCGTCAGCAATCCCTTTAACAATCTGTTCTACCTTTTCTGGGTGAAGCGTGCCGCAAGCAATGTAATCTAGAAAATAAAGCGGTTCAGCTCCTTGAGCAACAATGTCGTTCACACACATGGCAACCGCATCCACACCAATCGTGTCATGCTTATCCATCATAAAAGCGAGCATCAGCTTCGTTCCAACACCGTCCGTACCTGAAACGAGAACCGGTTCTTTATGTGAAAAACCAGACAGGTCAAACATCGCTCCAAAACTTCCAAGGCCCGCTAACACTTCAGGTCTTTTCGTCCGCATAGCATGTTTCTTTATGCGATCTACCGCTTCATACCCTGCCTCGATGTTCACTCCTGCTTGCTTATATGCTTCTGCCATCGTTTTCTCCCCCTTAAACTAGCTCTTTTTCGTATGGTAAAACTGTATCTGGATAAATCTCAGTCGGATAACGGCCTGTAAAACAAGCCAAGCATTGGCCGCAGTTCGGCTCAGCATTTGATCGGCCGATGCCTTCCATTAATCCTTCTACAGATATAAAAGATAACGAGTCTGCGCCGATGATTTCACGGATCTCTTCAACAGAATACTTAGAAGCGATCAGTTCAGCACGTTCAGACGTATCAATTCCGTAATAACAAGGATGTGCGATCGGTGGTGCTGTAATTCTCACATGCACTTCAGTAGCACCTGCGGCACGCAGCATTTTCACGATACGTCGGCTCGTCGTTCCGCGAACAATCGAGTCATCGACCATCACAACACGCTTTCCTTCCACGATTCCGCGGACAGGAGAAAGCTTCATTTTCACACCGAGTTCACGAAGTTCCTGTGATGGCTGGATGAACGTTCTGCCCACGTAGCGGTTTTTAATCAGACCGATCTCATACGGGATGCCGGATGCTTCTGCATACCCGATCGCCGCTGAAATACTGGAATCAGGTACACCTGTTACAACATCTGCTTCAACCGGTGCTTCCTCAAACATCTTTTTCCCGAGGCTTTTTCTCGCAGCATGTACGTTAATACCTTCAATGTTGCTGTCCGGTCTTGAAAAATAAATGTATTCCATCGAACACATCGATCGCTGAACAGAAGTTGAAAAACTATCAACCTTTAATCCGTCTTCATTGATAATTAAAAGCTCACCAGGCTGCACGTCACGCACGTATGTTGCTCCAACAACATCAAATGCACACGTTTCTGAAGCGACAACATACGCATCGCCTAAAATACCAAGCGATAATGGACGTAAACCGTTCGGATCGAGCGCAACCATCATCTCTTTCTCTGTCATGACAAGGAACGCGTAAGCCCCTTTAAGCATCGTGAGGGCGTTTTGCACTTTTTCTTTGAGTGTTGTGTAGCTGCTGCGTTTGATTAAATGTGCCAGCACTTCTGTATCAGAAGTCGTTTGAAAAATACTGCCTTGTGATTCTAATTGATGCTTCAGCGCATTTGCATTGACTAAGTTGCCATTATGAGCAAGCGCTAAAGAACTCGTTTGGGAACGGAATAAAAGAGGCTGCACATTCGCAAGCTCGTTTCCTCCTGCTGTTGAATAGCGGACATGGCCGATTGCACCATGCCCAATCAAATTCTCTAGCTCGCCTTTTCCGAAAACTTCGTTAACAAGTCCGCTACCTTTGTGAGTTCTTAATCGTTCTCCATTTGTTACAACGATTCCAGCACCTTCTTGTCCGCGATGCTGCAGACTATGGAGTCCATAATACGTAAGCTGTGCGGCATCTGGATGTCCCCAAATACCAAACACACCGCATTCTTCGTTTAAACCTTTGATGTCAGCAAGCATGGAATAGCTCCCTTCCAGGCCTCGTGCAGCTCCTCAAGCGTACAGGATAAAAGTTCTTCTCCTTGCTCATTATCGATGGCAAGGCCGCTCTCAGAACGCACAAACCCGATGATTTTCGTATCATTAACAAGCTGTTCAAATTCGTCTTGATGCTCAGGTTTTACGGTTACTAAGAATCGTGATTGTGATTCACCGAAAAGACTTCCGATCGGTTCGTCTGTCAGCGTTACACTCGCACCGACTTTACCGTCCATGACAGACTCGGCAAGGGCTACAGATAATCCGCCTTCTGCCACATCGTGCGCAGATGCAATCAAACCTTTTTGAATCGCTGCTAAAAGATCATTTTGTCTTGCTTCTTCTACTTCTAAATCAATGTGAGGGGCTTTACCGAAAATGCGTCCTTCTTTCATCTTCTGCAATTCGCTTCCGCCAAATTCCTCTTTAGACTCACCAATTAAATAGATGATGTCTCCTGCTTCCTTAAAGCTTTGCGTCACGATATGCTTCGTGTCCTCTATCAGTCCTACCATTCCGATAACAGGTGTCGGATAAACGGCAACACCGTTCGTTTCGTTATATAGTGATACGTTTCCACCGATAACCGGAGTAGCCAATTTCGTACATGCTGCACTGATGCCGTCAGCTGATTTCTCCAGCTGCCAGAAGATTTCCGGTTTCTCAGGGTTTCCGTAGTTTAAGCAGTCCGTCAATGCCAGCGGCTTCGCTCCCGAACAGACAAGGTTACGAGCAGCCTCAGCTACCGCAATTTTTCCGCCGACTTCTGGATCCAAGTACAAATAGCGAGAATTACAATCTGTCGTCATCGCAAGTGCCTTTTTCGTTCCTCTGATTCTGACGACTGCCGCATCAGATCCTGGCGCAACAACCGTGTTCGTGCGCACCATATAGTCGTATTGGTTATAAACCCATTCCTTGCTTGCGATCGTCGGCTGTGCCAGCAATGATAACAAGGTAGATTTAAAGCTAAGAATTTCAGGAACGTAGTTTTCTTGCGATTGGAACTCACCATAATAAGCTGGCTCATTTGATGGTTTATGATAAACAGGTGCATCTTCAGCAAGAGCATCAACAGGCAGCTCCGCAACGATTTCCTCGTTATGAGTAAGTCTCAATACTTGCTCTTCAATTACAGTTCCAACCGTTACACAGTCGAGATCCCATTTTGCAAAAATCGCTTCCACTTCATGCTCACGGCCTTTTTCAACAACTAAAAGCATTCGTTCCTGTGACTCAGAAAGCATCATCTCATATGCCGTCATGCCCGTTTCACGCTGCGGAATCAAATTCAGATTCATCTCTATTCCCATTCCTGCTTTACTCGCCATTTCTGCAGACGAACTTGTTAAGCCAGCCGCTCCCATGTCCTGGATCCCGACAAGAGCATCACAGTTTTGGATGAGTTCGAGGCACGCTTCCATCACAAGTTTTTCCATGAATGGATCGCCGACTTGAACTGCTGGTCTTTTTTCTTCGGATGCTTCAGAAAGCTCTTCAGATGCAAAGGTTGCACCATGGATGCCGTCTCGGCCTGTTTTCGCGCCAACGTACATGACAGAGTTGCCTGCGCCTTTTGCTTGACCTTTTTTAATATCTTTATGGTCGATTAAACCTACGCACATGGCGTTAACGAGCGGATTTCCTTCGTATGACGGATCAAACTGAACTTCACCGCCGACCGTCGGGATTCCGATACAGTTACCGTAACCTGCAATTCCTGCTACCACTTGCTCGAACAAATACTTCACACGCGGTGATTCAAGTTCGCCGAAACGAAGAGAGTTCAGCATCGCGATCGGACGTGCTCCCATCGAGAATACGTCACGGATAATGCCGCCGACACCTGTTGCCGCCCCTTGATAAGGTTCAATGGCTGATGGATGGTTATGCGATTCGATCTTAAACACAACCGCCTGGCCGTCACCGATATCTACGATTCCAGCCCCTTCTCCAGGTCCTTGCAGCACACGCTCTCCCTTAGTTGGGAACTTGCTTAGCACAGGTTTTGAATTTTTATAAGAACAATGTTCGCTCCACATAACAGAGAACAAGCCTGTTTCCGTCCAGTTCGGCGATCGGCCGATAATTTTTTCGATCAGTTCAAACTCTGAATCATTTAAGCCCATTTCACGGTACAATTTTTCCTCTTTAATTTGAGAACTTGTTGGTTCATGTTGCAGCGACATAGCGTTCCCTCCAGCTCTTCACGATTGATTGAAATAGTTTCAGACCATCATTGCTTCCTAACAGCTCATCAACAGCACGTTCCGGGTGTGGCATCATCCCAAGGACATTCCCGCTCTTATTCGTGATCCCCGCAATATCTTCAACGGATCCGTTCGGGTTGCTCGCATATGTGAACACGATCTGGTTGTTTGCTTTCAATTCTTCAAGCGTCTCTTGATCACAGTAATAGTTTCCTTCACCATGTGCGACAGGAACTGTAATTCGTTCGCCTTTTTCATAAAGACCCGAAAACATCGTTGTATCGTTCTCTACAATAAGATCTTCCTGCTTGCATATGAATTTCAAAGATTCGTTGCGGCGCATCGCACCAGGCAATAAACCTGCTTCAAGTAAAATCTGAAATCCGTTGCAAACACCAAGGACTGGCTTGCCTGCATTTGCTGCCTTCACGACTTCGCTCATTACGTTAGAAAAGTTTGCAATGGCACCTGTGCGAAGGTAATCTCCATATGAAAAGCCGCCAGGCAATAAAATACCATCAAATCGACTTAAATCTGTTTCGTCATGCCAAACATACTCAACATCCATTCCGAGTTCGTCTTTGATTGCATGATACATGTCCGTATCACAGTTTGATCCCGGAAATACAATCACTGCGAAATTCACTGTGCAACGACCTCCTCCACCTCATACCGGTAGTCTTCAATGACCGGATTGGATAAAAGCTTTGAACACATTGCTGTAATTTTCGCATCTAAATCATAGTCGCCTTTTTGCAAAGTAAGCTCTAGATACTTTCCGATACGAACATCTTCAACTTCTGACTGCCCCATTTTGTGAAGAGATCCCATAACTGCCTTTCCTTGCGGGTCCAATACACTCTCTCTTAACGTTACATAAACTTTTACTTTGTACATGATAGGCCTCCTAGACGTTTTAGAATTTTTTCGTATGCATCTGTTAAACTTCCAAGCTCACGGCGGAACACATCTTTATCCAGCTTCTCGTTCGTCTCTGCATCCCAAAGTCTGCATGTATCCGGTGAGATTTCATCAGCAAGCAATAGCTGTCCGTTCTCATCCACTCCAAACTCGAGTTTGAAATCAACGAGCTTCACTTGCTTGTCTGCAAAATAACTTGTTAGCAGTTCATTGATTTTAAATGCCTGTTCTGATATCTGCTGTAGCTGTTCTTTCGTTGCCAGCTCAAGAATATCGATATGATCTTCGTTGATGAGCGGATCACCAAGGTCGTCATTTTTGTAGTAGTATTCTAAAATGGTTCTCGGCAAGATCTGTCCTTCTGGAATCCCTAATCGCTTCGCAAGTGTTCCGGCTGCAATATTGCGGATCACGACTTCTATGGGTAAGATCTTCACTTTTTTAACAAGCTGTTCTGTTTCAGAAATGCGTTTTACAAAGTGAGATGAAATGCCTTTTTCTTTTAAAAGTTCAAACAAAATGGTCGAGATCTCGTTGTTCAGTCGTCCTTTGCCTTGAATCTCGGCTTTCTTTTCCCCATTAAAAGCTGTTGCTGAATCTTTATAGCTGATCCAAACGACTTGCTCGTCTGTCGTGCGGTAGATTTTCTTCGCTTTTCCTTCATACAGCTGTTCTAATTTCTCCATTTTGACCCCTCCATTTTATGAACATTCCCAATATTCAATCTTCTAAAAAAGGCAAAGAGAAAGAGAGCTCAAAATATCACTCTCTTTTTAGTTGAAGTCCTGCTAATAAGCTTTTTTCGCAATTACTGCTGCTATTGCAAAAGGTTGATTTCCGTTCCAGGATGCTCGCTTTCCTCGGGGCGTGCGGTGAGCCACCTCGTGCTTTGCACGTCCAGTGTCTCGCCTGACCCGCTGATCCCGTAGGAGTCTCGCACCTTGCACTCCAATCAACTTGCCAATGAAGCGTTCCAAAAACAACAATCTTTAAAGATCTTTCTTATAAAATCTTTTAAAGCCCTAGTCTGTCAAAAATGGTATCCACGTGTGACAGGTGGTAACTATAATCAAAGCACTCAGAGATTTCTTCAGGTGTTAATTTGTCTGTAATTTTCGGTTCAGCTTCTACTAATGTTCGGAACTGAACGGCTTCTTCCCACGCCTGCATCGCTTTTGGCTGTACTGTGTCGTACGCTTCTTCACGCGCCATGCCTTTGTCGATGAGTTTCAAAAGAACACGCTGTGAATAGATCAAGCCATATGTGCGTTCCATGTTGCGCTTCATGTTCTCAGGGAACACGGTTAAGTACTTAATAATGTTGCCAAAACGATTCAGCATGTAGTTCAATGCGATCGTTGCATCCGGGAGGATCACACGCTCGGCAGAAGAATGCGATATATCGCGTTCATGCCAAAGCGATACGTTCTCATAAGCTGTCATCATGTATCCGCGGATCACCCGTGCAAGACCCGTCATATTTTCAGATCCGATCGGGTTGCGTTTATGCGGCATTGCTGATGACCCTTTTTGACCTTTAGCAAAGAATTCTTCTACTTCACGTGTCTCACTCTTTTGAAGTCCGCGAACTTCAGTTGCAAACTTTTCGATGCTTGTTGCGATTAATGCCAGTGTTGACATGTAGTGAGCGTGACGGTCACGCTGCAGAGTTTGTGTAGAAACAGGTGCTGCTTCCAGTCCTAACTTTTCACACACATACTTTTCAACGAAAGGATCGATGTTGGCATACGTTCCAACAGCTCCTGAAATCTTACCGAAACGAACCGTATCAGACGCTGCTTTAAAGCGTTCCACGTTGCGCTTCATCTCTTCGTACCAAAGAGCAAGCTTCAATCCAAACGTCGTCGGTTCAGCATGCACACCGTGCGTACGTCCCATCATAACTGTATATTTATGTTCTTTCGCTTTCTCGCCCAAGATCGCAACAAAACGATCCAAGTCTTTTGCCAAAATGTCGTTCGCTTGTTTTAAAAGATAAGAAAGTGCAGTATCAACTACATCTGTTGAAGTCAGGCCGTAGTGCACCCACTTGCGTTCTTCGCCAAGTGTTTCAGAAACCGCTCTTGTAAAAGCAACCACATCATGGCGTGTTTCTTCTTCGATCTCTAAAATCCGGTTAATATCAAACGATGCATTTTCGCGAAGCTTCTTCACGTCTTCTTTCGGAATATCACCTAATTCAGCCCATGCTTCACAAGCTAAAATCTCTACTTCAAGCCATGCTTGGTATTTGTTTTCATCCGTCCAAATCGCACCCATCTCCGGGCGTGTATACCGTTCAATCATCGTTGTACCTCCGTCTGTTTCTTCTTTAAAAACACGCTGGACACTTTCTCCGCTTTAATTAATGCTTCTTCCACTGTTTCAGCTAAAACCGTAATGTGCCCCATTTTACGTTTCGCTTTTGCTTCCTTTTTTCCGTACAGGTGCAGTTTCGCTTCTCCTAATTTCCCTATCTCATTTAACACGGTCTCATGATGTTCACCTAAAATGTTGATCATCACGGCCGGTTTTATTAGTTCTGTATTGCCGAGCGGCCAGTTGCATACCGCGCGTACATGCTGATCGAACTGAGATGTTTCACACGCCTCAATCGTATAATGACCTGAGTTATGCGGTCTTGGTGCCAACTCGTTTACAAAAATCTCGCCGTTTTTTGCGACGAACATCTCTACAGCAAGCGTACCGACAAGCTTCAGTTCCGTTGCGATTGACCCCGCTAATTTCTTCGATTGTTCGGCAGTCTCATTAGAAATACGTGCTGGCGCGATTGTCTGATGCAGAATGTTGTCTTTATGAATATTCTCTGCTATCGGGAACGATTTAACCTCTCCGCTCACACTTCTTGTTAAAATGACCGATATCTCTTTATCGAACTCCAGCCATGCTTCTAATACACAATCTGTCTCTTTATTTAAAAGCTCAGCAGCTATTTTCAGGTCACTTTCCTGTCTGATGACGAACTGACCTTTGCCGTCATATCCTCCTCGGCACGTTTTCAGTACTGAAGGATAGCCAAGCTGTGTTATCGCATCATTTAATGAATCAATATCTGAAACCGGCTGAAAAGGTGCTACCGGAACGCCAGCTTTAACGAGTGTTTCTTTTTCCCGAAGACGATGCTGTGTGACGGCAAGCAAGCGGCTTCCCTGCGGCAAGTTTGCTTTCTCTTGCAGCCACTCGGCGCTTTCTGCATCTATGTTCTCAAACTCATACGTGACAACATCACTTAATTCAGCCAGCTTCCTGATTCCTTCTTTATCTTCATAACCCGCGATGATTTGCTGATCTGCTACCTGCCCGCATGGTGAGTCTTCACCAGGTTCCAATACGACTACTCTGAGTCCCATCTCTCTTGCACTCAATGCCATCATGCGGCCAAGCTGCCCTCCGCCTAATATCCCGATTGTCTGTTGTGGTTGGATTGTTTTATACAAGCTGATCACTACTTTCAATCGCCATTTTTTGAGCGTTTGCCCGGCGTTTTTTTAATCGCAGTTTAACTCCTTCATCATGAACGGCTACCATTTGAGCCGCTAAGAGTCCTGCGTTTGCGGCACCTGCTTTTCCGATGGCAACTGTCGCTACCGGCACCCCTTTTGGCATCTGTACGATGGATAAAAGAGAATCCATGCCATTAAGTGCTTTTGATTGTACAGGTACGCCGATTACAGGAACAAGTGTCTTCGCTGCAACCATTCCCGGCAGATGCGCAGCACCGCCAGCTCCAGCAATAATAACCTCTATACCTTTTTGTTCCGCCTCTTCCGCATACTGAAACATAAGATCTGGTGTACGGTGTGCTGAAACGACTTTTTTCTCATATGCTACATCTAGTTCTTCTAAAATATCGCACGCTTCTTTCATTGTTTCCCAATCTGAAACACTTCCCATGATCACGCCTACTTTAGCCATGGCAGCCTCCTTATTGTCAGAAAAAATAAAAAAGTCCAGTTTGTATGCTTCTCCCATCTATGAGAGAAAGCAACCAACTGGACATACGTATCCAATAAAAAATAACAGAAAGATGCTTTCCCTCATAGTCTGATGAAATACACGGTCATCAGGTAGAGACTTACGGGCCATATCCCCGAAATTATATGAGGGCTTTATTCTTCTGACTTCATTGTAAAATGTATAGTATCGTTTGTCAACGAAAATCGAACATTAAGTTCTTATAAAGTTTTAATGTTCGTGTTTTACTGTTTATCGATTTGTTTTCCTTCAAAAACGATACGCTGTTCTTTCACTTCCGGTTCCATTCTGCCGTTCCGCTTCACTTCATGGAAAACAGGCTCTTCCATTCTTCTGACGGGTGTATAACCTTCTGCCGCCATCCGGTCTAAACAATTAGAGATCGATTCACCGGCTTCAACCGTAAACTTTTTCTTAGATGGTTTCTTCTCCATCTGTTACCTCCTGATACCCTTGACCCAAAATCCGCCATGGAACGCCTTTGGTTCATGCGAAATAATAAACGCTTTTGGATCTAAATCTTTAACTGTATTATATAGGTTCATTTCCGATTTTCGGGATGTTAAAATTTCCATCATAAGACGCTGACCTTCACGACCTTCTGCCAGCCAATTTGTAACCCCATATCCTTTATTACGCAGTTCGTTCGGCAGTCCGCCTTGCAAATCTGTCGTAATCACGTTAACGGTAGTATAACCAAGTGCCAGCTTTTCTTCAATTTTCATACCGACAATAACACCGACGCCATATCCAATCGCATAAGCAAGCAAGTTCTGAATCTGGTTTAAGTTATCCAGTACAAGACCAAGTCCTACAACATAGATAATCACTTCGAACACACTAATAAAAGCTGCCAGGTACCGCTGTCCTTTAAGCGTTAAAATCATTCGGATCGTAAAAAACGAAACGTACACTACATTAATCAATAGAATAATACCAACCATAACGAATGCATTATCCAACATGCTGAAGGCCTCCTAGGTGAAAAATACTCCGTTAAGAATAACACTATTTGGACAAGTTGGAAACTGGAGAAATGATGTAAAAATGTTGGAACCGACCCGCATGGGGTCTGACCCCATGCGTGGACATATCGGGAATATGTGCACGTAAAACGGACAGACAATCTGCTACTCTGGGATGTTTTTAAAAGTAGTTGATCTCTGTTCTAGGAGCTCGCTTTCCGCGGGGCAGGCGGCGAGCCACATTCGTACGTTTCACGTATAAGTGTCTCACCTGCCCGCCTGTCCCGCAGGAGTCTCACACCTTCCACTCCAATCAACCTATCATTGGAGTCAATTAAAAAAATACCCGAGAAGCAACAATCTTTTAGAAAACAGCCTTAGATAAAAGCCAATTTTTTAATAAAATTAGCTACTTTTAAAAATGAAAAGAAGATGGCTACGGCCATCTTCTACATTGTTGTTAATAGAATATAAATTTAGATATAAAAAAAGATGGAACGAACATAATGTTCGTTCCACCTTCTTTGCTCAGCGACGTCCTACTCTAACAGGGGGAGACCCCCAACTACCATCGGCGCTGAAGAGCTTAACTTCCGTGTTCGGTATGGGAACGGGTGTGACCTCTTCGCCATCATCACTGAACCTATCATGACGTAAACCATGATTTATTAAATTGAGAGTATGTTCTCTCAAAACTAGATACGACGTTTCCAAACGTTATGCTGATTTAAGGATAAGCCCTCGACCGATTAGTATCTGTCAGCTCCACGTGTC
>NZ_JAVDWA010000006.1:0-199222 GCF_031457135.1 Fictibacillus barbaricus | reverse complement strand
AAAATACGCGCGCCATACAAAAAATACGCGCGCCATACAAAAAATACGCGCGCCATACAAAAAATACGCGCGCCATACAAAAAATACGCGCGCCAATTTAAAAAAGAGCTGGCTCCCTATGCAAAAGGCATAAGGGTGTCAGCTCTTCGTTTATTCAAAAAAATTCAGCTCAGGTACCCATTGATTCATGTGAGCTTTGATTTCTTCATACTTGCTCTTCATATTTGGCAGGTCTTTCATTGGATGAATGACAAACGATGGGTCCACATAAGTGGGAAGAAATTTCGGATCACCTAAATTAAAGGTGGTTTCTTCCCCTTTTACATGCTTAGTGATCGTAAGCTGAACCATTCCACCGATATCTTTATAATCCCGGCGCTGTCCTGATAGAAAATTGCCAAGCGAATAGATAACAAACGTTTTTGAACCATCACTGGCAGTTTCCCATTTCACAGGCTGAAGAACATGTGGATGGTGGCCGATGATGATGTCACCGCCAGCTTCTGTTACCGCTTTTACGATTTCCTTTTGAAAATCGTTCGGCATTCTTTCGTATTCATTGCCGAAATGGAGCGAAACGACAGCGATATCTGAAATCTTTTTAGCCTCGCTAACCTCTTTTTGGATTCTTTCTTTATCAATCAAATTGACAAGATGTTCTTTACCGGTTGGTATTGGTATTCCATTGGTCCCATATGTGTAGCTTAAAAATGAAACTGTAATATCATTCTTTTTCATAAATCGGATATTTGCACGATCTTCATCTGAAGCAAAGGCTCCTGTATACATAATGCCAATTTCGTTCCAATAATTTAATGCACTTAAAATGACCTTTTCTCCCCGGTCCAAGGTGTGGTTGTTAGCTAAAGTAACTAAATCGATCCCGTTATCTTTTAAAGCGTTTCCAACCTCATGCGGAGAGTTGAATGATGGATAAGATGACAGTCCTAACTCTGTCCCTCCGATCATCGTTTCCTGATTAGCCATCGTAATATCTGGCTGTGAGAGATAGGATTTCACTGGAACAAAATTAGGATCAAAATCATACCTTCCCGTTGATTGTCTTGCTTTATTGTAAACTGTGTCATGAATTAAAATATCTCCAACTGCAGCAAGCGTAAGGCTTGTTGTTTTTTCAACAGGCACCGGTTTTTCTGCGGCTGGTTTTGGTGATGCAATCTGTTTAATTTCTTTATTTTCTTGTATGCTTTCCGTTTTTTCTTCAACCGTTTGTTTATCTGAGTTATGATACAAATATAAAAGTGCGAATGTAAATATGAAAACAAAAACAATGCCGGTTAACCACCATAGGCGTTTCACTGGCTAACACCCCCTTATTCCTATCATAATGGAAAAAGCTAGGGTAAGTATACGACAAATTACACGGTTTTGAAAACGATTACAAGACAATAGGCTCGGAGGATGATGAAAATGATCGAAATTACACGAGAAACGGTAAGTCTTTTAGACCAAAATGACCCGCTAGCTTCTTTTAAAGAAGAATTTCATCTGAAAACTAATTCCATATACTTAGACGGAAATTCGCTCGGTCTGCTTTCGAAAAGGGCAGAGCAATCGGTGTTGGATGTCTTGAATGATTGGAAGGAACAAGGAATCGATGGCTGGATGGGCGGGAAATATCCTTGGTTCACACTGAGTGAACAGCTTGCGGAAAAGCTGGCAGTACTTGTTGGAGCGAAACCAAACGAAGTGATCGTAACGGGCTCAACAACGGTAAACTTGCATCAGCTCGTTGCTACTTTTTTTGAACCGAAGCCAGGAAAAACAAAGATTCTAGCAGATGAACTCACTTTTCCTTCAGATATTTATGCCCTGCAAAGCCAGCTTAAATTAAAAGGATTGAATCCGGAAACTGAGCTTATTCAAGTAAGGAGCCAAAATGGACTGACATTAGAAGAAGACGATATTATCGCAGCTATGACAGAGGATGTTGCTTTGATTTTACTGCCTTCTGTTCTTTATCGGAGCGGACAGCTTTTAAATATAGAGCGGTTAACACAAGAAGCGCATAAACGAAATATTCCCATTGGCTTCGATCTATGTCATTCTATTGGCGCGCTTCCACATGAGCTAAGTAAATGGGGAGTGGATTTTGCATTTTGGTGCAATTACAAATATGTGAATGCTGGTCCAGGCGGAGTCGGCGGTCTTTATGTGAATCAAAATCATTTTTCTAAAACAGCAGGACTTTCTGGATGGTTCGGAAGCAATAAAGAGAGTCAGTTTGATATGGATCATACGTTTGACGGAGAACAGTCTGCAGGAGGATTCCAAATTGGTACGCCGCATATGCTAAGCACTGCTCCGTTAATCGGATCACTTGCCATTTTTGAAGAAGCAACGATTGAAAAAGTCCGCACTAAATCATTAAGTCTTACGCGCTTGTTGATGGATTTGATCAATCAAGAAATGAAAGATGTATTTCAAGTCGTCAATCCTCTTGATGACAAGAGACGTGGCGGTCATATCGCTTTGATGCACAATGACGCTGCACGTATTTGCAAAGCACTCAAAGATAATGGGATTGTACCGGATTTTCGCTCTCCGAATATCATCCGGTTAGCACCTGTTGCTCTATATAATTCCTATACAGATGTATATGATGCTGTTCAAATCCTGAGTAAGATCATGAAAGACAAAGAATACGAAAAATACGAAAATAAAAGAGAAGTGATCGCGTAAGGGGTGGAGAAAATGAAACTCATTGATATATCTATGCCGCTCTATAATGGTGTCCCCGGCTGGCCGGGAGATACACCTTATTCGTTCGACTTGGCATGGACGAAAGAACAATCCGGATCCGTAAATGTAGGAAAACTTGAAATGAGTGCCCATACCGGCACCCATATTGACGCACCATTTCATTTTGACGATGAAGGAAAAAAGGTATATGACTTGCCAATTGAGCTGTATACAGGTCCTGCAACTGTGATCGATGTTTCAGGTGAACAAGAAATCACGTTAAACAGCATAAAAGAAAAAGTTAAAATGGGTACAAAGCGTGTTCTTTTCAAAACGAACTGCTGGGGAGACCGATCCCAGTTTCCAGAAAAAATAGTGCCCGTCTTGCCTGAAATTGTGCCTTTTTTAAAGAACCGCGGTGTTGAGCTGATTGGCGTAGATATGCCGTCTGTAGATCAATTGGATAGTAAAGAACTAGCTGCGCATCACACGCTGTATGAGCATCACATTCATATTTTAGAAGGATTGGTTCTTGATTATGTAGCTGAAGGTGAATACGAACTTATCGCGCTCCCTTTACCATTAAAAGAAGGAGATGGGAGCCCCGTACGTGCCATTTTAAGAGAATTACGCTAGAATTCATGGGTTGCCTTCCTGTCTTTCTGCTAGACAGGAAGGTTTTTTTAATAGGCTGTTTCCGTATTCATTGTTGCTTTTGAAAGTAGTTGATTTCCGTTCCAGGTTGCTCGCTTTCCGCGGGGCAGACGGTGAGCCACATTCGTACGTTTCACGTATAAGTGTCTCACTTGTCTAGCAGCAGCGGTTAGCCCCTCGAGGTCAAAAGTTTAATGGTCCTGAAGGCAAAAAGCGCCTTCTTAGCCCATTCCCCTTTTACTTGTCGGGGCTGACCAAACCGCTTCCGCTTTTCGGACTGCCCGCCTGTCCCGCAGGAGTCTCACACCTTGCACTCCAATCAACCTGTCATTGAAGTCAAATTACAAAAATGCCCCAGAAGCAACAATCTTTTAGAAAAGAGGCTTTTGATAAAATAACCCAATCCCACATTTTTTGTGAAGATTCCCAGAGTTTCTTCTGCTATTCACAGACTTTTATTCAGGAATACGAGGATTTTTGACGATAATCCCACACTTATTTTTGATAAAACCACGAACCGCCAAAATTCGACCAGACTGCCTCATCTTAAACCATCCAAATAAAACGGCTTTTTTGAGATTTTCATAAACGTTCCTTATAATAGGGTATATGAAGTTTTTTGGAGGAAAACTATGTATCAATATGGGTTTATGAATTATTTTGAAGGCCATCTGGAGTTTCATCATTACGATGTAGCACAAGTTGGGCCATGGTTTAACGTTTATCTATCTTTTAGTATTTCAAATATCGAGATCCTCCCAGAAGGACTTAATGAGCCTAGTGCTCTCATCGTATTCGATAAAGATGGAGAAATGCAGGAAATCATTGCTCATGACGAAGGCGTAGATTGTGAGTACAAGTTTACGGATAAAGAAAAAGAACAAATTATTGCCTATTTAGAGACGATTCATATAAGCCAATACATTGTAAAGGAGTGAAGGTAAATGAAAATTACAGGAATTGAACCGACGCCAAGCCCCAATTCAATGAAAATTAATCTGGACGAAACGCTGCCAGGAACTGAACGCTATAATTATACAAAGGAAAATTCAAAAGGTGCTCCTGAGTTTATTCGTGAAATTTTAAATGTAGAAGGTGTAAAAAGCATCTATCATGTTGCTGACTTTATTGCGCTGGATCGAAACCCGAGATCGAAGTGGGAAGATGTTTTAGCCGGGGTCAGAAAAGTGTTCGGCCAGGAAGAAGAACAAACAGAAATAAATCAAGTCTCTGAAAAAGAGGAAGAAATCACCGAGATCATGGTGCTTATCCAAATGTTCAGAGGACTGCCAATGCAAATTAAATTAAAAACAGAAAAAGAAGAAAAACGAGTAGGTTTGCCTGAAAGGTTTACGAAAGCAGCGTTAAAAGCCCAAGAAGCTTCTGATAATCTAGTGATGGAGCGGCAATGGGAAGAACAAGGTGTTCGATATGGAACGTTCGAACAAGTCGGGAATGAAGTAGCAGAAGAACTAGATGCTGTTTATCCGCAAGAAAGATTGGATCATTTAGTCGAACAAGCTTTTAATAAAAATCAAACGATGGAAGAAGAGGAAGTTTCGACAACAGAAGTCGCAGAAAAAATGCGGGACAGTGATTGGCAAACACGCTATGCCGCATTAGAGCGTATGAACCCGACATTAGATGATGTTATGGTGTTGAAACAAGCATTAAAAGACGAAAAGCCTTCTATCAGAAGACTTGCGGTCGTTTATTTAGGGATGATCGAAGACGAAGCAGTACTTCCGCTTCTTTACTTAGCTCTGTCAGATAAAAATGTGTCAGTTAGAAGAACAGCAGGAGATGCGCTCTCGGATATCGGTAACCCAAAAGCCATTCCTGTCATGTGTGATGCACTTTCCGATAAAAATAAACTTGTCCGCTGGCGCGCTGCTCGTTTTCTTTTCGAAGTTGGAGATGAAACGGCAGTACCCGCATTAAAAGCAGCTCAAGATGACCCGGAGTTTGAAGTTTCTCTGCAAATCAAAATTGCTTTAGAACGTATTCAAAGCGGTGAAGAAGCAGCAGGGACAGTGTGGCAGCAAATGACAAAGAGCCGTGAATAATCACGGCTTTTTCATTTTTTATTGAGAAATACCTGACTCTGTAATTTTGACTTGATACTTTACCTTTATGTCTAAACCAGAATAATTTTTATTCCAGCCCTTATGATCAAACGCCCGCGTTCTGGACCGAACATGTTCCCCGATCCCAATCGGATCGATATTTAGTTTTTGGAATTTACCGATAAGCTTATAGCCTTCTCTATTTAATTCCTTTTCGATATTTCTTTCAATTCCTTTGATTACATTTGGCTTTCCGGCATTCACTTTTGTATATTCTGTAAGCCTTCCTTTTACATTTACGTTTAAAATCACTCGATGATGAGGTTTTGCCAGAATCGTATAATGAATTCTGCTTTTAAGAATTTCGAGGTTTCCTTTGTATTTTTGCGAAGAAAATTGATAGCTGCCTTCGTTTAAATTTTGATACAAGGTTTTAAAAGCAAGCAGATCCTCCTCACCAAGTGTACCGACCATTTTATCTTTCTTAAAGAGGGCTAATCCCTTAATTTTCACTGAATTGTTTCGATGTGACAAATAAGGAAGTATGGGGTCCATACAATCAGAAAAATAGGCATATAAAAAAGTATGGAAATTCAAATGAGGCAAATTTGAATAGTTCTCGTTTTGTTTAATGAGGCTGCTATAAAAATTCCCATCATGGTTTGCCAGGTTATTGTCTATTGTCAAAATTTCTTTTGTGCTTTCTTTTGTGATAGCAAGGTAGATGGCTCTTCCCACCCCAGGGTCACGCTGCAGCATATCGAGCGTCTCCATGATTCCCTCTTTAGCGATCTCCTGACTGAATAATACGGTATTTAGTTTTCCGACAAATAGTGGTTTAGAAACCATTTCGTTAAGCTCTGCTCTTACTTCTTTGGCGGTTTCACCAGCAGCCGAAAGATCTCTCATTTTAAACGTTTGTTCATCAATATAGATGGGATAAATAATGGTTCCATTAATATGATTTTTTTTTGGATACTTATCAAATCCGAATGAGCGGACCATCGTAATATCGTCTAATACTTCCTTTTCTGTATTACAAGCTGTTAACAACAAACACACCAATAAAGAGAGGAACTTCTTCATGTTTTCTCTCCTTTTTTCAGTAAACTAATGATAAAGAGCAGTGGAATGTACGCATATAACAGATAAAAGCCAAATTTGCCGATGATATTATTAAGTTCATCTACTTTAAAACGAGTTGTAAAAAAAACCGGAGTGGCAAACAAAAGGATAGATAGTGGGATAATGGCAATTCTTTGTTTGATATCAAATATCCTGTTAATACCTCTGCTTGACGTCCAAAGCGCGATAGCAAGATTAATTAAAACAACGATTGCAAAAAAGGCAATTCCTACGTATTCAAATCGCTCTAGAATGGGGAGGGTAACGATTTTCCATTCTTGGAGTGTCGGCCAAGTCAATCCTTGCAATTGTTTTGGGCTAAAGTACATAAGGGTAGAAAGTGTGGTCAGCATATAAATACCAGTTGTAGTTGCTGCTCCAATATGAGCCCATTTTTGCGCTTTTTTAGGATTTTCCAAATAAGGATAATAGGCAAATAAATATTCAATCCCGAGAAAACTAAGAACCATCACCTTAAATGCCTGAAAATAATCTTTCAATCCAAAATCCAACACTGGCAATAAATTAATAAAATGCCCGTATCGAATTGGAAAATAGTGTGTGAAGGTCATCCAAATCGTCAAGACGAAACAAAAATAAGCAATTCCAGTCACCACTCTAAATCCTTTACCAACAATGTAATAGGTAAGTGCCACAAAGAAAAAGGATAGGGTCCAAATGGGGATTCCCGGAAACATCCAGTTTTGAACCGCTTCGATATACGTACGCAAAATGACAATCCCTGTAACTAGATAATAAAAAATAAAAAGGGAACTCAAAGGGAGCGAAAGCCATTTGCCAAAAAATTGATGATGAATGTTAAAGAGATCTCCGCCATGCTTGTTTAATATTTTAAACATCATCCAAAGTATGATATGTATGCTTAATCCGCCCAAAATCACGATGATCCAGCTGTCTTGCCTCACATACTTGGCGATATATCTGACAAAACCAAGAACCCCAACACCGATCTGGGAACCGACGATGAGGAAATATACAAGCTTATGAGCAATCCTTGCATTTTTATGAACAAAGGGCGGAGATTTACTTTTATTCAAATTCATCGATATCCCTCTTTTTCCACCAGCTGATTTTCTTCTTTTCTTGTACTTTCAATTGATCTGGCCTATTTTTTTGAACGTAAAAGGGCAGCCTTACGAATGAATCCTTCCAATCTGAAAGTCTCGGCGGATAGATAGGAGCTAAATAAGGCCTGTTTAACGAAGTTAGTCCTAATAAATGTGTAATAATAAACATTAATCCGAGCGTCATACTTAGAAGTCCCCAGAACTGTGAAAGAATAATCATAGGAAATCGAACGATACGAATGGCATTGCTCATTCTGTAAACAGGTGTAGTAAAGGATGCTAGTGCAGATAGCGCTACAATAATTAATAAAACATTACTCGTGAGACCAGCCTGAACGGAAGCTGTTCCGATCACGATACCTCCAACGATACCGATTGTTTGCCCAACTTTTGTTGGCAGCCTTGCCCCAGCTTCCCTTAATAATTCAATCGTTAATTCTAAAAAAAGAGCTTCTAGAACAGGCGGAAAGGGGATATCAGTTCGTGAAGTAGTTAAAGTAGACAAAAGGTCATCAGGTATCAATTCAGGGTGATACGTGATGACAGAAACGTATAAAGGTGTTGCAAAAATAGAAAACAGCACGGCAAACATACGCATGATACGAAACAAAGATGAAATGTGCCAAGTTACAAAATAATCATCAAACGCGGCAAAAAATTCAACGATGGACACAGGACCATATACACCATGAGGAGAACCTTGGGTTAAAAAAGCAACTTTCCCTTCAATTAATGATGCGGCGATTCGATCGGGACGTTCTGAATCGATCAGTTGAGGGAACAAGGACATTTTATTATCTTCTATCATTTGAATAAGATAGCTGCTGTCTAAAATATGATCGTAGTCAATTCCAGCTAATCTCTCTTTCAGTGTCTTTACATTTGTTTCGTTCGCGATATCTTTTAGATAGAGAATGGCCACTTTCGTTTTTGTTCGCTGCCCGATCTCTATAAATTCTATTTGGAGTGCTGACGTGGGAAGTCTCTTCTGAATTAAGACCAAATTCGTCTCTAAGTTTTCATTGAATGCTTCTTTTGGTCCAATTACGCTAAACTCCACTTCAGGTACAGAAATGGGCCGTAAATTCGGTGCCTTTTCTACATGAACAAATATCATTTCCTTAGATGATCGTTTTTTTAACGCCACACACCCTTGAAGAACCATTGAATTAATCGTTTGTTTGTCAGGGTCTTTTTTATAATGTTTGTTGCTGAACGGAAGCTGTTCATACAGTTCTTTACACTTCAAGGATTGATTTTTTTGAATAAAGCAAAGAACCTCTTTGTTAAATCGTTCTTGATCGATTAATGATTCAATAAATCCAGATATCCAATCAGACATACCAATTTCTTGCCAAAGAATATTTTGATCGAGTGCTTTGTTCTCATTTTCTTGTGCTAGTGGATTTGACTTTATGGACTTTCCTGTATTAAAAAATCTCATTCCATTTCCGCCTCTATAAAACGAATAATCTCATTTGAAATTTCATCCGGTTTTTCTTCCATCAAAAGGTGTCCGCATTTTTCATACACAATCAGCTCTGCGTTAGGAAGATCCTTCTTTAATCTATATCCCGTTTTTACGGGCATTACTTTGTCTTCTTTTCCCCAGATCATCAATACGGGCTGACTAATTTCCTTTAATTCTTGTGAAGTCATATCTCCTTCACGATGTCTAAGCAGTCTAATGAGAGAATCAATAAAAGCAGCTTCACTTATGGGCTTCTTATATCCGTCAATCAGTTCTTGGGTGACAAGGGAAGGATCGTGCAAAACAGCCGCCAAGTTTTTCTTCACGTCTTTTTTTTGAATCCAGCTTCGCATTCCCCATGTGAACAAAGGAAGGTAAGAGCAGACGATTAAAGGGTGGCTGGCTTTTTTTACATAAGAACAGCAGCCAAGAAGTATGAGTTTCCCTATTCGAGCGGGTGCTTTTTTTGCGGCATGCATGCTAATTTGACCACCCATCGAATGGCCAATCAGAATCGCATCTTTAATAGTAAGCTTGTCTAAAAAATCAATGATCAGCTGACCATAATTACATAGGCGATAAATAAAGGTTGTCGATTTTTCACTTTGACCAAATCCCGGAAGATCCAAGGCAATGACAACATAATGTTTTGTTAAATAAGGCAGCAGTTTTCGAAAGCTAATAGTAGAAGATAAGAAGCCATGTACAAGTACAACGACTTTAGCATCTGGGTTTTCATGTTCGTAAAATTC
Organism: Fictibacillus barbaricus; assembly: GCF_031457135.1. Classification (GTDB taxonomy): domain Bacteria; phylum Bacillota; class Bacilli; order Bacillales; family Fictibacillaceae; genus Fictibacillus; species Fictibacillus barbaricus_A. The sequence goes on along the minus strand of NZ_JAVDWA010000006.1, from coordinate 189,363 downwards.
ATAATAGATCGTTACACCGCTGACTTGAATTTTAAATCCGGGCACAAATGTATTCTGCTCATTTACGGCCATTTATTAGCTCCCTCCGTTCTCGTAAAAATCCATATCGGTTATTTTTCCCCATGAAAGGTAAGATACAATGTGCAATTATTTCCTGTCTGGCGATGTTGTTGAGAAAATGTACGTTTTAGGAAGTAAATACAAACGGAATTTGGAAAATACGAGCGGAATACGAGAAATACGAGCGGAATTTGGAAAATACGAGCGGTATTCGAAAAATACAAGCGAAATATGAAAAATACGAGCGAAACAGTTTCACTAGGATTTACGAGCCGTTTCACCTTTTCACTGTCCAGTTTCAACGGCTAAAATCTCGAGGTCACTTAACTCTTTCCTTGTGACATAAAGAGCATGTCTTCAGGCAAGAGTTAAGTGCTGGCACCACGGGCACAAGTGCAACATCAGTTTGCAAATTACGCAAACTGTGTTTTCTTTGTCGCTTTTTAATGAGCCGTTTCAGCATTTCACCACATAAATGTGCGTTTGTCTCTATTCCTTTTTACATACTTCGGACATATTTTAATATGGAGAAAGAACGCATAAAGAAATGAAGGAGGTAAGCAGGATGGGATTTCCATATTACTATCCGTACTGTTATCCTTATGGAGGATACGGTGGAGGATATGGCTACGGATGGATCTGGGCTGTATTTATAATCTTGTTCATTCTTATTCTAATATTTGGTGGCTGGTGGTGGTGGACCACAAGAGGTTAAATAAAGGGGCTTGGAGGTAGGGTCTTCAAGCCTTTTTTAATGTTGAAACTTGTATGAATGAATGGTGTTGCGGGGATAATGAAAGAAAAAATGGAGAGATGATATGCATAGTCGACAAACAGTCCGCTATATTTGCGAAGAATACACGAGCGGAAACTGTTATTATTATAAAAGCGAAATTATTACACATGATAATTGGAAAAACCTTGACTCCCTTTCCTGGTCAAGTCCCCGTCCAATTTCACGTAAGACCTTTTTAAAACAAAAAAAAGCAGGATTTAAAACCGAATATCGGTTCATCAAAAAAGAGCCAGCTCAGGTATTACCATTACCATTACTATCAAAACCGTCATTCTAGGCGGTTTTTTCTATAGATATAAAAAATGATTACATCTATTTTGTGTAAGGGAATACAAGTAATATGGACTTTTCATTAGAAGGAGTGAAAACAATGGACAAATTTAGAACAGCAAAAGACACATTAGGTGAGGTACAAGTGCCAGTTGATGTTTATTATGGTGCCCAAACGCAAAGAGCAGTTGAGAACTTTCCGATAAGTGGACTTCGGTTACCGCCTGCATTTGTAAAAGCACAAGCGATTATTAAGGCGAGTGCAGCCTCTTCCAACAAACAATGTGGTGCATTAGATGCCAAAAAGGCAGAAAACATCATTCAAGCGGCAGAGGAAATCATCGAAGGGAAGTGGCTGGATCAATTCGTTGTGGACGCCTATCAAGCAGGGGCAGGCACCTCTCAAAATATGAACATGAATGAAGTAATCGCCTCTCGTGCATCTGAATTAATGGGTGGAGAAAAAGGAGATTTTTCAATCGTTCATCCGAATGATGATGTGAATATGTCTCAATCCACCAATGATACGATACCGACTGCCATTCAGCTTTCCATTGCGGATCAATTACATAACGTTTTATATCCGGCAATCGACCAGCTGATCGCTCAATTAGATGAAAAAGAAGGGGAATTCCATTCTGTTGTGAAGGCCGGCAGAACACATCTGCAAGATGCAGTACCCATACGGTTAGGAAGTGAATTTAAAGGCTATAAAGGAGCCGTTCAATCCGTTAAGAAATCATTAAAACATGCTGAGAAGTCACTTTACGAGCTGGGTCTCGGCGGAAATGCCGTTGGGACAGGAATTAATGCTCACGAAAACTATGCAAAACTTGCCATTCAAGAGTTAGCAAAACGTACAGATCTTCCCTATGTACAAAGTGAAAACACCTATTCTTTTATGCAGAACACAAATGCTGCGATTCGAATCAGCGGTCATCTAAAAGAACTCGCCGTTCATCTCATAAAAATATCAAGTGATTTACGGCTGTTAAGCAGCGGACCGCGAACAGGGCTCGCTGAAATTAGCTTGCCAGCCGTTCAGCCAGGGTCTTCCATAATGCCGGGCAAGATTAATCCTGTTATCCTTGAAAATTTATATATGATCTGTTCACAGGTTATCGGAAACGACACATGTGTAACAACCGCTGCAATCGGAAGCCAGCTGGAAATCAACCCAATGATGCCTGTGATCGGCTACAATGTTTTGCAATCGATCACCATCATCAGTAACGGCATGAAAGTTTTTACAGAAAAATGTTTAAAAGAGATTAAGGCTAATGAAGAAAATATCACAAAATGGCTGGATCAAAGCTTATCACTCGTAACGGCGCTGAATCCTCATATTGGTTACGAAAAAGCTGCAGCAATTGCAAAAGAAAGCTTTGAAACGGGGAAGATGCTAAAAGAGATTTTAGTGGAGAAAGGTATCTTTACTTCTGAAGAAGCTGAAAAAATATTAGACCCGAAAAACATGCTATAAATGTAATTAATGAAACTTTTATATTACTTTCCTCGACAAATATAGTACAGATTCTCTGTTTTTCATTTTTTTTACAAAAATATAGTAAAGTCTGTAAAAAAAGCGTTATAATAGAGAGGTTCATTCTCAAATTAAGGAATTAAATAGATATATTGGAAAACTATTTAATAGTTGAACCGGATTGGAATGAAAGTGAACTTTGAGCTGTATTATGGGAGGAAATAGAAAATGTGTGGCTTTATCGGGTATATGTTAAACACTCCGGAGTCGGTTGAACAAAAGGAAACAGAACAATTAATAAATATGACGAACATTATAACCCACCGCGGACCTGATGATAGTGGTCATTTTGTTGACCAGTATGTTCGATTTGGGTTTCGCCGTTTAAGTATTATAGATATAGAGAGCGGAAAACAGCCATTATCCTATGAAGATGACCGTTATTGGATCATCTTTAACGGTGAAATATATAATTATGTTGAAATAAGAAAAGAACTAGAAGAAAAAGGGTATGAATTCAAAACACACTCTGATACGGAAGTCATTTTAGCTCTATTTAGTGACCGCCGGGAAGAAGCGATGAAAATGCTTCGCGGTATGTTCGGTTTTTTAATCTGGGATAAAGAAACAAAAGAGCTTTATGGTGCCCGAGATCCATTTGGAATCAAGCCTTTCTTTTATTTAGAAGATGAAAATGCACTGTACTGTGCTTCCGAAAAAAAGAGTATTACGCTTGTGAAAGAGGATCAGAAGGTTGACACTGAGGCGCTTCATCATTATTTAACGTATCAGTTTGTTCCTGAGCCAATGACAATGACGAAGGATATTAAAAAATTAGAGCCAGGCCATTATTTTATAAAAAAAGCTGGAAGACCGATGCAGATCAAACCGTATTGGAAGCCATCTTTTGAACCGAAAAAAATGACACTTGAATCCGCGAAAGATGATATCCGATCTGTGATGCGTGATTCTGTCAAAATGCATATGCGTTCAGATGTTCCCGTTGGAGCATTCTTGTCAGGCGGTATCGACTCAAGTACGATTGTTGCCCTGGCAAGTGAACTTCATCCTGCTTTGAAAACGTTCACAGTTGGTTTTGAAAGAGAGGGCTTCAGTGAAATTGACGTTGCTGTTCAGACAGCGGCTGCACTAAATGTTGAAAACATTCATTATCTTGTGAAGCCTGATGAATTTATGAGGGAGCTTCCGAAGATTATTTGGCATATGGATGACCCCGTTGCAGATCCCGCTGCAGTACCGTTATATTTTGTTGCAAGAGAAGCCGCAAAGCATGTGACTGTTGTGTTGTCTGGCGAAGGTGCTGATGAGCTGTTTGGAGGCTATAATATTTATCACGAGCCAAATTCATTGCGTCACCTAACAGCGATGCCAAAGGGACTTGCAAAAGGTCTTGCAGCGATCGCAGGAGTTCTTCCTGAAGGAATGAAGGGCAAAAGTTTTTTAGAACGAGGAAGCATGACGATTGAAGAGCGTTACATCGGAAATGCAAAAATGTTTTCTGAAGCCGAAAAAAGCAAACTGCTGAAAGAATATCGTTCGGCTTATAATTATAAGAACATCACAAAACCTTTATATGAAAATGCTAAGGATTTTCATGACGTCCATAAGATGCAATACATTGATTTGCATACATGGATGAGAGGCGACATTCTTGTTAAAGCGGATAAGATGACGATGGCCCATTCCTTGGAATTAAGGGTTCCGTTCCTTGATAAGGAAGTATTTAAAGTCGCATCGCAATTACATCCAGAACTGACTGTAACGAATGGCACAACAAAATATGCGCTAAGAGAAGCGATGAAAGGAATCGTGCCTGAATCTGTTTTATATCGTAAGAAGTTAGGCTTCCCGGTTCCAATCCGTCATTGGCTGAAGAACGAAATGTACAGCTGGGCGAAACAATTAATTTTAACAAGTGATACAGATCGATATTTAAAGAAAGAAGTCGTACTCCAACTGTTAGATGCTCATAAAGACGGCAAAGGGGACTATAGCAGAAAAATCTGGACGGTTCTTATGTTTATGCTCTGGCATCAAGTAAATATTGAGAATGTTTATGAATTCGGCAAAGAGTCTATCCAGCATGCAAAAAGTGAGAAAGAAATGACAGTTACAAGCCTTTAAACACTCCTTTATTAAGTTTTGCAATGTTCTCTAGTTATGTTATACTAAACAGGTTAAAAAATAGTTAGGAGTGTTTTCATGAATTTTGAAGTTGGTAGCATTGTTGAAGGAAAAGTTACAGGCATTAAGCCTTTTGGCGCGTTTGTTGCATTAGATGATAATGTGCAAGGTCTTGTGCATATTTCTGAAGTTTCTCATGGTTTCGTTAAAGATATTAACGACACACTAAGTGTAGGGGATGTTGTGTCAGTAAAAGTACTATCTATTGACGAAGACAGCAAGAAAATTTCACTTTCAATCCGTCAAACACAGGAAGCTCCGGCACCGGCACCTAAAAAAGAGCGTCGTCCTGCTGGCGGATTCAACAACAACAAGAAAAGCAACAACAATACACAAGACGCTAACAAAGGTTTCAACACGCTTGAAACGAAGTTAAAAGAATGGTTAAAAGAGTCTTCAGATCGTCAAGCTCAACTTAACAAGCGTCTTAAAAAGTAAGAAAAACCTCTCGTTGGAGAGGTTTTTTTATTTTGCTGCTTTTAGATATGATTGATTTCCTTTATTATGCTTGATCGGGTTCCGCATATCCTTCACGGTTAAGTTCTTCAGAAGGCTTAAATAAAAGTGTTAAACAATACAATCCAGAAATCCCCACTAATCCGTATACAATTCTTGCTAAAATACTGTTTTGTCCTCCGAAGATTGCTGCTACTAAATCAAACTGAAAAAAACCAATCAGACCCCAGTTAATCGCACCAATAATTACAAGTGCTAAAGTGAATCGCTGTAAACCGCTCATGTTTTTATCCTCCTTTTTTTGCAAATAAACTATGCATTATTAGCATGTCAAATCACGTTAACATTATGCATTTACCTATTCCTAGCATGAAAAAAGTTAGAAAAACAAAAGCTAAAAGTTGGGGTAAGCTAATTACTTTACTTCATGAACGATGTCCCACATAATACGGATTACATGAAAGAAAAAGGAGAGATTGCAATGAATTCGTATATATATTACAATCCAACTCGATTGGTTTTTGGAAAAGATCAGCTTCCCTCATTAAAGGATGAACTGGGTGTTTATGGCAAAAAAGTTTTACTTGTATATGGCGGAGGCAGCATAAAAAGAAGCGGCTTGTACGATGAAGTTGTAAATGAACTTAAAAACATGGGAGCAGAAGTAAGTGAACTTTCAGGCGTCGAGCCAAACCCAAGATTATCAACTGTCAAAAAGGGTGTTGAAATCTGTAAAGAAAAAGGCATTGAATGTTTGCTTGCTGTTGGCGGTGGAAGTGTAATTGATTGTACAAAAGCAATCGCAGCTGGTGCCAAATATGATGGTGATGTATGGGATATTATCACCTTAAAAGCAACTCCTAAAGAAGCACTGCCTTTTGGAACAGTTTTAACCCTTGCTGCAACTGGTTCAGAAATGAACTCAGGCTCAGTTATTACAAACTGGGAAACACAAGAAAAATATGGATGGGGAAGCCCTCTTGTTTTTCCGAAGTTCTCCATTCTAGATCCCTCTTATACCTTTACCGTTCCTAAAGATCAAACCATCTATGGAATCGTTGATATGATGTCACACGTTTTAGAGCAATACTTTCATAATGCTGAAAATACACCATTACAAGATCGTTTTGCTGAGTCCATTTTGTTAACTGTTATGGAAACAGCGCCAAAACTTATAGAAGATCTTGAAAATTATGATCTTCGTGAAACGATTCTCTACAATGGAACGATGGCATTAAACGGAACACTTCAAATGGGAGTACGCGGCGATTGGGGAAGCCATAATATTGAACATGCAGTTTCTGCTGTTTATGATATCCCTCATGCAGGCGGATTGGCAATTCTATTCCCGAATTGGATGCGTCATAATGTAGACACGAACGTTGCCCGATTTAAGCAGCTGGCAACCCGTGTATTCGGCGTAGAGACAGAAGGTAAATTAGATAAAGAAGTGGCACTCGAAGGAATCGATCGTTTATCATCGTTCTGGACTTCACTTGGTGCGCCTAATAAATTAGCAAATTACAAAATCGATGATTCCAAGCTAGATGTTATCGCGGATAAAGCGATGGCTAGAGGAGAATTCGGAAACTTCAACAAACAAAATAAAGACGATGTATTAAAAATATTAAAGATGTCATTATAAAGAAGGGGTAATACCCTTCTTTTTTACATTGTCATTCGGAATTAAGAATATTCCGTATATTATTAAGAAACCGTTTACAAAGACAGGCTTTCTTGATTTGAACGAATGCTTTGTATAAAGTGAAAGAATAAAGGATTTTTTAGGAGGCTTACATATGACAAAGAAGCTGAGTTTTGATTATAGCAAAGCGCTTTCTTTTATTGGGCAGCATGAAGTGGATTATTTTACAGATGCTGTGAACGCTGCACATAACGCCATTCATAATAAAACCGGTGCAGGCAACGACTTTTTAGGATGGGTAGATCTTCCTGAAAACTATGATCGAGAAGAATTCAGCCGAATTATGAAAAGTGCTGAAAAAATTAAAAGCGATTCAGATGTACTTATCGTCGTTGGAATCGGTGGTTCATATTTGGGAGCTCGCGCTGCGATTGAAATGCTGAATCATTCTTTTTACAATTTGTTATCGAAAGAAGATCGTAAAACGCCACAAGTTTTCTTTGCTGGACAAAACATTTCTTCTACATATGTGAAAGAACTTTTCGATGTGTTGAAAGACAGAGATGTTTCCGTCAATGTTATTTCGAAATCAGGGACAACTACAGAGCCTGCGATTGCTTTTCGTATCTTCAGAAAGTTTTTAGAAGAAAAGTATGGAAAAGAAGAAGCACGCAAACGTATTTATGCGACAACGGATAAAGCACAAGGTGCTCTTAAAACATTAGCAAACGAAGAAGGATACGAATCATTTATCATTCCTGATGATGTAGGTGGACGTTATTCGGTTCTTACTGCAGTAGGACTATTGCCAATCGCAGTAAGCGGTGTAAACATCGAAGACATGATGAATGGTGCGAAAGATGCTGCACATGACTTCAACAATCCTAATCTTGCTGAAAATGGTGCTTATCAATATGCAGCCGTTCGTAATGCCCTTTACAATAAAGGAAAAACGATTGAGTTAATGGTAAACTACGAACCTGGACTTCACTATGTATCCGAGTGGTGGAAACAGCTTTATGGTGAGAGTGAAGGGAAAGACTATAAAGGAATTTATCCTGCTTCTGTTGACTTTACAACAGATCTTCATTCTATGGGACAATATGTTCAAGAAGGACGCCGCGATCTTTTTGAAACGGTATTGTATGTAGATCAAGCTCGTGAAGAAATAACAATTGAAGAAGACGATAAGAACCTTGATAAGTTGAATTTTCTTGCCGGGGAAACAATGGATTTTGTAAACAAAAAAGCGTTTCAAGGTACACTGCTTGCTCATTCTGACGGCGGAGTGCCAAATCTTATCGTATCCATTCCAGAAATGAATGCTTATCATTTTGGATATATGGTGTATTTCTTTGAAAAAGCATGTGCGATCAGCGGTTACTTATTGGGAGTTAACCCGTTTGATCAGCCTGGAGTAGAAGCTTATAAGAAGAATATGTTTGCTCTTCTTGGTAAACCTGGATTTGAAAAAGAAAAAGAAGAACTAGAAAAACGTTTATAGAAGTGTAGGAGCCTGATCATTATTGGTCAGGCTTTTTTAGTTGAAAATGGTCATTTCGTACTCTGTTGCTTTATTGTCATCCATCAAGCGCGTGTTGCATCATATAAAAGCGCTCAAAATAAAAATCGGCAAAATGGTTAGGCTAATCAATAGGAATGTTAAAGGAGGCCGAACATGAAGCCGATTAAAAGTAAGATAGAAAATGAATACATAGCTTTGAATGAAGCAGAAGACGCATTAAAAAGCTTAGGCTTTTCTTACGGAGGCAATTGGGATTATGATCATGGCTATTTTGATTATAAATTAGACGATGAAGTCGGATATACCTTTTTGCGGATTCCATTTAAAGCAGTTGAAGGAGAACTGGACAAAAGAAATACGGTCATTCAAATTGGAGAACCCTTTTTATTAGCTCATAAATATCAAATAGGGCTTGATGACAATGTTGGAGCAGGAAGTGTTTCGGGAAGTTTCAACCAATTTTCAGAACCACAGGACCCTGATGCATCAATCGATAAAAAATGGATCGACATTGCCAAAGAGATCGTTCAAAAAGTCGAAGCAGAACTAATGAAATAAGAAAAGCATGCATGCGGCACAAAAGTGAAATCATCACTTTTGAGTCGTTTTTTTTGTGCGCATTATCTATTTTTTGATAAGTCACTTTTCTAGTGACACTTTTCTAGAGATTATTGCTTCTGAGGCATTTTGTAATTTGACTCCGATGGCAAGTTGATTGGAGTGTAAGGCGCGAGAATCCTGCCCAGCGGAAAGCGAGCAGCCTGGAACGAAAATAAACTACATTCAAAGCAACTATGAATACGAAAACAGTCTTTTTAGGCTCTTTTTTAAAAGATTGTTGCTACAAAGAGATTTTGAAGTTCTTCATTGTAAAGTTGATTGAAGGGGAAGGGGCGAGACTCCTGCGGGACAGGCGGGCAGGTGAGACACTTATACGTGAAACGTAAGAATGTGGCTCACCGCCTGCCCCGCGGAAAGCGAGCACCCTGGGACGGAAATCAACTACTTAAACTTAAAAAACAACAATGAATACGAAAACAGCCTTTGATAAAGGTTCTTATCTAAAAGATTTTTGCTACTCAGAGATTTTTGAAGAACTCTTCATTGAACAGTTAATTGGAGAGGAAGGCGAGACTCCTGCAGGATGAGTGGGACAGGTGAGACTAATCAATGTCACATAGTGACGATTGGGCTCACCGCACACCCTGCGGAAAGCGAGTCCTGCAATGGAGATTAACCTCATTCAATAGCAACAATGAATACGAAAACAGCCTTTGAAAGAAAAAGACCCAAACGATTAATAAAACATCTTTTGGGTCATCCTCCATTTTTGGTGAGGGGATATTTGGATTTTAAGTGTTTTACCATTTCAATAGAAGCCAGATTAGAAGTATGAATGATAAAATCGGCACCAGCTCTTTTGGCATTGATGGTTTGCTCCTTAGTAAGAATTTCTGCATGAATTAGAACATTCTCATTGAGGCCGCGTGCTGTCAAAACAGAAAGAATCGTATTCATGTCTGCATCCTGTTCTGTTAGATTAGAATCCGCTGTAATTAAAACAAGTTTTGCTTTCTCAATATTTGCATTTATCAACGTTTGATCTTCATAAGGCTTTCCTTGAATATAATGGAGGCCGTTCTGGTACAATGGGTTTTCTTTTAAAGAATGATCAATTAAAACTAAGTGATAGGCGGTCATTTCATTTAATAAGGATTTTAATGTGTTGCGAGAACGTTCATTCCAGCCGACAATGATAATATGATCTTCATTTTTATACATATTTTTCCCCTCAAAAAAACGATTTTCATTTTTTACGACTGCAGATGCAAAATGTGCCGTTAAATAAGCTAAAAATGCACCTCCTAAAAAGACAAGAAAAATCGCGAGTATTCGGACAGCATGTGTTTTAGGAGCGATGTCGCCAAAACCAACTGTACCGGCTGTAATGACAGCCCAATAGAAACCTTCAAAAATAGTAGGAAAAGTTTTTCTCTCATAGAAATGCGCTAACAATGCACTTGTTATAAGAATAATGAAAAGAATCAGACCAACTCGAATCAGCATTGGTAGACGTAAGTATTTGTGATATATACCGCGCATGTGCATTCTCCTCCTATTAGCACTATTGCCATAAAAGATAGATGCTTATACGGAGTGATCCTAATTAAAAAAACTCCGGAAATTTCCGGAGTTTACGAGGCTTGCAGATCAGCAGGCTGCGATTGGAGCTCATTCACACTGTTTTCTTCAGAACACTTTTCTTCAGTTGAAGAAAAATCATTGGCGGCATCCTGTGTTGCTTCTGTATCACTTGATGACGCAGTTTCGTAACTTTTTAATAAATTTTGATTGATAAGTGCTAAAGCTTTTTTTGATAAGTCTTCATTAATCACATTCGGATCAGCATTAATGTGTACAGATATTATTGTGCCATCTAGAATAATTTCAATGATAATCGAGTTATCCTTATCTGTTGGATCGACGGGTTCTTCCTGTTTAGGCTTTTGTTCTGTTTCTGTCTTTGGTGTGTTAGCAGGAGCTTCAGTCGTTTTAGGAGCTTCAGTTTTCGGTTCCTCTTTTTTGGGTTCATCACTAGGAAGTTCAGCCTTTGGTTCTTCTTCTTTTGGTTTAGCAGGCTGAGCAGCCGTTTCAGCTTTTTTATCCGGAAGCTTTATCTCTATCTCTTTATCCGGAGATTTTACTGTTGATAATGCTTTTGGCTTTTCTTTTTCTTTAACCATTTTCTTTTCTTTATCTTTATCGTTATCTTTTTCAGCTTTACTTGATACTGAAGAACTCTTATTTTCCATTCTCGGTTCTACAAAAGCAAGTGCAGGTTTTGCTGGTTGTTTTTCAGTTTGGTGTGGATCAGGAGAAATCTGTATGCTGTTTCCTTGACCTTCATCAGATTCAGATTCCTTGCCTTCTTTTTGATCTAATACCGGAAGAGGAGGTTCATAAACATGATTTGTTTTTTTCTCATCCGTTGAAGCTGTTTCTTTGTTTTGATCCAGCAACTCTTTGATTGGTCCGACTTTTTCAGATATTTCTTCTATCGTTTTACCCGAAACTTCTTTGGCTGTAATATGGATTCCCGATTTTTTAGCAGCAGTATAAATAGCATATTGTCCGGGAGATATTTTCATTTCCTTTGCTTTTTCACGCTCTTTAGAACTGATGACGATGGTTGTCATCTCAACAGATTTTTCTTTTGCAGTCTTATTCATCACTTCATTAACACGTTCTTTTAGCTCTTGTTCTTTATTCTCAGGGACTTCTTCAGAAAGAGTTGTAGTAATGAGTACTTCATCATCAGTCTGCAAGTATCCAAGTTTTTTGCTGATTTCAAAGATATCATTTGTAACGATTGAAATATTTTTTTTCTTCCAATCTTCTAAATGATTTAAAACATTTTTACCCTCTTCATTAAATGAAACGATGTTTAGCACCTGCATCTTTTCGTTAATTTTTAATTCAAGGCTAGGATCCATATCCATTCCCACATAAGCATATGCACCTTGGCCAGTAATAGGAGATAGCACTTGGAAGAATAATAGAATAATAGCAAGTGCAGCTGCTGTACCTGTTTTCCAATTAAACATCACAGACATAATAGAACCAAGATTCATATTTTTAGTTGGCAGTATGATTTCTTGTCCAACTTGATGGTTTGAGTTTGTGTTCTTAATTTTTTTAAATTCTCCGCCTTCTGCCAGCACAATGAGGTGACGGTTATTAACCTCTACAATTATCGCTTTGTTCATTCGTAAGTTCCTCCCGTTCCAGGCACGTATCGCAGCAGTACCTGATAATTCTCTATAAAAATCAAGGTGAGGGCGGTAATGTATTCACGCTGCCTTTTCATGGTCAGTTTTTGCTGCTGGGATTTTTGATCATGAAGGAGGGGCAAACGTTTCCATGTTAAGAAGTAGTTTCTCATTTCAGGGTTTCCTGCTATTTCTTCTGCTACCCGAATAGCTTGCAATCTTTGTTTGTCATCATGCGGCGAACTCGCTGCTAATTGTCTAAATTCTATTCCAAACTCTTTCAAGCGGCTTTTGAAATGAGAGATTTCCTTAACCGGATCTGGAGTGGTTCTTTCATCTGTACATAAACCTAGAGCAGAATTTGACGCACTTGATTCATGTAAAATGTGAGTCTGTTTTCTTTTGAGTGTAAACCATCTTCGAATCATGTTTTCCCCTCCTTTCTTCGAATATGTAAAAAAATATATATCAAGATAATAATAACCAAATCATTATAGTATACATTCAGTTGAAAACATAGTGAAAATAGTCACACATTGTAAGTTTAGAGAGTTTGATAGTAAAAAGAGATGGAAAAACTAAAGATGGGTGATGAAAGTGAAATATAATAATGAGGACCGCGAAAAATATAGTGAGGCTATAGACCGCATGCAAGAAGGTTTAGATCGGATGATTGATTTATACAATGAAGCAGAAGACGACAAAGAGATTATTCGATATGATGAGGAAGTCATAACAGCCATTGTTCAGGCGAAAGAGAAATTTGGAGATGATTTCATTAATCAAAAAATCAACACCATCGTCAAAGAAGTCCTCTCATTGATGGGGGGACAGACCCTCGAAAAAGACAAATAGCCAATTTGTCTTTTTCGGGCGTACATTACAAATAGAAAGAAAACGTCTTATGGTTGCCATAAGACGTTTTCTTTTATACGATAGCGTCTTTTAAAGATTCTGCAGATTTTTCAGAAAGAAACCGACAGTGAGAACGAATTATCCATCAATGACTTGGTAAAGAAGCTTCAGCAATCTTTTGGTGAGCATTATAGTGTCGAACCTAGAGCGGTGAATATTATTTTGTAAAACCATATGGTGTAGTGTGGAAAAACGATTATTATTATTTAATTGGTGAATATATGAAGTACGGGGAAGTCCGTCATTATCGAATCGACAGAATGAGAAATGTAGAATTAGAAAAAGAGTATTTTAATCCGCAGCAAATGAATCTTCCTGAACGGATCAATCAATCGTTTAACATGTATTCAGGAGAAGAAGCAGCCATTACATTGCAATTCACAAATGATTTAATCAACGTAATGATCGATCGATTTGGGCTGGACGCAGATATTCGACCGTTAGATGAACATACATTTATCGTAAAAACTCGTGCTGCTGTAAGTGAAGGACTGGTCCGCTGGCTGCTTGCCTGGGGTGATCAAGCTAAAGTAATTCATCCGCAAGAGCTCATTGAAAAAATGAAAGAGGAAAGCAGCAAACTTTTTCAAACGTATCACACTGAATTAAACAAAGTACAAACATAACCAACAAAAAAAGAGGATGACCAGAAGATCTGGTTATCCTTTTTTTATGAACCTCAAAAAATATACATCATGACAGGAAACGCATTCCAACAAGCCCAAAGTGTGAAAATAAAAAGCAAGGATACAGGAATGGAAATGATATATTTTAACCATTCAGGGTTATCGTGGTTCATTTGCCATATTTCACGGATAACAAGTACAAAAATCGGAATGAGCAACAGCAGGAAAAAGAACTGTGACCATAATAAATAAGTGGTGGTTTCAGGCTGCAATACAAGCAAACCAATCATAAAAGTAAGTATGGCTGCGCCATATACTGGCCAGGAAATCTTACGGAATTTGTTTGAATCTTTTCTTGTTAATAAGTAAAAAGCAATGGCGGCAAATATTGAAAATAACAACAAAGTCATCCCTCCTAAAAGTATCACTATTAAACTATTACGAGTAAGGTGCCTTCATGAATCTTTCTTATGTAAAGTCAGACTTTAACAAATCGTACATACTTGTACTTACCTCAAAAACAATAAAAGAAATCCTGCAGATGAATGATTTAATCAGAAAAAAGGGTGGAATCATAAAAAACTAATCCAGTTTTTAACGCTTTTTCTAGAGTCTGTTCTCGCCGACATTGATGCTTAAGGAAAACACTTACAAGTGCAGCAGAACATGTGAAAACAGCCTTTATTTTAAACAATCATTTCAATCGAGCGCCTGTGAAAATACTTGAATAACATTCTTTTGTTATATCCTTCAAAAAAGCCTTGTAATTTTTTGTATTTCATAGAAAAATAGATAATATACAATTCTTGTAAAATAATACTCTGCATAAAAATAAACCGGCAAGGATGTAACCTATGCGCGAATCATCGTTTGAAGTAAAAAGAAACAAAGAAATAATGGATACATTATATGAAGCAGTTTCAAGCGGAATTATCGTATTGGATTGCTCAAACAGAATACTGCTTGCAAATCAAAAAGCATGTTCGATACTTGGCCTTTCTAAAAGTGATATGGAGGGGCGTTTTTTGCATGATATGCCCTATAAAATGATCGATCAAAACAAGAGAGAACTATCGTTTCCTGAACTGCCTTCCCAACTAACATTGTCAAATGGTATTGAAGTAAATGAGTATGAGCTTGGATTAATAAGTGAATTGCTAAACGAACTCCGCTGGATCGTCATAAGTACAAAACGGATTCTCGATAACGAGAACAAATTAGATAAAGTCGTGCTGACGTTTGTGGACATCACGAAAAGGAAGGAAACAGAACAAGCACTAAGTCTCAGCGAGGAGCGATTTCGCTCACTCGTTGATTCGATGGACGATACCGTGTTTACCCTCGATAAAAATCTAGTACATACGGGTATCTATGGCAAATGGCTGAAGAAACATAACATTACACCTGCTTATTTTCTCGGCAAAGATATTTATGAGGTGTTCGGAGAAGAGATTAGTAAAGGCTTTGAAAAGGTATGCGAGCAGGTGCTGAAAGGACAGTCACAGCTTTATGAATGGAGCAACATCCGTGGCGGTGAGCGGCTATATTACCAAGATATCCTTTCTCCGATAAGAAATGACCAAGGATTAGTTGAAGGGATTGTAGGAGTTTCAAGGGATATCACAAAAACGAAAAGAATGGAAATAGGACTTCAAGAAAGCGAAGAAAGGTTCCGCCAATTTGCTGAACATGCAAAAGATGTTTTTTGGATGGAAGATTATAAAACACGTAATCTTATCTATGTGTCTAAGGCATACGAGAAAATATGGGATTTAGAAGGTGATGCGCCTTTTACTTCTGTATTTTCTGAAGTTCATTCAGAAGATTGGGATCTTGTGCAAACCTTTATCAAATCAATAGGTTTTGGTGAGCCAGTAATCGAGTATCGCATTCAAAATAATAATAAAAAAATCCGCTGGATCCGGACTCGTGTATTTCCTATTACAAATGACGAAGGTGCGATCTATCGTATTGCAGGAATAACGGAAGATATAACAGATTTAAAGGAAAAGGAAGAACTTCTTAGGAAATCAGATAAGTTAACGGTAGTAGGTGAACTCGCTGCTGGGATCGCTCATGAAATCAGAAATCCTCTCACTAGCATTAAAGGCTTTGTACAGCTGATGAAGCCTGATATGGATGAACTTCATAGTGAAATTATTCTTTCTGAAATGGATCGAATTGAATCGATCATAACCGAATTTCTTGTGCTGGCAAAACCTCATCAAGACACTGTTTTTCAACATCGCAACGTGAATGATTTTATTAAACAAACGATAACTTTGCTTGATTCAGAAGCTAATCTGAACAATGTTCAGTTTAAGACAAATTTACGGAAAGTACCCGATATTTTGTGTGAAGGAAATCAGATTAAACAAGTCATAATTAATGTGATTAAAAATGCGATCGAGGCGATGTTATATGGCGGCAATATTACGGTGGAAACGGGGGTCCATGACGAAGGCTACGTGTATATTAAAGTAATCGATCAAGGGGTTGGTATCGGGGAGGACCGGCTTGCCCGATTAGGAGAACCCTTTTATTCAAACAAAGAAAAAGGGATCGGATTAGGGTTAATGGTCAGCCTGAAAATTGTTGAAAACCATCATGGAAACATAACATTTGAGAGTAAATTAGACTACGGAACGACAGTCACACTGCTGTTGCCAACAAAACTTTTACCCTAAAAGGAAAACACTTCTTTGTCGTAATAATGAAGAAGTGTTTTTTGCTTGCTAACTTGGTGTTTATAACCATTTCTAATAGGGTATTACAAGTACAGGAACATGAAATGATAGATAATTTTCATCCTTTTGAATTTGTTGAAAATTGAGAAAAATAATGTTTCATGTTAACCTTGTGACTTAGTCTTAAACTACTAAATGGGATTTCAAGGAGGATAAGAATGAACGATTTAAAAAAGAGGGTTAGTATTTTAGTAGTGGTTCTATCAATGTTTCTGCTAGCAGCATGCGGCAGCAGCGGTTCAAGCGACGGGGGTCCGGAACTCAAAAACAAGGGGGAGTTTAATTATATCGTCTCTGGTGAGTTTCCTCCATTTAGTTCAGTAGACAAAAATGGTAACCTGACAGGCTTTGATGTGGCTGTAGGTAAGGCAGTAGCAAAAGAACTTGGATTAAAGCCAAAACCGGAAAAGTTTAAATTCCACGGGGCAATTTCCGCCATAAAGGCAGATCGTTTTGACGCAGCAGTGGCAAGCCATACAATCACTGATGATCGTAAGAAAGCAGTGAATTTCAGCGAGCCATACTATTACTCTGGTCCTGTCATCTTCACACGGCCGGACAGTGATATTAAAACAAAAGAAGATTTAAAAGGAAAAGAAGTTGCTGTTTCAAAAGGCTCTACCTATGAAAAATCCGCTCAGGATTTTACCGACAACATTAAAAATTATGATAGTGATGCAACGGCATTGAGAGCATTAAGTGAAGGAAAGCATGATGCGGTTATTACAGATGCTATTACAGGAAAGCAAGCGATTGAAAAAGGCTTTAAAATTGTTGAGCAAGAACAGTTAGGAACAAGTGAGCAAGCAATCGCCGTTAAGAAAGAAGATAAAGAATTATTAAAAGCAATCAACAAAGCTCTTAAGAAACTAAAAGAAGATGGAACACTGGAGAAATTGAGCAAAAAATACATCGGAGCAGATATCACAAAAAAGCCTGAATAACGCAGTGTGAGCCGCCCGCATGTTCAGAATGCCGGCGGCTTTCTTTTTGCACAAACAAGTTTGAGAGAGAAAAAGGGAGGCACCACGCATGTTTGATATTGCTCATATTCTGGATGTATTAGTGGATAGTTATCCACTGTTTATGAAAGGTTTATGGCTGACTTTGAGGCTTACAGTGGTATCCATTTTAATAGGAACCGTTATTGGTCTCATTTTTGCCTTATTCAAAATTTCAGGTATAAAAATCTTAAATTGGATTTCAAACATTTATATAGCAATCATTAGGGGAACACCTTTAATTGTTCAAATCTTTATCTTTTATTTTGGTTTAGCTCAACTCGGAATCCCTGCATTCTGGTGTGCTGTTTACGGTCTTGCGATGCATAATGGAGCATATATTGCAGAAATTTTTAGAGGATCGATCCAGTCAATTGATAAAGGTCAAATGGAAGCAGGACGTTCATTAGGAATGCCTTATGGATTAACAATGAGAAGAATTATACTTCCGCAAGCCTTCAAACGAGCACTTCCGCCATTAGGAAATCAATTCATTATCGGGCTCAAAGATTCTTCGTTGGCTTCGTTTATTGCGCTTACTGAACTATTTAATGTTGCTACAACTCAAGGCTCAAGAACATTCGACGAGATGACGTATTTAATCATCGTTGGAATGTATTATCTTGTTTTAGTCCTTCTTTTCACACTGCTCGTGAATCTATTAGAAAAGAAACTTTCAGCTGGTGAATAGGGAGGGGATTCAAATGAAAAAAGAAATGATAAGAATAGAAAACTTGAAAAAGAGCTTTGGTGATCTTGAAGTTTTAAAAGAAGTAAACTTAGAAGTAAAAGAAAGTGAAGTTGTCGTATTAATCGGAGCTAGTGGATCTGGTAAAAGTACGCTCCTTCGCTGCATCAATTTTCTTGAGATAAAAAATGGCGGGAAGGTCGTTATTGAGGGGGAAGAAATTGATCCCAAATCACACAACCTGAACGAAGTGAGACAAAAAGTAGGGATGGTGTTTCAGCATTTTAACTTGTTTCCGCATAAAACAGTGCTTGAAAATGTAATGGAAGCACCGCTCATGGTAAAAAAAGAGAATAAAGCTGAATTAAAAAAATATGCGATTGAGCTTTTAAGAAAAGTTGGTTTATCAGACAAAGCTGATGTATATCCTGCCAAGCTTTCTGGCGGTCAAAAGCAGCGTGTTGCGATTGCGCGCGCGCTTGCCATGAAGCCTGATATTATGCTCTTTGATGAACCAACATCAGCACTCGATCCCGAACTAGTAGGAGAAGTGCTCGCAACAATGAAAGAGTTAGCTCAGGAAGGAATGACGATGGTCGTCGTAACGCATGAAATGGGATTTGCGAAAGAAGTAGCAGATGAAGTCGTTTATATGCATGACGGTCAGATCTGGGAAAAAGGAAACCCTCAGGAGCTGTTCGACCATCCAAAAGAAGAGCGCACACAAGATTTTCTGCGGTCTATTTTATAAAAAAGGTCTTTTCTGAAAGATTGTTGCGTTTAAGGCATAAAGCACCTTCATTGAAAAGTTAATTGAAGTGCAAGGTGCGAGACTCCTGGGGGACAAGTGGGGCTCACCGCACACACTAAGGAAAGCAAGCCACAAAGAGAAGAGATTAACCTCTTTCAAAAACAACAAAATTTACGAAGATAGCCTATAAAAAAGGGTGCAAAATTGCACCCTTTTTCTTATGTTCTTTTTAGTGCTTTATCGAGTTCGAATGTATTCTTTCTTTCTTGGATGAGGAGTACAGCACCTAAAACGAGCAGGATTCCAAGCAGTTGAACAAATGAAACGGCTTCCTTATAAAGAAATAGCCCCATTACTGTAGCTACGACCGGTTCAATCGTCGACACGATTGAGGCTTTACTTGCCTCGACTTGTTTTAATCCATTTGTATAGAACCAGTATGCAAGAACAGTAGGAAGCAACCCTAATCCTGCCGTATATCCTAGCACTTTTCCGCTTAATAATTCAATATTCGCATCAGCGATATGACTGATTGGAAATAATACAATAAGAGCAAAAAGAAAAGTATAAAAGCTGATCGTTAGCGTTTCATATTTCTTTCCTGCGAGTTTTCCGAAGATACTATATAGGGAATAGCCAAAACCAGCACCTAACCCTGTAAGCAGCCCTGTCCAAGACAACTGCGAGAATTGACCAGAGAACAGACCAGAAACTAGCGTACAGCCAAAAAAAGTAAGGAACAAGGCAATAAGCTTCTTTATAGTTAGTGTTTCTTTAAATACGAAAATTGAAATCAATAAAACAAATACAGGGGCTGTATACAATAGTATGGCAGCGATGGCTAATGAAGCATTCTGTATGGTCGTAAAATAACACCAGTTGAAAAAGGTAATGCTTAAAATCCCTGTTCCAATAAAGTACCAGCTGTCTTTCCAGTGAATTTTTAATAACCGCGGCTGGTACAAAACAATCCAAAGGAAGAAAAAAATTAGGGCGCTCATTGCTCTTAAAAAAACAATTTGTAATGGAGTAAATCCTATAAGGGCAAGTTCTTTAACAAAATAACCGATGATTCCCCAAAGAGAGGCACCGATCACAATATGGAAATAAGCTATCTTTGTTCTGTAAGACATGAGTTGTCATCCTTTTTATTAAAGCAGTTTTCGTAAACTTTGATGCTGAAAAAATGGAGTGTTTGATCTCCGTTTCAGGATGCTTGCTTTCCGCGGGGCGTGCGGTGAGCCCCTTCGTCGCTTTGCGACATTGAATGGTCTCTCCTGTCCCACTGATCCCGCAGGAGTCTCGCACCTTGCACTCCGATCAACTTTCAACGAAGTCTCTTTACGAAAATGACTAACAATCTTTTAGAAAAGAGCATTTTGAAAAGAGCTAATATTGATTATCATTCTTTCGGCTATAAATGAACTGTAACAAAAAACACCTCCACTGTATATGACAATAGAGGTGTGACTAGTTTCATTTCTTCTTGTTTTTTTTCTTTTCTTTTTCAAAAACTTCTTCCTCTTTTTTGACGATATCATCATCAATATGTTCTTTAAAAGCAAATGATAATAAGAGAGAGACAAGGATGCCTCCGCCGATTAAGTTCCCGATCGTTGCTGGAATAAGATTGAGCAGTATAAAATGCCACCAACTGTATTGAAAGCCCTCTAAAACAGAAATGCTGAAATATCCCATATTTGCTACAGCATGCTGGAAATTGCCAGCTTCGAATATAATTACAGGCATTAATATACCAAATATTTTTCCCATTACGTCCCTTGCTGCTGTTGCCAATACCGCTGCAATCCCAATAAGCCAGTTGGCAAGAATCCCCGAAAATAAAACTTGAAACCAGCCCCATACACCTCGGTCAGTAAATTCCATCTTTTTTTCCATGAACTTTATCAATCCGTCATAAAACTCTTTATCAAGAGATCCTGACATATTCAGCAAAAACCCTACAAATAAAGCTCCTAAAAAGTTACCCGCATAACATATGCCCCAAAAGCGCAGCACTTTTTTGCTGATCCAATATTTACTTTGTAGAATATAGCTGGGCAGCAGAACATTAATCTCTGTAAATAGAATAGATCCGGATAAAAAGATCATCGCATACCCGATAGCAAATCCTATACCTGAAAGCAGGTTGTATATACCTGGAGTATGGACGTTCATAGACAAAAGGACGGATCCTAATGCACCAAAAGCAATAAATGAACCGGCCATAAACGAAAGAATAAATTGGGCAAGAGTTGTGATTTGAAGTGAAGCTTTTCCTTCTTCTATGAAGTATTCAACGATCTGTGCTGGGAAAAAGTACTGACGGTCTGGTATATCCATTGTTTTTTTTTCTTTTTTCATTTATGATCCCTCGTGTTTTGTCTTGCGTACTTTATTACTCTTCCCACAATAAAGTCCATACAAAACCTTAGAAAGTAAGAAGTATTGCAATTGTAATCAAATATGAATAACGGAACTGTGGTAAAATGAAGTATGAAGGGAAGTGGCCACTTGAAAACAGGCAACTTATTTAACCAAGGAGACAGCGTAACCGTATTAAAAACGGGGGAGTCTTTGACCAT
The DNA here is from genome assembly GCF_031457135.1 of Fictibacillus barbaricus. GTDB lineage: Bacteria > Bacillota > Bacilli > Bacillales > Fictibacillaceae > Fictibacillus > Fictibacillus barbaricus_A. Next base: position 167,840 of record NZ_JAVDWA010000006.1, on the reverse strand, counting down.
ATCGAAATTTCAATTTGTAAAACATATGAAGAAATATTGCTATAAAGTGCAAGAACAGCCAAATACGTTTTATTTTGAAGAAGAATTTGAAGGCAGTAAAAAATAACACTAGTTCCATTATAAATACTCTTTTCTAAAAAATTGTAGCTACAGAGATATTTTTCAGAAGTACTTCATTGAACTGTTAATTGGAGTGGAAGGACGAGACACCTCGAAAATGAACTGCAATTTTCTTCGTGATATAACGCTTCCGAAGTTTTTCTTGTCCTGCGGGATCAATGGGACAGTCCGAAAAACTGAAACGGTTTGTATCCTGGAGCGGAAATCAACCACTTTCAAAAGCAACAAAGTTAACGAAAACAGTCACATAAAAAGAGCATTCCGCTAAATAAAATGGAATGCTCTTATTTATTGATGAAAAATTATCTGGCAACCGTGTTAGTTGCTTGTTTTGAAGCAGGTGAAGCAAACCCGACATATAGAGAAGCGAAGGCGATAACAAAATGAAGGATGTTAGTTGCGATCATAAACATGATTCCTGCAAAATCATGCATGAATAATCCTAGTATGGCTACCAGTAAATAAACAGCTCCGAATACCTTTGCGTATAGAATACTTTTTGCTTCACTCGAACTCATAATCAAAGCAATAATACCAGAAGCTAGATGGACGATATTATGAGAAGTTGTTAGATGAAAAATACCTTCCATTGGAAGAAAGAACCCTACTACCCCAAGAATAAGAAAAACGATACCTAAAACCTTTACAAATTTACTTGCCATTGTAAACCCTCCTTTTAAATTTTAAATTCATACAATTACAAACATTTTATTCCACTTTTTACGGAATATTAAACATTTTGTACAGTTTTTGTATGACAAAAATAGAATTAATTTTTAACAGTTATTGTACAATTATTCTTTTAGAATTAAAAAGGTTCTTGTTTTACATTTTTGTTTGAAAATTACCAGAAACATATGAGGTTTGACTTAAATTCAGTAAACAAAATGAAATAATAAAAGCTACTAAACTCATGCGCGCCTATTTTATTTCCTCTATATAATTTTAATATATTCAAATAATATTAGAATTTGGAAGGAGAAGTTGGTGTGAAAAAAGGACTAGCAGGGTTCATAACAATTGTTATACTCGCGCTTTCGGGTCTGGGGAGTAAGGCTGAAGCAGCAAGTTATGTAAATCCAAATCAAACCTATACATATGAAACATTAACAAACAACATAAAAACACTTGCACAGAAATATCCGGGATTGGTTCAATATCGTTCCTTGGGGAAAACTGCTTATGGCCGTGATATCTGGGCAGTTAAGCTAGGGAGAGGTGATGCAACGGTTTTGTATAACGGTTCTCACCATGCAAGAGAGTGGATCACGACCAATATTTTGATGGAAATGATTGATCAGTATAGTGAAAAATACTCTTTAAACGGTACAATGGATGGCTACAATGTAGCAGAGGTATTGAATAATACATCGATTTGGTTTGTCCCAATGACCAATCCAGATGGAGTAACTCTTCAACAAAAAGGGCTTGCAGCTTTTCCAGCTTCGTCACAAGCAAATTTAATTAAAATGAACGGCGGCAGTAAAGATTTTAAAAGATGGAAATCAAATGCTCAAGGAATTGATCTGAATAGACAATATCCGGCTCGCTGGAAAGAAATTTCTAATAATGCAACGGCTCCATCTTATAAGGATTACAAAGGAAAAGCACCACTAGAAACAACGGAAGCCAAAGTACTAACGACACTTACTTCTTTAGTAAGTCCAGAACTTACAACTTCGTATCATACAGCAGGAAGAATTCTGTATTATCATTTTAACTATGGAAGCGGTACATATGGAGGGGACAAGGCGTTAGGAAGCACACTTGCCAGTATGACAGGCTACAGATTAATTCCGCCTGACACAAATTTATCAAGCGGTGGTGGATATAAGGATTGGTTCATTCAAACTTATAAACGCCCAGGTTTCACATTTGAATTAGCTCCATATGCTGGCGAAACAAATGTTCCAATTTCAGCATTTAATGATGAGTGGGCTCGAAATAAAAAAGCGGGTCTCTATATGGCATTAGAAGGAGATAAGCGCTGGGAAAAACGAATCACCCATATTACTAAAACGATCAAGTTAACGGCAAAAGTTCCTTTGTATGACCGTCCGGATACTCGGCATAAAATGGCTGCTGCAAGCCTGTATCCAGGATCTTATACCGTCAATGCAGCCTATGGCAACTTTTATCGGATTAAAACCATTCTTGGACCGAAATGGATCGTTCAATAAAATATAATACGACTATTAACATGAGATGACCAAGAAGGTAGTTTACCTTGCTAAGGTCATCTTTTTATATTTTGGAAAATTTATTATGAGGAATAATCACGATTAAGTAAGAGAAACAAAGATCGTAAATTTTAAAAGGAGGAAATTTTATGCAAATGCAAAACCAAAACCAAAATATGAGGCAGAACCAACAGTTGATTTATCAAAATCCGCCTGCGATGATTACTGGAAAAGATCTGAATTATATTAAAGATATGCTGTCTTGGAACTTGCTTGGGGCTAAAAAAGCACATGCTATGGCTGCTCAATGTCAGGATGCTGAAATAAAAGCAACTCTTGAAAAAAGCTTGTAAAAGGCATGGAAGTCACTATAACCGAAGTTTTCTAATCATAGGTCTCAAATACCGATGCATGGCCGAACACAATAAGAAATAGGTTGCATTCGCTTTGTCCATTTCCGTGGGCAAGGCTTTTTTTGTTTAATAAAATTTTCTTGTTTTTCCCATTGTAATGATTTGGTACTAATTCATTGGTATATCAAAATACTACTTTAGTGTAGTGTGGTCTAGTAAAATATATGTGTTTTTCGGAAGATACTAGCTTTCTTAATGTTATTTGAATATTATGATAATTAATGAATGAGGAGCCATTCATTTTTATTTTAAAAAGTCTTACACATTTGGAGGGAATCTGAATGACCATTTTTAATTTGCTTTCCGCGGAATTTGCAAAATTGGCAGCTAGTAAAGCCATTCTATTATCTGTCATCGCTGCGTTGCTTGTGCCTGTTGTGTATGGGGGAATTCTTTTATCCGCAACATGGGGGCCCTATGATAATCTATCAAACTTGCCCGTTGCAGTTGTGAACAATGATAAGGGGGCTGTTTCTGGCGATCAAGCCATAAACGTTGGAGATGATTTAGTAGCCAATTTGAAGTCTGGAAAAGATTTAGGCTGGAAATTTGTAAATTCAACAGCAGCCATGAAAGGGCTTCAAAAGGACGACTATTATATGGCCATTATCATACCTGAAGATTTTTCTCATCGTGTAACGACCGTATTGGATCCTAATCCGAAAAAACTTGAATTAGAGTACATTCAAAATGAGGGACTTAACTTTTTAGCATCAAAAGTAACAGAAACGGCCACACAAAGAATTCGCGAAAAATTGGGAGATACCATAACTGAGCAGTACGTTGCAAAAGTGTTTTCAAGTTTAGGAGATGTGTCGACTGGATTTGGGAAGGCGGCAGATGGCTCTTCTCAGCTTGCAGATGGAACAACGAAACTGCATAAAGGGACAAGTGATCTCGTAAGCTCTGTCACTTCTAAACAATCAGATATTACGAAGCTAGCTAACGGTACAAAAGAATTGAAGAGCGGAACAGGACTGCTGTTAAGTAATCTGAACGATAAATCAGGTGATATACAAAAACTTTCAGATGGATCTTCACAGCTCCATGATGGAACGGTTACCCTTCATAACGGGACAGTTAGCCTTCATGATGGAACGGTTAGTCTAAAGGATGGGACGTCTCAAATTTTAGGAGGTTTGCAGAAAGCGCAAGCCGGCAGTCAAACTCTAAATGACGGTGTATCACAAAAATTAGTTCCAGGAAGCAGAAAAGTTGCAGATGGGACAGGCAAATTAAAAGTTGGATCCGCAAAGCTCGCTGCCGGAGCTCAAAAACTAGTAGCAGGACTAAAAGAATATAAAAAGGCTAATCCAACTGTTAATGTGGGACCTTATTATCAGCAGATTATCGATGGGGCAGAAGAAATTTCAGCTGGATTGACGAGCTTATCCTCCAAGTCTGTTGCACTTAACGATGGAGCCGTTTCGGTTGCAGATGGAATCGCTTACAAGGTGGCGCCTGGTACTGCCGCACTTAATGATGGGCTTAATAAACTAGTTGCCGGTCAGATAAAAGTTGATGCAGGAGCCGGTAAACTGGAAGCAGGTGCAGGGAAGCTTGAAGCAGGTTCCAGTAAACTAGAAGCTGGTGCTGGCCAAATTGCAGATGGAAATGCCAAAGTAAATAAAGGATGGGGGGATTTAACTACAGGTGTTTCAAAGTTAGATGCAGGTGCCGGAAAAATATCTGATGGGAACCAAAAAGTAGACGAAGGATGGAAAAGACTTTCTGCCGGAGCGACGAAGCTGAATGATGGAGCCGGGAAAATCAATGACGGAAGTGAAAAGCTATCTTCTGGTTTGAAAACAGGAGCTGAAAAAACAGGGGGACTGAATAAAACAAACGATAATATAAAAATGTTTGCTGCTCCCGTAAAATTAAAAAGTGCATCTGTTAACGAATACCATCATTATCGTGATTCTACAGCACCATATGTTCTGACTCTCGGTCTTTTTGCAGGGATCTTGATCATGTCTCTATTCATAGACTTTAAAAGACCTTCATTTGTATCAAGCTTTAACTGGTTTGCTGTGAAATTTATGAACTTGGCAGGATTAGCCATTGTTCAAGCTATATTACTCTTAGCTGTCGTACTTCTTATCCTCAGGGTAGACGTCAGTAATCCATTTGGGCTGATTTTGTTCGCCATTGTTGTAAGCGTTGTCTTCTCTGCGATTGTCCTTTTCTTAGCAGCACTTGGAGGAAACGTTGGGCGTTTTATTGCCTTAGGATTTGTCATCTTGCAGCTATCAATCACAGGGGCGAATCTGCCCATTGAAATGCTGCCTGAAAATTTAAGAAGCCTAAGTGAGTATCTTCCATTTACGTATTCCATAGCAGGTTTTAAAGACGTAATCTCACTTAATAACATAGGATCAGCATTCTCAAATATGTTCATACTCTTAACATATCTTGTCGTATTTGCTTTCTTGTCATTTGTCGTTTTCAACTTTAAAAAGAAAAGCGTTCAAAAAACAGACAGAGAAGCGATGGCTTAAAAACCCAGTAATAAAAAAGGGGTCTGTCCCGGGTCTGTCCCCGGGACAGACCCCTTCTTTATATAGAACGCTTCGGCAAGCATTAAGTGCCCACAAAAAAAGGCAAAGAAAAGACCCGAAAAATGAGAAAACTTTTTTGGGTCATGCATCTAATTATTTGGCTTTTTCTAAAAGCGGTTTTTTAAAAGATTGTTGCTATTTAGTAAGTGGTTTCAAGCAAATCTTCTTTGAAAAGTTAATTGGAGCGGAAGGGCGAGACTCCTGCAGGAAGAGTGGGACAGGTTAGACCATTCAATGTCGCAAAGCGACGAATGGGCTCACCGCACACCCTGCGGAAAGCGAGCCACTGCAACGGAAATTAACCTCATTCAAAAGCAACAAAGTTTGTGGAAACAGCCAATGATTGAAATATCCCCTATGCACTTATTGTGTGAGATGAATCGACTTTCGGTTCTGGTACGAATACAAGAATGGTTATGCCAATGATGAATAGGATAACAAGACTGAATACAGCACTAGCTGAGTTACCTGTAACCTGAGCCGTAACAGCAATCAATAGCGGCCCCATTATGGAAGCAAATTTCCCAAAAATATTGTAAAATCCGAAAAACTCATTAGCGTTCTTTTTAGGAACAAGTTTCGCAAAATAAGCACGGCTTAATGCCTGAATCCCACCTTGTGATGTTGCGACAAGCATAGCCAAAATCCAGAAATCTGTCGTCGTTTTTAAAAAATAAGCATAAATACAAACGATAATATAAACACAGATTCCTACATAAAGCATCTTTTTGCCTGTAAACTTTTCAGCTAGCCTGCCGTATAAAATAGCAAAAGGCGCGGCAACTACTTGTGTAGCGAAAAGAATAATCAATAGATTCGTAGAGCTGATTCCTAAATCAGAACCGTATGCAGTAGACATCGTAATGATCGTACCAACACCATCGATATAGAAGAAATAAGCCAACAAGAATAAAAACAAAGCCCGGTACTTTTGAATTTCTTTTAACGTTGCACCAAGTCTTTTAAAGCTGTTAGGAACAAGCTTTGGTTCCCGTTCAATGCCATAGCGCTGATAAACATTCTTCAAAAGCGGGATACTGAATAATCCCCACCAAACAGCTGTTATCAAAAAAGCAATCTTACTCCCTGTTGCAGTTGAGATCGGAAGTATTCCCTTTTGAGCTAAAACAATGATCGCAATACTAATAATAAACGGAATCGTACTGCCAATATAACCTAATCCATAGCCCCGAGATGAGATTCTGTTCATTCGTTCCTCAGTTGTTACATCTGTTAGAAAAGCATCGTAAAAAACATTCGAACCGCTCGATCCTATTGCCGTAAACGTATAAAAAATTAATAATAGCAGCCATTGGTCACTCGGAATAAAAGCAAGTACGGCAGTCGACACAATCCCTAATGAAAAAAAGAACGTGAAAAACCGTTTCTTTAGCCCTTTGTAGTCGGCGATCGTCCCTAAAATAGGACTCAGCATGGCTAAAATAAATGTTGAGATGGCGATGGTATAACCTAAATAAGCTGTGGAGTTTGAAGCACTTACTCCAGCATTTGTGGCAGCCGCTTTAAAAAATAAGGGGAACACAGCAGTTGTTATAATGATTGAATAAGCAGAATTTGCCCAATCATAATACATCCAGCTATTTTCTTCTTTCGTAAACCGTTTCATTGGCTTTATCCTCTCTGTAACGATTTATTTTTCAAAATCAATTATCAGTTCTTCAATTACTCTTCCGTCTGTTTCTCCTAAGTTGAGTCCGAGCAGCCTTGCAAAAGTAGGACCTTCATCAACTAGGTTCATGGATGGAACAACGGTGTTTTGACGAATGCCATTTCCTGCAGCCATAAAGATGGTTTTATAATTGTCCTTTTCTGGAGAATAGCCATGTGAAGCGAAAGTATAGCGTTTTTCTCGTACATCTCTTTTTGAGATAGGATCAATAAATGCTCCATCCAGATTTTCCTTGATATAAAACCCAAGTCTGGCTTCAACCATAAACGCACATTTGTCGTCTGCTCCCATTGAAGCAGCTTCTTCTTGGCTGTAAACTTTCTCTATGCCGTTGGATTCATCTTGTAATAGATTCTGCAAAAGCTTGCCTACTACCTCCTTTGTGTTTGAATCTGATGGTTCATTCAAATAAATATATGCAGATCCATCACAACTTTTGCAGTAAGCTTTCCAATGGGTTACGAGCCCTTTTTCATTCACTTGAATCAGACCGTTCTTCTGAAGCAAAACATTCAGTTTTACCGCTTTTGATTCATCGAGTGCACTATGGTCTCCTAATGCGATAAGGGTTGATTGATCATAGATTCCGCTTTCCTTTAAGGCATCAACAATTCTGCCGAGACGTACATCATGCCGGCGTATGGCATCCATCGCTTCATTAGATGAAAAACCATGATAATGCCGCTGCGAGTCTAAATCTACTAAATGAATGAGCATGAGCTCCGGCTTTTTCATTTTAATCGTGTGGACAGCTGATTCCAAGACAAAATCATCAAGCTCAGGCTGGTTTAGACCATTTCTAAGATGGCCAAATCGGCGGTTCATATCCAGCTGGTAGAGCATGCTGCCATTAAAAAGAGAGACAGGAATTTGGTGGTGCCAGGACCGGTTCGCAAAAATCTCTGGCATATGATAATCAATATTTGCACGAGCCGTTACTGGCCAAAGTAACGCAGCCGTTTTCATTCCAGCTTTCTTCGCTTCATCATATAAAGTCGTCCCTTTTATATGCTTACGATGCCAATACCAATCAGGGGAAGTTCGGCCGGGCTGAATCAATGTATTATTAACGATTCCATGCCGCTTAGGATAATTCCCCGTAATAATAGACGTATGACAAGGATATGTAACAGAGGGATAAATCGATTTTACTTGTGTGCAATAGGAACCTCTCGCTAAAAACTCTTTAAAATGAGGAAGCTCCTTTAGCACAGGAAAATCTAATGCGGATAAACAATCAAAAGAAACCACGATTAAGTGATTAGTTAAACGTGCCATATGGACCTCCTGTCTACGAAAATTAAGTTGGTGTTGCAATACATGGTAAATAATAACATAATGAAAATGGTTATTGTGTGAAGTTAGTTGGAATTTTTGGTAGAATAGCAGACAAATCTTTTATTCCCAGTGGGATGGAAGTGCAGAATACAAAACAATTTGAGGTGGTGTGGTGAAAAAATGGTGAAATGGATATTAGGAATTTTTCTCACTCTATTATTGGTAATAGGTGTAGGCGGCTACTTTTTTGTGAAAGATTATGCTTCAGATACAGCTTTGAATGAAATATCGAATCAGCTGGCTATTAATGAAGATGAAATCAATCAGCTGCTCGACGATCCAGAGATAAGAAAATACGTTGAATCAGGCGAAACTCCTCCAGGAAACTTGCTTTTCACAACAAAAGAACAAGCCATCAAGCTCATTTCTAAAAAATACACACTAAATGAGTTTCTGAAAGTAAAAGACAAAATTGCTGCGGGATTAGACGAAAAGGGCCAAGTCGCAATGTATAAAGAATTTCAACAAAAATTCTCCAACGAAGAATTACTTGCACTAAAGGTAGTGGCGTTAAAAGAAATTAAAAAGCATTAAACAATTAAAAATTGAAAGGCTGACCCAAGACATGAGTCAGTCTGTTCTTTATTAATAAGAAAGTTTAATCATCCCATCTTCTTTTTTGATGTAATAGCTTTCATATTCTCCAGCACCTACCGTCATTTCTTTTCCTGTCTCCACAACTTCCTTAATTTGATCCTTGATCGCCGGATGCATGTCATAAAGTATACCAACGTGTTCAATCGAAACAGATCGAGAACCGCTGCTGAACAGCATAATCGGTTTTTCTATATTGCCTTGTGCAAACATAGCAAAACAATCACTTTCTTCAATTCCATATAATACGGCATGATGTTTTCTTGCAATATTTATTAAATTGGAGAGGTTCTCCATATTTGAAGTCATGAGATTTACATATTTGTAACCGTCATCGCTCATAATGAAGTCTGGTGTTTTATTGATTTCTTGCTTTGCAGCTTTTTTAGCTGATTGTTTTTTGACCTGCGGTACAGGAGCAGCCTTCGTATCAGTATGAGGTTTTTCTATTTTTGTATTCGAATTTCTTTGTTCAACAATCGTCTTCGGTTGTGCGGCAACTGGCTTTTCAGTTGCTGACACGGAAACAGATTTAGACGTAGCTTGGTCAGTTCGTACAATGTCAGTTTTCAAGTGTGAGTTCTTTTCGGCCGTAGCATTTGCTTGATCTTTATCATCGTTTGCAGTGTATACACCGATTGCTAACACGGAAGATAGCACGAATAATACAGCCTGATTTCGTTTTTTCAAAATAAAACCCCCTTAATAACTTTCACTCCTTTATTAGACGTTCAAAAACAAGAGAAGGTTTCAAATATTACTAAAATATTCCAAAAATATTTCACAAGGAATTTAACTTTTGCGTTGAAACAAAAATAAAAACAAAGTATGAACCTCCATTTTTTGTACCAAACTATAGTAGGAAAAGGAGGTTTTTCGACTTGGAAATGATGAAAGCACTTTTACTAAAGTTTATTGTCTGTTTGATCGCATTTTCAATAGGTTTGGATTTGGCTTTTGATGCGTCTTTACGAGAAATCATTTCATTTAGTATCACAACAACGGTTGTAACCTATATTCTTGCAGACCGAATACTGCTGCCTAGGATAGGAAATAAAAACACGTTAATGGCAGAATTTATGATGGTATATGCAATCGTTTGGCTATTTGGCTCAGTACTCTTAAATGGTTATCTTCAAATCGCTTGGGGAAGTGCCATATCAGCCATTATCCTTACAGCTGCCGAAGTACTCGTTCACCGTTTTCTGCATAAAAATGTTGGGTCCCAATCAGTAAGAACGGAAAAAAGACGTGTCAGCAGGCTTCGACCAAATTTGAAATATGCCACTGAATTTGCAGAAGAACATGATACCGATCCTAAAAAGAAAAAATAATACATTTTAGTAGAGATAGTGCTCATAGAGGCACTATTTTTTTTGCTGTTGTACAAGCATTTCTCTCAAAATTTCATAGATTATAGGAAGGGGGGATATGCATGTCATATGTAATTACTTACGATTATATTAAGGTCGGTAATGCAAGACCTGGAAAGAAACTCAAAAATCTGCTTTTTGGAGTAGCTCATGATACAGCCAATCCAGGTTCTACCGCACGAGAGAATCGTACTTACTTTAACAATCAGCAGCCAAGTGCGAGTGCACATGTATTTATAGATGATAAGGAAATTTTAGTGATCGTTCCGCTAGATGAGATTGCCTATCATGTTCAATATTCAGCTCAAATGGATAATCTTCGTTTTGGGGCCGATGCAAACGATTCAGCAATAGGAGTAGAGCTTTGTTACGGAGAATCTATCGATTTCCAAGAAGCTTATAAACGGTATGTTTGGTTTTGGTCATGGCTTTGCAAAAAAAACAATTGGGATCCGTTCAGCAAAATTGCAAGCCATAAACAACTGGACCCAAAGCGGCGAACAGACCCAGACAATGCGCTCAATCAATATGGAATCACCTTTAATCAATTTATTAGTGATGTAAAAAAGGAAATGGACACAGAGGCCATAACCAAACCACCGATTATAAAAGACACAAATAAAGGATATCTTGAAAAAGGTGACAGCGGCGAAGGGGTAAAAGATCTTCAAAGGATGTTAAATGCAATTGGGTTTAAGTTAGTCGTTGACGGGATATTTGGTGAAAAGACTTACAATGCTGTGAGGTCCTTTCAAAAAATGAACAATCTCAAGGTAGATGGCTTAGCGGGAAAAGAAACGATGACGAGATTGGAAGCAGCTTCAAAACCGCATCCAAAAGCGATCGTCCCATATCCAGGCTATGTGATCAAACAAGGTTCTAAGGATAGTGCGAATATTAAAAGAATACAAAGGGCTCTAGGTGTAACGGTTGATGGCATTTTTGGAGCAAAAACAGAATCTGCCGTAAAGGCATATCAAAAAAGAAAAGGCTTAACAGCAGACGGGATCGTTGGACAAGCAACATGGAATACACTGTTTTAAAAGCTCTTTCTAAAAGAATGCATCTTATGGAACATTTTTCTAATTTCACTTCATTGACAGGTTGATTGGAGTGGAAGGTGTGAGACTCCTGCGGAACTGGCGGGCAGTCGGAAAAGCGGAAGCGGTTTGGTCAGCCCCGACAAGCAAAAGGGGAATGGGCTTAGAAGGCGCTTTTTGCCTTCGGGACCATTAAACTTTTGACCTCGAGGGGCTAACCGCTGCAGCTAGACAGGCGAGACACTTAAAAGTGAAACGTCCGAATGTGGCTCACCGTCTGCCCCGCGGAAAGCGAGCAACCTGGAACGGAAATCAACTACTTCCATAAGCAACCATGAATACAAAAACAGCCTTTAAAAGACAAATAAAATCCTTGTGCAAACAAGGGTTTTTATGTTGTTAATGCGTTTGATTTTAATGATGAAAATGTTTAATCAATAAGGTGCGAAAATATAGCTTTACAATCATGAAATACAGGAGTATGATAATCAACAGTTTCAATTTTCTAAATCGCTGAAACCAAAGTGTGCGGGGGAACCAGTAAGTGGATTTTTTAAAATCCAAGGGGTGAATCCTATTGTAGGCAGGGCTACTCAAAGGTCCGAATCCGACAGCTAACCTCGTAAGCGTTTATGAGAAGGAACGTGGAACTTGTGCGACAAAAATTAAAGTCCGCAGGTCTCTTTAACGATGACCTGCGGACTTTTTATTTACAAATTATTAATGGATTAATCAATGAGTTGGGTAATCTAATTAAGACAAATCAATTGGCGGTGAAATTCTGTGTTATCTTCTTTAAAGAGATTTTTAATCGGCAGGCCTTTAAAATCAACGGAACTGGGAGAACAAAAGCTTAATAAAACAAAGGCATTAGCGATCCTTTCCTCAGATGCGTTATCTTCTGTGGCATATGGTCCTGAACAAATCTTGCTTGTCCTTATTACAGTAAGTACTGCAGCGTTTTGGTATTCGATCCCTATTGCTTTAGGAGTTTTAATCCTTTTAACAGCATTAATCTTGTCTTATCGACAAATTATTTTTGCCTATCCTCATGGAGGAGGAGCTTATGTTGTATCACGTGAAAATCTTGGTATTAACCCAGGCTTAATAGCTGGGGGTTCTTTGTTAGTCGATTACATACTAACAGTAGCAGTTAGTGTTTCTGCTGGAACTGATGCCATCACTTCTGCATTTCCTAGCTTGCATCAGCACAATGTTTTAATTGCTATTATTTTTGTACTATTTATCACAACGCTGAATTTAAGGGGCGTAACAGAGTCTGCGTCCATATTAGCGTATCCCGTTTACTTGTTTGTGTTAGCTCTTTTCATTTTAATAGGTGTAGGTATTTACAATATCGTTACAGGCCATGTTTCGCCAGAACTTCATACACCAATAGGTACGCCTGTTGCTGGTCTCAGTTTGTTTTTGCTTTTAAGAGCATTTGCTTCTGGAAGTTCTGCTTTAACAGGGGTTGAAGCAATTTCAAATGCGATTCCTAACTTTAAAGATCCCGCTCCAAACAATGCATCAAGAACGTTAATGGCGATGGGAGCATTACTTGCTATTCTGTTTTCTGGAATTGTATTTTTAGCCTATTATTATGGCATTACTCCAAGTGGTGAAGAAACGGTTGTATCAAAAATAGCTGATGAAACTTTCGGTCGAAATTTTATGTATTATTTCATTCAAGGAACTACTGCTTTGATTTTGATCCTTGCTGCAAACACAGGATATTCTGCATTTCCACTGCTTGCCGTAAATTTAGCTAAAGACAAGTTTATTCCTCGAATGTTTACTGTTCGGGGTGACAGGCTCGGTTATTCTAATGGAATTACTGTACTAGGTATTGCTTCCATTATTTTAATCATAATCTTTAAAGGAGAAACGGAAAGCCTAATTCCTCTTTATGCGGTTGGTGTTTTCATCCCATTTACATTATCTCAAACAGGAATGATCGTTAAATGGGTGAAGGAAAAGCCAAAGGGATGGGTGCCCAAACTAATCATTAATTCAACCGGTGCTTTAATCAGCTTTATCGTTACCTTAATGTTCTTTTTAACGAAGTTCGAACAAGTTTGGTCCATTCTAGTATTCTTGCCGATTATCATCATCATTTTCCACCGGATCAAAAAGCACTATGAATTAGTAGGGGAACAACTAAGAATAAAACCAGGCCAGACGATCAAACCAATTGATGGGAACGTAATTATTGTACCAGTGGCGGGTATTACACAGGTTGTTGAGAATTCGATTAATTATGCAACCTCACTAACAGATCAGGTAATTGCCGTATACATCGCTTTTGAAAGAGAAGATGAGAGAATCTTTGAAGAAAAGTGGAATAAATGGCAGCCTAACGTTCGACTGGTAACTTTGCAATCACAATATAGAAGCATCATTACTCCTTTAACAAAATTTATAGATACAGTCGAGAAAAAAGCGAGTGAAAATAATTATCGTGTTACGGTTTTGATACCACAATTTATTACGAAAAAAAGCTGGCACAATATTCTTCATAACCAATCCAGTTTACTAATTAGAGCCTATCTGTTATTTAAACGAGATGTAATTGTGGCTACCGTGCCGTACCATTTTAAAAAGTAAAAATAAACGCAAAAAAGACCTTGAAGGGTCTTTTTTGTTTTTCGTAATTCCTATTTGTTGCTACTTACCATTGGAGGCGGAGATTCTTTTTATCCATACCCCATTTGTATTTCGGCTAATTGCTGAGCCTCCAGCTGGAGTTGCTTGCTCACCTGCAATCGTATCTGTAACGCTGTTTTTGTGTATAGTGATCGGTGTGATAATGGTACTTTGATAAATGAAAGAGTTGTTAATTTTTACTGTAGTCAGGTTTGTGTTTCCATTTAATAGATCTCTTGCAATTAAAAGATTATCTTTAACAATCGGTTTTTGAAAGTTCCCCAAATATTTTCATCCTTCTAAATAAAACTCATGAAGCATATGGCTCCATTTATATATACTTTGCATCCCAGCAGTATGAGGATGGGTTAACGCTATCATAAGCTATCATTTTTTGAGAGAACTGCGAAAATTACTAGAGCCTTATAAGATCTAAACTATCCAGCCCTTTTTTCTGTTCTCCTTTTTGTAATCATATAGGCAATGATGATGATAACAAACCAAACGGGTGTAATGAAAAGAGCTATTCGTGTATCCGCTGCAAAACCGAGCACCACAATTACAAAAGCGAAGAATGCCAGCACAATCCAATTAATCAGCGGTGAAAGCGGCATTTTAAACGAACTCTTTTTAGCTTCTTCGGGCTTTAATTTTCGGAAGCGAAGGTGTGAAACTAGAATGATTCCCCATATCCAAATGAAACAAATGGTCGCGATGCTTGTCACCAGTGTAAATACCTTTTCAGGCAATAAATAATTAAGCAAGACACCAAAAGACAAGAAGAAAGTTGAAACAATCAGAGCTGCTGCTGGAACCTGTTTCTTGTTGAGAGAACCTAGTTTTTTTGGTGCTTTTCCTTCATTAGCCAGCGTATACAACATTCGGCCAGTACTGAACAGACCGCTGTTACAGGACGACATGGCAGATGTTAATACAACGAAATTGATGATGCCTGATGCCGCTGGTATGCCAATCAGCTTAAAAACCGACACGAACGGGCTGGAGTTTGGATCAATTTTATCCCACGGATAGATAGACATCAAAACGATCAATGATCCGATGTAAAAAAGCAATATCCGAGCAGGAATGTTATTGATTGCACTCGGCAGCGTTTTTTCAGGATCTTGTGCTTCACCTGCAGTTACTCCGACCAGTTCTACTCCCGCGAACGCGAAGAGCGCCATCTGAAAGGCGAGGAAAAAGCCTGTTAATCCATTTGGGAAAAAACCGCCATGATTCACAAGATTTGAAAATGAAGCTTGCGTTCCGTGGCTTTCATAGCCCATAACGATCAAGGCGATCCCGACAACAATGAGGGCGAAAATCGTTATGATTTTAATGAGTGCGAACCAGAACTCGATTTCCCCGAAAGCTTTTACAGCGGACATATTAATAAGAAGCAAGATGAGAACGGCAGCAAGTGCTGTCAGCCACTGAGGAATACTAGGAAACCAGTACTTCACATAGAGACCGACCGCAGTAATCTCAGCCATGCCTGTCACGATCCAGCAAAACCAATACGTCCAACCCGTGATAAAACCTGCCCATGGACCGATGAACGATTCAGCAAAATATGTAAACGAGCCGGATGTTGGTTTGTACATAAGCATTTCACCCAATGCGCGCATCATAAAAAACAGCATGATTCCAATCAGCGTGTAATTCAACATGATGGATGGCCCTGCTAGATGAATCGATTTGCCTGCCCCTAAAAAAAGACCCGTTCCAATGGCTCCTCCTATAGCAATCAGCTGGATGTGCCGATTTTTTAATCCTCGCTTCAAATTTTCTTCTTTCTTCAACTGCTGCACCAACCTTTCGTTCGACAACTAAACAAGTAGAATTTGCAGGAATTACACCTATTTACTTAGTATGTCCAAATCAAACCAGATCGTAATCTGCTCTCGGCTAGTCTGAGGAAGATGATAAAAACACTTTATTCCTTAAATGTTTTTTGAATGTTATGTGTGGGGGAAACGAGCGGGATCGAACCGCTGACCTTTTGGCTGCCATAGGACAAACGGTCCAGATTGTAGAGTAAGGAAGGTGATTAGATGGTTCATCTTGAACTTGTAAGTTATATCAGAACAGCACGCCGTAATCAATTTTATCCAACGCATTATCGAATAAGAGGATTACATTGGAGGGAATAGAAAATGGATGTAAGGACACTTTTGCTACAGCAATGGACAAGCTGCTTAGATCAAGAAGATTGGTTTCCACCACTTGAAAAAGTGCTAGAGGATATCACGTTTGAACAGGCAATTTGGAAACCAGTTGAGGGGGCACATTCCATTTGGGAATTAGTTTGTCATTTGCTTTTCTATGAAAAAAGAATTCTGGTACGATTTCTTGGTGAAACAGCGAATGAACCACAGGCAGAAAATAATGACGCTACATATCGATTGCCAACTGAGACGTCTCAAAATTGGCAGAAAACAAAACAAGAATACTTTTATGTTCATCGTGAACTAGAAAAAATACTAGCAACATCAGAACTAGAAGAACTGTATAGAGAAATCCCTAAAGACAATCCATTAGTGAATGAACTGAAGAGTTTAGCAATGCACGACGCCTATCATATTGGGCAAATTGTATTCCTTAGTAAAATGCAAGGAGTTTGGGCAGCGAAACGCAGCTTTTAAAACAGGCTAACAATTGGATTGAAAAATAGATCTTTGTAATTCATAGATTTAAAAAATTTGAGTGATCTAGGAGAGATGACAATGATATTTTTATGCATGGGCTATTTCAACCCTGAAAAAATGGATGCACGCCCAAGGGCGGAGATTGATGCCGTAATGAGTGAATGCCAGCCGCACATTGAGAAATTTTATGAAAGCGGTAACGTGCTGATTGATGCCGGTTTAGACTCAGAGACAATAAGCTTGCGCCGTGTGGACGGTAAGGTGATTGTTACAGATGGTCCATTAACAGAAACGAAGGAGAGGATCGGCAGCATTTTCATTTTTGAAGCAGAGAGTATGGATGAGGCAATTCAGCTAGCCTCTCTTCATCCGACAACACAAATCAGCAAAGGGGAAGAGTTTGGCTCGTACACCGAAATCCGTCCTGTTCATTTTTTTAAAAAAGATAAATAGTTACTATAAAAAGCGTATTTCTTAGTGATAAGAGTGAAGAGCCTTGCTCATTTAGTAGTCCAACTGAAGTATAAATACATTTCGCTACTGTAGCGGGAAAATGTTATTAGAAGGTATCCAACCTATAAATTATACGATTTGAAAAGTTAGGTTCCTCAAATTAATCGAAAGGAGCTTATTAACATATGAGTGATCTGAAATTGATTGAAACATATATAGGTTTTTTGAAAGATTATTCACTTGAGCAACTAAGGCATACACCTGGGCAAGGGGTTTGGTCTATTGGTCAAATGTATGATCATTTAATTGTCGTGGCTCATGAATATCTTGATAAGGTTGAAGCTTGTGCGACAACTGTTGAAGAGCAAAAGCAGGGTAAGACGGAATTTGGAGAATATTTATTTAATATTGGCGGATTCCCGCCAATTAAAATCAAATTACCGGATGAACTTGATACTCCACCTGACAATACAAAAAGTAAAGAGAACATTATCCTTGAGCTCAATCAACTAATAAATAGGATGAAAGAATTGGAAATGAAAGTAGAAAATATAAACCCGAATTACAAAGATAAACATGGCGGCCTTGGCTGGCTGAATGCACAAGAGTGGTTTGCTCTTGTCGGGATGCATTTTCGTCATCATCTGCGTCAGAAGTATGAACTGGATCAAAAACTTGGGTTGTACTCAAATATTGGACAAACGGTATCCAGTCAGTGAGCATTAACAGGGTTCTGAAGACATGAAAATGTTCGAAGCTTTAATTAGTGAAGGGTGTAAAGAGAGGGCATTGCCGCAATGGCAATGCCCTTTTCTTATGTTTTTACAAATAGGATGAGTTAAATGAAGCATGCAACGTTATGATTAAGGGTATTCAACCTTTATAAAGAGAATGCAAGGATAGGAGAGTGTCATTTTGATAAAAGCTGTATTGTTTGATTTGGACGGAACACTTTTGGACCGCGACACGTCGGTTAAGAAGTTTGTAGAAGACCAGCATACCCGTCTGTCATCTGTGCTGTCTCATATTCCTAAAAAGATATTTGTAGAAAAATTTATTGAGCTGGAGCAGAACGGATATGTATGGAAGGACAAAGTGTACCAGAAGCTAGCCGATGAGCTGGCTGTCAGGAGAATGCCCCCAGGAGAAATGCTCGATGACTATTTAACAAAGTTCAAGGACCATTGCACACCTTTTCCGAATCTTGTAAGCATGCTGGATGAACTGAAGAAAAACGGCCTGCGCCTCGGTTTGGTCACGAACGGATACGGTGTGTTTCAAAATGACACAATCAAGGCACTAGAAATTAAGGAGTACTTCGACACGATCCTTATATCTGAGATGGAGGGGCTGAGGAAGCCAGATCCACTCATGTTCGAGAGGGCTGCAGAGCGATTGAACGTTAAGACAGAAGAGTGCATGTTCGTAGGCGACCACCCGAAAAATGACGTAGAAGCCGCGAAGAACTCCGGAATGGTATCCGTCTGGAAAACAAGCCCCCACTGGGACAAAGCCGAAGCAGCCGATTATACGATAACTGATCTGGCAGAGCTGAAGCTGATCATAGAAAGTAGGGCTAAGGCAGTACAATCTTCTATATAATGAAAAGAGCACTGCCGTAAAAGGATTTACGCCTTTTATGCCCGCCAGTAACATAAAAATCGAAACAATTGGCGCTTGGACTTAAGTAAATAATAATTTGGATTTTCTTTAGCACTGAGGTGCATTTCTGAATCAAGAAATGCACCCTTTTTTATTGAGTGAGAAGGTGGATGTGTTCATAAGAAAAGAGGAAACACAGAGCAGCAATCCTAGTAAAGAAAAAAGGAGAAACAACTTGAACCTTCAAAGTCATGATCATAGATTAAGAGATTGATTTTTGGATTTATAAACGAAATGATACAATTAAGAAGGAAACTAAGTGATATCTGAATAAAATTTTTATTGGAAAATCCCTTACTTAATAACTTGAAATTCAGCATTAGGGAAAAGGGTTTAGTTGTTATAAAGAACGTATTATAAAGTTATATGAAGCAAACCGAGAATAGCAACGAATATTAATGGAACAAACGAATAAATGCCTTACCCAAATACACAAAAAAACTTAAAGAAAAATTCAAGTGCAAAGGTGAAGTTAAAATGAGCAAAGTAGTCATTCTAGCAGAAAAACCATCACAGGCTAAGGCTTATTCAGATGCCTTTACAATAAAAAAGAAAGATAAAACGTTTATTGAGTTAAGCCCATGCAGCATATTTCCGAATGGAGCTACGATAACATGGGGAATTGGTCACTTGGTAGAGCTGAAGCAACCAAAAGAATATAAACCAGAATGGGGAACTTGGCGGTTATCTTCCTTACCGATCCTGCCTGAACGTTATGAATTTAAGGTCGCTTCAGGAAAATATGAACAGTTTAATGCGGTAAAACGGTTGTTTAAGGAAGCTGACATGCTCATTAACGGTTGTGACGTTGATCGTGAGGGTTCGAATATCTTTTATTCGATCTACCATATGACAGGTGTGAGAGGCAAAACGATTAAACGCCTTTGGATTAACTCTCTAGAAGTGGATGAAGTCCGAAAAGGGTTTTCAAACCTTCACGATAACAAGAAAGATCTATTACTTTATTCCGAAGCTAAAACACGTCAAATCTCTGATTGGCTCGTTGGAATGAACGGAAGCCGTCTGTATACCTTGCTTTTACAGCAAAAAGGTCTTAAAGATAGCTTGAGCATAGGCAGAGTGCAATCACCAACAACTTACTTGATCTATCAAAGGCACCTCGAAATTGCGAATTTTGTTCCAAAACCCTTCTATGAAATTGAAGGGAACTTTACTGCAGCAAACGGAAAATATAAAGGAAAAGCAAAAATAAAAAGTGAAAACCAAGAAGAAGTTCAACAGCTATTAAATCAGCACAGCATAACAGGTAACGATACAGGCATCATAAAATCCGTATCAAAAAAGGAAGTGCATATCAAATCACCTAAACTGCATGCGCTCTCTACTCTGCAATCAACAGCAAATAAACGATGGAAATACAGTCCGAAGAAGGTTCTGGATACGGTTCAAAAATTGTACGATAAGAAAATCCTATCCTACCCAAGAACAGACACGCAGTACATAACGGAAAATGAGTTTGCCTATTTATCTGCTAATCTTGAATCCTATCAAGATTTAATAGAGAACCGTTTTACCCCAGCTTCTAAAAAACCTAGTAAAAGGTATGTGGATGGATCAAAGGTACAGGAGCACTATGCGATTGTTCCTACAAAAAAGGTTCCAACACGTGCAAAAATTCAAGGGCTATCAATAGAAGAGAGAAATATTTACTTTGAAGTATTGAACACAACCTTAGCTATGTTTCATCATGATTATGTGTACGAAGAAACAAAAGTAACAACGGATGTAAATGGTTTAGACTTTGATACGGTGGGAAAAACAGAAATCAGCAAAGGCTGGAAAGAGCTGTTTAACTACGGGTCAAATGACAGCTCAGCTAAGAAAGATGAAGCTTCTGTACAAGCTCTGCCTAAACTTGAAAAAGGGGAGAACGTGAAGAGTGTCGTCAAAATGAAAGAAGGAATGACCACTGCTCCCAAGCCATACACGGAGGGTCAGCTTATTTCTATGATGAAAACGTGTGGAAAATCGGTTGAAAATGAAGAAGAAATGGAAATTTTAAAAGAAGTTGAAGGGTTAGGTACTGAAGCGACAAGAAGTGGAATCATCGAAACCATTAAAAAACATCAATACATCGAAGTGAAAAAGAACATTGTCCATATTACCGAAAAAGGAAAGATCTTGTGTCAGTCGATAGAAGGGAACCTGCTTTCCAGTCCTTCCATGACGGCCAAATGGGAAACCTATCTAAAGAAAATCGGAAACGGAAACGGCACACCTCAAGCGTTTTTGGGAAGCATTGCAAAGTTCTTATATAAATTGATTGAAGAAGTTCCTGGACAATTGAATGCAAATTCCATCCAGCAAAGTATTGATGGTGTTAAGAATGTGAATCAGATTGCAATTGCTGTGTGTCCACGCTGCAAAAAAGGAAATATAACCACGAATCGTTCTTTCTATGGCTGTTCAGAATATGCAAGTGGTTGTAAACAAACATTCCCGGGGAAAATTCTAAGTAAAAAAATAACAGAGAAACAAGTGAAGGATTTATGTACGAAAGGCAAAACAAATATCATTAAAGGATTCAAGCCAAAAGCCAAAGAAAAAAGAAAGTTCGATGCAATGCTTATATTAAAAGATGATTATTCAATAGGATTTGAGTTTCCTAAAAAACAATTGGCTAAGAAATGAATAAGTATAAAAAATTAGTCCTTTTCACTAAATGGGGAATTTAAGTAAGGTGAGTGATTAATGGACACACTGACCACTTTAACTTGTTGTCTCTATTGAAGGTGTTTATCTCACCGTTAAGCATACAAAACACTTAAGCCTACTTACTTTAGTTTATTAAAGGTTTACCAAATGTAAACTTATTTGATTAACTACAATTTAAATGTAATTTATAAAAAAAAACAAAACCCTTGAATCCTCAAGGGTTTTTACTATGTATGCTGGAGCCTAGCGGTATCGAACCGCTGATATTTTGGCTGCCAGAGGAATTTTGGAATTGTTTGAGCAAACTAGGTAAATCTAATTCAATGAAATAAATTATGTCTGTATGTGCACCTAATGGGAGATTTCACATTAACAATAATAGATACTTTGTGAAATAATTAAATTTATTCAACAAACGGGCCAGATAATTGACGAAGAGCTTCCAGTAAAACAAAAAAACCGCCCGAATAAGGGTGGTAGGTAATCTCTTATTTTAAATCCCAAGATTTATTCAGTAGATAAATCCCTCTTTTTATTTCTTCTTCTGATACACCCGAAAATCCTAATGACATTGTATTAAATGCATAACCTTTTTTGTATGAATCAGATACAGGATAAACTTTTACACCATGATTTTCAGCTTTTTGAATGAGTTCCTGTTCACTTAACTCTAAATAAACATCAATGAGAATTCGTGGACCGGAATTTTCTCCGTGAATTTTAACTTTATCACCTAACTCTCTTTTAACTGCTTCTAAGATGATTTTTCTTTTCTTACGGTAAAGCTTTCTCATTCTATTCAAGTGTTTTTGCCATTCACCATTTTGAATGAACTCTGCAAGGGCAAATTGATTAATTGAAGAAACCGTTTGTTTAAATAGCGAGGTAATCTGAGTTGCTTTCTTTAATAATGACCGTGGAAGAATCATATAGCTAATACGTAGTGTAGGAAGAAAAGAATTTGAGAAAGTCCCTAAATAGATAACACGATTTTCCTTATCTAGAGCTTGTAAGGAAGGAATAGGTTGACCACTGTGCCTAAATTCACCATCATAATCATCCTCAATAATAAACGAATGATTATCAGCTGCCCATTTTAATAATTCTAGCCTTCGATTAATTGTCATTATTCTTCCTAAGGGATATTGATGCGACGGTGTTATGTAAATTAAGTCAGGGATATTTTTTTTAACTGCGTCCATTTTTAAACCTTCACTATCTAGTGGTAAAGGGATGATTTCTTTTCGATTTAACTCAAAAATTTCTCTAGATCTTGGGTATCCAGGCTCTTCGAAGCCCACTTTTAAACTGGTGTTTAGAATGTGACATAACATCTGCAGGAGGTAAGAGGTGCTTGAACCAATAATGATTTGATTTGGCTCGCAATTTACGCCTCTAGATTGGTAAAGGTACTCGGTTATAAGAGTTCGAAGCTCAATCTCCCCTAAGACGTCACCAGGCCGACAAAGCTTTTCTGAATATTTATCTAAGCTAGCGACAACGTTCTTTCTCCAAGCAGAAAGGGGAAAAAAACTAGAATCAACGTGACCATAGTGAAAATCAATGATTTCATTCGTTGTTCCATTAAAATTTTGTACAGGTAATTCAGCAGGCTTTGGATCGGGGTGTATCAAAAATGACTCATCATAATCTGCAAAAAGCCCGCTCCTTGGCTTACTTAAAATATAGCCTTCTGCTAACAGTTGATCGTATGCTCTTTCAACAGTTGTTTGACTAATGAGTAGTTTTTTTGCAAGGTGTCTTTTTGAGGGAAGTTTCATCCCTTTTTTAATTCGGCCATCGTGCATATTACTTTTAAAGAATTTAATAAGTTGTTGATACAATGGAATTTTGGAATCCCTGTTTAAAAACGGTGTTAAGTCCAATGGATGGTACTCCTTCAAACTGACGTTGTTAAAAATGATAAAACTGGCCTTTTTCAAAAGGTCAGTTTGAGCTTACGTTTATTATAATCAATATTATTGTTTTGACAAGACAATTCAAAGTATAGGATTCGGGAGTGATTATAGTGAATGTTACTACAAAAGGTTGGATTTATGGTTTTATAGGAGTACTTATATTTAGCGGTTCCCTTCCTGCAACTCGTGTTGCTGTCGGCGAGCTTGATCCATACTTTGTTACCGTATTTCGTGCCGCAATAGCTGGACTAATATCCTTGTTAGTCATTATGATCTTAGGAGCAAAACGACCTGAAAAATCTGATATATTATCACTCATTATTGTCGCGCTCGGAGTTGTTATTGGATTCCCACTTCTCACAGCTTTGGCACTTGAGCATAATTCTTCTGCCCATGCCATAGTCTTTTTAGGTCTTCTTCCATTGTCAACAGCAATTTTTGGTGTTATAAGAGGTGGCGAACGACTCAGCACTGGTTTTTGGGTCTTCTCATTAATAGGAAGCTTTTTGGTTGCAGGATTTGCTTTATTTAAAGGAGGCGAGTCTTTGCTACTTGGCGATTTTTATATGTTGCTCGCTATAATAGTTTGTGGCTTGGGCTATGCAGAAGGGGCAAAATTATCTCGTAAATTAGGTAATTGGCAAGTAATTTCTTGGGCGCTTGTATTGTCCCTGCCCTTTATGGCTATACTCTCCATTTATCTTATTCCAAGTTCTTGGGAACGGATTAGTATTGGAACATACGTGAGTTTAGCTTATGTTTCTTTGTTTAGCATGTATATAGGATTTGTTTTCTGGTATAGGGGTCTTTCTCAAGGTGGCATTGCATCAGTGGGGCAGTTACAACTATTGCAACCATTCTTTGGACTCTTACTTGCTGCTGTTATTCTTCAAGAGAAAGTTGGCTTTATACTCGTTCTAGTAAATGTAGGTGTGGTATTTTGTGTTGCTGCAGCAAAAAGATTTTCAAGTAAAAGGTTTTTTAAAAAGAACGTACAGAGAGTCTAATAACCTTTTAACAATGCCAAGTTTTTTTAATTTGCAGTAACATAAGATAGTATAGTTCTTCAACAATCGGGTGCAAGAAATGTACTCTTTTTTATGAACTGGCCATTTAATGGAATATGAGGATTGCTCAATATTATTATATTTGAAATAATTGGTATGGTAAGATGGTTATTAATTATATATAGAGTGATATAGAGTGACACAGAGGTGAAATTATATGCCTAAAATTGACAATATGTTAGCAATTCTATGGATGCTTCGTTCAGGTGAAAAAATTACTGCAAAACAAATTTCAGAAAAGTTAGAGATGAATATAAGGACCGTGTATCGTTATATTGATACAATTTCAACAAGTGGCGTACCTATCATTTCAGAACCAGGACATAACGGTGGATACACATTATTGGACAATTTTATTGAGGCTCCTCTATTTTTTGATTTTGAGGAGCAAACTTCATTATTTCACGCTGCTGTTTTTGCAGAAGAAGCCGGATATTATGGTGGTGAGGCACTAAAAAGGGCTATTTCAAAACTAAGTAACTACTCAAATCAAGAACAGGAAACAAAGGTAAACCAACATTTAACGAGTCTTGAAGTAATCAGTCGATTACGTTCACTTTCTATGGAACCTTTTTTGAAGGAGTTGGAGCAGGCCGTAGCTGACGGGTACTCAGTAAAAATTGTTTACCATAAAAGTGGAGAAACGCAATTAAATGATAGATTGGTCGATCCGTACAGAATGATCTATTGGAATAATAAGTGGTATGTGATTGGATTTTGTCATCTTAGAAATGATATCCGTAGTTTTAGAGTAGATCGAATTGAAAGTCTAATGCTGACTGAAAATACGTTTAACCGGCCGGAAGATTTTTCAGCACGTGACTTTTTTACAAGAAATCTTCTTCCAGCTATAGAAGATAAGGAAGGGATTATTGCTTTGGTTATTTCTGGGGACAAAAGTGTATTGGATGATATTTGCCAACATTGGTTTTTAGGACATTATTTACAGGAACGGACTTCAAACCAAGCCGTTTTTCTTCTTGAAAAAGATGTGATTCATACATATGTACCTTATTTACTTTTACCGTACAATCAATCTATTAAAGTGATTGAACCGATCAGTCTGAAGAAAAGACTTGTTGAAGTTCTGTCGGAATTAATAAAATTTCATGAAGTATGATCACTTCCCTGACGCTAACTGTCAGGGAAGTTTTATTATACTGGCTATATCAATTGTGATTGGAGTGTTATTGGATGCAAACAAAAAAAGTCTTTTTATATGTATTTAATACAATGTCAGACTGGGAATATGGATATTTAATAGCTGAACTAAGCTCAGGAAGGTATTTCAAAAAAGATTTAGCACCTTTAAAAGTAATGACAGTAGGAGCTAATAAAGAAATGATTACGACTATGGGAGGGCTGAGCATAAAACCAGATATGTCCCTTGATGAATGTACTTTTGAAAATAAAGATCTTTTAATTTTACCGGGAGGAACTACTTGGAGTGAAGGCATTCATCAGCCTATCTTGGAAAGAATTGGCCAGGCTTTAAAGCTTGGCACCATTGTTGCTGCAATTTGTGGCGCAATTGAGGCCCTCGCGAATAGGGGATACTTAGATACTAAAAAGCACACAAGTAATAACTTGGAATATACCAAAATGGTATGTCCTAACTACAAAGGAGAAAAGTTCTATGAGTTGGGATCTGCAGTATCTGATGCGAATTTAGTTACTGCATCAGGAATAGCTCCTCTGGAATTTGCAATGGAGGTGCTGAAACAATTAGATGTATTTACACCAGATGCATTACATTCATGGTATAACCTAAATAAGACTCATAAACCTGAATACTTCTTCCAGTTAATGAATTCAATAAGTAAATGAAGTAACTGAAAAGCTCAATTTCTCTATTTTGATTTGTAGAGAAGTTGGGCTTTTTAATTTAGAATTTCCTTATCGTTGTAAATCCGCATTTTCCTGACGCATCCCTTAATAAGGTAAGCACTTTTATTATGAATATTTTCCTTGAGTATACCGCTCGAATTTGAAATTATTGGTATTAAGTTAAAGGGCAGGATAATTAACATTAAACAATTTTATTTGATAAAAATTTGCCATTTTAAAAAACAAAACCCTTGAATCCTCAAGGGTTTTTAACTGTTATGCATGGTGGAGACTAGCGGGATCGAACCGCTGACCTTTTGGCTGCCAGAGGAATTCTAGTAAGAAAACTGAGTTAAATTAGATTAATTAAAATTAAATAAGTCTTATTTTATAAGGGTTGTTTAATATTTGGAGCAATCTAGGTAAATCTAAATCAATGAAATTAATTAAGTCTGTGCACTAATTCGTGCACGCTTTTCCTTGTAACAGCTATAAGTATAATTAACTGTAGAAACTAACAGCTAGGGTGAGAGCATGCAAATCAAAAGAGGAAATATCGTTACATATGAAAATGAACCACATATCGTACTGCACGTTTATACGTCTGATTATCTTGAAATAAGAAAAGTTGATGAGGGATATGTGCCACGTGTTGTATTAGTGCACCAATCTGAGGTTTCAGCTAATAAAATATGAGACTCCATGATTTTGTACTTAGAATTTAGCTACTTATTCTTTTTTAATTCTAACATTCCAGTCAGTGGTGACATAACACCATCTCGAGAAGACGTTATCTTGTCCTAGAGACTTGCCGAAGCAGGCAGGATGCTTAAATTGCAAAGAACTTATCTCAAATTTAGACATTAAATTCTCAAGAATTGGAACTTCAATAATTTCATTAGCTTCATCTGTTATAGTTGCGGGAATTTCTTCCGTTACTACAAACAAGCTAGATGCTCAACTGCAATTGCATGAAGCTCAGGTGGAACATCAAATAGAATATCAGATGAATCATCCAGAGGGCTTATAAGAAGAATATAGATTTTGTAATCAAAAATTCAATATAATCTTAAACAATCGAGTGCTCTAATTGAAAAAATGGCATTAAAAACTACAGACCCGCAAAAGGTTGAGTAACTGAAAAAACCTGAAGCAGTTTTAGCTTCAGGTTTTTATATTAGTCTGTATTAGTCTCATTAAAATCAAGTGCACTAGCCACTAATATTCTAGATTTTATTTCGTTTGCGAGGTCTCTGCACTCGCTGTCCGAACTCTGAAGCTTTCTTAAATATCAAATAAAAATCACTCTCCAATAAAGAGAGTGTCCTCAATTACTTTATTCCTTTATAAAAGTTATACTCATTGATGCTTTCAATGCAGTTCATACGATCACCGATCAACAGTCCAAAATCAATAAAAGCATGAGCCTTAGCAGTAATCAAGTTTTGATCCTCTATGACGGGGCGGTTAACATGATAGCCATCCTTTATAGAAGAATGATTACTTGTTGATGAGGTCGTATATGTCCTTCCCTTTAATAACCCCGAACGACTCAGGAAATAAACGCCTTCCCCAATGGCTGCGATCGTTATCTTTTCACGGTTAAAATCATGAAGCAATTTCATTAGATGATGATTCATTGAGACTGTCGTCTCTCCCCCAGGAAGAATTAACATATCGTAATTCCATGATTGAATGTTTTTTATCTTAACACTTGGTTTGATGGTTAACCCGCAAGCCGATTGCACTAGACCTGGGAGTAAGGAGAAAGTATGAAGATCATACTTTTTATTCAATATGGATAAAGCCGCAACAACTTCAATCTCTTTAAAATTAGGATATACATATAATAGAACGTTCTTTGCCACATGCTACTTCCATTCTATTTATTAAACTACCCCACAGGGCGTAATAGAATTGTAGCATCAGAACAAGTTTTTAGTTATTGGGAAATAAGTCTCGGGTACATAGTATTAATTAAAGGGCATTTGAAAGAATTTTCCCAAGTTTCCCTTTCAATAAAAAGCAAATCCTCTTTCAAAAAGCAATTTAAAAAAATCTTAAAGAGAGAAGCCCAATCAAAGCAATAACTCGATTGATGATTGATAGAAATAGGTCTTTGGTCTAAAGAAAAGTAATTAGATTAATTTAATAGGAAATTTTTCTGTTTCAATGAAAAGGACTAAATAACCATTTATGTTAAAAATATTAATAATTTACAAAATATTTAATAAACTATCAAACTGACTTGCTATAATGCTTTTGTAAAAGGAAATCTTTTACACCAATTTGAGAGGAGCATTCAATATGCAAAGAAAGTTTGGTCGTTTGGGATTTGCCGTTTTAACACTCTTTACCGCTTTATCCGTTTCATTTCCTTCTTCTCTTCAACCAGTTTCAGCAGAAAGTGCAACAGATCCAGCACCTGAGATAAAAGCAAAAGTTATCAATAGCAACAATGGAAAGAAAATATTATTTGATAACACACATGGCCAAACAGCGGGTACAGCGGATTGGGTTATTGATGGAGGGTTCTCGGACTTTGGAAACGGACTCGCGAATAACGGTTTTGATGTAAAAGAGCTTCGTAAGACAACTCCGATTACATATAGTGATCTGAGCACCTATAGCGTTTTTGTTATTCCTGAAGCGAACATTCCATACAAATCGTCTGAACAAGCAGCGCTTCTTCAATATGTTCAAAACGGAGGAAGTATCTTCTTTATCGCAGATCATTACAATGCTGACCGAAACAAAAACCGCTGGGATTCTTCAGAAGCTTTCAACGGATATCGCCGAGGGGCATGGACTAATCCAGAAAAGGGTATGAGTACCGGAGAATCGAGTTCTGCTGCTATGCAGGGTGTGACGAGTTCAGATTGGCTAGCGACAAACTTTGGAGTTCGGTTTCGTTATAATGCGATCGGTGACGTTACAGCCAACGATATTGTAGCGCCTACCCAATCATTTGGCATCACGCAAGGGGTATCAACTGTCGCGATGCATGCAGGTTCGACAGTTGCCATCATGGACCCTAACAAAGCAAAAGGAATTGTCTACCTTCCGAAAACAACAACGAAATGGGCAAGTGCAGTAGATCAAGGTGTCTATAACGGTGGAGGACGAGAGGAAGGTCCGTTCGCGGCAGTTTCAAAAGTAGGTGCAGGAAAGGCAGCATTCATCGGGGATTCTTCACCTGTAGAAGACGCCACACCAAAATATAAACGAGAAGATACCGGAGCATCCAAAACAACCTATGATGGATATAAAGAACAAAATGACGCTACATTGCTTGTTAATATCGTCAACTGGTTAGCGATCCAAGAGAGCTATACCGCTTTAAATCAAATATCAGGTTTACAGTTAGATACAGCAACAGCTTTACTTTCATCAGAAACACCGAGTCAGTCAACGGAACCTCAGACAGAACCATGGTCAGCTCCTACAGCAGGGTACCTTTGGTATGATACAACAACGTTTGCATCAGGATCATATGGTTATAAAACAAATCAACCTCCAGTAACGAGTGGATATTCGTTCGATCATCAGGCTGTTCTTCCAACAACAGGGATTTTCCAAGTTAGAGTGAGAGTAAACGGACTTACAGCGAATACGACGTATAGTAACTTAAACCTAGGAGTCTATAACGGATCTGGTACACAAATCGCAAAAGTTCAGAACTCTGATGGCAGCTGGCCAGCAGCATACGGATACAGCAGTAATTTTGCAATCACGACCGATGCCCTGGGTAACGGGCAAAAAGTTGTAAATATTCAATTAAACCCTAGTTCATCAGGAAGCGCTAATATGCGTCTTCGTCAAACAAGTACCAATGTATATACGGAAGCCGTAACAGTAGGAAACGTAGCAGTTGAGCCACTTCCGTAAAAAAATTGAGAAGTAAATACCATTTTGTTAGTACTTGTTTCTTTAATTTTTCATTTAATTATTACTGGGGAGTAATAATACGAAGATTATTCAGATTTTAATAATTACCAACCTAAAGTCACTATTCATAATTCATTAGGTGAAATATGAATAGTGATGGTACATATAATTTTCTTCTAAGCCTCCAACGCAGTGGGAGGCTTTATTCGTAATACAAAAAAATCCATAAACGAAGCGCATTAAAGACGAATAATAAAGAGTTGTAACAGTCCTTCTCTTTTTGATTGTTTTTTTGGGGGTATTCTAGTGAAAATAATTTTGAAAGTTATATAATTAGTTAATATGAAATGTTTTAGTAGGTTATAAGTATTAATTCGCTTGAATTTTAATACAAAAATCCGATACAGTTTAAATAAACAATTTTTAATAATAATCTAAGAGCTAGAAAGGACTGGTTAATAAAGGGTTGTGAAAAGGTGTAAATTAGAAATACAGATTGATATTACTAGAAATGAATTGTATGAATTAAGTAAGAGAGGTATGAATCTAACGGATCCATTGCTCCTTTCAAAAAGTGAGCAATTAGATCAATTAATAAATGAATATCAAAAATTAATGATGGATGCAGAATCTTATTTAAAGACACAAAAAATTTAAGATTCATTCGCTTTATTAAAATATTAATGTAACTTTAAAAGCCTTTCTCTTTGGAGAAGGCTTTTGTTAAAAATTAAGCAAGATTACTCAGTTTCACTTTAACTATTTAGCACAATAAATGTAATATAGAATTTCATCATTCTTGGAGGTGTCATCATGGTAATCTTTACTGAGAAAACTTATAAAAATGAGAAAGGCTATTTTTACATACCTGTTACCTGGAGAGAAGAGTTTAAACTTTATAATGGAGTGGAAGTGGGTATAGATTGTTTTAATGATTCTGTCATTGTTATTGATCGAGCTCCTGCAAGAGAATACAAACAATTCGTTTCAGCAAAAGGTAAATTGACAATACCACTAGAGTTAAGGCAGAGATTAAATAATCAGTCGTATCATATTATCATTGAACAGAGAGATGAAAGAATAATATTAGCGCCAAAATTGAACTGATGTTATCAATCAATTGAAATTCTAATTTTCTTAGAAATAATATACTCAAACAAATTAATATATGGCTGCTGTAGGTTATCCTCTTACTGTTAACGGTTTTCACAGCAGGAAACTCGAAAATTTTTTAAAAATTGTTTACCACTTTATATGCTGCCCAGTAGGATCTGGGTCATTTTCGAGTAGGTACTTCTGTAGACCTGACAGATCGTCAGTGTTAATTAAGTCCACATCTGCTTTCATAAGCTCATCCCAAACAGCTTTACGGTTTGGTAGCGAGAGGTCAGGGGTAGCCCAGAACCGGACCATCTGTCCGTTGTTGTGTGCTGTTTCTACGATATGGTTCAGCTTGTCTCGCTCTTCCTTTGGCATTTCACCTGTTCCTTGCCATGAGAAATGTTTCATCCAGTTATCACTGATAACAGGCATAAAGTCATTTGACGCATGTGTATCTAGATCATCCATTCGTCCATCATACGCTGCGTAACGAACAACTTGGTTTTCCATCAATTCTCGGGGGCGATTCCCTGAGATTATTACGGTCACAGCTTTTTGGTCGACTCCAACTCTTGAAAATTTCGTCAGCATCTTTTGATAGTTAGCGAGCTGTTCATGAATCTTTTTATATGTCGTAACATCTTCTGATTTAACATCAATCCACAGTAAGAAATCTTGATTTTTATCTTTGTAGACAGATCCTTGGTTCTGAGTGATCTTTTGTTTAAGGGGTTCTAAATATAAAGACTCTAACGTTCGTTCTGGTTTTACATCTGCCTCGTCATGGGCAACAAGCAGTTTACCATCTTCCAGCCATACATCAGCTTCCACACTAGTAAAGCCATGGTCCAGTGCATCGTAAAACGGTCTTTCGTGTTCATAGTCATTGTGCGCATGGGCTTTTGCAAGAGGGACAATAGTTGAATCATTTAACTCAGGTGCTGCGAAAACCGATGTGGTTGATACCGGCAACACGATTGCTGTTAAGGCCAAAGACATTATTAACTTCAATCTCTTCATCATTTCTTTTCCTCCCTATATAAATTCACTTTTTATCCTACTTCACAATCTTGATAAAAACATGAAATCAACAGAAACTTAACAAATAATAAAGACTGTTTACAACCAGTAGTCACCACTCAACTATTCATGATAATATAAGAACATACGTTCCTATGAGATAAATGAAATGGGTGGTATTAGATGCTGCGAGATCGAGGGAATATAAAATGGCAGGGGATGTTCTTACCGGAACATGTGAAGTTATTAGTAGAATATAATCAGGTGCAAAAAAAGAAACAACGGCCGGTTTTAGATGAACAGCAGATGGAACTCATACAGGAAACCATCTATCAAGGGATGGAAGAGGGCAGAAGCTTTTGTTTTACATACTTTCATAACGATGACTATCATTTGCTGATTGGAAAGGTACACTAAGTAATTCTGTTCAATAAAGAATTGCATATTCAAGATGCTCAAGAGGAAATTTGCAGATTAAAATTAATGGATCTCATTGATGTCAGAATTCACTAGGTTTATAAACTCCTACTATCAATCTTGTTATTCAACAAACTGACCAGATTTTTGAATAAAAGAAAAAAGTTTTCAAAGTGAATATGCAGAATGAACTTTGGTAGTTTAAAATCAATTTTAGAATATTCATGGTAAATTTGTAGTACTTAAATTGTAAATGGATTCAAAGTTGATAGGAGGCTTGTTGATATATAATAAAAAAATGACTACGCAAAAACGACTCCTCAAATTTACGAGTCGTTTTTGCATTATTTTATGAAATTTGTAATGTAAAACCATCATCATTAAGCTACGTAATTTAAAATAAGTACCTTTGAATAAAACTTTAAAAATTCAATGGCCAGAAATTATTCATTAAAGTTCTATTCGAAATTAGATATCTAGTAAAGATAGCTCCTCTTTACTTAATGAGATTTTGCAACCTGAGTTATTTTTGTATAAGCATTTTCTGTTAGAATCAGTATGATTGTAAGGATTACACCTATAAAAGCTAACCCGCTAAAGAAGAGATAAACGATATGGATATTATAGAATTCATAGAGGTATCCACCCATGAATGTACAAAACCAGTTACCAATGCCGTTTCCGACTGCAGCATAAAATGTAACGGCTGTTGCTTCCATGTTGACTGGCGCTATTTGCTTAATGAACTGAAGACCGGCAGGAATGAATAATCCGACAGAAAATCCCTGAATCACGGTTGAAAGGTAAATGATTGTCATATTTGGTTCAAAGTAATATAAAACCCAACGTATTAGTGATCCTATGCCAGCAAGTAATATGACAGATAAGATTCCATAACGCTTTATCAAACGACCAGACATTCTCATGAAGGGAATCTCCATACAAACTGCCAACATAAATGCAATACCTATACCAGTATATCGGCCTCCACTATCTTCTACTAACAAGCCAAAGTATGTATTGTTTGAAAGATTGGGTGCAAAAATCATAAAAGTGATTGCTAAGAAGAGGATATACTTACGATAGACAAATAATTTTTTAACGCCTTCTCCTAGATTTACTTTTGTTATTTGTCGTTCTCTTGGTGCAAGCCAAGCTAAAACGGATGCGACGAATAACGCTAGTAAAAAAGAATAAAAAATAACTTTGGGTCCTAAGCTAGATTCAGAGAGTTTTCCCATCACAAATACGGCAAGGCCAAAACCTAATGAGCCAAACAATCGGATGTTTCCATAGCTATAATTTATTTTGCTTGTGTACTTTAAAGTAATACTGTCGGATACAGGGATGATTGCACTCTGGAAAATAGCTATGGCTATGGCTGTTCCAATAAACCAATTTAACTGGCCAAATACCAGATAACCAATGCCTGATACTCCAGTAAATAGAACGGTAACCGTTAATACTTTCGTTGGCGCCTGTGTATAATCACAGATCATCCCCCATATTGGCTGTAAGAAAATCATGATAATTGGACCTAGCGACATAATCAATCCAATTTGGGATCCGTTTAATTTTTCTACCTCGCTTAAATACACACTTAATAATGGAAAGAGGCTTCCTACCCCAAAAAATGCAAATAAATAAAATCCCTGTAGCGTTATGATCTGACGTTTTTCACGTTGCATTTTTGTCCCTCCTCAAGTTGAGATATTCTTTATTTTATGCCCAATCCGTCAATAGTCAACGCTATTTACCCCCGTAAATAACATGTTAACTCTCCTTACTGGTTACTCACTTCTTTCGTTATCCTATACTGATGTTGAGTACAGCAATTATGAGGAGGAAAGAATATGGCGATATCCGTAAATGAGCTAACAAGAGGTGCCGTAATTCGAAAGAAAGACTTTATTTGGGAACAATCTGGTCCATTTTCGTTAGCGCATCCGATCCGCAAAGAACTGGGATCCATAAATATCACAGGAGTTGTTGTGGACATTCCGAAAGGAGAAATATGGACCTGCTGCGAAATGGCAAAAAATCAAGAAGTAATCGTGGTGATTTTTAGTGGTGGTGGGAAAGCCACAATCGGTGATGTGAGTCAAACCGTTGAGAAAAATGCTTCCCTTTATGCTCCAACGGGACTTGCCTATTCGATTGAAGCGGCGGAGGAAACGCGTATTTATATCTGGCAGAGTGACTTGTTACCTGGTAGTAAAACGTCTACTTCTCCTCGTCATTTTAATCATTTGTTTAACAATGAGACAATTTTTGAAGGATTCATGGGAACTGATCCAACCCAAACAAATAATTCTCCAGCTAACATGAACTTCCTATTCTGGCCAGGGACAGGTTGTTCACATCTTAGTCTGCATTGCGGCATTCAAGAACCGGGACAAAATTTTGGGGTTCATTCCCATCCCATTTCTGAAGAACTATTCATAGGGGTTGAGGGTAAAGGCCAAGTTCACCTTGACGGTGAATGGATTGATTTCGAAGAAGGAGACATTCTTTATTCACCAGAGAATATCTATCATGGTACTAGAAACCCTGATGTGGGACTAAATGCGAAACGTTTTGTTACATGTGGTGGTCCTGTACCGTTTGATGTGAATTTTTACACACTTGCTGGTTTGTCACCTGAAGTCAAATAAAGGAGTGAAATGAAATGGAAAACTTAAAAAAACAACTTATCTATTCTAAAGAAGTTATGGATGCAATCGCTGCTAATAGACCAATTGTGGCACTAGAATCTACCATTATTTCTCACGGTATGCCTTATCCACAAAACAAAGAAACAGCATTAGCTGTTGAAAAAATTGTAAGGGAACACGGAGCAGTACCCGCAACTGTAGCAATTATTGAGGGTGAGATTAAAATTGGTCTTACGGAAGAAGAAATCGACTTCCTAGCCACTGCGGATGATGTCATCAAAGTAAGCCGCCGTGACCTACCGTTTGTTGTTTCCCAAAAGAAAAATGGCGGAACGACTGTAGCGTCTTCTATGATTCTTGCAGAACTTGCTGGTATTCAAGTATTTGTTACAGGTGGAATCGGTGGAGTTCACCGAGAAGCTCAAATTACCATGGACATATCAGCTGATCTAGAAGAGTTAGCAAATACCAGTGTTGCGGTGGTGACATCGGGACCTAAATCCATTCTAGATCTAGGTTTGACGCTTGAATATCTGGAAACAAAGGGGATTCCTGTCCTCGGTTTTCAAACGGATGACTTTCCTGCATTCTTTGCAAGAAAGAGTGGCTATAAAGTTGATGCTCGCATGAATTCGGCAGCTGATACGGCTAAACTTCTCTTTACAAAATGGCACACACTACAAATGGATGGTAGCGTTTTAATCAATAACCCGGTACCGACTGAGTTCGCTTTGGAAGAATCATTTATTGAATCTATTATTGAAAAAGCACTCTCAGAAGCGAAAAAAGAAAACATTAACGGAAAAGCTGTTACCCCATTTCTATTAAAACGTGTGAAAGAATATACAGAAGGCAAGAGTCTGGTCGCAGCTATTGAACTTGTAAAAGATAATGCTAGAGTTGGCGCTCAGGTTGCGTATGAACTGC
The DNA here is from genome assembly GCF_031457135.1 of Fictibacillus barbaricus. GTDB lineage: Bacteria > Bacillota > Bacilli > Bacillales > Fictibacillaceae > Fictibacillus > Fictibacillus barbaricus_A. The sequence continues at coordinate 131,626 of NZ_JAVDWA010000006.1, read as the reverse complement.
AGCATCTTAAAAATTGTACGTTAGAACTCGTATAGGAGGTACTTATGAAATCTTACAAACATGTATTGTTTGATTTGGATGGCACTTTAACGGATCCTAAGCTTGGGATAACCCAGTGTGTCCAGTATGCTCTTAGCAAATTTAATATACATGTAACGGATCTACGTGTGCTTGAATGTTTTATTGGTCCCCCTCTTGATGAATCTTTTCGGGAATACTACGGACTCGATGCAGCTCAATCGACTAAAGCTGTGGAATTTTACAGAGAGCGATTTCGAAGTAAAGGACTTTATGAAAATGAAGTGATAGAGGGCATTCATGAGATGTTAACGGCATTAAAAGAAGACGGTGTGGAGCTACATGTGGCTACATCAAAACCAACCGTTTTCGCAGAAATCATTTTAAGACACTTCAAGTTAGACCACTTTTTTGTCTCAATCATCGGTAGTAACCTTGATGGTACAAGGTCAAAAAAAGTAGATATCATCGAGCATATACTTCTCACTCAACCTCAGATAGATAAAGATTCAGTCATCATGGTTGGGGACCGTAAACATGACATAATAGGCGCGAATCTTGCATGTGTTGATTCAGTAGGTGTCACTTTCGGATATGGATCAGAAGAAGAATTACTCGGTGAGAATCCTACGTATATCGTTAATAACGTATCTGACTTACTGGATGTACTGCGTTTAAAAGAAAAAGCAATTTCAAGAGAAAGGGATGTTTTTAATGAGAATAGCATTAGTTTGCGGCAGCGTACGCGAAGTATCATCAACAAGGAGCCTTTTAAAGCAATTAGAAAAATTTTTAGATGATGTTCAAGAAGTGAAAGTCGACTTTTTTGATCTGAAAGAAACACCTCTTCCTATTTTTGATGGTTCACTCGAAAATCGTAAGCAAGCGGAAAGCTTTGTTGAACGTATGAATCTTGCGGACTGTCTTATCGTAGCTTCACCAGAGTACCATAATTCATTCTCAGGAGTGCTGAAAAATGCCTTTGATTTCGTCTCTGGTGAGCAAATCAAAGGAAAACCGATTGGTATCATTGCCACTTCAGGTGGAGGCAAAGGCGGTATAAACTGTTTGAACAGTATGCGTACTTTCCTACGCGGCCTTTATGGGATGGTGTTAGCCGAGCAGATCGTGGTTGACGGTGTTTTTTTTGAAGATGGTCGTTGTATCAATGTAGATTTGCTGGAAAAAATAAACGATCTGACCAATGAAGTCATTGATTTTGCTAATATGCTTCAACTTAGAAAAAACCGACCTGATTTGTTTGAAAAGACAGAACAAGAAAATAACATCTGCATATGAAATGAACTGACACTCAGGGTATTTCCCTGAGTGTTTTTTACGAAGCAGGAAGAATGGAATACTTTATAGTTACGGGTTCGGCATTGTAGAAAAAAATACAATTAACATTGTATTTTGTAAGAAAAATTGCAACATCGAAACTATCATTCTTTTAACTAGCATGACATGACAATGAATTTAACCAACAAAGAATCGTTGTGAATGATTAAAATGTATTCTAAATATTTCCTTATTTGTTTATAATAGTTTATGTGTGAATTACTATATATATGGGGGCATGATTTGTTGAATCATTATATTTGCGAGACATGTGGAGTTCAATATGAAAATTCAAATGAAGTACCCGTTCAATGTTTGATATGTGAGGAACAAAGACAATATGTGAACCCTAATGGACAGACTTGGACAACATTAGAAACGATGACTAAAATTGGATTGTATAAAAATAGTATTAATCTTGAAGAAGATGGCTTATATGGTATAAAAACGAGTCCAAGTTTTGGAAGTGGACAAACCGCCTATCTTGTTCAAGAGAAAAATTTTAATTTAATGTGGGATTGTATTACGTATATCGACCAGGATACAATTACAAAAATTAGAGAATTAGGTGGAATCGATGCAATTGCTTTATCCCATCCTCACTACTTTTCAAGTCAAATAGAATGGGCGGAAGCTTTTGATGCACTTGTTTATATCCATGAGGATGATAAAGAATGGGTAACTAGACAAAGTGATAAAATCGTTTTTTGGTCTGGGGAATCACTTGAATTACAAGAAGGTGTCAATCTTCAGAGAATTGGCGGACATTTTAAAGGCGGTACGGTTTTAGAATGGAAAAATGGCAATAACCAGAACGGAATATTAATGGTTGGGGATATCATGCGAGTTGTTGCTGACCAACAGATGGTAAGTTTTATGTATAGTTACGATAATTATATTCCGCTGCCAAGTACAACTGTTGAAAGAATAGCGAGCAGGATAAATACATTTACATTTAATCGGTTATACGATGCATTCAAAAGTGTCATTAAAGCAGAAGCAAAATCCTGTGTTCTACAATCAGCGAACATATATGCTGAAGCCGTTAATGGAAAGCTTTTTACTTCTATTAAATAAAACTTAATGATGTAAAATTCCTATCAATTTGAACAAAAAGAGCAGCCAAGTATGGTTGCTCTTTTTGTTGTAATTATTGCTTAATTGGTTTTAGTTGGAAATAAATATTCGATATAAAGAAGTTGAGCACTAGCAAACGTTGAAGGATACGTAACTACTAATAAATAAAATAAATTTTGTAAATTTTTACTATTTTTATCCTTCTTTTGCTATGATTAAATTGTAATATTTTGAAATAAATGTAATATCCAGTTAGAAAATGAGGATTGTTTCTCTGAAAGTATTTAGTTAGGTTCTTATTTTATTTACATAAGGTAAATGATTTTTAACGGATACCCCACGGTAAGAAAATAGGAGAAAATTAATTAAGGTTAATTAAATAAACCAGACAAAATTGCTTAGGAGGCAGAAAAAGTTGAAAAAATTATTTGCAGGGATTGCACTATCATTAACTATATTAGGGACAGGAACTTTCGGATTTTTATTTATAGAAAAAGGACCAATTAATTTGTCTGAAGCAATCGATCCGACACCTATTGTTAAACAGGATTTTAGAGTGGCGGAAGCAATCGATCCAACGCCTATTATCAAGCAAGATTATAGAGTAGCAGAAGCGATCGATCCAACGCCTATTATCAAGCAAGATTATAGAGTAGCAGAAGCGATCGATCCAACGCCTATTATCAAGCAAGATTATCGAGTGGCGGAAGCGATCGATCCAACACCTATTATTAAGCAAGATTTTTCGGCATAATCTTAAACACGTTTCAACAAATGAAAAAAAATGGATGGATTTATTTAATTAAATAATATATTAACCTAATCGATTCACAAACTCAGTTTCTAGCATTTACAAGTCTTTTAAGGTAAGATACCGAAAATAAAAAGAAGCCGAAAAAGTTCCAGCTTCTTTTTATTTTTGTTTGTCTGATACTGCTGTCACACTTCCACTTAATAAGCGAAGGCTTTCTCCAGCTTCATTAGTAGCTTTTAATCGAATAAGCAAGTCATAGCTCATCCTTAAGAAGTAATACCCCTGATCCAATTGCCCCTCAAATCGTAAAATTTGTCCCATTTCCCGATACAATTTCCCTCTTAGGATTCCGTCGTCTTCTATCTCAAGTAGTTTGATTGCCTCTTCGCAATATTGCTTAGCTTTATCGAAGTCCTCTTTTTCGATGCTGATTTTAGTAAGTTCTTCTAATATAAAAGCCTGTTTTAAAGATTGATTACTGTTCTTATAGATTTGTAAACATTCCTTGAGGATATAAATCGCTTCTTCCTCTTTACCAAGCAAGTAATTCGCAATCGCTTTATTATGGAGGGCGTAGACCATTTCTTGCTCATAATCACCTAGTAAAGCTATGGATTTTTCAGCACAAATCAACGAGTTCTCGTATTCATTTGTTTTCATATACGCTTTTCCTAGACCCATAAGAATCTGGCCGTGGAATAACCGGTTGCCCGTAAGTGATACTTCTTTCTCAGCCTCGATATAGTACTCTATCGCTTCTTTAATATTTCCTAAACGAATGCAAGTAGTACCCAGAAAAGCTAAAGCCTTTATTTTTTCATCTTGTAGTTTTTTGAGTTGATTACTATATTTTACAGCCTTCTCATATGATTTTTTTGCTAGAGAAAAGTTTTCTGTCCGGAATGCAGCTTTTCCTATGAGCATATAATAGCGGACGATCGCGTGTCGATCTTTTAACGCCAGTATTTCTGGAAGCGCTTCCTCTCCATAATCTAATACTTCATCATAAAGACCTTGATTCAGCTTTGTTTCCATAATAAAAAAATATGTATCTACTGTTACAGGAAGGGATTGAGTAGTGGAGAAGATTCTATTTGCAATGTTCAGGGCCGATTCTATGTGGCCTTCCTTCGCTTTATTAATGGCTCTTTCTAGCATGGCTTCAGAGATTTCTGTACTGTCTTCGTCTTCATCACCCATGAAATAAGATAAAGGTTTATCTAGCCGATTTGCTATTATACGCAGCGTTTTTTCTGATGGTATCGCATGCCCTTTTTCAATTAAACTGATATAGGCTCTTGTCATGTCTTCGCCGGCAAGTTGGCGCTGGGAAATACCTATCTGAGTGCGTGCTTCTTTAATCCTTTTACCAATCATAGATCATAACTCCTATCGTTTTTCATCCCACCAACTATCTTCCTACCTATCTCTTCAATATTACCATATAACCTAATTTAACTATGTGAATCTTGCCAAAATATTTTAATAACTTAATCAGAAATAAATCCCCAAAAAAAATCAGATATCCCAAGATCCGAAATATCTGATACATTTTTGTTTCTGTATAATTGAATAAATCTTATCGGCTACAAGACTTAAAAAGAATACCAAACACATAAAGGGCGTATTCTTGATTGCTCTCTCAATTTGTTGTGAAACATTATATGACACTTAAATAACGTTCTCCTGAGTCTGGAAATATGACAACAATCCGCTTACCATGGAAAAAAGACCGTTTAGAAATTTCACGGGCAGCCCACATAGCTGCTCCAGATGATATTCCTACAAAAAGACCTTCTTGCTTCGTAAGTTCTTTCATCGTCTCAAGTGCATTTTCAGATGAACATGGGATGACTTCATCGATTAGGCTGAGATCAGTCGTTTTTGCGATAAACCCTCCCAATAAGCCTTGGATCCTATGAAGACCAGCATTTCCTCCTGTAAGTAACGCACATTCTTCAGGTTCGACAGCGATGACTTTAATATTTGGGTTATACTTTTTAAGGTGTTCAGCTGTGCCACTTAGTGTCCCGCCAGTTCCAACACCGGCAACGAGGACATCTATTTTCCCTGCTGTATCACGCCATATTTCTTCTCCTGTTTTTAGATGTGCGATCGGATTATAGGGATTTTCAAATTGAAGAGGTAACCAGGAATCAGGCGTCCTATCACGGATGTTCTTTGCTTTTTCGATAGTGCCCAGAAAACCTTCCGCACCAGGTGTTAGAATGACAGTGGCGCCAAGGCTTTGCATCATTTTTATTCTTTCCACACTCATGCTGTCAGGCATAACAATCATTACACGATAACCTTTAATTAGTCCAACAAGAGCTAAGCTGATCCCTGTATTTCCTGAAGTGGGTTCTATAATCACCGTTTTACCAGGTGTAATCATTCCTGCATGTTCAGCTGACTCAATCATGGTTAGACCAATTCGATCTTTTACACTCGAAGTAGGGTTGTACATTTCTAGTTTTGCTAGAATGTCAGCTCCGTTATTTATCTTGTTTAACTTTACTAGCGGCGTATTTCCAATTAATTCTAATACACTGTTAAAAATTTTTTCCTTAGATTTGGTTTGCATAGGCGGCGACTTCCTTCGACAATGGATTGGTTTGAATAGAGAGTTGACCGATTGCTGTATCTGCGATACGTGAAGCTTCAAAAGGTGAATCGGCAACGACGAGCACATGCCCTAAACGATGACCGTTTCGATCAAGTGGTTTCACAACAGTTCCAACTGCGGCAGACATAACGAACTGCTGAATTCCAGGTAGCATGCACACATCTTCACTGCCGGATAAATGTTGAATAACACCTGGATAAGCAGTAATAAATCGAATGGCCGCCCCTTTTTTTACCAGTTTTCTATCAAATAGATCAGGAGTTTCATTCATATATAGTTTGAGTACGTCTTTGACGATTGAATATCCCAAGCTCAGTTCCACAAGTGTTGGAACCTTGTCTCCTCCAGGTCGAGCGTTAATCTCTATTAATTTTACTCCTTCTTTTGTCACTTTCACTTCGATGTGAGATGCTCCCATATTGAAACCAATTGCATCAAGTGAGTCGACAGCAACCTGCTCACACTCTTTTACAATCTTTTCAGGTAAACCTGAAGGGAAGGAATGACCTATTTCAACGAAGTGCTTCCCGGCAGATAAAAATTTATCAGTTACCCCGATAACCTCGTGTTTTCCGTTATGAGTTAACACCTCGATGCTGACTTCATATCCAACCATGTATTCTTCTATCAGCAATTCCTGGTTTGTTCGACTTTGACCTCTTGTGTTTTCACCCTTATTCTTAATTGCATCAAAGTGGTAGACCAATTCATTTAAATCTCCACATTTGACTACATCAGTACTGCTTGTTTCATCTACAGGTTTTAAGATACATGGAAATCCGATATAACCCATTATTTCCTGTAGTTCATCTTTCTCTCTCACAGCTTTAAATCTAGGAATGGGAACATTGGATTTTTCACAATAAACACGGGTAAGATATTTGTTTCTAGCGATTGTTGCTGCTGTTGGATCTAAGGTAGGGAGACCCAGGTGAGTGGCTACTTTAGCTGCAACGGGTACATCATACTCACCTAAAGTTAAAAAAGCTGAAAAGGTTTTTTCTTGTATTTCCTTATGAATTTCATGAAGTACATCTTCAACAGAGTTAGTTTCGCAACAACGAATATCATCAACATAATGATCAAAATAGTCTGATCCACCAGGAACATCAAGATATCGTTGAAGATCCCGGGTTAAGAAAGTGACGTGGTATCCCATTTCTTTCGCCACTTTCAATCCTTCAAATCCTGATCCAGATAAATTACTTTCTAAAAACGCAATATGTTTCTTCATTTTAATAACCCCGCTTTCTGATTTGCATTTATCTCTATCATTGTCATATACCTAATACTCGACGAGTAGAAGTTAAATGGATTTTACCTTGTGTAACTCAAAGTGTAGCCGGTTTGTTTTAAGTCTTCTTACTTTACTGCTTTTAGTTTTGATTCTGTTGTTTGCTCTAAAATCACTGACTTACTTAACGGAAGAGAGATGATAGAGAACAAAAGCAATGCAACACCTAGACCTGCATATAAGTAAGTGATAACGTCATTACTCATGATTCCAGAGAATACTGTAAGAAGAACCACTCTAAAAAGTGTTGTAATGACTTGATAGGTTGTATTTACACGACCTAAGTATTGTGGTGGGACATGGATCATTATTAATGTGTTTCTAATGATTCGGCTGCCAGCATTACAAAAGCCCATGATGGCCATGACAGTCCAAAGGAGCGTATTGAAATGCAAAATGGAGAGGCTATAGAAAGAAATGCCGAATAAAAACATAAAAATTATGATTTGAGCGGTATCTGAAAACCGCTTACTGAACTGTTGAATCAAAAAACCGATGACAATTGCCCCAAATGCATAAGTGAATTCTGCTATGGCGAATGTACTTGATTGACCATCAAGTGCTATAGAGACATATATCGGATTGAGATAATTACTCATCAGGACTAAAAGGTAAGGTGAGAAGGTCAATAAGAAGAACCAAGCAAGTTTTTGATTTTGATTTAAGTAATCTAGACCTTCTAAAAACTCCATCATGATTCTTTTCTTACCTCTATTGGCAACTTCTTCTTTGGGGTGATAAGAAATAAAAAACAATGTTATAGCTGATAGGACATATAACAGTACATTAATCCAGAGCAGTCCGGTCAAGCCGAGGGGTGTCAATAGGATGGCTGCCAGTGCACCGGAAACCATTGAAGCCGTTTGGCCTTCTATTTCCAATAAACTGTTTACTTCTTTGTATTGAGTGCTTGAAAATAATTCCTGTACGAGGGCATTTAAAACGGGATAATGAACGGTAAAGTAGAGAGTTCCTGTTAAGTAAATGAGTGTTAAGACAAACAAATTAAAAGAAAAGAGTATCCCTGCAATAACTAAGGCCGTATTCAATACAATCATTGAAAGCTGTAATCCCATAAAAAATCGTTTTCTTGAGTATCGATCGATAAATACGCCAAGGTATGGAGCTAGAAAGAATGTGGCTATTGCTGAAATTAACATCGGAAACCCCAGACTTCCACCATTCTTAGGATCTAATTGGACAAGGTACCACGAAACTCCAATAATAATAATTCCTGATCCTAGCCCAGAAAATAATGTGTTTAGGATGATTAGTCGTGCATTTTTATTTCGAAGTAATTCAATCATTTTTTTCATCCTCTCTTTAAATAATCCTCTTAAAACGTAATGCTAATGGCTGTATTCCAATGGATTCCACCAAACTATAGCATCCTTCATTTTATGGGTAAATACATTTACCGGGGGTAACCTTTGTTTTAACTCTTCTTGATATAAACAGCGATTTTTATATAGCTAACTTATGAAAAAATGGATTTTTAAAAGGTAAGATTAAATCTTTTGATATCGTTTAAGTTTTTTGCATTATAGATGTTTATTTACGGAGGAAAGTAAAAGTTTGACCTCCTTTACAATATCTTTTTCTACCTCCTACTATCTAAAATTGTTTTAAATTGGCTGAGCAATACTTGCCAAAAACACAAATAGGAGTGGATATATGGATGTGTAGAATCTTTGGTTACATTGGACCAGAAAAGGTAGCGGATTGCGTTCTAAGAGAAGTATCAAATTTACAGTTAGCTGGAGGACCGGATCAGCAATCCTTTAAACATGGCACTGGCTGGGCGATTGGGAACAACCGACTTTCCATCGTAGATCTTGATAACGGTGAACAGCCCTACGAGCTTGGCGAACATATCAGTGTGGTTTTTAATGGTGAAATTTATAACCATGAAGCACTTCGCGGGGAATTGGAACAAAAAGGATATGCTTTTGATGATCACTGTGACGGCTCAATTCTACCAGCAATGTACTTTGAGTATGGGAAAGATTTTGTACGGTATCTTGATGGCATGTTTGCCATTGCCGTTGTTGATACTCGAAATGAATCCCATACGCTTCTATTAGCGACAGATCCAATAGGGATTAAATCACTTTATTATTACTGGGATGAAACCAAAAGAGCTTTTTACTTCTCATCTGAACTGCCTTCTCTTCTTGGATTTGAAAACATTCCGAAAAATCTATGGCTTCAAGGGATCGATTCGTATTTAACAACTAAAGCTATTTTTGGTGAACGTACGATGTTTGAAGGAATCTATACAATTCCAGCTTCTTCACTTCTTGAAATAAGGCCAGGGACTTGCCCTGAAATAAGTAAGTGGAAAACTTATTTAACAGCTACTAAGCCAATCGAGGGCTTTGAAGCTTCAAGCCAATCATTGCTGTCCTATTTAACAAATGAGGTAAATGAGCTTCTTAAAGCTGATGTGCCTATTTCAACTTTAAACAGTGGGGGACTCGATTCCAGTCTTATTACTGCGATTGCGAGCAAACATAAAAAGGGCATCCATTCATTCAACATCGCATATGAGGGTGACTGGCCATTTGACGAGAAAGCTTTTGCTAGAGAAGTAGCTGAGAAAAACGGTACAATTCACCATCAAGTGATAATCGACCCTAAGGAATTCCAAAATATCATCCCACAGGTTGTGAAGCAACTCGGTCAGCCTAACGCGGATCCAATCACATTAAGTACCTATTCACTTTTTGAAGCTATTAATCAAGCGGGATTTAAGGTTGCTGTGTCTGGAGATGGAGCAGATGAAATGTTCGGAGGATATGATCGCTATAAAGAAGCGATGTCTTGTATGGGAGATTGGATACGTCCATACGTCGATTCATTGGGAGCAATAAATCAGAGTTCCCGTGAGAGTTTATATAGTAACGACTACAAAGCATACCTAAATGAAAAAGGCAGAATGGGAAAAGCAATTGAAGAAAAACTAAGAAGGGAAAAGGGCAATCGTCTCGATACGATCTTGGAGTTCGAACGATCATACCGGTTACCAAACTATCACCTTCGTCGTGTAGACCATTTAAGTATGGCTCATTCTGTTGAAGTAAGAGTGCCTTTCTGTCAGCCAAGGATCGTCGATTTTGCAAGTCAACTTACGGATGATGAGCGCATCAAGGGAGAACAAGTAAAACGAATTCTGTATCGTTCGGCAGAAGGATTGCTCCCACATTCCGTTTTACACCGGAAGAAACAGCCGTTTACGCTTCCAATTAATGCCATGATGAGACCGGGCCTTCCATTGTTTACATTTATACAAGAAGTGTTGGATCATGATACCATCCGAAACCAGAATTTATTTAATGTGGAGACAATAGATCTGTTGATGCATCAACAGGCACATCAGCCGAGCGATAAGACCGCTCTTGCATTATGGTCGGTAATGATGTTCCAACTCTGGTCAGCGCAATTCGGTGTTTCAATCGGCTCTCATTCTGCAAAAGAAGAGGTTTTGATTTAGCATGCTGATCTATATTGCAAAGGCAGAAGGCAGTGTCTCATCTACGGTTGTTATTGATGGTCGAAATATGGATAACGATCCAGCGATTATCCTTCCAATATTAAGCTCTATTCACGCTATATTGCAGGAAATGAAAGGTTATGAAACTATCACGAAGTTTGCGGTTATTCAGCCTTCAACTCATCCGATGTACGATTTGAACTATTTTTTCTTCCAACTTATCCCTGGGGAAACATGCCGATTTGAATACACAGGAAGCTGTGGTCACTCTATACTCGCTTCTATCCAAGTTGCAATTACATGGGGGTGGATTTTTAGTGCTAGTCCAGGACTTAGGGTCAGGGTTTATGTGGAAAATATCGGAAACAGTTTAGTTTGTGAAGTTGATCAAGCTACACGACAGGGGATTAATTGTACGGCTCATTTTTTTGAAACGGGTGATACCCGTCTGGGCAGTTTTCTGTTAACGGGTAATCCATCAGATGTTCTTGTGACAGAGGACGGTGAGGTAGAAGTTTCACTCATTTCCGCAGGCAATCCTTATGTATTTGTAGATGCTAAAATGCTGGGCTGTTTCAGTCAATTCGATTTGTTTCAAGCTGGCGAGGAACTATTTCAAAAACTTCAGCGAATTCGGAATGCTGCATCTAGAAGACTGGGTTGGAATCCAGAAAGTGTTTTCCCAAAAATTGCAGCTGTGTCGCGATTCGATGAGGAAAGTCTGTCAGTTCGCGCTATATCTGTCCCAAAGTGGCACCCAACACTGGCGTTGACGGGTACTGCTTGTCTCGGTGTGGCGTCTGCCATTAAAGGTACACTCGTTCACCGTATGATTGAAGGTATGAATTCTGAGAATGGGTTGGTAAAGATCGTGACTCAAGGAGGAACTACTTGTGTGTCTAGTATCACAACAGGTTCTTCTCCAGAAGACAGACTATTGTATAACAGCATCTCAAACAAAAACGTGCAACTGATAGAACCTATCAATCTAGTTAAAGGAGAAATTTATCCATGGAAACAGCCGGTATTGCTGTAAGAAATAACTTGGAACATATTCTGTATGTAATTGAACAGAACGCCGCGGATGCAGATGAAATTGGTCAAACTTCCCCTGAATCCCTACAAGTCCTCCGAGAGTCGGGTCTGCTAGGAACTTTTATACCCTTTTCATATGGGGGTCTAGGAAAAAACGTTCTCGAAGCTACCCGCCTCATTGAGAGACTAGGTTCAGTCGATCCTTCAATTGCCATTATTGCTTTTCAGCATATGTCAGTCATCTCCAGAATTTTAGAGTGGGGAACAGAAGAACAAAAAAATAAATATTTACCTTTACTTGCCTCAGGGGAATGGCTTGCAGCTTCTGCCTGGTCTGAAAAAGGAGCTGGGGCTAACAAACAAAACTTAGGGACTATCGCTCAGCCTCTTGGTAATGACAAATGGAAGGTTTCGGGAGAAAAAACATTTACGACAGGTGCTGGACTCGCTGATTTGTATTTAGTTCTTGTGCAAACAGGAGAGAATGAAGCTGACTTTCTTTATGGGAATTCGGGGCAATCGTTCTTTCTGATTGAAACCAATACACTTGGTGTTTCGGCAAACTCCAGACTTAACCTATCTGGAATGAGAGGTTCATCGACGGGCTTTATTGAGATGAACAATTGTATTGTTTCTCCGGACGCACTTCTTGGAAGCGTCGGACAAGCACCATCAATTATTTCACACATTCGTGAGTCGGGTATGTCATTGGGTGCTGTTTCAGTGGGAATATCTGATCGTGTTCTCACTCTTGCTAAAGCACATTTAATCAAGCGAAACCTCGCCAATAACCAAATCTTCCATTTTAAAATGTCCGAACTGAGTACTCTTCTTGAAGCTTCACGCTCATTGGTTGAACGAGCTGCATCTGGTAATGATGAGTTGAGTGGAAGTTTATCTTATCAAAGCAAAGTTTTTGCCTCTGAAGTGAGCGAGAAAATCTGCCGTGATTGCCAACAAATCATGGGAGGCGGCGGTTATATGCGAGGTCAGGCTATTGAGCGTTTGACAAGAGACGCTCGAGCTGTCGCGCTTATGGGACCTGTGAATGATCTCGCTAAAGAGATCACTGGAAGAGAGATGATGATATGATCTTTGACTTGATTATATACAATGGACGTCTTGTTTTTCCGGACAACGTGTTTATGGGTGGTGTTGCAGTAAATAACGGCAAGATTGAAAAAATTTTTCAGCATAAGGATAATCTGTCAGGGCTAAAAGAAATCGATGCAAAAGGGTCATACATTCTTCCTGGTTTGATTGACTCCCATGTACATTTTCGCACTCCTGGCTTGACTCATAAAGAAACATGGAAAACAGGCAGCCAAGCTGCTGTTGCTGGAGGAGTGACCACGGTACTTGATATGCCCAACACTAATCCCTATACCACTTCCATGGATCATATTAATGATAAAGAGAATTGTATCATTGGTCAGTCTTTTGTTGATTTTGGGTTTCATTTTGGTGTAGAGCCCAAAAATGTGTTTCGGTTACATGAGGTGGATATAAATTCTGTGGCTAGTGTTAAAGTCTTTCTCACTGGCCATCATACAGCTAAAAATGTGATCTCCGATCAGGATGAGCTTGATGAGATTTTTAAAATCGCAGCAAATAAAAACATTCTTCTTACTCTGCACGCGGAGGACGAGGCAACATTAAACCTTTTCCGCAGTCTTCAACACCCTCCTACAAATCTGATTGACTATGAAAAGCATCTTCCGCGGACTGCAGGAATCATTGCGATTGGACGAGTATTGGAATTTGTACGAAAATACGGCACCCAAGTACATGTGCTCCATGTTTCTTCAGCTGAGGAAGCTGAGTTGTTAGAGCTTGCAGCCCTCGCGGGGTATCCTGTAACTTATGAAACAACCCCACATCAATTATGGTTCGATGCACACGAGAGTGTGCATCTCGGCTCGAAAGGAAAGCTTAGTCCAGCGATAAGGAACAAAGAGGATCAGTTTAGGTTATGGAGTTCTTTAATAGAGGGACTCATGACTTCTGTAGGAAGTGATCATGCTCCTCATACAGCAGAAGAAAAAAATCAAGCATTCGAAAAATGCCCTCCTGGATTACCCGGTGTTCAAGAAATGCTTCCCGTTTTGGTAACGGGACTGTTGAAAAATTTTCCATCATTAACACAGGATGAAGTTATGTGCAAAATTGTAACAGTTCTTGCTTCCGGTCCGGCAGATTTATTCAGGATTGATAACAAGAAAGGTCGGCTTGAGATAGGATTGGATGCGGACATTGTTCTAGTCGATTTAAACAATCAGTGGGAAGTTAGAGTTGAAGATCTTTATGGTCTTTGTCAATGGTCAGCCTATGAAGGGGAAGTGTTAAAAGGAAAACCCCATATGACGATTCGAGGAGGACAAATTGTCTATGACAACGGGGAATTTGGGAACCCAGATGGAAAAATGGTAAATTTTACGAAAAAATCATATCTCAGTTTTCGGGATTTGACATGTAGTCCGTTTCATAGGATTCTCCCTAAAGGGAGCATTTCCATTTAACCTTAAAGGGATTAAATCAGCCAAAGGCAACGATAAAACTATATTGCCCGTGCACATACAACCACCATTTCATTGGATTAACTGAACGTATTCGACTATCGGGTGCATTTCTTCAAGAAGGAGAAATGCACTTTTTTTTTGCACTTTATTCAACAATCGGGCCAGATTGTTGAGTAACTCATTTTCAAAATAAATGGATATTTATGTTAAACATATTGAAGAGATTGTGAAGCAATGTACATAAACTAAAGGGCAGTATAAATGAAGAAGGTGTATGAAATTCTAGTGAATTCGGGGTGTATAGTCATTTAACCTTTATTTTTAGAACTGTCATATAATTGTTATTAATAGTAAAATATAGTATCAAGGAGGTTTTAAATTGTCTATATCTGAAAAAGACTTGAAGTTGTTATGGGGAAGGGCTGCAGGTCGTTGTTCATATTGCAACGAAAATTTAACAAGAGATTATGAGACTGGTACTATAACTCTTGGTGAAATGGCTCATGTAATTGCAAAAAGTCAAAATGGTCCACGAGGCAGCGCCATTTTTTTAGCTGAAACAGAAAGAGATAATTATGAAAATTTAATATTACTTTGTCCTACACATCATAGGATGATAGATAAAGCTCCGCAAAATTTTAGTGTTCAGGAAATTTTAAGATGGAAAGAAGAACATGAGAAAAGAATTAACCAAGCATTGTCGGAAATAATATTAGAATCTATATCAGATTTATGTGAAAAAGTTGCATCGATATTACTAGAAAATTCTCAAATTCATAAACAATATGGACCAGAATCATTGGTAGCTAATAGCAATCCTATGTCAGATGTATCTGATATTTGGACGATAAAAAAACTTACTAAAATAATTCCGAATAACAAAAAAATTATTAACGTTGTCGAGAATAATATAGAATTATTAAATTTCCAACAAAAGAAAATATTTTTTTCATTTAAAGAACATGCAGAAGCATTTGAAATGAATTCTCAAAGTAGGATAGATAGGGATGCTGTACCAACATTTCCATTAGAATTTAGCAAAATGATTGAGGAGGGGCAAAATGAAAAAACCTAGACAAGACAGTATTAATTTTATGGAGGATAGATTAAGTTCTCATTCAAAAGTCTCGAATTTAGAACGTTTAAGTGATTATTATTATTTAATCAAACGCTCATCAAATCTCAGAGATATAAGACTACTAATTACTGATGAATACACAGTAGGCATTGCAGACTTAATTGAGCATAAAAAAAATTATCCCGAAATGAATGCGATTTTAACAGTTTCAAGTTGGAATGGTTATACTAAATCAGTAAAAAATGAGGCAAAAAAAGAATGTATAGGAATATTTGTGCCTGGTGAGCTGTTAGGAGCTTTAAATATTGATGAATTTTGGAAGTATATTAAAACAGACAATGAAGGAGAGCCTATTAATTTCGGGGGCCGCAGTAGCTGATGTTAAATTTTATTTGTTTGGATCATTTTTAAAATCAAATAAACCTAATGATATAGATATTTTGATTTTATATGATAATTCTCAAAATAATAATCTTTCTATTGTTTTAGATTTAAAGAAAGTTTTAAAAGAAAAAGCAGAATCCATCTTTAGTATACCCTTAGATATTACTTTATTATCTTACAAGGAAAACGATGAAGTGAATTTTATTGAAACAGAGAAAGCAATACTATTTTATTCATCTTATTAAGTTAATAATGAAAATTCATTCATGGGGACTGTGCTAAATAATGGGTACCTGTAGGGCGATAGATGAAAAACAATATGAATCTAAATAAAGCAAAGGAAGCTTTATACAAACGGGTTCTCTTTTGGAGTAAAAAAAAGAAAAAAGTAATGCAAATAGCCAACTAATTCGTAAATGAATTGGTTGGCTAATTTTTGTTAGTTTATCAACGTTTATTGGGTTTCTATGCTAAATTAGCACACAAACTCTCACCCATTTTAGCATGATGACAAAAGCTATTGTAAAGGGTTATTTGGTACGCTAATCTACTTTCTATTACCTTTCCAAATAATATACGAAATCTTTTTGAAAAGGATTAAAAACTCCTGAACAGAATATGTACTAAGGATAAAAATACGTTGTTCTTATTCCACAATCGTAGCAGGATTGTGAATAAGGGTTTTTCTTTGCTTATCGAAATGTATTTAGAAATAGCGTATTTTTAACCAGGAGGCTATGAATTATAGTAATGTTTTTATGGTTGATCGTGGTATTCAATTCTCAGCTATATTTATGGCAAAAGTACGCTTATGGGTTTTGAGAAAATGGGATGGGATGTAAATATTTTTTTGTAATACATTTAATCAAGAAATTAAAAATTTTTAATTAGGTGGAAAAGTATGAGTCCTTTATCAGTGAATGATGTTCTAAATATAAAAGAGCCTGCGAATGGAGTCCAAATGTCCATATCTCCTAATGGTAAGTGGTTGGCATTCTGTATAGGCGGTAATATAAAAAGTAATTCGGTGGGTGTTTCTCAAGTTGTAGAAGGTAATACTCAATGGGTATGTAATCTTGAAACTGGAGAATCTTTTCCAATTTCCAAACAAGCTAAAAGTAGTTGGGGCGGTGTTTGGTCCCCTGAAAGTGAAACGCTTGCTTTCTTTGCAGACATTAACAGTAAAGCTCAGCTCTGGTTGTGGACACCTTCTAATGGTTCTTTGGAACTCGGGTCAGAAATCATTGTCCGCCCTTTCTTTGGGTATGAAAAGCCCATTTGGACAAATGATGGTCTTCATATCATTGTTAAATCTTTGCCCACTGAAAAGATTGATGATACAGATTTCAGTGCATCTTTATCTTTTAAAAATTCGATTTCCAAAAGTTATAATTCAAAACCACGAACTTTTACAACAAACACAATTACAACAAATGAAGTTAATGATAATAATACATCTTGGGTGAACCGTTACAGGGCGGATTTAACAATGGTTAATATTTCAACAGGAAAATATAGAATACTTTGTAAGGGATTCAGACCAGTTGGAATGGCGATTTCAAATGATGGTAAGTATCTTGCTTTTACAAATTGTATGGGGGAAGAAGGATTAAATACCCAACAAAATGTTTACGAATTATGGGTTTCCACTCTTGAGGAAAATAGTGTTACAAATCTAACTAAAATAGAAAGAAAGGTAAGGATGGATTACGGATGGAGCTTTTCTTGGGGGTTAGATAATAAAACAATTTTTTATACTACTAATGGTCCGTTATCAGAAGGTGGTTTGTGGTCGGTAAATACTCGATTTCCAGACTCAGCAAAACTCGAATTTAATCCTGAAGGAATACATATGGGGAGAGAATTTGACGGACCAACCCCATTAAAAAATGGTGAAATTATAATGATTGTGAATGGAAGGTTGTTTACGCATTCACCATCTAAAGTCAATAAAGGTAAAGTTTTTACTCTTGAAGATAGAGACATTGTATCTGTATTCCCAATTACTAATCAATCTGAAAAGTATGTAATCGTACAAACAGAAGAGAAGTTTAACGCTATTTATGGATTCTATAAAATTTATTATGAAACAGGTGAAAGTGAAAAGATATTTGAGGAACCTAAATCACATATCCCTTGGTTTGAAGGAGGTTCCGCATATCAGAAAAATCAAGTCCACGAAATCATTCCTTTTTTCTCGCAATCACAATCATCTAATGAACCACCAACACTTAAGGTACTCGATGTGAGTTCTAAAACGATTATAGTTGAATCTGCTTTAAATGAGGTAAATACAAATGAGTTTGGTACTTCTCAACTTATCACTTGGAAACAAGGTAATCGGAAATTAAGAGGAGCACTCTTAATGCCTAAAAATAAAAAAGGTAAAGTACCTGTTGTAATGCGTGTATATGGTGGTTCGATGCAATCAAATAATGTCAGATTTTTCGGACTAAGTTCATACGCAGCAGATAATCACCATTTATTTTCAACTAGAGATTATGCTGTATTTTTACCTGACCTACCTATGTCGAGAAGCAACGAACCAGCTGAAGAAATTAGTATTGCAATTGAAAATGCATTAAATGAACTTGTAAAGCATCCTCAGATTGATCCTGAGAGAATTGGGATCATCGGGCATTCTTTCGGTTGATACTCTGCACTTGTTGCAATTACAAGAATTAAACGATTTAAAGCTGCTGTAATATCATCTGGTACAGGAAACTTAATAAGTTATTATACGAATTTTAATCCTCCTAATTTCAATTATGGATGGGTTGAAGATGGACAAGCTAATTTGGCAACAACTTTATGGGAAAATAAAGAGCGTTACATTAGAAATTCCCCATTGTTTGATTTTCAAAATATTCAAGTGCCAGTATTAATTGTTCAAGGCATACAGGACCATTTATGTTCTGATGAGGCAGGATCCATATTTACATCTCTAAATAGACTTGGGAAGACGGCGGAATTAGCCCTATATGATGAAGGACACTGGCAGGGTACTTGGAAAGAGGAAAACTTAAAAGACTATTATGATAGGGTATTAGATTGGTTCAATAAACACCTTTAAATAGACTAGCTCTTTTTTATTAGCTAAAGATTGCTTGAGTTTTACAAAGGGTTGCAGCTGCGATCCTTTTTTCTGGTTGCACTTATGGTACAGTAAAGGTTAAAAAAATGAAGACTCATTAGTGATAGCATATATTTCTAATATGTGGCATAATCTCCTTCTTCCACAATCGTAGCAGGATTGTTGAAGAAGGAAACCTTGTATAAAATAAAGAATTTAATATTTTTAAAGCTAACTTTAATAAGTGAGGATGTTTATGAAACAGAGACCTTATGGAGAACACTGGAGAAGCATAAAAGGATATAGAGTAATTGAAGAAATCGATGAGTATAAACATAATTTTGGTGGTCAAGATTGCGAAGTACCTGTTTGTAAACTGTGCGGTAAGAAAATGCACCAAATATTTTGTTTTGATTTGAAAGATCCAAGGCTTTCAGAATTAAAAACGGATGGAATGAGTATGTTACCATTAGTTTCTTGCCTAAACTGTGCAATGGTGTGGGAGCCACAATATTTTCAATTAAGTAATGAGGGGAGAACTATACAAGTATTGAGTCAAGACAATACTGAAGATTGGACTCAAAATGAAGAAGATCAACTACCTGTACCACTTCCAGAAACCAATGTGAAATTAATTGAAATGAAAGATAAAGATGTTCCAATAAATGAAGAAAGTTATGATGCTGCATTTGATTTATTTGGTTCTGAATATGTATGTAGATTGTTAGGTGCCCCCTTGTATGAGGAAGTTCCTAATAATTTAGAGTGCCCGAGATGCAAACGTGAAATGATGTACATTGCTACAATTACACAAGACCTTGGTGACCCTGATCTTATTTCAGTAGTCGAATTTCAAATCGGTGAGATGAACATTTACTATTATTATTGTAAAAAATGTCTAGTTATAAAAACTGAAATTCAAAGCACATAACTTCATAAAACCAGCTAATAGTTTGTCAACATTTTTCAATAAAAGCCTATATTTATTCGTGTTATACTACATTTGAACATGACAAATAACCTTCCTATTGTTCAACTTTGGAAGGTTTTTCATCTAGTGGATAGATGTAGAGTTTAAACTATATCTTGGTAAGTCGTTCTGCTCTTTAAAAGAGCATAGATCCAGTGTAAGAGCTTATTTACACATGCAATAACGGCTACTCTAAAGGGTTTGCCTTCGTCGCGTTTCTTATCATAGAATTCACGCAGTTTCTTGTTTCTAGGGATGATTTCATCCGTTGTTTTTTGCTTTCGTGCATCTCGGATGCCGCAGGTGACAGCCATAAACAAGGCTAATCTGAGTCTGCTTGATCCTCGTTTCGTGATGCGGTTAACGGATGCTGTAAATCTCCCTGAAGAATAGACACTAGGGTCTACTCCTGCGAACGCAACCAACTTCTTTGGGTGATTAAACCTTTCTATCTCGCCTACCTCTGAAATGATTGTTGCTGCAATCTTTTCTCCAATACCAGGGATAGATTGGATAATCTTATATTCTTCAATTTCTTTCGCGAGGGCATCTATTTCTGCGGCTAACATGGATAGATGCTCTTCGTATTGAAGAACAATGCTAATAAGCATTTTGAGATTAAAGATCAGGCTCTCATATAAGTTGTTCTGAAACGGATTACGCAATGCAGCTTCTCTTAACTTCTGAGCTTTATCCATTGCCCATTTTTCTGAACGACTCCTACATAATGAAGCGATTTTATCTCTCAATTCTGCTTCACTTACTAGTAAGACGGTTTCGGATGTTGGAAAGGCATCTAACATTCGTAAAGAGACCTTAGAGTATAAGTTTCCAAAAACACCTCGATATTCAGGGAATACTTGATCTAATACCGATTGGAGTTGTAGCTTAGTTTGAGAAGCGTTGCTTGTGATCGTTTCTTGTTGTCTCGTAAGGTTGCGAAGGTTTAAAAGCTGTATACCTCTTCTTCGGTGAGGAGCTAGCTCTTCCTTATAAAACAATTCACAAAGCTGAAACGCATCTGCTGCATCCGTTTTGACTTTCCTAAGATTTGCACTACGGGAACGGTGAGAAACAAGTGGATTCACCACGATATACACATAATTATGATCTTCTAGAAACTGAACAACTGGATGATGATAATGACCCGTTGATTCTAAAATAACCGAAGGTTTCTTTCCATCCGTTACTTTAGTAACCTCTACCAAGAACTCTAATAAACTATCTAAACCATCAAGTGTATGCATAACGCTGAAGCTCTTCCGATATGGTTTTCCTTTATCTAAAAAGGCTTGAACCTGGCTTTCTCCTTTTGAAACATCCAGACCTACAACTGGATTCATCTATGATTCTCCTTCCTTGAAATAGAATTAGTCGGTAACCCCTTAGCTCCTTGTAATGTCATAGGTTCGCTTGTTAAACGGGATCTTACTTGTCCCAACCAGCCTGAAACATGTTTATACAAGTAGGGGGTGAACAGTTTTGTTGACGGGATCAGTCCCACGGGTGCTATGTTCTACCCCGACTACCGCTATAATAAGACCAAATAAAAAAGGTCAACCAGCAAATCTGGCTAACCTTATATTACGAATCGGGTGCGTTTGTGGAATAAAGAGCATGGTTACTTATTATTAACTCTAAGTAAAAAATGAAATTATTTATTCGTGTTTAAAATAAACTTTGATGGAACATATTATATATTTGAACAAGGACACCAACCATAATTTTCCTTGTGAAGCTATCTCACGAAGTGTAGTAAAGTAATGTAACTAAAGAATACAAAAAAGCACCTCGATTATCTGCAAGCCAGAGCAGATAATCGAGGTGCTTTTTTACAATTTATAACCGGAATTACTGCAATATACCGTGTATGAAAGAAAAGGCGATTTTCTATTAATGATCATCCTATTTTCCCCTTTAGTTAACTAAAGGTGAACCAAATGTGAACCTATACGATTAAACAATTTTATTTGATAAAAATTTGCCATTTATAAAAAAACAAAACCCTTGAATCCTCAAGGGTTTTTAACTGTTATGTATGGTGGAGACTAGCGGGATCGAACCGCTGACCTTTTGGCTGCCAGCGTGGATAATATAATTTCCTTATGTGTCCTAAATTGTCCAGAAATGGCTTCATATTAAGGTTTTTAAGGAGTATGTAAACTTAAAATAAACTGTAATTTCCGATAGTTTTCTATAGTGTGTGACCAAAATGTGACCAGAAAACTAAAAAAAAGATGTGACCATATGCCAAGGTTATCAAGGAAAGATAATAAAAAAATGAAAAATAAAAAACTTAATCTAAAATACTAACGGGTTTTCTTTTGGAGTACAGAGCAGAAAAAAAGCAATGCTAGCCGCCTAAATCGCATATGAATTAGGTGGCTTATTTTTGTTGATTTATCAACGTTTATTAAATTTTCTTGTTCGAATTAGCTACCTCAATTCACATACGTTTTTAGCAAGATGACAATAATTTTTTTCACGCTGAGTTGTATGCGAATTAGTTTGCTAGTTGACTTACCAATTCTGACGAAAAGGGATAAAAAGACACTAAAACGAAAATATACCAAGGTTAAAAATACGGAGTTCCTTATTCAACAAACAAGGCCAGATTGTTGAATAAGGTGTGTGAATGATCAGCTAATATTAGAACGTGTTTGGAAAAATTTACTTAAACTAAAGTGGCAGGTTAGTGGATAAAACACCAGGGTGTTTTCGGGCTAAGTGATTAATAAAAAACTAACAAAGACAATTTTTAAAGTACGATAAATTTTATTCACCGGGTGTTATAATTGAATATTATACTAGTTCCATTTTAATTGTTTACAATTTGCGATGAGGTGTGTAAAAATGTTTTATAAAATTTTTAATATATATTCTATCATCAACTTTTCAAGTGAAAATTACGAAAAAATTATCAGTGACACTCGAGAATCCTACGCATATGTAGCGTATATTGATACTGAAAAAGGAAAAGGTACTGAAAATAACAGATATTCAAAATACATAAACCTAAAACAAGGGATGTATACAAGGAAAGTACCTACTAAAAAAAAGGAAATAAATGGACCAATATATACCATAATTGATCCTAACATATCTAAATATGATAAAGAAGATGTAGCATTTGCTGATGATCAACCTATAGGTGATGATTATTATTATGAGAAACAATTTATAAAACAAGATGACATAATGTACACAATCAATCATATTGTTAACCCTGTTGAAAGACATCTTCAACATCTTGCATTAGATACGGAAGAATATATACAAAACGTTGATGACAAATACTTGAAAAAAGAGCAGCTTGAAACGCAAATGAGGTTTTCTCTTATTCCGTTTATCGCTAAAATTGGCGGTGAATTCATAGAACCCACAGTAATTGCAACTTTTTATAAACAAGGGATCGTGACTTTAAATATTATGATTTCTTCAGAAAATAAAAAGGTACCGGATTTAAAAAGTGATCCAGAATCAAACATTATATTTGATGAAGTGGAGTTTCTTCCTATAAAAAAATCGTATTATTCAAAGGATTATTGGCAAAAGAAAGTGAAAAGGAAAAATATTCCAATACATGAGGTGCTTAATCATTATGAGAAATGGCTTAAAGAAATATGTTCTTCGAAGCTTATAACAAATGACGATTATAAACCGACTTCTTGGGTTTTATGTGATTTTGAAAAAAATAAAAACCCTGAACATAAACAGTTTGTAAACAATAATAAACAATATTATTTCGGGTTGTTAAGAAACAGTGGGAAACATTATGTTTCGTTATTTAATAATGAAACTATTGTTGAAGAGTTCAAGGCTTCATTAGTTTCTGAAAATAAATATTCCCATTTTTACTGTAACGAAACAACCTCAATATTATCAATTGGATATATGCTATTTTACGAAACTGTTAAAGATCAACTTAAAGAAAACGAGACACAACTTAAAAAGGAGAATATGTACGATAGTGAAATGAATAACATTTTTAAAGAGCTTGCCTGGCATCATATGTATGAATTTCTAAGGTTTTATGAGCTTACATTTATAAAAAAGTTTTACCTCAGGAATTTATTGAATAATTTGAACACTAAGGTTTATCATACACTTTCTGAATATAACAGTGTAAAAAGGGATTTGAATTTCATTAAATTATTGTATGATGAAGAATCGATTTTTTTAACCGATGGTAGTCCCAAAAAGTTATATTGTAAGTTAGAAGAAAAAACAAAAACTTCACATATACTTTCTAAAGTGGAAAGTATGTTTAGCGACCTGAGGGATGACATTGACAAGAATAGAGAATTTGAAATTAAAAAAAATGAATCTTTTATTTTTATTGTCTCCTCTTTACTTACAGTTTTGTTGGCATATAACGGATTGAAATTTATCACTATTGATATATTGGGGAATTTACCTATAGTCGGAGAATATGTGGATAATCATCCGTTAAGATGGACAATTGTTTTTTGGTTGCTGTTAGTTGGAGTTATGTTTTTTCTTAATATACGTAGACAAAAATCTTTTAACAAATAATTTTTGTTTCAGAGGTCATTAAGCAAACTAGGTTAATTCTATTCAAATCAAAATATTAAAAAATATAAGAAGCATATTTGGTACATGCCGGAGTCTCCAATTCCTTTTTGTTCATCAGTTTTATGAAATACCATAACTAGTGCGTAAATTAAAGCACGATCTACCACAAAACCAGCTAATAGCTTGTCAACATTTTTCAATAAAAATTGATAAATACTCATGTTATACTAATTTTGTCCATGACAAATAACCTTCCGATCATTCAACTTTGGAAGGTTTTTCATTTAGTGGATAGATGTAGAGGTTAAACTATATCATGGTAAGTCGTTCTGCTTTTTAAAAGGGCATAGATCCAGTGTAAGAGCTTATTTACACATGCAATGACGGCTACCCGAAAGGGTTTCCCCTCGTTGCGTTTCTTATCATAGAATTCTCGTAGTTTCTTGTTTCTAGGGATAATCTCATCCGTTGTTTTTTGCTTTCGGGCATCTCGGATGCCACAGGTGACAGCCATATACAAGGCTAGCCTTAATCTGCTGGATCCACGTTTGGTGATGCGGTTAACGGATGCTGTAAATCTTCCTGAAGAATAAACACTAGGGTCTACTCCTGCGAACGCGACCAACTTCTTAGGGTGATTAAACCTTTCTATCTCGCCAATCTCAGAAATGATTGTTGCTGCAATCTTTTCTCCAATACCAGGGATAGATTGGATAATCTTATATTCTTCAATTTCTTTGGCGAGAGCATCTATTTCTGCTGCTAACATGGATAGATGCTCTTCGTATTGAAGCACAATGTTGATTAACATCTTGAGATTAAAAATAAGACTCTCATATAAGTTGTTCTGAAATGGATTACGTAATGCGGCTTCTCTTAACTTCTGAGCTTTATCTACTGCCCATTTCTCTGAACGGCTCCTACATAACGAAGCAATTGTATCTTTCAATTCGGCTTCACTTGCTTGTAAAACGGTTTCGGATGTTGGAAAGGCTTCTAACATTCGTAAAGAAACCTTAGAGTATAAGTTTCCAAAAACACCTCGATATTCAGGAAATACTTGATCTAATACCGATTGGAGTTGTAGTTTGGTTTGAGAAGCGTTGCTTGTGATGGTTTCTTGTTGTCTCGTAAGGTTGCGAAGGTTTAAAAGCTGTATACCTCTTCTTCGATGAGGAGCTAGTTCTTCCTTATAAAACAATTCACAAAGCTGATATGCATCTGCTGCGTCCGTTTTGACTTTCCTAAGATTTGCACTACGAGAACGGTGAGAAACAAGTGGATTGACCACGATGTACACATAATTGTGATCCTCAAGAAATTGAACGACTGGATGATGATAATGACCCGTTGATTCTAGAATAACCGAAGGTTTTTTTCCATCCGTTAATCTTGTAATCTCTACTAAGAATTCTAATAAGTGATCTAAACCATCAAGAGTATGCTTAACGCTAAAGTTCTTCCGATAGGGTTTTCCTTTATCTAAAAAGGCTTGAACCTGACTTTCACCCTTTGAAACATCCAGACCTACAACTGGATTCATCTATGATTCTCCTTCCTTGAAATAGAATTAGTCGGTAACCCCTGAGCTCCTTGTAATGTCATAGGTTCGCTTGTTAAACGGGATCCTTATTGTCCCAACCAGCCTGAAACATGTTTATACAAGTAGGGGGTGAACAGTTTTGCGGACGGGATTTAATCCCACGGGTGCTACGTTCTACCCCGACTACCGCTATCATAAGACCAAATAAAAAAAGGTCAACCAGAAATCTGGCTAACCTTATATTACGATCGGGTGCATTTCTGTATTAAGAAATGCGCCTCTTTACATGAAAGGGCCAGATGCAGGATATACACC
The DNA here is from genome assembly GCF_031457135.1 of Fictibacillus barbaricus. Taxonomy (GTDB): domain Bacteria; phylum Bacillota; class Bacilli; order Bacillales; family Fictibacillaceae; genus Fictibacillus; species Fictibacillus barbaricus_A. Next base: position 105,573 of record NZ_JAVDWA010000006.1, on the reverse strand, counting down.
AGACATGTGGAATGTGTTTCGCTGTTAGTGTTGGAAAAATAATTGAAAATAAAAGGATGAGCTCAACTATGGGCTTACTATGTAATCTGAAGGGTTAAGTAAGGCAAGATTATTACTTCTGGTTTTGTGTAGAAGACTGTTACTGCTCAATAAACAACTTCAAATTTGGTAGAAATCAAAAATGTGAAATGAATAAGGAATTTATTTATTGTGGCTTTGAAATAAAGTCGCACCGTTTTGAAAAGAGTTTAGACATTTGCAAAAAAAGATGAACCGAAATTTCATATCTCTTTAAATATTGCGAGAACAATTACTATCATATAGGTGGTCTTTTAGTTTTTAATTCATTTAAGATATTATAATGATATGTATTAAAATAGGGAGTTAAAAATGGATATTTTCGAATTATTTAAAATGTGGGTAAATCATCCAAAAGAAGGAATTGGTAGAAGTAACTTAGACCATACAGATGAATGTTGGAAAAAGTTATTACATGATATTCGTAATTGGGAGAAAAGTGAAAATAAATATGAAAATGAGGTTGCAAAATATCTACTATATACAGGGAAAATAAGAAGAGTTCATTTAGGCCATGATGAAGTGAATTATAATAATCATTATGTTTCATGGACATCAGCTGAAAAGTTAGAAGATCTATATTGGTTCAATCCAATAAGTGCTCATACAATAATTACAGCAGAAGCAACAAAAGATAATCCTGGGATTAGTGTTAAAGGATTTATAGAAGTTGTAAAACTTGAAATTAAGAATTTCGAATTAAACTCACCGGCTATCAGAGCGGAACAAGAAGTGATTTTCCCTTTACAAGAAAAATCAATATTAAGCATTGAAAAAATAAAAAAATATAAAAGAGATGAAAAATGACATTAAATCCCTATGAACAAAAGGACTTATTGATGCATTTTTTAACAATGGGCGAATATGCAAGAGAAAAAAATTATTTATATACTGCGTAGTACAGCGATGTTAGACTATTATTCAACTATCGGGTGCATTTCTTTAAGAAGGAAATGTGCTCATTTTTATTGAAGTGAAGAGCGATAAGGTATAAAACGGGGGTGGAAACATTGGATGGTAAAAATGATAGTATTGGTAAAGGGAAAGAAATCCGCCGATTCCCTGTAAAATCAATTTTAGGAGAGACATTAAAATCCATTTCAATTGATAGACGAGGACTCATTGGAGATCGCCTGTGGGCAATAGAAAATATGAATGGAAAGTTTGGCAGCGGTAAGACAACACGTCGTTTTCAACAGATGGAAGGTTTATTTAAATATAGAGCAAGATATAAGGATACTACTCCCATTATAACTATGCCTGACGGAACAGATTATCGAGGTGACGATAATACCATTAATAAGAAGTTGTCTGAGTTGCTCGGATCTAACGTAACTTTGGCAAAAGAAGAGTCAATATCACATTTTGATGAAGGTCCAGTAAGTATTATTACTACTTCTGCGTTATAGAAGGTGAGTCAGGAATTAGGGGAACTTGTTGACCCACGACGCTTTAGAGCAAACTTATTAATTGATACTGAATCGACGGGATGGATAGAAGATGATTGGGTGGATCAACTGATCCTAGTAGGTTCGTCAGTTATCCTAAAAGTTGTTGCTCCTCTTCAGAGATGTATAATGGTAAATAATCCTCAAGAGGAACTAAAACGGGATACAAGATTACTTCGATATTTGGTTAATAAGCATGAATCTACCTTTGGTGTATGGGCGAAGGTTGAACGTTTCGGTGAGATAAATCTTGGCGATAAGATATTCTTAAAATAAGGCAATTGGAGTTCAACAAAAAGGTCAACCAGAAATCTGGCTAACCTTATATTACGATCGGGTGCTTATCTGTAATTAGGTAAGTGTCTTTTTTATTAGAATAAAAGGATTGAGTTAAATTCTTGATTTTGAAATAATTGGTATTAAGCAATAGAGCAGGATTTTGGAATAGCAAGGTTTCTAAGGAGTATGTAAGTCCAAAAATGGACTGTTATTTCCGGTAGTTTTCTATATTGTGTGACCAAAATGTGACCAAATGTATAACCAAAATTCGGTGTGAAAAATGTTCTTGTTGACTGGAAACAGTAAGTTTTTAAGATGTGACGGTATGCGAAAATTTTTGATCAAAAAGTCATAATTACTATTGAAATATCCCAATGTGATTCCTTGATTGGACGGTAACTTAGAATTAATGAACAAAGGTGTACAGTTTTTTACTGGCCACCTTTGTTTTTTAAAATTAATTAAAAGCCAATCCGTTAGATTTTGATAATTCTTTTTCTTTGCGGATTAGTTCTCTTTGGTTTCCTATTTCTTCTGCTACTTGATTTTTTCCATAACGTTCTTCAAGAGTCTTTTTTCTAAAATAATTGTGAGCTGTTTGATGGGCAGATTCAAGAAAAAAGTTATTGACCATTCCATTTCCGATAGCACCAATTACAGGTATGAGCATGGCGAATTCCTTTTCCGTAAGGGAAATCCCGAGTCTCTGCGCGAGAGTGTGTAACAATTGGATGATTTTTGGTGCTTCATTTTTGCCAATCAAATCAAAGAGGTTGTCGTGATTTTTCTTGATGAAATCTGCTCCAAACCGCAGATTTTTTTGGTGGTTTACTTTATTTGAGAGATAGCCTCCATTTTCGTTACATTGAATAGGGGTCATCGCTTCAAGGATAAAATGAATATTAGAATTATCCTTAGATGAATATCCAAAGGAAGTAGAAATCAGGCTAATATGTTTAATTAATAACGTAAGGGTAGAACCTAGATCGGCAGTAACAACCAATGGGATAGCTAATGGTGCGACAAAACTTGCAGAAGCTAGACCGCCAAGCACTACACCTGCTCCGGTTGCAAGTACTTTATTAATGGTTTTAAACTGGTTGGCTACTTGATCGATATCTTTAAGGGGCAGGTTTTTAATTTCGCTTACGGAAGAAATTGAGATATCCTTTACTTTGTTGTAATTCATAAGGATTTTCTTTTCATTATGAAATTTGTTAACCCCCTTAATTGCCTTATAAAGACCTAATTGGATTCCATCATTAACAGCTTTTAACACTTCATCTGTCTTTTTTTCTGATATTTTTTTTGCTCCTTCAATTACAAAATCAACGGGTTTCCCTGTAATTTTAATCAAACGGTCGAACCAATATGGGTCTTCATAATGTTTGGCAATACCTTTGATTGCTTCCAGATCGTAAGTTTCAAATTTTGACATAAATAATTCCTCCACAATTTTTAGTATTTTGTTTTCAAATAGCTTTATATGTTATAATAAGTTGTGAATAAACAATGAAATAAACTTTATGTTTTAATTTAAACAAATTTACATAAATGTGTCAAATAATAAATTTATTTTTTGTTTTTATAAATTGATTAATAAAAGGTGATAGATATGAAAAAGGAAGAGTATTTAGAGTATTTAGGATCACATTTTGAACAAATAAGGAAATTATTTGGGTGGAGACAGGAAGATGCTGCTGTGAGAATGGGCATTAGCCGGTCTAAGGTAGTTGCAATTGAAACGGAGCCTACAAAGCTGACTAAAAGTGAGGCAACAAGTCTCTTTATTGCTTGCGATTACGAAGTTTATAAAGCTAGATTATCAATAAAAAGGATGAATAAAGAAAATTTTAAAAATAAAGCATCATTTATACTTAGTTCCACAGCTTTTATTTCCTCCCCTATATTCCTTTCAGCAGTAGTTGGAGTGTTGGCGAGGGCTAAGCCTTCACTTGTTGTAAAATTGATGCCAACTATTGGTTCTATTTTTGGAAGTATCTGGGCAACAGCCAGTGCTAGGAAAAAGAAAGAAAACCAAATTAATGAACTAACAAAAAAAGAAGTCCTCGACTACGAAAGCTTAAAAGCTGGAATGGAAAAAACAATTAAAGAAATCGAAAAAGAGTTACTCAAAATCTTTGCTCTTGAAAACTGGGACCGATTTGAATTCTATGAGAAAGTACATCCTGATTTAATACTTGAGGAAAAATAGGGGAAGAGGACTTTTCTATAATCCTAAAATGCTTGCCTTTAGAAGGTACCGATGGCTTTTTAATCTACCAGAACCATCCCAAGTTTACTATTCAATAGAAAATGAAATGTTAAAATTTTGCATGCTTTTTAAATTGCTAATTAATATGTAATTTTCAAGAATTTGCAGGGATATATTTGTATTGTTATCGTAATAAGTTAAGAGTGGAAGAAAAAGATCGACCTTGTAGTCAAAGGAATAAGCAGGTTAGCTATTGAGTGCGATGCCGACAAATGGCACGGTTTCTCCTAATTGCTCTCTTTTGTGGACTTTAAAATAACATTTATTTACTTTGTTAGTGATTTTTATAATAATCTCAAAAAGGTCTATCTGGCTAAATTATTTACTTGACTCTAATTGACAATAAAGTTATATTGAAATGGAAAAAATTAATAATTAACGGGAAAGACCCGAGCTACGCCTTTATATTAAGGCGTTAGTTCGGGTCTTTTTTCTTTTTTACGGAAGGAGACGCTCTAATGAATGAATAGCTTATAACTAAACTAGTTAATCTTGGGTAGTTAATCTCAGATTAACTACTTAAACCTTTAAAAATTAATACTTTCAGATATTTTTCCATAACAGACTATACCCCGATATTGAGGAGGAAATTCATGATTTTAACAAGCGGATCTATTGTAATTAAAAGAGATCACAACCGGAAAAAGCTAACACTAAGATACTATGATTTAAAACTGTTTAATAACTTATTAACCGAAAAATTATTAACTGAAAAACAATTATATCGGTATTATACAACTATCCATGGTAAACGAATTTCTTATCCGGGATTTTGGAAAAAGTTAGCTAAGTTTGAGGAGTACGGTTTAATTAAAAGTTATAAATATAAAGTTGGACAGAACGGTACGACTTTAAAATATTTTCGGCTAAGGCAATATGGATATGATCTAATAAAAAATATTAAAGTTGTTCCTAAGTATTATGAGAATGAAAAACTAAGCAACATCCCTAAAACTAATCTTGATCATCATTTTGGGACAAAAGAAGTGATTCTTAATAGTCTAATAGAATTTAAAGATCCTAACCCTATTCTTGAGGAGCCCCAGATTATCCCCTCAAGAATAGCTAGAGTCTTTCCAGCTGTTATCCCTGATGGTGTTATAAAATTGGGTGAAGCTACCCTATATATTGAATTTGACAGTGGATCCGAAGCGTTGAATGAATTAAAGGGAAAAGTGCTCCGGTACTTAGCTGAAGCAGACCATTATACAGAGGAAGAACGAAAAGAAGGGATATTAATCGCTCTTTTAGATAACTCAATCCCAAATAGAAAAGGAATAGAAGATCGTACAAATCGTATAAGAAACATAACAAAAGTAATATCCACTTTACCAGAAGTACTAAATAAAAATATACATATTTATGTTTTACCCATGTTTCTTGCTTCAAAAGGTGCATTGAGTTTTTTAGAAGAAGATAAGGATTATACAATAAGAAGAGATCTTTGTAAAATCTTGGATTTACTTAAACGAGGTAATTGTCATAATTCAATAGAGATTATTGAAGGAATGGATATCTTGACTAGTTATAATAAAAATTATAACTTTTCCCCGCAGCTAATTAATATCCATGAAAAAAATCAAAATACAATCTTCTTCACTATATTCCAGTATAAGGAGATAGGTAATATCATTGACTATGATAAGATAGTTCAACTCTCTGATGTAAGATGTTTAGAGCCAGGATGTACAGCTGAATTTCTTTACGTTGTTTATGAGGATGAAGAGACTATGCGAATGGATATCAAGATTACAGGAGCATTAAAAAAGGTTCGTTATATAACAGTGAAAACAACACATGATTTTGTAGAAAGACCATATATCTTCATGAGAGATACCAAAAACACGGTAAAAAAAGTTTACGATCAAAAGCAATGGCCAAATTTGTTATTTTGAAGTTTGGAGTATTTTAATAACGAGCAATTTTAAACAAAACAGTTCTCTCGTAAATATGATCCTAATAAAAGATTCAATAGAGTTATTGTCATTCGATGAGGTCAGAGAAAATCACCAATATAACCGGAATAAATATCCACATCTATAAACAATACAATATAGCGCAACATCGATTAAAACCTATCTTCAAAGTTCCATATAATCTATGGAAAATAGTCTATAACTATAAAAGTTTAAGAAGAATAAAGTGATGATATACCCTCACATTAATTTTGTGTTTTAAGGGAGATTCAGAACTAATATTAGTAATCAACAACTTATGGTTAATCTAAGAAGTAAAACTACTATTGAATCATTTATTGGTGATTAAATTATATAAAAAACGGGGGAATTCTATGCCTAAATGGATAGCGATTGATTCATATCGATTAAAAACATCATTGCAATTTAGAATACCGCTAAAATATCTTGAAGAAAATGGAATAAGTGAAGATACTTATTATTCTATGGAATTAAGGGAAGAAGAATTTTGGTTAAGAAAGTATTATCGAGAAAAAAAAGAAGGTATCATAATATATGTTATTGATGATGACTGCACAACACCATATGATAACCTCTACAATAAAAATATAAAAAAAATACTTGATCCGAACAGTTTTCAATCATTTAAAGAATATACATTTAATAGATATAAGAAATGGGAAGAGATTAGGGCTTTTGTCAAGGAAAACCTAAGATTTTTTGGTATTCATATGATAGACTCTAGAGAAAAACATCAATGGTCAATTGTAGACCTTACAAAAGAAGAAGTTTGTTCAAATTGTAGTAGGATAGTAAAAAACGGCGAATTAACGAATTATATATTTAATAAAGAAAATATAAAGGTTTGTGAGTACTGCCTATTCAGACTTGATAAACAAGTTAAAAAAGATTTAAGTGAAGTTGGCTATGTGTATTTTTTAAAAGAGGTTAATTCAGGAATTGTGAAAATTGGTAAAACAAAAAATTTACAAAATAGAATAACCTCTTTAATATCTATGCTTCCTTATAAATCTGAGTTAATCCACAGTATTCTAACACCAAATTACTCTAATTTAGAGAGTTATTTTCATAATTTATATTGTAAGAAAAAAGTAAAAGGAGAATGGTTCAACTTAGATCTAGATGATATTCATTTCATAATTAATTTTAATGAGGAGATTGTAAAATAAATAAATAAGTTTAAGTTCTTTTGCGATTAAATGGGAATATTTTTAGAAAACCGTCAATTCCTGGTCTCCCCAACGAGATTAGATAAAATTTTTAGCTCCAAGATGAAAACAGTTGGAAGTTTCAGTTACAGCAAATTTAAAGTTCTATACAAAAATGGAATAAATGTTATAATTTTTATACTTAAATAACCTTCTCCGGCATTCTCTCATAGCGCTAGGCGGCCTGGCTCTTCTACCATACTAGAGTTAGGTCTTTTGTTTAATCCTAAAAAGTTGAAGAACGGAAGATTTATATAAAAGTAATTGGAGAAGCAAATCAAGGAATGGTTGGATGATGTTCAAAAAATGATAATTAAATTGTTGAAATGTCGCCTCTGAAAAATTCTGATAGCCAGGAAAGGAGAGAATGAAAGTGCATAAAAAACGACCAAAATCAGGTGTTATTCATTTTAAGTCTCAACGAGAGATCAACGAGGAACGACATAATGTAACAAAAGCTAAATATAGAAAACTACAAGAAAATGTAGAAAAAATACTTAAAAAAAATTATGAGCTTTTGCATTCGGTAAAATCTGAAAGCGATTATACTGATCTGCTTACAAAAGAGGAGAGACAAAAGATTTTCGAGTTGAAACAGGAGATTGATCGTATATTTGCAGTTGCTAGAGAAAGGCATATAGCTAAGGGGAAATAGATTAGGGGACTGTAAAGGGTTAAGATGAAGGACATCTTAACAAAAGAGGTACTTATTGAATTACTCGAGATTGACATAATCTATGCTAAAGCGAAAGAACAATACCTGCAGACGTATTAAAGTGTAAAAGTTTTATCTTCTCATCATCAAAACAATAAAAGACTCGGAATCTATGATCCAGAGTCTTTTAACCTTACGATAGCCACATAGCAGCCACCGCAATTCTTGCAGGTGGCTTTATTATATATCAAAAGAAGTTTCAATGGTGTCTTTTTTAGACAACTCGTTTTTTAATAGAGGTTTGAATTTATTTCAAATAAAGAATAGCTGAGGTTTTCATCGATTATAGCAAAATCTCGTTTCTTTAATTTGGGGTACTCCGTCAATTTAATCTCCCTTAGGTAACCATAGCTTAAGTTACTTGTGATCAATGTCCATTTGTTAGTAGAGAGCATACCATCAGAATATTTTTTAATTCTATCTTCCATATGTTCATAAGATTTAACTTGTATGAAATATTCTTCAGTTATTTGTCATCAATCGTATGTAGAACAAAGTACTTCATTTAATAGCCTCCGTTATTTGTTAAATTTATTATTCTCTTTAATTATATTAACCTAGAAAAGGTAAGGTGTAATTTGTAATTAGTTATATTAACTTGTAGTTAGTGGTACTTACAATCAGCAACATAAGATCTGCTTTTCCCCTCAACCTCTAAACAAAATCACATCATTTATTGCTTTAAATACACTAGTTAGATCTTGAACCTCACTATCATCTATAAACTCCTTTTCTCCTGAACTCAATTCGATTATGACTGCTTCTTTTCGTTTTTTTGTCCATTTTAAAAGAACCATTATTCCACCCAATACTGTAAAGAGCCACCCTATAGCATTTATATTCGGAAATGGTGATACTAGAGCCATTAATAATCCAACTATCGTAATCACGATAAAGAACCACGGAGTTGAAACATCTTCTTTATCTAACTCTACTGAACAAACAGCACCCATCACTATTGTTTTATTCTTCAGTACTAACCTTGTACTACTTATCAAAATATTCTCATTCTCTAAAAACTTATGCTCTTCCATGTTCAACCTCATTCTCACAATCCAATATATTCTCTAATCTTTTTCCTATTTCGCCACCTGTTTCTTAAAAACCTTTTATTTCTCTTTTTCTTAATTTAAAGAAACGTAAGGATACAGAGCGGCTTATATAAAAGCTAAACAAATATCGTAGGAATTCCTGAATGTGTTCTATCCTCGGTCAGGAGTCAAATAACTTAAGAGAACATTTAGATATTGAACATTGTTCTTTATAAAATAATCATTTAGTTTCCTAACGAGTTAATTAAGAAGAAACTCGTTTTTTGTCGGTTGTTGTAATGGTAAATATTTACAATAGATAAAAAGGCATGTATAATTTAGTTATCTAGTAAAAAAGGAGATGAAAATATGGAGAAAAAGGAATTTAATCAAGAGTTACTTTTAGAGTTACAAGAAGATTTGAAGATGATTAAATCACTTCTAAGTAAGTATGAACATCTATTAGAAGGTATTATGGTTAATAAAAAACTGAGGGTATATGAGGTTCTAACTTTCGATGAAAAAGTAAAACTTGCTGAATTAGAATTGGAATTATTAACGGCACATTCTAAAAAGGAGGCTACACTTATTAAAAAAGAAATTGACTTACTTTTAGAGACAGCAAATCTACGGTATATGAAGTCAAGGGGTAATTCCAGTAATGGTTAGGTTAGTTTGGAATTCAGAAATCAAAATGAAGAAAACATGCCGGAATAGCTGCGAATTATATGATTTGATAACAGAAGGGTGTTCGATTAAAAGACGTGTAAATATTGATGATCCTAACACTCTAAGTTGCTGTAATCTATTCCTCTGTAGAGAGTACATGAGAAATTTAGCAACTCAACAAGAACCTATTTATGAGTGGAAACCAGAGAGTGATAATCAAATCGTAGGTGATAAATACAAAAACGAAAAAAACTCCTTGTACCCACTCCAGTCAGATCGGCCTTTACAGAGAAATGATGCAGTTTGGTTTATCTCACCATGTAAAAGTTATGGATGTTGGATTTTAAATAAATCAAAAAAGAAATTTGTAGTGGTTTCAAATCATACGAATATACCGGAGCAGGGATGGAGTGAGAATGTCTACAAATCTCCTTACCCATTACATAATCATAATTCGCCATTAGCAGCAGCATCAAGACTAGCATGGTACGTGGATGAAGAAGGTTTTGGTCAATATGTAATGTTGATTAATGGAGAAATAGCTACTTTTACTTCTAAGAAACCAAAGAATTGGAGGATGTTAAAATGTAGAAAGGAGGAAGAGAAATCATGATAGCATTATTAATAGGTCTCTATTTTGTTACTTTACTTTTAAGTAGTGATGATGGTGACGGTGCAGGTTGCTTAAGTACAATCTTTTTTATTGCATGTATCTATGGGGCAATTCATCTAGCTTATTACATTTTAGGAGATAAAATGTTTAGTTGGTTTACTTTAATCACCCGATAATAAAGTAATAGAATGGTAAGCATAAATTAAAAACTAACAACCAGAGGTGAAATCATTAAATATGTTATATAAGATATATAAGATATATAAAATTAATTACTATCAGAAGTAAAAAAGGAAAGAATCGTATATGAATTCTTTCCTTTTTATGTAGAAAATTACTTATCGAAAATACCTTCAATTTTAGTTAGTAAGTTTTGATCCGCCTCAAATGTAATACTACCTTCTTTAAATATCCAACCTCTAATAATTCCTAGTTTATCTAGTCCTTTATTAAGCTTGTGAACCCTTTCTACGATTCTTGGTATATATGGATTGGCCATAATGAATATCTTTTCATATGGAGAGGAAATTGATTGTTGAAATCTCATAATCTGTGAAATATGTTCTGAAAGATGGTTATCTATTTGTGAACTATCAAAAACAAGATCAGTACCCTTATTTTTAAATGCTTGATTACCCCGTGACTCAATGAAAAGTTCAACTTTACCTCTAACCGCTCGAATATCCATTTCGGAATGATCATGGCCACGTCTAATAGAAAATCCATTTGCAGATAGATAAGTACAAAGAGCTTCATTTATATCATCTGGTGTCATAACAATCGGATCTGGACTTTTTAAAGCTTGATTTGATTTTGGCATTATTTCATCCCCTTTTCTAACATGGAACCTATTCTCCATTGATTCCATTGATTCTTCTTTTCAGACCTACCTGGTACAACACAATAATCATGAATGATTGTTTCATCCCCAATATACTCTATAAGGAGCAACTCCTAAAATCAATTCAATATCTTTCTCATTATCCGGTCGATATCTTTTACGGATAAACACGTTTTCCTTATTAAAGATAAAATGTTTTGATTCATTTGGAATCATATATTGTAAGAAGGGTTTAGCAAGTTTACAATTATTTAATGAGAGTGTATTTAATAAAATATTTGTGTAATGATCCTCTTCTTGATCTTGATATTGAAAAATATTCATTATTTTACCACTGTCTTTTGATCAAAGTTCAATTGTAGCATAGTGAAGACTTCTTGAATTTGTTTCATAATATCATTGAGTAATACTGATTTTTCAGTACCTGTTTTTAAGAAAATTGGAATGTAGGGAGTACCATCGACAATATATAGCCGTCTTGGAGTTTCAATTTGTAAGGTACTAAGTGCTAATTTCACTTTGTTTAAATGAATAGGGCTTCGCCATTCTTTACCATAGATTTCTAACCAAATAGGTGTATTATATAAATCTCCCCATGCGATATTATTGAAAACTAGAGAAGCATAAAAGTCATTACACTTAAAGAACCTACCATAATGATATGGACCATAAGTCGTTCTTAATTTGCCATTTTCATTAGAGAAATAGTTTTCTGCTATGCCTTTGTAAATAATTTCATCAACAAGATCTGAAAAGTTATTATTTCTTCTTGCTATCATCGGTGAAATTTCTTCTGATTGAATCGGGAAGAAAGCATCGTTGTCCAGTTCGTTACATAAACCTTTCAACTGCAATAAATCCCCTTTAAATGCTTCATCCCTTTGTAATTCCATTTCAATCAACATTAAGTTAAGCAGACTGTCCCAACTTATTATTGCTAACATTTTTGCAGGTGAGATTTCAGCTGAAAAGATATTGTCTTGAATCTTTATATTCTGATAATCAAAACCATTTTCTCCAAGTCTAAATAGTAGTTCACCCCAGATACTCTCCATTCTTAGATGAGGGACTAAAAAGAGGAGTAGTGAAGGTTGATTTTCAGATAATCGCTTTAAATAGGTAACGGGTTGATTTTCAGTGAGTCCAGCCCAAAATTTAGCCTCAATAATTTGTACTGATTCCTGATTATAATCAAATCCCACTACATCAGGGATTGCAGCATCCTCTCCGTAAACTTGACTATGATAGATTAATTGAGGATTGATATCCGGTTGTATGATTGAATTTAATTTTGTTAATGCGGATCTTGCAGCTGTGCTATTTTCTAAAATATAGGTTAGAGCTTCAGTAGCTAGATTTTCTGTCTGAGTACTAAAATTTTTACCTAAGAACCCAAGTAAACTTTTCATATTATCCTCCTAGTCATCTTGAAATGTAAGTTAATTATATACAAAAATAGTTTATATTGGATATGTATCTATATATTTCTACATTGCTAAAAAAGTTAGATTTATACATTCTAAAATTTGTAAATAAAATGACGATATTAAAGATACACCTAACAATAAAATATATTCGATCAGGTGGATTTATTTGGCCTACTTGTGGAAAAAGAGTGGAGAAAGTTACTGCAAGATGAGTTATTCTTAGCCAAAGTAGAACTTGAAGTTTTAAAATCTATTAACCCTGAAGTATTTAATAAACTATATGAATTTTGAGTAGGATGTTTGTTACATAAAAGTTTGGAGTCAAAAAAAAGCTATGTATGTAAGGTAAGTCTAACTTGAAAATGACAAATTACTACTGTCTGAAATATCACAATTAAAAGAATTGATTATCAATATAAGAGATTAATTTCTCAGAGACATTGTTTAAAGGTATATAAAAATATATCTGAAATTTTGCTGAAACTTGTTTGAGACACAAAATTATTTAACACATTCCAAACCGGAATGTTTTTTAAATAGGATAGCTATTATGAGAAGGAGAGAAAAGTCTTATGAACGAAGAAAGACGTAGCATAAAAGGGTTTGAAGTACAGTATGACATTACAAGAACAGGAAGAATTATTTCTAAAAAAACGAAAAAAGCACGGCACAAAAACGGCGATGAATATGGATATATTTATGTTCATCTACATAAGAAAGGCTCACGGGAACTGCATAAAACCTTTGAACTTTGGAAAAACGCATTTCCTGAGTTAAGTGATAACGAATATAAAGGACTAAAAGCTCGATAAATAAAGAGGTGATATATGGGAGCAATAGCATCAAGGTCTTATTTATCTTTAACACACTTATTAAGTGCTGATTTATTTGTATATGAGGCTATGAAACTAGAATCTAGTATTATTAAACCGAAAAATAGAATTTTAGGGCTTGTGTATATTGAACGAGAATATTCTTTACATAGATCATATATTATAGCATCTGTATTTTCTTCCGTAGCTTTTTTAGAAGCGACAATAAATGAAATTTATCAAGATGTCTATGAAGGAGGAGAGACTGGTTATACTTCTTCATTTAATGTAGAACAAAAAAATTCTATTAAAGATTATTGGGAAGAAAACACAAAGAAAAGAAGAATGATGATAGATAAGTATAACCAATTATTGATGTTGACCACTGGAAAACCCTTAAATAAAGGAAAAGAACCTTCTCAAAGTTTAAAAATCATTTTAGATATTAGAAATGAAATGACACATTATACGCCAAATTGGGTTTCACATACAGAAAATCATAAATATGAAAGTCTAATAGGGAAATTCGAAAGAAATAAGCATTCCTATCACGAAGATCCATTTTTTCCTGATCAATTATTAAGTGCGGATTTTGGAAAGTGGGTACTAACTACCTGTAAGAAATTTGCTGATGAATTTTTTCTTGATACAAAAATTGAACCGACTTATCAATCTCTAAAATTAAGATCTATTTGAACCTAAGGACTATGAAAGGCGGTACCAAAATTGTTATATAAACTAGAACAAAAAAACCATACCCTAGAACGACTTCCAGGAAAACATTTGAAAAGTATTAATTGGAAAGAAGAAGATTTACAAATACTTATATACAAAAATTTAGAAAAGCTTTTACAGGATGAAGATTTATTGTTGATTGCTCAATCAAGAAATTGGCAAGAAGAACCAGATATAATGGCTCTTGATCAGAATGGAGATCTATATATATTCGAACTAAAAGCATGGGAATCAAAAGACCATAATCTTTTACAAGTTTTGAGGTATGGACAAATTTTTGGACAATATAATTATCAGGCTTTAAATCAGCTCTATTTGAAACATTTTCCTGGTAACAAAAGTTTAGTAGAGGTTATTAATAATAAATACGATGTTAACCTTGAAGAAGATCAAATTAATCAAAAACAACATTTTGTTATTATTACAAACGGTCTGGATTTGAAGACAAGAGAGGCAGTACTTTATTGGAGAACCCAAGGGCTAGACACTCAGAGCTGGATTTATCGGATATATGAAGTAAAGGGCGATATTTTACTAGAATTTGATACGTTCGAAATAAATGAAAACCCTTATTCCGACATTGAAGAAGGTTATTATATCCTAAATACAAACTATAATAATAACCCTTCTACTCATAAGGATATGATACAGAAAAAGAAAGCTGCAGCATATTTCGATCCTTGGAAGAGAAATATAACAAAGTTAAAGAAGGGGAATTATGTTTTTCTCTATCAGTCTGGTAAAGGAATTGTAGCTTTTGGAATTTCAAATGGTAAGTTAGAGAAAAATACATACGAAAATGAACCAGATGAAGAATACAATGTAGGACTAAATTCTTTTAAGGAACTTTCAAGTCCCTTATCAGCTAAAGAAATAAAAAGTATTACAGGAATTAATTATAGATTTATGTCCACTATGTTTGGAATAGATATAGAATCAGCTAAGAAAGTTATAGAACATATAAAAGAAAATAATCTGTAAGTAGCTTTTAAAAAAAACAAATCATTCAATAATTTGATAACTTTGTTGTGTATCCCATTATATTGCATTTAGACATCTATTAATTTAAAAAATTGTATTTGTATGCTTGAGCTATATTAATGTTTAGAGGTGTATAATTTGTCTGAAATGAAATTTGTTAAAGTTTCTAAACCTTCAATAAGTGATTTTATTAGAGCAGCTAGGTATAGAATTTTATTTATAAAACCAGCTTTTTATAGGTGGGAAATCGAAGAACTATTATCTTCAATACAAAAAAATAATATAAATAAGTGTGAACTATACTTTGAAAAAGGAGATGAATCAATTAGGTTTGGATTAGGTGATACAGAGGCACTAAATTTAATAATTAAAACGAAAGATAAGTTCAACGTACAAACGGTAAATCGTATAAAACTATCCATTTTAGTAGTTGATAACAATTGTTTAATTTATTCACCAAACATTGCTCAATTAGATGATGAAAGTGACCTTGATTTCCCTAGTGGGTTTTACGGAGATGAAAGTTTAGTAAAAAAGATCTTATTGGAATTGCCTGGTAATGATGTTGATATATCCACCAATATAAAAGAAATAAACAATCCGTTTGGAGAAATTAGAAATTTCCAACCACAAGGCGAGCAATTAATAAATGAACAATTAAGTAATACCTTAAGTAAGTTAGAAAATTATCCTCCTATTGATCCGAAAAAACTAAAAAAAATAAATCTTTACAGAAATAATTTTAAAATATTAAAGAAACAGTTGCTCGGAATAAAAATAAAGAATAAAAAACTTAATATAAATTCATTTCTCAAACTACTTGAATCCAAAAACGAAAGATTATTGAGTAGTTGGAATATTTTTTCAAATGAGGATATAAACAAGTTTCAAAATATGTATCACTTTGAGAAAGAATTACAACTTATAGATAATGAATTTATTATTGATATTGGAAGATTTGGATCGTTAATTAAAACACAACAAATAAAAGACTACGAAGAAAGAATAAATAAACTTAAAGATGAGTTTATAAATTTTATGAAGGGCAAATTTGAGGGTGAAAATCGTTTTTTTAAATACATTGATAATCAGAATAAACATAATTACACCTTAAATCAGGTATTAAATAATTCAAGAAACGAATTAATTTATTATCTAGAATCTATTTCCATTGATGATAAAACGTTCTTAAATAGACTATTAGAAGAAGATCGATTTTTAAAACGGGAATTAGAAGAAGAAAGAATTACTTTAAGGGAAGTTTATAATAATTATATTAAAAGTTTCGTTGATAATAGATTGAAATTTCCTAACAAAGATGAAATGTTGGGAAAAATTGATATAAAATTTGATTTATATGACATCTCAGATGAATTATTGAATAGCAATGAGGATTTTAAAAAGTATCTTGGAAGAATTGATCTAGTCGAATTAAGAAATTATGAAGAAGGTTACCAGCTAGTAAAAGAATAGGTAAAACACAAAAATAATATTAAATATTTAGGAGTGAATTGAGTAATGGAAACACCATTTAATGAAAATCCTATTTCCATTTATGAAGAAGCGCAAATAGAATTAATAAAAAAATGGAAGAATGAGGAACCTAGTGTAATAAATCAGGCATTTGGAAATGCTATAAAACCTATTGCTTGGGTTGTAGAAAAAGTAATTCCTGAAAAATCAATTCAAGGACTTTTAGCAGGAGCTAATGAAGTTGGAAGATTGAGCAGATTCAAATGATATTCTTAGGGATGCTAATGTCTCTAAATTAAAGGATCTAAGATATAAAGACTTAAAAATGTCAGATCAATTAGCTATGAAATTCACAACTGGGCAATAGGGTTATCAACAGCAGAGGGGGGGATTACTGGGTTTTTTGGTTTGCCAGGAACTGTAGTTGATATTCCTACAACTATAACTTTTGCATTAAGGACAATACATAAAATCGGATTGTGTTATGGCTACGAATGTAAAACTGAAGATGAAAAAAGTTTTGTCTTAGGAATTTTGGCTGCATCGGGTGCAAATAGTGTAGAAGAAAAAACAGCAGCAATTCTTGCTTTAAAATCCATTCAAAATACAATTGCAAAACAAACTTGGAAAAAAATGGCTGAGAAAGCAGCTCAACAACCATTTGGTAAAGAAGCTGCGATATTAGCCATAAAAAATCTTGCTAAACAACTAGGAATAAATATCTCCAAGCGTAAAGCTCTACAAGCCATCCCCATTATTGGAGCTTTAGTAGGAGCTTCAGCAAATGCTTGGTATATTAAAGATGTTGGTTGGGCAGCAAGGAGAGCATTTCAAGAAAGATGGTTATTTGAAAATGGAAAAATTATTAATATTAATGAATAAGATGGTTTGAACATTTGGTAACAATATAATAAACAATAACAATTATAATAATCATCTCTTAACTTTTTATTGTTATAAAATTTTGAAGAAAGGTTCTCGATAAGAGAATCTTTTTTTTGGTTATTTTAAACTTCGTTGTTGATTTTGTAAGGAATCTGCGACATTGCGGAAACATTATTGGATCTTTGTTTTCAATTGGAAGAGCTTTTTAAATAAAACTCTTTTTTTGCAAATTTCGTCAAAATAAGAGGTGCTAAATTCCTGTTATCGAAATTGTAAAGAAAATATCTTTTTGTAACATTCAATAATATCTAAATATTTATTTATTTATTTAAATAAATACCGATAATTTGGATGAGAAAAGATTTTAATAGATTATGAGGTGGATGATTATGGGGCGTTTTGAATCAATTCAGCAACTTAAAGAAGCGGAGAAAATACTCGCTAATATGTTTCGCTCCATTACTTTAGTTAGTGAGTTAAAGATAACTTCTAGTGACTACACATTTCTGAGGAAGCAATTAAAAACTAGATTAAAGCTTTCAAATATAGAGGAGAGAGAAATCCGTAACCTTTGGTATGAGTATCCATATACATGCCTTACTGTTACAGTTTTTACTGCAATTTATTTTTACGACGGAAATTTTTGGGAACATTTTCAAAAAGCAACTAGTTGTAAAGATATAAACAATTGGAAGTTATGTATGTGGCAATCCCTAAAAAAAATGGGTATACCATTATTTGATGAAGAGGGGACCCAAAAATATGTAAGCACTATATTAGGGCATGCTGGTGTACCCAAAAAGAGTATGGAAGGTTTTGTGAAAGGGTTGTTAATTCCTGCTTTAACAACGGGATTAGATGCCGAAGAAGTATTATTTGATATCAGGGAAAATGAGAAACATGGTCAATTATATCTTCTTCATAAAGGTGTTAGAGACTATCTAAGTTCTGGGGGAGAGGTTGCAGTAGATTTTGTTGATCGATGTCTGCATGTACTAAAAGAACAAGAAAAACCATTTAAAGAAGTATATAAAGGAATATTACCATTAAGGGTTTTAAACGGATTAGAAGATGTTGTAAGCAATATAGAATCAAAATTAATGCAAAAGAGAGATAGGATACGTCCCCCTGTTTTGTGTCTAGATCCAATTGAGGGTGGGGTTTTTTTTCAAATACCAATACTGGCTTTTTCATTTAAAGTGCAAGAAGTTAAATGGGAAATTTCAACTGGAATACAGGATAAAAAGGTAGTAGCCTGTAATATCATAACTCGTAATAACCAATTGGAAGCGTTTCCGGAAAATGATTACATTCTAGCTAATCCAGAAAAGGAATATACTCTTTCTCTATTAATTAACGATGGTATATATAAACAATGGAGCTTTACCACCTATAGCCCACTAATTTTTTCTGCTAATGAGGGACTTTATATTATAAAGCATCACAATTATGCAGGAGTGTATTGGATGGTTGCTAAGGATGACTATTCATTCATACATTCTAAGGATCATGGTGTAACCTATGAAAGATTATCAGCAGCTTGGATAAAACATAGACTTATTGAAGTTACACCTAGCAAGTCCGACACAGTAAAGTTTATTAGCAAAACTAATGAATATGTGGTTCCTATACAACTAAAACGTGAAAAACCTTATCTACTTGAAGAGAGTGAAAAATACTGGGGAGGAAGTTTATCTTGTTATAGTACTCCGCCAACCATTTTTATTCCAAAATTACACTTGCATACCAGAAAAATGTCTGACTGGACCATTAAAATTAAATCTGGAAAAGAAAAGTCTTACTCATTTACTATAAGTTCTTTAAAAGATAGATTAAGAGATTATGGGGAATATTATCGATTCTCATTAAAGGAATTATCAAATATATTACACCCAGGGCAACAAGAAATTCAAATTCTTGGGCCACTTGGTATGGGTACACGTCTTTCTTTTATGCTACTTCCGCCGTCACTTTCAGTTATTAAACAAGTAAATAGCGATTCAACCAAAAAAGAAATTGCTACATATCAGCTTAAAATTGACTCTTCCTATGAACTTGAATGCAATACAAACAATTGTAAATTTAATCAAATTAAACCTGGTGTTTATAAACTTTTCGTTCCATCTTGTGTGGCGGAAGTTAATATAAATGCATTAAAGAAGGGTGCTGATAATCTATCATTACTACTGATAGCAAAAAAAGTTAATTGGGACATTGCAATAAATAAAGAAGTAAAAGCAACAAATACTATGTACAGTGTTTATGAAAATGAATGTTTAGAGTGTACGATATTTTTACGTACTAATTTGAATCACCGCAAATGGATTAGTACCAAAATTGAATTGCTAGACGAAAAGGGGCAGGGAACATTACATATTAATAGAAAAATTTCGTCTTCACCAATCCCAATTAATCTTTCATCATTTTACGATACTATTAAACATTCTAAAGGAAATCGCTTCTCCTTAAGAGCGTCATTCCCTCAGAATTCAGAAGAAATTCCACATATCCCTCTTCTTGTTATTGAAAAAGTTTGGGAGATTCTTGATGTAAATGTTAGTGATAATATAAATTCACTTAAAATAATGTGGAAGGAAAAGCCGTTATTACCAGGTAGGGTTATTAGAATTTGGGATGCAGATAAACCCTGGAAACCGTTTGAAGAAATACCGATTCCAGATGGTGATTTATCACTTGAAATTCCATGGAGAATTTGGACAGGAAGTTATTTATTCGAATGGGATCAAAAGAGGAACGATGATATCTTTGGATTTTTGGATGAAATAGTTTATCCCAAAAATAGTTCTAATACATATTTATATAAGATTGATAATAGTATTGATGAAAGGTTTCATAGTTTTTATAACTATGTTGCTGCTTCCTATAGAAATTTTTTCAAAGGTGATCAGGTCCAATATCTCAATAATAATGAAGACTTAATTTACGTGCAGGATTTATCTCATAAAGTATCCCATGAAAATTTTTTAGAATTTGCAAATTCTTTAAGCTTAACAGAATCTGAAGAAGGATTAATGAATGGACTTATAAATCTTTATGAAAGGGATTGGGAAGAGATTTTATCTATCTCTTATTTAAAAAGCCGGATTAAATTACCTGTTATAAACATTAATGCTATGGATTTTGGAACGGTACAGGGAGATTTGAATCCCTTTTTTAGCAAATCTTTCAATGAATTACGAGATTTATCTCTAATGATTCCGTATGAAAAGGGTATTATAAATGGTTTTTCGGTTACTCATCAAATTATTCAATTCGTAATGAGAACTAAAGACAATGAGTTTTATAAAGAAAAGGTAGAAAGTATCTGTTCTAAACATCTGATTAATTTAAGACGGATATATTATCGTTTTATTGAAAAAGGAATGGTA
Organism: Fictibacillus barbaricus; assembly: GCF_031457135.1. Classification (GTDB taxonomy): domain Bacteria; phylum Bacillota; class Bacilli; order Bacillales; family Fictibacillaceae; genus Fictibacillus; species Fictibacillus barbaricus_A. The sequence goes on along the minus strand of NZ_JAVDWA010000006.1, from coordinate 84,777 downwards.
CCTAAGGAAATAAAAGATCTTATAAATTTAAGGTGGAGTAAGACCCAAAAGCCACCTTTTATTAATTATCCTTATCTTATTTCACTCATTGCATTTTTAAATCGGTTGTATGTAAGGGAAAAAACAAAATTTTCATTTACTGATATAGATTGTATTAAAAAGATAACAAAAGAATTATGTGCCATTGATGATCTTTGGTTATTTCATGATGCTTATGTTTTTGAAAGTATTTTAAATGAAAGAGGAATGAAAAAAGGGGGCGAATTAATTGGGCATACATCCTATTCATGGAACACAAAGAATTGAACAAAGTTACCGGGAATACTTATTAACTTCTTTCCATATGAACAATAAAAAATTAATGGAACAATTTGAACAACTATTAAGTCAAAAGAACAAGTTTTTAAAAGGTCCTTATTTAGAGATGACAAACCCTTATAAAGAAGGGGTTAGTATTCAAGATTTGATAAATGAAGATGTTTTATCAATACAAATGGGAACGTTGAATCAAAATGATATGCCAAAGGGACGTCCACTTTACGTTCACCAAGAACAAGCTATACGCAAAGCGGTTAACGGTAGAAACTTTGTAGTCGCAACCGGTACAGGTAGTGGAAAAACAGAAAGTTTCCTGTTGCCAGTCATTAATCACCTCTTTCGGGAAAAAGAGCAGAACAAACTTACAGCAGGAGTTAGGGCTCTTTTAGTTTACCCAATGAATGCTCTTGCAAATGACCAACTTAAAAGACTTAGAACTATTTTAGCTGATACACCTGAAATAACGTTTGGTCGTTTTACTGGGGAAACTAAGAACAGAAAAGAAGAAGCACGTTCTTATTATAAAAATAGTCATGATGGGCAGGAACCTCTTCCGAATGAACTTTTGTCTAGGGAGGAAATGCGTGATAACCCACCGCATATCTTAATTACTAACTATGCGATGCTTGAATATCTGCTTTTAAGACCAGGGGATACAAATTTCTTTGATGGCCCTACATCTTTAAATTGGAAATATATTATTTTAGATGAAGCTCATACATATAACGGTGCTAAAGGTATTGAAGTAGGTATGCTCCTTAGAAGGTTAAAGGACAGAGTATTAAAAAATAAGCCAACAAGAGGAAGTATCCAATGTATTGCAACCAGTGCAACGCTCGGTTCAGGACCGAATGCAAAAACGAAAGTTATGAATTTTGCAGAAAGTTTATTTGATGAACCTTTTATTTGGAATAATGAAGTACAAGAAGAACAAGATTTAATTGAAGCGATTCGAATTGATTATGATGATCACTTTGAATATTGGGGAGCTCCTGATTGGAACAGTTACACATATTTAAAAGAGGTTGTAGGTGAAGATACAGTTAAATTAGATAAAGATCGTCTTCTTTCTTATGGATTTCCAGATTACCTTGTAAATCATGTAACAGGAAAGAATCTTCCTCCTCAACAGGTTTTATATGAACTAATTTCAGGTACATCACATTTACAGAGATTACGGCAATCTTTAAAAGAAAAACCTCGTCTGTTAAGAGAAATTGTTCATGAAGTTGTAGAAGTTGACTTTATTGAGCGTTCAACTTATCTTGATCCTGAGATTGCAGAAGAACTTCTTACAAATTTTGTTGAATTAGCTGTAAGAGCAAAACGACATGAGTCTGACTTACCTTTACTTCCCGCGCGTTATCATGTATTTGTACGTGCAATAGAAGGTGCCTATGTACAATTTTTGCCAAAACCCCAATTACATTTAGACGCAAAAAAAGAAGTCAAAGACGGCACTTTTACTTATCCATTATTTGAAACGGGAGTATGTAATCAATGTGGACAGATTCATATAATAGGTGAGGAACGAAACGGCAAATTATATCAGAAGAGTTCGAATAATCCTGATCCCGAACTAAAATTCACGGCATATATGGTCATTGATCATAAGGATTTTACTCCTATAATTGATGAAGATGAAGAAGTGTTTGCAGGCGATGTAATTGAGACTGATCAGCATGTATATCAAATATGTCCAAGTTGTACTTCAATTAATCCTAGTGGAGGTAAAATACCTTGCTGTTGTGAACAACATGGTAAAGTAAATCCTATTTATGTAATTAAAGAAGAAATCAGACGAAATCAAAGAGCAATATGCCACAACTGTGGTAAACGCAGCGGTAATCCAATCAAATTATTTACAACTGGCCAAGATGCACCTACTAGTGTTCTAGTAACATCCCTATACCAGGAATTAATTAAATCAAATCCTAATGTAATTGAAGAATTGGATAGCTCCTTCGACTTAATTGATGATCCATTTGGTGCTTTGGATATAACTAATAGTTCACAAATAGATAAACAAATCTACGAACCCCAAAAACTATTAGTTTTTTCCGACTCTCGTCAAGATGCTGCATTTTTTGCTCCTTATCTTGAACGAACCCATACTACAATCATGTGGAAAAGACTATTATTTAAAACACTTACTAATCTCTTAGGTAATGAATTATCATTGGATGATTTAATTTACAAAATGAGAGAATTAGCTGAGGAGGCTAAATTGTTTGATGGAAATCAAACAAAACAATCGAAGGAAACCATGGTCCAAACACATCTATTACGAGAACTTTTGCAGATAGAAAAAAGAATATCATTACAAGGTACAGGTCTTTTATCTTTTTATATTCCAATACCTGAAAGATTTCAGAGTCAACTTAATATAATAGCTCAAAAATTTGGTGTTGAAACGTCTGAAATATGGACTATTTTTGAAGTGCTTTTTGATTCTTTTCGAATACAAAATGCTTTAAGTTATCCAGAATTGGTAGATCCACAGAATCCATTGTTTTACCCCCGTAATCGGAGGAGCTATATGAATGGTCATCAATCTGTGGCTACTCACCATGTACATGCATGGATACCTTCTGAAAAACGAACAAATAGACGGCTAGATTATCTTACCCGTGTTTATATAAAGAAGGGATTTACACAGGATAAAGCAATTGAAAAAGCTCGGCATATGTTAGATATGATTTGGACAGGTCTGATTTCAAAGCAGAGACTTCCGGAGCTATTTGAAAGAATAAACGTATCTGGAGCAGGAACTGTTTTTACAATGAAATATGACGCTTGGAGGATACCTAATCATCGAGCAGATTGGTATAAGTGTTCAAATTGTGGAAATTGGACTGTACGGAATGTTGAAAATATCTGTCCGGAGTTGAAGTGTGAGGGTATTCTACAAAAAGGAAATCCTTTAGAAGGTCATAATCACTATAGAAATCTTTATACTAATTTAATACCAATGAAAATGACTACTAAAGAACATACTGCTCAATTAAGTAATGATCAAGCTACATTGTATCAACAAGACTTTATTGATAATAAAATTAATGTTTTAAGTTGTTCGACCACATTTGAAATGGGAGTAGATGTTGGTGGTCTTGAGTCAGTTTTTATGCGAAATGTTCCTCCGGAAACATCAAACTATATCCAGAGAGCGGGCCGAGCAGGGAGACGTAAATCAACAGTTGCATACTCTTTAACATATGCTCAAAGAAGATCTCACGACTTATCTTACTTTAAAAACCCTGAAAGTATAATCGCTGGTACCATTAGTCCTCCGGTATTTAAAATAGATAACATTAAGATTATTCGGCGGCATATTCACTCTGTTGCATTGTCAGCATTTTTCCGAGAAAACCCCTCCTATTACGGAAAAGGTGGAAAAATCGAGGAGTTTTTAAGATCTTCCTCTTCAAAGGAAATTCAGGGAGTTTATGCAATTAATGAATTTCTAAAGAAGAAGCCTCTTCAGATCTTACAATCCTTAGAACGCATTGTTCCATCGTCTCTGCACAATATGTTGGGAGTATATTCCTGGAAATGGGTGGAGGAATTATGTGGAGAAAACGGTATATTAACCAAATCAGAGAGTTTATATTTACAAGACATTGATGAATTAAAGCAGCTTAGAGAACGACGCTTTAAAGAACAAAAAAGTACAGACAGTATCCAAAGAATGATTAGAACTATTATGGATCGTGAGTTAATTCAATTCTTATCTAGCCATAATGTTCTTCCAAAATACGGATTTCCGGTAGATGTTGTATCTTTGCAACTTCAGGATAAAAACGCGCCTATATCACTGGATCGTGATCTTGCGATAGCGATTTCAGAATATGCACCCGGTGCTGAAATCATTGCAGATGGTAACATATATCGTAGTATAGGTGTAAAGCGGTTACCTAAATATGAATTACCTTCGGTCCAATATCTACACTGTAATTGTGGTCATTTTCAGACTGTGGCTCGTCATCAGAAAAGTAAAACCAATGAAACTATAATCTGCGAGTCATGCATGAACGAAGTAACAATTCAATCTTTTATATCTCCAATATTCGGATTCACATCTGAAAAAGGAGATAAACCTGGTGAATTTAGACCTGCAAAAGCATATCGTTCAAGAGTCTTTTTTTCAGAGTACCAACTTGCAGAACAGGATGTTTCAAGAGAGTCAGAAGGTAATTTAATGTTAGGCGATTTATATCTTAACTGGAAATACTCTCCTTTTGGAAAACTAGCAGTTGTAAACGAAGGTAAGGGAAGAGGGTATTTCATATGTCAATCATGCGGTGTAGAAAAAGATTATTCTGGAGCAAAAGGTCGTCAACATAATACTCCTTGGGGTGGTAAATGTAGCGGTAACTTTGAAAGATCACTACTGGGTCATGAATTCATGACAGACGTTTTTGAACTTAAAATTGAAGGGGTATCAAAAGATTATACTGAAGTAGAAGGGTTTTGGCATTCTCTCCTTTATGGATTTTTGGATAGTATTAGTACGGTTCTAGGTGTAGATAGGAATGATATTGACGGTTGTATTTATTATAAAGACAGATCACATCCTTCTTTAATTATTTTTGACAATGTACCAGGAGGAGCTGGATATACAAAAGAAGTTCCAATACAACTTGATATAATACTTCATACCATTTCAGAAAGACTAAATGATTGCAGTTGTGGCCCCGAAACAAGCTGTTACGGTTGTCTAAAGAATTATAAAAATCAGTTTGTACATGACATTCTTAAGAGGGGACTTGTAATTAAAGCCCTAGAGAAAGCATTAAAATTAGTAATTTATTGAAGAGGTATTTATAGAGTTATAAGATAAGTTTATCAATATGATAAACTTTTTTCTTTATTGTGAAATTTAAAACACAAAAAAATGGATATTACTATTACCTTGTAAACATTTATTCTTACCATTTGTTGTTCTTAATTCTCAACACCATAAATATTTAATTATTAATGAAAGTTCCGATATATAAGAAAATGGAGTGAGAAAAATGAATCGAGAAATTCAAAAAGAAATGTTTGGAATTAAAATTTCTGAAAGCGATAGAAAATGTTGTAGAGTTTGCTTTTATTATAATGATGTTAATCTTTGTTCAAAACATTTTTTAAAGATTAAAAAGTATAACATATGTGATCACTATAAGAGAAATCAAATAAAAGTTTACCGTGGAGGTTCTGTATCACCAAAATAATAAAGATCTTTAAAAGTTTTTAAAGGAGAATACAATGAAGGTATATTTAAATCCAACTGAGCGTTCAAAATTATTAAAAAGACTTTCTGCTATTCAACGTGAATCATTATTTAAAGCAATTAGTATTACTCACAAATCAGAATTCGGAAATATTCTAGCTTCATATAGAGGTACCCAAAAATGGGACTTTTTACGCTATATTGATCATGGAGAAAGGACGTCAAGTGCTAGATGTGAATGTGGGAGACAACTTCGGCATGAATTTGTTATTAAGCATAATGAAACGAAAGTTATTAGGAGTTTAGGAATTAATCACTTAAAAGAAGAGTTAGGAATACCTGAGGAAATAGCAAAAGCTGTTTATAATAAAATGCATTGCATAAATTACGATATAGATGAGATTTTAACAAAAGTAAGAGAAGGCTGGGTAATTGATCGGAGCATTCTAAATTATATAGAAAAATATAAACCTGACTTATCAATGGATATAAAAATTTTACTTGAAGTCAATTTACCACTTTTAGAAAGACATTTAGATAGAATTTTTAATAATTCTAAGTCATCCAATACAACTATTAAAAAAAATAGTTGTATTGGAGTTACTGCTATATCAAATGAACAATCTATAGATCCTCTGCCAGATGATTTAAGTAGTATACATAATGATATTTATAAAAACATTGTATCTTTAGTAAACAAATTTAAGGGTGCTAGATATATAATAACTAGGCAAAAATTGTCTTTTAAAGTATTTGATGAAATCAATTTTCCAGGTCGTTACTTCGATTATGATGTAAAATACAAGCAACTTAGATATGGTTTTGAAACCTTTGACATCAGTTGGTCACATTATTCTTCAGACTACATTTACCGGGGAACCCAATATGGTCCAAAATTATGTATAGCAAAAATAGACTTATTAAAGGACGACTATATAGGTTTATGGGTTATTTTTGGATATAAATCCATGAAGGAATTAAAAGTTGATGCAAATCGTTTTTTGAAAAAATATAGTTTACCTATAGAAACAGATAGTTTATTTTTATAATTAATCCACAATATTTATTAAAGCACCTAAAATGTTCTTCTGTTAAATACAAGGAGAGCATTTTTTTATACTCTATCAATGTGATAATTTTGTATAATTTAATATCTATTAACCTATATATGGTAATGTTTAAGATGTATAAGTTAAATAGCTTTATTAAATATAAACTTCAAAGAAGAAAAAAAGCCTTCTGTAACAGAGGTTTGTTTGACTAAAGATATCAAGAGGGAGAACTTAGATGAATGACCGAACTTTAATGTTGTATTTTCCTGATACAGATTATGCAGCTTCATTAAAAATTTTTCAAGATCCAACCAGTCAGATTAGAGGGTTTTATTTCACAAAAAGCCAGTTAAACAAAGTGGAAAATCTAGATTATGCAAATAATCATGCAGTCTATTTTCTATTCTCGGATTCCGAAGAATCAAGCGTCTACATAGGCCAGTCTGTAAATGGAATCAAGCGTATAAAATCACATTTGAGGGAAAAAGACTTCTGGCAATATGGAATTTTGTTTGTAACTGATAATAATAGTTTTGATAAATTAAGTATTGATTACCTGGAGTACTTTTTTATTCAGGCATTTGCAAAAACACAATATAGCCTGGAAAACCATGATTTGAGAACAGTAATGCCTAATGTTAATTTCTTTAATCAATCTACCCTGAATTCCTTTGCTGTACAAATTCAATTTCTGCTAGAGGCTATGGGAATATCGTTCAAACCATCACCATCTATAGATAATGAATTAAATAATGAAGTTTTTAATGCCAAATCTCCATATAACGCTCAGATTGCGATAAGAGATGGAAAGTTTATTCTACTAGAAAACTCTGAAATTAGAGCACCATTAGATCGAACAAAAGATTGGAGTGATGGAGGGACTTTTTATAAACGTTCATTAAGAAGATTTAACCAACTTATCGAAGCGGGTAAAGCTGTTAAATTAGACGTTTCAATTGCAAAACTAGTTGACGATGTAGAATTTAATAGTCCAAGTACACCTGCCGAACTTTGTTCAGGTCATTCGCAGAATGGCTGGATCTTTTGGCAAGGGTTGGATGGACTAAGGAAAGAACAATTGGAATAAAATCTGCATAATTTGAAAGTTTAAGAGGGTTTTTTAGAGATGATTTTAATTGTAAATTAATTTAATAATGTTAAAAAATATGGTTCTCCTTTTATTATACATATGGAGAAAAAGGTCATCTGTAGTAAAAAAGTGGTTTTCAAAGGGAAAAGACAGGGAAAAGGAAAGGATTTTACAGCATTTATTATTAAAAAAAGGATTTGGGTAAATAAAGCGGTTTTTGTACTACGTATTGCTGCTAATGTTCTATTAGTTATGAGTTTTATGTTTGCTGTTTATTATCTTGATATGAAGGCCCGGGAGGTTTTGGTACGCAACCTCAACCAGACCCATCATGATAGTAGTAATTACATTAAAGAAATCGATTGTTTAAACGTCTAAATTCGTCTCTTAATAATGAATTCTTAATTAGTCGGGAGATAAATTGTTTAGTTTGGTTTTGATTCCAGTTTATCTCTTTTCTATTATCAAATGCACCTAAAAACACCTTACCATTTTCATCAATTAGTTCAGGTGCTCGTTCTTGTACAAATTGTATAACCTCATTCTGCTTCGCAGCACCATTTTTCCCGTTAGTCAATGCACCGTTATGCCAAATGATAAGTTAATCGTCATACTTTATTGTAAATCTATCTAAATCGAGCTGAAGAGAGTTGTGACTTTTTTCATAGTCATCAATTGCTACTATAAGTATGGTGTGTCCTTTAGTATTTCCAAAGACCGAATGATTTTTATATTTTCCTTTGGCAAGAATTGAAAGACTAATAATTTGATTGTTTTGATCTTCATCATTGATAATAAAATATCTATACAATCCTGCCCAACCACCACCTGCTGCATTTCCAAAAGTAGTAAACCTAATACCTTTATCAGCAATCATACCAATACCATCTAAGTTTTTGGGGGGAAGGCTATTGTTCTCATCTTGAATAAATCCAGCCAAGTTAATAAAAAAAGAACATAGTTCAGAACTTGAATCCTCACCAATCCAACCGTAGCTTTCAAAAAGTTCTCTCACATCAGGTGTATTATATTTAATAAAGTCAGGTCTTTCCCAAGGTATATATGGAGTGGAATCGATAGACAAAAGACATTTTTCATTAAGTTTTTTATATGAAGGGAAGTCCTTCAATTGCATATAACCATTTTCTTTTTCATCCCACGTCATAAATAGAATTTCAATACCATTCGTTATCATTAGTGTGTCCGCATATATAATCTCATCATATCTAACCACTTGATTGATGACCTTATCAGTTATCTCAATTTGCGGAGCTTTGCACTCGACAATTAATATAGGAACAAGTACATCATTTTCTTTACCATAGACAATTATATCCGCCCTACCCTTACTTCCATTTACAAAGTAAGACATGGGCACTTCTAATTCAATCTTGTTGATTGGAACCAGTAGTTCATTCACTAAAAATGAAACGGTTTGTTGTCTAATAATCTCCTCGGGAGTTATCTGTATCATTCTTTTTCGCACAGGATCTAAAAAACATTCCTTATTATTTTTATAATATCTTTCAGGTAAAGTGTATTTTTCTAATAGCATTTTTTTCATTACTCCACTCTTACTCATTTTTTATACACGTTCATACAAAAGTGAACATTAAAAAAATCTCAAACCCTACTTCCATCACTACAATATTACCATTAGTTGGTATAATAGTTAATAAAAAGGGGGCGATGTTTTGTTAACGAAGAGTGCTGATAAATCGAATGAGTATTTTTATCGTCTATTTAAAACACAAAAAGCTAGGGAACTTGCAAGAGAAATAAATGAATATCTGTATGATGAGAGCCCATATAAAAAAGAAGTTGAAGATTTTCATAAGAGGTATAAAGGTGGAAAACGAACAGACTGCATTGGGTACATAAGTAAGAAAGGTTCTTATAAATTTGCTACAATCACCATGGCAAGAAAGGTTTGCTTTATACTGCATCTTGGTAAGAAATATCATGCTAAAAGAGCACAAGAAATGCAAAAAGAAATTGATCAGATTCTTGGACAAGAGTATCAAAAAACTGATAATACAGTCTTGACGCCAGGTGAAGTCTACATCCGATTAGAATGGGTAGAAGATTTGTCTCAAATCAAACCCTTCATTGATGAAGCTTACCAATTAAGATTAATAAATAATCACTACGATAATTATGTAAAAGAACTGCTAGATGGAATCATCAAAGCAACTTGGCTGGAATCCATTCCTCATGATTATGACCGTTCGTTTTTGTTGTATGAAGACTCATTGAAGAGCGCACTATATTTTCATTTAAGAAGAAAGCTTGAAGAAGCTGCTCTCTTTCAACAAGGTTATCGTATTTTCACAGAATATCGCCTTGCTTCCAACCAAAGAGCTGATATAGCAATCGTTAAAATCGATTCAAATGCAGCGAATGAGAATCATCTGAGTGAGTGTGTAACGTCAACTCAAGTCCTGATAGAGATTAAATACATATATGGTAATAATGATAAAGGTTTTAAAGATGACATAAAAAAATTGATTCAGTATGCAAATGTACATACCTCAGTGAATGTCTATGCTGCTTTTATTACTGAACCAGGTGTCACCTATAAACCAACTAGTTGGATGGATAGCATAACAAATTCCGTCAGGTTGGATGTTAGGAATAAATTAACTGAACTATCAGGGTATAGAGATCAGCATAACAAATTGAGTGTTAGTATAAGTAGCCATATCTAACAATTCAAAAGGCTGTTACTATCACACTCGATTTACAGACTCCTTCTCATTAGTCATGGTGATTTTAATCCCTATTATGAGGATGTCCCACCGACCTCAGACTACGAATCTTTTGCTGACCCATATAATTATCGGGATGATGAATAAATAGACAACTACCGAGACCCAAACACCTCCTCTCACTTAAACATTTTGAGAGGAGGTGTTTTTGATATGAGTAGGTGGATCCTAAAAAGAATCACCTTTATACAACGTTGATAAAATATAAAATAATATTTATGTTAATTAGACGCTTTTTATAGAACTTATTTGAGATCATGTATTTCCTTAATTTCCATATTTGCTAATCATTCAAAATGCGCTTCTGTTTCGTATTTTTCTTTGTTAATAATCGGATCAAGAAACTTTATATACAATAAATAAAAAATTAAACCAACTATTACTAACGGAGATAAAACAAATATTATCAATGGCAAAATTATCTTTACAGCAGTCTCATTTGAAAAAATCATAGCTATAATAATTCCAAGAACCATAAATATGCTAAAGAGTACGACAAATATAATGAGCCATTTAACAAAGAATGCAAGGATATATGCTGCTGTTAAATAATTTTCCCCTTCAAAAATCATTCCCTTTTTAGCGAAAAAATCGACTATTCCTAACGCCCGCAGTATTGGAAGAATGTGATTCCAATTACCTGCAATTACTAAAGTAACAATAATTCCACCTAGACCTGCTAGTCCAGTTTCTCTTCCTCTTTCATAACCTAAAAATCCGTTTAGTAATCCTAATAATGATTTCAAATACATCATCCTTTACTTTCTCTTAATTTAATAATCGGAAAAGATGAAAGATTATTAAATTAAATTTCCTAAATGAAGCCTTATGTTAATTACTTATAATTGACTCCGATAAATTATATGAGGTGGTTTAAATGGGAAACAAATTATTCGGAGACGTTGAACTTTCAATTTCAGCAGTTCCTCTATTCATTTTGCTTGGTTTATTGTTAGTCATTGCGCTACTTATACAAATGTTATTTAGCAGATTACCAAAGTCGATTTTTAATTTCTTAATAAGCTGCGGCTTATTAGGTGGTGTAATTTTGTGGGGTTATCTCACTTTTTATGCCGATTGGTTTCCATATTTTCAAGGATAGTGAATTCCAAGAGGGGAAAATGTTATAATTTTTTAAAAAGAGACGGTGAAATTTACATGGGAAAAGAAGAATTTTGCTCGTGCAAAAACAATAATGGCGTATATACCGAAAACGAAGAATTTGGTTACTGGTATCATTGCTCGGCATGTAATAAAAAAATCGAGAATGAATTTTATTATTATGATGAACCCGTTCTCTACTAAGGTAGTTATAAAAAAACACCACTGATGGATAAAAATCAGTGGTGTTTCTAAAGACAACCATTTAGCCTTCAGGTATCTCTATAATTTCATTTATAGAAACTCCTGAACCTTTTATCTATCATCATTATTTTTAAAAACATCATATACAATGACATATATGTTAACAATATTATCATTATTGTTTATTTTCTTTTTATTCCCTTCAAAAAGAAGGGAAATCCCTCTCTAGAAAGCACGACCGTATACATTGTGTTCTGAATCAATCAAAACAACACCAGGTACATAATCATATTCTCTTTGTAAGAATGGAATGAATAAATGATAAACCTCTTTTACGATCTCACCATAAATGCTCTTGTTTTCATAATAATCATCACATTTAACAAGGAATATCAACATCCTCCCATGCCCCTGGACAGATAGATTAATAAACTCTAAGAAAAGGGTACGTTGTAAATACGTAGTGTCCTCATGTTCAATATGAAATTTTTTCTTCAAAAACCCTTCATTAAGTGTCGTTGGATCTTCCCAAATCGAATGCCTATGTCCATCTTATTACCTCCTTGTCATCTTAGAGATAATGTATAAAAGAAGAAGGAAAGAAGCAAAATGCCATTTATCAAAAATGAGCCCTCCAAAGCGATCAAAATAACGATTTCGTCTAACCAAATCGCTCCTTTTGCACACTTTTTAAGTCAAAAACACATGTTTCTATATATTTTCTACCGCCATCTATAAAATGCAAATCACCTTTGTAAATAATAGAAAGAAGACTGAATTATTTTATATTATTTTCCTATAGAAGATTTTTTTGGAAAACGTTATAGTATATAAGCTATAGTTTTTATTAATAGGGGGAAGAAATGAAGAGGTATATAACATTGATAACAATGGTTATCATGCTTTCAGGTTGTGGGGTAGAAGATTCTCAGATAAATAAAATGTTGAACATAATGGCAGAAGATACAGAGCTTACAGAACACCTCTCAAGCTTAAAATTTAGTTTGTTTGAAGAGAACGGTTATGAAGATGACATAAAAGGTAAGTTATCGAGTTCATTTGACAGCCTTTCACCTAAGGAACAGAATAAATTCTTTAATCGCATTAACGAAATTGCAGCTAAAAACAATGGAGATCCAGATGATGGTTCATTCTTCTGTGGGAAAAACTATGAATGTACCATTAATAACATTGTTTTAAAAACTAAGAAACACACATATTCGCAAAGGTACTCCGAAGGCAATGATATGGTTGCTGCACTTTACAAAGACGATCAACTTATTTACGATCCCAACGAGGAAGACAAACAACCTGTAACAGAGACGGCACCAATTGAAGAAGTTGATGAAACAGCAGATGAAGATGTGATAGAGGAACCTATAGAAGAAACACAAGAAGTTACAACAATAGACCTTCATTCAGCAGACGGAAACGATTGGATCACTCTGACATCCGCTGAAAAAATCAATCTAATAAATGAAGCACTGACTAATATCAAGAGCCACGGGACAGTCGTTACGGCAGAACCACAATGGTTTGTGGAAGCCCTTGATGCCTTTTATGGAGATGAAATGACAAACTCCACCCACGTAACAGAAGCAATCGCCATGAGTGGTGTAGCTGGTGGAGTAATTGAATGAGAAAATAATTACATATCGCACTTATTGCCTAATGTGGTAATTGGATTCCAATACAATAATTACACAAAAAAGTTAATACATCCATTCAATAATAAAGTTGAATGGATGTATTTTTAGTTTAGAAACAATCCATTTATACCTTCAATTCATTCTGCTCTTTTCGGTACCTTCTTTTCAATGTTATCCAGTTGCTGATTTACTTTAGAAAAACCGAATTCCATTGTTTCATGCAATTCTTTAAGTTCATTATTGAAGATTCCAATTCAAGATACAGTTTATAATACTCCATTTTACTCTTTTTTTTCTCAATGTCCGGCTCAATCCAACCATCACCTGCTTGTATTAGTAGTAGCATGCCAATTCACACAAACCTCTTTGACTCGCACGATTCTTTTCCTGTTCATAAAAAGCTTGTACCGAGGATAGATGCCAATATTTTTTGCCACTGCCTAACAATAGATTGGCTTCAGGCACTTTTCCTCGTTCATAATACAAGTTCAGTTTTTGCCGGTCATATGGAACTCCCTGATCAGTCAAGTACCGAGCAAACTCCGTTTGATTTAAATACTCCGAACCATCTTTGATGAGACTATAGGAAGGCTTTTGAATGAGATACGTCTCTTCCCAAAAATAAAGGGTAATGAGTTCTAATGCGAGTTCCAGCCAGTCATCATCTAAATACGGATACAAATGAGCAAGATCAAAATGTTCCTGTTTTGGATTTTCAAAAAACGTCCCCAGCTGCAGAAACGTTCGTTTAACAGGATTAACTTCCTTGTTCCCTTTCACTTTTCCTAGCAAGCATTCCTCAATATCCGGAAAGACCTCCAGTATTTTTTTGGATGTATGTTTCATTTTATCCCCTACTGTATACTTTGTATACAGTATACATCAATCTTTGCAAATTAATAGAATGTAAGTACCGGTAGACAAATATAACTTTCTAGTTCTATTTAATATAGAAGAAACGAGCAAAAAAAGGGAGGATTTCCTCCCTCGCTCTTACAGTCTAGCATTCTCTTTCAAGCTGTAGTATTTCGCTTTCGTGTTGATTATGAGATGATCTAGTACCTCAACCCCTAGGATTTTTCCGCATTCTACAAGCCTTGATGTCACCTCGATACCTTCTCGAGATGGTGTGACATCTTGACTTGGATGCTGATGGCTCACGATGATGGATGCACTGTTGTTTAGAATTGCGGTCTTAAACACCTCTCGTGGCATAACGATGCTGGCGTTTAATCCTCCCACATGGCAACGATGCACTGCAACCACTTGATTCTTCGTGTTTTAAGACACATCACAAAGAACACCTCACTGTCATCATCTCCAATAAATTGAGCTGCAACATCCGCAGCATCTTGCGGCGAACGGATAACGAACTTTTCGCTTGACTCCACTTCCTTGATCACTTGTTTGATCCTCACAACTTCATAGATTGTTTTCATTTAACTCTCTCCCTTCCGTGTTTGAGGAAGCCTGAACAATTCGCGCAAACAGGGGGAAGGGCTCGCTTACGAATAAGCGAACTTGCCAGAGAGGGGTAGGGAAAGGTCATGATTTACGGACTTTTCCGTTAGAAAACGAGTGAAGCCCAATGACTTAGCCAGCGTTAGCTTGTGTACTTTGCAAGGTTACGGTGGTTTAGCCGACTTGGCATTGCCGATTTCCTTCCCTGAACGCCCTTCCGGCTGTCATAAGCGAAGTTGTTACAATGAAGAGAACGAAGGAAGGAAAAGAACCGCACCCTAGGCGGCGAAAAGCAGACCGAAAGGAATGCAGCCGCCTAACGACAAGGATTCGATGCCCCGCAAAACCGCATCTATTATGTATTGGGCTGGCTTGGTTCTTATAATGTTTTTGCTGTTTTTATCTAACGATTATTTATATTTTATCATTGGAGCGTAAATTATTTTTATTTTTTTAAAAAAACGCGTTTACAAACCCAAAAATTGGTGGTATATTACTATTATAAACAAAAACGCATCAATGGTAAAAAAAAAATAGTTAGATCAGGGAGGCGTAACTGATGGATAAGTATTGGAAAGTGGTTTGCTATTACGGCCATGTAGGAAGCAGAAATGAAGTAAGTGTACCGAGATTTTTAAAAACCCCTTCTTACTTCAATTCAATGGATGTCATTGACCTTGTAAGTACCATGCCTGGAGTAAAAAAAGGAAAGGGACCTCTTTCTGCGGTCCGTGCAATCGAACCAATCTCCGAAGCTGCTTATCTATCAGGAAAAGAAACAGAGCATGAAAATTTATATTTAAAGAAACTCATGACATTTAATTTATACAAAACAAAAACAAAAGAAACAGCTTAAGAAGAAAGGGTGCTTCCAATTGACGATTCAATTAAATGGAAAAAGTATGGAAATGGAGATAGTTAAATTTTTAAAAGAAAGGGGATTGCCGGTTGTTAAACAAGGGGTTCGTATGAATAATAAAACTGTTGATCTAGTGGGCTACACTGTTACCCCAGACAACGAACTTGTTCCTCAAGTTGTAGTAGAAATCAAACTACAACCTACTATGTCAGCTCAAAAACAATTAATGAGCTATGCAGAAATTTTTCAAACGCCGTATGCCCTTCTGATTACACAGGATAGAACAATCTGGTTTGAAACAGATACTTTTCTACCTATAGAAAATCCAACTTTCAAAACAGAAAAATTATTTGTTGAAGACCTACAAGAAATTGAAAATACTTTTCATGTTTTATTAAATGACTTTCGTGGAGATATGCCCTCCAGAAACGGATGGCTTCTCATCCTTCAAGGATTACTGGCACGATCATATTTACTAGAAAATAAGTCACTTGAACAATGGGGTGAAATTAATCAAAACAATTTTTTTGAATTATTGGAAGCCGTCTATCAACATTATGGAATTGATCAGCATGTTGAAAGGCAATTAGTTAATGAAAGAAACTTTCAACACTTTATTTGGAAATTGGGTGAAATTCCAGCAACTCATACATTGTATGGTCAATTAATGATCAATCTTATAGAACGGAATAACTTTTACGGAGAATATCTGACTTCCCCCACTGTGCGAGAATTATTTGCTAGCATCATTAATTCTTTAAATTTAGACAGTTTATCCATTCTAGACATGGGAGTAGGCTATGGAAGCATCGCTCATTCTTTGATAAATAGTAATCCTAATATTGAGAAGTTAACCGCAATTGAACTTAATAAGTCTACAGCTAATTACTTTAAAATGTTAAGCATTATTAGTGGGCACAAGAATACTCATGCAATCTCTGGTGATGCTCTTGAATCGAATAACAGTTTAAACACTTTATATGATGTAGTAGTAGTTGATCCGCCTTTTGGAAAAGTTCAAAAAATGAAAGATGAATACTTTAGATACTCCGTGACGAATGCAGGAAAGAGAAAATTTCTTGAGACTTCTGAATTATTTTTAGAAAGAGCTACGGAATTGGTCTTACCTGGCGGGTATGTAGTTGCATTAGTAACAGAATCATTTTTATTTAGTGAAACAGCTCAAATAACACGTTCTTTGCTGAAGGAACGAATGATAGTGGAAGCGATAATTAGTCTTCCCCCTCATACCTTAAAGCCATATACAGGTGTAAAAGTCAGTCTATTAGTTTTAAGAAGGAAAACTCATAACCAGGAAATAGCTGATAATCTCTTTCTTGCCAATTGCGAGAGTGTAGAACAATTTCCTGAAGCAGTAGAGGGTTACAAGACTTGGAAAAATGGAGGTACACTTGAATGACTATGATGAAGGTTGTGCCATACGAAATTTTAGAGAATAAGGTTTGGTCTATTAATTCATTACTAACTCCCGTAGATAATAATACTGAAGGTACCCCTTTAACTGAGTGGGTGAATATTAATCCCGAAAAACTCAATCGTAAGAATATTATTTCGAATCAATTATACTCATATATCGACTTGAGTGCAGTTTCAGCAGAAAAAGGCGTTATTGTTAATAGTAAACAAATACTTGGTGAAGACCTTCCCACACGAGCATCACTTTTAGTAAAAGAAGGAGACATCATTCTTTCTACAGTACGGCCAGAACGGAACTTGGTTGCAATTATTGAGAAGGAATATTCGGATAGCATAGTCAACAATTCGTTTGTAGTTTTACGACCTAAACAAGGAACTAATATTTCATCACTATTGTATTTCATTTTACGAAGCACTGAAGTTCGTAGAAACCTCATTTCATTAGCTAGAGGTACAGCAGTTCCGACGATTAAGATAAGTGATTTATCATTAATTCATTTACCGTTTCTTGAATTAGATTTCAATAAGGTAGATAGAGCTCGAGATTTATATGATTTATGGTTTGAAATGCAGACTCAAATAAAGCCATTAGAGGCAATTATTGAAGATATTTTTGTTGAAAGGGGCATACGCTCCGATTTGTATGATTCTTATAGTGAAAACAGGAACTCTCTATATAAGGTATTACCTTATGGAAAATTAGAAGATCGTATGGATGTATGTTTTTTGATGACTCCTCCTATTGAAAAACAATGGTCGGTTCAAACATTATCACTTGATAGTCTTGCAAATTTTCGGTCAGGAGCCGCCATTCCTGCAAAAGAATATCAAGAGAACGGAGTACCTTATGTACGAATCAAAAATTTGAATGAAAGCTCAATTTTATTAGACGATATGATATATGTAAAAGAAGATTTTTCTATGAATAATCCAAAAGCTGTTTTAAACAAAGGAAACATTATAATATCAAGAGTTGGTACAATAGGAAAGGCAGCTTTAGTCGATCAAAGATTAGAAGGGAGTATCGCCAATCAGCACATTACAATCGTTGAGAGTAATTCTGAACATATAATACCCGAGTATTTAAATTTTTACTTGCAAACTCCCTGGGCTGTAGATCAACTAATGCAAAAAGCTTCGGGAGCAGCTCAGCAGTTTATAAAACTAAGAGATATAAAGGATCTTCAAGTACCGGTTCCAACCTTACAAGAGCAGCAAACAATAGTAAACTTAATTAAAAAAGCTATTAAAATAAATTCTGATGATCAACTGGAAAAGGATATACAAACATTCACCAATGAACTCGTGATAACTGAAAACACTCCTAACTAATAGATTAAGAGGATGCATACCTTGAAACAAAATGAAGTGAACCCAATGTCTGTACGAAATACGTTACACTCGTCATTATAAAAACGGGATGTATGACAAATTCTCAAATGAAATCCTCCTAAAAATAGGTGCATTATAAGGGGTAGACTTTTTCTAGACTATGAGCCTAATATCTGGATTACTATATCAAAGCTAATAATCATGGAACAATTAGGTGAATATTTCCTGCCAACCCTTAATCTTAGCAAAATTATTATTAGTAAAATAAGTATTAATTAATGACCATGTGTTAATGGAGGTTTGAAATAATGATTTTTCATGAATACTTAAACACGCCAAAAACAAAAGAACAATTAGTGAATATTGCACGAGAACATGGTCTGAACTGGAATGAGGATCAAGTCGAATTGTTTTGCTATCTTGACCCTAATATTTTTCAAAGAGAAACGGGTCAATGGAGTGTTAAAGTCGATGAGCGTCGTCAGATCATTTTAGATGCTATTGAAAAAGCATTAGAAAAGCGGCCGCTTACCAAGATCGATCCAAATATTATTGAACATTTACCAAGTGATATGATTGTGCCTCATAATGAGGCAATTGAAGTGGCTGTTAGTACGGGACGATATGAATCGCCAAGAGAAAATATTATCCGCGTAAAACGAAAATAAGGAGGAAAAAATAATGCAAACATTAATTGAAGAGTTAAAAGAACAACTTATGATAAAGGGATATAGTACATTTTCTGAACCAGAAATACATGAAGAAGATGGCACAACGATTTTCTTAGCTACTGGGGATGAAAAAATTGTTTATCTAAAGGTATTTGACAAAGGAGCAGATTTATCTTTTGAAGTACAAGATGCTGCTTTAATAGAGGCGCAGTATCATGAAGAGGCTCCGGATTTCATTTGGGCATCGAATGGTGAAGTGAATTATTATGCCGACTGCATTGAGTCAGATCCACTTGCAGAAATACCGGCTGTTATTGATGTAACGAAAAAAGAAAAACGACAAATTTCTAAACAAGAAGAATGGTCAAGAAAGATGTACTCTACTCTTCAAAAGCGATTTGATGATTTGCATGAACGCTTATATGGACCGGGTGGGGCTGATAATATCAGCAGTACGAACGAAGCTATCGATGAATTAAGTAAATTGCTTTTCATGGAGACTTTCCGTTTATATCATCCAGACTATGTTTTAAGAGAAGGGAAAAATACAGGATACCGAATTTTTGATATTTTAAAGCATCAATACATAAAAGAGAATGGAAAAGAAGCTGTTAGACAAATCCGAGATGCTTTTAAAGAAATAAAAAATCATGAGGATTATGTTGCGGTTAATGATCTTGGTGAAGAATGTTTTATCTTTAGTGAAGATGAATATATTCGATTGGAAAATCCAGCTAACTTTATTGCAGCTTTTAATACATTTCAAGAACTAGATGATTTTGAAGATGAAAATGGAAGCCGAGTAAAAGCGACATTGAAGAATGTGAGTGCGGATATATTAGGTCGTTTATTCGATGTACTAATGCGTGGTAAATATGACAATAAAATTGGTCAAGCTACATACCTAACACCAAGACAAGTAACTGAAACAATGATTGAAATGGTTATGCATGATTTGACATCTACCCCAAAAGAAGCTTCAAAATTAATCACAGCCGATGAAAAAGGATTACCAACATTTAGAATGGGCGACATAACTTGTGGTTCTGGTGGATTTTTAATTAAGGGCTATGAAGGTATTAAAAAGTATATGCTTTCCCAATTCACAGGAACGATGAAAGAAAAAATGGAAAAGCATTTTGAACTTATGAAGGAACATAGTTTTGTTGGAGCAGATAAGACGCGAAACATGGTATTAAAAGCTCGCTTAAATATGGCGATGCATGGATTACCAAAAGCACCAATATTCTGGGTGACAGATTCTTTAATGACTGAATCATTACAGCCAGAGAGTTTTGATTTAATAGTAACAAATCCTCCGTTTGGTTCTGGATCAGTTACAAATAAAACAGATGAGGGTAATGCGATTCTAGAATTATATAGCACAGGTATTGATGAAACAGGTAAAGCCAAAAAGAAAGGGCTTTGCTTAGGTTCAAAACCAAATGCAAATGGCCTATGGAAGCAAGTAAACTCTACAGATCAAGCAGTTTTATTCATTGACCGTAATCTACAACTATTGAAGCCGGGAGGTCAGTTGATAATCATTCTCCCTGATGGGATTTTAAGTAATTCGAGTTTTAAGTATGTTCGTGAATACCTTATGGGTAAGAAAAATGATATAACAGGCGAATTCGAAGGTGGAAAAGCAATTGTTAAAGCAGTCGTTTCACTTCCTACTGTGACATTTCAACTTTCAGGAACCGGTGCAAAGACATCTTTTATATATTTAAAAAAGAAAGGACACGAAAACGAAAAGCAAGGTGCTGTTTTTATGGGAGTTGCAGATGAAATAGGTTTTGATGTTAAAAATAAAATTGAAGTGCAATTAGGAAATGACCGAAATGACTTATTAAAAATAGTGGATGCCTATAAAAAAGGTATATAACTTTTCTATTAGAACTAGTTTGTTTTGTTTTAAAATCAAGATTTATTGAATTGAAATGGGGTTTTGTAATGGGGTTTAATATAGTTTCTAAAAAACCGTCTATTGTTTGGGCGAAGGGAGATACGATAGATGTAGACCGGCTCGATAGTAAATTTTACGATGTGAAATTTATTGATTCCCACAACGTACTACTCAATAGTAAATCAAGTAAAAGTAAATTAAGTGAAATAATAAATACTATGAATGCCCCTATTGGTTGGCAAGGTATTCCTTCAAATGCTTATAGAGATAAAGGAAGCGGTATTCCTTTAATTAGAGTTCAAAATATACAAGACAATAAGATTAATTGGGAAACAGTTATTGATGTAGATCCATCAATATACAATTCTCAACCTGCAATTCAAGCAGAAGAAGGAAATATTATTATAACGAGGGTAGGTCATACCATAGGTAAACTTTGTAAGGTACCACAAGGGATACCGAAAGTTGCTATGGGACAAAACTTAACCAGAATATCATTTGACGAAAGCAAAGTAGACGTTGACTATATTTATGCTTTCTTAAACACTAGTTACTGTAGGAAGCAAATGGATCGATTTTCTTATGGTGGAGCGCAACCTTCATTGACTAACAAAAATATAAGAGATTTATTGATAGTTATTCCCTCCTTTAAGACTCAAACATATATTGGCGATAAAGTTCGGAAAGCGGAACAGATGCGTGAAGAGGCTTTGCAATTAAGAAAAGAAGCAGAACAGATAATTAAAACTATATTAAATTTGGAAGAGCTTACATTAAAAATCAATCAGTTAGAAAAAAGATCATTCTGGATTAACTCAGAGGACTTGTTTCTAAATCGTTTGGATAGTCAGTATTATGGGGTTATATTTCAATTGATTGAAAATCATATGAAAAAAATTTCCTCTGAATATATATCGATTGGAAAATTAATAAACTATACATTTACTGGAAACAGACTGAACGAGTCAGAAATAGGGAAAAAAATTTACTTTATTCAAAGTGGAAATATTTCAGAAAATTTCTTGGAGTTAAATGGTGAACAAATAAAAACAGTTATAGAAACGCCTTTGAATAAAGTTGACTTTTCCGATATTTTATTCGCAAAAGATGGAGAGACAATTGGTAAATTGGCACCATGTTATACAAAAGAGGATATATATATAAATGAACATACAATTTGTGTCAAATTAAAAGAAGCCTATAAGCACTATTCTTCATTCATATATTACTTCTTAATTAGTGAAGTGGGTAAAGTACTAATAAAAAGAGAGGCAACTGGGACAGCTCAAAAAGGGATAAGTAAAAATTTCTTAGACAATATTAAAATCCCATTAGTGAAAGAAAGTATCGTAAAGGAATTATATGAAATAACTGTAGATCTTACAGAAAAACTATATACATCAAATAGATTAATTTTAGAGGCAACTTCTGATGTAGAATCTCTTATAGAGGGTTCGTTCGAGGAATCTAAAATCATTGAAGCAGAATAAAATTTTTATACTTTGGGAGTGTATTTATTGGATGTTAAGAAAACTTATCAAATATTAGAAGGACTCCTTGATTATGGAGAAATGCCATGTATTGCTTCACTTTCTTTTTTAGAGAAAATGAATTTACTTGAACTACAACAAGATAGATACTTGATTACTAACAATTGGATTACATATGGTAATCAATTTCAATCTAAAAAGGATCACTTATTTTCTATCTTGTGTTTTATGAATGATTATCAAAAATATTTAGTGGAGGTCACACTTTTAACAGCATTAAAAATGAGTGAAGCAGATGATTTAGGTGGAATGGAAGTATTTGTAAGTAGCTTACCAAAATTTTCCGGATACGCTATTTCCGTACTAGCAGAAATCAAAGAAGTAAACGGTTTTTCAATTTCAAGATTGGAGAAACGTATTAACCAACAAGAAAGCCAATACCAAAGTTTTAATCGCCTTATTTTTGATGGTTCGCCGCATTATCTACGTATAATGTTTTATTTAAAGCATGTTCAAGCATATAAGCAGGAAAAAGTGATAGAAGATATAGACCTCGGCAAGAAAATAGATGACCAGTGGCAAAAAGGCAGAAAAATCTCAACTAATTTGATTCTTAGCACATTAAAAGTACGGCCATTATATACACTAGTTCCTTCTATACTGGAACGTAAAATTGAACATCCACAGTTTCAGCATATTTTTACATATCCTTGGAAGTTATTTGTTTTCCTTTGTTGTATTGTACGAGAGAATTTCGAAGCACAAGGAGTTCAGGCTATACGCTTTCAAGTAGTAGGGAATGGTGTTGATGTATTATTAACTGCAAGTAATCATCAAGAGTTTCGATATGGGAACTTCGATGAATTTGCTATTGAATTCTGCAAGGTAAATCAATATCTACTGTTTCCTAATGAATTGCGTAACTTACACACTGTTTTCCACAACCTTGTTGAACGTAAATTAATTACGATTGTAGACGATGAATATCGTTTGCCAACAACAATAGAAGATGTCATTTATCATACTCGCTTATATATCCCTCTTATTGCGGAAAGTAAACAGCTACGGGGGAGATTGGAGCAATGGATTGATGAATTGAGGGAAAAAAGATGAAACATATTCGCCTTTCAATTGAACGCTTTTGGATTGAACCGGGCAACTTTGAGTTATGGTGTGAGCAATTATCACGCATACCACAGCAAACTGAAGCAAAATCAATGAAAGAAATTGCCTCATTTTACTTAAATAAAGATGTAATTGAAAAAGATAAAAAGCTTGATCGTTCAAAAGAATTGTTTGGATTATTAGGATATGAGTACTTTAAGCGTACTTCTCAATTTGAAATTAAAGGTGTCTTCTTCCTTGAACGATTTGATGGTCATTTAAAACTGACTGAGGATGCAAAAAAAATAGTAAATTCCTATATAAATGATGATGGGTGGGAAGTGTTGTTAGCGAGGCAGTTATTACGTTTTTCACCAAGAGTTAGAGTAGTTATTTATATGCTTTTAAATGGTGGATATTTTAATACTAATGGTACACCTTTGGATTTTATTGGGCGATGGCAGTTGGATATGGAAGGTACATCATATCATCCTTTTGCAAGTAATCCACAAAAAAATGATATGAATCATTTATTAGAACAATTTAAAGTGGAAGCATTAGGTAATGAGTGGATGAAATTTCTTCTAGAGAAAGAAGTTGAGTTGGAAGAAGGTTGGTCTTTTATTGGCTCTGGAGGAAGAGAACCTGCTATTACAAACCTAACAGCATTTATGCGCGCTCCTATGCAGTTGTTTGAATATCTAGATTGGTTCATTAGAGATGAAGAAGGAAAAATAATATTAAATAAAGAAAAAGTCTCTAAAGATATATATGATTTAGGTTCGTTATTTACTATTACTCAAACAGACTCAGTAGATGAAGTACATACATTAAAAGAAACAATTCTTTTTCTCTCTGATGATCGTGGCTTTTTCCCACTTGAACCAGCTTTAGAACAAATTTTAATAAAACATTACCCTTCTTGGGATAAAGGGCTTTCTCGGTTTGTTGATTATTATATTACAAATGGTATAAATAAGGGAATTTTTACTGTAATTGCACATGAATCAGGCCAACCACGTCATGGTAGAGGTTATTTAGGAAAACGCGAGTATCAGTTAATAAAGCTTGATATTCACCGATAAGGAGTGTTCAATTCATGAAAAAATCAGTTTGGTTAAAAGATGGGGTTTCTACCTTTCCTGTGTTACAGCCAATGGTTGGACAACATGAGTTTTTTCAAGCATATCAGAATTTTTTAAATGATATCAAAGATGCACCGATGTCTCGTATTTTTACACTAATTGCTAAATGGGGTATTGGTAAATCAAGGATTGGTTATGAACTCATTAGCGAAGTACTTGGTATTGATAAAGGTTGGACGATTCGAAATAGTGATGGAGATTTAGAGGAAGTCAGGCTTTTAAAAGAAGATTTTGAAGATCGTATATTACCAATTTATATACGCTATGAACAAATGAATGAGGATTATCTGTATGGAGATAATTGGGTGGGCTATGGAGCATATATTGCTCTAGCAAAACTTGCAAATCAAAATGTAGAGACAACAATTCAGGGGAGTATTATAAAACATTTACAAAGTAATCTAATTCCACTTGGTTTTTCACCTCAAAGATTAGGTGAGGTTATTGAAAAAGGACAACATTCCCCAGAACAATTATTAGGAGAAGATATTCCTCTCTTAGATAAGCTTGTACAAGAGGGAATGAAGTATTTAAGTCAATTTTCAATTGATCACTTACATATTATCGTTGATGAAGTGGAATCCGAATATGAATTGTTTAGAGATGAAATACATGAAAACAATGAAGAGCGAAAAAAGAAACTAGATGGTGAAGCAATAAAAGTTATAACGTCTGCTATTAAGCATGAAGATAGCCGCTCTAGGCATCCTAATGTTTCATTTATATTACTATGCTCTCCAGCAATTGGTGATCAAATTAAGTCATTAGAAGCATTAGATCGTCGTGGAGATAAGCTAGAGATGACACAGAATTCGTACGCGGATATCTCTGATTATATTGAATCTTTGCAAAGGGAAGGAAAGATTCGTCAATATCCAGAAGGGTTAGTTGAAGCGTCTTATACAATTGCTGCAGGGAACTTTGGTTGGCTTAATGTCATTATGGCTCATTGTGATCAATATTTAGACAATCATCCTGAAGCAGAAGCGGGACAAATATT
Organism: Fictibacillus barbaricus; assembly: GCF_031457135.1. Classification (GTDB taxonomy): domain Bacteria; phylum Bacillota; class Bacilli; order Bacillales; family Fictibacillaceae; genus Fictibacillus; species Fictibacillus barbaricus_A. Next base: position 58,972 of record NZ_JAVDWA010000006.1, on the reverse strand, counting down.
ACTAGATCTTTCTCAATCAGTACCGCGTTTTAAAGATAGTTTAATTGATATTTCGCAACTTGATTATATTGATTCTAGTCCTGTACATCAACCGTTGCTGAAAAAGGCATTATTACGTCAATTACCGGTTCCTAAAAAGGAATATACTGAACAAGAGCAAAAAGTATTATTATCAGCGAAAAACCTTCAAGGAATTCCTTTATTTAAAGAATTTATTGCTATTCCACTTACAAAAAGTGATCTTGGATTTTATCTAGTAAATAATAAATATCGTCCAGATGTTGATCATTTTTTTGTCAATGAGTCAACAGGAGAGAAGTTTAGTTTAGATGTGTTAATACGTAGTTTGGAAACATTTTCTATTAATGCACCAGATAATTACTTTATCATCGGAAAAGAAAGGGAAACTTTCCTTGCACAAGTAAGAACACTCTATCCGAAAGACGAAGTCGTGGATGCGGCTGAGATTCTATATAGTTATTTTGAACAGAAAGCGGACCAAGTAATAAAAGAAACGTTTGTTGGGCCGAATTTTGCCTTTCTTGAGCGTTTAAATCGTAGGTATGCTGCACAAACAGGTATTGCAAATTACTTGTTAGTAGATGAAAAGGATCAAGAATTACAGCAGTTGTTAAAAGAACGTACAAAGGATTATGGAAAAGATATTGAAAGAACGGTTTTAGGGTTTATTCGAGCATTTGAACAAGAATATCCATCTACTGAAACAATTAAAATTAAAGGACAAGTGAGTGGATTTAGGAGTCATGTTGAACGAGATATTTACTTAGGAGTTCATCCAAAAAAGGTTGTAGATGTCATTTGGGCTAGTAGATTAGAAAAGTTAAATGACATAGCGGAAAGTAATCTTCTTGATATTGGTGTACATCCAATATTTATTTTATCGTCTACCGCTGATACAGAAATCGATATTAACAAGTTCAAGCGGGACTACCCGCTTGCCGGTAGATGTGTAATATTTTTTCAAGTGACAAATCTACAGAAGAATGTATTAGAAGTATTATCCGTAGACCGCGAAGCCATGGATATTCGACCAGTTGCTCATCAATTAGCGACGCCTTTTAAGGCAAAAATTAGAGCAATACGCGATGAAATTGCAAAAGTTTCAAGAGCATGGTTTGAGCAAATTGATCAGCAAGGCTATGTATTAAGACCTTTAATCTTTACAAAGGCAGAAGAAGATAACCTACCTTTATTAGCTGAAGGGTACACTAGGATGTTAATTCATAGTGCAACCTCTACAGAACTTGGTATTAAACAAGGGGTGAAATTCCCGCAGAGTGAAAAATATAATAGATTTTGCCAAGTCTTAAAAGCAACAGAAGTACGAGCAAAGCTAGATAAAGATGGATATGAGGGTGCTAAGTTATTTGTAAAAACCAATGAAGATGATTATGAGGTTCATGTCCCTTTAACTTTTGCTGGATTGTTAACCTATATAGGGAACACCAGACGTGTTTTTAAAGATATTCAAAATACATTCTTTTTTAGCTCTGTCGATACAATCAAACCAGTTAAAATTATTGAGCAGTGGATTTATTTTTTACAGAATTTGAAAGTCATTGAGGTCCAAGGTGGAACTCACGCTCAAAATGTTGTTAAAGCTACATTAGAATTTCAACGTGACAAAGTTCAGAAGTGGCGTGATGAAGAATACGACAAGTTAGTTGATGAATTTAAACAAACTATTGATAAAAACAGACTAGGAATACTTAAAGCTGATAAACACCGTGGTCGATTAGATGTAATTAATGAAGTATTAAAAGAGATTAATCTTTCTTCATTACAAGTTGATAACGTGAACCCGCTTGATACTTGGAAAGAGCAATTAAAACTATTACAAACATTCGATTCCGAATGCAAGTTTATTTATGATGAAGAACAATGGAACGCAATTCCGTTTAACGAACGAATTATTAGTACTTTAAATATATCTGACAATGATATGCCTATTTGGAAAAAGCTTCGACTGGTTCAATTATTCCATGATTACATTTCAACCTTACAAAGAAACATTCTAGCTAAATTAAAAGAGAAACTTGAATTCGTAAGAACAAAAAGTACTTATAAAGAGTATGTTTTACCCATTATCCAGTTTACCAATGCCTTAGAACGTTATCAAACAGAAATAGAATATGCCAAGGATTATATAAAATCTTCTAAACGAGACACAATGGTTGCTCAGACAGATAGCTTAGCACATCATTTATGGTTGGCTAATTACAAACAGGCAATAGAGAGACTAAACATAATGATTAGTGAAATAGGCTTGAAAAAAGAAGGACAAAATCAAGTTGAATGGAAAGGTGGCAGCGGGATATCTGGTCGTTACGACGAAATGTTTGAAAAGTTTAAACAAGTAGTAGATTACTTTGTTGAAAACCAGCCAATCGTTGAGAAATGGTTATCTTATTTTGAGTCAGCTCCTATTGATGTACAACAAAAAGTTCAATCCAATCAATTAGATACGAATTATCATGAAATTCAGATTTTCCTTGAAGCGGGGTTTGATGAACAAATAGATGCTTACCATCTTACACAAAAAGGTAACCCAATTCAACTAATTGAATATAGTGAGAGGTTATTAAAAGAACACAAAAATAACATTACATCTTTAATTTCAATGCTTAATCAAATAGAAAGTTCTATGAGGAAAATTCGTGATGGATACTATGATCAAGAATTGATTGATTCAGTTAATTTTATATACCGTATTCAGCATGAATTACCATATCAGCCAGAAATCGGTTCAGCAATCCAAGAGAATAGCTATGAACAAACAATAGCCGCTGTAAAAAAGAAAATGGAACAATTAGATGAAGACGGTAGACAATTCTTTAATGATAAGAATGCTGAATTTGTTCGATTTGAATTTTTTAAAGATGTTGTAAAAAGTAAAGCTGATATTGATTGGAATAGTTATCCGAGAGAAAAGGAAGAACTAGAAAACTTCGGCCTAATTAAAACAAAAGTGGTGTTGACCTAATGAACATCCAAATCATTCGGCAGTTTACAAAAAGAACGGAATATAAAATGTTAAAAAGCTGGATAAGTGTTGACGAACGAAACATTAATGAACTAATGTCTGGTATTTGCGTTATTCCGGCAATTATCATGTTTAAATTATCAGAAGTGGAGTTGCAATCATTAAATAAATGGTGGAGACAATGGGGGAACCAACTTATTGTTTCCCCTCCTTTTCATCAAATGGACATTGTTTCTTTGCTTCAATTAAATAGTGAGCTATCAGTACATGGAATTGAAGCCTATACATTTAACAGCCTTCCTGTTATTGAATCAATTAAAACTAATACTAAATCAAAGTGGGAACTTGATAACGGTAAGACTATCGCCATTGATCATTATGAACATTCGGGAAGTGGATGTGTCACATTAACAACAGTTCCACTACTAGATTATCGTTTAATGTCCAAGCAAGATATATGTAAAAAGTTGTTTTTAGAATTAATAATAGAAAATAAAAATGAAGAAACAACCAAAAATCAAGAATCATTTATACCTACGCCTGTTCATGAATACATACTGATGCTAGCTTCAGCAAACGTATTAGAACTAACAGTTGTCTCAAGGCAGTTGAGCAACTTCTTTAAGGTAAACATATCTCATAATAAAGCTTTGGAATTGCTTCAAAAGTTGATAGACCAAAGACTTTTAGAGGATTCTGGTTCAATAACAGATAAGGGAGAAAAATATATTAATCTTAAAGGATATATACCATTTGTTCGAGAGATAAAGAGATGGAGGCGTGACGATGGAGCATGGAGATAAGAAAAGAGATATATCCATCGCGAATAGTTTAGTTGCAAAGATACAATTGGGTTTACCAAGTACAGTCGCCAAACTGGGTTCTAAAATGCGTTTTATTGATCAAATAGCTCCAAAACTTCGTAATAGTGGTGTAATTCGAACAGTAACTAAGAAGGTCCCATTAACTCTGAATGTCACAGGTATTGCTACTGCAAGTAAAACAATTCCTGCTTTTGGTGGAATCCTTTATAGTGCAGGAGCGCTACGCCAAGATCTTTCGATTCAAGATGGAGTAGTATATCAAACCTTTCAAGATAGTTTGGTGGATATTGATGAAGCGGATGACGTTGATGTAACCAAAAAGTTAAAATTTATTCATATTAATCAGATGTATGATTTGTTAGAAGAGTTATTAAATGAAGTTAATAGACCTGAACTAGTAATTGTAGATACACCTTTAATACTAGAACGAAGCGATGAACCGTTGGAATCCTATGAGGAACTTCACTTTGACTATATCTCATGTAAAGAGAGAATTAAACATTTTTGGAAGGAACATAAACATGAGATTTACCCTTTTAACTCTAATGGGATCAAAATTGTTTCAGTTAGTTCTAAACGTTTTGGTTCGGTATTCTATGGATTAACCTCTGAACAAACTGATAAATATATGATTGATTCATTAGTCACACAAGAGATTTCAGAGCTTAGCATGTCTTTAGATAAGATAAAAAAAGTCGGTGTAAAAAAACTATTAAATGGAGTTTTAACAAGACGAACAAGAACAGCTGCCTATGAATTTGACCTCTTAACCTCAGATAATCGTTTAGAGCCTCAATTTGTAAGAGAGCTTGGAGTAATAAATTTTCATTTTCGTGCTGGTATGAGAACAATGCCTCTGTTAGTTGAAGCAATTGGGCATAAAGGAGACTGGCAAACTGAATCAATCGATCAGTTAACCTCTTATTTGATTTCATTATATACAATTGATCAATTAAAAGCATTACCGCTGCCACTTTGGTATGCAAGTTATGGATTAAAGGCTATTAAGACCGGGACAATTATTCAGTACTATAAGTCACAAGCTCAAGAAATGATTAAGAGTGAAAAGGTAGAAAGTGTTTGGACCGAGGAAGTTGATTTGTTTGGGGAGGATAACTTATGAGCCAAGATAAATATATTGGGAAGCTAATTGGAAACACAGGAAATCCAAACGATTTAAAAATGGTTCTACATGATAGCTTTGTTGCAAGACGTGGGGAATTTGTCAAGATTTCTCACCAAGAACGAGAGGATGAAGAAGTGACATATGTTCTTGGACGAATAACATCTATTTCTAGGAGTAACATTCTTTATAACAGTGAGATGGGAGATGGATTAAATTCCATTGAATTACTGCCAGGTACACAGATGACTGGGGAAACACTTTTTGGGACGATTGATCTTGTAGGATATAAAGAGACTAGGACTGGTCAAATTCGTATTCCAAGAAGACCGCTAGATCCTGGTAGTAAAGTTTTGGGAGTAGATTATGAATTTCTCGCTAAATTCTATCAATTTGATGAGAATAAAAGCATTGCAATTGGAAACCTAATTGGTTATGAACGCGGAGAAAATATAGTACCGGTTTATATGGACGTAAATAAATTAGTAACAGAACACTTAGCTGTATTAGCGATGACTGGATCAGGTAAGTCATATACAGTTGGACGCATTATTGAAAGACTAGTTGCTCAAATGAACGGTACAGTAGTAGTCTTTGACACGCATGGTGAATACGGGAAAGCATTTGAAAAAGGAACTGTTCATTTCAATAGTGATTTAGAACATATTGAGGATCCAAAAGAAAAGGAAAATATCCTATTTATTCAAAAAAGACTAAAGAAACTGCAAGAAGCTGGTGGTGGTATTAAAGTATATACCCCACAAATGGAAGAGTTTGATTACAAATATTCTGGTAAAAACAATCACCTTGCCTTACAGTTTGACCGTTTTGAAATGGACGATTTTGAAGAAATTTTACCGGGTCTTACGGAACCTCAACAACGAGTACTGGATGTTGCACTTCGTTACTGGAAATTCAAGTATCCACATCCACCAAGAGACATTAAAGATTTACGAGAGTTATTGTCTGGTGATTTAGAAGAACTTAAAAGTTGGGATGATCTTTCTGATGCTGAATCACGTGCTCTGAACGGTAGGAGTGCGGCTGTCGCTTCTATGAAATTAAAACGAGTTATTAACGAAGCTAAAAGCTTCTACACTAGAGCAATTGGAGAGCCGACTGATATATACAATTTAATTGGTGAAATGAATGAAAAAAATGGTCGGTTAATTATTGTGGATTTACAAGGGATATCGGATGATGCGAAACAAATTGTAACAGCTTTAGTGTCTAGCGAAATTATGCGTGCTGCTGCAGATAAACAAAGACCAATTCGTCCATGTTTCTTAGTTTATGAAGAAGGACATAACTATGCGCCAGCAGGTACTCCAACCATATCAAAGAAAATAATAAAGAAAATTGCAGCAGAGGGAAGAAAATTTGGTGTTGGTTTTGCGATTGTTTCTCAACGTCCATCAAAATTAGATGCTGATGTAACTTCACAGTGCAACACTATTATTACTATGCGTTTAAAAAATCCAGATGATCAACGTTTTATTACAAAAACTTCAGATATGCTTACAAAAGCTGATATAGACGAATTACCTGCACTATCTACAGGTGAAGCCTTACTTACTGGTCGTTCTATTCCAGCACCATTATTGGTAAAAGTAGGTACGAAAGCCCTTGTTCATGGTGGTCAATCCCCAGAGGTTGTTAAAGAATGGGGAATCTTTAATGGCTAAAGGCGAAATAAAAGAATGGATTATCCAAGAATTTAAAAACGGCAATATACGTGATAATTGGTTTCCGATGCTTTCTGTTTCAGGAGTGCCAGATTATTCAGAAACCGTTCATTCTATCGGATTAAACTATATCACTGAAATAGGGAGACAGTTAGATGGATATATAGCAGTATCTGAGTATCCTGTGTATTCTATTAATGGAAGATTTGGTCACAGTATAACCCGTGAAGTTCGACCTGATTCGATTTGGTATAACAAGGAAGACCTAAAGCCGGTATTAGTTTCTGAGTTTGAAAGGTTTGAAAATTCAAAAGCTAAAAATGATAAACTAAGAGAAAAAATCGAAAACCTATTGATTGCCTATCACCAACTTGGCGGTAATCTTCCTATTATTTTATTCGTATATTGGTCCCACAGTGGAATAGTGCCGAAAAATATAGAAAAATATATTTCTATATTTGATGAAGGTTTTCGTTTACCCAATGGCACCTATATTAATGGTATTAATTCATTTGAAAGTGATTATTTAGTGTTTCAAGCTGTTGCCAAAGGTAACAAGGAGAAAATAACGATTAATCAATGGATTCAGGTGAAGTAGTATGGTACGGAAACGATATATACTAGAATTAAAAAAGGATATGGAATTAGGGGATAAGTATGTTCTTCAAGAGTATGTAAGTGAAGGGACTTTTGGTCAAGTTTGGAGAGCTGTTCGGCGTGATAACAGTCAAACAGTAGCTTTAAAAATACCTAAAAGCCAAGAAAAGGGAGATAAGGTATTGACAGAGGGATTGAAGCTAAAGGGTCTCTCTCATCCTAATCTAATTCAAATATATGATATGGGTCGGGTCGACGGATATTTCATTATTGAGATGGAATATTTCGAAGGCCATCCATTATCCCAAGAGTTAACAAGCACTGGTATATCCTCTCTTCGTACTTTCCAAACAGTGTATGAAATATTCGAGAGGATCTTAGATGGTTTAGAATTCATGCACGATTTGAAGATAGCTCATGGAGATATTAAACCGGATAATATATTAGTTAAAGACGAACAAGTAAAAATTACAGACTTTGGGACAAGTCGCTTAATTGAAGATATCTTTGTAAAGTCAATTGATGGTGCGGGCACATATGCTTATATAGCGCCAGAAGTAGCTAATTCAAAGGAAAGATTTCTAAATTCAGATATATATTCACTTGGAGCTATTCTCTATCAATTTCTAACAGGGCAAACACCGCATGATACTTTTCTAGATGTCATTCATAATAAGCCTTTTCCACGTCCAAGAGAATTAAATAAGTCCATCCATGAAAAAATGGAACAAGTAATCCTAAAAGCCCTAGCACGTGATCCAGAGGACCGTTATCAACGTGTTGCTGAGCTGAGAAAGGATTTTAAACGAGCTATAGAAGAGCATCTCCATCAAGAAGCAAGAGAAAAGTATGTACCAAAAGCTACCCTTGTTGAAAAAAGGGATGCTCTTGAATTAGCAATAACTAATTGTAAGTTAGGGAAATTTAAGATTGCAGAAAAGATTCTTCAAACTGAGATTGCAAATGATCATGTTTATCCCGACATACTTCTTCAGTTATCATATGTTTACTTTAGAACAGATCGTCGTTTTGAGGCATTAATGACATTGGATAAAATAAATGTATATGATGTTGAAGAAACAAGAAGAGAAAACTTTTCCACCTCGATGCAAGAACTTAAAGCAAGAATTTTATTTTCGATCAAGAAATACGAAGAGGCTCAAAAAATCTTTCAACAATTAGTGCAACAGCAGCCTAAGTCTATAGACTATCGTTACCGCTTAGCGATATGCTTTGGATTGTGTAATAAGGAAGATAAAGCTATAAAGATTCTAGAAGATATAAATCAAGAGACTCCGGGAGTTTGGTTAGTAGTAAAAAAATTAGGTCAAGCATATGAGCAAAAAAGAGAGTACGAAAAAGCTAGGGGATATTTTAAATATGCTCATAGGTTGAAGCCGGATGATCAAGAAGTTATTAATAAGTTAAAAAAATATGATTTTTATCTATAAATTTAGTATTATTATTTTTGTTTAAGACGGTAAAAACCGTCCAATGATATTTTTACCTCACTGAATAGACAAATACGAGTTTGTAGAAGAAGATTTGAGGGTATTTTCTTTAACGTTAAAATAAAAATATAAACATAGATTGATTAAATTTTCCAAATATGGTTAAATCAATATAAGGTAGCAACCTTTCTTAAATTTTTTTAATGTCCTCCTTTTTGGGGGACGCCTTTATTTTATTGGCGGCTAATTATTAGTCAGCGGGAATGTTTATTAATTTGAACTCTTTGGAGTTTAGAATAGCACATGATTTAAGTGTGTATTTCTAATGTCCAAAGAGTTTTTTTTTGTGTTAACCAGCTTAATATCTTTAGCAACTGAAAGGAGTAATAACAATGAAAGATTTAGAAGCTTATCCGGATGTATTAAATGTAGAAGATATCCAGGTTATTTTAGGAATTGGAAGAAGACAAGCTTATGAGCTAATCTCCTCCCAACAGTTTCATTCAGTTAGGGTAGGAAAAAGAATCAAGATTTTAAAGAGAGTGTTTGTTAATTGGCTTTATGGACTTTAGTAGTATAGATGAAATTGAAATAATTGTAATTTTTAAATTAATTTTATATATTTGAGGTGGCATACATGTCACATCTCAAATATGAGATGTGCTTTTTAAGCACTCTCTTCTATAAAGTTAGGAGAGATTGAAATGAGAGGATCAATAAAGAAAAACGGAAATAGTTGGTACTATGTATTAGATCTTGGAAAAGATGAAAAGGGCTTAAGGAAACAAAAAAAGAAAAGGGGGTTTAAAACGAAGAAAGAAGCCGAGAAAGCTTTGGTTGAAGCTATTAATGCAATAAACAAAGGTACTTATATTGAACCCACTAAAATGACATATAAAGATTATTTAGAAAAGTGGTTTAACACCAAGAAAAACAGTATAGGGACCCAATCAGTCGTAGTTTATGAAAATTGCTTGCGAAAAAGAATAAAACCAAAACTTGGACATATTACCTTATCAAAATTATCTTCCATTCACATTCAATCTTTCATTGATAATTTGTATGATGAAGGATTAAGCAGCTGTACTATTAAAAAGTATTTTGAGATTATTAGAAATTCATTAGAGCATGCTGTGGACTTTAGTTTAATTAACAAAAACGTAGCAGTAAAAGTTAAACTTCCGAAAACTAATAATTCGGAAATGAAAGTATGGAACAACGAAGAAGTAAATCAATTCTTAAAAGTTGCAAAAGGCGATTTCTGCTATATTGTATTTAAATTAGCTTTGGCTACTGGTTTGCGACAAGGTGAAATACTGGGTTTAAGATGGAAAGACGTGGATCTTGAAAAAGGTTCGTTATATATTAAGCAAACATTAAGTCATGATGGTAAAAGTTTTAAACAAGGTGCAAAAACAAAATCGAGTAAACGTACAGTTGATTTATCCAAGTCAGCTATTAAGGCTTTAAAGGAACATAATTTATTAATCGAAAAAGAGAAAGAAACTTTAGGTCCAATTTATCAAGATTTTGATCTTGTTGCCTGCACCCACCACGGATCTCCGCATAATGCATCTAACATTAGAAGAAGTTTCAATAGATTAATTAAACTTGCAAAGGTCCCTAAAATTCGATTCCATGATTTAAGACATACTCACGCAACACTATTACTTTCAAAAGGTGTAAATATTAAAGTAATATCAGAAAGACTAGGACATAGTAATATTAAAGTTACTTTAGATACGTATTCACATGTCCTTCCCACCATGCAAGAGGAAGCAGTTCGGAAAATTGATGAAATCTTCGAATAAAGCGCCTTGTGACCAAAGCGTGACCAAAATGACATTTTGACTCACCATATAGAATTCATTCGAATTTTATAAAAAATAAAAACCCCTTATATAACAAGGGGTTTGAAGCTTTATGTATGGTGGAGACTAGCGGGATCGAACCGCTGACCTTTTGGCTGCCAGCCAAACGCTCTCCCAGCTGAGCTAAGCCCCCATTTGTATTGGTGCAAGTTGACTGCGATAGAAAAATTATACCCTCTGTCTTTGAAAGTGACAAGTAATTTTTTTATGTTGGGAAATCTTAAAATCAAAGCATAAGCCCCTCAAAATTAAGGGGCTTTTTTTAATAGGTTTATTTTTAAAAGATGGTTGATTAAGCATTAATTTTTACTGCCTCAAATGGAAAATTGATTTGGGTTATATAATGGCGGGAGCATCCAGCGCGATTAGGGGGACAGGTAGACCCCTTCACGTAAAGCAAGCGAGAATCCTTTAGCCGAAATCAGCTGATTTCAAAAATAACAATGATAGCAAAAAAACCGCTTTTAATTTTTACAGATAGAAAGGTCTTAACAGTTAAACAGTTAAACAGTAAGAAGAAGATTGTGGGCATTTTTTACTGAGGAAAAGTAGAAATTGAATTGGTATAGACAACTAGTCCTAGTGAGAGAGAGGACTTAAGTTCTGTTTTTACATGAAGCGACAGGAACCTTCCTTTTCTTACCGAAAAGTGTCAAAGAAAGAAAGCGCTGCCAAATTTGAGGAGGTTGGATAAATTGAAAGCTTTAAGGGTGATAGGGTCTGTATTATTAGCTGTCTTTTTGGTTGTTCCATTGTTCGCTGGAACAGGACAATCAAAAGTATTTGCTAAACAATGGGGAAAAGAAACGCTGATTATTGCTCAAAATATGCCCCAGCTTAGTGAAGAAATAAAGGGAGATACACTTAAACTTTCTGCTTTACAAACTCATCATGATGGTACATATGCAGAAGTAACGGAGAATCTGAAATGGGGCTCCACAAATGAAAATGTTGCATCTGTTGAAAATGGCACCGTTACATTAAGAGGCCATAACGGGAAAACCTTTATTTTTGTTACAGATGGCAAAGCATTCGACAGAATTGGAATACTTGTTAAGCATGGAAAAGCAGTATTCGAGAAACAAAAAGGTGGAAAATACGATTTAATTTCAAAAGCGATTAAAGCGATGTCTGTGGAAGAAAAAATCGGTCAAATGCTTATGCCGGATTTCCGTAATTGGAAAGGTCAGCCGGTTACTGAAATGAATGAAGAAATAAAAGCGTTAGTAAAAAAATATCATCTCGGAGGCGTCATTTTATTCCGTGAAAATGTAGTTACGACTGAGCAAACAGTAAGATTGGTAGATGAGTACAAGAAAGCCAATGAGAAATATGGTCTTTTGGTGTCAATCGACCAAGAAGGTGGAATTGTGACACGATTGCAGAGTGGTACCGATTTCCCAGGAAATATGGCGCTTGGTGCAACAAGGTCAGCAGAATTGGCAGAATCAGTCGGAAAATCCATCGGTTCTGAACTCGATTCGCTAGGAATCAACATGAATCTTGCTCCAGTACTGGACGTGAACAACAATCCTGATAATCCTGTTATTGGTGTTCGTTCTTTTGGAGAAGATCCAAAGTTAGTTGCAGAATTAGGAACGGCTTACACAAAAGGTTTACAAAGTGCTGGGATGGCTGCTACAGCAAAACACTTCCCGGGTCATGGAGACACTGCAGTCGATTCACATCTTGGTTTACCTTCTGTTCCCCATGATAAAGAACGGTTATTGAGAGTGGAACTCTATCCATTCCAGCAAGCGATGAATCAAGGGATTGATGCTATCATGACAGCACATGTTACGTTCCCGAAGATTGATCCTACAACTGTAATTTCCAAAAAAGACGGTACAGAGATAAACCTTCCTGCAACTTTGTCATACGAAGTTTTAACGAACTTGATGAGAAAAGAAATGGGCTTTAAAGGTGTTATCTCAACAGATGCACTCAATATGCAAGCAATCGTTGATCATTTTGGACCAGTGGATGCTGCCATTCGAGCTGTGAATGCGGGAACAGATATTGTTTTGATGCCAGTTGGTCTAGAAGAAGTTGCAAATGGTTTATATGATGCAGTAAAAAGCGGAGAAATCAAAGAAGAACGAGTAAATGAATCTGTAGAGCGCCTTTTAACGTTAAAAGCAAAACGTGGAATCTTTAAACAAATGACAGATAAACCAGTGGAAGAAAAAATAGCAAATGCTCAAAATGTTGTTGGAAACAGTGTTCATAAGGAAGTTGAAAAAGAAGTGGCACGCAAGTCTATCACATTAGTAAAAAACAGTGGGTTGCTTCCTGTAAATAAAGACAATGTCGATTCAGTTGTTGTTATCGGAAACACATACAGTCAATCTCTTCAGCAGGCTTTGTCAGTCTATAAGCCTTCTGTGGAATTGATCCAGTCAGCGCAAAAGCTTAATGAAGAACAGCTTAATAAAGTACGCAACGCAGATTTAGTTGTATTAGGAACATACACGTTCAACGTATCGGGCCGATTACCATCAAGTGCACAGATGCAGATGGTTAACCAAGTGATTCAAGCAGCTCCCAATAAAACAGTTGCCGTTGGAATTCGAAACCCTTACGACATTATGGCATTCCCGAATGTAACGGCTTATCTTGCTCAATATGGTTTCAGAGACGCCAGTTTTAAAGCCACGGCAGAAACCATTTTTGGAATGAACAATCCAACAGGAAAGCTTCCAGTTACGATTTATCAAGATGCAGATTCTGTTCTTTATCCATTTGGCCATGGTTTAGGTTATTAAAAGGAGGAGGAAAATCACGATGAAAAAATGGGGATTATTATTAGTTTTCATGCTCGCGCTTTCGGTTGTTCTTCCAAATACGCAATCAATAAACGCAAATAAGAGCAATTACGATCATTATCATAGGCAAAACTTTAAAACGGGTCTTGAAATGCTTCAAAAAGAAAAACTATCTCTTTTAGAAGGTAAAAAGGTGGGGTTAATTACGAACCCAACCGGAGTAGACCGAAATTTAAACAGCATTGTTGATGTGTTATACAATAATCCGAAAATCGAGTTAAAAGCATTATTCGGTCCGGAGCATGGTGTAAGAGGGAGCGCGCAAGCTGGACAGTATGTAGAATTCTATACAGATCCTAAAACAGGCCTTCCTGTGTACAGTCTATATGGACCAACGAAAAAGCCTACTCCTGAGATGCTGGATGGTATTGATGTCTTAGTGTTTGATATTCAAGATGTAGGAACCCGTTTCTATACGTACATTTATACAATGGCATATGCCATGCAAGCGGCTAAAGAAAACAACATCCCTTTTGTCGTCTTGGACCGTCCAAATCCGCTCGGTGGTTCACAAGTAGAGGGACCAGTTTTAGACCCTGAATATTCTTCATTTGTAGGATTGTATCCGATTCCTTTAAGACATGGCATGACGGTTGGCGAGCTGGCAAAATTATTTAATAAAGAATTCAATATTAATGCCGATTTAGAAGTGGTAAAGATGAAAGGATGGAAAAGATCTTGGACTTATGAAGAAAGTGGACTGGATTGGGTTCTTCCGTCACCGAATATGCCGACAAAAGACACTGCACTCGTATATCCAGGCAGCGCATTAATCGAAGGTACAAATGTATCAGAAGGAAGAGGGACTACGAAGCCGTTTGAGCTAATCGGTGCACCTTTTATTAATGGAGATGACTTGGCATCCGCATTAAATGCACAAGCACTTCCTGGTGTGAAGTTCCGTTCTGCATCTTTTATTCCATCGACCTCAAAGTTTACTGGGAAACTCTCTCATGGAGTCGAAATACATGTAACAGACGAAAAATTATTTCAGCCTGTTTTAACAGGTATAGCGTTGGTGAAAACAATCCACGATATGTATCCTGATGATTTTGCTTTCCGCGCAGAGGACAGTGCAGGGAAATCTTACTTCGACCTTTTAATCGGAAACGGTTGGGTAAGAGAAGCTATCGAATCTGGCAGTTCAGTAGAGGATATTGTTTCACGTTATAACGATGAGCTAGAGCAATTTAAAAAATTAAGAGAGAAATATTTACTCTATTAATCTAAAAAATAGCTAGGGTAAAATGACCTTAGCTATTTTTTGTTTGAATTTTCTGACTGGTATAGACAACTAGTCATAGGAATGATACTCTTTACATAAAGTGATAAAGGGGAGTGGACATGGATCAACCTATTTTATTGAACGGTGCGTATATAGATGAACATGGTACATACGTAGAAAGTGGCTTCCTCTTTATCAAAGACGGAAAAATTGATTACATCGGCAAGAAAAATCCGCTTCCAAACGAAGAAGAAATAAAAACGTATGTGATTGCTGAAGGATCTGTCATGATTCCTGGCATGATCGATGTGCATATTCATGGAGCTGCCGGAGCAGATGTCATGGACGGAACAGAAGATGTGCTTAATAAAATGGCGAGAGCCCTTCCTGCTGAAGGGACTACTTCTTTTCTAGCCACAACGATGACCGAAAATATCGATTCTATCGAGAAAGCACTGATTCAAACAGCTTCTTTTATAAAGGGACAAAAGCCAGGATCTGCAGAAATTATCGGCATCCATCTAGAAGGTCCTTTTATATCAGAGAAACGTGCAGGAGCTCAGCCGAAAAAATTCATAAAACAACCGAATGTCAATCTGTTTAAAGAATTGCAGCAGCTTTCTGAAAATCATATAAAACTAGTAACACTTGCACCGGAAGCAGAAGGAGGGCATAGTCTCGCAAACTACTTAAATAATACGGGCTGTATTGCATCGATTGGACATAGTGACAGCACTTTTAAAGAAGTAAAAGAGGGAATCGAATCAGGTATTTCACACGTCACTCATTTGTTTAATGGGATGAGAGGCATCCATCATCGAGACCCAGGAGTAGCAGGTGCAGCTCTCATTCAAGACGAACTGATGGTAGAAATGATTGTTGACGGTGTTCATGCAAGTCCAGAAATGATAAAGCTTGCTTTTCATTCTACAGGAGCTGACCGGACCTTGCTGATTACGGATTCCATGCGTGCAAAAGGATTAGGTAATGGCGAGTATACACTAGGCGGTCAGCATGTGACAGTGTTGGATGGCCAGGCAAGACTTGAGGACGGAACACTCGCAGGCAGTATTTTAAGTATGGATAATGCGGTGAGAAATATGATTCAGTACACAGGTTGTTCATTATCGGACATTGTCAAAATGACGAGTGCAAATGCTGCAAAGGAACTGAAGGTTTTTGATAGAAAGGGCAGCCTCTCAAAAGGGAAAGATGCAGATATCACGGTGCTTTCTCAGGACCATCAAATCCTTATGACCTTTTGCCGCGGGGAGCTTTCCTATCATCGGAAGGAGGAGTAAGCATGAATCTTATTTCCGTTACTGATGAAGAAGAATTAAGCCGGACGGCGGCAGAGATTTTATTTGCAAAAATAAAGTCCGCGGACAGATTGGTCTTTGGCTTGCCAACTGGCAATACGCCATTAGGCATGTACCGATACCTTTCGAAATATAGTAATGAATATAAGCAATCTTATCAGCACGTCTATACGGTAAATTTGGATGAGTATGCAGGTTCTGAAACGTATCACAACTATATGGAGAAACACTTTTTTCAAAATATTGATATCCCTTCTGAGCATACACATCTCCCTAATGGAAAAGCGGATAATCTGGAGGATGAATGTGTCAGGTATGAAGGATTAATCAGCAAGCTCGGCGGTATTGATGTGCAGGTTTTAGGTATCGGAGAGAATGGACATATCGGTTTTAATGAACCAGGAACAAATTTTGACGCTAGAACGCATGTCGTTAAGCTTACACCATCCACCCTTCAAGCTAACGCTAAATATTTTACCAATGAAGAACAGCCAACTGAAGCCATTACGATGGGGATCGGTACGATATTGGAAAGCAAAGAAATCCTTTTACTGGCTGCCGGTGAACGTAAAGCACGAGCTGTTATGGAACTATTAAAAGGTTCTTTAAATGAAGAGATTCCTGCTACAGCTTTGACCATGCATCCAAATGTGACTGTACTGGCAGATCAAGGTGCAAGAATGCTTCTAGATAAGGAGAGTTGAATCATTCTTATGATTATTGATAAAACATCACCAGTACCTCTTTATTATCAAATTGAAGAGGCGATTAAACTTAAGATTGATAAAGGAGAATGGGAATCTGGGTCAATGATTTCGTCCGAAAGAGAATTCGCTGAAAACTATGAAGTGAGCCGCATGACAGTCCGTCAAGCAATCAACAATTTAGTGAATGACGGCTATTTAACAAGGCGAAAAGGTAAAGGGACGTTTGTATCCGGTAAAAAAATTGAGCAAAAGTTATTAGGCTTAACCAGTTTTACTGAAGATATGAAAGCGAGAGGATATAAGCCAGCTTCTAAACTCGTATCCTTTCAAACCATTCAAGCTAATCATCAAATTGCAAAGGTGCTGGAAATATCCCATAACAATGAAATTTATGAGATTAAACGGGTTCGTTTAGCAAACGATGTGCCGATGGCGATCGAAACTACTTTCGTTCCGGCACAATTAATACATTTGCAAGAAAGCCATATTCAAGACGGCTCACTGTATTCTCAAGTAGAACAAGCAGGATTTCATATCGATTATGCGACACAAAGTCTCGAGGCTTCTATTGCACGAGAAAAAGAGAGTGAGATTTTAGAGATTGCCAAAGGCGCACCTGTCTTGCTTATACAAAGACAAACGTATTTGACAAACGGAAAACCACTCGAAGTTGTTCACTCCGTATACCGCGGAGACCGCTACAAATTTATGATTGATATGAAACGCTAATAGTAGCGTTTTATATAAAAATGAAAGCGATTTCAAAAAGGGGGAAGGTAAAATGGGGAAAGAGCAGCAAATGGCCACAAGCATCATAGAAAACCTCGGCGGCGCATCTAACATTAAAACGTTGATGCACTGTATGACAAGAATCAGGGTGAACCTGCATGATTCGTCTAAAGTAAATATGGCTGGATTAAAAGATGTGGATGGTGTGTTAGGTGTTGTAGAAGATGATACACTTCAAATCATCGTAGGTCCAGGAATTGTGAACAGAGTAACACTGGCGATGAGTGAAGAAACAGGCATGAATATTCATGCTGTTGATGAAACAGACCCGATGGACCTTGAGCAGATGGCACGTATGAATAAAGATGCCATCAATAAGAAAAATGCTACACCATTCAAACAATTTTTACGCAAAATCGCGAGTATATTCATTCCGTTAATTCCAGCGATCGTAGCATCTGGTTTGATCGCAGGAATCACGAACGTAGCACTAAGATTAGATGCAAACCCAGATTCTTCATTCATTCAAATGCTTGGGTTGATTGGCTGGGGAGTATTTGGTTATCTGGCAGTGTTCGTAGGGATCAACACAGCGAAAGAGTTTGGAGGAACACCTGCTTTAGGAGGAGCGGCTGGTATTCTGCTTATCAACCCAGGACTTGCTAACATTAAGCTTTTTGGTGAAGCATTAGTTGTTGGACGCGGTGGTTTAATCGGAGTTATGCTTGCAGCTATTTTAATCGCATTTTTAGAAAAGCGTATTCGAAAGGTTGTTCCAGCAGCTATTGATATTATCGTAACACCTACACTTGCGTTATTAATTACAGGATTTGCTACCTTATATATTCTTCAGCCTGTTGGCGGTTTTTTATCAGATTTAATTACAAAAGGGTTATTAAACCTAATTGATATTGGCGGTGTTTTCTCTGGACTTATTCTAGCAGGTACATTCTTACCATTGGTTGTAACAGGACTTCACCAAGGACTGACTCCTGTTCATATGGAACTTATTAACACAATAGGTGATGATCCATTACTTCCGATTCTTGCAATGGGTGGAGCAGGCCAAGTTGGAGCGGCATTTGCCATTTACTTTAAAACGAAAAATCAAAGACTGCGCAAAGTGATTAAAGGCGGTCTTCCAGTAGGCATGCTCGGAATTGGAGAGCCGTTAATTTTCGGTGTTACTCTTCCGCTTGGCCGTCCGTTCTTAACAGCGTGTTTAGGAGCTGCTGTTGGAGGAGCATTCCAAGCCCTCTTTAAAGTTGCGACAATTGCGATCGGCGTTTCTGGTATCCCGCTTGTGTTCTTAGTAAATACCAATCAAATGCTGCTTTATATTATAGGATTAGCTATTGCTTATATCTTTGGATTTATCTTTACATGGACATTTGGATTTAAAGAAAGCATGGCTAAAGACATTTAAACAGGAGTTGAATGCTTTTTGTGCTTAGGGATATCCATTTATTTAAGCGAGCCTGAATCTTTTAATACAAATTGGATTCAAAAATGTGCTGAAAACGGATTTCAATACATTTTTACTTCTTTACACATTCCAGAAGAAAAAGGGGAAGGTGTTTCGTTTACGGAAAAAGTAAAAAGGCTAGGAGAAACAGCTCAAAGCGTTCATATGGATGTAATGGCAGATCTATCACCGGCATCCCTTGAACGATTAGGTATAGCGTTTCGTGAACTTCCGATTCTGAAGGAATGGGGAATAACAGGAGTGAGATTGGATTATGGGTTTACAGCTAAGCAGATTGCTTGGCTGTCCCATTCTCTAAAAGTCGGACTTAATGCAAGTACAATTGATGAAGAACAGCTGAAAGACCTTGTTGAAGAAGGGCTAAATACCAGCCAGGCAGAAGCATGGCATAATTTTTATCCGAAGCCTTTTACAGGGATTTCTAAAATGGCATTAAAAGAACGCAATGAGATGTTTCATCAATATGGACTGAAAACGATGGCCTTTATTCCGGGAAACCAAAAATTAAGAGGACCACTGCAGGAAAGGCTCCCAACGATTGAAGATCATCGAAATGTAACCCCATTAGAATCAGCATTAGAACTAAAAAAATTGGGCACGGATAAAATTTGTGCAGGAGATATTAGCCTCTCTGATCATTCGGTCAATGAACTAAAATTTTTAACGGAACAAGTTATACCGCTCTATGTGAAATTTAACAAAGACTATGAAAGGTTTTATAATACGGTTCACATGAATCGTATGGATGCTGCACAATATGTCATTCGATCTGCAGCATCCAGAGAAGCCGGAATTCATTATGAACCCGAATCCTATACAGATGACTATTTTAATGAAGGCGATATAACGGTTGATAACACGCTGTATGGGAGATATTCGGGTGAACTCCAGATTTGTTTGCAGAAACTGCCTGCGAACAAAAAAGTAAATGGTGCAGGCAAGGTTTGTAAAGAAAGCAAGCCGCTGCTCAAATATATAGGCGGCGGAAAAAAGTTTACCTTTTTGCCCATAGAGTGATGATCATAACTAAAACAATATATGAGTACAACACGAAGGGAGATCAAAATGGATTTAACCAAATTGGCTACCGAGAGAAGAAATCCGGATACGCTGAATATCGACGAACTTTCTGCTTTAGAAGTCGTCCAAAAAATACATGAAGCTGATTTACAAGTAGCCAGTTGCATCACACCTGCTTTAAAGGAAATCAGTATCGTTGCTGAAAAAGCAGTCGAAGCCTTCGAAAATGGCGGAAGATTGCTTTATATTGGTGCAGGAACGAGCGGGCGTCTCGGAGTATTGGATGCATCAGAATGTCCGCCAACTTATGGAACAGATCCAAAGCTGGTCATAGGTCTTATTGCTGGCGGAGAATTCGCACTTCGGAATGCGATTGAAGGTGCAGAAGACGATGCTGAACTAGGGAAAAGTGATCTGCAAAAAGAGAATATAACTGAAAAAGATGTTGTTGTTGCTATTGCCGCATCTGGAAGAACGCCATACTGCCTTGGAGCCATGGAATATGCGAAGCAGCAAGGAGCACATACAGCGGCATTAGTATGTTCCATGAACTCTCCAATGGAAAAACTGGCAGATACGAGTTTAGTAGTCGTACCAGGTCCTGAAGTAGTTACAGGGTCAACGCGAATGAAAGCAGGTACTGCCCAAAAGCTTGTATTAAACATGATTTCAACAACGAGCATGATTAAGTGGGGGAAAGTGTACAGCAATTTGATGGTTGATGTACAACCGACGAATGAAAAGCTAAAGCAACGGGCAAGAAATATCATTGTGGAAGCCACAGGCGTATCTGAAGAAGAGGCAGATACAGCTTTAAAAGAACAAAACGGAAACACAAAAGCTGCTATTTTCCAGCTGATTACAGGCGTTTCAGCGGATGAAGCAAAAGGTTATGTAGAGAAGCAGAACGGCAGACTGAAAGATGCTATAAAATTGTATTCTCAAAAATGAAAGGGGTAGGTTGTCATGTTGGGTTTCTTACAACGAATTGGCCGGGCACTTATGCTGCCAATCGCAGTTCTTCCCGCAGCCGGTTTATTGCTGCGTTTTGGTCAGTCAGACATGCTGGACATTCCGTTTTTGGCTGCAGCAGGTAACGCGATATTTGGTCATTTAGCTCTCATCTTTGCGATTGGCGTAGCTGTAGGTATAGCAAAAGACAGTAATGGGGCAGCTGGTCTTTCCGGTGCTATTGGATATTTCGTATTAACAGAAGGCGGGAAATCCTTTGCAGAGACAGTAATGGGTACAAAAGAATTTGATATGTCGGTCCTTGGAGGAATTCTAGCAGGGGTTATTGCAGGGCTATTATATAATAAATTTAGTAATACGAAACTCCCGGACTGGCTTTCTTTCTTTGGAGGCAAACGTTTTGTACCGATTATTACGGCAGGAACCATGGTTCTTTTGGCTATCGTATTCGGGGTCGTTTGGCCATATGTTCAAATGGGATTAGAAAATGTCGGTGAGTGGATCACAAGTGCAGGAGCATTAGGTGCTGCTATTTTTGGTTTCTTTAACCGTCTTTTGATTCCTTTAGGACTTCACCATGTATTAAATAGTTTCTTATGGTTTGTATATGGAGAGTTTACAGGGGAAAACGGAAAAGTAACAGGAGACCTCTCCAGATTCTTTGCAAATGATCCTAAAGCTGGTTTTTACATGGCTGGTTTCTTCCCGGTTATGATGTTTGGGCTTCCAGCTGCTTGCTTAGCTATGATTCATACTGCGAAAAAACACCGTAAAGCGGCAGTAGCGGGAATGCTTGGAAGTATGGCACTTACTTCGCTAGTAACAGGTATTACCGAGCCGATCGAATTTGCTTTTATGTTTTTATCTCCGCTGTTATATGTTATTCATGCATTATTAACAGCTGTATCGATGGCAGTCGCTGTACTTCTTGATATTCACCATGGATTTACGTTCTCAGCAGGAGCACTCGATTATTTCTTAAACATACGTAAAGCACATAATGGCTGGCTTCTGCTGCCTATAGGTGCTGTATACTTTGTGCTCTATTACGTTGTGTTCCGTTATGTAATCGTAAAACTAGATTTAAAGACTCCAGGGCGTGAAGATGAGGATGTTGTTGTAGCAGAGGCTGCTGCCACAGCTGCCACAGCAAATGAAAAGTATGATGCTGCAGCAAATGAATATTTAGCGGCATTGGGCGGAAAAGAAAACATCGTATTGCTAGAAAACTGCATTACACGCTTGCGTCTGCAGATTAAGGATATTACAAAAGTAGATGAAGGAGCTCTTAAAAAGGCAGGATCAAAAGGGCTAGTCAAATTAAATAACCAAAACATACAAGTAGTAGTAGGTTCAGAGGTAGAACCGATTGCAGATAGTATGAGAGAGAAGCTATAAAGAAACATGCTTTTTAAAAAGCCAATGCACTAAAAAAAAGAGGGAGTCCCCAATCGGTGACTTCCTCTTTTCATCTAGTATTATGCGTTCCAATACCCATTGATTGGTGCGTTAGACGCATACCCGTACGGAGATGGATAAACACAGCAGCATCCATTTCCGCCATAGGAAACGGCTCCGACAATAATGAGCAGGACGAATAGTACTACTATAATCGTAAAACTAGACATGGTTTCACTCCTCTTCTTGCACTGCGAGAAGCCGATTTCTCTCCTCAATCTATCTTATGCAAGTAGGATAAGCTTAGAAACGGTGATAATAGCGGATTTATTGAAACAATGTCTCGTTTTTGTCTAAAGTTTATTTGTAAGCTTCATCAAGAGTGATATAGAGATAATCTACCATATTCGCTTTTGAAAACATTGTCACTTCATAAACACCGCCAATATTATTCCAAACATAAGCAGTATCTGTGTCAGTTGTTTCTTCAGCGTCTGTCGGGAGACCAGCAAGTTGAAGTGCCTTCACTCTTTCTTCATCATCATCAAATGGAATTTCTTGATCTGCAACATAGTAAACAAGCCGTGCCGCTTTACCTTGGACAAAAGTGACCGCATACTTTTCATTTTGGTAATAATGGACAACAGCAGGCACGAAGTTAGATGTTCCAGAATAGCGGAATTTAACATTCTCTGATTTTTGCGGCTGGCCCCATTTGTCGCTAACTTGATTTTCACTTAAATTTGCTAGTTCGCTGGCCACAAATTCGTGATCATTCGATAAGTAATCTTTTTTTTCACCATCTACATCAGTCGTTTCAGACTCCTCGTTTGTAGCGGTTTCATCGGATTGATTGGCAGAAGCTTCAGTGGCATTTTCATCTTTTTGAGAAGAAGGTGAAGCAGACTTTTTGTTTCCGTCTTCAGCTTGGGCAGCAGCTGGCTGAGCGGGCTTTGCCTCATCTTTGGAGCAAGCAGAAATGACTAAAGCTGCCGCACATGAAAATAACAATATCATTTTTTTCATCATATATCCCTCTTTATGTAAATCTTTTTTTAAAACTAGATAACATTAATGTTAACAAAATTAATACTAATTTCATAATGAAAAGTTTGACAGTTTAAGAAACTTCTTGAGTCTGGAGAATAGAATAGTATTTAAGAGCCCAGCAAATTTAAACTTATAAGCATGGGGGATGGGATGCTGCAATAAATTTTAGGAAATATTTCAATTTATTAACAAATCACATAAAAAATCATCTACAATATGAAGGAGCCATCCGTTCTTCAGTTCATAAATGATAAAAAGGCAGGGGTGAATAGGATGCAATATATTGTTTATGATTTAGAAATGACGAACCGTCTGTCGGAAATTATAGAAATCGGTGCAGTACGAATGCGTGTAATCAATGGTGAATTGGTTCAGATTGATACTTTTCAATCTTTCGTACAGCCTAAAATGGATAAATTAAATTCCCGCATCACGAACCTGACAGGAATAACAAAACGTGATTTGATTTCAGCTCCTTCCTATACTGAAGCCATACAAAGCTTCCGATCATGGATTGGACCGGATGAGTATTATTTATGTTCTTGGGGTCCTGAAGATAAGTGGGCACTTATTACAGATTCTACTTTTCATCAATCCGATATTGAATGGATTGTTAATCATAATGATCTTCAATTTCACTTTAGCATGCTTCATGACAGTGAAAAGGGGTTCCGTTTTGGACTGTCAAGAGCACTCCAAACCATACAGCTCACATATGAAGGTTCTAAGCATAGGGCATTGGACGATGCTATAAATACAGCACTAATCCTCAAGAAAATGTTCAAGGAAATCGTTTGTTCAAAGAATCCAACGTCTTATTTAGAATCTAAACTCTTTGAGCCAGAGAAACTCGTTTACAAAACAAAAACCGAAGAAGATGTTTCGCCATTTGCTTCATTACAAAAGTTATTTAACTAAAGTAATTTTCGATTTTTTTTTAAAGTTGTGAATATTTCCCGATTACAGAATAAAACATTCTAGGACTTTTTCCACGTCTATTCGACTGCATTCGACATAAACGCATAGGCAATATGGGTTAAAACCCATAAAAAGTAAGATATGTCGTCATTTGACGAATTGTTTTTGTAGGAAAATGACCTCAGTATCGTTAATAATGGTAGTAGGGGGTGTTTATTGGTGAACACTACATATTACATTACCAATAAAAATAATCAATTGCTTGAGTTGTTAAATACAATTGATTATTGTTTGATGGATTCTAGGCTAGAGGAAGCTGACACGTTAATCCGTCTTAAAGAAGAATTAGTGGCAAATGATGGGATACATATTACCCCGGAACAAATCAATAATATAATCGCTGTATTATTGTCTTTCGTTCCAATGACTGTAAAAGAAGTAGGGTAAGCCTTTAAGACGGCAATGATTTCTGAACCTCTTGGGGAGAGGTTCTTTTTTTTATACTTAAGTACGATTCGGAACTCTCATATCTTATATGGGGGTTCTTTCTTTTTTTTAGCCCTGTTACAAACGCACAGGCGATACACTTATACGTAAAACGTACGAATGTGGCTCGCCGTCTGCCCCGCGGAAAGCGAGCAGCCTAGAACGGAAATCGACTGTTTCAAAATTTAACGAAAACAGCAATTTTTATGGAAAAAGGAGGAGTAATTTACTATACTTGTATTAACATTCAGAATTTTGGGTATTTAATTGATTGAATTGTTGAGGAGACCATAATATGTTTCAAATAGAAGATCAGACAGAGATTGACACATTGTTTAATGGATTTCTCGATATGATGTTTTTAATGAAAATCGATGCAGATAACCAATTTCGTTACGCTGCTGCAAACGATGCGGCATTAAAATACGCGGGTCTTACTCGTGATGCCATTGGGAAGCGAATGCAAGACGTGCTAAATGAAGAATTGGCTAGTAAATTACAAAACTTTTATGAAAAGACATTACATTCAAAACAACCTGTTCATTTTCAAACGGAAAGTGAAAATAATGGGAAATTGCAGGTTGCTGAAACATATATTACTCCCATTTTAAATAAACATGGAGAATGCACATTTCTTTTAGCTGCTGTAAAAGATCTTACCGAAGCAAAGATAATTGCCGCGAAATTAGAAGAAACAGAAGAACAATACCGGCTTCTTTATGCTGAGCAGAAAAACGTGGAATCCCAGTTAATTGGCCAAAAGCTCATCTTGGAAATGATTGCAAAGGGCAGTAATCTTCAGGATGTTTTTAGGGCAATCTCACTTAATTTTGAAGCGGCTATGCCCCGATCCCAAGTGTGCATCCATCTCGCAAATGAAAGAGATCAAAAACTTGAATATGCCTTTTCAAGCAGATTACCGGAAATTTTTATACAGGAAATACACCAGATTGAGATTAGTCCGGTTGAGGAGAGCTGCGGAAGAGCGGCTTATTCTTACACACCTGTCATTTTAAAAGACATAGCTAACGAGATGAAAAATAATAAAAAAAAGAAGATGGCACTAAAGCATGGTGTAAAAGCGTGCTGGAGCCACCCAATTCTCTCATCATCCAATCAGCTCCTAGGGATTCTTGCTGTATATTTTAAACACCCTGCATCACCTGATGAAAATGAATGGCGGACAATGGAAGCATTTACACATTTGGCTGGGCTGGCAATTGAGCAAAAACAAAAAGAAGAGGCATTAAGGAAGAGTGAAGCGAAATTCAGGGCAATGACTGAAAATATCACAGATTTAATTGTTACGCTGGATACGGCAGGAAAAGTGAAATATACATCACCTTCCTATCGTCATATCTTTGGAATTGAGGCGAATCTAGGTAATTCTTTTTTAACATACACACACCCAGATGATATTGATTTTGTTTCTAAAATGTTTTCAAAGCTATTAAGAGATAAAAAGCCTTTAGAAGTTCAATTTCGGTATATGCATCAAAATGGGGGATATATCCCGATTGAAGCAAGAGCTATGCCAGTGTTAAAAGAATCTGGTGAAATTGAAAACATCGTAGTTATAGCGAGGGATATTACAAAAAGAAACAAACATGAAGAAGTCATTAAAAGAATGGCCTATTATGACCAGCTTACTGGACTGCCAAATAGAAGGTCATTCTCGGAAGAGTTTGAAAGCTTTCTTAGCAAGGCTGATGAAAATAATCAGCAGCTAGGTATATTATTTTTAGATATAGACCGATTCAAATTTATTAACGATTCTTTAGGCCATACATTCGGTGACCTTGTATTAAAAGAAGTATCTTTAAGGCTGAAGAAATTCACAAAAGGCTGTGGAAGAATTTATAGGATGAGTGGTGATGAATTCACTATCATTCTTGAGAATATTAATCTTTCAAAAATGAACGAAAGCATGTCTCAGCTATTAAATCTTTTTTCAGAACCTCTTTATATAATGGAAGAAATGATTAGGATCACGGCAAGCATTGGTGTTTCTGTTTATCCATGTGACAGTGGTGATCCAAATGTATTATTAAGAAATGCAGACCTTGCAATGTACAGAGCAAAAGAGAATGGAAAAAATACATATCAATACTATCAAAGTGGGTTTAACAGCAACAGCTATGAACGTCTATTGATGGAAAATGAGCTTCATAATGCTATTGAAAATAACGAACTGATACTTCATTATCAGCCAAGGTATTCCATTAAAAAAGAGCGAATATTAGCTGTTGAGGCTCTCATTCGCTGGAATCATCCGAGATGGGGAATGATCTCACCAGGTGAATTTATACCGCTTGCTGAAGAAACAGGATTGATTACGAAGATTGGTGCCTGGGTCATGGAAACCGCATGCATGCAAACGAAGGAATGGATTGATAAAGGATACCCGAATGTGAAAATGGCTGTAAACTTGTCAGCGCGTCAATTTTTACAAAGAGATTTAGTCACTTTTATACAATCCGTCATAGAAAAAACAGAAATCCCTCCACAATTACTAGAACTAGAAATAACCGAAAGTACATTAATGAAATACGAGGAAACGA
This sequence comes from Fictibacillus barbaricus, assembly GCF_031457135.1. Classification (GTDB taxonomy): domain Bacteria; phylum Bacillota; class Bacilli; order Bacillales; family Fictibacillaceae; genus Fictibacillus; species Fictibacillus barbaricus_A. The sequence continues at coordinate 31,721 of NZ_JAVDWA010000006.1, read as the reverse complement.
TTTTTTTTACAATCGATCTGTTGAAGGAAATGGGAGTGCAATTTGCATTGGATGACTTTGGGACGGGTTATTCTTCGTTAGGATATTTGAAAAAGTTTCGGATCGACACCTTAAAAATTGATCAGTCTTTTGTAAGGGGAATTGGTACAGAAACAGATGATTCTGCTATTGCCACCGCGATTATTACATTAGCTCATTCGCTGAAAATGAATGTTGTAGCAGAAGGTGTTGAAACAGAGCAGCAATACCAATATTTAAAAGAACAGAAGTGTAATGAGATTCAAGGATTTTACAAATGCCGTCCCATGGATGCTTCCAATATAGAAGTTTTACTTTCAAATCAAATGAAAAACAATATGAACAAACAAATTGTACTTAAATAAGTGTAAGACAAGGAAGGAGCATGACCGGCTCCTTCTTTGTATTTTTAGCTCACTTTATATAGAGCAGATATTCTTAAAAGGTTTGCAAAAAGAATTGAATGACGATTCTCCTTATTCATTCTTCTTCTCGTTATTTTTAAGTTCTTCCATTTCATCCTTAAACCGACTTGAAATTTCTTCTTCACTGCCATATAAGAATACAATATCTCCTTCTTGGATCGATGTAGAAGTAGCTTCTTTTCGGATCGTAATATCCCCTCTTTTAATAAATAATGCAATTAAATCATCATCCTGTTCGGTTACTTCACCTAAAGTTTTTCCGATTATCGAAGAATTGTTATGAATCGGAAGCTCCAAAACAATGTCATTTTCATCCATGAACAAAACCTCACGAATGGGAAGATCACGCAAACTATATTTTTTATGTAAATGCTTTTTAAATGTTTTTTGGAGCTTTTTTTGTAAACTTCGCACGGATAAAATTAGATAAATGGCGATTAAGACTAGAAAAATAATGCCAAGTTCAATAGAACGGAATTCATCCGATAATATGTTGCTAATCGAAGAAATGACAACTGCCAAGGAGAAGACACCAAATAAAATTAGGAAAGTACTTAGCCGTCTTCTTATGGGATGTCCAAGTATCAGTTCGGACTCCCCAGTAGTAAAGCCCGTAGCCGTGAACATAGAGATAACCTGAAAACGGGCAATTTCTTTTTTCAGCCCTGTGAAAGTGAATAAAAGTACGTTGATTTCAATAACTATTGCAATGATTGCAAAATAGAGCAATGTAAATAATAGCCCCACTGGTACACCTCCGTAAAATTCTGCTATAGCTTTAATACCCTTAGTTATAAAGATTTAACATGGTAACAATCGAAACTGGTTTCATAAGTCTGTTTTTTTAATCTTATTTTCAAAAGGCTCATTTCTAAAAGATTGTTGCTTTCAAATCTCATTTTATTGTCTTCTTTGCCAATTGATTTTAGAGGAAGGTGTGAGACTCCTGCGGGACAGGCGGGCAGTCCGAAAAGCGGATGCGGTTTGATCAGCCCCGACAAGCAAAAGGGGAATGGACTTAGAAGGCGCTTTTTGCCTTCGGGACCATTGAACTTTTGACCTCGAGGGGCTAACCGCTGCAGCTAGACAGGTGAGACACTTATACGTGAAACGTACGAATGTGGCTCACCGCATGCCCCGCGGAAAGCGAGCGACCTGGAACGGAAATCAACTACTTCCAAAAGCAACAAAGCTTACAAAAACAGCTTTTCATAAAGACATTTATTCTTTCATATAGTTTTGTACAGGAGGGGATTAAAATGACTGGTTTTTTAATTACCTTATTACCGGCAGGACTATTATGTGGAGGTGTTGCCTTACTCATTCATTCTTTAACGAAAAAAGACACGTATCACTATGATAAAGAAAACTTATGGACAGAATTTGAAATAGATACAGAGGATTATCATATGAAATAACACATTCAGCACTTGATATTTTCCCTCGTTATGGTAAAAAGTAATAAAACAAAACAATTAACTAGAATTGAGGGCATAACGTGCGGAAGGTTTCAAAAAAGTGGTTATTAAGCGGAGCGGCTCTCGCCATAATACTCTTTATTGTTTTCCAAGTGTATGGACAAACCGATGAATCAAGCGGACAAGAAAAAAACCAGCCGATAAAAATTGTAGCACTTGGGGATTCATTAACGTATGGAGTTGGTGACCCAACAAGGATGGGTTACATTGGAGTAGTTCGAAATAATATCCGAAAACAAACAGGAAGAAATGTGATTTTAAACAACTTTGGTATAAGCGGGCAGAGGTCAGATCAGCTTCTGCATCAATTAAATAATGGCGTGGTTATTAAGGCGTTGAAACAAGCGGATTATGTGTTTGTTTTTATAGGGACGAATGATTTCAGACGGGCTGCAGGCTGGAATTTTAGACAGCTGCCCAAAGAACCCATACTGCTTGGAAAAGAACAATTAAGAAAAAACCTTACGACAACTTTGAAAATAGTAAGAAAAAACAACTCTTTTGCTCAAATTTATGTACTGGGACTATACAATCCATATTTTGGAGAAGAATATGATCCTGATGCGCCTAACGTGATTCGGGGCTGGAATGATACCATACTTGATGTTAGTAAAGAGAGCTCATTAACAAAATATATCTCTACCTATGAGCTTTACGAAAATATCGAAAAAAATATGTATTTTTCTGACACGCTCCATCCGAATAGAAGAGGTTATTTAAAAATGGGCAATTGGGTATTTAAACAATGGAAACCTTAAAGTTATCTTTAATAACCCCCAAAAAAGAGCTGACTCTTTGAAGACGTTTACGGCTTCTGAGTCAGCTTGTTTTTATTTTTTAAATGTCGCGTCTAATTTGCCATTCATATCAATTAAGAACCCGATTTCACGGCCTAGTAATTCACCAAGTTCTTTTGCTTTTTTTTCACTTTCATTCTTTATTTGTTCAATTGTAAGCTCCCCTTTTAATTTCGAAGCCCCAACGATAATGCTTAAATCACCTTTTTCATAAAATACAATTTTCATATTGATATACCTCCCTGAAAATAAAAACCTGTTACATATTTCGCAGTTTTCTTCATGCTTATGGGGTAAGAGAAAGAATTTGGAAAAACATTCATAGATTGTTCAATGCTTGTAATGGGAACAATTCACATGGGACAAATGTTGACAAATTTTTTAGTATGTTGATAAAATTAATGCATAATAATATGATTCGCTGAATTCTTCTGTTCTATACGAATGGGAAGAAGCGGGGGAACCAACTTTGGCATATGCCTAGGGATGAATTTGTTTTATACAAAAGGGATAACTCTCAATTTCCTAATCCGACAGCTAACCTCGTAAGCGTTTTTGGAGAGAGACTTTATACATGGGCTAAGTCTATGTATTGTGGTAGACAGCCCACGGAAAATTCTTTTCTTTTTTCGTGGGCTTTTAGTAGACCGTTTGCTTGATATGTTAAGAACAGCCGTTAATATTACAGGAGATGCTGCTTGTGCAGTTATTGTAGATAAAGGCGAAGATAAGCATGCTAGTCCTTCTAAAACAACTGAAGTCAGTGCATAATGAATTGGAGAGAAAGCTGCAGGGAAATTCCCTGTGGCTTTTTTTCATTTTTAAGACTTGATTTTTAAGAAATTGAGTAAAAAAATGTAAGATGATGTAGATTTCATGTTAAAATGGAAGAATACATACTGATGTTTCGGAGTGATTTCTTTGGAAAAATGGCTAGAATTATTCTTACTGGCAAACAAGGTAATATGGGTCCAAATAAAAACAGCAGTTTATCCGATCAAAGAGCTTTTTGAAAGCGGCATGAACTCGTTTTGGTTTGTATTCGCGATCACAATAATTGCTGGCATTCTTTTAATTGAAGCGGTGAACAGAATCATAACTTTTTATCAATCGCACAATTTCATTCACCGTAAAATGACATTTGAACATTCAAGAGATATTGAATACTCTCTTTTTCTTCAGAACCTATGGCAGAAAGAACGTTCAAAAGGGTTAGTTGGAAACGCCAAATCAGCGAAAAGCAAGTATCTTCAGTTTAATAGCCAAGAGCGGCTGTTTATTCAAAATTACCTTCAGCAGCGTGTGAGGTTTTTGCGCAGCAATCAATCCTTATTTTTACTCGCAGCGCTATTTATCGGTTTGATATCTAGTATTGCAGCAGGCGTTCTGCCGATCAATTCTATGAAATTCACTCTAGAAAGCACAGTAAAAACAACATTGTTTTTACTTGTCTGGCTCTTCATCATGCAAACAAAATATGTTTCATTAAAGAAACAAGCGTATCATCATCTAACATGGATGCAGGAAACCAACCGGTCTGTCTCTATCGATTTGCTGGATGTTGATGCGGCAGTTTCCGTTGAAAATGAAATTAACCCTTCGTATTAACGAGATACGTAAGGGTTGTTTTTTATCCAAAAACGATAGGGGTAATGAACTGCATCTTCTGCATAAGCAATATTAATTCTTGGACCAGAACAAATTTCTTTTTTAAGTACAGAAATACCATCTTGTATACTAATTTTGCAATGGTTTATTTTCAAACCGCTGTGCGAAAGCCGAAAATCCATACTTTTTGAAAGTTTGCCAGGACCGTTAGTAAGCTGTGCTTCTTTTTTAATACCGGTTCTCCTATTCTTCATAATATCAATACCTTTTACAGGTTCAATAGCTCTGATTAAAATCGCTTCAGGCTTATCAACAGGACCAGATACAACATTAAAACAGGTGTGCATCCCGTAAATAAAGTACGTATAAATGGTGCCAGCTTCATGAAACATCACTTCTGTTCTGGCTGTTCTTCGATTACCAAATGAATGTGCGGCCCTATCCTCGGGACCTAGATATGCCTCCGTCTCCACAATATAACCTGATGTAACGCCATCCTCATTTTCATGGATAAGCTCCATTCCTAATAATTTTTGAGCCAGCTCCAAAGTGGGCATATTCCATAGATTCTTTTTTTCTATATGCATGTATGATAAACCCCTTATCTATGTAAACTATTAATATGATTTTGCAATAATATGTTACCTTTTGTCGAAGTTTCTCAAACGTAAAAAAAAGGAAATTTAACGTTTATCAAGAAATTTTTAAGTAATAAATATTAGGAGGCGTTCCATATGGATGGTTGGGTTAATCAAACAGGTATTTATGAAAATCTTTCCAAAAGACGCTGGGAATACTGGGAAGTTAGCCAGCATGGGATCAAAACGATGGTGTCATGGCTATGCTGGAATGCGCCTAATGCCGTTTACGAAGAATGGAGTAAATCAGTTTTGCATTAATAATTAACATCTTGAGTTTCTTCTGATTATAAGAGGGAACTCTTTTATTTTGAGGCGTTTCTAGCTTCTCATGAACAATCCGCCCAAAATACCGCGTAATCCTATCATCGAGGAGCCCAATCCAACAAACGCATCGCGTAATCCAACAAATGAAGAGCTCAATCCCACAAACGCAGCGCGTATTCCAACAATTAAAGAGCCCAATCCAGCAAATTCAGTAGCATATCTAACTATAGAAGCACGCCTTACCAATAGCGCAAACGGGCATCCTAAATACAAATCAACCATTCCTAAGGACAACAAAGTTTACCATACCGCCTTTATTTTAAATTCCTGCTTATTTCTTCTCATAGGTGGTTAAAATGGTTAACAAAAAGGAGAAGATCAGAGAATGGAGCATCATAAAGGTCAGTTGAGACGTGCAGTTGAAGGGCGAAAACAACGCTTAATCCAACATTTAATCCATAAGGGCGTTTTCGGATATGAAGATCATAGGCATTTAACAGAATTTACATTAACAGAACTTGAATCTGAATGGAAATATGCCCAAAGCTTACATGAAGACCAAATTAATTAGTTCAAGATAAAGCAGTTTTTGTTCCACTGCTTTTTCCTTTTTGGTATAATATCCCTAACTATAGGAAATTAGATTGATTTTTCCGACAAAAAAACCAAAAATACCACATAAATCGTTTGATAAAGGCAAACTCATTGAAAAATGGGGACGCAAAGCTATAGGGGCTTCATTACTAAAATATGCCAGCCAGCTACCTTACGAAAGCAATCCTTCGATTTATGAACTAAATAAGGAGGATATGAAGTATGCAAAATCATTTTTTGTTTCTATCCTGGTCCGTATTAGGTCCATTTATCGCCTTTATCTTTTGTTTCAGTTTGTTCTTATTTTTCTCCTCGAAAAAGAAAAGCAAAGACACGCGTTTGATTGACGTTTTTACAAACATCCTCATCATCATCGGAGCAATCGCCTGGGTTGTCATTACAAGTAAGTAAGTGTTATTAATAGGAAATTACCAAATTTTTAGTAAGGATTCAAACATAAGCCTCACGTTATAATGTTTTTATACATGGAAGGGGGCTTTCACATGAAATATAAGGATCCAAAGAACTTGACCGCTGAAGAAAAAGATTTGCTGGTTGATACCTTATTAAGTCAAGGTTATGCATACGAGGTCGTTGATTCAGAGTTAAAAGATTTAGAATACGATTTAAAACCAGGTTATGAATCTAAGGTTAGAAAATTGAACCTGCTTCTCAAAAAATTACATAACTAAATTAAAAAATAAAGCAAAAGATCCTGGACGAGAGGGTCTTTTGCTTCTTTTATATGTTTCCATATGATTTAAGTATCCAATAAACCTTTTCTTCTGGCTTCCATTCGCCATTCTGCTTCTTTTACTAATCTCTTAGGCAGCTTTCCCCTGTTTTTCAAAAAGGACCAATAGGTTAAATATTGCTGCGGTCTAGAAACAGGAGAAACATTACGTGCGTATTCCCACCATGATATTTCATTTGCTTCCAGACGGATAAGATATAGATCATCGCCTTTTACCATCTAACTCACTCCTGTCTTGCTCTATTACCAATAGTATGGACCGATTAAAATAAAATAACCGAAAAAATCATGGCACTTTAGTTTATGCAAAAAGATACGGTCTGTTTAGGACAAAAAGTAATTTTTTAATTAGGCAGGATTTAAGTTATGAAGCTTGAATCTTTAAACTACATAAATGGAAGCTATGAAAGGTGGAGGTGGTCCGATTGGAGCAAGTTCTCTTGTTTTCATCGCTTTTAGCTCCGCTAGTCACGGCGTTTATGGAGCTGCTAAAACGAACTTTTTCGATTCCAAAGAAATACACCCCAATCTGCAGTTTCTTTGTTGGATTGTTTATTGGTTTTCTGGCGGCGCCTTTTACCGATATGGGACCTGAGCTGAGGCTATGGTCTGGAGGTATCGCAGGATTGGCAGCAACTGGATTGTATGAAATCGGGAAAAAGGGTAAAAAATCAAAAAGAACATGTTGAGGGTAGACTAATTTCATTGGGTACCATTTCCTATTAACCAGAATTAGGGTTTCAGAACGTAACATACCGTGAATAGTCTATAGTATAGAAACAAAAACAATGACGGGCGGTGGACCTCGTGAAGGCTTTTATAGCACTTTGTTTTACTGTTTTACTATCATTTCTGTTTATACCTCATATTCCCGAAAATGTTCAAGAAAAATCAGGTACTTCTGATAAAATAATAAATCAGCCTGTAAATGCTGAAGAAAAGAATAAAGTAACAGTCAGCCAGAATGAACAAAATCCTGTATTCAATGAAAAGATGGCAAAAGAAAAGGCACTTCTTTTCATGAAAGCTCTTAATCAGGAATCCGATGAAAATTATAAGGTTATAAATTATTCATCAAAAAAAGAATATATAACATATCTAAAGAACTATGTTTCAAATAATCTTGCTGAATATTATACGAATGGTTTATATGAAGAAAGAGAAGGATCACTTTACATCATTCCAACTGAACTGCCACCCTGGCTTGAACAAGAGAAGCCTGTAGATATTAAACAACTTTCAGATACTTCATACAGGGTATACCAAAAAAATTCTTCAGAATTATATGGAACTTATGATATAACGCTAGGTTATGAATATATGGATGGCAAGTGGATCATCACATATGCATCTGTGGATTAAAACATGGGATTTCCCCATGTTTTTTCACGATTACACAAGATTGGACTTTACGTGTTTCGGACTTTACAATAAAGGAAACAGTCGATATAGACGATATGGAGAAGTGCGATGGAAATCATAACATTCAAAGATTTTTATAACAACACAGTACAATTGTCATTTTCAGACCACCCATTTTCAGATTCTCCAAAACATGTGTGGTGTCTCTGTAAATTTAAAGATCAATGGCTTTTAACTGAGCATCCAAGACGAGGGATCGAATTTCCAGGCGGGAAAGTTGAACCTGGAGAGACGGCTGATGAAGCGGCAGTTCGTGAAGTTTTTGAAGAAACAGGTGGAAGTGTTTCTGAATTGAAGTATATTGGCCAGTACTATGTAGAAGGTAAAGGCGGAAAAATAATTAAAAATATTTATGTGGCAATCGTAAATAAAATTCTGCTGAAGCATCGATATTTTGAAACAAATGGTCCTGTCTTAATGAGTGAACTTCCTGAGGATGTGGCGACTAACAAATCGTTTAGCTTTATGATGAAAGACCAGGTATTAGAACAGAGCATGAAATATGCGCTGCAGCATTCCCTGGTCTAATAGTAAATTTAAGAGTGATGTTTAATGAGCCTTTTCTCAAGATACCCGACAGCTTGATACATAATAGTCGCTAATACTGCGATAATTAACAAACTTAATAGCACTAAAGTAAAATTAAATACTTGAAATCCGTAAATAATCATATAGCCTAATCCTTGTTTCGATACAAGAAATTCGCCAACAATTACTCCTACCCAAGACAAGCCCACATTCACTTTAAGACAGGAAATGATGGTTGGGAAACAAGCTGGAAGTATGACCTCTTTAAAACACTGTTTTTTCTCGCCGCCAAATGAACGAACAACTTTTACATAATTGGCGTCAACATTTTGAAAAGCGGTGTAAACAACAAGTGTTGTGATGATTACGGAAATAAGGATTCCCATTGCGATGATCGATCCGAAATTAGGACCGATTGCAACGATCAATATGGGACCTAAGGCAACTTTCGGCATCGCATTCAAAATTACGAGGTAAGGGTCCATAACCTTAGATAGGAATGGCGACCACCAAAGAACGGCGGCAATTAAAGTACCCAGCAGTGTACCAAAAATAAAGCCTAAAACGGTCTCTCCAAGTGTTACAGCTACATGGATATAAAGGGATCCATCTGTTGCTTTCGCTATAAATAGGTCACCTATTTTAGAGGGTGAACTAAACAATAGCGGATTGATCCATCCCTGTCTGGAAGAGATCTCCCAAACTGAAAAAAACAAAAGAAAAATGAGCACCTGGACGGTCCGGATGTTTCGTTTTTCTTTTTTTATGGACAAAAGATAATCCAGGTGTTTTTTATTAGAGATCATTCTGTTCAATGTTCTCCAACTCCTCCCATATTTGCTGAAAAGCAGCTGAAAAATCAGGGTGCTGTCTTGCCTCGAAGGGTAGGAGGTTTCTGAGACTGTCAGGCATTTTAAACGTCCGGAATATGCGTCCGGGATTGTTGGACAATAGAATGACCGTATCACTCATTGCGATCGCTTCCCCGATATCATGTGTTACGAGAATCGCTGTCTTGCCATGCTCCTTTAACGTAGATAATACAAGATCCTCTAGCTTTAATTTCGTTTGATAATCTAGAGCAGAGAAAGGTTCATCAAGTAAGAGCAGTTTAGGCTGGGTAGCAAGTGTTCTGACAAGTGCCACCCTTTGTCTCATTCCCCCGGAAAGTTCCGAGGGATATTTGCTTTTTGTATGTTCGAGCCCAATTTCTTTTAACAGCGAAAATGCTAATTGTACGTGTTCCTTTGTATTTAGTTTCCTTAGTTTCAGGCCAAGCACAATGTTTTCCTCAATCGTCTTCCAAGGAAACAAATAATCCTGCTGAAGCATGTAGCCGATTTTAGGATGAGGCTTGCTCACGCTCTGATTATTTACGAGAACAGATCCTGCAGTCGGAATCAAAAGACCGGCTATAATCGATAGAAGAGTCGATTTGCCGCACCCGCTTGGTCCGAGTAAAGATAAGAACTCTCCGTCATTTACAGAAAGTGAAATATCATCCAAGGCCGTTGTGGCAGAATTTTTTGAGAAGTAGGTTTGCCCGACTGATTTTAGCTGCAAAAAGGCCAAGACGATCCCTCCAAAACCGATTATTTTATGGCTTTGTTAGCCAGTGACGTGTCAACTAGAACTTTGTAATCTACTTTTTTCGGAAGCTCTCCCGCTTCATCCATAATGGTTTGCAAATTGTTCCATTCTTCTTCATCTAAAATTGGATTCAATGCATAACTGTGCTGGCTCTTATAACGGTCAACAACCGTTTCAATCAATTCGATAGGGGTATCCTCAAAGTATGGAGCAATCACTTCTGCAACTTCTTTTGATGAATGGTTTTCAACCCATAGCTGTGCTTTGTATAATCCTTTTGTGAATTTTTCAAGAGTTTGTTTGTTATCTTTCATATAGCTTTCTTTTGCCATGAAAGTGGTGTAAGGGATTTTACCGGACTCTTCACCAAACGATGCAACAATATGGCCGATGCCTTTTTCTTCAAACTGGCTTGCTTGAGGTTCAAACAACTGAACATAGTCACCAGTCCCGGATGCGAAGGCGTTAGCAATATTAGCAAAATCAATGTTTTGAATCATGGTCAAATCCTTTTTTGGATCAATGCCATGCTTCTTCAAACCGAATTCTCCAGCCATTTGCGGCATTCCGCCTTTCCGCTGGCCAAGGAAAGTACTGCCTTTCAACTGATCCCAAGAAAAGAAATCAGGCTTTTCACGTGCAACCAAAAAGGTTCCGTCCGTTTGTGTTAACTGTGCAAAATTGATTACCGGATCAGTAGAATCTTGTGCATGTACATAGATAGTAGTTTCAGAACCAACGAGGGCAACATCTGCCCCATCTGATAATAGGGCTGTCATCGTTTTGTCTCCGCCCCAGGTTGTTGTTAATTTAACGTTAATGCCTTCATCTTTAAAAAAGCCTTTCTCAATGGCAACGTATTGAGGAGCATAAAAAATAGACCGCGTAACTTCAGCAATTCTTACCGTTTCCCGTTTTGATTTAGAGCTGCTGTTACACCCTGCAAGCAGTAAAGAAAACGCAAGTAAACAAGCAAAGAGTATGGTGATTTTTCTTTTGAATGGTTTCATGTAAGGTCCCCCTGTATATAGGAATGAAGTCATGACTTTTATGTAATAATGTATGTGATTGCTGTAAATGTGTGTTTGCCCACTAAATGACAAAGGAGTGCTGGAATGAAAAGAGGAAAAATCATAGAATGGCAGCGATTTCCTTCCCCGCATCCAACAATCAAGTTATATGTTGTGACCTATTTTAATGAGGGATTAAAAATAAAAGGACTTGCGGCAATACCTGCTGGAAAGGGTCCATTTCCTGGATTCCTCTATTTAAGAGGAGGCATTAAGTCGGTCGGTATGGTTCGAATCGCACGAATCATTCAATTTGCGTCACAAGGATTTGTGGTTATGGCGCCTTATTATCGAGGTAACTTAGGCGGTGAAGGTAATGAAGATTTCGCAGGAAAGGACAGAACAGATGCTTTTGCTGCGTTTGAAGTATTGAAGCAGTTTCCAAAAGTGGATCAAGAAGACATTCATGTGTTTGGCTTTTCACGGGGTGGACCAATGGCTTTATTTACAGCCATTGAATTTCCAGAAATCCAGTCGATCGTAACTTGGGGCGGTGTAACGGATATGGCGGCCACTTATCGGGAAAGAGAAGATCTTCGAAGGATGATGAAGCGGGTAATAGGCGGAACTCCTGATAAATACCCTGAAGAATACGAGTGGCGGTCTCCTTTGTTTTATTGTAATGAATTACATATTCCGTTGCTTGCGATACACGGAATGAAGGATGAGAATGTGCTTGTTCATCATACAATCGATATTGAAAAAAGATTAAAAGAGATGGGAAAAACTTGCGAAACATGGATTTACCCTGCCTATACACATTACTTTCCGCCAAAGGAAAACCGGAGAATTACATATGCATTGTGTGAGTGGATGAAAGGACATAAGAAAAGGAGCTGAATTGTTCAGCTCCTTACAATTTTTCTACACCTAGCATCGTTCCAAGCTGTTGTAAGAACAAATCAACTTGTTCATTGAAGTTCATTTCGTTTTTCTTGATAAATATGGACGCAATGTGCAATCCATCATTAAACGTAATAAAGTATTTTGCAATGGTTTCTATAGGATAGTTAGGTTTGAATTCTCCATTTTCAACACCTTGTTTAAACATGTTAACTAGTTGTGCAATCGCAAACCGATATCGATCATTAAAGTACTCTGTTTTTTGAGGAGCGCGTCTATTAATTAAAAAATATTCGATCTGGACGGCACTAAAAGCATCTTCATCGTCCTTCATATTTTTATATCCCTCAAACTCATCCTTAAGTGCTTCCCATATGGAAGGTTTTTTGGCAAATTCATTTAATTCATTCTCATAAGCTTCGTTCATAGACTCTAAAATAGATAGAAATAAATCTTCTTTATTGGAAAAATAGGAGTATACTCCACCTCTGCTTAAGTCTACTGCATCAATAACATCCTGCATGACAAAGGCTTCGTACCCTTTCTTTTTAAAAATCTTCTTTGCTGCATCAAGAATATTACGCTTCCGCTCTTCTTTGTGACTCTCCGTTACTTTCGGTGACATATGGCTCTCCTTTTTTTGCTTCGAACTGTGCTCTTAGAATAAAAGCTAACACACTTATTAGGCACAATCCACTAGAAGTACAGATGAAAATCGGGATTACACCGAATATGTTTGCGAGGACACCACCGGCAAGCGGTCCGATTAGAGAAGCGAACATCATGACGCTTCCGATCGTACCAAGTGTACGTCCGCTCATATCGGAAGGGGTTTCCTTCATTACGTTTGATTGAAAAGGAATAAAAACCAAACCCGCCCCAATACACGCTAAAAAAGTAACAGCAGGAGCCCAGATCATTGGTGCAGCAAGGTTCATGTCTGTCAGCAGCGCAAGACTGAAAAATCCTAATCCTAATACAAAAATGCCTGCAGCCATTGCGTTGATTGCTTTTTTGATCTCGTACTTACTCAAAATGAGACCACTAACTAAGAATCCAGCACCAGATGCAGTCATAACAGTACCGAGTATTTTGGGTGAAGAGTCTTCAAGCTCTCTAAATAGTGTAACAAACTGTGAATCGGACATTTGAATCACAAACATGGTGATAGCCATTAAGAGAGTGCCATAAAAAATAATGGGAAGGCTTTTAATAAATGTAAACCCTTCGAGTAATTCTTTGACAAAGTTGTTTTCTGTTCTCTCAGTCGTCATTTCATTATTCATTGTTCTTGATGTATTGGTTGGAATGTTAAGTAAAAGAAGTGCGGAGAGAAGGAATGATAAAGCATCCAGTATGAAAATAATATTGAAACTCCATAAAGTAAGAAGAAAACCGCTCAAGGCAGGACCGATAATTTTTGTGCCATTTTCAATCACGGAGCTTACGGAAGTAGCTTGCTGCATGTGATGATCTGGAACAATTTCTTTTAATTTCCCATTTTTTGCAGGATTAAAAACTGTCGAAAATAAACCTAGACCAATTAATAATGCATATATGTGCCATAGTTCTGTTGCAAAGACGAGACCGAAAATAATAACGCTTCGAGCCGCATCTGCAACAATCATAATGTACTTTCTTTCCCACCGATCTGCAAATACTCCTGAAATCGGACCGAGAATGGTCATTGGTAAGGCAAGTGACAACATGATGAATGAGATTTGAAGTGGTGTAGCTTCCCATTTTAGTCCGACTAGCGTGAAGACGGCTAGAATAGAAAGCCAGTCACCAAGGTTTGAAATCAATTGGGCAGAAATTAAATATTGATAAGGTTTGCTTTTTAATAATTTTTCTGAAGCATGTTCCACAAAATCAGCTCCTAAATATAAAGTGACATCCATGTCATTATTATAACTGACACAGATGTCACTTTGCAAGTGTTTTTTCTAAAATTATCCAATAAAAAAACTCCTTCTCAAAATTGAAGGAGTTTCTTGTTAAGTTTTAAGCTAGTGGCCCAGCCTGCTTGATTTCAGGTGACACGGCTTTGAATTTTTCAAAGTTAGCTTTGAACTTTGCAGCCAGTTCTTTTGCTTTAACGTCGTATTGATCTTGGTTTTCCCAAGTTTTCTTCGGTTGAAGAACTTGATCAGGAACGCCAGGGCAATGTGTTGGAATGTGCAGTCCGAATACCGGATCTACAACAGTTTCAACAGATGTAAGTTCACCTTCAAGTGCAGCTTGCACCATTGCACGTGTATAGCCAAGGTTCATACGTTTTCCGACGCCATATTCTCCGCCAGACCATCCCGTGTTGACAAGGTATACTTGAACATTATGCTGGTCGATTTTCTTACCAAGCATTTCTGCATATACTGTTGCTGGCAGCGGCAGGAATGGAGCTCCAAAACATGTTGAAAAAGTAGCTTGCGGTGAAGTAACGCCTCTTTCTGTTCCGGCAAGTTTACTCGTGTAGCCAGAAAGGAAATGATACATCGCTTGTTCTTTCGTTAACTTACTGATTGGAGGCAGCACGCCAAATGCATCAGCTGTTAAAAATATAATTGTATTGGGATGTCCAGCGACACTTGGCTGAATGACATTTGGAATCGCGTCAACCGGGTATGCTGCACGTGTGTTTTCCGTTAATGTAGAATCTTTATAATCGGCGATTCTTGATTCTTCATCAAGCATCACGTTTTCTAAAACACTTCCAAAACGGATCGCGTTCCAGATCTGTGGTTCTTTTTCATAAGATAGGTCGATTGTTTTTGCGTAGCATCCGCCTTCGATATTGAACACGCCAGTGTTCGCCCATCCATGCTCATCATCACCAATTAGTCTGCGGTTAGGATCTGCTGATAATGTTGTTTTCCCAGTTCCTGAAAGACCGAAGAATAATGCGACATCGCCTTCGTTGCCAACGTTGGCAGAACAATGCATGGAAAGAATTCCTCTTTCGGGAAGCATGAAGTTCATAACAGAGAAGATGGACTTTTTGATTTCGCCAGCATATTCTGTTCCACCGATCAATACGATGCGTTTTTCAAACGAAATAATAATAAATGTTTCAGAGTTCGTGCCATCTTCTGCTGGATTTGCTTGAAAGCCAGGTGCTGATACAACTGTGAATTCAGCCTCGTGTCCAGCCAATTCGCTTTCATTTGGTCGTACGAACATCTGGTGTGCAAATAAATTATGCCAAGCGTATTCGTTAACTACTTGAATAGGAAGGCGGTATTCTTTGTCTGCTCCTGCGAAACCTTTGAATGTGAATAATTCTTCTTTGGTTCCTAAGTATTGAAGTACTTTTTTGTATAATTTATCGAAATTTTCGGGTGAAAAAGGTTTATTTACTTTTCCCCAATCAATGAGTTTTTTTACGGAGGCGTCTTCAACGATAAATTTGTCTTCTGGTGACCGTCCTGTATATTTGCCAGTAGTTGCTCGAAGTGCACCTGTAGAAGTTAGTATGCCTTCTTTACGTGTTAACGATTTTTCAACTAGTACCGGGACAGGTAAATTCAGGTGAGTCGATTGACGAGTCACAAGCTCATTTAAAGTTGTCGTAAATTCCAATGTATTCATATCAGACAGTACCATCCTTTATTCTAGAGTGATATATTCGTAAATTAGTATAACACATTAACTTAAATAATGTATACTATTTTATGAAAGGGTTTCAAAAAAGTTCTTAATACTCAAAATTAAATGATAAAAATGTACAATTTCCATCATATTGAATACGGTTACAAAAATCTTGATAACTTCTTCTCTCTATATAATAAGGAATAAACAGTTTTAAAGCTAGTTTCTATTGACAGCTTAGGATCATTACGCTATCATATTCCGAGAACGGCTACTCTTATTCTGAGTAGGTGGAGGGACAGGCCCTATGAAACCCAGCAACCGACATTTCGGTGGATGAACTGACATCCTCATGAATGAAAAGGTGCTAACCTGCAAGGTGTATTACCTTGGAAAATAAGAGGTTGAAGGCATATGTATTTAAACCTTTTCCTCGTGATTGAATTCGTCAAACAGGGAAGGGCTTTTTTTATGCCATTTTACAGGCGAAGAACATTAAGTATGCAAATAAATAGAATAAAGTACCGTATCATTGAAAGTAGATAAAGGGAGGATATTCAATTGTCCAAAAAAGTAAGTCGTCGTTTATTTACATCTGAATCTGTTACAGAAGGGCATCCAGATAAAATCTGTGACCAAATTTCAGATGCGATCCTAGATGAGATTTTAGCAAATGATCCAAATGCCCGTGTAGCATGTGAAACATCAGTTACGACAGGTCTTGTGCTTGTAGCGGGTGAAATCACAACTTCAACATACGTTGACATTCCGAAAGTAGTTCGTGAAACAATTAAAGAAATCGGTTATGACCGTGCAAAATACGGATTTGATTCTGAAACATGTGCAGTTCTGACTTCAATCGATGAGCAATCAGCTGATATCGCGATGGGTGTAGACCAAGCACTGGAAGCACGTGAAGGATCTATGACAGATGCTGAAATCGAAGCAATCGGAGCAGGAGACCAAGGTTTAATGTTTGGATTTGCGTGCAACGAAACGGAAGAGCTTATGCCACTTCCAATCTCACTTGCACACAAACTTTCTCGCCGCCTAACGGAAGTACGTAAGAGCGAAGAAATTCCTTACTTGCGCCCTGATGGTAAAACACAAGTAACGGTTGAGTACGATGAAAACGATAAGCCAGTACGTATCGACACAATCGTTATTTCAACTCAGCACCACCCTGAAAACACATTAGAAGAAATTCAAAAAGATGTAAAAGAAAAAGTGATTCTTCCAGTAGTTCCTGCAGAATTAATCGATGAGAACACGAAATACTTCATCAACCCAACAGGACGTTTCGTAATCGGCGGACCTCAAGGTGATGCTGGTCTTACAGGACGTAAAATCATCGTTGATACTTACGGCGGATATGCGCGTCATGGTGGTGGAGCATTCTCTGGTAAGGATGCTACAAAGGTTGACCGTTCTGCTGCTTACGCTGCACGTTACGTTGCGAAAAACATTGTAGCATCAGGTCTTGCTGACAAAGTTGAAGTTCAGCTTGCTTATGCAATCGGTGTAGCACAGCCTGTATCAATCGCAGTTAATACTTTTGAAACGGGTAAAGTATCTGAAGAAGTTCTTGTTGAACTTGTTCGTAACAATTTCGACCTTCGTCCAGCAGGAATCATCAAGATGCTTGACCTTCGTCGTCCAATCTACAAGCAAACAGCTGCATACGGTCACTTTGGCCGCACAGATATCCAGCTTCCTTGGGAGCAAACGGATAAAGCTGAAGAGCTTAAAAAGCAAGCAAATATCTAATCATGTTAAAAAGCAGACCTCTTCGGAGTGTCTGCTTTTCTTTCGTTTATATTGGCCGAACGAGGAAATATAAATTTTCACCCCTATATTTTAAGCGGATATGTCTTTTTTAAAGCTCTTTTCTAAAAGATTTTTGCTCTTAGGTAATTTTTTGTAAAGAGACTTCATTGATAAGTTGATTGGAGTGCAAGGTGCGAGACTCCTGCGGGATCAGTGGGACAGAAGAGACCATTCAATGTCGCGTAGCGTGCCAACCACTTGAATATTCTCCTTGCAAGGCATGCGACGAGGAAGCCAGCTTCGAAGTTATGCTTGCAGACGCAGGAGCACACTTACTTCCTCGAATACCGCACGCCCCGCGGAAAGCGAGCATCCTGAAACGGAAATCAACTACTTTCAAAAGCAACAAAGTATCCGAAAACAGCCTTTTTTAATGAAAATAAGGCATTATCATTTCATTTACTAAGAAAAAAGAAAGAAAACTGGAACTTATACCAAGAATCATACCTGCAATGACATCAGTAGGATAATGTAATCCCAAATACATACGTGATATGGCTACTAATAGTGCTCCAACTAATAAAAACACGCCGATAAAAGGGTCTAATACGATTAAAGGCGTCACTATAGAGAAGATGGCAGTAGTGTGACCTGAAGGAAACGAGTGATCTTTTAATGGATTATCTCCAGTGATTGTATCTGGGAGGGATAAGTAAGGCCGTTTACGCGGATATATTTTTTTGACGATCGATACAGGGATATGACTAAGCGCCAATGACAATAAACATACGAATCCCCAAGATTTTAAATGGTCAGGAAGAGCAATTATAAGGATGAGAGCCGTTGAAATGGTAAAAGTCGCTCCGCCTAGATGTGTCCATATTGAAAAAAATCGGTCTAACGAGTTATGTGTTCTTCCATTTATTTGACGAAAAATCGTACACTCTCTTTCATAAAGCCAACCGATCACTTTTGTCATAATAAAAATCCCCTCCTATTCAATGTAGTCACTACAATCATAGTTCCTAAATGTTAGGGGGAGATTAATGGCTTGTAAATATTGTTTAAACTTATCAATTGCCGCATTCGTTAACTTCACTTAAAAGAATATTTTCCGGTCTCTTTCTTCTTTTAAAATTTCAACGGCTTCTCTAAAACGCTGGGAGTGAATAATTTCCCTCTCTCTTAAAAAACGGAGTGAATCATTTAAATCAGTATCATCAGATAGGTTGATGATCCACTGATAAGTAGCACGTGCTTTTTCTTCAGCAGCTATGTCTTCATATAAATCAGCGATTGGATCCCCTTTTGCTGCAATATAACTTGCTGTAAAAGGAACACCCGCTGCATTATGATAAAAGATGGCGCTATCATGATTTGCGTAATGAGCATCAATGCCGGCATTCTTTAACTGTTCTGGAGTGGCATCCTTTGTTAATTTATAAATCATGGTGGCAATCATTTCAAGATGAGCGAATTCTTCTGTTCCAATATCTGTGAGCAGTCCGATTACTTTGTCAGGAATCGAGTATCTTTGATTTAAGTATCTTAATGCTGCTGCCAATTCTCCATCAGCCCCGCCATATTGCTCGATTAAATACTTGGCAAGTGTAGGATTACAAGTCGATACTTTTACGGGATATTGAAGCTTTTTTTCGTAGATCCACATCTATGGCTACCTCCTCATTTAAATCTGCCACGGCCAAGGTCCGCTGTTCCAATTCCATGGCATTCCAGAATAGCTATTACCATACTGCTGGAGTGGACCATACTTGGATTCAATGGCTCGTTTTATCTTTTTACGTTGCTGGGCGAATTGGTTGAATTGTTGTACGGCATTTGAATCTTGTGGATGTGTGTCTAAATACAGAGTAAGTTCTACAAGCACGAAATCAACCGCTTGAAGTTCTTCCATCCACTGATAAAATTCTTCAGGCAACGTTTGCTGCAATGTCATTACCTCCTTCTTGCGTACGGATTTTCGTAATAATCATAAAACGCAGGCCAGAGAGTTCCTTTTTTTAACGCTTCTTTTGGAGAAAACTGCGGCAGGTCATAAGGCTGAAATCCCATATATAAATTGGGGGGAGTCGAGTAAAATTTTTCACCGATCGGGGGACAAGGATCAAAAGGGCTGTGATAAGGCACGTATGATTTTGTGTTTGTGTACCGATTCATCAGAATAAAACCATCCTTTCCTAAGGGTCTTCTATCTATGCTATTCACAATGAACAGGTTATCATGACTTAATCATCTCAATTTTTGTTTGACTATGGTAAAATAATGGGCAAATCATTCTTTAAATGAGGTGAGCGGCTTATGTATGAAGGGATACATCATGTGTCCGTTTTAGTGACAAATTTGAAAGAATCATTGTATTTTTACGAAGGCATTTTAGGATTTAAACAAAACAAAAAACGCCCTCAATTTGATTTTCCAGGCGTTTGGTATGATATTGGGAATACTCAATTGCATCTTATACAATATCCTGAGGGGAAAGCTCGAAGAAACACAACACAAATCGATAGCAGAGACGGACATTTTGCCGTCCGTGTAAAAGACATGGGAAAATTATTGCAGATTCTTGATCATCATAAAATCCCATATCTCAATAAAGAAATCAATAAAACAGAATGGCATCAAGTTTATGTTAGTGATCCAGATGGTAACTTAATTGAATTTAACGCTTAGGCTGAAGAGACTTATAGTATTGACCTTTTTCGTAATATTCCCGGCGTATACGATCCATATCTTGAATATCATCGTCATTTAATTCACGAATTACCTTTGCGGGTCTGCCGAACGCCAGCGTGTGGGGAGGGATTACTTTCCCAGGAGGTACAAGACTGCCTGCTCCGATAAAAGCACCTTCACCGATTTGTGCGCCATCAAGCACTAAAGAACCCATACCAATCAGTGCGTTCTCTTCAATTGTACAGCTGTGCAGAATAACACTGTGGCCGATCGTGACACCATCTTTAATGTGAAGAGTCTTGTTTGGACTTTGGTGTAAAACAGAGTTATCTTGAACGTTTACATAGTTTCCGATGATTGTAGGGGAAACATCTCCACGTATGGATGTGTTGAACCAGATCGAAGAGTATTCGCCGATTTGAACATCACCTGTAATGGTTACATAATCTGCAATAAAAGCAGTTTCAGAAATTTTCGGTTTTTTATCTTGATAAGGATATATCATAGTTTCACTTCCTGTTATCTTTTAGTTAACTATAGTGTAGCAAATTATTCCGTTTTTTTTATATTGAAATTTAAATGCTCTTTTCTAAAAGATTGTTGCTATTAAATCTTTTTTAATGTCTTCTTTGAATAGTTGGTTGTAGTGTAAGGTGGGAGACTCCTGCGGGACTGGCGGGCAGGTGAGACACTTAAAAGTGAAACGTTACGAATGTGGCTCACCGCCAGCCCCGCGGAAAGCGAGCACCTGGAACGGAAATCAACCACTTCCAAGGGTCAAGGGCAACAAAGTTTACGAAAATAGCTATTTTTAAAAAAGAGGGTGATTATATGTGGAAATGGACAACGAACCAGGAAGCCATAGGTACAGTAGTGGTTGTACACGGCGCAAACGAACATCATGGAAGATATGATTGGGTGATCCAACAATTTAATGCAGCGGGTTTTCATTGTGTCTCTGGTGATCTTCCTGGACAGGGCACAACAACGAGACGCAGAGGGCATATCGATGCGTTTGATGAATACATTTTCACGATTGAAAACTGGGTGGCTGAAGCACATAAGTTCGGTCTGCCTGTATACATTCTCGGTCACAGCATGGGAGGTTTGGCTGTCATACGAACGCTGATGGAGAAGAAACTCTCTATAAAAGCATTAATTCTATCATCACCATGTCTCGGATTGTCACATCAAACTTCAAAAGGAAAAGAAGTTCTTTCCGTATTATTAAATAAATTGGCGCCTGGAGTTCGACTTGCTACCGGTCTGCCAGAAGGCAGTGCTACTCGTAATGAAGAAATTCGTGTACGGGATAAGGAAGATAAACTCATCGTAAAAAAAGTATCAGTGAGATGGTATAGAGAACTAACAGCATCCATGAAGTATGTGTTTGATCATTATAAAAAGTTTCCGAACTTGCCATTATTACTTTTACAGGCAGGAGACGATTTAATCGTAGATAAGGAGACCGTGAAACAATGGTTTAACGGTGTAAACCTTGAAGAAAAATGGTATAAAGAATTCCCCTCTCTCTACCATGAAGTATTAAATGAACCAGAACGTGATCAAGTATTTGATTATGTAAAAAGATTTTTATTATTGCATAGTGAAGTCAATAAAGGATAAAGGTAAGTAAAGAACGACACAAAAGGAGCACTGACATGAACAAAGTTCCGGTCCATCCTTGGGGATTAATGTATTCCGTTTATAAAAATGTTTTTCCGGCAGTTGGCATGCTGCTCAACAACTGGCGTGAAAAAGCAAAATTAATCCCCAACCCTGAATTGAGACAGCAGGCACTTAACAGCATCTCTGATAAAATGTTCCACTGTGAAGGGGGAGCCATCTTGACTTTGCTGGCAGGACCTCACCAAAAAAAAGCGATGACCTTTGTAGTGGCTTATCAAACGATCAGTGATTATTTAGATAATCTTTGTGACCGAAGTACATCGCTCAACGAAAAGGATTTCCGAGCGCTTCATGAGAGTATGTTTCATGCTCTGACTCCGGGAGCAGTACCGGAAAATTATTACCGATATAGAGAAGAGCAAGATGACGGTGGTTATCTGGCGAGCCTTGTATTAACTTGTCAAAGTGTTTTATCTGAAATAAAAGCATATCCAAATATTGCGAAAGAGCTTATTGGTCTTGCCGAAATTTATTGTGATTTACAAGTTCACAAGCATGTTGTAGTGCATGAACGTGAACCCCGGCTGATCAGCTGGTTTGAGGAGTATCAGTCTATTTTGCCGGATATTACTTGGTATGAGTTTTCGGCTTGTGCTGGATCAACTTTAGGAATCTTTTGTTTAGTAAGTTATGCTTTTCAAGGGAATTTCACGAAAGAGTCAGCCGCCGCTATAAAAAAAGGCTATTTTCCTTGGCTTCAAGGACTACATATTTTGCTGGATTATTTTATCGATCAAGATGAAGACAAGCTAGAAGGGGACTTAAACTTTTGTACGTATTACCAAAATGAACAGCATATGCTTGAACGCATGATCTACTTTGCTAAAAAGGCAGAAAAAAGCTGTGCCAAGCTGCCAAATTCAAAATTTCACCGTCTTATACAGAGGGGGCTATTAGGAATCTATTTAGCTGACAAAAAAGTTTCGGAATCACCTGTCATTAAACAGATGGCATCAAAGCTAGTAAAAGTAGGCGGTGCGACAAGTTACTTCTTTTACGTAAACCGTAAGCTCTATCAAAAAATAAAACCTTCCCTTTCTTGATATACTTTTAGCTAAAAGATTGTTGCTTTTGGATCATTTAGTTAATTCTCTTCATGGACAGGTTGATTGGAGTGCAAGGTGCGTGCCTGTTACCTGAGTATTCTCCTTGCAAGGCATGCGACGAGGAAGCCCGTTTCGATAGCGTTTCTTGCAGACGCAGGAGCAAGTACTTCATATGTCTTTCAACCTAGCTCACTTCTCCCTCCGCGGAAAGCGAGCATCCTGAAATGGAGATCAACCTCTTCCAAGAACAACAAAATTCCAAATGCCTTTAGAAATGAAAAAAAGAGGCTGAACCAACTTTATGAGTTGAATTCAGCCTCTTTTTTCGATTGCAACGACAAAGGGCGGATCATTTTTTTGATTGATAAAGTCATATCTTAATACGTGTGCTTGCGTTTGATCCAAGTTTTCAACAAAATTCATAACCAGTTCTTTTTCGCGCTTCCCTTCGTCATGTCCGTGATAAATTACGAGGACTATGACACCCTCTATTTTAAGCAATTCCAGCAATTGCTCGATCGCACGAATGGTTGATGTCCCTGTAGTTGTGATTGATTTATCACTTCCAGGCAGGTAACCAAGATTAAAGATAGCTGCTGCTATTTTGCCAGAAACAGTGTTAGGAAGAAGCTCCGCTATAGTATCATGTGAGGCATGAAAAAAAGTCACATTGGCATCAGCTTCATTGTCCATTAATCTTTTTTGAGATTTTTGAATGGCTTTTTCCTGAATATCAAAAGCGAAAACCTTGCCTTCTTTTCCAACTCGTTTTGATAAAAATAATGTATCATGTCCATTGCCGCATGTAGCATCGATCACAAGGTCTCCCGGATTGCTAAAAGTTCGCAACAGCGTTCTGGCAAAAGGGAGTACACCTTCTAAAATCATAATGATTGCTCCTTTACAGTTTGATAAAATTTGCCTTGAAAGCTGTCTCTTCGCTTAAGTTCAGCTTCGATCGAATTTAATACTTTCCATTTATTTAAACTCCACATTGGACCGACTAATAAGTCAGGAGGTCCGTCACCAGTTAACCGGTGAATCATCATATGAGGCGGTATGACTTCCAATTGATCACATACAAGTTTCACATATGTGTCAAAATCAAGGAATTCCAGCATTCCCTGCTCATACTGTTTAACCATGGGTGTTTTCTTTAATAGATGCAATAAATGGATCTTGATTCCCTGGACATCGAGCTTCGCAACTTCCCGTGCCGTTTCCATCATCATTTCAGGTGTTTCCAAAGGAAGTCCGTTAATGATATGGGAGCATACTCGAATATTATGTTTGCGCAGCTTATTAACACCTTCTACATACGTTTCATAGTCATGCGCACGATTAATCAGCATCGCTGTCCGTTCATGTACTGTTTGAAGACCGAGTTCGATCCAAAGATAAGTACGTTTGTTTAAATCTGCTAAATACTCTACAACATCATCGGGCAAACAGTCAGGGCGTGTCGCAATCGAAAGTCCAACAACATCATCTTGCTCAAGAACTGTTTCATACAATTCTCTAAGTTTCTCAACGGGAGCATATGTGTTCGTGAACGCTTGGAAGTAACCAAGATATTTTCCTTTTTTCCATTTAAGGTTCATACGGTCCTTTACGGTGTTGAACTGGGTAATAATATCGTCTCGCCGATCACCTGCAAAATCACCTGATCCGCTTTGAGAACAGAAGGTACAGCCGCCATGTGCTACTTTACCGTCACGGTTGGGGCAGTCAAATCCCCCATCTAATGGAACTTTTATTATTTTTTCACCAAAATGCGATTTTAAATGCTGGTTCCAGGTGTAATATCTTTTATCCCCAAAGTAGGGTGGTATTTCAGTCAAATGTGCCATCATGTTCACTCCTTTTTTTCGGTGATGAGCACCATATAGCATTGTAGCATTTTCACGTGAGCGGCGCTATGGAGCTTAGTGGTTTATTAGGATTGTAAAATTAAGTGAAAAGGACTAAAATACAGAAGGAATTATAGACATCATTGTAAGCGGGGGAATCAATATGCCAGCGAAAGTGTGGCTGCTTATTATTGGAATGGCACTTAATGTTACAGGGTCGAGTTTTCTTTGGCCGATCAATACAATTTTTATGCACGAGCATTTAGGTAAATCTTTAACGATAGCTGGGATTGTCCTTCTATTAAATTCTGGAGCGGGTGTTATTGGAAATCTGGCAGGCGGTTTATTGTTTGACCGCTATGGGGGATACCGAACGATTTTGCTGGGCGTTCTCATTTCATTCAGTACATCATTACTGCTTGTGTGGTTTCATGATTTTTGGTCTTATAGTATTCTGCTAGTGTTCATGGGACTTGGTATGGGGATTGTATTTCCGTCCATGTATGCCCTAGCCGGTACGATGTGGAAAGAAGGCGGCAGGAAGGCATTTAACCGTATTTATATTGCACAAAATGCAGGAGTTGCACTAGGTGCTGCACTTGGGGGACTTGCTGCGTCTTATTCTTTTACGATCTCCTTTATTAGCAGTTCCGCATTGTCATTTTCGTTTTTGATCATTGTGTTCTTTGGCTTCAAAGACCTAGGAACGAAAGAAGAAACGAGTGTGGAAACTGTATTTACGCAAAAACGCCGTATTCATAATAAACCAGCATTTAAAGCGTTGCTAATCCTTTGTGGAGGCTACTTACTTGCGTGGATCAGTTATGTTCAATGGCAATCCACAATTGCCGCGTATACACAAAGTATGGGTGTCAGTTTGAAAATGTATAGTTTATTATGGACGGTGAACGGACTTTTAATCGTACTGGGGCAGCCAGTGGTTCATGTGTTTTTGAAAAAGTGGCTGACCACAACGACCTCTCAGATCCTGACAGGCTATGTTATTTTTGTTGTCTCATTTGTGATTGTTGGTAATGCACATAGCTTTAATGGATTCCTAGTTTCAATGATTATCCTGACTATTGGAGAAATGCTTGTCTGGCCAGGGGTGCCGACCATTGCTTCAGAGCTGGCACCGGCAGGAAGAGCGGGTTTTTACCAAGGAGTAGTGAACAGTACTGCAACAGGAGGGAGAATGATAGGTCCCTTGTTTGGTGGAACGATTACGGATTTGTTTAATATGGATATACTGTTTAAGACGTCTATCGGTTTACTCGTTTTTGCCTTTATCTTGACAGGGATTTATAGTAGAAACCTTCAAATAAACAAAAAGCAAAATGAAGTTATAAATCCAGTATCGGTTTAATGGTTTATATTAGGAAAAAATAGGTAAATATAAGTGAAACAGCCTTGACATTTTCGTGAAGAATTCATAAAATACAAATTAACATCTACTTATTCGTCAATAACGATGATAGGGAATAGTAAAAAGAGAATGGAGCACTAGAGAGTTGACGGAAGCTGCGAGTCAACCCGGACTTTTTTGAACTCACCCTTTAGTTGCAAGTGTGAATCAAGTAATACTTGCCGTCCCGCCGCGTTAAGGTTTGTTTTGAGAGAACGTGATTTTTACGTTAATCAGGGTGGTACCGCGGCAGGTTCTAAAAATTGTGATCTAACCTTTCGTCCCTAATTTTTATTAGGGGTGGAAGGTTTTTTATTTGTTTAAAGCTCTTTTCTAAAAGAATGTTGCTATGGAGAGAAATTTGGTTAAGTTCTTCATTGAAATGTTAATTGGAGCGAAAGGACGAGATTCCTGCAGGATCAGTGGGACAGGTGAGACCACTCAATATCGCAGAGCGTGCCAGCCACGTGAATATTCATCTTGCAAGGCATGCGACGAGGAAGCCTGCTTCGATAGTTATACTTGCAGACGCAGGAGCACAATTACTTCCTCTAGCACCGCACACCCTGCGGAAAGCGAGTCCAAAGAGCGGAAATTAACTACTTTCAAGAGCAACAAAGCTTAAGAAAACAGCCTTGTTTTATTATAAAGGGTCTATGAAGGAGGATCGGTTATGTATTATAACCACAAAACGATCGAGAAAAAATGGCAGCATTTTTGGGAGGAAAATAAAACGTTCCAAACCAAAGAAGAATATGACAAACAAAAATTTTATGCACTAGATATGTTTCCATACCCATCAGGAGCTGGACTTCATGTCGGCCATCCAGAAGGATACACAGCAACAGATATCCTTTCACGAATGAAACGGATGCAAGGCTATAATGTCCTTCATCCAATGGGCTGGGATGCATTCGGTCTTCCTGCTGAACAATATGCACTTGATACAGGGAACGATCCAGCCGAGTTTACAAAACAAAACATCAGTACATTTAAGAGACAGATCAAAGAGCTTGGATTTTCATATGACTGGGATCGTGAAGTGAATACAACAGATCCGGATTACTATAAATGGACGCAATGGATTTTTATCCAGTTGTACAAAAAGGGTCTTGCTTATGTTGATGAAGTGCCCGTTAACTGGTGTGAAGCGCTAGGAACAGTGCTTGCAAATGAAGAAGTAATCGACGGTAAAAGTGAACGCGGAGGTCATCCGGTTGTCCGTAAGCCTATGAGACAATGGATGCTTAAAATTACTGCGTATGCTGACAGATTGCTTGAAGATTTGAATGAACTGGATTGGCCAGAAAGCTTGAAAGATATGCAGCGCAACTGGATCGGCCGTTCTGAAGGTGCGGAAGTTCATTTTGATATTGATGGACATTCAGATAAAATTACGGTATTTACAACAAGACCTGACACACTTTTTGGTGCAACATACCTTGTGCTTGCTCCTGAAAGCAAATTGGTCGAAACAATCGTTTCCGATGATCAGCGTGAAGCGGTAACGAATTATAAAAACCAGGTAGAAACAAAGTCCGATTTGGAAAGAACGGAATTGAATAAAGAAAAATCCGGTGTGTTTACTGGTGCATATGCGATACACCCGGTTACTGGCGCTAAACTTCCGATCTGGATTGCAGACTATGTATTAGCAAGCTATGGAACGGGCGCAATCATGGCAGTTCCTGGACATGATGAGAGAGATCATGAGTTTGCCGTGAAGTTCGAACTCCCTATTGTGGAAGTCGTATCAGGCGGGAACGTTGCTGAAGAGCCATACACAGGCGATGGGGAACATGTGAATTCTGACTTCCTGAATGGAATGTCAAAAGCGGATGCTATCGAAAAAATGAATGCATGGCTTGTTGAAAACAATAAAGGCGAGAAGAAGATTACTTATCGACTTCGCGACTGGCTTTTCTCCCGTCAGCGTTATTGGGGCGAGCCGATTCCGATCATTCATTGGGAAGATGGCACAATGACAGCTGTAGATGAAAAAGAGCTTCCTCTTGTTCTTCCGATTGTTAAGGAAATTAAACCATCTGGGACAGGTGAATCACCGCTTGCAAATGTAGAAGATTGGGTAAATGTCGTTGATCCGGTTACAGGTAAAAAGGGCCGCCGTGAAACGAATACAATGCCTCAATGGGCGGGCAGCTGCTGGTATTACTTAAGATATATCGATCCAAAAAACAGTGAAGAACTGGCTTCAAAAGAAAAATTGAATCATTGGCTGCCGGTGGATATGTATATTGGTGGAGCGGAACATGCTGTATTGCATCTTCTGTATGCAAGATTCTGGCATAAAGTGCTTTACGATCTAGGTGTTGTCCCAACTAAAGAACCGTTTCAGCGTTTGTTCAACCAAGGGATGATCCTTGGAGAGGGCAACGAAAAGATGAGTAAGTCAAAAGGAAACGTTGTTAACCCAGACGAAATTGTAGCAAGCCATGGTGCCGATACATTAAGACTGTATGAAATGTTCATGGGACCTCTTGATGCCTCAATCGCTTGGAGCACAACTGGACTTGACGGTGCACGAAGATTCCTTGACCGTGTTTGGCGATTGTTAGTAACAGAAAACGGAGAAGGGTTGAATCCTGCGATCCAGGATGCTAAAGGATCTGATTCGTTCAATCGTCTGTATCATATCACCGTTAAAAAAGTTACAGAAGACTTTGAAGCATTGCGATTCAATACTGCGATTTCGCAGCTTATGGTATTTATAAACGATGCGAATAAACAAGAAGTACTTCCTAAGACGCTGATCCAAGGGTTTGTAAAAATGCTTTCACCGATTGCACCTCATATTTGTGAGGAACTTTGGGAGAAACTAGGCGGAGCGTCAAGTATCGCATATGAATCTTGGCCAGTATGGGATGAAGCACAGCTTGTTGAAAATGAAGTTGAAATCGTCGTACAAGTAAATGGGAAATTAAAAGCAAAATTGACAATTCCAGCAAACATTAATGGCCAGGATATGGAGCAAGCTGCTCTTAAAGAAGAGATGGTACGACAAAGTATCGAAGGAAAAACAATTCGAAAAGTAATTACTGTTCCAGGTAAACTTGTTAATATCGTAGCTAACTAAAGGAGGTACATTTCATGGATTATGAATTAAAAGAAATATCCCCATCCGAAGTAAAAAGTCTTTTAAGAGAAGGCAAGAAAATTTCGTTAATTGATGTGCGTGAAGACGAAGAAATTGCAGAAGGAAAGATTTCGGAAGCAAAGCATATTAAAATGGGAGAAATTCCAGAACGATTGGATGAAATTGATAAAAATGAAGAACACATTATCATTTGCCGATCAGGCAGAAGAAGTGAGAACGTAGCACTCTTTTTGCAGGATAAAGGATATAAAGTGATAAATATGTCTGGCGGAATGCTGGCGTATAAGCAGGATTAAGAAAATCCCTTCTGTTCATTTAATGAGTAGAGGGGATTTTTTTGTAAGTAAAAGTAAAGTATGTGAGGGGTTAACCGATAAAAAGGATATACCTTTATGACCCTGGAGGCAAACATGGAATCAAGACACTCTAATACGAAGAAATGGATAAACATCTCTGCAATGCTATTCAGCGTTCAGATTGCGGGTACAATAGGGTTAATCTACAGCCAATTCTATATGTTTTATATGCTCAATATTGTCATATCTATAGCAGGAGCAATATTTGTTTATAAAATACTGAACCGTAAAGATGTGTATTCAGTAAACTTGGAACAGGAAATTCAAAAGCATAAACAAACATTCAGCCAACTGAAAACGAGCAACACGAAACTGCAAAATATTTTTGACAGTATCGATGTTGCCATCTGGTCACATAACCTAAAGGCTGACAAACTCCTTATCACTGCAGGTATTGAAAAACTGTATGGATACCCGTTGAAAGCTTTTTATGATGACGCTGATTTATGGAAAAAGGTCATACATCCGGATGATATGGATGTTGTGATAAAAAGGGCTAATGACATTGAAAACGGAATTGTCGCGACTAGCGAGTACAGAATCATCAGACCTGACGGAGAAATTAGATGGATTCATGACAGAGGGATTCCTTTTTTAAATGAACAAAAGGAACTGATTGATTTCAACTCGATTTTAATTGACATTACCGAACGGAAACGTGCTGAAATGACGATCGAACATATGGCTTATTACGATGAATTAACGGGATTGCCTAACCGTAACGGTTTTAAAAAGAGAATTGATGAGAAGTTGAAAGAAGCGAGTTACATACAAAATAATCTAGCTTTATTTTATTTAGATCTGGACCGTTTTAATGTCCTAAACGACACACTTGGACATAGTTTCGGTGATTTGCTCCTGCAGCAGGTTGCTGGCTTGCTTAAAAATACTCTTGGCGAAAAAGGCGAGGTCTTTAGAAGAAGTGGTGATGAGTTCCTTCTGCTGATGGATTTCAAATCTAAAAATGAAGTGATAAAAATCGCAGAAGAGCTGATTGCATCCTTTACAAAGTCTTTTCTATTAAGCGGACAAGAAGTATTCATTACACCTAGTATTGGAATCAGTCTTTATCCGGGTAACGGCTTTGATAGTGAAACTCTATTAAAAAGAGCGGATTCTGCTCTTTATCAAGCAAAAGAGCGAGGGCGGAATACCTATCAGTTTTTCACTGAACAAAGAGATGGGAAGATGGAAAGAAGATTAAACCTGGAGCATGGTTTAAGAAAAGCATTGAACAATAATGAATTATTTCTTGTTTATCAACCGCAAGTTGAACTCTGTACAAGAAAAATTATTGGCGTTGAAACGCTGCTGAGATGGAATAAGGAAGATGAGGGTATAGTTTCTCCTGTTGATTTCATCCCGATTGCTGAAGAAACGGGTTTAATTATACCGATTGGAGAATGGGTTTTAAAAAATGCCTGCCTTCAGGGAGCCGTATGGCACAAAAAAGGTTTTAGCGAACTCACAATTTCGGTTAATATTTCAGTTCGTCAACTATTAGACGAGTCATTTATTGATAGAGTTGAAGCAATCCTTTCGGAAGCTGAATTTCCTCCATCTTTATTAGAACTTGAAATTACAGAAAGTACGACGATGGAAAGCATGGAAGAAACACTGCCTGTCCTTCATCGATTAAGAGAAAAAGGAATGAAAATTTCCATCGATGATTTTGGCACCGGCTATTCATCCTTAACTTATTTAAGGAAACTTCCAGTGGATACGCTAAAAATTGATAAAATGTTTATTGATGATATTTTGACTGACTCAAAAAGCGGTGCCATCGTTAAAACGATAATTGATATGGGGCAAAACCTAGGTTTTCATGTAATTGCAGAAGGAATTGAAAGTGCAGAACAAGTGGACAGTTTGTTAGAGAATGGATGTTTATGCGGTCAAGGCTACTATCTCTATAAACCACATAAAGCGGATGAAATAGAAAATCATCTTGAAAAGAATATGGTAATCAGTTGAAGAATGACTGGGAAAATTGTTTAAAAGGCGATTTTTCCGGTCATTTTCTGTTTATGGCTGCGCGTTCAGCGAGATTAATACTCGCTGGACGCGGAAATCGAAAAATACGAGCGGAAATCGAAAAATACGAGCGGAAATCGAAAAATACGAGCGGAAATCGAAAAATACGAGCGGAAATCGAAAAATACGAGCGGAAATCGAAAAA
>NZ_JAVDWA010000005.1:0-252289 GCF_031457135.1 Fictibacillus barbaricus | reverse complement strand
CTTCTTATTATCCGGTATTAGCCCCGGTTTCCCGGAGTTATCCCCGTCTTACAGGCAGATTACCCACGTGTTACTCACCCGTCCGCCGCTAAATCTGAGGAGCAAGCTCCTCATCATTCGCTCGACTTGCATGTATTAGGCACGCCGCCAGCGTTCATCCTGAGCCAGGATCAAACTCTCCATAAAAGTGTTTGTCTTGCTCGTTTTTAAAACTGACGGAATTAATTCTTAATTCCTTACCTATTTCTTTTGTTCAGTTTTCAAAGAACTTGTTTGCCGCTCGTCTTAGCGACTTTAATAATATACCACTTTAAACCGACAGAGTCAATAACTTTCTATAACTTTTTTTAAAATTAGTAAGTTACTAAACTAAGTAAGTAAGAAACCGTCTTTAAGACAGCTTGATAAGTCTATCACGTATACATATACAATGCAACACTAAATTAGAAAAGCTTTCATCCTAAGATAAAAGCTCCTCTATATAGATATCATTGCTTGTTTTTAATGCAAGGATTTCATTATTATTATTGAGTTTAACCATAGGACGTGTCGGATAATGTTCTTCAATGAAAATGATTTCCCCGATCTCTTTATTGGACAGTTTTACTTTGCTTCCTACTGAAAAAGTAGATAAACCCGATATTAAAGCGCGCATAACTTGATGATCGAACTTACCAAACTGATCTTTCATCATCATTTCCAACACTTTAAAAGGAGATTGTTTGCTTCGATATGGCCTTTCAGCTGTCATAGCCAAATAAACATCTGCTACGGCAAGTATTTTACTGAATGGGTGCAGTTTGATGCTTTGTACTTTTAAAGGGTATCCAGAACCGTCTTCTCGTTCATGATGCTGCAGTACACCGAGCAGCACGCCTTCTTTAATGGATGGAATCTTTTTAAGCAGGTTATAGCCGTGTATCGTATGTTTCTTTACCTCATCAAATTCACTCGGTGAAAGTGCTCCGCTTTTCTTCAATAAACTAGGCTGTACTTTTGCCATCCCGCAGTCAGACAGCACTCCGGCTAGTCCGATTTGAATACAATCACCACTGGAGTAATTTAGTTTTTTGGCTAAAAACGTACTTAAAATTCCAACTGATACAGCATGATGGTAGATATAATCATCACGCGTTGCATATTGGTGCAGCAATAACATCTCTCTTGGAAAGTTTGTTCCTTCTTGTAAGATTTGAAGCACTGCTTGACGTACATCAAGCATATCGATACTGCTGCCAGACTGCCAGTTTGTAAAAAGCTGCTTATATTTTTTAACGGTTTGAAGATACGTGACTGGAAAAGAAAGATCATCTTCTTTTTCCGCTAGTTTAATTGGTGCTGTTTCAATTCCAGATGCTGAAGCTGTTTCTGAATGTACCGCTACTCTGCTGGATGGATTGCTCTGCCCACTGTTCGAATCACTGATCACATCAATTTCTTCAATATTAAAACGCATAAGGACTCGCAGGTGATTTTCGTTTAAAATGGTATTCTTATTGACGATCGGTTCGTTAGTCATCGAAAATACATCTTGAACGAGCATATGACCAACTTTAACCTGACTCGTTTTGATCTTCATACAAAAGCCCCTTTTTACTGGAAAATTCATAATTTCATTGTACTAATAAAAAAGAGGAAAATGTATACACATTTTCCTCTTTTAAGAAATTATTCGTTATTGTCTTCTGGATCTTCTGTGTTAGTTGCTTCTTCTGCAGCATTTTCAGGTGCTTCATCAGTTACGATTGGATCACCATTTTCGTCTAATAACTCTTCTTCTGTTTCTTCTTCACGTTCTACCACTGCAACCGTCGCAACATGATTGCTTTCTTTCATGGTCATAAGTCTGACACCTTGTGTATTACGTCCCATTTGTGAGATGCCTGAGATATTCATTCTGATAATGATCCCTTTGGCCGTAATAATCATTAAATCTTCTTCGTCGGTAACTGTTTTTAATGAAACTACCGGACCATTTCGATCTGTGATATTAACGGTCTTAATCCCTTTACCGCCACGTGATTGTAACCGGTATTCGCTCATCGGGGTACGTTTTCCGTAACCATTTTCCGTAACGATCAGTATATCCTGGGTTTCATCCAGCACTTCCATACCGACTACCGCATCTTCTTCACCGAGATTGATAGCTTTGACTCCTGTAGCTGTTCTACCCATTGATCGAACGTCAGTCTCTTGGTAACGGATAGACATTCCATGTTTCGTACCAACAATGATGTCTTTTGTTCCGTCTGTTAATCGAACGCCCATCAGTTCGTCATCATCACGCAGATTGATGGCAAATAAACCGCCTTTACGGATGTTGCTATAAGCAGATAATGCTGAACGTTTTGTGATTCCTTGCTTCGTCATAAAGTTAAGGAATAACTCATCATTTTCCATATCTTCAACTGGAATTACCGCAGAGATTGTTTCACCTTTTTCGATCTGCAGCAAGTTAATGATAGGAATTCCCTTTGCCGTTCTTCCGAATTCCGGAATCTCATAACCTTTTAATCGGTATGCTTTTCCTTTATTCGTGAAGAACAGGATGTAATTATGAGTATTTGTAGTAAACAGTTGTTCTACAAAGTCATCCTCACTCGTTCCCATCCCTTGAATCCCTTTACCGCCGCGTCGCTGCGACCGATACGTAGAGCTTGGGAGACGTTTGATATACCCTTTGTTCGTTAACGTAATAACGATATTGGAACGCGGAATTAAATCTTCGTCTTCAATGCTGTTGAAGCCTACAGAAATTGTTGTACGTCTTGGGTTATCGTATTTTTCCTTGATTTCCGTAAGTTCTGTTCGGATAATTTCAAGGATTTTCTCTTCATCTGCTAAGATGGCTTTTAATTCATTAATGAGTGTTACAAGCTCATTATATTCATTTTCGATCTTGTCCCGCTCAAGGCCTGTTAAACGCTGTAAACGCATGTCTAAGATCGCTTGTGCCTGTTCATAGCTTAATTTAAAGTTTTCAATCAAACCTTCACGGGCAATATCTGTAGTACGTGATCCGCGAATCAAAGCGATAACTTGATCCAGGTGATCTAACGCAATACGAAGTCCCTCTAATATATGTGCACGAGCTTCAGCTTTTTTCAAATCAAACTCCGTACGGCGGCGAATGATGACTTGCTGATGCTTCAAATAATGGTACAAGAACTCTTTAATGTTTAAAACTTTCGGATGACCATCAACGAGTGCTAGCATGTTGAGCCCAAAGCTCGTTTGCAGAGCTGTTTGTTTATATAAATTATTTAAAATAACATTTGCATTGGCATCTCTGCGAACTTCCATGACTATTCGCATTCCATTGCGGTCTGATTCATCACGTAAATCTGTGATTCCATCAATTTTCTTATCGCGAACAAGTTCTGCGATTTTTTCAATCAAGCGTGCTTTATTTACTTGGTAAGGAATCTCCGTAACGATAATGACAGCTTTACCATTCGGCATTTCATCGATTT
This sequence comes from Fictibacillus barbaricus, assembly GCF_031457135.1. Lineage (GTDB taxonomy): Bacteria > Bacillota > Bacilli > Bacillales > Fictibacillaceae > Fictibacillus > Fictibacillus barbaricus_A. The sequence continues at coordinate 248,816 of NZ_JAVDWA010000005.1, read as the reverse complement.
CAGCTTTTGCACGAATAATAATGGAGCCTCGGCCATTTTGATACGCTTTTCGAATTCCTTCACGTCCTAAAATTTCACCAGAAGTAGGAAAATCGGGTCCAGGGATAATCTCCATTAATTCAGGAACCGTAATATCTGCATTTTTACTTAGGGCAAGAACACCATCAATAACTTCCCCTAGGTTATGAGGAGGAATATTTGTTGCCATTCCAACCGCAATCCCAGACGCACCATTGACAAGTAAGTTAGGAAAGCGTGCTGGTAAAACAACAGGTTCCTGTTCAGATCCATCATAGTTATCTTTATAAGCGATTGTATCTTTATTTATATCGCGAACCAATTCCATCGCGATTTTTGACATCCGTGCTTCTGTATAACGCATCGCTGCCGCTGCATCGCCGTCAACAGAACCAAAGTTTCCGTGACCGTCAACAAGCATGTGACGGTAATTGAAATCCTGAGCCATACGAACCATCGCTTCATAAACGGAGGAATCACCGTGCGGATGGTACTTACCAATTACTTCACCGACGATTCTAGCAGATTTTTTATACGCTTTATCCGCTGTCATTCCGAGATCATTCATCGCATATAAGATACGTCTATGCACGGGCTTTAATCCATCACGCACATCAGGGAGTGCACGACTGACGATAACACTCATTGCATAATCCATAAAAGAAGTACGCATTTCCGTACTGATATTTATTTCTTTAATCCGGGGGCGTTCCATTTCAGACATTCTTTCAACCTCCATAACCTCTTATAAAACATAGGTTTTTCAGTCCAATGATGCTCTTAAGAGCCAAAAGACATCTCTTTTTTAAACCAAGAAAAACAGGAGCGCTCCCTGTTTTTCTTTTGCATTTCAGCTTTTCATTGTCCAGCTTCAACGGCTAAAGTCTCTAGCCGCCTCAGCTTTTCTATCTAAATATCTAAATTCTTTACGTATTGTGCGTTTTCTTGGATAAAGTCACGGCGCGGTTCTACTTTATCACCCATTAGGATATCGAATGTTTCATCCGCTGCCATTGCATCTTTCATCTCTACTTGAAGCAATGTACGTGTTTCAGGATCCATCGTTGTTTCCCATAACTGAGTAGGATTCATCTCTCCTAGACCTTTATAGCGCTGCAGCGCCGGTTTTGGAGTTTGAGGAAGCTCGCTAAGAAGTTTATCAAGCTCTTTATCGTTATAAACGTATTCAACACGCTTCCCTTGCTGCACTTTGTAAAGCGGCGGCTGAGCAATATAAATGTATCCATGCTCAATAATCGGACGCATGTAGCGGAAGAAGAATGTCAGAAGCAATGTACGAATATGTGCACCATCGACATCGGCATCGGTCATGATAATCACTTTATGATAACGTGCCTTTGTGATATCAAATTCATCGCCAATACCCGTACCAAGTGCTGTAATGATCGCTCGAACTTCGTTGTTTGATAGGATTTTGTCCAATCTTGCTTTCTCTACGTTGATGATTTTACCTCTTAACGGCAAGATCGCTTGGAAGTGACGATCACGGCCTTGTTTTGCAGATCCGCCGGCAGAGTCACCCTCAACCACGTAGATTTCAGAAATACTAGCATCCTTAGAAGAACAGTCAGCCAATTTACCTGGCAGTGCTGAAACTTCCAATGCACTTTTGCGGCGCGTCAACTCACGGGCTTTTTTAGCAGCGACACGTGCACGCAGCGCCATCATCCCTTTTTCAATAATTGATTTTGCAACAATCGGATTCTCCATCATGAAAGAGGAGAAAGTTTCCGAGAAGATGGACTCCGTAATTTGACGTGCTTCAGAGTTTCCAAGCTTCGTTTTTGTTTGTCCTTCAAACTGAGGATCCGGATGCTTGATTGAAATGATCGCTGTTAATCCTTCACGCACATCTTCACCTGTAAGGTTTGTATCGTTGTCTTTAAACAAATTATTTTTACGGCCGTAATCATTTATTACACGCGTAAGAGCTGTTTTAAAGCCGGATTCATGTGTTCCGCCTTCGTGTGTATTAATGTTATTAGCAAAAGAGTAAATATTGCTTGCATAGCTGTCATTATATTGGAATGCGATTTCTACTGAAATCCCATCTTTTTCACCTTCAACGAAGATCGGTTCTTCATGAAGTACTTCACGAGTACGGTTGATATGCTCAACGTATGATTTAATACCGCCTTCGTAATGATATTCCTTTACTACCGGCTCTTCACCGCGTTTGTCTTCAGCAATAATGCGCAGACCGCGGTTCAAGTAAGCAAGCTCTCTTATACGATTTGAAAGAGTTGGAAAATCATATTCCAACGATTCTGTAAAAATTTCAGGGTCTGGCTTAAAGTGCGTCAGGGTACCCGTTTTGTCTGTTTCACCGATAACTTTCAGGTCTGCAGCCGGTACACCGCGTTCATATTTTTGATAATGCAATTTGCCATCACGTGATACTGTCACTTCGAGCATAGTGGACAAAGCGTTAACTACGGATGCACCTACACCGTGCAGTCCGCCGGAAACTTTATATCCGCCGCCGCCAAATTTTCCTCCGGCATGGAGAACGGTCATAATAACTTCCAGTGCAGGTCTGCCCATCTTTTCGTGCATACCAACAGGAATACCGCGGCCGTTATCTTCTACAGTGATGCTGTTGTCTTCCTCAATGGTAATGCGAATCGTGTCACAATAACCGGCTAACGCTTCATCAATTGAGTTATCTACGATTTCCCATACAAGATGGTGCAGTCCGCGTACGTTTGTAGCACCAATATACATACCAGGTCTTTTACGAACGGCTTCAAGACCTTCAAGGACCTGGATATTACTTTCATCATATTGTGGTTGTAACTGTTGTTCAGTCGTCAATTGGTTCACCTTCATTCTGGTTTAAAAACGCTTTATTTATAAAACCTTTATTTTATATTCCAGCCATTTTCAAGTTCGAGGCGTTCTGAGGCTCTCTTTTTTAATGTCGATGCAGAAAGGGGGGATAAATAGATCGTTTTGTCCGTAATAATCACGGACTTAGGAGCATTGCCGCTTAAGTCGGTTAATGTCTGATTTTTCTCATGCTTTTTTAGAAACTCTTTCGCCAGTTCCGAAACCTTTAAAGCATTAACATCTAATATTGCCAGTACATCTTTCGAATGAATAACTTCCTCATCTCCTAAATGTAAAAGCATGTACCCTCACCTCATTTCAATCGCTCTATTGAGCCTGAATGAACTTGATATGTTGCTGCCTTATCCAATGTTTCATGATGAATGCCTTCCACACTGGTCGTCGTAACAAAGGTTTGTACTTTTCCTTGGATCGTGTTTAACAGATGAGATTGTCTGAAATCATCTAATTCAGAGAGAACATCATCCAGCAATAATACGGGATACTCGCCTACCTCAGAATGAATCAGATCGATCTCTGCCAACTTCAATGAGAGAGCTGTCGTTCTTTGCTGCCCTTGGGATCCGAACGTTTGAACATCCTTTCCATTTACGGAAAATAACAAATCGTCCCGATGCGGACCAAACAAGGTTGTTCCCCGCTCAATCTCTTTTTCTTTTATTTTACCAAATTTCTGTTGAAACGCTTCTATCATTTTCGACAAATCCGCTCCATCACATACCTCTATCGTAGGTTTATAATGAATTTTTAAGCTTTCCAAACCTCTGGATATACCATGGTGGATCGGTTCAGCCCAATTTTGCAGCTTTTCCATGTAAGTTAAACGTTTCAAAGTTATTCGGGCTGCTTTCTCGATCATCTGCTCTGTTAGAATTTCAAGCATCGTCATATTTTCCGTACTTTTATTCCGATACAAGTCACGCAACAAAGAGTTTCGCTGAGACAGAATTTTTTGGTACACCGATAAATCATTCAAATAAACAGCATTAACCTGGCCGATTTCCATGTCAATAAAACGACGACGCACCTGCGGACTGCCTTTTACAAGATTTAAATCCTCAGGTGCAAACATAACAACATTGAAGTGTCCAACGTAATCCGTTAGACGCCGTTGTTCAATGCGGCTGATTTTCGCTTTTTTTCCTTTTTGTGAAATGACAAGGCTTAAATCAAAAGAGCTGTTTCTCTTTTTTATACTACCTTCTATTTTAGCATACTCTTCGTCCCAAGTTATTAACTCTTTATCTTTTGCCGTCCGATATGATCTAGCCATGGCCAAAACATAGATCGATTCCATGACATTTGTTTTCCCTTGTGCGTTTTCGCCAAGAAAAACATTGACCTTATTTTCAAAACTAAGAGACTGTTCTTTATAGTTGCGGTAGTTTCTCAGATGAAGTTTTTCAATATGCAAAGGGATACCCCCTATTCCGTTGTTACCTGAATCTCTCCTAAATCTGGAATGGACACGACATCACCCGCATATAATTTTTTACCTCGGCGTGTTTCATGTTCTCCGTTCACAAGAACTTCATGTTCAGCTAAATACCATTTTACCATGCCGCCGGATTGGATGACATCGATTGTTTTCAATAGTTGTTGAAGAGTGATAAATTCTGTTGTGATTTTTACATTTTGCATTTTTTTGCCTCCTGAAAAATTTCGTTATGTGTAGTCTCCCCAAAAGTTAACGCTCTTAGAAAGAAAATAAAGCTACCGGTCTGCCGGCAGCTTTATTTTTTAGTAAGTTCTGACAGGCAAGATCAATTGACGGATCGAGTCTTCGCCCACAGGTTGAATTAAGAAAGGACGCATCGCACCCGTAAAGAGAACAGTGATTTCAGAACAGTCCATCACCTTTAAAGCTTCCATCACATATTTCGCGTTGAAGGAAATTTTCAGCTCTTCTCCTTCAATCTCTTCAGCGATGATATGCTCGAATACTTTACCGATTTCCGGTGAGTTCGATGATATCTCAATCGTTTTGTTATCGAGTGATGCGAGTTTAACCACATTGTTTCTTCCTTCTCTCGCTAACAAGGAAGCTCGGTCGATCGCTTGCAGGAATTCTTTAGTTTTCAAAACAAACGTTGTTTTGCTTTCAGAAGGAATCAATTTTGAAGTATCCGGATAGTTCCCGTCTAAAAGACGCGAGAACAATAAGATGTTCTTTGCCTTAAATAGAATTTGATTGTTAGTAACAACGATCTGTACCTTTTCATCATTCTCATCAATAATCTTGGACAGCTCGTTTAAACTTTTGCCTGGGATGACGACGTTTTGAAACGAGAGATCATTTGCATTAGAATCAATCGGCATTTTGCGCTGCGCCAATCGATGACTATCTGTTGCAATACAGTTCAGCACCCCATCGGAAAGTGTCCAGTTCACACCAGTTAGTATCGGGCGTGTTTCTGAGGTGGACACCGCAAAGACAGTTTGACGGATCATTGTTTTAAGAAGATCACTTTGAATTTCAAAAACAAGATCTTCTTCAATTTGCGGTAAATGAGGATATTCCTCTGGATCTAAGCCTAATAAACTAAATTCAGATGAACCGGAGCGAAGAGTTGTTTCAAATCGTTCACCAACTTCAATTTCTACTGTATCGTTAGGCAGCTTTTTTACGATTTCAGAAAAATAGCGAGCTGGAAGAACAACGCTTCCTTCTTTTGATACTTCGATATGTACGTGATCGTCTTCTTCAACTGGGATAAGTCTTTCAATCGAAATATCAGAATCACTTCCAGTTAAATGTACGCCATCAAACGTAACTTCCATTTTGATCCCCGTTAGAATAGGAATTGTCGTTCTAGAAGAAACAGCTTTCATGACATCTTGAACTGCTTCAATCAACTGATTTAATTGAATCTTAACTTTCATTTTTTTACCCCCTGTTATTTATTAAAATCTTTTAAAAAAATAGTAGTAATAGTACTAGGCGCTGTGAATTTGTGGATAAGCCCAAAAAACAAATATATAACAGCCTATCCACATGTGGACAGACTGTGTATAAATGCGTACTAGTTATTCACAGTATTCACTGGTATGAATTAGATAGATTTTAACTGATCGTGAATTTCTTGTACTTTCTTTTGAAGAATATGATCGATTATTAGCATTTTTGAGATTTTCTCGTGGGCATGGAGAACAGTAGTATGATCTCGGCCTCCAAACTCTTCGCCGATTTTAGGCAGAGAATTATCAGTAAGCTCGCGTGATAAATACATAGCGATCTGTCTTGGAAATGCGACCGTTTTTGTTCTCTTTTTTGCCGTGAAATCTTCTAGCTTTACGTTGTAATGCTTGCCAACTACTTCTTGTATATGATGAATGGTAAGAGTCCTTGGTTTTGCAGAAGGAATGATGTCCCGCAATGCTTCTGCAGCTAAATCAGCATTCATATCTTGATTGATTAAAGATGAATAAGCAACAACACGAATAAGTGCACCTTCAAGTTCACGTATGTTTGTATCGATTTGATTTGCGATATACAGCATAACTTCATTCGGGATATCAAGACCCTCAGCTTTAGCCTTCTTGCGCAGGATCGCAATCCTTGTTTCTAAATCAGGCGGTGTAATATCGGTAATTAAACCCCATTCAAAACGTGAACGAAGTCTGTCTTCTAAGGTTGGTATTTCCTTTGGAGGACGATCACTCGAGATTACGATTTGCTTGCTTTCCTCATGAAGCGCATTAAATGTATGGAAAAATTCCTCTTGAGTTGATTCTTTTCCAGCGAGGAATTGAATATCATCAATTAAAAGCACGTCTATACTGCGGTACTTATTGCGAAATTCTACCGCTTTGTTATCACGGATAGAATTAATAAATTCATTCGTAAATTTTTCTGATGACAAATAAACGACCTTTGCTCTTGGGTTGTGCTCCAGTACATAATGTCCGATCGCATGCATTAAATGTGTTTTTCCTAAACCAACGCCACCATAAATAAATAGCGGATTATAGGCTTTAGCCGGCGCTTCTGCTACTGCTAAAGAAGCAGCATGAGCGAAACGGTTGCCAGAACCAATAACAAAACGGTCAAATGTATATTTCGGATTCAGCATACTTTGAGAAACTTCTTCATGCGGTTCATTATTCGGTTTTGGAGCTTTTTTCATCGCTTGCTCCAGATCTAAGTCTAACTCTGCTTGATTTTGCGGAATGATGAACTTTACATCTAGTGCAGCGCCCGTAACGTCTAATAAAGTTTCAGAAATAATGCCAGCATATCTGGACTCCAGCCAGTCGCGGGCAAATTCATTCGGTGCTGTTATCACGAGCGTATCATTTTGCAAAGCATGAGCTGTTGTTGATTTTAACCAGGTTTCAAAGCTGGGTTTACTGACTTTTGTTTCTATTGCAGCTAAAGCTTTGGACCATAGGTCATTAATATTTTCCAACCAATTTACCCCCCTTATCCTATAAATTCATCCTATTTCAGCAGGCATTCTTCCTGTTGTTTAACATTTGTACACGTAATGAATACAGATGAATAAAAATAACATCCACATGTTATGCGAATGACTATTATTATAGTAGATAATAGGATTATGTACAGTAAAAGCAAATGTGTGGACAACCTTTTGAACAGCAAAACTAAACTGTCCACAACTTTATCCACAGCATGTGTATAACTTTATAATCCTTAGATGTTATTAACGAGTTAAAACACAACAAGCATATCAAAAAAAATCAAGCTTGGCAACGGATGATTGTCAGTTATCCACAACGCCCATACCTTGTGTAAAACAGTTGTCCACAACACTAGATTTTGTGTAAAAGTTGTCGATAAATGGTGTGGATAATGAAAAACGTGTCGAAAAAGATGTCCACAGGATAAAAATAACTTTGTTTGTAAAAGGGAAAACGTGTAGAATACGGAATGGTGGAGATGCAGATCGGAGAGTTCTAAAACTTTTTTCAATCCATCTTGACAAAAGATATAGCAAGTCATTATACTTTATTAGACTGTCTTTTATAAGATATATCCTCAGGGAGGTGTAATATATGAAACCTACATTCCAACCGAACAACCGTAAGCGTAAGAAGGTACATGGTTTCCGTGCTCGCATGGCTACTAAGAACGGTCGTAAAGTTCTAGCTCGCCGTCGTCAAAAGGGAAGAAAAGTGTTATCTGCATAGGCCACTGACATCAGTGGTCTTTTTTGCTTTTATGGCACAATTCCGCTCATTTATAAATTGGTTGAAATCCTAATTGTAAACGGTTTTTTGAGTGAAGAATGTTTTACAAGGCGAAAATTTACCGATACTGAGGAAGATCGATTAGAAGAGGAATGTGATTGCTGAAATTGATGGAGTGTTAAATTGAAATGAAGAAAGAACAACGCATCAAAAAAAACGAGGAATTTCAAGAAGTCTTTAAAAAAGGAAAATCAACGGCTAATCGCCAATTTGTTATATATACATTAAAGAAAGAGGACCAAGATGTATTCAGGATTGGTCTTTCTGTCAGCAAAAAAGTTGGAAAAGCAGTAACGAGAAATCGAATTAAACGTTCGGTTAAAGAAATCTTTCATAAATACAGTGAACAGCTGCTCGCCAGCAGGGATTACGTCGTTATTGCAAGAATACCTACTGCTAATATGGATTATCACGAAATGGAAAAAAGCTTACTTCATGTTTTAAACAGGGCTAACGTATTAAAAAAGAGGGTGTAAGTAAAATGAGATCCTTTTTTATAGGGATGATCCGATTTTATCAACGTTGGATTTCCCCATTAACACCGCCTTCTTGTCGCTTTTATCCGACATGTTCCCATTATGGAGTTGAGGCCTTTAGCCGCCACGGCGTGATAAAGGGAATGTGGCTGACTGCCGTACGGATTTTAAAATGCCATCCGTTTCATCCTGGAGGCGTTGACCTCGTACCCGAAAAAAGAGACAATAAATAATTGAAAGTAAGTTTTAGATCTTAAGGAGGATAAGAGTGTGCGTAAGAAAATAGGTTTAATGATTGCCCTTTTCGCACTCATGGCTGTCCTATCAGGTTGTGGGAATATGAAACAACCCATCACAGCTGACAGCACGGGAATTTGGGACCATTATTTTGTTTATCCATTATCATTATTAATTAAATATGTAGCGCATTTGTTTGGTGATAACTACGGAATCGCGATCATCTTAGTTACATTAATCATCCGTACAGCGTTATTACCATTAATGATTCAGCAGACTCGCAGCTCTAAAGCAATGCAAGCGGTTCAGCCTGAACTTCAAAAACTGCGTGAAAAGTACAAATCAAAAGATGCAAACAGCCAGCAAAAGCTTCAGCAGGAAACAATGGCACTGTTCCAGCAAAATGGTGTAAACCCATTAGCAGGATGTTTGCCATTACTGATCCAAATGCCGATTCTTCTTGCGTTTTATCACGCGATTAATCGTACAGAAGAAATCAAGCACCATAATTTCCTTTGGTTCGACCTTGGGGTTGCAGATCCTTATTATATCCTGCCAATCGTTGCAGGTTTAACAACGTTCTTGCAGCAAAAAATTATGATCGGCGGAATGGATAATCCAAATCCGCAAATGAAAATGCTCTTATACATCATGCCAGTCATGATTGTTGTTTTTGCGTTAAAATTCCCAGCTGCATTATCATTATATTGGGTGATCGGTAACATTTTCATGATCGCACAAACGTATTTTATTACGGCCCCAATGAAAAAAAATGAAAAACAAGTTGATGGGGGAGCTAAAAAGTGAAAAAGGTACAGGTAACAGGGAGAACGGTTGAAGAAGCAGTATCATCAGCACTAGAACAACTTCAGACTTCAAAAGATCGAGTGGAAGTTACAATTCTTGAAGAATCCAAAAAAGGTTTTTTTGGCCTCGGACAGAAGCCTGCAGTTGTTGAAGTCATAGTGAAAGCTGATCCTGTTAAGACCGCGATAGACTACCTTCAGGATGTTACATCCAAAATGGGGGTACCCGTTACCATTACCCAGCGGCAGGAGAATGATCTTCTTGTTCTGGAATTATCCGGTGACAAAATTGCCATCTTAATCGGTAAACGCGGACAGACGCTTAACGCGCTTCAGCTTTTAACGAATATGGTTGCCAATTCAGATCCTTCAAGCAAGCATGTAAAAATCGTACTTGATGCTGAGAATTATCGCAGCAGGAGACAGGAATCGCTAGAAAGATTAGCGATGCATTCCGCTCAAAAAGTATATAATACAAAAAAGAGTTTTGCGCTTGAACCGATGCCATCAAATGAACGTAAAGTCATTCACTTAGCTTTGAAAGAAAACCGCGATGTTGAAACGACGTCTGAAGGGGTAGAACCCTTCCGCAAAGTCGTGATTCGTCCAACGGTTTCAGCTAAAAAATAAAGTGAAGCTTCAGAGGTATTCCTCTGGGGCTTTTTGTTTACTCTGAGCCCAGAATACGATACACTATTTTCTATTGTGGATATTTATGTCCATTTTTAACAACAAGCAAAAATATAACTTATCAAATAGATGGCAAATAAAAATTATATATTTTAACAGATACAAATCAAGTAAAATCAGGCTGATAATTGTTTTAATAAGGCTGTTTTCGTAACCTTAGTTGCTGTTGGAAGTAGTTGATCTCTGTTCCAGGATGCTCGCTTTCCGCGGGGCAGGCGGTGAGCCACATTCGGACGTTTCACTATTAAGTGTCTCACCTGTCTAGCTGCAGCGGTTAGCCCCTCGAGGTCAAAAGTTTAATGGTCCTGAAGGCAAAAAGCGCCTTCTTAGCCCATTTCCCTTTTGCTTGTCGGGGCTGAACAAACCGCTTCCGCTTTTCGGACTGCCAACCTGTCCCGCAGGAGTCTCACACCTTCCACTCCAATCAACTGTCAATGAAGACATAAAAAATGAGATTTGAAAGCAACAATTTTTTAGAAAACAGTGATTTTAATAAAACAGCCAAGTTTTATTCATATACCATTATCACAGCTGCCGATTAAGGTCATACTAAAGGATAATTTATATAGAGCGTTATAAGGAAAGCCGGGGTGAAAAAACAATGGAATATGATACGATTACAGCTATTTCAACGCCAATGGGAGAAGGTGCTATTGCAATCGTTCGATTAAGCGGACCAGAAGCGATCCAAATAGCCGATTTCGTTTATAAAGGAACAAAAGCGCTAGTAGATGTTGATACGCACACCATTCATTATGGAAAACTCATTGATCCGAAAACGGAAAAAGCAGTTGAAGAAGTAATGGTAAGCGTAATGCGTGCACCGCGAACATTTACGCGTGAAGATGTGGTGGAGATCAACTGTCACGGCGGGCTCGTATCTGTGAACCGGGTTCTTCAGCTCATTCTGCAGCAAGGCGCAAGATTAGCTGAGCCAGGTGAATTTACAAAGCGTGCATTTTTGAACGGACGAATTGATCTGTCACAAGCTGAAGCGGTCATGGATCTGATTCGTGCCAAAACAGACCGGGCCATGAATGTGGCGCTTAATCAGATGGAAGGAAGACTTTCATCATTAGTGAGCAAGCTGAGACAAACACTATTAGAGACGATCGCACATGTTGAAGTGAACATTGATTATCCCGAGTACGATGCGGAAGAAATGACGCATGTTCTTTTAAATAAAAATCTGCTTGCCGTAAAAAAAGAAGTAGAATCTATTTTACAAACGGCACAACAAGGGAAAATTCTCCGTGAAGGACTTTCAACGGCGATCATCGGAAGACCAAACGTCGGAAAATCATCGTTAATGAATGCCCTTGTCCATGAAAATAAAGCGATTGTTACGGATATAGCGGGAACGACGCGTGATGTTATCGAAGAATATGTCAACGTTAGAGGAGTCCCATTACGGTTAGTTGACACAGCTGGGATTCGAGAAACAGAAGACATTGTAGAGCGGATCGGTGTCGAAAAATCAAGAAAAGTCTTAAAAGAAGCCGATTTGATTCTGCTTGTTTTAAACGGAAATGAACCACTTTCAACAGAAGATGAAAACTTATTTCTTGCCGCAAAAGGGCTCGATAAGATCATCATCATCAACAAAACAGACTTACAGCCTCATTTGGACATAGATAAAGTAAGAACACTAGCAGAAAACGCCCCTGTCATTTCTACCTCATTGATAAAAGAAGAAGGCATCGATGAATTAGAGCAAGCTATTGCGAGTCTCTTTTTTGAAGGCGGAATTGAAGCACAGGATCTAACATACGTTTCAAACTCAAGGCATATCGCGTTATTGCAGCAAGCGATCTATCATATTGATGAAGCATTTGGCGGTATTGAAGCAGATTTGCCGATCGATATGATTCAAATCGATATTACGAGAACGTGGGAAATACTTGGAGAGATTGTAGGAGATACCGTATCAGAAAGCTTGATCGATCAATTGTTCTCTCAATTTTGTTTAGGAAAATAAGAAAAGGAGGTTTACACAATGGGATATGAAGCTGGTTCATTTGATGTCATTGTCGTTGGAGCGGGTCACGCAGGTGTAGAAGCCGCATTGGCTTCAGCCAGAATGGGCGCAAAGACACTTTGTCTTACACTCAATCTAGACACGATCGCATACATGCCATGCAACCCATCTGTTGGCGGTCCTGCAAAAGGGATTGTTGTACGGGAAGTGGACGCACTAGGTGGTGAAATGGCAAGAAATATCGACAAAACGCACATCCAAATGCGAATGCTGAATACAGGTAAAGGTCCTGCCGTACGTGCTTTGCGTGCACAGGCCGACAAATATTTATATCAGCATGAGATGAAAAAAACGATGGAAAACACCAAAAATTTAACACTCCGTCAAGGTATGGTGGAACGCCTCATCGTTGAAGACGGTGTATGTAAAGGTGTTATTACAAAAACGGGTGCGGAATATGCAGCAAAAGCTGTTGTGTTAACAACAGGTACGTATTTAAGAGGAAAGATCATCATCGGAGAACTCGCTTACGAAAGCGGTCCAAACAATATGGCTCCGTCCATTAATTTATCGTACCATCTGCAAGAACTAGGATTCGATATGGTTCGTTTTAAAACGGGTACACCGCCGCGTGTAAACAGTAAAACCATCGATTACTCTAAAACAGAAATTCAGCCTGGAGACGATGTTCCACGAGCATTCTCTTATGAAACGACAGAATATATTACAGATCAGCTCCCATGCTGGCTGACATACACAGGTGATGAGACTCATCAGCTTATTAACGGCAACCTGCACCGCTCGCCGATGTATTCTGGAATGATAGAAGGAACAGGTCCGAGATACTGCCCTTCTATTGAAGATAAAATTGTCCGTTTTAACGATAAGCCAAGACACCAAATCTTCTTGGAGCCAGAAGGCAGAAATACAGAAGAAGTTTATGTCCAAGGTTTATCAACTAGCTTGCCGGAAGACGTACAAAAGAAAATTCTTGCGACGATTCCAGGGCTCGAAAAGGCTGAGTTGATGCGTGCTGGTTACGCAATCGAATATGACGCAATCGTACCGACCCAATTATGGCCGTCACTTGAAACGAAACGTGTAAATGGGCTGTTTACTGCGGGTCAGCTTAACGGAACGAGCGGTTATGAAGAAGCATCAGGACAAGGCTTGATGGCTGGAATCAACGCTGCATTAAAAGTTCAAGAAAAAGATCCGCTTATTTTGGATCGATCAGAAGCATATATCGGAGTTCTAATCGACGACCTCATCACAAAAGGAACGAACGAGCCTTATCGTCTATTAACATCAAGAGCAGAGTACCGTCTCTTATTAAGACACGACAATGCCGATCTTCGCTTGACGAAAAAAGGATATGAAATCGGACTCATTTCTCAAGAACGCTATGAAAAGTTCGAAGAGAAAAAGGAACAAGTCGCAAAAGAAATCGACCGTCTGGAACACGTTGCAATCAAACCATCGGATGAAGTACAGCAAGCACTGGCAGAAGCTCAGTCCACACCATTAAAAGAACCGATGTCTGCTGCTTCGTTATTGAAACGTCCTGAAATTACCTATCCGGTCATTCACAAGCTGGCACCTGCAGAAACTTTATTAAGCGAAACGGTGTCTGAGCAAGTTGAGATTCAAGTGAAATATGCGGGATACATCGATAAACAGCTCGCACAAGTAGAGCGAATGAGAAAGATGGAAGACAAAAAGCTTCCTGTGGACCTTGATTATATGGCGATCAACGGATTAGCAACAGAAGCGAAACAAAAGCTGCATGAGGTTCGACCGCTTTCTGTTGGACAGGCATCTCGAGTATCAGGGGTAAATCCGGCAGACATCTCGATCCTACTGATTTATCTGGAGCAAGGAAAACTGGCGAAGATTGCCCGTTAAGGGGGAACGCAAAATAATGAACATCGACATGTTTCAAACATCCCTTCAAGAAAAAGGGATCGAGTTATCTGAACAAAAGTTGAAGCAATTTGAAACTTATTACGAATTGCTTGTTGAGTGGAATGAAAAAATGAATTTAACCGCGATTATCGAAAAAGAAGAAGTGTATTTAAAGCATTTCTACGATTCTGTAACAGCAGGGTTTTATTATAATTTTCATCAGCCAATCACGGTATGTGACGTGGGTGCAGGAGCTGGTTTTCCTGCCATCCCGCTTAAAATCTGTTTCCCTGAAATTCGTTTAACCGTAGTAGACTCTTTGAATAAACGAATCGGTTTTCTGCAGCATGTGGTTAACGAACTAGGGTTAGAACATGTTACAATGCATCATGACAGAGCTGAAACGTTTGCGCACAGACCGGAATTTCGTGAGCAATTTGATCTTGTCATGGCACGAGCGGTTGCGAGGCTTTCCGTATTAGCTGAGCTTTGTCTTCCTCTTGTGAAAAAGAAAGGGCACTTTTTAGCGATGAAAGGTGCGAACTTGCCTGAAGAAGTAAAAGACGGCGAAAAAGCTGTAACCCTTTTAGGCGGAAAGATTAGAGACATTCATTCGTTCTTATTGCCTATTGAAGAAAGTGAACGCAATATTGTGATCATCGATAAAATCAAAGAAACACCTAAAAAATTCCCGCGTAAACCGGGAACACCTAACAAGTCACCCATCAAATAGTTTTGAATGCCGTGTTTCATGAAACGCGGCGGATACATAAAAAAAGTTCTTTTTTAAAGGCTCTTATCTAAAAGATTGTTGCTACTGAGAGATTTTGGAGAACTCTTCATTGGACAGTTAATTGGAGAGGAAGGGCGAGACTCCTGCAGGATGAGTGGGACAGGAGAGACCCATCAATGTCGCTAAGCGGCGATTGGGCTCTCCGCACACCCTGCGGAAAGCGAGTCCTGCAACGGAGATTAACCTCATACAAAAGCAACAAAGTTTACAAATGTAGCTAAAAGAAAGATTTTTACAGACTTGCAGGATATTAGGACTAGTGAGAAGAATTAGTTAACAGGCAGATTACTAAAGGTGGTGTATTCGCATGAAGCATCCTTTTTCACGTTTATTCGGCATCGGCGAAAAGAGCCAGCAAACCTTAGATCCGGAACCCGCTGAAAAAAACGACAACGAAGAAGTACTTCAGATTCCGGTTCAACAGATTACTCCCAACCGGTTTCAGCCTCGAACGGTTTTTATAGATGAACGAATTGGGGAATTAGCTCAAACCATTGAAGCACATGGAATCATTCAGCCTATTGTTGTCCGGGCATACGGAGAAGAACAATATGAATTGATCGCTGGGGAGCGAAGATGGAGAGCTGTGCAAAAGCTAGGCTGGGAAACTATTCCAGCAATCGTCAAAGACATGGATGATTCACAGACAGCGTCCGTCGCATTGATTGAAAACTTACAGCGTGAAGAGTTAACAGCCATTGAAGAAGCGATGGCTTATGCTAAACTCTTGGAACTCCACGGATTAACTCAAGAGGGATTAGCTCAGAAACTGGGGAAAGGGCAATCAACGATAGCCAATAAGCTGCGTTTGCTGAAGCTTCCTCAATCCATACAGGATGCATTGCTGCAAAAGAAAATTACAGAGCGTCATGCACGTGCACTGATCATATTAAAAACTCCAGAAAAGATGGAGTTCATTTTAAATGAGATTCTTGAGAAACAATTAAATGTCAAACAAACGGAAGATCGGGTTAAGAAGTTAATCGAATCTGAAACGGCGGAGAAAAAGCCGCAGGCGCGCCGCAAATCATTCAGCAAAGATATGCGTCTCGCGATCAATACCGTTAGGCAATCAGTTGATATGGTTGTACAGAGCGGCCTATCTATTGATACAGAAGAAGAAGAGCATGAGGAATTTTATCAATTTACGATTCGTATTCCAAAAAAATAAAACGATAGCCATCCGTTGTTATAGCGGGTGGTTTTTAATTGCCCGGATAATAAACACGATGAAAAAAACTCGATTTTTCCTTATTTCAAGAAGTCTTTTTAAAATCTTCATGATAGAATAATAGATAATTGATTGTTCATAAAGTGAGGTAGGTGACAACGTGGCGAAGATCATTGCAGTAGCCAACCAGAAAGGCGGAGTCGGAAAAACGACAACGTCAGTCAACCTTGGTGCATGCTTAGCATATTTCGGAAAAAAGGTATTGTTAGTAGATATAGATCCGCAAGGCAATGCCACAAGTGGTGTTGGCGTAGATAAAGGGGACATAGATCAGTGCATCTATAATGTCCTGGTAGATGATGCAGAAGTGAAAGATGTGATTGTAGAAACGCTTTGTGAAGGATTACATATACTCCCTTCAACGATTCAACTCGCTGGAGCGGAAATTGAACTCGTTCCAACGATTTCTCGTGAAGTCCGGTTAAAACGAGCTTTAGAACAAGTAAGTTCCGACTATGATTATATTATTATAGATTGCCCGCCGTCACTGGGACTGTTAACGATTAATTCACTGACAGCATCAGATTCAGTGATCATTCCGGTTCAATGCGAGTATTACGCACTAGAAGGCTTAAGTCAGCTATTGAACACAGTGCGTCTTGTTCAAAAGCACTTAAATACAGATCTAATGATTGATGGTGTTCTTCTAACAATGCTGGATGCCCGAACGAACTTAGGTATTCAAGTAATCGAAGAAGTGAAGAAGTATTTTCAAGATAAAGTTTATGAAACCATTATCCCAAGAAACGTCAGACTCTCAGAAGCGCCGAGCCATGGTAAACCGATTATTATTTATGATCCAAAATCCCGGGGTGCAGATGTATATTTAGATTTTGCGAAGGAAGTGATTAGCATTGGCGAAAGGGTTAGGTAAAGGGCTCTCTGAGTTATTACAAGCGAAAGAAGAAGAAGTCCGGGAAGTCAGTGTAAAAGAACTTAGGCCGAATCCATATCAGCCCCGAAAAGTTTTCGACTCAAAAGCGATCGGCGAGCTGAAGGAATCCATTCAGGAACACGGAATACTGCAGCCTATTTTGGCAAGAAAAAGCATTAAAGGCTATGAGATTGTTCTAGGTGAAAGAAGGCTCAGAGCAGCAGTAGAGGCTGGCTTGAAGACAGTGCCTGTTATCCTAAAAGAATATGACGAGCAAAAGATGATGGAAGTCGCTTTGATTGAAAACCTTCAACGCGAAGATTTAAACCCAGTAGAAGAAGGACAGGCTTACCAAAAGCTGATCGAGCATTTAAAAGTGACACAGGAAGAACTATCCGTAAGAGTGGGGAAAAGCCGTCCGCATATCGCAAATCATATTCGTTTGCTGCAGCTGCCTGATCCTGTATTGGATCTTTTGTCTAATGGACAAATATCGATGGGGCATGGGCGTGCTTTGCTTGGATTAAAGAAAAAAACAAAGATGCAGCAAGTGGTTCGAAAAACTATGGAAGATGGCTTGAATGTAAGACAGCTCGAAAAACTCATTCAAGATATTAACCGGAATGTTTCACGTGGAACAAAAAAGAAACCAATCGAAAATAATGTGTTTTTGAAAGAAAAAGAATCGTCATTGCGTGATCGTTTAGGTACAGCCGTTACCATTAAAAAAACGAAACGAAAAGGAAAGATTGAGATTGAATTCTTTTCACAGGACGACTTGGAGCGGATTTTAGAAATATTAGAGCAGTAAAGGAAAACCATCTTAAAGGGTGGTTTTCTTTTTTACACTGAAAAGCAGATTAAACACATAGATGAACGACAGGGATAGGAGATAAAGTTATGTCATTGTTAGGAACGATTGTTAACGGTATTGCTATCATCATTGGAAGTTTCTTAGGATTGTTTTGGTCAAACATATCCGAAAAAATCAAAAATACAATTTTGCAAGCGATGGCATTAGCGGTATGTATATTAGGAATCGGTATGGGATTGAAAAGTGAGCAATTCCTCATCGTCATTGCCAGCCTTGCTATCGGCGGAGCACTTGGCGAGTGGTGGGATTTAGAGGGGAAGCTTAACCAGATAGGGAAATGGCTTGAAACAAAAGTGGGCAAACAAAATCAGGGATCTGTAGCTACAGGTTTTGTAACGGCAACACTTGTGTTTGTAGTTGGAGCGATGTCTATTGTAGGAGCATTGGACAGCGGCTTGCGGCATCAGCATGATGTCCTTTATACAAAAGCGCTGATCGATGGTTTTTGTGCGATTCTTTTTACTTCGGCGCTTGGCATCGGAGTTATGTTTTCAGCGATTCCTGTCGTTTTGTATCAAGGTGCCATCGCTTTATTGGCGACACAAATCGACCGTTTTGTTTCTCAGGAGCTAATGGATGCGCTGATTGTAGAAATTACGGGTACGGGCGGAATCATGATTGTAGCAATCGGTTTGAACTTGCTGGGTGTAACGACTATACGTGTCGCAAACCTGCTTCCGGGACTATTGATCACGACGATTCTTGTTTTTATCGTAGAAAAGTGGGGAAGCATTGTTGCTTTTTCACAAGGGTTGTTTTAAAAGCTGTATTCGTAAAACTTGTTGTTTTTGAATGAAGTTAATTTCTCCTGCAGTGGCTCGCTTTCCGTGGGGCGTGCGGTGAGCCACCTCTGCGCTGCGCGCCATGAGGAGTCTCACCTGTCCCGCTGATCCCACAGGACAAGGAATGCTGCGGCAGCTACACATCGCACGAAGAAAATGTGTTTTTCATTTTCGAGGAGTCTCGCCCTCCCGCTCCAATTAACCCGATCAATGAAGAACTTCTCCAAAATCTTAGATAAAACCCTTTAACTTGAAAGCAGTGACCTCCGTTTTAGGATGTTCGTTTTTCCGATCCAATCAACTTCTTTTTCAACGAGTTGCTGTTACAAAACCGATTTAAAAAAGCCTTTAAATAAAAACAGCCGCTGTTATCTTTGGGATAAGAGCGGTTGTTTTGTTATTGTATTTTATAGATATCAGCGGGACGAGATTCTGTTTTATGCAGCATGTTTTTTTGCTGTATTTTCTTTCGCAGGCAAGCCATATGAAGAGAGTCGGCAATCAAGTCAGCCATTTTCATCACAATGCTGAGACGCGTGTTCTGCAGGACAAAATATTCCATAAATCCACTCACGTTCACGATTCCGGTAATATGCATGTCACCCACTGGCGGAAGCTGCTTGTTCACACCTGCACCCGGCTTTACAGGGCCATCACCGATTGAAACCATCCCTACATGATTGAGTCTGCCTAGACAGGCGTCAATTCCAATAATAAAAGCTCCAGGATGTTCCGTGTTAATCCATTTCAGCTTCTCTTCCAAATTAACAGCGTGAACAGGGTCGTCCAGCGTACCATAAACAAAAAACGGGAAAGTATCTTTGTTCTGAAGTTTTGCCCCGACAAGCGGTCCTAGAGCATCACCTGTGGATCGATCGGTACCGATGCAGACAATAACAATTGGCTGGCGGATGGTTTCCGGAAGCATGGACAATATATGCTCAGTAATTTGAAGTGAAGCTTCCTTTTCTTCATGGTGCATTTTATATTGAACAGATTTTCCTAATCCAAGCTTCCGTTTGAGGAACATAACATCCTCTCCTTTATAGTGGTACTACATAGTATACGGAGGAATTAGTTTTCCTATACATGGTAGAATAGAATAATCAGAGACTTTTATTAAGACACTATACCCGTTAAGGCAGAGCAATTAACCGAATAAATTTTTCATACTGGTTTTATGTACAGCATTGAATTTCTATGTAAAAGCTGATTAAATAATTTCATAACAAAAGAGAGGATGGAGGAACTATTGGAACCTACACAAACGGCCGAACAAGCATTTCAGCTTTTTTCTAATAAGGAATGGTGGACCGCAATTGCTGGAAAAGGGATAAAAATAGTTAGCATTATTCTGCTCGCTATCATTTTCAAGTACGTAATCAAAGCGGCGATCACTAGAATTTTCAAAGTAAGACTTCGATCACCTTTACGGTTAAGTGAACGCCGTGAAAATACGTTATATAAACTTCTCAACAATGTTGCTTCATATGTGATTTATTTTGTCGCATTATTAACGATTCTAGATGAGTTCATGAACGTTACGTCCATTCTTGCCGGAGCTGGGGTAGTCGGTTTAGCGATCGGGTTCGGGGCACAAAACCTTGTTAAAGATATCATTACTGGATTTTTTATCATTTTTGAAAATCAATTTTCGGTAGGTGATTATGTCAGGATTACAAGTTTTGAAGGAACGGTTGAAGAAATCGGTCTGCGTACAACTAAAATCAAGAGCTGGACAGGAGAATTACATATTCTGCCGAATTCGTCTATCACAGAAGTTACGAATTTCTCCATTCATAACAGCATGGCAGTCGTAGATGTGAGTATCGCGTATGAAGAAGATATCGATAAAGCACAGAACATTATTCAAGATGTCGTTGCGAAAGTGAAGCCGAATTTCCCTGAAATGGTGAAGGATCCAGAAGTTCTTGGTGTTCAAATGCTCGGAGCGGGTGCCTCAGAAATTGTCATTCGCGTTGCAGCTGAAGTACTCCCAATGACACATTTTAAGATTGCCAGGGAACTTAGGAAAATTTTAAAACTTGAACTGGATAAAGCGGGTATCGATATTCCGTACCCTAAGATGGTAACGTATCAAAAGGATAAACCACCAAAAGAAAAATGATAACGGAGGGCTCACCATGCAGCAAAA
This sequence comes from Fictibacillus barbaricus, assembly GCF_031457135.1. Lineage (GTDB taxonomy): Bacteria > Bacillota > Bacilli > Bacillales > Fictibacillaceae > Fictibacillus > Fictibacillus barbaricus_A. The sequence goes on along the minus strand of NZ_JAVDWA010000005.1, from coordinate 227,915 downwards.
GGAATTCCATTTAAATGATGAAGTAGAAATGAAAAAGCAGCATCCATGCGGCACTAATCGATGGAAGATCATCCGGATGGGTGCAGATATCCGGATAAAATGCATGGGCTGTCAGCATAGTGTGATGCTGACGCGAGCAGAGTTTTCAAAAAAAATGAAAAAGGTGCTGGTTTCAAACGGGGAGGCGTAAGTCAGGATGTTTCACGTGAAACAATGAAAACCTTAGCTTTTTTGACCTCGGGCTTTAGAGAAAGTTTGGCCGGAATGTAAATGCACTGATTCTTTGCAGGGAAACTGATATCGGACAAGGAAATCCATTTTTTTGACTGCAAAGCGGATATAAAATGCCTTCAGTAAAAGGACCGGTAGAACGAACCCGGTTCTTCTTGTTTTTTATAGGGATAAAACCTATAATTGGGAAGGATATTTTTTTCAGATCTTAAGTCTTGGCCAGCCCAAGCTTTATATAAACTAGAGGAGTGAAGTAAAGATGGCTCTTACAACTGGAATTGTCGGTTTGCCGAACGTTGGTAAATCAACACTATTTAACGCAATTACTCAAGCAGGTGCAGAATCTGCAAACTATCCTTTTTGTACAATCGACCCGAACGTAGGGATTGTAGAAGTACCTGATCATCGTCTTCAAAAACTGACAGAGCTCGTGCAGCCGAAAAAGGTTGTTCCTACTACTTTTGAATTTACAGACATTGCTGGAATCGTAAAAGGCGCAAGCAAAGGTGAAGGACTAGGTAATAAATTTTTGTCTCACATTCGCCAAACGGATGCCATTTTACAAGTAGTTCGCTGTTTTGACGACGAGAACATTACACATGTTCACGGAAAAGTAAATCCGATCGATGACATTGAAGTCATCAACCTGGAGCTTATTTTTGCTGATATCGAATCTGTTGATAAAAGAATCGTACGTGTAGAAAAACTTGCGAAATCAAAAGATAAAGAAGCGATAGCGGAATTTGCTGTTCTTACGAAAATTAAAGAAGCTTTAATGCAAGAGCTTCCAGCACGCAGTGTTGAACTGGAAACAGAAGAAAAGAAAATCGTTCATGGTATGCATTTGCTTACAATGAAGCCGATTCTTTATGTAGCAAACGTGAGCGAAGAAGAACTGTTAGAAGGCACAAACGAACATGTTGAAGCTGTTAAAGAATACGCAGCGCGTGAAAATGCTGAAGTCATCGTAATTTGTGCAAAAGTTGAAGAAGAGATCGCAGAGCTTGATGGAGAAGAAAAGTTAGCGTTCTTAAATGAGCTAGGAATTGAAGAAGCGGGACTTGATAAATTAATCCGTGCTTCTTATTCATTACTTGGCTTAGCTACTTATTTTACAGCTGGTGTTCAGGAAGTTCGTGCATGGACATTCCGTAAAGGCATGAAAGCTCCTGCATGTGCGGGTATCATTCATACAGACTTCGAAAGAGGATTCATTCGTGCAGAAATCGTAGCGTACGATGATCTTATGGCTGCTGGAAATATGGCTGCCGCAAAAGAAAAAGGTAAAGTACGTCTTGAAGGTAAAGAATACGAGATGAAAGATGGAGATGTTGTACATTTCCGCTTTAACGTTTAATAAAAACGACTGTGAGAGGTTGATCTCCGCTCCAGGATGCTCGCTTTCCGCGGGGCGTGCGGTGAGCCTCCTCTGCGCCATGCGCATTCAGTAGTCTCACCTGTCCCGCTAATCCCGCAGGAGTCTCGCACCTTTTGCTCCAATCAACTAGTCAATGAAGGATCTTTACTAAACCGATTCAAAAACAACAAGCGTCAAGAACAAAATCAAAGTAAAAAAAGAGAAAAACGGAGGAAAAGCGGCAGCTTTTCCTCTTTTTTATGCTTATTTTTAAAGTTAGCTTGTTTTATACAGAGTGTTTTGATATAATTCTTTATTGTGAGTTAATTGTCAACAATTATTGTATTTGATGATTTTCTCCTTGCCTAAAACAAAGGTTTTGGGCCGCTTAGACCAAAAGGAGGTGAACGGAATGAAAAAGTACGAAATCATGTACATCGTCCGTCCGAATATTGAAGAGGAAGCTCTTAAAGCAACAAAAGAGCGTGCGAAAAGCATCCTAACTGATAACGGTGCGGAGATCGCGAACGAAAAGGAAATGGGTAAGAAGCGTTTAGCTTACGAAATCAATGACTTCCGCGATGGATATTACACGCTATTGGATGTTAACGCTCCAAACGAAGCGATTAATGAATTCGACCGTCTTATGAAAATCAACGAAGATGTTCTTCGTTTCATGACAATCGTAGACGAAAGAAATTAATCCTTTAAGGAGTGGTTCTGAATGCTAAATCGTGTAGTACTGGTGGGACGTTTAACGAAAGACCCAGAATTAAAGTACACTCCAAACGGTGTGGCAGTAGCTAATTTCACACTTGCAGTCAATCGTCCTTTTTCGAATCAGCAAGGTGAGCGCGAAGCAGATTTCATTAACTGTGTCGTATGGCGAAAGCCCGCTGAAAATGTGGCAAATTTCCTTAAAAAAGGTTCACTTGCCGGAGTGGATGGACGTATGCAAACACGTTCTTACGAGAACAATCAGGGTCAAAGAGTGTATGTTACTGAAGTAATGGCAGAAAGCGTTCAGTTCCTAGAACCGAAAAATGCTAATGCTGGAGGCCAGCAGTATCAAGGCGGAAACAACTTTGGTGGACCATCAAATGACCGCGGATTTGGCCAGCAAAATCAGAACCGCAGCTATGAAAGTGACAACGGATTTGGAGGACAGCAGCAACAGCAGAATCCAAAACGCAATAACTTCAACGATGACCCGTTTGCAAATGATGGCACACCGATTGACATTTCTGATGACGATCTGCCATTTTAAACAACTTAAGTAAACAATGAATCGGTATATATAAAAAACAAAAAAAAATTAAAGGAGGGGACCATCTATGGCTGGACGTCGTGGTGGACGCCAAAAGCGTCGTAAGGTTTGTTTCTTCACTGTAAACAAAATCACTTACATCGACTACAAGGACACTGATCTTTTAAAGCGTTTCGTTTCTGAACGCGGTAAGATTCTTCCTCGTCGTGTAACTGGTACATCTGCTAAATATCAACGTCAATTAACTCGTGCGGTTAAACGTGCACGTTTCATGGCATTGTTACCATATGTATCTGAATAAGATCGGTTAAAAAGAAGCAGCGGGATTTTCTCGCTGCTTCTTTTTTTGTACAATCAGAAAGTATAACTTGTAAGCACGATTGTTAAGTCGATAGGATACGTGCAAAGATTCAACTCCAAAAGGCATTCCTTTACGCTTTCTGGTTCTTTTGGTGATAAACAATCTTAGTTTTTGGCACTTCATAGAGATCTGGGAGGAAATCGTGTAACGTTTGAACCTTATATTTTGGTAATTCACGGGTTTTGCTCATAATTCACCGAGTTCTTTTCATAATCCACCGGGTTTTTGATATAATTCAACAAGTTTTCTATATATAATCCCGAATTGACAAAAAGGTACAAAAATTCGACAACTCTCTATTGCTCATACGGTGTTAGCTGGATAGATCTTATCTGTTGTTTTGATCCGGCTTGTTTACATCTAATTAAGTCCGTCTATGCTAGAAATAGCGTTTAAAGTTGAATTCAGGCGGCTATGTTACTACAATGAGAACATATGAAGACTTGTGATGAGGTGAATCATGCGCAATACAAAAGTATTGGTGGAAGGTGCTGTAGTTGCGGGCATCTATACGCTTCTTTTTTTAATCAGTATGTACCTACCGTTTTTTAGCTTGCTATCATTTTTTGTTCTCCCGCTGCCGTTTATTATTTATATCTATCGGCATAATCTGAAAGCAGGATTGCTCTTGTGGGCAGTAACGTTTGGTGTTTCCCTGGCATTTGCGGGATTAAACGGTATTATCTCCACCCTTTTCTCTGGTATGACTGGATTAATAATGGGTGAGCTTTATAGAAGGAAAAAGTCTGCTTTTGCTGTTTTGCTTGGAGCAAGTTTATCCGGCATTGTGAATATGCTGCTTACGGTTGTTATCGCCAAAGTGATAATGGGTATCAACTTTGTTTCTGAATTAAAAAAACAGTTTCAAAGTGCCATAGATACTGCAGAAAAGTTTTATAAAGCAAGCGGACAAAATCCGGCACAAATGGAACAGTTAAAAGCTCAGGCCGAACTCATACCGATGATGCTTCCGACGTATATTATCGGTGGGGCAGTCGTTATCGCTTTTCTCACTCATCTAGCAGCTAAGATGCTGATGAAAAGACTTCGGTATGATGTTCCATCATTCCCTCCATTTCGGGAATGGAATCTGCCAAAATCATTTTTATGGTATTATATTGTAGCAATCATATTAACATTTAGTACGCCTGAAAAAGGCACTGCATTATATATTGTGACGATTAATCTGTATATGCTATTATCGTTTGTACTGATTATTCAAGGTTTTACACTGATTTTTTATTATGCCTGGATAAAGAAATGGAAGAGAAAAAGAATCATATTATTAGTAATTCTCCTTTTTCTGTTAAATTCTTTCCTGCCGATTCCTCTGGAAGTCGTGAAATTCTTAGGTATAATTGACTTAGGGTTTAATATAAAGCAACGGATGAAACCAAAACAGTAGGAGCTGAAAGTATGCCAAAGTTTTTGTTAAAACGGTGGCATGGTTATCCCGTCATCGCCTTATTTGTCATTTCTGTCATACTCGTAAGCATCCTTACGTATTTTCAGTGGGTCTTGGGAGTAGCAGGGTTTGTCATTTTAGGGGTTATTTCTTATTTTTCCATGAAGGCTGAAGCAAGTTTTCAGGAAGAACTCGGTGACTATATATCTACGCTTTCTCATCGATTGAAAAAAGTGGGCGAAGAAGCGTTGATGGAAATGCCGATCGGAATTATTTTGTATGATGAGGATTTTAAAATTGAATGGGCCAATCCTTATATGGGGGCGCTTATTGAAGAAGAATCCTTTATCGGGCATTCGCTAAACCATGTTTCAGAAGAATTGATTCCTCATATCAAAAGTGATGCGAAGGAAGAAATCATTAAAATCAATGCACATAAATTTCAAGTTAATTTTAAAAAAGATGAACGCCTTCTCTACTTTTTCGATGTGACGGAACAGCTGGATTTAGAGCGTCTCTATGATGAAGAGCAAACAGTGATGGCTGTCATCTTTCTCGACAACTATGAAGAAGTGACACAAGGCCTTGATGATCAATTCCGTTCAGTGATCAACTCAAAAGTAACATCTGTACTGAACGAATGGGCAAACCAGCATGGCATCTTTCTCAAAAGAACCTCTTCAGAGCGGTTTCTCGCGGTGTTTAATCAGCGCATCTTAAATGAGCTTGAGAAAAATAAATTCAGTGTCTTAGATGAAGTAAGAGAGTCTACCGCTAAGCAAAATATTTCGCTGACGCTGAGTATTGGTGTAGCTGCAGGAACATCTTCACTTCCTGAGCTTGGCCAGCTTTCACAATCCAGCCTTGACTTGGCGCTGGGACGAGGCGGAGACCAAGTGGCGATCAAACAGACGAGCGGAAAAGTCCGTTTTTATGGCGGTAAAACCAACCCGGTTGAGAAGCGTACTCGTGTACGTGCTAGGGTTATTTCACATGCACTCAGTGAACTCGTGTCAGATAGCGACAAAGTGATGATCATGGGTCATAAAAATCCGGATATGGATGCGATCGGTTCTGCTATCGGAATTTTAAAAGTGGCCCAGGTGAATGGGAAAGAAGGCTATGTTGTTTTAGATCAGGCTGATATTGACATCGGCGTTCAGCGTCTGATGGATGAGATCAAAGAAACAGAGTCTGTCTGGAAGTATTTCATTACGCCAGAAGAGGCACTCGAAATCGCCTCAAGAGACACATTGCTAGTTGTCGTCGATACGCATAAACCTTCTATGGTTATAGAAGAGAAGCTATTAACAAAATTGGATCATGTCGTCGTGATTGACCACCATCGACGCGGGGAAGAGTTTATTAAAGATCCAGTACTCGTTTATATGGAGCCTTATGCCTCCTCAACAGCTGAACTTGTCACAGAGCTTCTTGAATACCAGCCTAAGCGTTTGAAAATGCGTATGCTTGAAGCGACAGCACTGCTGGCGGGAATTATTGTAGATACGAAGAGCTTTACACTGAGAACCGGTTCACGTACGTTTGATGCTGCCTCTTACTTAAGGGCGCATGGAGCAGATACCATACTCGTTCAAAAGTTTTTAAAAGAAGATTTGAACACGTACACAAGGCGTTCAAAGCTGATTGAAAGTGCTCAGATCTATAAAAAAGGAATTGTCATTACGAAAAGTGCTCCTGAAGATGCTTATAACCAAGTGGTCATCGCTCAGGCAGCTGACATTTTATTATCCATGAATGGTGTCTCGGCATCATTTGTTATCTCAAACCGGATAGACGGCAAAGTAAGTATCAGTGCCCGTTCACTAGGGGATATCAATGTTCAAATGATCATGGAAAGTCTTGAAGGCGGAGGTCACCTTACAAATGCTGCCTGTCAGATCGAGAACAGCAATATTGATGAAGCTGAACGGCGATTAAAACAGATCATTGACGAGTATATAGAAGGGGGAGAAGAAGAATGAAAGTAATCTTTCTTCAAGATGTAAAAGGAAAAGGTAAAAAAGGTGAAGTGAAAAACGTTTCTGAAGGTTATGCACGTAATTTTCTTTTTCCAAAAAACTTAGCGTCTGAAGCAACTTCTTCTGCAATGGCTACTCTTAAAGGCCAGCAAAAAAGCGAAGAAAAGAAACAGCAGGAACAACTCGAAGAAGCTGAAGCCTTAAAAAATAAATTGGCCGAAATGACCATTACAATCAAGACGAAAACCGGTGAAGGCGGACGTGTTTTTGGATCCGTTACAAGCAAGCAAATCGCTGACGGCCTTAAAGAACAAGGAATTAAAATCGATAAGCGAAAAATCGAACTTGCCGATCCGATAAAAGCTCTTGGCTACACAAACGTACCCGTGAAGCTTCATTCCCAAGTAACGGGAACGGTAAAAGTACACGTCACGGAAGAATAAAAAGCCGGGTTCTCCCGGTTTTTTCAACGTCTATTTAAGTAAATTACAATAGAGAGGAGGACCATTAGATGAGTGATTTATTTGCAGACCGCATTCCGCCGCAAAATATTGAAGCGGAACAAGCGGTTTTAGGTTCTATCTTTTTAGAGGCAGAAGCGCTGATCACCGCCTCAGAAATTTTACTGCCAGAAGATTTTTATAGAGCGACTCACCAAAGAATTTATCGCGTCATGCTAGAGCTGAATGCAAAGGGTGAACCGGTCGATCTGATTACGGTAACGTCTGAGCTTCAGGATAAAAATCAGCTGGATGAGGTCGGAGGTTTATCCTTTTTAACGGAATTGGCAGACAGCTCGCCAACGGCTGCAAACGTCGAATACTACAGCAAGATTGTGGAAGAAAAATCACTGCTGCGCCGCCTGATCCGGACAGCTACGGATATTACGGCAAACAGCTATGCTCGGGAAGAAGAAGTTGAAGCGATCTTAAATGAAGCGGAAAAATCTATTTTGGAGGTTTCTAACCGTAAAAACACAAGTGCTTTTACGGCGATCAAGGATGTTCTCGTACATGCCTACGACAACATCGAAGCTCTTCATAACCGAAAAGGCGACATCACGGGTATTCCAACAGGATTTAATGATCTAGACCGTATGACAGCCGGTTTCCAAAGAAATGATCTGATTATCGTTGCAGCACGTCCTTCAGTAGGTAAAACGGCATTTGCCTTAAACATTGCCCAGAACGTTGCGACGAAGACAGATGAAAATGTTGCGATATTCAGTCTCGAGATGGGAGCAGAACAGCTCGTCATGCGTATGCTTTGTGCGGAAGGCAACCTGGATGCACAGCGTCTTCGTACGGGGTCTTTGCAGGCTGAAGACTGGCAGAAGCTTACGATGGCGATGGGAAGTCTATCTGCTGCGGGTATTTACATTGATGATACACCGGGTATCCGTATCAATGATATTCGTGCAAAATGCAGACGTCTGAAGCAGGAAAAAGGGCTTGGCATGATTTTAATCGATTACTTGCAGCTTATTATGGGAAGCGGAAAGTCTGGCGAAAACCGCCAGCAGGAGGTATCTGAGATCTCCCGTTCACTTAAAGCCCTCGCTCGTGAGCTGGAAGTACCGGTTATCGCCTTATCTCAGCTTTCGCGTGGTGTTGAATCCCGTCAAGATAAACGACCGATGATGTCCGATATTCGTGAATCAGGTTCTATCGAGCAGGATGCTGATATCGTGGCCTTCCTTTATCGTGATGATTATTATGATAAAGAAACGGAAGCGAAGAACATTATCGAAATCATTATTGCTAAGCAGCGTAATGGTCCGACTGGTACGGTTGAGCTTGCATTCGTAAAAGAATATAACAAATTTGTAAACCTGGATAGGCGCCATGATGAAGCGGCCATACCGCCAGGAGCGTAGAAAAAGCAGCTGGAGATTAGTCCAGCTGCTTTTCTAGTTCATGAATATTAAATTCGGTTAGCCAATTCTCGATACGCTGTCGAACTTTATCTTGCTGAAACGCATGCCATTTTTCGGTTAGATCTAATTGATCGATTGTATCGGTAAACACTTCAAAAGGATTGTTTTTATTAAGAGCAAGCAACAATTCATGATTTTGATTTTGGCTTTCGAACTCAACCATCCAGCTGAATGTCTCAACACTCATCACTTTAGGAACCTCAATGAAACGGTCAGGTTCATCTGTATCTAAAAACTCCAGATTCGGTAACCCGCCCGATTCAATCGCATCCAGTAAAATAACTTGTTCATTTTTATCTAAATAATAAATATGGTTTGCCGCATCGTCCATATAGGCAACCATCAGTTTTTGAATAAACAAAAGAATGATACCTCCTAAACAAGGTGAATACTACAGGATACGATAGAAAAACGGATCTTCTGACTATTCATTTGTAAATACCCTGTAAAAGTTTTCACGAACAAAAATAATTAATATAGTTGTAATGTTCGTGTTTTTCGTTGACTTTCGGCTTGGAACTTGCTAAACTAAGCTTGGTTTTCAAGATTAGACGATGAACTCGTCAATCGCTAATTTCATGGAGGTGCGACCATGTCATCTGTAGTAGTTGTAGGAACACAATGGGGAGACGAAGGAAAAGGTAAAATTACTGATTATCTCTCTGAAAGAGCTGAAGTAGTAGCTAGATATCAAGGCGGAAATAACGCTGGACATACGATTGTTTTTGAAGGTACAAAATATAAACTTCACTTAATTCCATCAGGAATCTTTTACAAAGATAAAATTTGTGTAATCGGAAACGGAATGGTAGTTGATCCGAAAGCTGTTCTTGAAGAGCTTGCCTATCTTCACGGACATAATGTAAGCACAGACAACCTGCGTATTTCAAACCGTGCTCACGTGATTCTTCCTTATCATCTTCGTCAAGATATTTTAGAAGAAGAAAGCAAGGGTGCCAACAAAATCGGTACGACGAAAAAAGGGATCGGACCTGCTTACATGGATAAAGCGGCCCGTATCGGTATTCGTATCGCTGATTTGTTAGACCGTGAAGTATTTGAAGAAAAGCTGGAGCGCAACTTAGCTGAAAAGAACCGTCTTTTTGAGCGTATTTACGAATCAGAAGGCTTTACAAAAGAAGAAATTCTAGATGAGTACTATGAATATGGACAACAGATTAAAAAGTACGTAGTTGATACTTCTGTCGTATTAAACGATGCTCTTGATGATGGACGCCGTGTCCTTTTTGAAGGTGCACAAGGTGTAATGCTCGACATCGACCAAGGAACATATCCTTTCGTAACTTCTTCCAACCCGATCGCTGGAGGAGTAACGATTGGTTCTGGTGTAGGTCCATCGAAAATCAATCACGTTGTTGGTGTGTCTAAAGCGTATACGACACGTGTTGGTGATGGTCCTTTCCCAACAGAACTTCATGACGAAATCGGCAACCAAATCCGTGAAGTTGGCCGTGAATACGGTACAACAACAGGACGACCTCGCCGTGTAGGCTGGTTCGACGCTGTTGTAGTCGGTCACGCTCGCCGTGTTTCCGGGATTACCGATCTATCCTTAAACTCGATCGATGTTCTTACAGGCATTGAAACATTGAAAATTTGTGTGGCTTATAAATATCAAGGTGAGTTGATTAAAGAGTTTCCAGCGAGCCTTAAAGTATTGGCACAATGTGAGCCAGTTTTTGAAGAAATGCCAGGCTGGACAGAAGATATTACAGGCGTGAAAGACTTGAGTGAACTTCCGGAAAACGCACGTCACTATGTAGAGCGTATTTCCCAAGTAACAGGCATTCCGCTTTCCATCTTCTCAGTTGGTCCAGACCGTAACCAAACAAACATGGTAAGAGGCGTATTTGCTTAATTATTAATAAGGAGCTGACTCAGATGAGTCAGCTTTCCTTATTTATGGAGAGTCGTCGATCTTTGGTTGGAAAGTGGCGATAAATCGGAGTAAAGTTTCGATATCGGATGAGAATCTTTCAATAAGTGAACCAAAAACATCGATAAACGAAATAAATAATGTTTGAAATAACCAGATTTCGATAAATTGAAGTTTGTTTACAAGTCGAAAGTATCCAAATTAATAATTTTTGAAAAAAATAAAACAAAAACGTATTGCCAAAGCTTTCATCTCATGGTAAAGTAACACTTGTCGTGAAAAAACGACAATGTTTTTAGCAAGAGCCATTAGCTCAGTTGGTAGAGCATCTGACTTTTAATCAGAGGGTCGAAGGTTCGAATCCTTCATGGCTCACCACTTTTTTTTAAAAGTGGCCCGTTGGTCAAGCGGTTAAGACACCGCCCTTTCACGGCGGTAACACGGGTTCGAATCCCGTACGGGTCACCATTTTTTTAAAATAAATATTTTTACACTGGACTCGTGGTGTAGTGGTTAACATGCCTGCCTGTCACGCAGGAGATCGCCGGTTCGACCCCGGTCGGGTCCGCCATTTTTTCTTTTATGGTGGTTTTAATTTACCAAGATATGATTTCTTGGCTCGGTAGCTACGAGCGTTACAGCACGTGTAAGCTGCGAGTTGTCTCGACGGATACACTTAAAGATATTCCGTGTAGAGGAAGAGACACAGTAATTAGATAAAACCAAAAATTTTTTGGCTCGATAGCTCAGTCGGTAGAGCAGAGGACTGAAAATCCTCGTGTCGGCGGTTCGATTCCGTCTCGAGCCACCATTTTACTTTTAAAATCCTAACACACAATCTTGCATGCCTTTAGAGGCATGCATTTTTTTATATTCCGTGAAAGAATCCTATAAATTTTATCAATAACAATACAAAAATAAGGTAAAAAGATAAAAACTTGATTAAACCAAGTTTTTTTATGAAATCAAAGATAATGAATTAGGGTTCAAATATGTAGAATTGCTTAAAATGCTAAGCACCGCGACAGCCGCCTTAATAGATTTACTACATATAAACAATGACCTTGGCGGCAGCCAAGTTTCGTTTTATCAAAATCATAATCATAAAAGCGTGTACAACCTGAATATATTTCATTGCAGGGACTTTTTTTCAGTGTACAAAGGGTTCGCGGCATGAATCTTCGAATAGTGTAAGTAGATAGGGATTAGGAAGGTAGATGATCATAAAGATGGAAGAGTTACAGTGGGGTCTGTATCTTTTATTGAGTTATCTGGCAGGGGGATTAATGACTGGCTTTCTCGTAGCAAAAGCGCTAAAAGGGGTCGATTTACGCAACGAAGGAAGCGGCAATATTGGAGCACGCAATGCAGGCAGAGTTCTTGGCCCAGCAGGTTTTCTTCTTACACTGGCTGGAGACCTCGTAAAAGCGGGAATGGTTGTTTGGGCGGCTAACCATCTCGATTATCCGCAATACATTCAATTACTCGGATTTTTGGCGGTGATCATTGGGCATCTTTATCCTATTTTCCTTAAATTTCAGGGCGGAAAAGGTGTTGCCTCATTTATTGGAGGACTGCTTGTTTTTCATTGGCTTTCTGCTGTTTTAGTTGCGGCGGCATTTCTTTTGTTTTATTCGATCAAACGAAGCCTTACTGTTGCGGGATTGTTCGCCTTTGCATTAGCACCTTTCTTTTATTGGCTTTTTGAAAAGCGCTGGCTGGAGACTCTTATTCTCATACCGATTAGTTTAATCGTCGTCTATGTCCAAAAAGAAGATATAAAAGAAAGAATCATGTTAAAAGAATAGCATCCTATACAAATAAAAGGGCAGATTTCCGATTTGGGGATCTGCTCTTTTTTGTTTTATATCTGCTAAAAGGCTTTGTTTACAGTTACATTACAAAAACCGAGAATTTCTGACAAATGCAAAATGAGTGTGATAGGATACAAAAGGATAAATACGGAGGAAATTGTCATAGGACAATAGACATAGTTGAGTCGGAGCAGAGGATCTTTAGGGGGAAAGAGACAAGTGAACAATCGAATGACCACTGAAAGATTTAAAAAAATAATGATGCCATTATTGATGGCTGCAGTTGTAGCTCTATTAACACTTACAATGAAAATAACGGTAACATACGCACACCATGATGATAACGAGTTAATAAAAACGGTATATCATGTTTATGTAGATGGAGAAAAAATAGGAACAGTTCGTGAACGTAGTGTCGTAGATGATGCCATTGAAACGATCATGCAGGACGCAAAAGCTAAAAATGGTGACTTTTCTTATACCATTAATCAGTCCATCGAGCTGAAGCCTGAAAAAATGTTCAGACCAGAGTTTGATAATGAAGCAGCCAGAGAAGGATTGGCAAAGACTTTATCTGTTTCATTAGACGCTTACAGTATTGTAACTGGCGGACAAACGGTTGCTTATGTTTCGAGTGAACAAGAGGCCGAAGATGTTCTTTTAAAAATGAAACTTGAACATGCTTCAAAAGAGGACATTGATTTAATAGAAAAAGCTAAAGCAGAAAATAAAAAAATAGAAATCCCTAATTTGCAGCCTGGTGAAAGTAAGGTAATAGATGTAGACTTTTCAAATCCTGTATTTGTTAAAAAAGCCCAGACATCAGTTAAAGATCTCGTTTCAGTAGATGAAGCAATCAGCCGTCTGAAAGAGGGAAGATTAAGAAAAAAAGAACACATCATCCAAAAGGGTGAAACGCTGGAAACAATCGCTCAAAACTACCATATGACGATGGAGCAATTTTTCACATTAAACCCTAAACTCATCTTAACTTCTGTCATTCGTGAAGGAAATGAAGTACTGGTTCAGGAAAAAGAACCATTCACAGAAGTACTCGTATATGAAGCATCGCGAACACAGCGCGACGTCCCTTATACGATTGAAAAGCAAGATGACAGCACGATGGAAAAAGGCGAGACCAAAACGGTTCAAAAAGGTCAGAACGGTCTGCTGGATGTAACGTCCACAACTAGAAAAGCCGCAGGGAAAATCGTGAAGACGGATGTATGGAAGCAAGAACAAGTAAAAGCTCCAGTTACAGAGATCGTTAAGGTGGGAACGAAGGTCATTCCTTCTAAAGGCACAGGGAAATTCTCTTGGCCAGCTGTTGGAGGCTATATTTCCAGCCATCAAGGTATGCGTTGGGGCAGACAGCATAAGGGAATTGATATAGCTCGTCCTTCCAGCAAATCCATTCGTGCAGCTGACAACGGTAAGGTTGTGTTTGCCGGATGGGATGGGGATTACGGAAATCGAGTCATTATCGATCATAATAATGGCATGAGAACGACTTATTCACATATGAGCTCCCTTTCTGTTTCTGTTGGAGATGTCGTACAAAAAGGTTCTAACATTGGTGTAATGGGAGCAACAGGTGATGTGACAGGTGTTCACCTTCACTTTGAAGTATATAAAAATGGTGCTTTAGTAAATCCTGAAAGCTATTTATAGGATGCTGCAGTATACAGCCTTCTGGGAACTGTTCCCGGAAGGTTTTTTATACGCTAATAGAGGGATTGCTGGTATTATGGAGAAAGATTCAACTGTGATAAAATAAAAGAGATACTAATTTCTACTACAAAATTTCAAAATTAATCCTGCTATACATGAAAATAGAGTTTCCGAAAAAAGGAGCGTTTCAATGGATAAGAAAATACTCGTTGTAGATGACGAAAAACCAATTGCTGATATTCTGCAGTTCAACCTAGAAAAAGAGGGTTTCACCGTTCTTTGTGCGTACGATGGAATCAATGCGCTGGATAAAGTTGAAAAAGAGAAGCCTGACATGATCTTGCTCGATATCATGCTTCCTTTAAAAGATGGCATGGAAGTATGCCGTGAAATCCGCAAAAAGTATGATATGCCGATTATTATGCTGACAGCAAAAGATTCAGAGATCGATAAAGTACTTGGCTTAGAGTTAGGTGCAGACGATTATGTGACGAAGCCTTTCAGTACGCGTGAATTAATTGCGCGTGTAAAAGCGAATCTGCGCCGTCATCAGCAGGAGTCTGAGCGTGAAGTGGATGAGAACAATGAAATTACAATTGGTTCTTTAACCATCCATCCAGATGCGTATATCGTAACAAAACGCGGAGAGACGATCGAGCTGACACACCGCGAATTTGAATTACTCCACTATTTGGCGAAACACATCGGACAAGTGATGACTCGTGAGCATCTGCTGCAGACCGTTTGGGGATATGACTATTTTGGTGATGTAAGAACGGTCGATGTAACGGTAAGACGCCTTCGTGAAAAAGTGGAAGATAACCCTAGTCATCCGTTATGGATCATTACTAGACGCGGAGTAGGGTACTATTTAAGAAATCCTGACCAGGAGTAAACATCATGGATAAAGTCAATTTTTTTAAATCAATACATGTGAAGTTTGTATTGATTTATGTTTTGCTCATCTTAATTGCGATGCAGGTCATCAGTGTTTATTTTATTAATAACTTGGAAAGTGACCTGCGGCAGAACTTTACAAAATCACTGTACGATAGAGTGAATTTACTAGAGTTCAATGTTGAGCAAAAAATGAAAGACAAAAAAGCCTACAAAGAGAAAACCGACGACACTAAATCAACTCTTAATGATGAAATTCAAGCATTAATTAACGAGGAATTTCAGGAAAAAGAGATTCAGGTTTTGGATAAAGAAGGAATGGTCCTTGCCAGCAACAAGTCTAAACTTAAAGGACAGATTAGTTTTAACCCTAAAATTAAATTGGCTCTAGAAGGAACGACAGATGATGAGATCATGCTTGCTCCAGAAGGAGAGCGGGTCATGGTTCTTGCAAAACCAATCATCAACGATAACAATCAGGAGATCCTCGGGGCCATTTATTTAGAAGCGTCTATCGAAGGAATCTTTAAGCAGATTCAGCGCATTAATAATATTTTAGTCACGGGAACCGTAATCGCACTTATCATTACAGGTCTGCTCGGGGTCTTTTTAGCACGAACCATTACAAGACCGATGGCAGATATGAGAAAACAGGCACTTGTTATGGCACGTGGAGATTTCTCTCGTAAGGTTCAGCTTTACGGCGATGATGAAATCGGACAGCTGGCGATGACGTTTAACAACCTGACGAAAAAGCTGCAGGAAGCGACTGCGATTACAGAAAGTGAAAGAAGAAAGCTTCGCTCAGTCCTCACGTATATGACGGACGGTGTAATTGCAACTGATCGGGATGGGGCAATCATACTGATGAATGACAGAGCGGAAGAGATGCTGAATATTTCACGTCAGAATGCGCTTGGAACGCCACTGTTAGAATTGCTTCGGTTGAATACAGACTACACATGGGAAGAGCTTTATAACGAGTATGAATCGATGCTGCTCGATTTCAGCACAGATGATATGCATTATGTTGTGAGAGCAAACTTTTCAACGATACAAAAAGATGATGGACCAATCAATGGTCTTATTTGTGTATTGCATGATGTAACGGAACAAGAGCAGATTGACAATGAGCGCCGTGAATTTGTTTTTAACGTTTCACATGAATTAAGAACACCATTAACAACGATGAGAAGCTACTTAGAAGCTCTTGCAGAAGGCGCGTGGCAGGATGAAAATATCGCACCCCGCTTTTTGGAAGTTACACAGAATGAAACAGAGCGGATGATCAGGCTAGTTACGGATCTGCTGCAGCTATCAAAGATGGACAGCAAAGATTACCGCTTTAATTTCCGAGAGGTCGATTTTATTTCATTTTTTAATGATATTATCGATCGATTTGACATGCTTGAGAAAGAAAATATCGAGCTGTCACGTTCACTGCCAGACAGTGTGATCCGGGTTCAAATCGATACGGATAAGATGACCCAGGTTTTGGATAATATTATTTCGAACGCGATGAAATATTCACCTGAGGGCGGAAAAATCACGTTCTTAGCAGCTGTTAAAGGCAGAAAAGTAAAAATCAGCATCTCAGATCAAGGTGTCGGTATACCAAAGAACAACGTTTCCAAAATATTTGACCGCTTCTTCCGTGTTGATAAGGCACGTTCTAGAGATATTGGCGGAACAGGACTTGGATTGGCAATTGCGAAGGAAATCGTCCTAGCACATGGTGGAGATATTTGGGCAGAAAGTGAATGGGGACAAGGAACAACCATTCATTTTACTCTTCCTTTGCAAAAGGGCAGGGGAGCACAGCTATGAATTGGTTAAAATGGATTACACACGCAAGAAAGATAATCACTTATTTTAGAGAGAACCATGAACTGATTAAATCAGTCGGTCTTACTGTATTAATCATTCTAAGTCTCGTATTAACCTGGAGTCTTTGGACATTTAAACCCAGTTATCCAGGACTGCAGGATGCACGTACACTAAAAAAACAAGAAGTAGATGCCGAAGACCAAATGGAACTTTCAGATGTCGTCTACCCTACGCAGATCATCTATCATAAAGGTGATAGGCTTTATGGAATTGAAGCAAACGATATGTTAAGTAAATTTCATGAACAAATCAAAAATGCTAAATTTTCTTTTGATCCTGGTGTAAGAGCAGCGACACCGTTTGACCCTAGAAACTTTTCGTCAAAAGATATGAAGAATAATGAGTATATTGAGATCATATATCCATTTGGCATGCCTCAGGAAATCTATAAAGAAGTCTTTTCTTTTGATGCTGAAATAAGTGCGAGCAAACCGCAAAATGTAGACCGTTTATTTCTCTATCAGGGTTCTGAAAATGTTGAGGGGTATCTGGTATCCTATAACCCTAGGAAAAAGCAAAAGATCAACTCTACTATCAGTTTGAGCAGCATGGTAAAAGATATAAATGGAGCGATTAAGGACCGCAAATTTGTTCCTTATATGTATTATGATATTGAAGACCCGGATGATAAACAGGATTTAAAGCATAGATTCTATTTTCCAAAACAGCCGCAAGAACTTACGAGGTATACGTATATTTCAAATGCCGTAACAGACGATACGTATGAAAAATATAAGAAAGTATTATTTAAGGATCCGTTAGCCGTTAAAAGTGCTTCAGATTCCAATGAAACTACTTTTACGGACAGCACTTCGGCATTGGTGATCAATCAATTAGAAAATCGATTCACCTACACCAACTTTGCAGATTACAACTTAAATAATGCGACCAATAGTTCTCCTCTTTTTCAATCAATTGATTACATTAATACACATGCTGGCTGGGGAAACCCTTATATCTTATCTAATCTATCCCAGAATTCTGCGGGCTTTTGGCTTTTTGTGAACAATCTGCCTGTATTAGACAAAGAGATGCAGATGAATCTGGAATGGGATGATACAGAGCTGAAAACATACGAACGATCAATGATTCAACTCGATTTAGAAAATAATTCGTATCCTGATGATGCATTACAAGAAAAAGTGACGATCGAATCTGGTGAAAAAGTTAAACAAGAATTAATAGATAAAGAGTATAACGATAATTATATTCAGGACATCCGGATCGGCTTTACGATGGAAAGACAAGCTCAACCTCATATTTACAAACTCGAACCCCGATGGTTCATAAATTATGTAAATAAAGGCTGGTTGCCCTTATTTAAAGATGATAGAGAGGAAGGGTATTAATTGGATTGGAAGAAAACAAAAAGCATCTTTATCCTTACATTTCTCGTCTTAAATCTTTTTCTCGGCTATCAGCTCTACCAAAAAAATGATATTAATAATATCGCTCGTTTATCTGAACAGCCATTGGAAGAAATACTGGCAGACAACAAGATCAAATATGAAGATAAGCTGCCAAAATACAATTCAAAGCAGACGTTAATCAGTGCACAGCGTTATAAGTTTACGCCAGAAGAAAAAGCAGCTTCAAAGTCAAAAGAAATAAAGCTGAATAAAGAAACCAGTACCGATATTACTTTGAACTACACGTTATCGAAACCGATGGACCTTCCCAAAAAAGATTCAAAAGATCTGATTGCTTCCCTAACGAAATTTTTAGAAGAAAACGTGAATCGCGGCAAGGAATATACGTTTTATAAATGGGATAAAGAAAAAAATATCGTATGGTTCAACCAAACGTATTTGAACAAGCAAATCTTTTTTGATACGCAGAACTTTGAAGATCAAAATAAAGCACTATCCGATTATGAAGCACCAAGCGGTATGGTGAA
Organism: Fictibacillus barbaricus; assembly: GCF_031457135.1. GTDB lineage: Bacteria > Bacillota > Bacilli > Bacillales > Fictibacillaceae > Fictibacillus > Fictibacillus barbaricus_A. Next base: position 209,313 of record NZ_JAVDWA010000005.1, on the reverse strand, counting down.
ATTTGTCCTTGATGATAAAGGAAACTTAACGAAATATACGCAAACCTATTTAATTATCTACACACAGGGCGGGTTTCAAGAGATCATCACGCCTAAAAAAGCCTTGGGAAGACTTTTGGATACTGCCCATATAACAAGCGGTGACCATGTACAAGCCATTAAGCTAGGTTATTTTAGTCTCGTTCTAGTTGGTGATTCCCAAGTATATGCTCCGACCTGGCTGATCGAAACGGAAGACGGCCAATACTTAGTTAATGCAACAGACAGTTCCATTCAAGTTTTATCCGGGAAGCAAGATTAGAAAGGAACATGCAGTTATGAGTTTAAAATTCAGTGTTCTCGCTAGTGGCAGTACGGGAAATGCCATTTATGTAGAAACAGAAAAAACACGCCTGCTCGTCGATGCAGGATTAAGCGCCAAACAAATGCAGATTCTTTTTGAAAAAGCGTCTGTGGGAGAAATTGGCGACATTGACGGGATCTTGGTGACGCACGAACATAGTGATCACATAAAAGGTTTAGGGGTCTTAGCGCGGAAGTTTAAGCTCCCTATTTATGCAAACCGTAACACGTGGAATGCGATGAACGGTTTGATCGGTGAAGTAGCAACAGAACAAAAGTTTGAATTTCAGATGGAGACGGTTAAAACATTCAACGATCTGGAAGTCGAATCATTTGGAGTTTCGCATGATGCAGCAGAGCCGATGTTCTACGTCTTTCATCACAACGGCCGAAAGCTTGCCCTTATGACAGATACCGGCTATGTGAGTGATCGGATGAAAGGCATTATCCGTGACAGCCATTCTCTTGTTATTGAGTCAAATCATGATATTAATATGCTTATGATGGGACGATATCCTTGGAATATCAAAAGGCGTATTCTAGGGGATCATGGCCACATTTCAAATGAAGATTGCGGACATGCATTAGCAGATGTCATCGGCGATGAAACTAAGAATATTTATCTCGCTCATTTGAGTAAGGATAACAACATGAAGGATATCGCACGTCTTGCTGTAGAGCAAACGCTGCAAACACACGGAATCTCGACGAAAGATCAAGTCATCCTTCATGATACGGATGCGATCCAGCCGACGAAATTAGTCGTTGTTTAAGGCTCTTCGTATTCATTGTTGCTTTTGAAAGTAGTTGATTTCCGTTCCAGGTTGCTCGCTTTCCGCGGGGCAGACGGTGAGCCACATTCGTACGTTTCACTTTTAAGTGTCTCACCTGCCCGCCTGTCCCGCAGGACAAGGAAGGCTACGGCAGCGATATATCGCACGAAGAAAATGTGAATTTCATTTTCGAGGAGTCTCGCACCTTGCACTCCAATCAACTTATTCATGATGAGAGGGATAATACATTCAAAAGCTACGATCTTAAGAACGATCTCATTTTAATAACTTGTCCGTTTAAATTAAACCGTTTCAGGAAATAACAAGAAGTGTGGGAAATTATGAAAAATAACCCAAAATGTCCATAAAATTAGGGTGTAATCCTTATAATGGGTTATGAATAGTTCGTATACTTGATTGTTGAAAGGAACGGTGATGAGTAAGATGGGATATTATGATGATGATTATGAATCTTCATCTAAACCAAAAGGAAACCGTGGCGGAAAGTTTCTACCAGCTTTGCTAGGAGCGATTCTGGGCGGTTTGCTTGTATTATTTGCAATACCTGCATTAGGTGCTGCAGGCTGGCTGCCTAGTAACCTATACCCTTCCACTGGGGAAGAGAGCGGCTTAGGTCCGGAGAATAAACCGATTGAAAAAAACATTGATGTCGATCTCGCTACAGATGTTACAGGTGCCGTTGATAAAGCTTCAGATGCTGTTGTAGAGGTCGTAAACATTCAGCAGACAGACTTTTGGAGCCAGCAGCCTGCAGGATCTGGATCTGGTGTGATCTATAAAAAAGCTGGCAACAAAGCTTATGTAGTAACGAACAATCATGTTGTTGAAAAAGCGAGTCAGCTTGAAATCACTTTAAGCGATGGTACAAAACTTAAAGGAACACTTCGCGGAACAGATCCCCTAATGGATTTAGCTGTTGTTGAAATTGATGGAAGTAAAGTGAAAGACGTTGCACAGTTTGGTAAATCCGGAGATCTTAAACGCGGAGAACCTGCGATTGCGATTGGGAATCCGTTAGGAAACTTCCCGGGATCTGTAACAGAAGGGATCGTTTCAAGCGCAGACCGTTCCATTCCGGTTGATATCGATCAGGATGGCAATCCAGATTGGCAAGCAGAGGTTATTCAAACAGATGCTGCGATCAATCCAGGAAATAGCGGCGGAGCACTTATTAATATTGCGGGACAAGTAATCGGAATCAACTCTTCAAAAATTGCTCAGCAAGAAGTAGAAGGCATTGGATTTGCGATACCTTCTGATGTAGCAGTTCCAATTATTGAAGACCTTGAAAGATACGGTGAAGTACGCAGACCTTTCTTAGGTGTTAATATCATTCCTCTCACTCAAGTGAATACGTATCACAGACAGCAAACACTAAAACTTCCGAGCAGTGTAAAAGAGGGAATTGTGGTAATGGAAGTAACTCCAACATCACCAGCAGCTAGAGCGGGAATGAAGGAAATGGATGTTATCACAGAGATGAATGGAGAAAAGATTAAAGACCCGATCGCACTTCGCAAGTTCCTATACACGAAAACAAAGATCGGTGAAAAAGTGGAAATTACATTCTACCGTGACGGCAAAAAGAAAACCGCATCGGTTGAATTAGGAAAACAAGCTTAATTACAGAAATGAGACAGGGGGGGGATGTGCCTCCTGTCTCATTTTTGTAATTAATATGCGAATTATGTCGTTTGAGGGTAATATATGTAACAAGTAGGGTTTTTTTCGTATTCAACATGTGGACAACTTTTTTGTTGATAATTTGTTTACAGAAGTGGCAGTTTCAGATAGTGTTAGGGAGAGAATTGTGGATAAGTAAGGAGATTTGTAAAATGGTGATCATTTGCTGCAAAGAGCACGCAGAGCTTGCGATTGACGTGATTGTTGACGAGTACGAAACGGCGCCAATTGTCGAGTTATTAACAGACGAAGACGGGTTATCAACAACTTGTGAATATTGCGAGAAGGATGGTACATATAAAGTATCGAACATATGAACGCCTACAATATCTAGACGTAAATGTGTATATGTGGATAACTTTTGTGCATAACTTTGTCGAAGAAGGAGTTTTCAACAAGTGAATATATCGATTGTTTCTGTAGGGAAGCTAAAAGAAAAATACTTAAAACAAGGAATTGACGAATATTTAAAAAGACTTGGTCCATATGCAAAAGTGGATGTGATTGAAGTCCCCGATGAAAAAGCACCCGAAACGTTGAGTGATTCAGAGATGAATATGGTGAAGGATGCAGAGGGAGAGCGCATTTTAGCCAAAATCGGACAAGATGTTCATGTCATTGCAATGGCGATTGAAGGAAAAGCAATATCATCTGAAGACTTAGCGGATAACTTAGACAAACTGGCTACATACGGAAAAAGCAAAGTCGCCTTTGTTATTGGAGGATCGTTGGGATTAAGTGAAGCTGTAATGAAGAGAGCAAACGAAAAGATTTCTTTTGGCAAAATTACGTATCCTCATCAGCTGATGAAGTTAGTGTTGGTGGAGCAGATTTATCGGGCGTTTAGGATTAATCGGGGGGAACCGTATCATAAGTAAAGTCAACCAACTAAAATATTATAGATTAATATGAAGTTTAACTTATTTAAAATTGAATTATAAAATATATCTGGAGAAGATCATCATGAATGAATTATTAATATTTGGTGAGTTACACAAGTTTTTAAATTCATTAGGTCCAATGAAGTGTACTATTGCTCCAAAGAGCTTATCTATAGGGTACAAGCCTCTGTCATTATGGGGTAAAACTAGTAAATTTGCTACGTTGTATGGGGATAAAAGATACGAGTGTTTAATTTTACACGTTGACCCAGGTAAACCTGATTCTACGAAAGGTAAAGAGATTCAAAAGGAAATTCAAAAATTGTTAAATTTTGATATTAGTGAGTTGAGAAGTTTTAAATTAAAGAAGCATGAGGCTTTTGTTCCTCTTGAGTTGTTAAAAACTAATGAAGCAATAAACTTAGTTAAAAATTTTGTTAGCCTACAATATGAGCAAATTGTAACTAACAAAAACTAAATTCATGTTGAGGTACATTACACACCCGCAGTATTTACGAGTGTTGGAAGATTTATGATTACAAGTACTATTCCCAATTTCATTTCATCATCACATTCTTCACGAAAATGAGGAATAGAAGCACGGGACGGTTCTCGTGCTTCTATTTTTATCAGAAACAAAAGCATTTTATTTACCTTTTTTTGCAAGATTTACAGAAACAGGATACTTCAATCCATTCTTTTTAATCTTATCTTTAATGATGGTCTCTACATCCAAATCTAATTCACTGCAGAGCATCAATCCGTAAATAAATACATCGGCGATTTCGTCTTTGATATTTTCAATGTTTTGTTCCACAGCTTCTTCACTGCTTTTCCATTGGAAGTCTTCCAGGAGTTCAGCAGCTTCAATAGAAAGAGAAATGGCAAGGTCTTTTGGGTTATGATGTTGTCCCCATCCTCTTGCATCGCGAAATTCATTGATTGATTTTATTAGTTGCTTAATTTCATTCATGTTGCTCACCCTTTGTATTGTTGTTATTTTCTAAAATAAGAATCTCGAAGCCTTCTTTTAATACTTGCTTCGATCCTCCGCAGCAACCACTGCCTGATTAGGTGACAAGTCCTCATAAACAACAGATTTGTTCAATCGCTCTCTGAAATACTCATTTAATTCTGGATCTGTACAGAAGATAAAGCAGCCCTTTTGCCCTCTAGTCATAAGCGTTCGATATGTATTCCTTATAATTTGGTCCGCCAGAGCATGTGCTTTTGCCGGATTTTCTTTTGCCATTTTTTTAAGCCCTTTAAGAGATTGATCGGTTTTAACACGTTTCGTATAGTCTGTAATCACCTGGTCATCCTTAAAACTAAGGTCAGGTCCAATGATAACACCGACGTAATCAAATTCAAGTCCTTGAGATGTATGAATGCAGCCAGCTTCAGAGACAGAGTCCTGTTCGATAGCCCAAATGCTGTCTGAGAGGTTCCAGCTGATGTTAAAATTATGCTCGGGTATATCGATGTCTTTATGGAAGGTATTTGTCCTGCCATTTTTCGGCCATTCCCAGCAGTACCCTGCGAGCATACGAGATTTTTTGTTTTTCTTATTTAACTCTTCAATTTCCTTCAGCATATCATTCGGGTCATCAAATACCCTGAAGTCATAATCCACGCCGCGGTCGTTTGCGTTTGCAGTTTCCCTGATTTCAAGAACGTCATCCAGCCAGGCAATATAAGCATCAGAACCGTCACAGCGAAATTGTGAAACGAGTTTCCCCTGAATCAGTTCCGCATCTAACTCTTCGGCATACTTTTTAATTAAGTCAATGCTTCCGATGTCTTTTAATGTGACCTTTTGATTTTCATCAATAAAGAAAATCGTAAATTTAGATGAATGGATCACTTCTTTTATTTGATTTTCGCCTAAATTACTGAATAGTCCTGACTTTTCATTTAAGCGGTGTGCTTCATCAATGATGAGCACATCAAATTCATTTTTTTCAGATTCATAAAAGCTGCCAGATCCTTTAAAGAGATTATCAATCTGTGTTTTCTTAATCGTCCCTTTCAGTTTAGAAGCATAAACATTACGCGGGGCAGAGTTTTTTGATACATATAGTGCCGTTAAACCCTGATTAATAAGATTCACAAGAAGGTTCACAGCCATCACAGATTTTCCAGTTCCGGGTCCACCCTCAATTACCATTACGCTCTTCTGATTATTTTTAATACTCTTTAGTGCTAAATGATAGGCATCTTCATAAAACACTTTCTGTTCATCAATCAGCACGAACTCCTGATTACCCTTTAGCAGACTAGCAAGTGAATCTTGTAAGGACTTAGAAGGCCGAATTTTCCCGTGCTCAATCTGATAAATCAATTGGTTACGGTCGCCATAGCGCACGTATTTTTTTATAAAATCTCTCAATTTCTGAATTTCACCTTTTGCAAATACAGGTGCTTTAGCTAGATGATCTGAGTAGTGAGAGTCCATCAATGGGTCGTTTTCAGACTTACGGTAATTATGTAGATAGGCACATGGATTTAACACAATATGCTGATCCTGTACATTTTGATTAAAATCTTGAATCAAAGCTGCATATGACCATGCCTGATAAGAAGGGTGTGTAACGGTTCGCTTACTTCCCCCAAGATAGGTAGACACAACTGCATCCTTAGACGTTACCTTCTCAACCTCTGACCACTGTTTCAATTCCACAATTACAACATGATCCTGAATGCCGTCGTGGCCTGCTATTAAAAAATCTACACGTTTCGGTGTATTCGGAATCTTAAATTCGATTGCGACTGATGTATCATCAGGAATTTCTCTATCTTGCATTACATTAGACATACGGTGCAGTGAATTTTCCCACGAATTAATTTCACTTTTAGTAGTCCTACCTATTTTCTTTTGATATGACTCATAAAGACGTTCTACGAGGAGCTCGTTCGTAACATCAGATATAAATTCCGTTTTTGTCGCTTCGTAAATGATCAAGTTGTCACCTCTTTGGTAAGTCTGTTGGCTATATTTTATCACTTATTATTAGAGGTAGGAGAGAACGATTCAAAATTATGTAAATAATATGTGGCCATCACATCTTCAAAGTAATTATAAGAAAAATCTTCATTTTCTTTAGAGAGAGCAGTAAAACCGTCCCCTGGGCTTCCTTATTTCCAAGTGGCATAACTATGGGAGAATTAATGAATGTTTTTTTGTATAGTATTAATAAATGAAAATTTATGGAAAATTGAAAATTGGTAAACCATAAATTTTGGCTGAGTATTGCTAGCGAAAAGGAGTGAATGTTGTATGAAGGTGTTTTTAATAATAAGCCAAATTCTTTATTTGCTTTGTATCATTCCCTGGCTTGCCGTTTGGGGATTATCGTTTATGAGTTTTGACAACGGTATAGCCCTTTGGAACAGTGCATTTGTTATCCTTATAAGTTTATATCCAATAGCGGTAATTCTTTGTTCAATCTTCGCATGGCGTATAGTTAAGCATAACAGCCGAACTGCGCTCATTGTCGGCTTAGTTCCTATGTTGTGGATCGTCAGTCTTGGGCTATTGATCATTTTATAATTTTTCAAATTCTATATAACTAGCAATCCCTAATACCCGCACCATTCCCCACACTGAAAATACAATAGTATAAAAACTACTGTTTAGTATTTATAAGGTGGCCGAGGTTAAGATGGATTCATTGTATTTTAATGGACTGACGGGTGAAGTGGTGACACCGATAGATCCTGTTTATGAAGAAGCTCGCCAGGAATGGAATCGTGCCATTAATAAGTTTCCGCTCGTGATCGTGTATTGTGAAAGAAAGCAGGATGTGGTGAACGCGATTCGCTGGGCACGTAAGCGTTGTGTCAGCATCCGCATCAGATCTGGCGGACATCATTATGAAGGATATTCTACTGGTGATTGTGTATTGGTCATTGATGTGAGTCGATTGAATGCGTTGAAATTGGACAAGAAACGGAACATCCTAACGATCGGAGCGGGAGCAAAGAATACGGAAGTGTATGATTTTGTCGGTTCACATGGGTTTGTTTTTCCAGGGGGAACGTGCCCGACCGTTGGTGTAACAGGTTTTACACTCGGTGGAGGCTGGGGATTCTCCAGCCGTCTTTACGGATTGGGGTGTGACAGCTTGCTTGAGTTGGAACTGGTAGATTACGAGGGAAGGCTCATTATGGCAAACAAATACTGTAACTCTGATCTTTTCTGGGCGTGCCGCGGTGCTGGCGGTGGTAACTTTGGCGTTGTAGTGAGCATGACTTTTCAATTGCCTAAACCAACAAACCGTTCTGTCACCATTGTCAGGTTCTATTATGTCGGTACAACGAAGGCAAAGCAGGCACATGTGATGAATATATGGCAACATTGGCAGCCCAATTTGGATAAACGTATGACTTTGGTTGCGAGCTTTTACAATGCGGAAGGTGAGGGTCTAGGTATTTACGCGACTGGATTCTTTTATGGCTCACAAGATGAAGCGCGGAAGATCCTACAGCCTTTTGCACAGGTGGAAGGGTTCCGTGTGACGTTAGAAGAATCGTCCTTTCTTGAAGCGGTGAAGAAAGTGGAAGCGTCGTATCCTCCATCTGAAAAATTCAAGTCAACAGGCAGGTTTGTCTATAGGAGCTATTCACTTAGTGAGCTTGAAAATATGGCAGAAGTGGTGGAGCAGCCAGCAGATGGTTCCGTTTATTCGGCTGTTTCTTTCTATGCACTTGGAGGGGTTATCAGCAATGTCGGTCCAGAGGAAACGGCTTTCTACTACAGGGACGCCAGATATATTATGGGTGTTCAGTCTGTATGGACAGAAGATGCATTTGTGGAGGAAAACAGGGAGTGGGTTCGCGAGCGCTTTGAATACATCAAGAGCATTACAGAAGGCTCGTATGTGAATTTTCCAATCAGCCATCTGAAAAACTATGAGCACGAGTATTTTGGAGGCAATGCACGGAGATTGAACCGAGTGAACGAGAAGTACGATCCGTTTCATGTGTTTCGTTTTCCGCAAAGTCTGAGATGAAAGGGATGTTGTTTATCGTTCTGGCATTGATAAACACCATCTAATCCTTGCTTTGCGTTTAGTAAAAAGCCCGATACAAATGGTATGTAATATTTGCGCCAGTTACCGTACGTGCGTCTAAATACAATGCATGTAATTTGCATAAGAAAAGAACTCCTATGAATGAAGGAGTTCTTTTTGTATTTATGCTGTTTTCATATGTTTTTTATCTAAATGGTGACTCATTGCTGTTAAGAGACATGCTCCAATCGCAACCAATCCGCCGACCCACGTTACATTCATTAAGTTTCCTTGGTGGTAAACGAGTCCGCCTAAAGCTGAACCGAAGGCGATACCGACATTGCTTGCCACTGGCATGAGTGAAGCGGCGAGTCCTTTCGCTTCTGGCTGATAAATGCCTGCAAGGTCAATCAGGTAAAGCTGGGTTGACGTTGTCAGCATGATGGCCATCAATGACATCAATCCCATATTAACGAGTCCCAAAATAAAATCATTTGTTGTCCAATATAAGCCGGTCAAAACAAAGGCTTGTACGAGAAAAACAAATCGAAGTCTGCCGATCGGGTTGTGACTGGCAATTTTTCCGGCAAGAATGTTGCTGAAAATAGAGATAAACCCATAGCCAAAAAGGATTAAGCTAATCCAGCGGCTTGGTGCATCCATACTTTTTAAAATCGGAACAAGATACGTGAAAACAGCGTATGTCGCTCCAAATCCGAGAGACGGGATGAAGAAAGCCATTAAAATCCGCGGGTGCGTCAGCAAAGAAAATTGGTCACGCATTGAACTTCGACTTTGATTCTTCATCTCAGGCAATTGAAAGAATGATGCCAAAAACGCGATGACACCAAATACGGTAGTTAACACGAAGGTTGCGTTCCAGCTATGCTGTTCGGCGATAAATGTTCCGATCGGCACGCCAATCACGTTTGCCATCGTAAACCCGCCGAATACAAATGAAATGGCAAGTCCGCGTTTTGCTGCAGGCATCGTCTCACTGCCAACGATCATCGCCAGTGAAATGAGCACTCCTGTAACAATCGCTGTTATCATTCGCAGCACAAGAAGTATGATATAGCTAGATGAAATAATGCACAGCGCATTTAAAATGATGAACAATCCAATTAAAAACAACATCCATTTTCGTTTTGAAAAATGGCTCGTTGCTGACATCACAATGGGTGTAGCAATGGCAAATGTAATCGCAAAGGCAGAAACGAGCGTACCTGCTTTTGCATTTGTGATATGAAGACTCGAGGAAATGTCCGTTAAGATTCCAACGATTACAAACTCGCTTGTCCCGAGTACAAATGTTAATAAAGTAAGGGTTAAAATAAGCAGCCAATGGCGCTTCGTTAATTCAGTGTCGTGCATAAGTACCTCTTTTCTAGATGCAGGAAAATATAAAGACAATTTCATTATCATACCATAAATCATTTTTAATAGGAAAATCCTTGTTTTCCCAACGTTCCACTGCTTAAATTCCTCATAACACGTTTCTATTTTTTATTAATTATGCTTCAATAGGAAAAGAACACGAAGTAGTTTTCGAAATGAGGAGTTCAGTTTGAAAAAATTTAAGAAGTTTTATATAGAGATCACGAGCATCTGTAATCTTGCCTGTCATTTTTGTCCGCCAACCGAGCGGGTGAAACAGTTCATTTCTGTAGAGGATTTTTCTAAGCGTTTAGACCAGATCAAGCCTTTTACAGATTTCATCTATTTGCATGTAAAAGGAGAGCCGCTGCTTCACCCTAAAATCGATCAGTTATTAGATTTAGCCCATGAAAAAGGGTTCAAAGTAAATATCACAACGAATGGAACCCTTATTAAAAAAAATTGGCACAAGCTATTAAATAAGCCTGCACTCAGACAAATGAATTTTTCCCTTCATAGTTTTGATGGCCATGTGGGTCCGAGTATGACAGATAAAGAAGAATACGTGAGAACGATCCTGTCTTTTATTCAAGAAGCAACGAGTGCGTCTCAATTGATTGTTTCTTTAAGATTATGGAACCTTACGCAAGACAATGCAACGAACCTGGAGAAACAGCGCAACCGTCAACTGCTTGAAATTATTGAGAATGAATTTAATATGGATTATAAAATAGAGGAAAAGCTCACGCCGGGAAGCGGGATTAAACTGGCTGACCGTATCTTCATTAATCAAGATTATGAATTTAAGTGGCCGGCGCTGCATGAGGAAGAGGATGATGGAAAAGGCTTCTGTTACGGCCTTCGAAATCAAGCTGGTATTTTGGCTAATGGTACCGTTATCCCTTGCTGTTTAGATGGGGAAGGGATTATCAACTTAGGGAACATCAATGAGAATCATTTTTCCGATATTATTGAAGGCGATCGCGCGAAAAATCTCGTGGATGGGTTTTCCCGAAGAGAAGCAGTTGAGGAACTGTGCAGGAAGTGCGGCTATCGAAAGCGATTTGGGAAATAGACGGTTGGTACCGGCAGTGAAAAACATGTTCATTTTTTGGTCAGCATTTGAATAAAATGTACACACGCTAGACATTCAGACAGGGAACACCCCTGTCTTTTTCACACTTTAAGAAAGTATAACTTGTTAGCAAGAGGATAACCAACGTAGTAACAAGTTTATGTGTAAAGTATAAGCGCAACTAAGGCTGACGAAAAAGACTTCACGTCGTCAGCCAAGTTTTCTTTATTGGCATAAAACTTGCATCTCTCTTTGGCGGGAGGGATTAAGATGAATATTCAAGCGTGTAAGGCGATGGTTACTGGAGGAGCTTCTGGATTAGGTGAGGCAACGGTCAGGAGAATTGTTGAAAATGGCGGGCAGGCTGTAATTCTAGACTTAGCAGAGGATCGTGCACATAAACTCATTAATGAGCTGGGTTCATTCGTTTCCTTTGTTAAAACCGATGTAACGAGTGAAGAGGATGTAGTGGCCGCTGTTTCTGCGGCTGTAAAAAAGATGGGTTCAGTGAATGTCGTGGCAAACTGTGCGGGAATCGGCATTGCTGAAAAAGTACTTGGAAGGAAAGGAACGCATAGCCTGGACCTTTTTTCTAAAGTCATTTCCGTAAATTTGATCGGGACCTTTAATGTATGCCGTCTGGCAGCAGAAAGTATGATGCAAAACGAGGAAAATGAAAATGGCGAAAGAGGAGTTATCATTAATACGGCATCTGTCGCGGCATTCGAGGGGCAGATCGGCCAAGCTGCGTACAGTGCTTCAAAAGGCGGAGTAGTAGGGTTGACACTGCCTTTGGCTCGAGAATTTGCCAGGTTCGGTGTTCGGGTGATGACCATTGCACCGGGGCTGTTCCATACCCCGATGTTTGAAATGCTGCCTGAAGAAGCAAGGGTCTCCCTTGGAAAAATGGTTCCTTTTCCATCAAGGCTTGGATTTCCTGAAGAATATGCGCAGCTCGTACAAAGTATCGTGGAGAACCCGATGCTGAACGGTGAGACAATCAGGCTTGATGGAGCCATAAGAATGCAGCCAAGATAATAATGATGTAAGGCATGATCCTAAATTGAGGAGTCATGCCTTTTTTTATGTGAAGAAGAGGAATGGGTTTGTCGTTTTTTTAACTCGGGAGTATCTATCTAGCCTAAATGCCATGGATTGTTGTTCATTTAACAAATATTCCACTCCTTTTAGTTAGAATATTCTAAAAATAACGAGAAGTTTGGTAAAATAGAAGCAGTGATATGGAGGTGGGTGACGTGGAACTTAGAGACATCATGACGGAAATTGACTTTGTGGTCACAGAAGAACTGAGTTTATTGGAAGCGATCGAGCTGATGTACCAAAAAAAGTGGAACCTTCTGCCTGTGATGAATGAAAAAAGAGAGCCAGTCGGTGTTTTTACAAGAAGCTGTCTGTATCGGATGTTAAAGGAAGGATGTCCATTATCTGGCCCTATTAAATCATATATAAAGCGTCATGTTGAAACGATTGATATTCATACACCTGCCGATGAGATCGAGGCGAGAGTAAAACACAGCAATGTAGGGACAGGCGTAGTCATACATAAAGACGGCACAGTGGCTGGGATTTTGACGAAAACTGATATGGTCATGTCGCTTCTCGGTTCTTTAAGCTCACTGAAAAATCAGCTGGAGACGATATTGGCGCATTCGAATTTAGGAGTCATGCTTACGGATGAAGAAAGAAATATTTTCTTCATGAACCCTAAGCTGTCTGACATGACGGGAATGGCTGAAGAAGACTTTATAGGTCAAGAAGCAGATGCTGTTTTCCCTGCCTTGCAAGCCCTTTTCTCAGGTAAGGATTCCATTGTTCCATGTGAAACAAAATCAATGAAAACCGTAGCAACGGTTTCATCCTTTCAAAGCAGCGAACTGAAAAAGGGGTGCATCATTCTTTTTAGGGATACGTCTGAAATAGAAATGATGGCTGCCGAGCTGCAAACGGTGAAAGCACTGAAGAAAACGCTTGAGACGACGCTGGAATATGCGTATGACGGTATTATTATGACGGATGAACACCAACGGATTCAAATGGTCAGCCCTCCGTTTTTGGATTTGTTCAACTTCCAGGAATCTGAACTGTTACATCGGTCTGTTCGCACTGTTTTACCTGAGCTTCATCTTTGTAAGGTTTATAAAACGCAATCTGCTGAGGTCAGCGATATGATGGAGATTAACGGTATTAAATATATTGTCCACCGCATTCCGATTATGGAAGGCGGTCAGGTTATTGGAGCCATCGGAAAAGTGATGTTCAGACAGCTGAACGAAGTGAATGAATTGTTTAAAAGACTGCAGCGTGCCGAAAATAAGGCGAGCTACTATCATCAGCAGTACAATCAGGCTGAGTCTGCTAGGTTTATTTGGGACGATATTTGGAGCATTCATCCGTATATGGAGAGGCTTAAACTGAGTGCGGCTAAGGCGGCAAAAGGACGTTCAACGGTGCTGATCAGAGGAGAAAGCGGTACCGGCAAGGAGCTTTTTGCTCATGCGATACACAATAGCAGTGCCAGATCGAAAGGTAAATTTGTGATCGTCAATTGCGCAGCTATACCAGAGGACCTTTTGGAATCGGAGTTTTTTGGCTATGAGGAAGGTGCGTTTACCGGAGCAAGGCAAAAGGGGAAAATCGGAAAATTTGACCTCGCAAATGGAGGCACACTATTTTTAGATGAAATCGGCGATATGTCTGTATCGCTTCAGGCAAAGCTTCTAAGAGTTCTGCAGGAGCGGGAATTTTACCGGGTTGGCGGGACAAAGAAGATTCATGTTGATGTAAGGATTATCGCTGCGACAAACCGCCCTTTAGAGGAAATGGTGAATGATGGTTCATTCAGAGAGGATTTGTATTACCGATTGAACGTGATCTCGCTGCAAGTTCCCCCTCTTAGAGAAAGAAGGGAGGATATTCCTTTCCTAATCCAGAAGCTGATGGAGGAACTGAACAAGATGCTTGGTACGACCATAACCGGTTTGGATATTGCCTCGAAAGAAGCTCTTTTGCGGTTCAATTGGCCTGGAAATGTCCGTGAGCTAAAAAATATACTTGAACGGGCGATGACATTTGCCGAGCATGGGAAAATTCAGCTGGAGGATCTTCCGGATTACATGCTGAAGACGCTGCCTGAGAAAAAGACGGACTTGTCCATTTCACTCGTGGAAAATGCGGAACTGGAAACAATTAAAAAAGCACTTTTAGATATGAAGGGAAACAAAGCGAAGGCGGCACGATTGTTAGGAATCAGCCGTTCGGGGTTATATGAGAAAATTAAAAAATACCAGCTTCATTAAATGTGTTTAAAAGTGTCCAAATTCGGGACACTTTTTTGTTTGGCTGTCGGGCAAAAAAACAAATCCATCATAAGATTTCTCTAATAGATGGTTGCTAAATACTTCATTGAAAGTTGATTGGAATGGAAGGTACGAGACTCCTCGAAAATGAAATTCACATTTTCTTCGTGCGATGATAAGCTATCGAAGCCTTCCTTGTCCTGCGGGACAGGCGGGCAGGTGAGACATTTAAGAGTGAAACGTCCGAATGTGGCTCACCGCCCTGCCCCGCGGAAAGCGAGCAACCTGAAACGGAAATCAACCACGTTCAAAAAAAATTTCTATGCAGACCACTCATCATTTATTTGGCAGGTTGGCATAAAAATTGCATTAAATATAGATGAACGAATTTTGGTGAGGGGGAAGACAAATGCATATTGGTGGGTTCCTGGCGCAAAACGCACGTAATTTTCCTGAGAGATTTGCAATGGAATGTGAAGGGCGAACATATAATTATGAAGAATTCAACCGGTCCGTCAACCGGCTTGCTCATGGATTGGTCAGTCTTGGCATCCAAAAAGGAGAAAAGATAGCGATTTTTATGAAGAATTCCGATTACTTCATGATTTCCTTTTTTGCTGCAGCAAAGATCGGAGCAGTTGTAGTTCCCGTAAATTTCAGGCTTACTGCAGATGAAGTTCACTATATTTTCAGACAGTCTAATACGGTCCTTGTCATAAGCGACAGCGAATTTGAAGAGACTGTCACGAAAGCAAAGGATCGAACGAACGTCCAAAACATCATAATCACCAAAAGCGCTGTATTAGAAGATAACCTTTCCTATGAATCCGTCCTTTCCTCGATTGAAGATGAACCAGATATTGAAATCTCCGGAGAGGATGACCTGGAGATCCTGTATACATCTGGAACGACGGGAAGGCCGAAAGGGGCGTTATTTGACCATGACCGTGTTTTCAAAGTCAGCCTGACGATGCTTGTGAATATGGAGCTGAAAAAGGATGAGCGGTTTCTTCACCTTGCTCCTTTATTTCACTCGGCACAGCTGAACTTGTTCATGATTGCAGGCGTTATCCTTGGGGGCAGCCATTACATCCATCGAGATTTTCATCCGGTAAAAGCGCTCGAAGCCATACAGGAACACAAAATCACTCACTTGTTCGCGGTTCCTGCGATGTACAATTTCATGCTGCAGGTTCCGAATGTCACAGATTTTGATTTGTCGTCGATCAGGCGATGTGGTTATGGAGCAGCACCGATGCCGCCGGAGCTTGTCCGTAAGAGCATGGCAGCCTTCAAAACCGATCAGTTTTTCAATCTGTGCGGTTTGACTGAAGCAGGTCCTGGCGGGATATATCTCGATCCTGAGGGGCACAAGCATCACCTTGGCAAAAGCGGGAAAGCAGGGTTTCTCACCGAGGCGAGAGTCGTTTATGAAAATGGTGAAAACATCAGCCCGGGTGCAGTTGGAGAGTTTATCCTCCGGGGTGAAACGATTATGAAGGAATATTATAAAAAGCCTGAAGAGACGAAGGCTGCTTTAAAATCTGGCTGGCTATATACAGGTGATTTGGCAACGGTTGACGAGGAAGGGTATATCACGCTTGTGGACCGAAAAAAAGACATGATCATCTCTGGAGGCGAGAACGTCTATTCAGCAGAGGTGGAAGTCATTCTTTACGAGCATCCTGCTATTCTTGATGCGGCAATCATCGGTTTGCCGGATGAAGTATGGGGAGAGGCAGTTTCAGCCGTAATCGTTTTAAAGGAAGACGCTCAAATAGAGGAAGAGGAGCTGATCAGCTTCTGCCGCCAAAAGCTTGCAGGCTATAAAGTGCCGCGACGTATTTTCATTGAGAAGCAGCTTCCGAGAAATGCTTCGGGAAAAATTTTAAAATACCAGCTTCGTCAAAAAATGAATGAACTTGTGAATGGAAAATAAAGCACGCAAACAACAACGATGGAAAGAGGTGACGGAATATGAAGCGTTCTTTTTTGAATGAAGAGCATGAGATGTTCCGGAAAGCATTAAGAAAATTTTTAGAAAAAGAAGCCTATCCTTTTTACGAGCAATGGGAAAAAGACCGGATGATTCCGCGTTCTTTTTGGAAAAAGATGGGCAGCCAAGGCTTTCTTTGCCCGGATCTCGATGAAAAATACGGTGGAAGTGCAGTAGATTGGGGTTTTTCAGCAGTCATAAATGAAGAGCTTGAACGCGTTGGCTCTGGCCTAGTTGGAGTCGGACTGCATAGCGATATTGTTGTACCGTATATCTCGGCTTATGGAACGGAGGAGCAAAAAGAGCGCTGGCTTCCTCGCTGTGTAACAGGAGAATTAATTACTGCAATCGCGATGACAGAACCAGGTACAGGCTCGGATCTTGCCAGCATTAAGACAACGGCAAAGCTTGAGGGTGATTATTATGTAGTAAATGGACAGAAAACATTTATAACAAACGGCATCCTTTCAGATCTTGTCATTGTTGCTTGCAAAACCGATCTAAATGCTCAGCCTAAGCATAAAGGTGTGAGTTTGCTAGTCGTCGAGCGGGATACTCCCGGTTTTTCAAGAGGAAGGAAGCTCGACAAGGTAGGACTTCATTGTCAGGATACAGCAGAGCTTATTTTTGAAGATTGCAAGGTTCATAAGAATAACCTGCTTGGGGAAGAAGGAAAGGGCTTTCTCTATCTGATGGAAAAACTGCAGCAGGAAAGGCTTGTTGTAGCGATTGCGGCACAAGCGGCAGCAGAGGAAATGTTTAGAATTACGCTCGATTATGTAAAGAGCAGGGAAGCGTTCGGCCGTCCGGTAAGCCAATTTCAGAACACACAGTTCAAGATGGCAGAGATGGCTACAGAAATCGAAATGGGCAGAGTATTTCTAGATTCACTTATCACTGACCATATAGCGGGTGAAAATATTGTAACAAAGGTTTCGATGGCGAAATGGAAGCTGACAGATATGGCGAAACGGATCGCAGGCGAGTGCATGCAGCTGCACGGGGGCTATGGCTATATGGAAGAATACGAGATTGCGAGAAGGTACAGGGACATTCCGGTAGCGAGCATATATGCCGGGACAAACGAAATCATGAAGGTTATTATTGCAAAAAATTTAGGGTTGTAGCAGACGGAACAGGAGGAACAGATAGATGAGGGAAGCAGTAATCGTTGATGGGATCAGAACAGCTACAGGCAGAAAAAACGGTGCGTTAAAGGATACTAGGCCAGATGATTTGGCGGCAATCGTGCTAAAAAAACTGATTGAGCGGACAGGAATTGATCCTCAATTGGTCGAGGACGTCATTCTAGGCTGTGTTACGCAGTCGGGCGAACAGGCGGGGGATATTGCTAGAGTATCTGCGTTAATTGCCGGCCTGCCCATCGAGGTTCCCGGGACGACGATTGACCGTCAATGCGGATCGAGTCAGCAGGCGGTTCATTTCGCAGCACAAGCCATTTTGTCCGGCGATATGGACGTTGTGATAGCAGGCGGCGTTGAGAGTATGTCACGGGTACCAATGGGCTCCAATTACCAAGGAGCAGGCTTCAACCCTGCATTAAAAGAACGTTATGAAATCATTCACCAAGGGTTGTCAGCAGAGCGGATTGCGGAAAAATTCGGTTTTACGAGAGACGATCTGGACCGCTTTTCGCTTGAAAGTCATGAAAAAGCATTGCGTGCTCAAAAAGAAGGTTATTTTAAGCATGAAATTGTCCCTGTAGAGCTTACAGATGGAAGCGTGTTTGATACGGATTCGGGTCCTCGTGCGGAAACGTCGCTTGAGGCGCTCGGAAGTCTGAAACCTGCTTTTACAGAAGACGGTGTGATCCATGCTGGAAACGCAAGCCAGATCAGTGATGGGGCTTCAGCAATCCTTTTGATGAGCCGGGAAAAGGCGGAGGAACTCGGACTAAAGCCGCGTTTCAAAGTTCATACCCGGGTTGTCGTTGGGTCCGACCCTACGCTTATGCTTACAGGACCAATTCCGGCGACACAAAAAGCACTCGAAAAATCAGGTCTTTCTCTCGATGACATTGATATTTTTGAAGTGAATGAGGCGTTTGCATCCGTTGCACTTGCCTGGCTAAAGGAAACAGGAGCCGATCCGAAAAAATTAAATCCGAATGGCGGAGCGATAGCGCTCGGTCATCCGCTCGGAGGAAGCGGTGCCCGTTTAATGGTCACTCTCATGCATGAACTCGAACGAACAGGAGGCAGATACGGCTTGCAGACGATGTGCGAGGGTCATGGGATGGCGAATGCCACGATCATCGAGCGGCTCGATTAATCAATATAGGAATCTATCATTATAGGAGGGATTTTGATGGGGACAACGATTGGCAGGATTTTTGATTTGACCGTACAGAAATATCCTAACAAAGAGGCAATCTATGATGTCAGGAAGAACCTTCGTTTGTCATACAAAGAATGGAGCGTGCAGGTCAATAAGTTCGCCAACGCGCTCTTAGCCGAAGGAGTAACGAAAGGAGACCGTGTATCCACCTTTTTATTCAATACAGAAGAACTTGCAACGGCATTCTTTGCCTGTACGAAAATCGGAGCTGTTTTCAATCCTATTAATTTCCGGCTGATGTCAGAAGAGGTAGGATTTATCCTGCAGGATGCCGATCCAGAGGTTGTTCTCTATGAAAAAGCACTTGAGCCTGTGGTTGCGGCACTTAAGGATCGATTTTCCAGAACTTCATTTTGGTATATTGATGAGGATGCTCCTGACTATGCCTCGAGCTATCAGCAAAAGGTAGCGGGCGCCTCAGACGCATCACCTGAAGTATCTGTTGATGAAAATGACTTATATGCCATCATGTATACGAGCGGGACGACTGGTAGACCAAAAGGTGTGCTTCATTCTCACCGTGAGATCGTGGAACAAAGTTTAATCGTTATTGGTGCCACCAAGCTTGATTCCTATGATATCGGGCTTGTGACAGCACCGATGTTTCACTGTGCTGAGCTTCATTGTGCCTTTTTGCCAAGAATTCATGCTGGAGCAAGCAATGTTGTTCTCCACCAGTTTGAACCGAAAAAGGTACTCAGCTTGATTGAAAAAGAAAGAATTACGAAGCTTTTCGCTGCTCCGACAATGTGGAATATGCTTTTGCAGGAAGATTTGAAGCAATTCGATATTGGAAGTTTAAAACTTGGTTTGTATGGAGCGGCTCCAATGGCTCCTTCTCTTGTTCGTGCGTGCCACGATCAATTGGGTATTTCACTCGTTCAAGCTTACGGGATGACCGAGATGGGACCAGCCATCACTTTTCTGGGGGAAAAAGACCAGCTGACAAAAGCAGGATCTGCCGGACAGGCTTGCCTGAACCACGAAGTCCGTATTGTACGTCCAAATGAAAACGGCCCATCAGAACCTGACGATGTCATGCCTGCAGGAGAAACGGGTGAAATTATCGTTAAAGGACCTTGTATGATGTCCGGATACTTCCAAAGAAAAGAGATAACAGAAAAGACATTATACAAAGGTTGGTACCATTCAGGAGATATTGGCTATCTGGACGAAGATGGGTACCTATGGGTGAAGGACCGGGTGGATGATATGATCATTTCCGGCGGTGAAAATATATATCCCCGTGAGGTTGAGGATATTCTCCATGCGCATATCAGGGTGCTCGATGCAGCAGTGGTCGGGCAGCCGGATGACCGTTGGGGTGAAACGGTGACAGCTTTTGTTGTGAAAAAGGATGCTTCCATTACAGAAGAAGAGCTAGATGAGTGGTGCAAAAACAGTGATCAAATCGCTAATTATAAACGACCGCGCAAATACATTTTCTGTGAGGCACTTCCAAGGAATGCGAGCGGGAAGATCCAAAAATTCATACTCCGTAAACAGCTGGAGGATTTATCGATTCCAGGCACGGGGAAATGAAAAGAATGATAAAGCAAAAAACGGAACCGGTTCAAAACAAGCTATTGGAAGGAGTTTTGGTTTTAGATTTCAGTAACTACTTACCTGGTCCCTTTGCCACACTCAGACTTGCGGAGATGGGAGCAGAAGTCATCAAGGTAGAACCTCCAGCGGGTGATCCATCCCGTTCGGCAGGTCCGAAAAAAGAGGGGAAAGGAATCGTCTTTCAAGCCAATAATCGTGGTAAAAGGAGTCTTACATTAAACTTGAAGCAGGAGTCTGGGAGAGAGATTGCTCTTCGTCTAGCACAAAAAGCGGATGTTCTCATTGAAAGCTTCCGGCCAGGTGTAATGGGTAAGCTAGGGTTGGGTTATGAGGCAATAGCTGAGGTAAACCCAGAAATCATTTATTGTTCCATATCAGGCTACGGTCAGGACGGCAGGATGACGGATCTTGGAAGTCATGACATTAATTATATGGCGCTAAGCGGGGCGCTCGCTCAGCTCAAAGACAATACCGGTCGTCCAATTCATCCTTCTAATACGTTTGCTGACTTCATTGGCGGTATAGCCGCTAATGAACGTATTTTGTCAGGACTAGTATCACGAGCATTAAAAGGAAAGGGAAGCTATCATTCTATTTCAATAACAGAAGTCATGGCCACCTTTATGGTCAATCATGTTTTAGTTGAAAAAGAAACAGGACATAAAAATGGAATAGAAGTTTTAAATGGAAGCATTGTCTCATACGCAATCTATGGAACAAGCGACAAGCGTTATATCAGTTTAGGTGCATTGGAACCAAAGTTCTGGCGTAATTTTTGCCATAGTGCAGGCAGGCCGGACTGGATTTCATCTCAGTTTTCAAGTACAGCTGAAAAGAATCCTGTCTACAAAGAAATTACCTCACTCTTCCAAAGCAGAAGCCTGGAGGAGTGGAGTAAGTTTAGCATGGAAACAGACTGCTGCCTGGCTCCTGTTCTTGAAACCGGTGAACTAGCCCGGCATCCGTATTTTGTGGAAAAGGAAACGGTTTTTGCAAATGGCCAGATGCGGGTACACAGCGCATTAGGGCTAGAAACAGTGCCGCCTCCACCCGATAAGGGAGAGCATACCGAATCGGTTTTAAGAGAACTGCTAGAAGCTTCTGAAGACGAACTAAGAGCTTGGAAAGAGGCTGGTGTCATATAAATCACAAAAGTAAAAAGGAGCCAGAGTAAACTAAATATGCTGGCTTCTTTACTATTTTAAACAGATGCATCTATGGATCTAACAATTTTCTCGCAAATTTCATGAGTTATCAATGAGTCATGTATGGATGGATCAGGCATCGTGTTATTTTCAACACAATCCATAAAATGATCGATAATTTGATAAAAGCCTCTTTTGTATAGCGTATGCTCCCAATCTCCAAATTTAGAGATACTCGTTTCTTTATTATGATAGTGAGTTGTTTCAACAAGACTGTTCACAACAAACTTATTGTGACCTGTGTGGTATTCAATGATTTCTTCTGTGACGCCGCCATTTCTGTTCATGACACCTAGGGCAATACATCCGTCTCCGATTAATTGAATAACGAGGTTATCCAGCATTTCATCGTTTCTGGTGTACTCAACTTTTACATCCCTAACAGGGGTATCCATTAAAAACCTAAGGGTATCGACAACATGTATGAAATCCTCTACTACAAATCTTCTAATATAATCGGGTGAGGCAAATCTGTTTTTTTGCATGAGAATCATGCTGGCTTTCCCGTTCGCCTTCAGTTCCTTTACGCGAGGAATAAACCTCCTGTTGAAACCAACCATTGCGATTTTACCCGTCTCTTTTGAGAGCTGCTCAATTCTTTCAGTTTCATGGAAATCTAGGGAGATCGGTTTGTCTATGTATACATGAATATCGCTGTTAAGCAATTTCTCCGCTATTTCAAAATGGGCTTCTGTCGCAGTACTTATGAATGCGGCATCAATATTCTTGTAGATCAATTCGTCTACTGTCTGAACCTTTTCCTTAATTCTATACTTAGAGGATACTTGGTTTAGTGTTTCTTTATTTCGCGTACAAAGCACCAATTCAATGCCTTCTTTTTCTGAAAGAATTGGCAGATATGCTTTTTGTGCGATATCACCCAATCCGATAAGTGCAATTCTCAAAGTAAACACCTCCACTTTTTGATGGTAAATCATTTCGAAACATTGACAATATTTTGAAATAAGATAAAATAAATGAAGACATGTCTCTATCATAACCACGTTTTATAACCATAGAAACCCGCGGTAATTTCTTCTCTAAACCGATTCAGCTGAACACATCAAATCTCATTTATATTCTGTTTAACTTCAAATCCTTTTCACTAAAACGAGTGTTTTAAACCTCTTATTTTGTGCTGCCAATTTTTCCTCTTTGTTTTCATTCTAAAACCTAAAATCCAATTTTTAAAAATAATAAGGTGTTAAAAAGGAGATATGTGAATGGCTTCTACTTATTCTGCTGTAAAATGTGCCAATTGTGGACGTTCTGCTATTTCAGATTTTTACTACAAAACGGATGAAGAATATATTTGCTGCAGACGCTGCGGTTATCACTATTCTAAGACGTGTAAATATGATTCTGCTAATAAGAAAGACTATTTTGAAGAAGTAGAACATAAAGGATATGGTGTTATTTCTATGGTAAAAAAAGACGGTACGCGGAGAATGCTGCTGTTTAATAAGAAAATCAGTTCTGAGGATATTGAAAATAATAAAAAACTCCTTTTAGCGGAAAATGTTGATCAAGATAAAAGTTATTTTGTTTCTTTTGAAGAAGGTGTTTTTACGATTCTCTTTGGAAATCCTTCAGAAAACTATCATTTAACTTTTGAAGAGTATAAAGAAAATAACTTTTGAAGAGTATAAAGAAAAAATGCGCCAAAAATACGGGGAAGAAGAATATTTTGATGTAATGGTACCGATTGAAGAATAATTTAACTAAAATAAGCCAAAACAAACGACTCAAAAGTGAAATTATCGCTTTGAGTCTTTTTTTTGTTCGTTTGAAGTAACATTTTAAGTGAGTTTATATAGAAAAGCTGGAGCTAGGTAATCCTCAAATTAGTACCTTGCCTTAAAAAACAGTAACCTCCCCAACTATTATGGGAAGGTTACTTCATTTTCTTTATGCATTTCTTTTTGAGATGTCAGATACGTTTTAATGATGAAGTTCGAACAGAGAACGATTTCAATGATCAGAAGGGATAACACAATCCAAATCCCAATGTGAATAATCTCTTCTTTAATAAAAACGAGCAGTTCAAGATTTTGTTTAATTGTAAAAGTAAACGTATAAAACATGGCAAAAGTAAAAATTCTGCCCCATTGAGTCACATCATAAGTCCATATTCCTTTTTGAAATCCGTAATGTTTGATGCGTTTAATCATTCGAAAAATTTCTACGGACTCGATGAGTAAGAAAATCATTATGGCTGATACCCATATGAAAGTAATCATATCGGCATTCACAAGACTTGTTTTTATACATGCAATCCCTGAGATGGATAAGGCACCATGTAAAATACAGTTTGTGTTGTTCCAATCCTTTTCGATGGACCAAGAACTCATAACATATCTAAATAAAATAAAGAAAGCGCAAATTATATAAAAACAGAAGCCAACGATTAGAAATGTCATGTTCATTATTGATGGAAGTCCTTTAAAAACCGCGTTCGTTAAAAGCACAATCGATTGTGTGCTTACCGTAGTTAAAAGAAGAATCCCATGTACATTTTTAAATCGTTTTGTGCGGATAATTTCAATTAATGTTTTTAAACTAATGCCAATGTAAATGATCCACAACACAACATTCATCACAGTTAGAAGTCTTGGGATGAAAACCAATTGATTAAATTCTGCATGTAATAAGATGCCACATATTGAAGTGCCTGCAACCCATGTACCTATTGCAAAACGATTGATCTGATTGGAATAATGGATCTCTTTAAATTTTCCGCCAAAGCTGGCCATAAAAACAGATATAACAAAAGCAAGCCATAAAGACAGGTTAATAATACTAAGAAATTTGCCAAAAAAACCTTGAGAAAACGGGTTTCCAAAGTAGTTAAATAAAACACCTTGTACAATAATCCCTAAAGACATGACGGCAGCCATTGTTGATGTCTTAATATATATTTTATGAGAATGAATAAACCAAGTAAGACAAGCTAAAAGAACAACGAGTAAACATAAATAAACCATACATATCACCGTACACTTCGAAGATTTTTAAAAAATTATATCATATGTCCAAATAAGAAGGTTGGTAAGAGTTCATGGTTGGTTAAAGGAGACTAATTTTAGCTTATCGTGATGGATTTGGCTTTTACGGTATATGTTTTTTTATTTTATTACACGAGTGCTCATAGAATTGGTGCTTTTCGCTCATAGAAATCTGGTTTTTGCTCATAGAAATCGTTTTTTTCTCATAGACTTTCACTTTCTCCTCATAGAATTCCATTAATTGCTCATAAGGTGCGAAAATCCTGCAAAATTACTGCACAGACCACGAAAACTGAACAACCTGAAGCGGAAATCAGCCTCTCAATAGCAGCGAAGTTTACGAAAACAGCTATTTAATAATTTTTTTCATACTATAAGTGCAAGATTGAGGACGAAATGATGGATTCTCAAATCAAAAAGAAGCCATCTCATACAAAACGACTTCTTTCTTTTTTAATGATTTTTAACCTCTTCTTCTTCTTTTCTCATCGCAAACACTTTCTTTGCTACTGTTAAGGCATTCAATACACGCGGAAAGCCTGTGTAAGGAATTAAGTGAGTG
The DNA here is from genome assembly GCF_031457135.1 of Fictibacillus barbaricus. GTDB lineage: Bacteria > Bacillota > Bacilli > Bacillales > Fictibacillaceae > Fictibacillus > Fictibacillus barbaricus_A. The sequence continues at coordinate 184,140 of NZ_JAVDWA010000005.1, read as the reverse complement.
ATGCTTTCAACGATTTCTTCTTTTGTAAGACCTGCTGTAAGCCCAGTATTGATGTGCAGTTCCAGCTGCGGCTCTGTGCCTTGTGTGACTAGGGAAGAGATTGTAACTAACGCACGCTGTTTATTGGACAAGCCTTCTCGAGAATAAATTTCGCCGTATGCGAACTCAATAATATACTTTGCAACATCTGGCGCGATATCTTCAAGGTCCTCTGAAATCTTCAAATGTGTTGAGATGTCATTGTTATCCGTTAATGTGTATTCCATCAATTTATCTAATCCGTTTTTGTATCGATTCTTCTCCATTATAGTGCCTCCTATGAAATAATTTCGTCTTAGGAACCACTATAACGCAGGTTTTATTATGCGTAAAATACATATATTTTATTCAAACTATGCATTTTAGTTATATTTAATCACTCTGAAAATTGCGGGAGCATTCTTATAAATTCTCGAGTAGCATAGGTTACGTATTTGACCTTCTTTTTAATGATTCCAAGTTTGTATGGAAGGGTTGGATTTTCAATCGGTATGGCTTTAATGATGGTTTTATCTACTCTTTTTGCAATGGATTCAGGAAAAATGGAGACGCCTAGATTCTCTGCAATCATTTCACTAATAAAATCCCATTGTGAGCTTTCATAAGCAATCTGAGGATTGAATCCTGCATTCGCACACTCTTGTATGATTCGATCATGCAGTGCGTATCCTTCGCTAAAAAGAATAAAGGACTCTTCTTGTAAATCCTTCATTTCCACTTTTTCGTTTTCCGCTAAAGGGTGAGCAGCATGGACAAAGAGCATGAGCTGTTCTGAAATAAAAGAAACAATATCATATTCTCCTTCATCCATCGGCAGAACAACCACTCCAAGATCCAGCAATCCGTCACTTACTTCTTGTTCCACTTTATTTGCCCCGTGTTCTATGAGATGCAGCTGGATATTAGGGTACAGCTTCTTAAATTCTTTAATAATCCTGGGGAAAAATAAGAAACCGATCAATGGCGGTATACCAATCTTGATTTTCCCTTTTTTAAGATTCATGAGGTCATACAAATTGGCAGACAAGTTATCCAATGACTCTAGGATCATTTTTCCTTGTTCGTATACGATCTCGCCTGCTTCAGTCAATTCGATCTGCCTTGCAGAACGGTCGATGAGTTCTATATCTAATTCATCTTCTAAGCCTTTCACCATCTTGCTTAGAGTCGGTTGAGATAAATGAAGCATGTTCGACGCTTTCGTAAAACTTTTGTGTTTCGCAACCTCGTTAAAATAGGTTAGTTGACGTATATCCATTATAAAAAAGCTCCCATCTTATCCTATAACTTTATTGCATACTACATATAGTTTTAATTCATTTTACTTATTTAAAACATAAGAGTAAAATTTCTTTTCGTAAAAAGAAACTATTTTTATCGTTAATATATTTCGAATTTGTGAAAAAACGAAAGTTGTAAGCGGACTCTTCGTCTTTTTAAGGGAGGATACATCATTGGTTAGTATTTTGATAGGTCTAGCACTTCTTATGTTCTTTGCTTACTTGGGATGGTCTATCATTTGGGTGGCACCGATCGTTGCTGGTATAGTTGCGTTATTAAGCGGACTTGATCTCATGGACGCATATACAAATACGTATATGACCGGTTTCGTGAATTTTGCAAAGCAATGGTTCCCTATCTTCTTACTTGGAGCGGTCTTCGGAAAGCTCATGGAGGATACGGGTGCTGCTAAATCAGTCGCGTTTCAAATCACGAGGTTTATCGGAGAAAAGCGTGCAATCTTAGGCGTATTAGTCGCATCAGCTGTTTTAACATATGGCGGTGTTAGCTTGTTCGTCGTTGTTTTTGCCATCTATCCGATCGCAGTAGCTTTGTTTAAGAAAGCGGACATCTCAAGGAATTTGATTGCTCCGACAATCGTGTTAGGGGCATTTACTTTTACGATGACAGCCGTACCTGGGACACCTCAGATTCAAAACCTGATTCCCATGAATACGTTCAAAACCACACCGATGGCTGGTTCTTTTATTGGAATCGCAGCTACTTTGGTAATGGCGGTTGGCGGTTATTTCTGGCTTTCGTTTAGAGAGAAGAAAATGTCAGCTGCGGGTCATCATTTTAAAGAAGTTGAAGAAGCTGAGGAAGTTAGTAAAAAGGATGACGAGAAATTACCGAACTGGATTCTTTCTCTTGCTCCGCTATTGATCGTCGTTATTTTGCTGAATTTCTTTAAAATTGCACCAATACCGTCGCTGCTAGCTGGTATTTTGGCTATTTTAATCATTAACGCGAAACAATATAAGAAGTTTATTGGATCCATTAATGAAGGAACTAAAGGCTCTGTTATGGCCATTATTAATACGAGTGCCGCAGTTGGATTCGGTGCTGTAGTTACAAGTGTTCCAGAGTTTGGTCATATTACAGATATGCTGCTTGGCATTTCTAGCAACCCGCTCATTTCAGAGTCATTGGTTGTTCAGATTTTAGCGATGATTACTGGTTCGGCTTCTGGCGGAATGGGTATAGCTTTACAAGCCCTTGGCGGCACGTATTATGATCTAGCACAATCAACTGGCATTAGTCCAGAAGCCTTCCACCGTATGGCTTCTGTCGCTTCAGGTGCATCTATACTTCCGCACAATGGAGCATTGTTGACTCTCCTTGCAGTAACGAAAGTCACTCACAAGGACTGTTACAAGGATGTATTTATGGTTGGTCTTGTTATTCCGACAATTGCAGTCATTGTTGGAATTATTATGGCTAGTATAGGGATTATCTAAAAACAGAAGGAGTGTTTTGAAATGGTTGAAAATAAAGTAGTGGTTATTACAGGTTCTGCAAGTGGTATTGGGTTTGAAATCGGAAAAACGTTTGCTGAAAACGGCAGCAAAGTTGTTCTTACAGATTTAAATGCTGAAGGCGTTGAAAAAGCAGCTGAAGGACTTAGAACACTAGGCTTTGAAGCAATTGGACTTAAAGCAGATGTAACGAGTGAAGAAGATATCAAAAATATGATTGAGACAGCACATGAAAAATACGGCCGTATTGACGTTTTAATCAACAATGCTGGTCTTCAGCATGTATCTCCAATCGAAGAATTTCCTACAGCGAAATTTGAATTGATGATCAAAATCATGCTTACTGCTCCTTTCATTGCAACAAAGCATGTACTTCCAATCATGAAGAAGCAAGCTTTCGGACGTATCATCAATGTTTCTTCCATCAACGGTTTAATCGGTTTTGCTGGTAAAGCGGCATACAATAGCGCCAAACACGGTGTGATCGGTCTTACAAAAGTAGCAGCATTAGAATCAGCTGCTGAAGGTGTAACTGTGAATGCACTTTGCCCAGGATACGTAGATACACCGCTTGTTCGCGGTCAAATGGAAGACCTAGCGAAAACTAGAAACGTTTCTTTAGAAAGCGTACTTGAAGAAGTGATTTACCCATTAGTTCCACAAAAACGTTTATTGGACGTAAGTGAGATTGCAGATTACGCAATGTTCTTATCAAGCGATAAAGCGAAGAGTGTAACAGGACAAGCAATCGTAATCGATGGCGGTTATACGGCTCAATAATCGATAATCATCACACAAAAATACTCCGGCAGCTTATAATCTGCCGGAGTATTTTTTGTTATTTATAGTGCTTCTCTAATAACATTCTTATAATATAGGATAGATAACATTCCAAAAATGGAGTAGAGGACAGTGTAGATCACCATGACGATAATCGTTGGTGTCCAAACTTCTGTACCAAATAAGAACCACCCGGATTGGACGGCAAAATAGCCATGAAGCAAACCGATGAACAAAGGAATACCGAAATTAAACAGCTGCTTATATTGAATTCCTTTTAAAAGGTCATTTTGTGTATAACCTAATTTACGCAGAATGGTATAATTCGGTTTTTCGCTTTCGCCTTCATCCATTTGTTTAAAATAGAGTATGCACCCTGAAGTAATTAGGAAGGTTAATCCTAAGAAGCCAACGATAAACATCATTAATCCCATGTTCTTCTTTTGAGTAGTACTGATCTCCAACCGAGACTCATTGTATAACTTTTTATAAGTACCCGTTGATTTAAAAAGAAAGTTAGCTTTTTCAAGTTCTTTATCGTTTTTAATATCAATTCCGATGTATAGGGTAGATTCTTTTTGTACTTTAGGATTTAAGTCCTCTTTAATTCGGGTAAACACCGAATCATCTACTACTGCGACCGGCACTCCGCCACCTGTAAAATACCAGGATACAGGGTGTTTTTGCCATAAACCTTTAAATCTTTGTGAGATGACCTCTTGTTTTCCTTTTAATTGAACTGTTCCAGAGTCTTTTAACGGCATGAATTTTTGCAAAAGATCGTTATATCCTGTAAATATCACTTCTTTTGATGAGGGATCTGCCCAATCAATCGATTTATCGCTTATTAGAGGAAGCGACATTGCTTTTGGATTAATCGCTAATTCTTTTAGTGAGCGATCAACAATCTGTTCAGCATTTACACTGGCTTGTATGACTTCTATCGTCTTTTCTGCATAATCAATTTCATTTTTATCTAATGCGCTTTCAAACGTATTAGCAGATTCTCTATCGATTACAGAAAAATGGTGCGGAATATGATCTTTTGCCGTTTTTTCTGCAGAATAAAAAGAAATATACGTTAAGGTTAACAACGCGATAGAAAGTGCAGAAACTGTTGTGATAATCGTTAGCAGCAATGCATTGGATTTCATTCGAAACATAACAGATGCCAGCGACATCACTTCTTTAATAGATAGGTAACCGTCTCGTTGTTTTCGAAGCAGATTGAGTAGATAGCTGACGGAACCTTTATAAAATAAATAAGTGCCGATAATGACGGAAGCTAAAATAACGATCATTGCTGTAAACAACTCGGCCATGGTTGTAAAGTCACCGCCGAACAACTTAGATGATATATAGTAGCCTGTGGCGATAAGGAGGATCCCTAAGATTCCCATCATCATTTCCACCATGGACAGCTTCTTTATTTTTCCTTCGGTAGAAGAAATCACGCGAAAAAGATTGATGATACTGTGCTTCTTTATATAGATGTAATTCACAACCATGATGAATAGATAGATGATTGTAAAAATGATCAGCGTCTGCACCAGTGCTTGCGGCGAGAAATGTAAGGAAGCGATAGCATCTACACCAGTTGTTTTAAATAAAGCCATGATAATCATTTTTGAAAATGAAAAACCAGCAAATATACCGATGCCAAGTGAGCCAAAGTATATGATCAAATTTTCTACTGACAGCATCCGGAAAATTTGATTTTTTGTTATACCGATTAGTTGAAATAAACCGATTTCCTTTGACCGTTTTTTAATAAAAAGGGTGTTGGCGTACAAAAGAAAAATAGAGACAATTACCACTAGCAAGATGGATGCGGCACGGATAGCTGCTTCTCCTTTTATAGAACCTTCTATGGAGTCCATAGAGGGATCATATTGTAGAGTAACAAATGCAAAGTAAAGGGCTGCGCTAAAGACTAAAGCAAATACATAAAGGTAATAGTTCTTTAGATTTTTCTTAATGTTACGAAGGATGAGCAGATTAATATTCATGAGGAACACCGCCTAATACACCTTGTGTTTTCATGATATCTTTGAAGAAACTTTGACGATCCTGATCTCCTTTCGTCAGCTGGGTATAGATACTGCCATCTTTAATAAAAACGACACGGCTGCAATAACTTGCAGCGACTGAATCATGCGTAACCATGAGGATGGTAGATTTTCTATTTTCGTTTAGCGTACTCAATTTATTTAGGAGATCGGATGCTGATTTCGAATCCAGTGCCCCTGTCGGTTCATCAGCGAAAATAATACTTGGCTCATGAATGAATGCCCTTGCTGCAGAAGTTCTTTGTTTCTGGCCTCCAGAGATTTCATTTGGATACTTATCTTTTGCTTCATAGATTCCAAGCTCTTTTGCGACATCTTCAAATCTGCTCTCAGCTTCTTTTTTGGGTGTTTTTGTTATGGATAGAGGAAGCAGAATATTCTCTTTCACTGTTAAGGTATCTAACAGATTATAATCTTGAAAAATAAACCCTAGATGGTTTTTGCGAAACTCCGCAAGCTGTTTTTCTTTCATAGCGGTCATTTCTATCTGGTTAATGTGGATCGTCCCTTCACTGACACGGTCGATTGAAGAAAGTACGTTGAGCAGCGTCGTCTTTCCAGATCCTGACGCACCCATAATACTCACAAACTCTCCTTTATCAATCGATAAGTCAATTCCTTTTAATACTTGTTGTTTGTTTAATTTATTTCCGTAACTCTTGTATAATTTGGTGGCTTGTAAAATTTTCATCTGTCTAACTCCTTTCTGATATTTTCATTATAGAAAGGAATCTATCTTTCTTCCTTCCATTGGCCGAACAAAAAGAGAAGGCATGTGACACTTTTGTCACATGCCTGTTATTTGGTCAAATTCATTCTTTGCAGGAAATACAAGAGTAAAAGCAGTACCTCTTCCAAGTGTAGATTTGACATTGATACGTATATGTAACGAGTCTGATGCTTTCTTTGCTAAGTACAGTCCCATACCGGTCGATGCTTGATCGTGATGCTCCGTGGTTGATGTAAATCCTTTATCAAATATACGAGTAAGATCTCGAGAATCAATCCCGCGTCCGTAATCTTCAATCTCCAGAACGGCACTTTCGTCTTGCTGATAGCTTTTTATAAGGATATCGGTATCTTTACTGTATTTAACGGCATTCGTGAGGATCTGGCGGATAATGAATGCCAGCCACTTAGCATCGCTGAGAACTTGAGCAGCTTGCAAATCAAGATCAAAGCCTATTCCCTTTTGAATACACCAGGATTGCAGCGTTTTTAATTCTGAAAAGAGCAAGGTTTCTAAATCGGTAGTTTCCATAAATAAATCGTTCTCTATAGAGGGGATGCGTTTTTGATGGAGCTGCTGATCCAATAGCAAGTGGATCCGTAGCCATTCATATGTAAGTCCGGGCTTTAGCGGATGGTTATCCATACGCTGAATCATGAGATGCATAGCAGTTAATGGTGTTTTCACCTCATGGATCCACGCAAGCAACTCATCTTTCTCCTGTTCTAATTCTACTCGGTTATGGAAAGAGGTTCGTTTTAGGTGTTCAGTTTGCTCGATGATACTATTTTCAACAATCCTTTCAAAAGGCGAACTTGGAATTGTTAGACGAGAGGTATCAAAGTCTTTTTCCCATTCTTCGAGCTGATTGTAGAAAGAGCTTTCTTTTTGATACCGAAAATGAAGAAATACAATAAACACAATAACGGAAATAAAAATAATATATCCAATAGACGTTAGAGGGATTGCGGGATCGAGATAGGCTATAAGCGCCAAGATGAGCTGTTGGATAAGAAATAACGCAATCCAGCTCCTTCTTTCCACAAGATAGCGAAAAATCATACGGGAACCTCTTCGACTGCTATGTAGCCTTGCCCCACCTTTGTTTCAATAAAACGTCCCAATTCGATTTCTTCTAATCGTTTTCTCAGCCGATTCACATTAACGGTCAAAGTATTGTCACTAATAAATCGTTTATCGTCCCATAAACGGCTGATCAGATCATCACGTGAAACAATCCTATTTTTTTGTTCGACTAAAAGCTTTAAGATGAATACTTCATTTTTCGTTAGTTCGATAGAGCCTCTTTCATTCGCAACTATGTTCTTTTCGTAATCGATCGTTGCACCGCACCAAGTTTTTAAATGAACCGCTTCCGTATTGTAGTTATACACCCTCCTGAGGATGGCATGAATCTTGGCGATTAATACATCAAAATGAAAGGGCTTCTGTACAAAATCATCTGCTCCTAATTGCATGGACATTACCATATCACTAGGGTGATCACGTGAAGATAAAAAGATAATGGGAACATTGGAGTGTCCACGTATCGATCGGCACCAATGAAACCCATCAAATTTGGGAAGTTGGATATCAATAATCACTAGATCGGGTTTAATGGATGTGAATTCATTCATAACCCTGCTGAAATCTGAAATACCATAAACGTTATAAGACCAATGAGACAAGCGTTCTTTAATCTCATTAAATAAGGTCGTATCATCTTCAATCAATAATATTTTAAACAACGCAAATCACCACACCGTTACTTTTATTGTTAAATAAAGTGTATAGCAAAACTTGGATATTTTCTACTTATGTACTGAATAGGGGACTGGTTATAGATTTAAACCCCCTGGCAATTACCTGCCAAGGGGCTTTGTTTTAGTTGACGGTCATTTCACTCATTAGTGCATGAGTATTATCTTCTGTGTCTTTGTAAAAAGCCATCCATACTTCTGTTTGCCCCATTTTCCCTACGATGTGCGGCTCGTCGATGAAGCGTACATCTTTTTCTTTTAAATTTTTGTAGGAGGAGTGTATGTCTTCTACTTGAAAATAAAGAACTGAACTGGCGTTTGCAAACTCTTCTGTTTCAGGAAGGCTTAATAACAGGCGAATGCCATTACAATCAAAGAAAGCTAAATTGTCAGTGTTGAATAGTAGAGGCAGATTTAATGTTTCTTTATAAAATTTTATTCCACGATTTAAGTCTTTTACAGGTATTCCGATTTGTCCAACATTTTGAATGATTGATTTCATGTTTGAATCCTCCCTTTTTATATTTTTAGTGTAAGAGATGTTAAGATTTATTTCTTATCTAAAATCACTTTTTTTCTGAATTGAAGAGGGGATATGCCGGTATGCTGTTTAAACATTTTACTGAAAGAAACTGGATTGCTAAAGCCAAGTTCAAATGTAATGCCCGTCATGTTCAGTGAGGATTCTGACAATAACTCTTTTGCTTTAATGATTCTGAGTTCCGATATGTGTTGGTAGGGTGTTCTTCCATAGATCTTATTGTAGTTTCTCAATAAGTGATTAGGGGATAGACAAGCGATCTTTGCTATATCATCCAGCGTAATCACCTGATTATAAAAAGCCCTTATGTAGTCGTGTGCTGTACTGATTCGTTTATAGATTTCTTCTCGTGTAGAAGCACGCAATGCATGAAGTGATTCTACTTCTTTTATCGTATTTTGATGTTCGATAAGTATCTCTTGCATCACCTTATGAAATTGTTCCTCAAGCCATAGCGGCTCTTCTTTTAGTGAATCCAAGTTTTGCTTAAATGTTTGAAGAAGAGAGGTTAGTTTGACATTTTTATCATAAGTCTTTTCATAAAAACCAATTGAAGGAATGTCTTTATAAGGATCAGATAGCAGATTGTCAGGCGAACTATTCTGTGTCCGCAGTACTTCTTCAGCAAAGCTCTTTTTAAAGAAGAGGCAAAATGATTCCACTTCACTAGTTTCATCGATTGATATCGTATAAGTGCCTTCATGCGTAAAACCCTTTATTTGTTTTGTAGTGCGCTTTGCCGTTTGAGAATGTTTTTATTGAAAGCTGTCCGTCACCATGCCAATAAAATTGTTTGCTTTTTGCATGCAGAACATGATTGGGTAAGTGGTTATCCATAGTATCGACTCCAAAAAAATGTTGGGATAGATAAAATTATACATAAAATTTTTACATAATTATCAATTTATTGTATCTTATTTCAACATCCATAAAATAGTAAAAAAGAAATTGTTCCACATGAAACATTCGAAAAACGGAAAAAGATTCAAAAACTACTGTTGATAAAAAGTAAATGTAACGATTATTACTGGACATGTTTTTGAGGTGTGTGAAGAACATAAGAAAATTAGATGCAAAAAAGAACCCTCCTGTGAAAAAGGGTCCTATCAAAATGTCTTTATTGAGCCACTAATTGAGCATTTAATATTTCACAACTGGCCACTTCTCTTTACGCAAAGAATTCATGAGTTCAGGGCTGGCATTCAGGTTTTCCTGTACGAGTTCTTTTGGAGTAAGGGCCATCCATTGATTCAATGATACATCGGCAAACCGGTCACTTTTAAACATTTCCAAAAACCATAAACTTTGATTACCAGTGTTCTGGACGTAATGGCCAAAAGCAAAAGGGACATATCCGACATCGCCAGCACGTACGTTAAAGGTTCTTGCGGTTCTATTGCCTGCGAATGCGGTCATCCTTCCTGTTCCGGTCAGATAGTATTGCCACTCATCGTTATTTGGATGCCAATGCATTTCCCGCATGCCGCCCGGTTTTATTTCAACGAGGGCAGCAGCTATGTTCTTTGAAACGGGGAAGTTAGATGAATCCACAATTCTAACTGTTCCACCAGGGGTGACAATTGGTTTCTGTGCCAATAACCGGTGTGTAAAGCTTAAGGGAACTGTTCCATAGGGATCCTGAACGATCTGTGTATCGATTGGTCCAGGGACATTAGCCTGAAAAATGTATCGCTGCTTATCCGGAATATCGGCAAATGCCTGCTTAGGAATTCCAAAATTGGCTGCTAAAATATCTTTTGGTGTATGGGCAAACCAATCGGAAATCGAAAACGTATTTAAATCAGAAAAGTTGCCATCATCAAAGACTAGAAGAAACTCGCAGCCTTCTTCAAGCCCTTGAATAGAATGGGGGATGCCTGGTGGGAAGTACCATAAATCTCCGGCACTAACGTCGGCAATAAAATTACGTCCGTTCTGATCGACGGAAGTAACGCGTGCGCGTCCTAAGATCATGTACGCCCATTCCGCTTCCTGATGCCAGTGCAGTTCACGGACACCTCCTGGGGTAAGACGCATATTTACTCCTGCTAATGTTGTAGCGATGGGGAGCTCTCTTACTGTAATTTCTCTCGACCAGCCGCCATGATTTAACTGCATGTGTGTATCTGAATAGGAGAACCTTAAATTAGGAATCGTTCCTGCATCGGTTACAGGGGGGACAAGCATATCAGGATTCTCCATGTCTCTCATAATGTCACGCGGTCCTAAATCTGTCGCGCCTGCCCCATCATGCCTGATTGGCTGCGGGATATTTCTATAATAGTGGTCATTATTTTGATTACTCATGGATTCAACTCCTTTCAACAAAATCAAATAAAGAGAAATGCTGTATACATTGTATTAACTTATGATTTTTATTAAATAGAAATGAATGGTCTAGGATAAAAACACAAAAAAAGCATCAGCTGTCTATCAGCTAATGCTTTATGGTGTGCGGAGCTATTTGGAGCTCGTCGCTTTGATTCTCTTTAATTCGCTTCAATTGTGCCACGATGATGATACTAATAATAACGAGCAGCAACCAGGAGCTTATTTTTCCGAAGTGAACGATTGACCATGTCTTCGCTTGATTTGGATATTGCCAAGCTCCGAAGAAAGTACTGATATTTTCAGCAATCCATATAAAAAATCCAATCAGCAGATAAGATAGAATGATCGGCATCTTATATATTTTTTTGTTTATCTTATAATATACGATCGTTTTATAGAAAACAGGAAAAAGCAGAGCGGTAAGAATCCATCTTGCATCAAAGAGAAAATGATGCGTGAAAAAATTAAGGTAGATTAACATACAGATGCTGTAGACATAAAAAGGTGCTGGCCATCCTTTAATTTGCAGATTCAGCCTGCGCCAGCTCTGACAGATGTAGCTCGCCACACTCGCATACATAAAACCGCTGTATAGAGGAACTCCGAATATCTTGCTATACCCTTCATCAGGATAATTCCAGGAACCCATATGTACTTTAAATAATTCTAATGCGAGTCCAATTACATGAAACATACAAATCACTTTAAGTTCATCAATCGTCTCAAGTTTGGTTAGCAGCATAAGTGCTTGAGCAACCACACATACCAAAAAAATGAAGTCATACCGGGGCAAAAATGGGACGGGATAAAACTTTGAAACGGCTAATGTTAAAAAGATGATAACAGGGAAAATGCACGATAACGCCTGCAAATATGTGAATTGAAACAAGGCTTTCATGTAAGAAAATCACCTTTTCCGTTTATTAGCTAAAAGAACGGTTGAATTTTTTCAGCAGTTGTCCGAACATCTCACATTCTTCTTCAGACCAACCTTTAAGTAAATTCTTCACTTTGTTCATTCTTTCCTTTTTATAAGCAGCTAATTCTTTTTTACCGTTATCCGTAATTTGATAAGAATAAGCTCTGCGGTCAGTAGGATCGGGAATTCGGGAAGCGTATCCTTTTTGTTCGAGAGCAGCAGCTTGTCTGCTTACGGTCGAGATATCCAGATGGAATTCGTTTGCTAATGTTTTTACTCCTGTTGATCCTTGAGAGGATAGGCGATGCAGTAAAAGGTAACCGGAGCGGTCAAGTTTGCCATTTTTATCTGATGAGACAGATGTTACATAGCGGACTAATGTTGCCATTTCAAATTGTATCGTTTCTACCGATTTTTCATTCATTATTAAACAAACACCTCGCAAATTACTTTCTAATTAGCATAATAGCTTATCGAACCGAATTGTCAATTCGGTTTCTATTAAACGGGTTTATTAATGTTGACATATCATACAGTTGTATCATACACTATTATAGTTGTATCATACAATAATATATAAAGTGAATAAATAAATTTGAAAAGGGGTTATCTTATTATGTCTTCTTTATCTCAAAGTGCAGCACATTCAGATGAACAGCCTGCTTCTCTTGTGGAGGACGAGGCGAGTCTGCTCAAACAGCCAAAAGCGGTCTGGGCTGTCTTTTTTGCTTGTATTATTGCTTTTATGGGAATCGGTCTTGTTGACCCAATCTTGCCAGCATTAGCTGAACAATTAGACGCTTCTCATAGTGAAGTCACATTGCTTTTTACCAGCTATAACGCAGTAATGGCAATAGCTATGCTTATTACAGGATGGATTTCAGGACGAATCGGAATAAAGTGGACACTGCTTTCCGGTATATTAATTATCGCAGTCTTTTCGGCGCTTGGTGGTCTTTCAAACGATATTTGGACGCTTGTATCGCTAAGAGGCGGCTGGGGACTTGGTAATGCGTTGTTCGTTGCGACAGCGTTAGCGGCGATCGTCTCTCTTTCTAAAAGTGGAACCGCTAGAGCCATCATCTTGTACGAAGCAGCGATCGGTCTTGGAATATCCGTAGGTCCGCTTTTAGGTGGATGGTTAGGGGCTATGACGTGGAGAGGTCCATTTTTAGGTGTGGCGACACTTATGGTAGTTGCTTTTATCGGACTTTCTGTTTTAATGCCAAAGCAGAAACCATCGAATACAGCTAAAGCTAAAGCATCATTGCTTGATCCTTTCCGCGCGTTGAAACACCGCTCATTGTTTGTTTTTGGTATTACGGCAGCACTTTATAATTTTGGTTTCTTTACATTGTTGGCTTATTCTCCTTTTGTGATGGGCTTAGATGAGCATGGTTTAGGATTCGTATTCTTAGGCTGGGGTATATTGCTCGCGGTAACGTCTGTTTTCATGGCACCAAAGCTTCAGCTCAAATTCGGAACGATTAAATCCATTTGTATCATGCTTTTCTTTTTTGCTGTTCTTTTAGCAGTAATGGGGATTTGGACTTCAACTCAATGGGTTGTCATTGCAGCCGTTATATTGGCTGGGGCAATGCTGGGGAACAATAATACATTGATTACAACAGCCGTTATGAATGCAGCGCCAGTTGAGCGGTCGACAGCATCAGCAGCTTATAGCTTCTTACGTTTCTTAGGAGGAGCAATCGCACCGTTTATGGCAGGAAAACTCTCCGAAATTTTCAATCCGCACGTTCCATTTTACGTAGGTGCAGGGTTTGTTTTACTAGCAGTCGTCTTTATCATGATGAATGAAAAGCATGTTAAGCATGTGGACGAAATTGGAGCAGGACATTAATTAAATAATGCTCTTTTTAAAAAGCATGTTGGATTTCCGCAATTGTTCATTCTCATCAAGACAAGTTGATAAAAATGAAAAGAAGAAGCCCTTTTTGCGGCTTCTTTTTCATATTTAAAAGCTTCGTGAATGTTAATCTCACGAAAAATCGGATTAATCTCGCGGATTTTTTGATATACTCGCGAGTCGGCACTGTTTGACATGAACCGAACAAAATCTGAAGCGCGATCACCTAATCAAAGCACAAAAAAACCACTGACATATGCATGCCAGTGGTTTTAGTCTGTATGTGATTAACGAATCCCTTTCATAGCCCCTTGAATCTTTGGAGCAAGTACGAAAAGAATTAAACTAAGTGCGATTGCTGCTCCACCAATTGACCCGAAATAAGTCATTTCGTTAGCTGGCGTGTAGAATCGAACAAGCTGTGCGTTTAGTGCCTGTGCACCTGCACTTGCTAAGAACCATAAGCTCATTGTTTGTGCAGAGAAAGCTGCCGGAGCAAGCTTCGTTGTAGCTGAAAGTCCTACTGGTGATATTAATAGTTCACCGATAACTACGATGAAGTAGCTAAGGACAAGCCATAATGGATTAACAAGTGTGTTATCTCCGCCAAAATAAGCTGGCAGTAGAATAACTAGGAATGAAAATCCTGCAAATAGCAAGCTTAGTGCGAATTTCTTTGGAATCGTCGGCTGACGGTTTCCAAGCTTAACCCAGATCCAAGCGAATACTGGAGCTAAAGTAATAATGAATAACGGGTTCAACGATTGGAACCAAGCAGGTGAAATATGCATTCCTGCAAAATCTAATTGTGTACGTTTGTCCGCATAAGAAGCAAGAATAGTTGATCCTTGTTCTTGAATGGCCCAGAACATAACAGCAGCAATGAACAATGGAATATAAGCGATTACTCGTGAGCGCTCAGTTGCTGTTGTTTTCGGACTGCGGTACATAACAACAAAATAAATCGTTGGAATCAAGATACCGAAAATACCTACAAGATTAACAAAAACATCTAATGTGAAAATACCAGCTGGAATTGTATAAGCTAAAATAGCACCTAATACTACTATAGCAATACCAACGATTGTTCCAACTTTTTTCTTTTCAGCTGGAGATAATGGGTTAGGCACATAAGTACCAGCAAGTCCTAGATTCTTTTTACGAGTAAGGACGAAAACGGTTAGTCCTAAAAGCATACCTACTGCTGCAATACCAAACCCTAAATGGAAGCTGTATTTCATTCCTACAGTTCCAACTACTAGAGGAGAAAGGAAAGCACCAAGGTTGATACCCATGTAGAAAATACTGAAACCGGCATCGCGGCGATTATCTTCTGGGCTGTACATATCACCTACAACGCTTGAAACGTTAGGTTTTAACATACCAGTACCAAGAACGATCAGTACCATTGAAGCAAACAGCATCGTTACACTTCCTGGGAAGGAAAGCACGATATGACCAAACATAATCAAAATACCGCCATAAAAGAGCGATTTCGATGTACCAAAAACTCTATCAGCTAACCAGCCGCCAATAACACCAGACATATATACAAGTGATCCATAAATAGACATGATTGCTAATGCGGTTTGTTCATCAAGACCTAAACCACCTTTTGAAACTTTATAGTACATGTAATAAATAAGGATGGCTCTCATTCCGTAATAAGAAAAGCGCTCCCAAAACTCTGTAAAGAAAAGAGTGAACAAACCTTTAGGGTGACCAAAGAACCCTTTTTGAGGTACACTATCCACAATTTTCTGTCTATTTTGCGTTGACATACCAACTACCTCCTTCATTCTTTAAACATAATACTTTGAAATATTTAATATTGTCAAAAGTTTTTGGCTTATTTATTATTACAGGTTATTATTTATTCGTAAATGGTAAACGCATCCAATATGGGTATAATGTCTTAGAAACAAGATAAAAATACATTAAAAAAGTACGGGAAATTCGACAAAAACTGCACATTTCTCTAAAGAAAAGGTACTATTTAAGAAAATTTAAAAAATTTTATGATATGTTGTGAGAAAGCAAAGTTTTAAGTAGTATAGAGAGGTACCAAAAGGGTTTGAAAGAAGGTTTTAAAATGATGAAACATTCCATATATGGATTAACATTTGAGCAATTAACAGCATGGCTGCTGGAGCGTGGACATAAAAAATTTCGTGCAACCCAAGTTTGGGAGCTGCTATATAGAAAGCGTGTAACTCGTTTTTCTGAAATGACCGAAGTCAATCAAGATTGTGTGGCGTTATTAGAAGAGAATTTTGTGATACAGACTCTTACAGAGCATGTTAAACAAGAAGCATCAGATGGAACAGTCAAGTTTCTGTTTAAATTGCAGGACGGCAACTTGATCGAGACGGTATTGATGAAACATAAGTACGGTTTATCTGTTTGTGTAACTACTCAAGTCGGCTGTAATATCGGCTGCAGTTTTTGTGCAAGTGGACTATTAAAGAAAACCCGTGATCTATCAAGCGGTGAAATCGTAGAGCAAATTATGAACGTCCAGCATCATCTCGATCAAAAAGGCGAGGGCGAAAAGGTAAGTCATATCGTTGTCATGGGAATTGGAGAACCTTTTGACAACTTCGAGAATATGAATAACTTTTTAAATATCATGGTCGATGCAAAAGGTCTTGCGATCGGAACCAAGCATATTACCGTATCGACAAGCGGAATCGTAGATAAAATCTATGAGTTTGCGGACATTTCACAAAGAGTGAACCTTGCTATTTCATTACATGCGCCTAATAATGAACTGCGCACGCAGATTATGAAGATCAACCGTGCTTTTCCACTCGAACAATTGATGGATGCTATGCGCTACTATATTGAGAAAACCAATCGAAGAATCACGATTGAATATATTTTGCTAAAAGATGTGAATGATCATGTGGAAGAAGCGATTCAATTAGGTGCTCTTTTTGCAGATATAAAAAATCGGGTCTATATCAACCTGATTCCTTACAATCCAGTAGATGAACATAGCCAGTATCAAAGAAGCACACAGGAAACGGTTCTAGCGTTTTACGATACGCTTAAGAAACAGGGAATCAACTGTAAGATCCGTCAAGAACACGGAACAGACATTGACGCAGCATGCGGCCAGTTAAGAAGCAAACAAATTAAGAAAGACAAAGAAATATCCATAAACTCATAAAGAAAAGACCGATTTAGCCGATCGGTCTTTTCTTTATGGCTTTTTTCTAAAGAATTGTTACTTCTACGGTTTTTTTAATTTGACTCCAATGACAGATTGATTGGAGTGTAAGGTGCGAGACTCCTACGGGATCAGCGGGACAGGTAAGACACTTAAAGGTGCGAAGCGCCAATGTGGCTTACCGCACGCCCCGTGGAAAGCGAGCATCCTGTAACGGAAATTAACCACTTTCAAAACCTTTTAATTGACAATTGTAAAAATAATACATATGATGAAAGTAATCAATGGAAAGGATGGTGTGTTTGTGAGCGTGAGCGTTCTTAACTAAACCAAATTGGATAAAGGCAAATCAAAAGAAAAATGACACGGTTAACCGTTTATTTGTCGTGCTCTTTTGCTGCCACCATTAGTTAAGAACAGCGGTCAGAATACAAGCCATCATATTCATCTCCCTTGATGCTGCCGGACTCTTCTTAAGAGCCGTTTTTTTATGCATTTTTTCAGGGTGAAGTCTATCTACGGGGCGGAAATGACATGTTCATTTCCGTCCTTTTTTTATTGGCTAGTTCCTGGCCTCTGTTAGAGGAGGGATCGATATCGAGTAAGTCAGCCTATTCTAACTTAAAGCCGTATGACAGGAATTTATAATAAAATGGAGGTTTAACCCTTGAATATACAAACGATTAACATGCTTGAATATAACAAAATTAAAGAAATTCTCAGCACTTACGCAATCAATCAAATTACTAGGGATCGATTTATCGAACTTTTACCATCCAATCAGCCTTCGATTATTGAAACGTGGCTGCTGGAAACGACTGAAGCGGTAAATATTCTGGAAAAAAGCTCGAGTGTGCCTATAGCAAATTTGAATGGGCTGGAGCAGATTCTGAAGATACCACCAAAGGGATTGAATTTATCACCTGATCAGCTCACCCTCTTGCTCGGCTTACTGGAGAATGTCAGCAAGATGCAGCGTTTTATGAAGGATAAAGCAATTGTAGCTCCAAACATCGTGAGCTATGTCTATTCAATGTTCGATCTTACCGACTTAAAAGATGAAATTTACCGGTGTATTCGAAATGGTAAAGTGGATGACCACGCAAGTAAATCTCTTTCAAAGATTCGTAAAAAGATAGCCGTCGCCGAGGAAAGAATAAAATCTAAGCTTGAAAGTATGCTTAAGTCAGCTGCTTACCGGGATATGATGCAAGATCAGATGATATCCATGCGGGACGGACGATATGTCATCCCTGTTAAAAGTAAATTCAAACGCAATATTGACGGTCAGATTCTGGACAGTTCATCAAGTGGTGCAACTGTTTATATTGAACCGAATGATGTCAGGAAACTGCAAACCGAGATCAATATACTAAAAGCAGAAGAAGAGATCGAGATCTCTCAAGTGCTAAGTATCCTTACAGGCATGGTGGCTGGATACGAACGAGAGATAAGTATTACGATGGAAGCGATGAGCCATTACGATTTTATTTTTACAAAAGCTAAGTACAGCAGGTCAATGAATGGGAAAACAGTGAAAATAAACGCCGAGAACCGTACCGATATCAAAAATGGAAGACACCCACTGCTGGGGGACAACGGGATACCCTTAACATTTAGCTTAGGTAAGACCTATCAAGCGTTGGTCATTACCGGACCGAATACAGGAGGAAAAACAGTTGCGATTAAAACAGTCGGACTTTTAACGCTCATGGTTCAATCAGGATTGCATGTCCCGGTTGATGAAGGAAGTGAATTTGCAGTTTTCAGGCAAGTATTTGTTGATATTGGAGATGGTCAAAGTATTGAACAATCATTAAGCACCTTTTCTTCGCATATGACAAATATTATATCCATCCTGAAGCAAGCGGGTCCTCAAGATCTTGTTATTTTAGATGAACTTGGAGCGGGTACAGATCCAGCAGAAGGGATGGGCCTTGCTGTTTCCATTTTGGAGAAGCTCTACAGCCAAGGAGCAATGATTCTTGCGACAACCCACTTTAGTGAAATTAAGGAGTTTGCCGACAGCACCGCTGGATTTGAAAATGGGTCTATGGAGTTTGATTTGGACACATTGCATCCGTTATACCGGTTAACAATCGGAAAAGCAGGAAGCAGCCAGGCGTTCTCGATAGCTATGAAACTGGGGATGGAAGACGATTTGATTCAGAGAGCCAGAATGATTACCTATCATAAAAACAAGAGTTATCAACATGTGGATAACAAAGAAACGATAATTTTATCCACAAACGAAATGGATAACTTAAGCATGCTGCGCGAAAAAGCGAAATCTAAAATAAAAAAGCCGCACATGAAGCCAGAACAAGTAAAAGTACATCAAGATGAGTTATTCAAGATCGGAGACAGAGTTTTTGTGACAAGTTTAAAAACTGCAGGTATCATCCAGGAGGCAGAGAATAAACAAGGTGAGTATGGCGTATTTGTAAATGACCAGCTCCACTTCGTGCATAAGAAGCGGCTAAAACTGCACATTGAAGGTAAGATGCTTTATCCGGATAACTATGACATGGATATTGTGTTTGAAACGAAAGAGAACCGAAAGAAAAATAAATGGATGACAAAGCGGCATGTTGAAGGACTTTCGATAGAACGGGATATGGAGTAAAAAAAATCAGTCAGGAGGATCTGCATTGGAAAATAATAATATCTCAATCAAAATTTTACGTGTGGATGATCTTACTCCTGACTTTCTTAAAACATTTCATCGTTTTCAGGAGACGACACGAGTTTTGTATGTAACCAGCCATAACACCCTTGAACAAAAAGAAGACCATTTTATCGATCTTTGGGACGATGAGAAAAAACAGCAGGTTATAGAATCATTAAAACAATGCATCGAAGCAAATGGCAGGGTTGTAGGAGCTTATGAAAACGGGCTGCTAATTGGTTTTGCCAACATAGAGGGATTACTGTTCGGTTCTGAAAAAGAGTATTCTGAACTTCCCTATATCCATGTGTCAAATGATAAAAGAGGCTCGGGTATTGGTAGGATGCTGCTTGAACGCTGTTGTGAGGAAGCGAGAAAACTCGGCGCTCACAAGCTGTACATTGCCGCACATCCATCGATTGAAACACAGCAATTTTATCAACGGTTAGGATGTACATTGGCAACTGAAATTAATCCTGATATCCTTGCTAAAGAACCGCTGGACATACAATTAGAGAAGGAATTGTATTAAAAAAGGTGCCCTGTGGAGGGGCACCTTTTTGTATTATTTTCCTGCTTTTTCTCCAGGAAGGCCGTCTATATAACCAACCCCGCCTGTTTCCATGATCCCGATTTTCTTTTTCATCTCTTCTTCAAGCTGTTTTTTATCAACGGCTGTAATTTCTTTTTCACTGATATCTTCACCTGGATGCTGATAGTTGCTTAGTAAATAACGAGAATCCTTCACGTTATCAACCGCACGTAATCCTGTAGCTTCTGCACCTACTGGAACAGAAAGAATACGTGAAAGCTTCTTAGTCTCTAGGTTATATGCCCAGACAAAGTTGTTTGTGTGCATGTTACTGTCTTCACCGATAAAGAGTGTGTTTAAGTCTTTTGAATAGCTAAGATTATCCGGATTTGCTACTTTGTTTGGATTTGCAGTGTTTCCTAATGAATCTGCTTTTGCAAGGTCTTCACCAACAACGAGTCCGTGCATATTGGAAGGAACATACTTACTGAAAATAAAGTTCCCGTTTTTGTCTTTTTGATGTCCGCCTAAGTTCAGCTCATACGTGACACCTGATTTGCGTTTTGGCAGCTGAATGTCGTCTTGAACACTGCCTTCTTGTTTTTCCATGCTTTTTTCCTGATAAGAGATTGCCATATAAGCTTTCTTGTCGTCTTTGTTAACCGTAAGACCTTCCATCTTGTTAAATTCAGATGTGGCACCTAAAATCGCCCCATAACGGCGTGATTCTAAGAATGCTGCTGCTGTGTCCATACCAGGTTTTACTTTTAAATATTCTACATTCTTGCTTGCGTTTGTTTTTACAGCAGTGAAACCTTCAGTTGGCTGATCAGCTGTTTCAAAAATGTCGCTGAATTTGATTCCGCTATTAATAATTGTTTCAACTTCTTTGTCTAGTGCATGTCCGAGTTTGATCCATTTTAAGTCACCAGAACCGCCGTTTTCAGTTCCTTTTTGATCAAATTTAGCAGCATAAAGTGTACCAGAAGAAAAGTCTTCTTTTTTATCTGCTACATACATGAACATCATTGTATTTCCGCCATCATCACCGAAAATAGCCGTCTTGCGGTCAGGAAGAACTTGCATCATTTCGTGAGAGAAACGCCCTGTGCTGTAATGTTTCTCAACGGATGGCTGTCCTTCTTTTGAGATTGAAATCTCCGGGATATAGCCATAATAATAAGGGTTGGCTTTTGATTGATCTTTAAAATAGTAATTAGCATAGTTCGTTACTGCTTTGTATGAATCAGAATTCTTATCTTGTTCAAATGCTCTTGCATCAGGTTCGTATTCTTCAGATCCCATATGTGTTCCCCATTCAGTAGTAGAACCGTTACAAGGCGTCCAAAGTCCGTTTACGTTCGCAAAATCGATCTTTTTCGAGTTGTTTACAGTAAGTTTTCCTGTTTTTTCATCACGATCTAGCTGTGTAAGTGTCATAGATGCGGGAAGTCCCTCGATCTCTTCTCCAGCATTGTTTTGAGACTCATATTCATAGTGTGAAACCATGTAAGTCTTATTTCCGATCTGTATTAAGCTGTTTGAATCTGGTGCATCTGATATAAAGTAAGATGGTTTATCAGGCACACTATTGTCGACAATCGGATCTCCATTTACATCGATTGGAGTTCCGGCAGGGATCTTTTCGCCTTTATTATCAACAATCTTATCTTTTGAAAGAAAAAGCTGGTTATAATTAAGCGGTTTTTCTTTTACAGAACCGTCTTTATACGTAACTTTTACTTTTGATTCTGTATAGGTTTTAATCATATCTTCAATTTTATTTGGTGCTTTCATCGAAGAAAATTCAACTTTTTCGATTTGTTTTCCTTTATCATCAGCCCCTGAGTGAGCAAATGCTGTTAATGAAAATGAAGAAATTAATGCTAAAGATAAACCAACTGCGACTTTTCTTTTCATCATCAAACCTCCTAAAATTATCGTACGCTTCTATATAAACATCTTACTTTTAAGCTAGTGTTAATTTCAGGAGAGAATTATTGAGGGTTAGTAAATTTAACATTACTTTTCTTTAACAATAAAAAAAGTGAACCTTAAACAGTTCACTCTCATTAACTCATTAAGTGTATAGGGGAGCAGTTATTTCGTGGTTGATATGATCAACGACAGCATTTTCAACATTAGATCCAATTTCAAGTGGGGGAGAAGGCAGGCAGGAATCAACATTTTGAATCACCACATCATCTGCACGCTGATTTCCACCATATACTTTAATAGCTGGGCCGGTATTGTGAAAATCCTTTACAGTTATGTTATATAAAGAAACATTTCTTGCCCGGTATTGGATAGCAATCAGCGGGTTTTTTTGAAAATCATAAGTAGGATCACCTATTAATATGAACCGATTGACCAATACATTTTTATAACCAGATACAACCATTCCACGTGGGGCGGAACCTTGATAGAGGTCAGTAGTTACAGGCGCAACAGCAACAATGTTTGTTGCCGTAATGTGATAAGCGGTTTTTGACTCAGGGTCAATGTCTTTGTGATGCCCGATGTGACGGAAATTATAAGCACGATTATCGTTTACGGATAGATGCCCGACAATATGGACATTTGCTGCTGCAGAGGCTGTATGATGGGCTTTTATTTCAATTCCGCCAAAACAGCGGGTAGAGGAATTGTTTAACAGCCAAACATTTTGTGATCCATCGTCAATTTCAAAACCATTTGAGTTAGAGAACCCTTTTTGGTGCGATCTGCCACTCGGATCACACATATGGGAATTTGATATAAAAATATAGTCACTGTGGTGGGTAGTAACACCATCGTCACCAAAGCCATATCCCGTAAGGTTGTCTAGCCATATATACTTGCTTCCTCTTCGTGATCGAGTTCCATCACCTAGGTACGTATAGATGGAGGATGAAACATCAAAGCAGTGAAGTCCAGGATTGATTCCTTCTACCCCTTTTACCCATCCAAAAGTGACGTTTGCGAATGTAAGACAGCTGGATCGATTATTACCCGAACTCGTTTTCTGTATATCTCCCAGGCGCTCTATATTCCAATCTAAACTCATGTTTTCAACAAGTATATTCCTGTTGCCGCGTGTATGATTTTTGTTTGTGAGCAGCCATTGCGCAACTGGAGCACCATCGTGAAGTTTTAAAGTCGTTACTCCTTTTCCTTCCCCTATTATGCAAGTATAGGAGGGCAATTTAAGTCCTTTAACAAGGTAGGTTCCTTTTGGAACATATACAACCACTCTTCCTTTTCCTATCGCTTTCTCAAATGCTTTCGTATCATCTGTTATACCATCTCCTATAGCACCAAATTCTGCTATGTTTACTTCTCTTTGAATGGTTTTAAACAGTTTTTTATACTCCTCATCCAAAAGATTCTTCCATTCGGGATACACTTCATTATTTGAATTGATCGAAAGCTGTGTAGAATTCACTTCAAAATAATTTGCTCTCTTCACTAAAAATCGTTTTAAAGTGAATGATAGCCATTCCTTCAATGACCATGAGCTATTTTTCGTGATCGATAATTTTTTAGAGCTTTCTATGAAAAGCTGTTCTGTTTCATGAACGATTTCCTTAAGTGATATTTTGTTTGTGAGTAAATCTTCTATGATTTTGCTGTTCTTTTTTGGATCATGATTTTTATTTAAATGAATCATTTTTTCACCTCAACTTAACTAATTGATGTGTTTAACATTAAATCTTTCCCTTTTCACTAAAATATAATCTGTAAATTACAGAGAGTAGGGGAGGGGGATTGGGAAATAAATGGGTTGCAAACAAATATGTTTACATGTTTACGAAAATGTTTACAATTGTTTGCAATAAAGTTTACAAGTTTGCAAATGCGTTTACATATTGGTATGAAAGGGATTGTGGAGATTTTGCCGTGATGTTTACACCTTTGTTTGCAAGTTTACAATTTTGTTAAAACGAAAGAAAAGCATTGTTTAATCTTTCATTTGCCTCTACTCTATTAATATAGTGGAAAACCATAAACTATAAAACAAAGAAGGGATGCATGCTCATGAGTAAATCAAGAATTGCAGCCG
Source organism: Fictibacillus barbaricus (assembly GCF_031457135.1). Lineage (GTDB taxonomy): Bacteria > Bacillota > Bacilli > Bacillales > Fictibacillaceae > Fictibacillus > Fictibacillus barbaricus_A. The sequence goes on along the minus strand of NZ_JAVDWA010000005.1, from coordinate 159,931 downwards.
TAGATGTTGGGAACGATTCATTAAAAGGGATTTTTGGAAAATTAGAAAACGAACTAAACATACCAAATGTCATTGCGCGAGATATTGAAGACCGTCCAGTAATCGGCATTGAGGAGTTAGACAGCAAAGATCCGTTAGAAGGCATACATATTAAAGTACACTCCCCTGCCCTCAAGGAAAATAACGCAATTTACCGAGTTGGAGAACTTGCTACAAAAAGTGACAACTCCACTGAACTTGATCCAGGCAGCAGCAAGTCTGAAGAAGATCAAACGCTAATCATGCTATTTACAGCATTAGCGCTTGATGCCGTAAAAGAAGAGAATGCGGAAATCTTCCCTAAGAAAAACAACGTAATCGATTCAAGCTATGTACTTGGTACTGGTCTTCCGCTTCGTGAAGTCAAGGAAGGAAAGGATGCAGGTTACCGTTCTAAGCTATTAGGATCGGTACACCAAGTAGAATTCCTTGTAACACCGAAGTATCAAGGAATTAAAGTAAACATTAAGTTCGAGGAAGTGAAAGTATATCCTGAGGGCTTTGCAGCGTTTATTAATCTTGTCATGGATAATGACTTGAAAATCACAAATAAAGATTTGATTGATAAGCAAGTTCTTATTCAAGATATCGGAGGTCTTTCTACGGATATCGCGGTAATTCGCAATCGTAATGTTGATGACGATAAAGCACAAGGCTTTAACCTTGGCGTGTCTGAAGCGCTTGAACAAATTAGAGAAGAAATTCGCTCTAAGCATGGCGTAGAATTAGACAGCCGTCTTGATGTAGTAGACATCGTAACGAAGAAAACAAACCGCAATCACATTATGGTGCGCGGTAGCCGTACGAGTGTTCATGATATTACAGACCGTATTTTGGTAGATTTAGCTAAGAAACAATACAGATTGCTTCGAAATGTTTGGGCAAAAAACTCTCAAACAGAGATCTGCTACTTTGTCGGCGGCGGTTCTGCTCTCTTAAAGGATTACATTAAAACGTTGAACAATAATCTAGATGGTTACAATATCGACTTCTTTGAAGACGAAAAAGAAAGCATCTGGATGATGGCAAATGCTTATTACAAACTAATTTCCGATCACCTAAAGAGAACAACTAAAGATGAAAAAGTTGAGGATAAAGAGAAAAAAGCTGTTAAAGCTTAATAAATAAGGTGATGAAATGGATAAAAAGGCTGCAAACGAAATTACGAGAGGGAAAACAATCGCATTTCGTATTCCTTCCGACACACCTGACCATGTCATAAAGCAGCTCCAAAAATTGAAAGAAACAGAAAGAAGAAATTTCTCCAGCAAAATATCAGAATATGTCATGCAGGGAGTCGGGCAATCTCTTCATAAAGAAAGAGAGACGATTACGATCCCTCTTCCAAAACAGCTTAGCAAGATACAACGAGATTGGCTAAAGCATGAACATTCTGAAGCACTGCTGGGCAGTATTATATATCAGCTGATCACAAACCCAGTTCGGACAGCCTCATTGCTTACGTCATTAAACAGCAATGCAACTGATATTGATCAAGCGCTTTATCTGCAAGAAGAGATGGACCATTCTTCAGAACCGAGCTTTAATCAGCCGGTTGAAACAAATGATGCGCTTGATGATGATTTAAGCGAGTTTGACTGGAATCAAGTTAAACACGAAGAAACGGCAGCTGATTCAGAAGAACTTGAAGAACGAGAAATGGAAGATTTGCTAGGAGATTTTCTGGCACATATGAATAAGTAACGATAAAAAGCCGGGAGAAATCCTGGCTTTTTTTATTTTGTCGAATAAACGCGATTCGTGGCTATTTTATGCAAAAGTGTGGGATGAAGGCTAAAAAGTGTGGAATGAAAGTAAAAATGTGTGGAATTCAAACGAAAATGTGTGGGTATATTGCATATAGTTCCTAAGTTGTTGGAAGTCGAAGGCAACAGATAAAAAACCATCTTCTATTTTTGTTTAAACAAGGCTCTTTTCTAAAAAAAATGTTGCTATTCAGGGATTTTCGTAAAATTTTTTATTGAAAAGTTAATTGGAGCGAAAGGGCGAGACTCCTGCAGGATCAGTGGGACAGGTGAGACCAATCATGGCGCGCAGCGTGCCAGCCACTTGGAAATTCTCCTTGCAAGGCATGCGACGAGGAAGCATGCCTAGATTGATTTGCTTGTAGACACAGGAGCAGAGATACTTCCTCGAATACCGCACACCCTGCGGAAAGCGAGCAACCTGGAACAGAAATCAACTACTTTCAAAAGCAACAAAGCTTACGAAAATAACCTTAAATAAAGATTTTTGTTTGCTCTATCTTTCAGTAGGGAACGGTATAAGTGGTATATTTTGCACACAACCTACAAGGAGGAAGATGGAATGGCCGAAAAAAACAATGCAGACGGAAATCGTAAAGATGAACAGCTGGAGCAATTTCGTGCAGAGGATGCAGGGAAAAAGCTGACGACAAATCAGGGACTAAAGGTTTCTGAAGATGAGTTCTCCTTAAAAGCCGGTGAACGCGGACCGACATTGATGGAAGATTTCCATTTTCGCGAAAAAATGACACACTTTGATCATGAGCGTATTCCAGAGCGAATCGTGCATGCAAGAGGATTTGCAGCTCATGGCGAGTTTGAATTATATGAGAGTTTAAAAGATTTTACGAAAGCAGATTTTTTACAGGACACGTCTAAAAAGACACCTACTTTTGTACGTTTTTCAACGGTTGCAGGTTCGAGAGGGTCTGCTGAAACGGTTCGTGATGCACGTGGTTTCGCTACTAAGTTTTATACTGATGAGGGCAACTACGATTTAGTAGGGAACAACATCCCCGTCTTTTTTATACAAGATGCAATTAAGTTTCCGGATTTGGTTCATGCTCTTAAACCAGAGCCCCATAATGAAATGCCGCAAGCTGCAAGTGCGCATGATACGTTTTGGGATTTTGTAGCAAACAATCAGGAATCAGCACATATGGTCATGTGGGCGATGTCAGACAGGGCCATTCCAAGAAGTTTCCGCATGATGGAAGGTTTTGGTGTTCATACATTCCGTCTCGTTAACGACGAAGGCAAAGCGCATTTTGTTAAGTTTCATTGGAAGCCGGTTCTAGGCACACATTCATTAGTATGGGATGAAGCGCAAAAAATCTCAGGTAAAGATCCTGATTTTCATCGTCGGGATTTATGGGAATCGATTGATAAAGGTGATTATCCTGAATATGAATTAGGTCTTCAGCTGATTGCAGAAGAAGATGAATTTAAATTTGATTTTGATATTTTGGACCCTACGAAACTATGGCCGGAAGAAGACGTTCCGGTAAAAATTGTTGGGAAGATGACACTAAATCGCAATGTAGATAACGTTTTTGCCGAAACAGAGCAAGTAGCGTTCCATCCTGGACATGTAGTGCCAGGAATTGATTTTTCGAATGATCCGTTACTGCAAGGACGTTTATTTTCATATACGGACACACAGCTATCTCGACTCGGCGGGCCTAATTTTCATGAACTGCCAATCAACCGACCAGTATGTCCATTCCATAATAATCAGCGTGATGGCATCTCTCGTCAAACCATTAATAAAGGTCAAGTGAGCTATCATAAAAATTCTCTAGCGGCTAATACTCCTGCCCCAGCATCAGAGGAAGAGGGGGGATATGTACACTATCAAGAGAAGGTAGAAGGTCGCAAAGTGCGCAGCAGAAGTGAAAGCTTTAAAGACCATTTCTCTCAGGCTACTCTTTTTTGGAACAGTATGAGCGAGCCAGAGAAGCAGCATTTGAAAGATGCATTCAGCTTTGAATTAGGAAAAGTTAAAAACAAATCCGTTCAGCAGCAGGTTGTAGACATGTTCGAAAACGTGAGCTTAGAACTAGCTGCAGCCTTTGCAGAAGCGATCGATGCCACTCCGCCGAAAGGTCTGGGATCTAACGTGGAGAAATCATCTCCAGCTCTTAGTCAATTAAACACAGTGAAAAAACCGAATACACGCAAAGTCGGTGTAATTGTCGGACAAAATGTTGATGGAGAAGCCACGGTTGTTCTGAATACCCTGAAAGAAGAAGGGATTAAAACAGAGCTGATCAGCGACAAGCTAGGCAAAAGAGAAACATCAGACGGTACTGAGCATGAAGTGATGCATACGTTCCTTACCGCATCTTCCGTACTTTTTGATGCTATCTATTTAGTTGGTGATCGTGATGTGAGCAGCAAATTCAAACAAGACGCTTTATATTTTGTTAAGGAGGCTTTTTCACATTACAAGCCGATCGGCGGCACACACGAAGGATTAACATGGCTGAAAGAAGCAGAACTGCTTGATAATCCAGGAGTTGTGAGCGGTGATAATATGAAGCAATTCGCTAAAGATTTCACTGAAGCCATTTCAGCTCACCGTCATTGGGATCGACAAGTGAATTTATAATAGGAAGAGGATCTGGTTTAAAAGTGTTCGTCACTTTTGAATCAGATCTTTTTTGATTTTATAGCAACAGAAAAAAAAGAACATGTATAACCGCGAAAACTTCAAAAATAAAAGCCCCTTGTTTAAAAGGGGCTAATGTTATTTCATCGCTTTATTAATAAGGTTTGTAAGGGCATCTTTTCCTCTTGAACCTAAATGGACCCCGTCAGATCCGAAGTATTCTGGATGCTTAATGGATTCACTATGCCAGTCGACGAGCGTTATATTGTCTTTTTCTTTTGCTTTTTCAAGCAATAGCGCATTCACTTTGCTTTCCCAAGATCTTGGAACCCGTGTGTTTACTAAATAAATATCAGCTTTTGAAAAAGTGTTCAGGAGCGTATTCAATTGATCTTCCGTAAAGTATCCATTCGTTCCAAGCTCAATAATAACTGCTTTGTTCGGCTGATTAAACTTAGCGTATTCAGGTGCGATTTGTAAGGCCTCTGAAAGCTGTCTGCCGACTTTTCCATCGATGGTTATCTTAGAGTGGGTATTCTGTAGTCTCGTTGCAATATCGAGCATTACAGAGTCTCCGATCGCCAGCACTTCCGTGTAGGTCTTAGCAGGTGCTGGGGGATCAGGTTTTACTTCATTTTCAGAAACAATTTTATCCTGCTCTGATTTGTTCTGGGCGTCATGCTCTTTAATTTGATCAATGATTTTGTCATCATCATTATCCTTTGAAGGGGATGGAGCATGGTCCGAGTCTTTATTTTGACCGGATTCTTGGGAACTGCTGATTTTTAAGTGAGTAGGCTGTGTACTAGCCGCCTCGCTTTGGTTTTTCCCATGGACTACCCCGGTGATACCGCCAATGAAAAGAATGAGAGCAGGCAGTGATACGACCATTGCTGGAAGGCTGTTTATATGATTAATAGAAAAGTATTTTTGGTAAAATCCTTTAAAGCCATGTTTACGAATAGGAGTTTCGATAAAACGATAAGAAACGTCTGCAAGAATAAACGTTATAGCTAATTGCAGACCGACCCGCCAATATACAGGATTCCCAATCTCTTGAATCGGTGTACTTAATACGATTACGGGATAATGCCATAAATAGATTCCGTACGATCGTGTACCGATCCAATTAAGGGGCTGCTTACCTAAAAGTGATCCTAAATAGCTGCTCGGGTGACATATACAAGCAATCAGTACGGCAGCATTTAAACAAAATAGCAGCATGCCTCCTTTATAGATAAAGGGTTGGAACTCATCGAAAAAATATACAGAATAAATAAAAATAGCAAAAGAGAATATGCTGAGACCATTTAAAAAACTTTTCGTACTCAAAGGAAGCTCTTTCGTTGATAGTCTTTTCATCGGCCATAGGAGAGCAAGCCAGCATCCTGTCATAAGTTCAAATGATCGTGTATCTGTACCGTAATAAACACGGCTAGGGTCTGCCCCCGGGTGATACAAGGTGCTCATGAGCCAAGCAGAACCCAGCATACCCACGAAGACGAATATAGAAAAACGGCCTCTTCGTTTAAAAAGACGAAGCCCTGTGATGAGAACGATCGGCCATATAATATAAAACTGTTCTTCAATGGCTAAGGACCATAAATTTTTAATCGGTGATGGTGATCCAAAACTATCAAAATAGGAAACATCATGAAAGATATACCACCAATTTGTCGTATAAAAAAAGGCTGAGATCGCATCACCCCGTACAGTGTTCAGGAGCTCACGGTTAAAAAGAACAACCCAGATGACTGTGGCGATGATCATGACAAAGGAAGCGGGTAATAACCGGCGTATACGTCCCATCCAGAATTCTCGCGGATCTAGTGTGATTTCATTCCCTTTTAACGGGAGAATGATCGACGTTATCAAATAGCCGGATAATACAAAAAAGAAGTCCACACCAAGAAATCCACCTGAAGCCCAGCTGAAATTAAAGTGGTATGCAATTACTGAGAGCACAGCGAATGCCCGCAGTCCATCTAATCCAGGTATGTAACGAAAACCTGACTTTCCTGACATAAAAATTCCTCCAATAGTCTATGCGATTCCCGGTTAGTAAAATGTTCTATTTTAGGAATAAACTTTTTACTTTCTCTTATATACCTATTCACTATAAAGAACTAGATTCTATGCAAGCAAGGAGAAAATAAAAATTTATTAAAAAAGTAATTTTAGTTCCAAATTTCGGTATAATGTTCCATCTATAGTAGTCGTTGCAACCCCCACTTTTGTCACACATTTTTACACTTTAAAAAGAAATGATTCCTCTGGCCTATAAGAGAGGCAATACGATAATATGCTTTTGAAAGTAGTTGATTTCCGTTTCAGGTTGCTCGCTTTCCGCGGGGCAGGTGGTGAGCCACATCCGTACGTTTCACTATTAAGTGTCTCACCTGCCAGCCTGTCCCGCAGGAGTCTCACACCTTCCACTCCACTCAACTGTCAAAGAAGACAATAACATAACATTAAAAAGCAACAATTTATTAGAAAACAACCTAAAAAAGACCGAATTGGATTTTCGGTCTTAATGCGTAATGAAAGTTATTTTTCTTTAGTAAAGGATTCAGTTTGTTCCAAGGTTGGGTATGAGGTTTGTGTACCGCGTTTCGTTACACTAAGTGCAGCGAAAGCAGTAGCCATTTTCATTGCTTGAAGCACATCGCCGTCTTGAACGAAGTAATGAGAGAAACAGCCGATAAAGGCATCTCCTGCTCCAGTCGTATCAATCGCATCGACATTGTGTGACGAAACTGTTTGGATATGATCTTTTGTTACCCACATCACGCCGCGGCTTCCCATCGTGACGATTACGTTTTTAACCCCTTTTTCAACAAGAGTTAAGGCGGCAGTCTGAATTTGCTCTTCGTTTTCAACAGGCATTTCTGTTAATGTTTCCAATTCACTTTCGTTCGGGATAAAGAAATCACATTTGCAAACATACTCAAAATCCAGTTCTTTTGAAGCGGGAGCCGGATTCAGAATGACTGGAATGCCATTTTCGTTGCCAAATTCAATGGCACGATAGATTGTTGGAAGTGGAATCTCCAGCTGCAGTACAATCAATGAACATTTTTTCAGTTTTTCTGCTGCCCGGTCTACATCATCTGGAGAAAGGTGTTTGTTTGCTCCTTTTATAATCAATATGCGGTTTCTAGATTCGGGATCAACAAAGATTGGTGCGACTCCGCTTGAAGTCCCAGGTACTTTGTTCGTGAACTCTGTATCAATTCCGAAGTTTTTTAAGTTTTGGATGGTGTTATCCGCGAATAAATCGTCGCCGACTTTTGTGACCATCATTACTTTCGAGCCTAGTTTCGCAGCTGCTACGGCCTGGTTGGCCCCTTTGCCGCCACAGCCGATTTCGAAGTCAGGTGCCTCTAATGTTTCACCTTCTTTTGGCATCTTATCAATATAAGAAATGAGATCTACCATATTCGATCCAATAATTGCGATATCCATCTTACTTCCTCCTTATTTCTTACCCGTTACGACTGTAAATGATCTTTTTTCGCTTGGTTTTAATGTAATGAGTGTATCTGCTTTTTGAGCCGCTAAAAAGCCTTCCGGGCGGCACGTTGCCGGCAGCACAAATGCGGCAACCTGTTGATCGGGATTGTGCAGAATCCATCTCGTTGCGTAATTTAATTCAGCAGTTGAGAAGCGTGTGAAAAAGGCAGTTCCATCGGGTGATGTGATTTCAAATTCGGCTTGCTCGCCATATTGATTGAGCTTATCCGCAAAGAAAACAATCTCAGGGTCATACATTTCAGGCTGATCCAAATTTTTTAGAGCAGCTGAACCGTTTTGAAGGGAGGCGTTGTAAGCCAGCCATTTTTCCGTCGGCTTCACATGTTCTGGAATCGATTCCCTAAGAGTGAAAGCATCAGCAGGTATATTTTGTTTGAATTCACCTTTATCTAAATAAGCATAGTTTGTATGACACATATATTGCAGCGGCATATCGGTTGCAGCACGATTTTCTACTTCCATCTTTATTTCAATAGATGTTTCTTTTGCAAACATCTTTACGCTTGGATTTGCCGTGTAATGGTGTCCGAAACCCATGACATATTCAGTAGAACCACATACTTTCAAATGGTCATTAGAAACCTCTATCCAGGCATGATCCATATCCGCACAAGGCATTTCACCATGAAGTGGATGGTCATCTTCAGGTGAGGGGCAGCCGTTGCGAATTAAGCCTGCATGAAACGCGAAACAACCGTACGTACCTATTATATCATCTGCCTTCTTAGGCTCTTTGAACATGTTTTTCATTTTGAGATCTATTGAATCGAATTCAAGGTCCCAGATCATTTGGCCATAATAGGGGAGAACAGTCATCTTTCCGCGTGTATTTAAGAGTTCAATCGCTTCAATTCCAGATGAATATTTGAACAAGCTGACAGTAAATTCGTCATTGCTGAAGATTACGTTTTTGGTTTCTTTGAAAAAATCACGCTGTAACTGTATTGTTCCTGTCATATGAAGCATCCTTTCTTTAAGAGCAAAAGGGCAGTGCGATGGATGTTGATCATGGACTGCCCAATTGTTCTTTAGCATCGAAATCTTTGTAGCCTTTGAATGATGTTAATTTCCTCTTCAGTGGCTCGCTTTCCGCAGGGTGTGCGGTTAGCTCCCTCATCGCTTTGCGATATTGAGAGGTCTCACCTGTCTAGCTATAGCGGTTAGCCCCTCTAGGTCAAAAGTTTAATGGTCCTGAAGGCAAAAAGCGCCTTCTTAGCCCATTTCCTTTTGCTTGTCGGGGCTGATCAAACCGGCTTCCGCTTTTCGGACTGTCCCACTCAGCCTGCAGGACAAGGAAAGCATCGGCAGCGTTACATCGCACGAAGAAAATGTGATTTTTATTTTCGAGGAGTCTCGCCCCTCCGTTCCAATTAATTTTCATTGAAGAACTTCTTGAAAATCTCTTAATGACACATCCTTTTATTGCGCTTTTAATTTCGCTGTTTCTGGAACGGTTTTATTTACACTATGCTGACTTTTCATTTCGTTATAAAAGTAGTAAGCAATGTAGATGAAACATGCTGCAGGAACGATGAACGCTGTCTGCAATGAACCGAGCATGTCAGAAACGACACCGTGTATAGCAGGAACAACTGCTCCGCCAATGATAGCCATTACAAGAATGGCTCCTGCCATCTCTGTATATTTTTTGTCTTTGATGACTTCGAGTGTTTCTGCATAAATCGTCGGCCAGCAAGGTCCCATCAATACGCTGACGGCTATAGCACCATATACTGCAGTCATATTTGGTACAAAGGAAACGTAGAACAATAACAATGCCCCGATAATTGAATAAATGAATAATACTTTAGATGGTGAAAAACGGGTCATCAGGAAATTGGCTATAAATTTTCCGCAGAAATAGGCGATAAAGCTGTAAATCATGAAGTTCGATGCATTACGTTCATTAAGTGTTGAATCCAAGTTCAGTGCAAGTCGAATCGTAAAGGACCAAACGGTTACTTGTAATCCAACATATAAGAACTGAGCGATAATTCCTTTTCGGTAACGTTTATTAGAACCAAGATGTTTCAGCGTTTCTTTAATACTTGGTGATTTATCCTGCTCACCTGAGCTATTAAGCGGTTTACATGCAGGGAACTTTGTAATGATAAATAAAATAAGAACTGCGATAAGTACAAAAATCATGTACTTATAAGGCTGTAGCGTATGCTGCAGCATCTCTAGTCCGAAAGCTTTTGCTTCTGCAGGTGACATGTTCGCCATACGTGCTTCTAAGTTAGCACCTTTTTGGAAAACCAGGTATTTCCCTAAAAGAATTCCTGAAATGGCTCCAATCGGGTGAAATGTTTGGCTAATATTCAATCGTAGGATCGAATATTTACGCGGTCCGATCATGGAACTATACGTATTTGCTGCGGTCTCCAAAAATCCTAAGCCGATTGCAATCGAAAATAGTGCGAACAAAAACATCGTATACGTTGCAATGTGTGATGCTGGGAAAAACAAAGCACAGCCTGCGATATAAAATAATAATCCAATAATAATGCCTAATTTATAGGTTGTCTTTTTGATGATGATGGAAGCGGGTATCGCAATGAGAAAATATCCGCCATAGAACGCACTTTGGACTAAGGCGCTGGCAAAATCACTGAGTTCAAATACATGTTTGAATTGTGTGATGAGGATATCATTTAAGCTTGCTGCTGCTGCCCATAATGGAAATAATAAGGATAGTAGTATGAACTGGAAAATAGGAGTTTTGTTCAAATATCCATCAGGCAATTGAGTCAGGTTTTTCATGGTAGACATCTCCTTTTCTTTTCGCTAAAGCGCTTTCAAAATTATTTTAAGTGGGCAGAAGATTGCATTCACGCACACTATAAATCCGAGTTGATTTCTGAATATTTAAAAATGTAAACGTTTAGAAAAAATAACAGTAACTTGCAGGCGTTAATTTAGCCTGCAGGATTCTCTAATCTTTAATTCAGGTGAAAGCATGTATTCTCGTCTAGGGACGCTTTCTTTAAAGGAAATCCGCTCATGCAGCAGCTGGAAGGCTAATTCTCCAAGTGTATTCATCGGTCTTGCCACGACAGTCAGTTTTGGGTTCATAAATGTAGCAATATCAATATCATCAAAACCAATAAATGAAACTTCTTTGCCCAGGATCCAATTACAATCCTGCAGTGCTTTTAAAGAACCGATTGACATTAAGTTGTTTGATGAGAAGATAGCTGTCGGCTGCTCATCCAATGAATAAAGTTCTTTTGTCCCTTTATAACCGCTTTGTTCCTGAAAATCACCGTGAATGACGTATTGTTCATTAAAAGGGATATTATAATCTTCTAGAGCTTTTTTATATCCGATTAATCTCTTGAAAGCAGGAGTTGTGTTTAAGGGACCGCATATAATGCCAATTCTTTTATGGCCTTGAAGAATTAAATGCTGAATCGCTTGATAGGTGCCTTTTTCATTGTCAACTATGACTGTATCCACATTTAAGTTTTGAATGCTCCTGTCAACCGCTACAATTGGAATCCCCTGGTTTTGAAGGACCTTCAGGTGGTCACTGTCTTCATTGGCTGTCGTAATGATCACTCCATCCACACCGCGTTCTATGAAGTTTTTAACGATTTCCTCTTCAATGGCTTGAGACTCACTCGTGCTGCTTAGTATTGTAAAATAACCTTTTTCACGGGCTTTTTGTTCAATACCTGCCATAACGATAGGAAAGAAGGGGTTCTTAATATCCGGAACAATAACACCAACCGTCTTTGTTTCTTTTTTCTTCATCGTCCTGGCTGCTGCGCTTCTAATATATCCAAGTTCATCAATCGCTTTTAGGATTCTATCTTCTGTTTTCTTTCTGACGCCTCCCTGGTTGTTAATGACTCTTGAAACGGTAGCAATGGAAACGTTGGCCAGTTTTGCTACAGCTTGAATATTCGGTTTTGATTCCATGGTCATTTCCCCTAAATGTAAACGTTTAGATTTTATCTAAGCATTAATTGCAAAATGAGAAGTTAGTTTATATTTGTGTTTTGAAATTAATGTAAACGTTTAGATTTTTATTGCTTGGGACTAAGTTAACATCGTTTCAAGCTGATTGCAAGCCCTTTTTGTATACGCTTTCAAAAACGAGCATTATTCTCGAAAGCTCAGTTCTCAAGGGTAGGTGTTACTGGTGAAGATAATTCATTCTCTCCATCAACAGCGTCTAATAGCAACAAAACTTACGAAAACAGCTTTCAAAAAAAGAATGAAATGTACCGAAATATCCAAACTACTTAAGAATGCAAAAAAATATTAAAGGAGTAAGACAATGAAAAATAAAATGATTTGCATGCTGATGATTTTCACGATCAGCTTTCCTCTTCTTTTAACGCCGGTTCAGGCAGAAACCCAGCAAAGGGCACAAGGGCAATGCTTCGGTCAGAATGCAATCGATTTATATTCTGAACAAAGAAGAGAATGGAAGAACCATGTTTTTTGGACAAAAAGTTATGTAGTGAGTGCGTTAGGGGATTTGAAGGATAAGGATGCTACCTTAAAACGACTGCTGCAAAATCAAGTAGACCTCGGTAATACAATCAAACCTTTTTATGGTGAAGCTGCAGGTAATCAACTATCAAAGCTTCTTACCGAGCATATTGTAATTGCCGGGAAATTAGTGGATGCCTTGAAAAAAGGTGACCAAGCAAGTGCTCAAAAACTGAATGCAGATTGGTATAGAAACGCTGATGATATCGCAAAATTCATGAGCAAAATTAATCCAAACTGGAAAGAGAAGAAGATGAAAGATTTGCTTTATATGCATTTGAAGCTTTTAACAGACCAAGTAGCGGCAAGGCTTAAAGGTGATTGGGAAGGCGAAATCAAAGCATTTGATGCAGGAGAAAAGCACATCCTTGTTTTAGCTGACACGATTACGAATGGAATCATGAAGCAGTTCCCGAGACAGTTTAGATAAGGAGAAAAATGACCTGAAAGCATGTTGAAAAACATATCTTTTGGGTCATTTTTATTTTCACATTTAAAAATATGTTCAAAATCCGAACTTGGAAATCTCCTTGTTATTAATGATACGGGCGGGAAAATAAAAAATGTGAGCGGAAATAGTAAATGTACGGGCGGGAAATGAAAAAACGCAGGAGGAAAATAAAAAAACACGGGCACAACCTGCCTCTTCCTTATGACTCGATCAATTGAGTGCAATAAAAAAGCTGACTCGTTCAGTGTCAAAATCCACTTACAAGCCAGCTTCATTTACATATATCAGTTATCGCGTTTTTCTTTCATTGATTTCAAAGCGTTTCGGTAATCGTTGTCTTTCATGGATTGTGTTTTTGGGCTTTCTTCTTTTTTAATGGGCTTGGCTGATTTTAGCCGTTTCAATGCATTTCGGTATTCTTGGTCATCCATTTTGTTTGGATCTTTCTCTGATGCTTTTTCTTGGACCGGCGCAGCTTCTTCTTTAAGTGAAGCTTCTTCTACCGGTTCTGCCGAAACTGAAACGTGAGACTCAATCTCTTCGTCAGCAGGCTTGTTTCCTCTGCTTTTAGAAGCAAGAGCCCTCGTATTAATGACAATCAAGACTGCAATGATAATCACGGCGACTACCAAAAGTAATATGCCGATCATTTATCCATCACCTACCGTTCTGTAAATTGCTGTGCAACCTTCGCTACACGCTCTCCCAATGCGCGGCCAAGCGCTTGGTCGTCCTCGGTAATGAATTCATTCCCTTCGATTGGACAAGTTATGCCAACGCCATAGTAGGATCCGTACAGCGCGTTTTCAGGGACATTGCCTGGAAGTCCTGCAATGATCATACCTTGATGAAGCATTGGCGTTATCAGATTTAGAAGAGTAGCTTCCAAGCCGCCATGTGTTGTGGCAGTTGTACAGAATACAGCGCCTACTTTGTTGATCAGTTTTCCTTCAGCCCAAAGATAGCCAAGCTTGTCGATCCAGCTTTTTAATCCTGAGCTGATCGTTCCAAAATGTCCGGGGCATCCCCAGATTATCGCATCCATATCTGGAAGTGTATAGACATCTGCCTCATCCACATGCTGGAGATAGACTTCAGCACCGCTCACGTTTTGCGCTCCGGCTGCGATGGATTCGGCAAGTGCTTTTGTATGGCCGCCTTCGCTATCGTAGACAATACATATTTTCATGAAACATTCCTCCGAATCTTAAAAGAGTAGCGTGCTAGGATACATTTTTAGGCGACGGCAGCAGAAGAACTTCATCTTTCTGCGCGGGTGCAGCCGCTTTTACTTTGTCTTTTCTCACATCTCGAAGAAAGAGGCTTAAAACAAGACCAATTGCAGAAATAACAGTCGCCCAGATAAAGGCATCATTTATCCCATATACTGCAGACTGCTGGTTGGCTTTTCCGAACAGAAACTTAATCGCTTGCTGCTGAGCCAATGATTGTGGAAGATGCAAGGTCATCGCAATTTTTTGAACAAATTCATTAAACGAAGTCATAAAGAACGGATCAGCGGTATTCATGGACGAAGACATTTCATTCATATGAAAAGTAGTCCGGTTTGTAAAGATCGTCGTAATCAAACTGATACCGATCGAACCTGAGACTTGTCTTAGTGTGTTGGACATAGACGTACCATGGCTGCTCATATGTTTCGGAAGCTGGTTTAATCCTGCTGTCATGATTGGCATCATTAAGAAAGACATGCCAAACATACGGAACATATAAATAATTACAATGAACGAAAATGGCGTTTCCATTGTCAGTCTAGTAAATAAATAAGTCGTCACCGTCGTTAGCGCCATACCGAAGATCGCCAGTGGACGTGGTCCAACTTTATCAAAAAGTATCCCTGAAACTGGTGACATGATTAGCATGATGATTGCACCTGGCAGCAATAACAGCCCTGAATCTAATGGAGAATATCCACGGAGTGACTGCAGGTAGATAGGAAGTAAAAACATACCTGAAAATAAACTGATGGTTAAAACTACGTTAATGATTGCAGATAAGGAAAAGATCCCATAATTAAAAATCCGCATATCTAGAAGCGGTTTTTCAATACGAAGCTGTCTTATAGTAAATATGATGAGCAGGAGCGCACCTGTAATCATTGTTGATAATACGATAAGATCATCCCAGCCATCGTTACCGGCTTCACTGAATCCATAAAGAAGGAGCGACATTCCGGCAAGGGAGGTAAATACGGATAGCCCATCTACCTTAACCTTCTTAGGAGGCTGAATATCTTTCAGGCTGAAAAAAGCAAAAATTAATACGATTGCGCCAAGTGGAACCATCCCTGTAAAGAGTAGATGCCAGTCATAATTTTGGACGACCCACCCGGAAAGAGTTGGACCTACCGCTGGTGCAAACATCATGGCAAGACCGAAAATCCCCATTCCCTTACCTCTGATTTCTGGAGGGAATATAAAGATAATAATCGTCATGACAAGTGGTGCCAGTACTCCTCCGCCAATGGCTTGGATCAAACGTCCAATTAGCATTACTGGGAACCCTGCTGCTATTCCGCAGATCAATGAACCGAGCGTAAAGCAGAACATAGCAAACAAAAAGAGACGGCGGACCGCGAAACGTTCAATTAAAAAAGGTGACAACGGAATCAGTGCTCCATTGACCAGCATATAACCTGTCAATAACCATTGAGCAGTACTTGCTGAAACGCCGAATTCCGTTATTAAGTGCGGAATCGCCACATTCAATAGCGTCTGGTTCAATATGGCTAAGAACAATCCAATCATCAGTATGACTAATAAAGGGATATACCGTGTTATATCATGTGAATCTTGCGGCTTTTGAAATTCGTTAGTCATTTTAGTCTTCCTCCTTTCTCGGAAGTAAAGGTTCTAAACGATGATTAGTTTTTAGAAATTTTTACTTCTGCATTCATTCCTGGCAATACTTTATCTGTTACGTTTGTAATGGATATTTTTACTGGAACCGTTTGGGTTACCTTTGTATAGTTCGCGTCATCGTTAGACTTAGGCATTAAAGAGAATAATGAGTTTGTAGCTTGCCCGATTTTTTCTACATTTCCATCAAGTGTGGTTTTATCGTCGCCATCTACTGTGATGTCGACTGAGTCGCCTTCGTTAATATCTTTTAACTCGTCCTCTTTTATGTTGGCAATAACATAAAGAGCATCCATGTTTACTTCACTTGCAAGTGTTTGACCGGCTTGAACCATTTGGTCTGTGTTTGCTTGTTTTTTAATAATGGTTCCATCTGCAGGAGATACGATCTCAGCTGTTTTTTCGCCGGCAATTGTACCGATTTGATCTGATTTCTTCACTGTCTTTCCTTCTTCAATGTTAAAATCCGATAACTTTCCGTTCGCTGGAGCAGTGATGTTGTAAAGATCACCTGTTACTTTTGCGTTATCAGTCGATACATAGTTATTGTTTTGTATATAGTAATAAGTTCCTCCTGCGACAAGAGCAAGTACTACGATAAATGCGATGATGTTGGTCATGATTAATTTGCCTCTAGACATTTAGTTGTCCTCCTTAATTATTAATAATGTTAACTGTAGGGTTCAACAACAGTTAAAGTATGGCACCTTTGAGAAAGTTTTGCTTTTTTTGAAAGATACTTTATGATAAAGGTATTATACAAGAGAATACATTAACACAAACTAGTTGTATAGCACAATAAAAAAGATAGGATTTCCGACTATTATTTTTAATGGTAAAAAATCGTTTTAAGGAGATTTTGGATGGACAGTGATTTACAAACTCAAATCAAGCTGCTTGATCATATTAAAGATACGCTTTTTCGATTAAATCGATCATTTATTGCAAAGCAAATTAAAACTTTTTCCTATAATTTAACACCCACCAAGTATTCGGTTTTGAAGCTGCTATTTAAAAATGAAAAATGCATGGTTGTAGATATTTCAAATGCAATGTGTATGACTTCTGGTGCTACAACTACACTTTTAAATCAGCTGGAGGAAGACGGTTTAATATGTCGTTTCCGTGATGAAAAGGATCGAAGAGTAGTCTGGATCAAATTGTCGGAGGAGGGCGATTCCCTGATCTCGGTGATTGTTGAAAAAAACAATCAATTCTGGGAAGAGATGCTTTCCACTCTGACAAAAGAAGAACAGAATGAATACATTCGGTTGCTTAAAAAAATTGAAGCAGGAATTAAGATCGATTAGGCAAAAAAGTTTTTCTATATTCAAACGTTCTGCAAATCGCTTACAAAGAAATAATTCGATTCAAACGAACCTGCTATCAGCTTATTTTTCACAACTGCCGGATTTAACTCATACTCATTCAAATTCACAAGGGAAGCATGGGGACTGTTCTCTCGCTTCTTTTTTCAATTATATGCTGGAATTGCATTTTTCCTGTGTTGGTAATTTAGTTTTGAGCCCCTTTTCCTATAGAAGATCAAATGAATTTACTAATCTTTATGTTTGAGCAAATCTATATCATTGTCTTATCCCTCTTCATAATCTACACCATAGTCTTTCGTTTAAATCATATATAACATGATTGTTTTCTCTTTCCTTTATGAAAATATGAAAAAAAATCCTCTTTAATCAGGGTTTTATACCCCTTAATATCCCAATATTACCAATTTACAATAAGTGGTAAACTATTCATGAAAGAAGCATTTTTAAAATATATGTTAGGAGGAAAGTCATTGAAGAAAATGAGTTTATCTTTACTAGTAGCAGGTGCTGTTTTTTTATCCAGCAACGGTTTGTCTGCACATGCAGAAGGGACAGGGGACAACCCTATTTTTACAAAAGACATTAAAACCCCTTCACAAATTGTGGCTGAAAAGGAAAAAGAGAAGGCATTAAAAGAATGGAAAGAGAAAACGAAAAAGGAAAAAGGTGTAGATGCAGGGAACTATGTTATACCGGGTGGTACATACAGAGCATTATCAGTTCCATCATTTGAACAAGAAACGAGTTATTGGTGTGGACCAGCAACTACAAAACAAGTGTTGCATTATTTAAACGGTTCTTCCAGCTCACAATCAACGATTGCTTCAGGTTTAGGAACAACGACTGATGGTACCGACTTCTCAAGAATAGATGATTATTTAAATACGAAGCAATCTAAAAATAATTACTTATATTCCAGTGGTAATACTTATGATGGTTGGTCAACAAAAACTGATTATGGTCTAGCACATGGATATCCAGTTTTACTTGATTTAGAAATATACCCATCTTATATGCCTAAATATACAACCCATATCGCAGGACACATTTTAAATGTATCTGGTGAAGATTCAAGGTTTAGCCCAGTTCAAATGCGTTTAACCGATCCTTATGATCAAGGAAATCGTGGAGTAACGCTAGGTAATGTATGGCACCCGCATAAAGGTGTATACGATGCAAATATGGATCATTTTAGACAAGCGATTCTTTGGTAGAATGATTAGGCCCGTCTTTCATTAGGCGGGCTTAAGTAATAGAGGAGACTACTTCATGAAATCTTTTAAATACCTATTTTTCTTATTACTTTTGCTCCTAGTGTGTACAGCATGTACAGAACCCGAATCTCAAAAAAAGATAGAGAATAAACCAGTTAAGAGTACCCAACCCGCGAAAGTTGTTACGAAGCCAACAGTAGTAAAGGTATCAATGAAAGAAATTAAAAAAGTGAACGAATGGCACGACAACACCATACAGAAAACCGAATATAACATGAGCCAGGGAACATGTAAGGAAGATGGGTTAATTGCTCCGGCTTATGTGGATGAGGATAGAATAATCTATTTATCTTATGGACAGGAAGAGGACCATATTAACGAATTTTCGAGGGATACTCAGAATTGTAAGGTTATCTATCAATCAAAAGGAATTGGAAATATTACAGGGATTAATGGAAAGCTTTTTTGGTCCGAATATAATACCAAACAGATATCTAATGTGGATTGGAAAATTAAGAGTTTAAATCTTTCAAATAATAAAGTTGTTGAAATATCATCAGGTGGAAGCTACAAAGATACACCAACCCCCACTATTAAGAATGGAGTCGATTCGGTTAACTGGATCGAATACGACATCCAAAAAAATATAGTTGTTTCAAAATTGGTACAGTATGATGTTATCACAGAATCCAAGTCTATTGTTTCTGAGGTTTCCCTTGATGAAAGTGATTCAAGACAAGGTGAATATTTCATTCAGCAGCAAGGTGCAGAGACAAAAGCAAAAATGTTAGTCTATCAGACCTTCTTCAAAAAAGGTGAAAAAAGCTTTAATATTAGTATCCAGGAAAAAGGTAAGCTAACCAAAACATTACTCGCGGAAAATAGGGTATTAGACTTTAACAGTAATGAAAAATACTTTACATACACAGGAGAAGGCCAGTTAACTGCTTTTCCTATCGATGATCCTAATAATAAGCAAATTTTTAAAACAGGAAACAAACTTACTACAGATACGCCAATCTTTATTAACGCCGATACGTTGGTATTTAGATATGCAATGAACGAATTATTTATTGTGAATCTCGATCAACAGATAAGCTATTCCATAACGAATTATTCAGATTTAATTTCAAAGCCTATATATAACAACGGCTTTCTTTCATACGGCATGAAAACGGGAGAAGAAGGAAATGAGAAGGTTTCTTTTTTTGTAGTGAAAATTAATTAGAACCCATTACGTTTCAAAAGAAATCGTTTAATCAGTTTTATATAAATATAAAAGGGCCCTCATTAAGGGCCTTTATTATTAAGCTTTGACTATAGGTGAAGGGGGGTCTTCTCGATCGTTTCCTTCTATAGACCCACTTGGTACACTTAGACTAATAGAAAGAATAAGTGCTAAGAGAAGGCCAAGTTTTAATAATTTCTTCATTATAAGTCCTCCGTTTGTGAAATTTTTTGTAACGCCATTATGGTTAGGTGAAAATATTCATTGGCAGCTTTATATTTTGCTTTTTTTTCGTAATAACTGCCCACAATTCGAGCTAATTCAGAAAGGTGTACCCATTTCTTTTTGCTTTCAAAGTAGGGGATTACTACATCAGTTAAGTATTCAATGGTTTTTTCGTGGTCCAATCCTAGGTGAAAAACATAATAGTAAAAGCGGTAATGATATTTGTATTCCAATAAGGAATCATCGTTATCCACAAGTTCTAACCCTTTTTCTACCATTTTTAAACCGTCATAAGAATTACCTTGTTTATAATATTCTTCGATAAGCGTAAAGATTGTAGCCACTTGCTGAACTGGTGCTTGTTCTTTCTTATAAAATAAACTTTTTTGATAGAGTTCGATAGCAGCTACAGAATTGTCTTTCTTGGATTCTATGTATCCTAGATTTTGATAGACAATGCCTAGTAAATGGTTGTCATTGAAAGCATCTGCAACACTTTCTGCTAATTCTAAATGTTTAATGGCTTCACTATAGCTTTCAATTCGTTGGTAGATGATGCCTAATAAAATTCTGCAATCGGCACATCTATTGAATTCATATAATTCTTCAAAGGTTTTGAGTGCTGTCCTCGTATAGTCTAAACTGATCATATTTTTCCATAAGCGGCTGGAAACTAAGCCAAGCAAATAATAAATATACCCTTTTTCCCATTGTGAAACTTGTATCTCGAACATTTTGTTTTCTACTTTTTTTAAATAGGTATAAGAGTCGTTATAATTTTTATTTGTATAGTTATACACCCCCTTTACCAAGTGAAAGTACAATAAGTTTTTATTCTTAATTACTTCTTGTATGCTTGTGAGATCATCAATATTTTGCTTCACAATTTCAGGTTGAATATTGCTGACTAAGTGAAACATCGTTTCCATGCTTTTGTAATAGATTTGAAGTTCAACATCAATTGTTGCTTCGTTTGATAGTTCCTTATAATGTTGTTTCGCTTTTTCGTGTTTTTTGGCAAACATAAAATAAAACCAGTCTTGAAGCTTTTGAGCCATATCCCCTTGAAATTGCTCATCGCCTAAATCTTTTCCAAGCCGGTTTAAAAGAAAAAGTACAATTTCATTTGATGCTTCTGCTTGTCCATTCTCGATTTTACTTAAATAAGAGATTGAGCAGATTCCTTCAGCAAGATCTTGCTGTGACATATTTTGAGTTTTTCTGAAGTATCTAATCTTTTCACCGGGTTTCATTTTTTCACACTCCAAAAGCACTATATAATACCAATTATACACAAATAAGTTAGAATATTCTTTATTTCGACAAAATGAAATTAGGAAAATTTTCATGGTTTTTGTAATGAAAAATAAGTGAATGTTTCCTGTTATGATATTTTGAAGCATGGGGCGATTCTAACCGTTTCGGTGCTTTGTAGTAACCCAAAATATATCCATGTCATTTTCGAAAATTCGATAATTCCCCATATATCACGTTATTTCCAATAATTCCGCGTTACTGTAAAATAAGCGGTTTCTAAAAAAATGACCGAAAAGATATTCGTCTTTTGGTCATCTAGGCATGGCGTTATTTTTGTATTCTATTTAATCTTTGGTGAAGCAAGCCATCAGAGGCTTCATTTTTGCCGGTAACAAAGTCTTTCATATGGTAGGACAAATAGTCACCGTACTTGCTGTTTGTCTTTAGTAACAGTTCGTCCACATAATGAGCTCCAGATGGTAAAGAATCTAACAAGAGGCTTGCAATTCCTCCGAATAAACCGCAGGCTACCTGAAAATAAGTGGCATTTGTCTGGAATTTCGAATAAATCTCATTCGTATTCATGACGTTATAAATATATTCTTCATGATCATCATACACGAGAAGAACGCCAACAAGATCTTCTCCCTCTATTTCTCCAAGGCTTGGATCGATTAATTGATGATTCCAGTCCCAAAGGTCGTCCACTTGATGAAGGTTGTCCCTAATGATCTGAGTCGTATGTTCGTTTACACGATAAAGGAATCCTATCTCCATATCGTACAATTTTCCGAGTGAAAGAACTTCCTCATGAGGCATTAAGCAGCCTTTGAACTCTTTATTTCCGAGCTTAACGGTATACTCAGTTTGATAGACTTGCTCATACAAATATAAAGGGATATGGTGTGAGACATACATGGGGTAGCTTAAAATCGCTTCATCTAGAAAACACTCTACAGACCATGCTGTACAAAGGGTTTTCGAATCAACCATTTTTTGATCTTTGAAGAATGAAGTATCGTGCTCAACGATATAACAAGCGATGGGAGGTTTCGAAGATTGATGAATCAGTTTGTGGGCCATCCATTGAACGACTCCTGGGTTCATTCCAGACCCTACAATCGCTGTTGTGTTAGTGAATTTCTCTTTATTCGATTCAAAACTGATAATCCGTTCTGCTAAAGGAAACCCATATAGGGTCTCGTCTTCATCCACACCTCTATTTTCCAAAGCTGTGTTTATATAAGAAACACCTAACTCGTTGCAGCACGATAGCATTTCAACGGTATCCGCCCATGAAACATCAATAACGAGATTTGTTTTAGTAGCAGTTAAATGTTCTCGAAATAAGTCCAAATTATTTAGATCAAATTCATGAAAAATCAGCTGATTAATAAGATTAGGATATAAATCTTTAAAATAAACAAGAGGTTTTTGTTTTAAATCAATTAAGTGAATATTAGATAACCTTATCAAATTATAGATAGGGTCATTTTTATCTTGAACAGACTGGTTTAACAGAGCTAATATTGCTTTTGCAACTCCTCCTCCACTGCCAAGTAAAGTAATTACAGGGGGGGTCTTTAATTGTGTCATCCCGACATCCTTTCTAAAGGGAATACTATAGTTTATGAAGCTTTGCCGCGTGTGGTTTGGAGTGTTGTCGGGGGACGAACACACATTTATATACAAAAAAAGAACCTGCTCATTGTAAGAGCAGGTTTTTGACTAATTATTTTCTATTCCTTTTTATCATCTTTCTTTTTTTGCTTCTCTTTATCATCTAATGTACCTTGATTAAACGTATCATTAATCTGTTCGTGAACGGTTTCTAAGTCTTTTTGCGTACCCGAATCCTTTTTCTTATTAGGTTCGTAGTTGTTTTCCGCTACTTTTTCCGACTTTTCCGTTTTTGTGTCTTTCTCTTTTTGTTTATCCATTTTTAGACCTCCTAGTGATATACCTATTTAAATGATGGTCTATACTAGAATTCCCTTTAGTTGCGTACCTAAACATTTTAAAAGAAATCAATAAATGCTGTTGGCTGATTTGTAATGATTTTTTTAAGGGTCTCTACTTTTTCAAAACGCCCCTTAATCTTGCCGCATTCGAACAAAAATGCAGGGTTTTGTGCTCCAAGTAAAACAGCTGTAAGTGTTTGGATGTCGAGTTGAAGATCACCGCTGCACGATGCTTGGTCAAAAGAAATACCTTCAGGACTCACTGTTATCGTTCCGTTGTTCCATTCAGCTTTTTCATCTTTTACGGTTAGGGTGAGAGAATCACTTGTTTCTTTTAAAGGATATTGTTTCAAAAATTCTTCAACATCTACAATGCGGGCCATAAAATACGGATAGGTTTCTTGCTGGATTCTTGGATTGTTTAGTAAGTAGGGAAGCTGATCAGATGAAGGTGCGACAATTTTTACTTTGTCGACCATGGAATCATGCTGAGCAATAAAGTTCCAAAGGCCACGTCTTGCCTCTTCTGTTACATAAACAAACTCTTGAACGTCCAATAGTTTTTCAGCCGCTTTACAGCATAAATATCCCGTTGGTTCACCATGTTCATCACAATATAAAATCCGGTTATACCCTTCCGTAAAGACGTGATTGTCCCACCAATAGTCAGGGCGGATCAGCAAGTGGTTATATTTCTTAAACCATTGTTCATAAACGGAATTCAGTTGGGCGTTTCCATCTTCTTTACTTAATCGAATTACTTTTCCAAGAGCATCTGAATAACGAAACAGATCATTCTTCTCAAGGGTGTACTTGTTAACGGATGCAGTAAGCTCCCATCCGAACCTGCGATAAAATTCAATATTAAAAGGATGAAGCAGACTGATGGTTTGTCCGTTTTCTTTCATGGTTTGTAAGGCATGCTTTAATAAACGTGTGACAGATCCTTTTCTGCGATGTTCAGGCCAAGTAGCAACTCCTGCAATACCGCCCATGGAGAAACGCTGTTCTTCTACATTCGTCTCCAATGAAAGAATGTGCAGTTTGGCAATGAGCTCGCCATCTTCTTCAAACTCTCCCCATATCTCGTGCCGCTTAAGCATCTTATACCGCTTTGGCAAGTCCTCTTGTTTCACTTTATATTGAAAAGCATACTCTGAAAGCTTTATGGCAAGGTCAAACTCATTTTCTGCAAGTTTTCTGATGATCAATGTGGACACCCTCCCTTTATGCCTTTATTTTACAGGTAAAGGTTAAAAAGAGGGAAGTACTATGTATGAATTTTTCTCATGAATTGTCTCATACGTGGTAAGCTAAAAAAATCAATGAAAGATAGAGGTTAAAATGAGGATTCAGAAATATATCAGTTTAACAGGTTATTGTTCGAGGAGAGAAACGCAGCGTCTCATCCAGGCGGAACGAATCACCATAAACGGACACGTATGTGATAAGGATTCGGTAGTGGAAGATGGAGACATTGTTTTAATCGATCACAAGGAGATACCGATAAAGCAATCGATGATTTATATAGCCTATAACAAGTCGGTCGGTATCATCTGTACATCTAATCCCAGTATTGAGGGGAATATCTTTGCCGCCGTGCCTTCATCTGAGCGGATTTTTCCGGTAGGACGCTTAGACAAGGACTCTCAAGGGTTGATTTTGCTAACGAATGATGGAGAGCTGGCTAACCGCATCTCGTACGCAGATTACGAACATGAGAAAGAGTATGAAGTAACGGTAAATCAGCCAGTTACGGATCTCTTTCTTCAAAAAATGGCTGAAGGAGTTGCGATTTTAGATACGATTACAAAACCCGCTATAACAAGTCAGGTGAGCAAATATGTTTTTCGTATCATTTTAACGCAAGGGTTGAACCGCCAGATTAGAAGGATGTGCAAGACATTAGGATATGAAGTTGAAAAGTTAGAACGCATAAGGATAATGAACGTTATTCTTGGTGACCTGAAGGCAGGGGAATGGAGAGAGCTTGGGAAAACAGAAGTGGAAGAATTAAAATACCAGATGTATTTGGAAGCTGCTCAAAGAACGGCTCTTTGAACAGCTTTTTTCCTATAGCAATTCTTGAATATGCTTTTCAATGGTTTCAGGTTTGTCTGTTGGAGCAAATCTCTTAATTACATTTCCATCACGATCTACCAGAAACTTTGTGAAATTCCATTTAATCGCCTTCGATCCCAATAATCCAGGCGCCTCTTTTGTTACATGTTTGAATAATGGATGTGCGTTTTCACCATTTACATCTACTTTTGCAAATAAGGGAAAGTTAACCCCAAAATTTAATTGGCAAAACTCTTGGATTTCATCGCTTGTTCCAGGTTCTTGAGCACCAAACTGATTACAAGGAAAACCGAGCACAGCCAGCCCTTTATCTTTATACTTTTCATAAAGTGATTGCAGCCCTTCATACTGTGGAGTAAAACCACATTTGCTTGCTGTGTTGACAATAAGCATGACTTTCCCTTTAAAAGGCTCTAACGTTTTTTCTTCGTTTTTAATCGTATGAACAGGAATATCATAAATAGACATGGTTAACGTCTCCTTTTTATTTTCTTTATTTTCTTATCATACCTTGAATCGTTATCGCTTTCATATAAATTGCTCACAATGGTAAAATGAGGGAATGACAAAGGGGGATGAGAAAATGGATGTCGTGTTTCATGTGGAACATGAAGTCTTTAATTACCATGCTGCCGGGGTTTTAATCAATAATGGATATGTTTTGATACACCGTTCAAAACGAGAAACGCACTGGTCTTTGCCTGGCGGAAGAGTAAAGCTAGGTGAGGATGCGAAGTCCAGTTTGAGACGCGAAATAATGGAAGAGCTGGCTTTGGAAGCTGAAGTGAAAGAGCATTTATGGACCGTTGAGAATTTCTTTACCTACAATCAAAAAAAGATTCATGAGATTGGGATTTATTTTAAAGTGGACACACATCAGCTTTTGCCCCTTCATAATGGAGAAGAATTCACGGTAGAAGAAGCAGAACGGCTTGTATTTAAATGGGTGCCGCTTGAGGATTTAAAAGATTATGAGTTGAATCCGGCAGTTGTGAAGAATAAGCTGATGTCTGGTTCGCTTGAATCGGATTATTTCTTTGTGAGCGATCTGCAGAACGTTTAAAAATAGAATAAAAATATGAAAATAGAGGAAACGACCCGAATGGTGTTTTGAATACACCATTCGGGTCGTTTTTTTCTTTGTTTGAGAACTTAAAAATGCTGGAGATGAGGAATATGTCCACGTGAGCTGAACAAAATGAGGGATTTGTATTTGTTTGGGGTCAGACCCCGGGTCTGACCCCTACTACGCCTCAGGTCTTATTGGAAAATACAGCCAAGGACAGTTTTGAGCTTCTTACAATCGAGGTAAGCTAAGAGTACGAAAGGAGGCAGCCACTTATGAAAAAATTAGGCTTGCTTATTATTGGAGGAATTGCAGCAATCGTGCTGATGGCGAACTTAGGCCCGATGGTCGGACTTGGGATTGGTCTTGCTGTTATGTATTACGGATTTAAGAAATGCACCCGTGCTGAAACGGGAGTTAAGAAATTTTGGTGGGGTGCTTTAGCGGTTGTTGGATTGTGCATCTCCGTATCAAACCTGCCAGCGATTTTAGGAGCAGTTGCCATTTATGTACTTTATATCGTGTACAAAAAATGGAACAACAAAGAATCAATAACTGAACATCATGACAACGATCCATTTACAAACTTTGAAAGAGAATGGACGAAATTGAAAAACAGCTAAATCAAAAATATGAATATTAAAGGAGCTACCAAAAATGAATTTATTAGAAAGAATCAAAAATACCATTGCAGCGGACTTTCACGAAGTACTCGATCAAAAGGAATCAAAAAATCCATTGTCTCTATTGAATCAATATTTAAGACAGTGTGAGACAGAAGTAAACAAAACACGTAAGCTCGTGGAGCGTCAACAGCTTTTGAAAGATCAATTTGACCGTGAAAGAAAAGAAGCGGAAGAAAAAGCAGCCATACGTACTCGTCAGGCAGAATTAGCTCAGCAAGCCAATGAACAAGAACTTTACCAATTTGCTATCCAGGATAAAGAACAGCATGAAGCCCGTGCTCGTTTGCTTAAAGAATCTGCGGCACAAGCAGAAAAGGACTTAACGGAACTTGAACAGAAATACGAGCAGATGAAACACAAATTAAAAGATATGCAGATAAAAAGGATGGAATTGATGGGACGTGAAAACGTAGCAAGAGCACACAAAAAAATGGACCGTGTTTTAGAACCATCAAACTCTCATGAAAATTCCGTCTTCCGGTTTGAAGAACTAGAGAACTATATGGACCGTCTTGAGCAAAAAGTGAACGCAGAATACCATGCGAGCACGATGGAAGCCAAGTTGGCAAAACTAGAAAAAGATTGGAAAAAAGAAGAAACATCTACTACCGTTTAACACAGTATGTGATACGATAAAAATGGAAGAAGAGGCGCATATCTTTGCGCCTTTTACCTATGAATCTTAGAAGAGAGTGAATGCAGATGCCTATTAAAAAGAAAAACGATTTTATCAGCTGGATCCTGCTAATTGCCTGTGTTTTGCTGATCTTGGAAGCTAGTTTTAATGGAGATGGCATCGTGTTCACTGTTTTATTCAGTGCAGCACTTATTTATTTTGGCCGCAAAAAAATGCCGAAACGCTTTGGAAAGCTCATGTTTTGGGCAGGTATACTCATTTTATTAATCAGCATCCTCAATCTTTATGCGTTTAAATTTTTGTTAGTTGCCATCATTCTTTATATCGTTGTTCAATTCTACCAATCCAAACAAAACCCGATCATCATTAAACCGCAAATAGAAAATACCGCTGCGGAATCAACAGATGAACTTTTTATAAAGAAACCGTTATTGAAAAATATAGGTTTTGGGCAGCAGCAGACGACAGAACATATTTATGAATGGAGTGACATCAACATTCAATGCGGTGTCGGTGATACGGTGATTGATTTAAGCCAGACCATCCTTCCGCAGGGCGAATCTGTAATTTTTATACGCGGTCTAATCGGCAACATTTCTATTTTAATTCCCTATGAAATTGATATCGCCGTTAACCATTCAGGTATAGCCGGGAATACGACGATATTTGAGCATCATGATCCAAAAATGTTTAATCAAAATCTTTTTTATCGCACGAAAAATTACGCAGATGCTGAGAAAAAAGTGAAGATCATGACGAGCTTGATTGCTGGAAGTCTGGAGGTGAAGCGGGTATGAGTACCGTTTTACGGCATATGCTTTCTGGACTTATATTGGCGTTTAGCATCCTTATTTTATTGAGTTCTATCGTTTATTTTCTATTTCCGATCGATGACTGGACCTTTTTATTAAACGAAAGTCTGTTGAATTTTCCGCTCGCATTTGTGATTCCCTTTTTTGTGTTAATCCTTGGTGCTTTTTTCGGGTTGAATTCAGGCATTTCTTCTCGTAAACAATTAAACATGATTGATCGCACATTGAAGTCTATTGAAGACGGCAGGCAGTTTAATATAAAAGAACTATCAGGTCTTGAACTGCGTGCAATCACAAAAAGAATGGAAGGGATTCAGCGTCAGCTCGGTGAAAAAATCCGCCAGTCACAGAAGATGGCGACCGAAAAGGCAGTTGACCAGGAAAAACGGATTCAGGAGATTATCTCACAAGAAAGACACCGTCTGGCAAGAGAGCTTCATGACTCTGTTTCCCAGCAGCTTTTTGCCGCCAGTATGATTCTATCGGCGATAAACGAAGTACGAGCAGAAACCGATACACGCGAATCAAAGCAATTAAAAATGGTTGAAGAAACGATTCATCAAACACAGCTTGAAATGAGAGCACTTTTGCTGCATCTCCGCCCTGCAGCTTTAAATGGAAAATCACTACAAAAAGGGATGGAAGAACTGCTGCAAGAGCTGCTTCAAAAGGTTCCGATCGAACTGAAATGGAAAATTGAAACGATCCCGCTCGATAAAGGGGTAGAAGATCATCTGTTTCGTATTTTACAAGAATCTGTGTCTAATATTCTTCGTCATGCAAAAGCCACTCAGGCGCAAATTCTACTTGTACAAAGAGATGACTTGATTATTTTACGGATTGAAGATGATGGCGTTGGATTTATGCTTAATCAAGAAAAAACAGGCTCTTACGGATTGCAGAATATGCATGAGCGGGCAGCGGAAATTGGTGGTACGCTTAAAATCGTGAGTTTGCCGGGTGAAGGTACACGTCTTGAAGTGAAAGTTCCTATTTTATCGGCAGGAGAGGATAAAGGATGATCAAAGTATTATTAGTGGATGATCACGAGATGGTTCGGATTGGGGTTTCGGCATACCTTTCCGCACAGCCTGACATCGAAGTAACAGGTGAAGCAGAAAACGGTAAGATCGCTGTAGAGAGAGCTTTAGAGCTGAAACCAGATATCATTTTGATGGATCTTGTGATGGATGAGATGGACGGGATTGAAGCAACGAGAAAGATTACAGAAGCATGGCCGGAAGCAAAAATCATTGTCGTAACAAGCTTTCTGGACGATGAAAAAGTGTATCCTGCTCTAGAAGCGGGTGCTTCAAGCTACATGCTCAAAACATCAAAAGCGAGTGACATCGCACAAGCCGTTCGCGATACGTTTCATGGCAAGTCGGTTCTTGAGCCTGAAGTGACGGGGAAAATGATGACTAAGATGAGACAAAAGCAAACGCGCGAGCCACATGAAGAGCTGACCACACGCGAGATGGAAATCTTATTATGGATGACAAAAGGGAAAACGAATCAGGAGATCGCAGATGAACTTTTTATTGCCTTAAAAACAGTCAAGGTTCATGTGAGCAATATTTTAAGCAAACTCGATGTACAAGATCGCACACAAGCTGTAATCTACGCGTTTCACCATTCCCTTGTTTAGGATTGGATTTATTTTTCAGCTTTTATAGAAATGTGCTGAAACGCGTGGAAATCAAATAACCCTAAATCCGTTAATTTGATTTCAGGAATAACAGGGAGGGTTAAGAACGATAGTGTTAGAAACGGATCGAAATTCCCAATAAAACCGATGTCTTTTAACTTCTGTTTGAGTGTAATGATTTCTTGATTCACGATTTCAAATGAACGATCTGCCATTAAACCACCGATTGGGAGCGGGACAGAAGCAAGTACTTTACGATCCTTTACGATGACGTACCCGCCCTGCATTTCTTTTATCGCTTCTATCGCCGTCAGCATATCCTCATCATTCGTTCCGGCTGCAACAAGATTGTGGGAGTCGTGTGCAACCGTTGATGCGATTGCACCTGTCTTTAGCTGAAGTCCCTTCACGGCACCGAGTCCAATATTTCCGGTTTGTTTATGACGTTCAACCACTGCCATTTTTAGCAGATCTTCTGTGATAGAAGGTTTAAATTCTCCATTTTGTACGGGTGCAGGATAGATTTTTTTCTTCGTGATGAGCTGATTTGGAATGATTTCAATGACATGAATAAAGCTGCCGTCCTCGACCTTAACACTGAGATTTTCTTTTTTTACAGAACGGATATTCACCGATTTTGTAAGGGAAGGTGCAGGGGGCGCTGCAGTTTCCAGTACTTCAATAAATTCACCGTTCGCAGCAACACGTTTTCCTGATACAAAAACATCCTGGATCTTCAAGTTTTCCAAGTCTTCAATGAAAAGAAAATCCGCCTGCATACCAGGTGAGATCGCTCCTTTATCCTTTAACCCGTAACACTCTGCTGCATTTAATGAAGCCATCTGAATCGCTTGAAGAGGAGAGATGCCTTCAGAAATGGCAAGCCTCACATTATGATCGACACTGCCTTCTGCTACAAGGTCATCCAAATGCTTATCATCCGTACAAAACAGAAAGCGGCGTGCGTTCGAAGGCGTTACTGCTTTGATAAGAGGCTTTAAGTCTTTTGCTACTGATCCTTCACGAATCAAGACATACATGCCGCGGCGAATCCGTTCTAATGCTTCATCTGCTGTTGTACATTCATGATCTGTTGTAATAAGAGCAGAACGGTATACGTTAAGTCCAGTTGAATTTAATCCGGCTCCATGCCCATCAATAGATGAACCGTTTTTTTCAGCAGATAGGATTTTAGCGAGCATATCTGTATTTCCGTTAAAAACAGCCGGGTAATCCATGACTTCAGCAAGCCCCAAAACTCGGGGGTGTTTATAAAAAGACTCTAAATCTAGTGCAGTGAGCTCAGCTCCGGCATTTTCAAAGGGTGTCGCAGGGACAGATGAAGGGAGCATCACACGAACATCCAAGGGTAGATTTTCTGATTGCTGCAGCATAAATGAAATGCCTTCACTTCCTGCTACATTTCCGATCTCATGCGGATCAGTTATGACAGTGGTCACACCATGTGAAAGAAGCACTTTGCAAAACTCAGCAGGTGTAACCATGGACGATTCAATATGTACGTGTCCGTCAATAAAAGCGGGGCATACATAACGGCCGTTAGCATCTATGATTTGATGTCCCTCAAACTCACCGATTCCTGCAAAATAGCCGTCAACGATCGCAATATCTCCATGTGTGATTTCGAGATTATAAACATCAACGATCTGACCGTTTTTGATGACGAGATCAGCAGGTATCCGTTTTGAACTTACATCGATTCGTCTTTTTAGACTGTTTTGATCCATTATGTAATCTCCTTTAAACAATGCTTTGTTTTATAGTATGTAATGAGCGCAAAAAGAAATCATTCCTGTGGAACTTGAGTTTGAGAGGGAGGGGTGTGGTTATGTCGAATTTTAAAGGTTCGTGGTTATTGCAGAGAAAAGTGTGGGATTGTTAAATAAAATTATGGGGTTTCCATTTGAAAGTCTGGAATTATCATCTGAAAGTGTGGGAATAACCAAATTCATCATAAAAAAACTCCCTGTAACATCGTTCTGACAGGGAGTTTTGCTGATTATTCACTTAAAATGTCAATTACGCGGCCGACTTGTCCATCTTGTAATCTAACTTTGATTCCGTGAGGGTGGTTTGGTGAATTTGTCAGAATGTCCTTCACGATGCCTTTTGTCTTATTGCCTGATCGCTGGTCCGCTTTTAAAATAACGTTAACAGGAAGCCCGGGTGTAATATTAGATCGCTGGCGATGCATTATACGCCTGTTCTTCTAGCTTGGTTATTGGCTTTTTTTGTTTGCTGGTTTTTCATCTGATTGGCCACTTTTACAGGTCCTTTTTGAAATCCGCCGCCTGATTGCTGGGCTTTCTTTTCAGCAAGACGCTGCTTAGCGATTTCCTGAAAGCTCAGCTTCTTTTTCTCCTCTGCCATCGGTATCACCTCTAATTATTTTCTTTTCTTAAATCCTGATTCTTTTAAATAGGCTTCTGCTTCTGCATACGTTTCAAATGCAGCTTCAAGTGCATCATCTTCGTCAAAAATGAACCACATTTCGTCTTCACCAACGAGTTTGATCTCTTCATGGCTGTGGCTGAACCAAAGCTCTTCGCGGCGCTCATCATCCATTTGTTCTTTTTTCGGCTGCTGCCAGCCGTGGCGTTTTGAAAGGAATTCCATCGATTCTTTAATTAATGCGATCAATTCTTCCGCTTCATAATCACGAATGTTTACATACCCTTTTTCGTTCTTCACGCTTTTAGGAAGGTGTCCTCCATATACAAAGCCGTTTCCGTTCGGGTGAAGGTGATAAACAACTGTCTTCTTCTCTTGTACACTTTCTTCGTAGTGGAAGTTTACCCGTCCTAATGAAACCTCGTGCAGTTCCAATTCAGGAAAATTTTCTTCTATTAAAGCAATTTTATCTTCAAATGAAAGCATTTTATACTCTCCGTTTCTATTGTTGTGATTGGTTGATTATATCACACAGTAGGTTGGAAACAAAAATACGATTGTAAAAGACTTTTTATTAACCTTTGCAGCTTTTAAATGAGGTTAATTTCCGTTGCAGTGGCTCGCTTTCCGCAGGGTGTGCGGTGAGCCCCCTCGCAGCTGCGCACCATGAATGGTCTCACCTGTCCCTCTGATCCCGCAGGAGTCTCGCATCTTCTGCTCCAATCAACTTTCCAAAGAAGAACTTAAATACATTTTTTCGTATTCATTGTTGCTTTTGAATGAGGTTAATTTCCGTTCCAGGTTGCTCGCTTTCCGCGGGGCAGGCGGTGAGCCACATTCGTACGTTTTACTTATAAGTGTCTCACCTGTCTAGCTGCAGCGGTTAGCCCCTCGAGGTCAAAAGTTTAATGGTCCTGAAGGCAAAAAGCGCCTTCTTAGCCCATTTCCCTTTTGCTTGTCGGGGCTGACCAAACCGCTTCCGCATTTCGGACTGCCAGCCTGTCCCGCAGGAGTCTCACACCTTGCACTCCAATCAACTGTCAAAGAAGGCAATTAAAGAAGATTATAAAGCAACCATCTTTCAGAAAACAGCCTTGAAAAAAGAACACCAGAATTTTATCTGATGCTCTCGGAAGTTGATTTAGCGTGCTGATGGTTCTTTTTTAAGGGACCTCTCCAGTTCAAACCAGTAGTCAGCTAGTGTGAGCATCCCTTGGTCGAAGTTTTCGAGGTGGAAATGTTCGTTCGGAGCATGGAAGTTTTCTGTTGATAGACCAAAGCCCATCAATACTACAGGGATATTTAACATTTGATCAAACGTCGCCACGATCGGAATCGAGCCGCCGCCGCGTGTAAAGGCTGTTGGAACACCATATACCTTTTCGTATGAACGAGCTGCTGCTTGAATGGCTGGGTGATCAAATGGTGTTACGTACGGAGCGCCTTTATCAAAAAGGGTAACTGTAACGTCCACGCCGACAGGTTTATGTTTTTCGATATGCTTCTTCACTTTTTCGATAATTTCATCTGGCTCTTGGTTCGGAACTAGACGGCAGCTGATTTTCGCATGCGCTTTTGCTGGAATCACCGTTTTAACGCCTTCGCCTTGGAAGCCGCCCCATACACCATTAAGCTCTAATGTAGGACGAGCCCATGTGCGCTCGATATGCGTATAGCCTTCTTCACCTGTAAGCTCTTTTACGCCTAATTGGTTCTTCAAAGATTCTTCGGTTAACGGAAGAGCACGGAACGCTTCTCTTTCTTCTTCCGTTAAGTCTTGTACATTATCATAAAAGCCATCTACTAAAATGCGTCCATTGTCATCACGGAACGATTGCAGAAGCTCAGTAATGGCGTGAAGCGGATTTTGAACAGCACCGCCGTATAAACCGGAGTGAAGATCACTGTTTGGTCCTGTCACATCAACCTGCATCGCACACATTCCGCGAAGGCCATAGCAGATCGCAGGTTTGCCGCGGTCCAGCATACCTGTATCAGAAATTACGATTACATCGGCCGCTAATAGCTCTTTATTATTTTCGATAAACTTTGGAAGACTTGGGCTGCCAATCTCTTCTTCTCCTTCGATACAGAACTTGAAGTTGAGGGGCAGTGTGCCTTCCGTCTCTAAAATCGCCTGTAAAACTTTTAAATGCATGAACGTTTGCCCTTTATCATCAGACGCACCACGCGCATAAAGCTTGTTATCGCGAACAGTCGCTTCAAATGGAGGTGTCTCCCATAGTTCGACCGGATCAACGGGCTGAACGTCATAGTGGCCATAAACTAAAACAGTTGGCTTTCCTTCTGCTTTTAGCCAATCCCCATAAACAACCGGGTGACCGTCTGTTTCATAGACTTTTACGTTGTCCATACCGATTTTAGTCAGTTCTTCTGCGATCCATTCTGCACCTTTACGCACGTCTTCTTTATGCTCAGCGAGTGCACTGATGCTTGGAACCGCAAGCCAGTTCGTCAGTTCTTTTAAATGAGTATCGCGGTTTTCCTTTAAATAGCTTGTGATGTTATCCGTCATTTTTAGTCCTCCTTATGTACATTACGCGTTACTTACAATTTTAATAGAGTTCAGTTCTGAAAGGAAATAATCTGTGTCTTCTTTTTTGGCGATATCTTCTGATGCCTTTAAAGCAAGCGTATAGAATTCTTCTGTTTTTACTTTGTTGCCGCTGATCATATGAGCTCGTGCCATAGCTTCATAAGCAAAGGCTAAGTCAAAATCAGCAAAACCATTTTCGAGGCAAATGTTCAGAGAGTGTTCTGCATGCAGTAATGCTGAATTCCCCATGTTCAAGATCGAATACACTCTCGAAATCTGCCATTCTCCGCGTGCGAGATTGAGCGGTCCGCCAGCTATTCCCCAATGAAAACGGGAAGTGTGTGCCATGTGAATCATTTTAAGATCGTCTTCTTTGGAGCGATTTTCTTTGTCGATGAAATCCCACGTTTTATTAAAATTTTCTACCGCCTGCTTGCGATGCCATTCTGACTCGGTTAACTTGTCCATGAATTTCACACACCTTATGCATTTGTGGTTTACTTAAGGTAAAGCTACAGTTAAAGATATTCGATAAGAGGACATCATTCCCTTTATAAAAGTATAGATAGAAAGAAGTGTAGGAAATGGATAAACAAATTGGTTTTATTGGTTTTGGAAAAATGGCTCAAGCGATGGCGGGCGGTATGCTTCAATCTCGTTTAGTCAAGCCTGACCAGATCTCAGCGAGTATGCGTACTGAAAAGTCAAAAGCATTAGCGAAACAGGAGTTTGGAATTGAAGCAAATTCTAATAAAGAGGTAGCGCGTTTGGCGGACATCTTGTTCTTAGCAGTTGCTCCATACAGTTACATAGAAGTCATTGAGGAAATGAAAGAAGATATCAAAACAGACGCAATTATCGTTACGATTGCAGCTGGTATCACAACCGGGGATGTTGAAAAAGCATTCGGTAAAAAAATGAAGGTCGTGCGTACGATGCCAAATACACCATCCCTCGTTGGTGAAGGGATGACAGCCGTTTCTTTGAACACTGAAGTAACAGAAGATGAGAAAAAAATAGTTGAGGGCCTATTAAGCAGTTTTGGAAAAGTTGAATTTATTTCTGAGTCATTGATGGATGCAATTCCGGCAATTAGCGGATCTTCGCCTGCTTATGTATATATGATGATTGAAGCGATGGCAGATGGCGGAGTAAGACAAGGTTTATCACGTGATCAATCTTATCGACTGGCAGCACAGGCCGTTTTGGGCGCAGCGCAGATGGTATTAAAAACGGGCAAGCATCCAGGGGAATTGAAGGATCAAGTCACTTCACCAGGCGGTGCGACGATCGCAGCTGTATCAACGCTGGAACAAGAACGATTCCGCGGGGCGATACTTGCGGCTATGGACAGCTGCACAAAGAAAGTTAAAGAATTGGGGAATAAATAATGAGTTTTAAAGATTTGGGAGTGAGCGCTGCTTTTTCGGAATTACTAATGCAGTACGGTATTGCTGACCCTACACCAATACAAAAAGAGACGATCCCGCTCATTTTAGAAGGACATGACGTCGTAGGGCAGGCACAAACGGGAACCGGAAAGACACTCGCGTTCGTTCTTCCGATTCTGCAAAAAATAGATCCTGAAAGTGACGCGATCCAAGGATTGATTGTTGCTCCAACGAGAGAGCTCGCTATTCAGATAACAGCTGAAGTGAGGAAGTTAACAGAGTCTCTCGGCGAAATTCATGTGCTTGCTGTTTACGGCGGGCAGGATGTGATCGCACAAATGCACAAACTTCAAGGGAAAGTACATCTCGTTGTTGGAACTCCGGGGAGAATTCTGGATCATATCAGACGGGAGACCATCGACTTTTCAGAGGTATCCACGTTTGTTTTGGATGAAGCAGACCAAATGCTGCATATCGGTTTCCTAGACGACATTGAAGACATTATGGATGAAGTGCCAGAAACAAGGCAGACCTTGCTTTTTTCAGCAACAATGCCTGATGAAGTCAGGAAACTGGCTGAAACGTATACGAAGAATCCAAAGGACGTTCAAATTAAAACAAAACAGATTACCTTAAAAGAGATCCGCCAGCGTGTAGTGGTGACGACAGATCGAGGCAAACAAAATGATTTAGTACGATCTATACGATTGCTCCGTCCGTATTTAGCCATCATCTTTTGCCGTACAAAAAGACGCGTGAGTAAGCTGAATGAAGCGCTGCAGACAATGGGCTATAACAGCGATGAACTTCATGGAGATTTGTCGCAAGCGAAAAGAGAAGATGTAATGAAGCGATTCCGCGATGGGGAGATTCAATTTCTAGTTGCAACAGACGTAGCGGCACGCGGACTGGATGTGGAAGGTGTCACACATGTGTTCAACTATGACATCGCACTCGACTCTGAAAGCTACATCCACCGGATTGGAAGAACGGGACGAGCGGGAGGAAAAGGCTTAGCGGTAACTTTTGTTGCTCCAAAAGACCGAAGACTATTGCAGCTTATTGAAAGAGATACAGAGCAGACGTTGAGAACATTGGAGCTTGATATGTTTTAATAGAAAAAGATAAAAAAGGAAAACGGCCATGCATAACTGCATTGGGCCGTTTTTAGTTATTAGTTGCTGCTATACAGCTGAATAAGTTTGTCAATCATAGCATTCCATTTTTCAGCAAGGTTTTCAGGAAGATACTCACCCGTATAGCCGCTGATTTTCTTTTTCAGGTTGTTAAGTTCTTTTATAGCAGCATCGTTATTCTCGGAGAAGTAAAGTCCCATGGATTTTTCGGCTTTAAAAAGCAATTCCTTTTTTATTTCTGGCTCGAATTGTGCCCCGTAGATTGAAAGGTAGAGAGAATATGTCAGATAAGATGTAGTTACATTCTCATAAGCCCTTAAACTTCGCTGTTCATCATATTGCAGAATTTCCCCGATTATGCCGGCATAGTTAGAAGAAAACTCCCATTCGCTGCTGTCCGTAAAATTGTTGTTTAATATGGAAAACCCTGTTGGTTCAAGTGCATCAAATCCTGCATAGGTCCAGTAATTACTTACTCCTTTGTTTTCATACAATCTGAAGGTAAGATCAGCCTTTGATTTACCTTCCAGATATGGGGTCAAGTCGACAGTAACCGTATCCCAAAGCATATCGGTAACAATCTCAGAGGTGTCCTGTTCCCAAACGACCTGTCTATCAACTAGCAGCTGCTTTTTATGATAGCCAAAAACGTTTGGTCCATGGTCCATCGTCTGGAAAGTCAACGAATAACTGTCAGCTTTTTTGTCGACATTAACTTTTTGGGTAGCCTGTGTGTAGCTTCCGGCTGTACTTGGTACACCAAGACCAATAAAAAAGTTTAGGTAACCTGTGTCATTAAATGATTTATCATCGTCTGGCTCAGGTTCAAAGTTTTTCTTTAAAACGTATGTGATGACGCCTTCAATTTTCCCCTGCTTCATGTTATCCAAAGCAATCTGTATGACTTCTCTAATATAGTCTGCGGACGGATTTGCCGGGGTTCTGGAGAGCTGGGAAGCATATAGCATCCAATATAATTTCAGGTTGTATTGACTTAACAGGTTAGAGGAACTGTCAATTTGCGCTTGGGCGGTTTCGTATACTTGGGTATTGCGGTAGATTCCGTCTCTGAAAGCAAGAATAACTCCGTCAATATATTCTCCCCTTGTTTGGAGGAAGGATTCTGTTAATGAATCGGTATACATTTGTGGTGTGAAAAAGAGTTTTGGGTTAATGGCTTCCGATATTTCTTTCATCTGAGCCATATATTCTGGTGTGTATGTATTCAAGTTGTGGTTAAAATCATCGATAGCCCAGCCGATTAAATTTGAATATTGAACAGATAGTTCTGCAATTGCACGTGACCATGCAAGGTAATCAGTCATATAAGGATAAGATTTTCGCTCTCCCGTTGATTCCGTTGGCGGTACAAGGTAAACAACCACCTTAATTCCAGCTGCTTTTGCTGCAGGAAGAAACTCATTTCTCAAATCATCCCAATCCGTTCTTTCATGCCAAACGAGATAATAGTAAGTGTTAATGTTCAATTCCTTCATTTTTTCTATAGATCTAGGTGTATCAATGTGATAAATGCCGTCTGCCCGGGGTGAAGTTTCTCTGATTTCTCCTGCATAATCAGCGAGAATTTTTCCTGGATCACCTTCCTCTGCAGAAGCAGGCTTAGAAAATGTAAATCCGGTAAAAAGGTTTAACATGATTGAAGTGATAATAATAAACAAACCGGTTCTTTTCATATACAATCCTCCCTCAAAATTTTGAACACAATATTTTTTTTGAATATTTTGTGTTTTATGTTAATAGTTAACAAGAGTGGACATGTCTATAAAATGTCCATTATTGATTAAAAAGAAAACAGGGAGTTTGTATTAGGTAAAATGTTACATTTTTTTGGGAAGTACTATTCCTTCTTTTTTTTACCTGAATGAACTACTTATTTTTTTGTTTTTATCCAACAGCGTCTAGGAAATATTTTTAAGCTGTGAAATGAAAATAGGAAATAGCAAAATTCATGTATAAATTACAGTGAAAAACCCAAAAAATAAAATGGAAAACCATGCGGGAAATAAATTGTTTGGGGTCAGACCCCAAATTTATACATAGGTCGATTATACCAACTATTAGTACCTGGTATTAAAAATGGTTGCTTCATAAAATAAAGCCTGTTACGATGAACAAGTACGACAATTCGGAAGAGTTAGATTGAAAGGGGTTGGGCGTTTGAAAGACTTACAATCTTTTGGCTGGTACGCAGCCAAAATCGCTCCCAAATTGCCGAAAGAGGCATTCAAACCAGTACCATCAAGGTTATGGGGAGGATTAGCATATTTATTAATAGCTATCGCCGGTATTTTAGTAATCGGCTTATTAAATAATTTACATCCTGGATTAGGAATTGGAATTGCGATCATTTTAGGAACATGCTTTGCCGGAATGGGTTTTTTAGGACATGAAATCTTGCACGGAACGGTGATTCGCAAGCCGTGGCTGCGTGACTTTTTAGGAGCAGTTGCCTTTTGGCCGTTAAGTGTTGGGCCAAAGTTGTGGCGCAAGTGGCATAATACGACTCATCACGTGCACACACAGCATGATGAGAAGGATCCTGATGCATGGCCGACACTCGAAAACTTGTCACATAATTCTTTCTTGCAAAAAGTGTACAAGCTTCCGATGTGGATGCGATCTATCGTAAGTTTTGCGTTTTTGTCGATTTCGTTTACGACGCACGGACTGTTCATGTTTAAGCGCTTTATTAAAGAATTCAAGCCAAGCAAACGGCCATCTGTTTGGATTCAGCTGTTGTTGCCATGGGCGACATGGATCGGTTTGTTAGTATGGCTCGGACCTATTAAGTGGTTCTTTGCTGTATTGATTCCGCTCTTGATTGCAAATGCAATCGTCATGAGCTATATCTCTACTAACCACCGCTTGAATCCAATTACGGACGTGAACGATCCGCTCGCTAACAGCTTGACGGTTACTGTACCGAAGTGGGTGGATGTATTGCATTTCAATTTTTCTTATCATACGGAACATCATTTGTTCCCAGGTATGAGCCCGAAATATTATCCGCTCGTGAAAAAGTACATTAAAGAAATGTGGCCTGAACGCTATCACGAGATGCCACACTGGCAAGCACTCGTAACGCTTTGGAAAACACCGCGTATTTATATGAACAACAATCAATTTATCGATCCAGTACCAGGCAACGTGTATCAATCGCTTGGGCATGGACTTAATCCTAGTCGCATCACGTACCAAAAAGGTGAACGTGATCAAAAAGTTGAAGCTCCAAACCAAGAGCCAAAAAGCATCCATTAATTTGGGTGCTTTCTTTTTGTATCAGCCATTTTTCTAAAAGATTGTTGCATTTGGGCCATTTTTGTAAAGTGACTTCATTGATAAGTTGATTGGAGAGCAAGGTGAGAGGCTCTTGCGGGAGCAGAGGGACGGGTGAGACTCCACAGATGCAAAGCGTCGAGGAGGCTCATCGCACGCCCCGCGGAAAGTGAGCATCCTGAAACGGAAATCAACCTCTCAAAAAAACAACAAAGGTTACGAAAACAACCTTTAAGATGATCCTAACCAAAAACCTTTTCCCATTTTATTGTAAGTTTCTTTATAATTAATGGCAGGGGGGATAGGATGGAACATTTACGAGATGATGTACGCGAATATTTGGAGCTTTACACTGCACTTTTATTAGAGGTTATGCCTGCAGATCGGATTCATGGTATCTATCTTTATGGTTCTCTTGCGCTTGGTGCGTTTGATCCTGATAAAAGTGACATTGATTTTATTACGGTGCTAAATGGTAATATTAGTAAAGATGAAATAGAGCAGCTGAAGCTTGTTCACTTGAGAAGCAATTCCCATCATTACGGTGCAAAAATGGATGGCTCTTACTTGACGATTGAACAAATCGGTAAGCAAAATCATGATTTAGAACGTTATCCATTTTATGCTGAAGGAAAAATGCATAATGGTCATTATGATTTAAATAACATAACTTGGTGGCTTCTTCAGACCAAAGGGGTCGTCGTGTACGGAAAGCCGATTTCCACGCTGAATTTAAATGTTCAGTGGAGCGATGTTCAATCGACACTAAATAATAACTTAAATACATATTGGAACGAAAAATTAGAACGCGACATGTGTTTCTTTTACGATGACTGGGTCGAATTTGGCGTGATAACGGTTTGCAGAATTCTCTTATCTTTAAAATACGAATCTATTTTCAGCAAAACAGAAGCGGTGGCAAAGACTTTGCCGTTATTACCGGCATTGTATCATCCGATTTTATTGGAAGGATCACGATTACGAACCAACCCTGAATCGGAGTCGTACTACCATTCAAAAGCCGTTCGAAAGGAAGACATGAAGCGTTTTTTGACGTACATTATTTCCTATTGCAATGAAACATATGTATTGGAGAAAGCGTAGTAATAAAAAAAGTTTGAAGTCGGGGGATGGAAATGAAAGAAGAAATGTATTGCGAGAGTTGTTTAATGCCAATAAAACATCGAGACGATTTAGTGACGGTTTGGGCGTACTTTAAATTGAGACCTTATCACTCAGCGTGTTATGCGAATTCTTTAAAAGGAGCAGCTACCTTTTTTGTAAGCAACACCCCGATTAATGGTTTTTCTGGTAACTTTACAGCGATTGTTGCGTTTCTTCTTGCATGGATTCCTTTGTTTACGAATATAACGGCTGGGATTAGTGTGGTTTGTGTACTGATTGTATTAACCCGGCTGTACTCCTATTTTACATATGAGAAGAAACTGCCGTTATAAAGTAAGGCTGTCACGAATGTGGCAGTCTTTTTGAATGAGAAGTTTTTATGAACAATAAATCAATTCAAAAAGGAAAAAAGCTGACACAGTTTGTATCAGCTTTTATTATTTCTTAATTATAAAACGCGGTAAACGCGTGCTTCATAAGGCTGAAGTATAATGCTTGTTAAATCATCGTGTCCTGTAGTGTCCAAGTTTGCAAGCAGTAGGTTTTCTGAGTTTAGCAGGAGCTCAGATTCAAACACTGCTTCACTCTTAGACAAGTTCGTGATCACGACTACTTTTTCTTCGCCTAATGTGCGTGTGTAGGCATAGATTTGCTTATCGTCTTTAAGCAGCAAATCATATGTTCCGTACGTGAAAATTTCGTTTTCTTTCTTTAGTGCAATCATCTTTTTGTAGAAGTTGAGGATCGATTTTTCATCCTTTTCCTGTTTTTCTACGTTGATCTCTGTATAGTTCGGATTCACTTTCATCCATGGAGAAGCCGTTGAGAAGCCGGCATTAACTTCGCTGTCCCACTGCATTGGTGTACGGCTGTTATCACGGGAAGATGCCCAGATTACGGCCATGATGTCCTCATGTGATACGCCTTCTTCACGCTTGATGCGGTACATGTTTTTCACCGCTACATCATCATAGTCTTCGATTGATTCAAACTGCACGTTTGTCATGCCAATTTCCTGGCCTTGATAGATGAATGGTGTACCTTGCATAAGGAAATACATCGCACCCATGCTTGTTGCGCTTTGGTACCAATATTCTTCGTCGTTGCCCCAAGTGGAAACAACACGGGGTTTGTCGTGATTTTCGATGAATAATGCGTTCCAGCCTTCTTTTTCAAGGCCTTTCTGCCAGCGAGTCAGCACTTTCTTCAATTCGACGATATCGAGTTCAGGGTTCGTTTCTGCATCCCAAAGTCCTAAATGTTCGAATTGGAAGATCATGTCCATCTTACCTTGTTCTTTACCTACCCAAAGATCAGCTTCATCGATTTTTACACCGTTCGCTTCACCAACCGTCATCACATCGTAGTTTGCATATGTGCGGTCTTTGAACTCTTGAAGGAACGTGTGGATCCCTTTTTGGTTCATATGCATATCGAAGGAAGAAACATATTTTTCTTTCTTCGGATTTGGCATATCAGGGAATCCAGGACGTTTTTTAATGTGGCTGATTGCATCGATTCGGAAGCCGTCAATTCCTTTATCAAGCCACCAATTAACCGTATCGTAAAGAGCATCACGTACTTCAGGGTTTTCCCAGTTCACGTCAGGCTGTTTAGTTGAGAATACATGAAGGTAATATTGGCCGGTTTTCTCATCATATTCCCAAGCAGATCCTGAGAAGATGCTTTCCCAGTTGTTTGGCTCTTTACCGTCTTTGCCGTCTTTCCAAATGTACCAGTCGCGCTTCGGATTGTCTTTTGATGAACGGGATTCGATAAACCATTGGTGCTCATCGCTCGTATGATTCAGAACGAGATCAATGATCAATTTCATATCACGTTTGTGCACTTCGTTTAATAAAGCATCGAAATCTTCCATCGTGCCGAAGTCTTCCATAATGTCCTGATAATCTGAAATGTCATACCCGTTATCGTCATTTGGAGATTTGTACATCGGGCAGATCCAGATGACATCGATTCCTAAATCCTTAATGTAATCCAAACGCTGAATGATCCCTTTTAAATCACCGATTCCGTCTCCATTTGAATCTTGGAAGCTGCGAGGGTAAATTTGATAGCCAACGGCTTCTTTCCACCAAACTTTTTCCATAATGTTACCTCCATCGTCTCTTTACAACAGGGCAGGGGATACCTCGGTACGGCACCCTGCTAGTCTGTTAGTTTTCTAATTGTATTGTTACTGTGACACCGGCATGATCGGATACAACCGGTGTTTCTTTTCCGTTAAAACGCACAGCTGAATGTTTCACGTTTAACGGCTGGTTGCTTAAGATGTAATCGATTCGGCGTCCATCTTCAGCTCCGTTTTGATTCCAGCCTGCGATCGCACCTTTAATCGTAATGCCATCGTCTTTCTGTTCAGCCATTTCGAATGTGTCATAAAATCCTTTCGCTTTGACATAATCGAAGCCTTCGTCTCTTACGTTGGCGTCGTTGTTCAGATCG
Organism: Fictibacillus barbaricus; assembly: GCF_031457135.1. Classification (GTDB taxonomy): domain Bacteria; phylum Bacillota; class Bacilli; order Bacillales; family Fictibacillaceae; genus Fictibacillus; species Fictibacillus barbaricus_A. The sequence goes on along the minus strand of NZ_JAVDWA010000005.1, from coordinate 115,617 downwards.
CCCATTAAGAAGGAAAGCCCCTCTTTAGGAACATGTTTCATTAATGCGTCAATCTGTTCTTTAAAAGGTGCAACCTCATCATTCCACCAGCCGAAATGGCCAGAGAAAAATTGAATATCTTTTCCTTGATAGGAGACAGCAGCCTGCACGATTTTTCTTGTTTTCCAGTTGTTCATATCTTGGAGTTTCGTCACAAAAAAGCTTTTATTCGAGTGAATCGGATGGCGGCTTAATATTGCTAAACCTTCTTCGTACGTAACAAAACCATAGTGCGCCATATCCCACACAAAATCGTAATCGTGAATACCGAGCTCCTGTAAAAGCTGAATCAGCACTAATGCATAGTTATCTTGCTTGATTTTTCCCTTTACAAAAGGAGCGTCAATGGATTGCATGACCTCCTGAAGCGCGATGACATCGTAACGCTCACTCGCAATGTCGCGAGCCAGGCTCTCTAGCTTTTCCATCTGGTTTTCTTCTTGCCAGCCGTGGACGTTCAATGTTAATAGTTTCATGGATTACATCCCCAAACGATCTTGAATATCGGATTTTAATACGTCCGCTTTTGGTCCGTAAATTGCTTGAACTCCTTTATCTTTAAGGATCAGACCAAGTGCGCCGTTTTCTTTCCATTCTTTTTCGGTTGCAACATTATTGATATCTTTTACGGTTACACGAAGACGAGTCATACATGCGTCAACGTCTTCAATATTTGCTGATCCACCTAAAAGGCCAATGATCGCTGAAGCTTGAGAGTTATCTAGTCCTGCAGCTGCTTCGGTTTGAGCCGGTGCTGCAGTAGAATCAGCCTCTGTTGTTTCGATATAATTTCCTGCACGGCCAGGTGTCGGCAAGTTAAACTTTTTGATCAATACATAAAAAATGGAGAAGTTCAGTCCAAAGAAAAAGATACATGTGAAAGCAAAGTTGATTAAGTCGCGTGTCAGTCCTGCTTTTACGAGTAATGGTGTACGCGTTAATAGTTCGATAAAACCAAATGCGTGAACACGCACATGAATCAAGTCAGCTACTGCAAACGCAAGACCAGTTGTGATTGCATACACCACATAAAGAAGGGGTGCTGCAAACATGAACATGAATTCGATCGGCTCTGTCACACCTGTCAAGAAAACAGCAAGTGCAGCAGAGAAAAACATAGACTTATATTTTGTACGCTTGTCTTTATCAACGTTCATGTACATGGCAAGAGCGATCGCAACAAGTGAAGCGGTTGAAAGAACGACTTGTCCCATTTTAAAGCGGGCAGGTACAACATCATTTAATAGTGTGTTATAAGAAGCTGTGTCTCCTGATGCGCGGAAGTTGTTCAAGTCATTGATCCAAGCGAGCCATAACGGATCTTGTCCAGCTACAGACGATCCAGCGCCTGAACCCGTCATAATTTTATACGTTCCGCCAAGTTCTGTGTAGTTGATCGGCACTGTCAGCATATGGTGAAGTCCGAACGGCAATAGTAAACGCTCTAACGTACCGAAAACAAACGGCGCGATAACTGGAGCTGTATTGCGTGATGTTGCGATCCAGCGCCCGAAATCATTCAGAGCAGACTGGATAAAAGGCCAAACAATAGCAAGTACTAAAGCTGTAAGCACAGACCATAAAATAACGGCAAAAGGAACAAAACGCTTTCCGTTAAAAAACGCTAACGCGTTTGGAAGCTTGTTGTAGTTATAGTATTTATTAAAAAGTACAGCTCCAAGGAAACCGGAGATAATCCCGATAAAAACACCCATGTTTAGAGCAGGTGCACCGAGTATGGATGTAAAGTAATCTCCAACGATCAATTTTTCACCAAATAGAGATTTTACCTTAGCTCCTTCTTCGAGCATCATTGCACTGTTCACACCAAAAATGGCACCTGTAATGCGGTTGATAAGTATAAAAGCAATAACTGCAGCAAACGCACCGCCAGCACGTTCTTTTGCCCACGAACCACCAATGGCCACCGCAAACAAGATATGGAGATTTGTAATGATGGCCCAGCCGATATCTTCCATAACACGGGCAAGCGCTTGCACAAATGCGATGTCATCAGCCGTCATGGCGATTACCTTACCTAGTGATATCATTAAACCGGCAGCTGGCATAACCGCAACTACTACAAGCAGTGCTTTACCAAGCTTTTGCCAGAAATCAAACGAAATGAGTTTTTTACGTTGTTTCAAAACGATTTCCTCCTTTAAGTATATATCTTTCTTTGATGTTTTGAAATCGCATTCATTAGATTGCGAGATAAATGTTTTAAACGTTTACAAATTTGTATAGACATGTATGGTGCAATCGTTTGCATGAAGTGATTGTAAAATAAAACGGTTACATTTACAAGTATTATTTTCTTTTTGTCTTTATAGGATGCTCTTTCTTAACTCTCGTTTTTTAAATAGGTTGTTGCTAAAAATAGATTTTGAAGTTCTTCAGTGACTGGTTAATTGAAGCGAGCCACAAAGAGCGGAAATTAACCTCACCTAAAAGCAACATTGTTTACGAAAGGCTCTTTTCTTAAATAGTGTTGCTTTTTTTATCTTTTTATTGTGTTCTTTGACAGTTGATTGGAGTAGAAGGTGCGAGACTCCTGCGGGACAGGCGGGCAGGTGAGACACTTATACGTGAAACGTACGAATGTGGCTCACCGCCTGCCCCGCGGAAAGCGAGCAACCTGGAACGGAAATCAACAACTTTCAAAAGCAACAATGAATACGAAAACAGTTTTACGAAAACAACCTTTCTGTTTGACTTTATGATTACGCTTGCATTACTTTTAATTAAAAATGTTTTAAAGCAATCAGACAGGTGTAAATTATACAAGTATAGAGTGAGAAAGGTGAGTGATATACGATGTTTAATAAATTATTTGGTAAAAAAGAAGTGAAAAAAGAAGAAACAGTTGTTGCTCCAGTAACGGGAAAAATTGTTCCGATAGAGGAAGTACCCGATCCAACCTTTGCACAAAAAATGATGGGAGACGGAATTGCGATTGAGCCTTCTGAAGGCTTAGTTGTATCGCCTGTTGATGGGGAAATCGTGCAGTTCTTTCATACGAAACATGCAATCGGCATCAAATCTGAAACCGGTGCCGAAATTTTGATCCATGTTGGCTTAGAGACTGTAAGCATGAACGGCGAGGGCTTTGAAGGATATGTAAATGTAGGTGACAAAGTCAAAGCGGGAGATAAACTTTTAAGTTTTGATATCGATTTGATCAAAGAGAAGGCATCCAGCACGATTACGCCGATCGTGATCACAAACGGTGATGAAGTTGAATCATTGGACAAGCGAGCAGCTTCTGAAGCTGTTAAAGGTGAAACGTCTCTGTTGCAGCTGAAAATGAAATAATTCAAATCGGCTTTTCAAAAAGGGGGGAGTGGTATGAAGCAGGGAGTCATTTCGCTAGGTGAAGCCCTCGTTGATTTTATCCCGACAGATGAAACGAATATGACGTATCAAAAAAGTCCAGGCGGTGCACCAGCTAACGTGGCAGTCGGACTGGCAAGACTCGGCTGTCCATCTACTTTTTTAGGCAAGGTCGGGGATGATGTTCTTGGCCGTTTCATGATCGACACGCTCAAGGGATATGGTGTGAATACGTTTCATATGTACAAAACAGAACATGTACGGACAGGGGCTGTCTTTGTGACATTATCTGAAAAGGGCGAGCGAGAGTTTGATTTCTACATCAATCCGAGTGCTGACCGCTTTTTAGATGAAAAAGACGTGCAGCCGAGCTTGTTCCAAGAGCATAAAATTTTTCATTTTGGATCGATTTCGCTCATCGATGAACCTTCTAAAAGCGCTACTGAAAAATCGGTAAAACTAGCCCGCGATAACGGTATGTGGGTTTCATACGATCCTAACTTAAGGGTTTCTCTTTGGAAAACACCTGCATTAGCACGTGAAAGAATTCTTTCCATGCTGCCACATGCGGATATTGTTAAAATTTCAGAAGAAGAACTGGAGTTTATAACTGGTCTTAAAAAGGTGGAGGAAGGGATAAAAATCCTTCAGCAATACGATATTCCGCTTCTTTTCATCACTTTAGGCGAAGACGGAAGCTATGTGGTCACAAAGGAAGGCGGTGAGTACATCCCTGCAAAAGCAACAGCAGCCGTTGATACTACAGGTGCCGGGGATGCTTACGTTTCTGGCATATTATATGGATTGAACGCGTATAATGGTGAACTCAATGACTTATCTCTGGAAAAAGCGTGTGAGCTGGCACAGTTTGCAAGCATATCCGGCGGGCTCGCTGTATCCGTGAAAGGCGCGATGACAGCTCTTCCAACTTTGGAACAAATTCAGCAAGAGCTTGCACCAAAATAAAGATTTACACATATAATACGAAAATCTTTTGACTAACGTTTTTGTTTTTTGGTAATATTACTTTATTATATAAACGAATATGCAGCCATGAAGGATAAATAGTAACTAATTGATTTTCTTTTTAGCGAGCCAGGGGCGGTGCAAGCCTGGTAAGAGGCATTAGTGAAACGGCAGTCCGGAGTTGCTTTATGAAAAGAGGATTCGTTATTTTTTCTAACGGATCAACTAGGGTGGAACCGCGGGAGCTATAACTCTCGTCCCTGGGCATAGCGCCTTGGGACGGGAGTTTTTTATTTTTTATAAAAAAGTCCTTTCCATATAAGGCAAAAACCAAAATGGGAGGAATAAAAAATGTCTAAAAACATGGAAACCATCACAAATCATGCGAAACACCGCGGTTTTGTATTTCCGGGTTCTGAAATTTACGGCGGTTTGGCAAACACGTGGGATTACGGTCCTCTAGGTGTTGAGTTAAAGAACAACGTAAAAAAAGCTTGGTGGAAGAAGTTTGTTCAAGAATCTCCATATAACGTAGGTCTTGACGCAGCAATCCTGATGAATCCCCGCACGTGGGAAGCATCCGGTCATATCGGAAACTTCAATGATCCGATGATGGACTGCAAAAACTGTAAAGCGCGTCATCGTGCAGATAAATTGATTGAAGATGCGGCTGAAAAAGAAGGTAAAGAAATCATCGTAGACGGTCTTCCGTTCGAAAAGATGGAAGAGCTTGTAAAAGAGTACAACATTGCTTGTCCTGAATGCGGCAGCCATGACTTCACAAGCATCCGTCAGTTCAACTTAATGTTTAAAACACATCAAGGTGTTACAGAATCCAGCTCAAACGAAATCTATATGCGTCCTGAAACAGCACAAGGGATTTTCGTTAACTTTAAAAATGTTCAGCGTACGATGCGTAAGAAACTTCCGTTCGGTATTGCACAAATCGGTAAAAGCTTCCGTAACGAAATCACGCCAGGTAACTTCACGTTCCGTACACGTGAATTCGAACAAATGGAGCTTGAGTTTTTCTGTAAGCCAGGTGAAGAGATCCAATGGTTCAACTATTGGAAAGATACAGCTGAAAAATGGCTGAAGTCTCTCGGTATGACAGATGAAAATCTTCGTCTTCGTGACCATAATGAAGATGAGCTTTCTCACTACTCAAATGCAACGACTGACTTTGAATACAAATTCCCGTTCGGCTGGGGCGAGCTTTGGGGTGTAGCATCCCGAACTGACTTTGACTTGAAGCGTCACATGGAATTCTCTGGTGAGGACTTTAACTATATTGATCAAGAAACGAACGACCGTTATGTTCCTTATTGCATCGAGCCTTCATTAGGTGCTGACCGCGTAACATTAGCATTCTTGATTGATGCTTATGAAGACGAAGAGCTAGAAGACGGCACGAGCAGAACGGTAATGCACTTGCACCCGGCACTTGCTCCATATAAAGCAGCAATCCTGCCATTATCTAAAAAGCTTTCTGAAGAAGCAACAGAAGTATTCGGTTCACTAGCGAAAGACTTTATGGTAGATTACGATGAAACGGGATCAATCGGTAAACGTTACCGCCGTCAGGATGAAATCGGTACACCGTTCTGTATCACATACGACTTTGATTCAAAAGAAGATGGCATGGTTACAGTTCGTGACCGTGACACGATGGAACAAACGCGTGTGAAGATTGCAGAACTGAAGAGCTTTATTGAAGAAAAAGTACAATTCTAATTAAAGGCTGTTTTCACAATCTTTGTTGCTTGTGTGAGTAGTTGATTTTCGTTCCAGGATGCTCGCTTTCCGGGGGCGTGCGGTGAGCCACCTTGGCACTTTGCACCTGAAGTGTCTCACCTGTCCCGCTAATCCCCCAGGAGTCTCGCACCTTGCACTACAATCAACTTGTCATGAGGGGAAAATGAGGAATTTTTGGGGAAATGCCTAATTTAAAAATAAGCACACATATGCTACTTGCGATGTGTGCTTCTGTTTTTTCTTTGGCGTTTATTTTACAATAGACAGTGAGAGATTAATTTATTAGCCTGCGGGCTTTTATTGGAGGTATACATATGAACGAAGGACGTATTCAAAAGGTTAAGGATTGGCTAAAGCAAGAAGGACATACATTTGCGTTCATTCACACGACGGCAAACGTATTCTATTTGTCAGGTCTATTCACAGATCCGCATGAACGTGTGTTAGGAGTAGTTGTACTTCCTGAAGGGGAGCCGTTCATGTTCTGTCCAGGGATGGAACGCTCTCAAGCGAAGGGTGCCGGCTGGACGTACGATATCGTAGGATACAGTGATTCTGAAGATCCGTGGCTAAAGGTGCAAGAGGCACTAGCTAGCCGAGGAGTGACTACTGCTTCGTCCGTTGCCGTTGAAAAAGAAACACTTCCATATGCACGCGGAGAAAAACTAGCTGGTATGTTTGAAGGTGCTAAGCTAGTTGGTGCCGAAGAGCTGATGAACGAGCTCCGCTTGATTAAAGAAGAAAGCGAGCTAGAAACATTGCGTGAAGCAGCACGTCTTGCAGACTATGGTGTTGAAGTAGGTGTTTCGGCACTTAAAGAAGGCGTAACGGAGATGGAAGTACTTGCGAAGATTGAGTACGAACTGAAGAAAAAAGGGATCAGCCAAATGTCGTTTTCAACAATGGTATTGTTTGGTGAGAAGGCAGGACAGCCACACGGTAAGCCTGGTTTAAGAAAACTCCAGCACGGAGATTTTGTTCTGTTTGACTTAGGTGTCGTTTTAGATGGTTATTGCTCAGACATCACTCGTACTGTAGCGTTTGGCGATCTGGATGAAAAACGCCGTGAAATATACGATACGGTGCTGCAGGCACAGTTGAAAGCGCTGGAAGCATCTAAGCCAGGAACACGTATCGGTGACCTTGATGTGATCGCTCGTAACCACATTACAGAAGCAGGATACGGTGACAACTTCCCGCACAGAATCGGTCATGGTCTTGGAATCGATGTTCACGAATTCCCATCTATGAGTGATAACAACGACGGAATTCTTCGTCCAGGCATGACGTATACGATTGAGCCAGGCATCTATATCGATGACATCGGCGGCGTACGGATTGAAGACGATGTAGTCGTAACAGAGAATGGATACGAAACATTGACGAAATATCCAAAAGAACTGCAGATTATTAAATAAAAAATAGTGATGATGAGCGAACTTCCTATATTTTTGGGAAGTTCGTTTTTATTTTTGCAGTATTTAGTTGAGATTTATATGGTTGATGCTCTGAATGAAGATCTCCTGGGTGATAATCCACCGAGAAATGACGATAATCCACCGAGAAATGACGATAATCCACCGAGAAATAGCAATAATCCACCGAGTTTTGATCAGATACTCCCGAGTCGACAAGTTTAGACACACTTACATGATAAAAAAAAAGAAAAAACTCCTCATTAAGGAGTTTTACGTTTGAATGATTTTAATTTCTGCTCTTCTTAATCGCCCATTTATAAAGGATGTACAACAAAATAAAAATCATTATAACAACAACCAATGTCACAATTCGCTCTCCCGCTGTTCCATCTGCAAATAGTACGGGTCCGAGTCCAAAGAATGCTACCAGCAAGAACGCAATCGAAAACATAATTCGTAAAATAATTTTCATCTAACATCACCCCTTGTTATTCTAGGAAAGAGGCAATACATAAAACATCATGAGGAAATGAGCGATGCTTCCCGCTAATACGAATACGTGCCAAACCGCATGATGAAATGGAAAGCTTCGCCATACATAAAAAATACTGCCGATTGTGTAAATAATTCCGCCTGCTATAAGTAAATGTATGCCTGCTGACGGCATGTTCGCTGAAATATCATGGAGAGCAAATGTAATCAGCCAGCCCATTGCGACATAACCAAGAGTGGACAATACAACGAATTTTTTCGTAAAAAATGCTTTAAAGACAACTCCAAAGAGAGCCAATCCCCAAACGATGCCAAACAAAGTCCAGCCTAACACACCGCCAACAACAATCAGCACGATCGGTGTGTACGTTCCTGCGATAAATAGATAGATCGCGGCATGATCCATGATCTCGAATAGATCCTTCACCTTGCCTTGTGGAAAAGCATGTACGAGTGTTGAAGCTGTATAGAGTAAAAGCATCGTCCCGCCAAAAACAGCAAAACTTACAATATGAACAGCTGTTCCTTTCCAGACGGCAAACACGAGCAAAATAGAAGTTACAGCAACACTTAATAAAACACCGAGTCCATGTGTGATGGCATTTGCAATTTCTTCACGCTTTGAAAATACATGTGTACCCATACCGAACACCTTCCTTTACGTTAACGCCATTATAGCAGAAATCCCCTCACTTTATTCAAATAAAGACATTAAGATTATATGAAAAGAAGGAATCAATTTGTAAAAAATTGAAATATATCAATCTATAGATAGAAAAAAAAGAGAGGGTCATTTTTATGGAAGTTACACGGTATTCAACCATTCCTGCCTTTTATGAGGAAGTGGAATCCTTTTTACTCAGTCAAGAAGACAGAGCGGGGATCATGCTTGGAAACTGTATAAGTTTTAGAGATAAAGAATGGGAAGAAGAAAAACCATTCTTAGCCACGGTGAAAGAAAACGGAAAAATAATGCTGGCGGCTATGCTCGTTCCGCCGTACGCGCTGCTGCTGCTAGAAAAAGAAGAAGCAGATGGAATCACTGCTGTTCCTCATCTCGTTGCATATTTAATAAAAGAAGATTACGCGATCCATAAGATTATGTCACCGAAAGCAGTAGGAAAAGTTTTTTCTGAACAATGGACAAAAAAGAATAGGTTAGAAGAAAAAGTGCTGATGGACCTTAGACTTTATACATTGAAGTCGGTCATACAACCAGCGGCACGTCCTGGGAAACTGCGTCAAGCAAGAGCTGAAGACATGTCGTTTTTACCAAATTGGGTACGAGGGATGACAGAAGAAACGAATCAATTGGTAACAAAAAGTGAAGCGGAGGAGCTGGCAAAAACGAAATTGGAAAGCGGCTCTCTTTTTATTTGGGAAGAAGACGGCCGTGCCATATCCATGGCATCCAAAACGAGACCCAATGTTAAAGGGGTATCTGTGAATCTCGTTTATACGCCAAAAGAGTGGAGAGGAAAAGGGTATGCAAGCTCACTCGTAGCGGCATTGAGTGAACACCTTTTGAAAGAAGGGTATGAATTTTGTACCCTGTACACTGATCTCGCTAACCCGACGTCTAATAAAATCTATCAAAACATCGGTTATGTTCCTGTATGCGACTATATCGAACTGAAGTTTAATCAAAAAAGAACAGAAACGCCGGCTTAATCACCGGTTCGCTCTGTTCTTTTCTTTATGTTCGAGAAATAAGGCTATGTATTTTGTTGCACCTTTTAACAATCCTTCTGGAAGCCGATCTGCAGCAAAATAACGAAACTCATAAGATTCATCTTCATCAATACATAACTCTCCAGTTACTTCGCTAGCCGTATAAAGAGCGGTTACACAATACATTTCATCACCATTTGGAACTTGTAAATAATGATCAGCTCCAGAGTAAACATGAAGTTGTGTTAAGCCGGCAATATCAAATCCCGTCTCTTCTTTTACTTCGCGTATTGCTGTTTCTTCAAAACTTTCGCCCAGCTCCATCAATCCCCCCGGGAGTCCCCAGCCTCCATCACGGCGGTGCTGTAATAAAATCTCATCTTTGTCGTTTGTAATGATAACAACCGAACCAGGTAAAATGAGCGGTGCACTTCCGACATGTTTTCGTAAATCTTCATAATAGGCCACTTGATCTCTCCTCTCGCTACCCAACATTTTACAGAATTCGTGATAAAAATTCATTTAAATAGGGGAAGAATGGTAAAAACAATCATTAAAGGGAGTATAGAAATGGAAGCATACGCTAGACCGCGAGTAGTTGTCAGTAAATGTTTGGAGTTTGAAGCATGCCGATATAACGGCGATGTGATATACAATAATGTAATCAAAAAACTCATGGATTATGTAGATTTTGTACCTGTTTGTCCTGAAGTAGAAATAGGGCTCGGTACACCTCGGGAAACGATACGTATCGTAAAAAAAGTGCATGAACACTTATTGATTCAGCCATCTACAGGGCGAGATGTAACGGCCGATATGCATTCATTTACCGATAATTATTTATCCACGGTAACCGATACTGATGGATTCATTTTAAAAACACGCTCTCCATCATGCGGTGTAAAAGAAGTAAAAGTATATGCTTCGACTGAAAAAGGACCAGCGATCGGGAATGCCAGCGGTTTGTTCGGCGGGAAAGTGGCAGACCGTTTTTCCCATTTAGCTGTTGAGGAAGAGGGACGATTAAACAATTTTACGATTCGGGACCGGTTTTATACAAAGCTCTTTACACTCGCTTCGTTTCGAAGAGTGCTGCCAAAAGGGTTAGATGCGATAATGGCGTTTCACGATAATAATTATTATTTATTGATGGCATACAGCAGGCCGACTTTAAAGGTGATGGATCGTATATTAATTAAAGCACAGGAAAATGGCGAACGGTTAACCATTGAACTTTATTCTAAAGCACTGCACAAAGTCTTTAATCGTGCTGCTCGAAATGATTCGAACCGGAATGTGGCAAGAGAGATTTTTAAGAGGTTTGAGTCAAATCTGTCACCTAACGAAATCAGCTTTTTTCATGAATTAATGCAAAAATACAGTGACAAAAAAGAGCCTTTCTCGAGTATTACGACTCTTTTAAAGGCACATGCAGTACGTTTTGATGACAAAAAATTACTAAAGCAAACCTTTTTTCGGCCGTATCCCGAAATACTTTTAGAAATATCGGATTCAGGAAAGGGAAGAGATTACTAGCAGCAATCCATATAGAGCTGGTATCGTAAAGCAAGAGAGCAGCGTACTGAGTGCAGCACCAGCTGCTGCAAATGCTGCATCTTCTCCATAGCGTTCAGCATACATGGAGATCGTTGGAGCAGAAGGCATACCTGCGATTAATATGGCTGCTGCAAGAATCGGAAAAGGAATAGAAAATATAGTGAATGGAATCAAAAGCAACGGAAAGAGAATTAATTTATAAAATGAAGCAAGCCATAACCATTTGTTTTGCAGAAAATGTTTGATTTCTCTTACGGATAAAGTACCTAACAATGAACCGATCAACAACATGGAAAGGGGAACTGTAGGTTTCCCGACCATCTCTAATGTACTTGATAGACCCGGGGGAAGGGTTCCAGGAAGAAGCATAAATATAAAACCTGTTAAAGTAGCTAATATGCCTGAGTTTAGAAAAATATTGCGCCATTTCAATGCATCTGAATCTCGCGCAAAAAGATATATGGCATATGACCAGATGATCAGTAAATAAACAAAATTATAAAATGTTCCATACAAAACGCCTTCTTTTCCGAATAAAAGAAGACAAACGGCAATCCCTAAGAATCCTTGATTACCAAATATCATGATTCCTTCTAAAGCATTCCTCTGCAGCTTAGGAGGTTTTATTTTTTTTACAGAGATGGAAGCAATGAAACTGGATAATAAAAGTACAAAAGCGGATAAAAAAGAAAGCCATCCGAATTGTTTTAAATTTTCCACGGAAAAAGAAACATCCATCCCGAACAGTATAAGAGCTGGGAGGGTCACATTTAAAATAATGGCTGTTAAAACCTTCTCAGTACGTGTTGGTAAGACTTTTTGTTTTCGAAGGATATAACCTAATAGTGCGATACTGTACAATAAAAATAATTCCTGTATAAAGAAAAGAAAATGGTCCATATCCCTCAGCCTCCTTTTTAAATAGTATGGAGGTTTAAGGAAATAGGTGTGGAACGTCGAAAAAAGGGAGAGAATCTTCGTGTATTTAACAAAAGGGGAAACATTATTTCGTCAAGGAGAAGAAGGACCTTTATTCAGGCTGGAAAAGGGTCTGTTAAAAATTGTCCGCATTCATGAAGATGGGAGCCAAGTGCTGTTAAATTTAATCGTACCGGGTGAAGTCATACCGCATCATTCGCTGACGAGTCCAAAAGAGTACAATGGTTCAGCTATTGCATTGCTTGCTTCAGAAGTTGAAAAAATAGATCCAGTGAAGTGGTACAGTTCATTAGATGAAAATCCAAAAATGTATAAAGAAGTTGCTCACCTTTTAGAAAATAAACTTCGGATGATGCAGCAAAGAATCAACCAAATGTCCATACTGACTCCAGAGGGGAAAGTGTTAAAGCTCAAAGAATGGTTCGCAAGTTATTTTCCTGATGTGCCTGTAGAAAAGGTACTGACACAAGAGGAAATCGGACAGTTTATTGGTCTGAGAAGAGAGACTGTCAATCGGGTCTTGAAAAAGCTCAATTAAAATGTCAAAGAATTTACATATATGTGAACGTAAGATTTTCACACCTTTTACAAATGATAGTATCAAACCTAAAAGGAGTGAAAGTTATGAAAAAACTAATGCTGTCAGCGATTGCATTTGTGGTGATCACTGGTAGTGCTGCCGTCGTTTCAGCACAAACAGAACAGAATGTGAAGATAGCCGCTGAGAAAAAAGAAATGAAATTCAAAAACATAGAAAACTTTCAGGAGAATGTTCATAAAGCAAATCAGCTTAAAATCGAACAGTTGGAGCTGAAAAAACAGATTGTCCAAAAGCGAGATCAATTATTTGACCTCCATATGAAAGTAAATAAAAACGAGGCTTCAAACAAAAATAATGAAAGATCAGCGTTCAGACAAGATATGAAACAAATCCATCAAGATTTAAGAGCATTGAGAAAAGAATCACATGAAACGAAAAAAGCCATGAGAGAAGCAATGAAGGCGAAAAATATGAAACTTGTCTCAGAAAAAATACAGCAATCATTGGCAATCAATGAAAAAATCAATAACAAGCTAAAAGAAAAAGTGGCAAAGTTAGACGAGATTATAGCCCAACATCAATAAACCAAAAAAAGTGTTGAAGCTCTTATATAAGCTTGAACACTTTTTTGCATTTTATTAGGCGCTTTTCTGAAAGAATTTTGCTTTTAGTATATTTTAGTAAACTTCATATGAAAGTTGATTGAAGTGCAAGGTGCGTGCCTGCCACCTGATTAATCTTCTTGCAAGGCATGCGACGAGGAAGCCCGTTTCGATAGCATTTACTTACAGACGCAGGAGCAAGCATGCTTCACCGAATTGTGATCTTCATCCATCATCTACCGAGGCACACCGCACACCCCCACAGGAAAGCGAGCCACTGCAACGGAAATTAACCTCTTTCAAAAGCTACAATGAATAAAAAACAGACTATTTCATTAATGTGAAGGAACGTAATCTGGATAATTTGTAATAATAGCATCTATATTTGCGTCTAAAAGAGGCTGAACTTCTTCTTTATGACGGACTGTCCAGCCCATAACACCCATATCATGATCATGAATTTTTTTCACTGCTGGCGGATTGATTAAACCTTGATAGGGGTTCACATACTCTGCATACTTAGAGATCTCGTTTAATTTTTCGTTTGTAAGATCTTCCTGATTACCAGTGAGAAGAGCAACAGGAACTTTAGGCAGGAGCTCGTCCATTTTTTTAATGGCATCGGGTTCAAAGGATTGGATGATAATCTTGTCATTATTCGGGTGATCCATTTGGCGGTCTATCAATGCCTTGGCTACTTTTTGTTCGATGTCAGGATAGTAATAAGTTGCCTTTAATTCAACAAGTATTCCTGTTTTACCTCTAAATCTATCGAGAACCTCTTCAAATGTAGGCACTATTTCACCAGCATATTTTTTTGAAAAAGAACTCCCCGCATCAAGCCTGCGAATTTCTTCAAGCGTATGATCTTTTACGTACCCTGAGCCGTTTGTTGTGCGGTCTAACGTCACATCATGCATGACAACTAATTTTCCATCTTTCGTTTCCTGAACATCAAGTTCAATATAATCAGCTTTCATATCAACACTTTTTTGGAAAGATGCCATCGTATTTTCTGGAGCATAGCCAGAAGCTCCACGATGGGCTACTGTTTCTATCTTTCTAGATGGTTCTTCATATGCAACGCTTGGATTAGCAAATAAAGTTCCCATAATACCAACTGAAAAGATCGAAGTAAAAACCGCATTCTTGATGATCATCAATTCCATCCCCTTTAAATGGTCTGTGGTCATCCTGACTGCCTCATGCAAACAGTCAGGATTCACATCCATAATGCTAGCAAAGGCAAATGGAAACGGAATGGTCAGATCATCATGGTTATTTTAAAGAATGAAGGGTCTTTATGAGGATGAATTTTAACAAAAAGCGCTTTTATGAACACATTCTTAAAATGATGTAAATTTTATGAAGTTGCGAGGCTCAGAAAGTTTGATTAAATGTAATGATTTCTCTAGGACATATGATGCTATTTTATAATAAGTCGGTTGTACATCTAATATTTCGACAAAAAATTTCCCGGAAAATACAAAAAAAGAACAGGTGAGACATTGCAGATGCAATGTGCGAAGTGAGCTGCAGCTCAATCCAAGAAGAGGGAACATTATGGACTAGTTCAAGTGCTTTCAAAATAGCACGCAAAAGGATGGCAGGAGAATGTGCAATAATTGTGGAACTTTTTGGTGTATGTCTAATTTAGAAGGAGAATGAAAATGCCCAACATTGTCGATATTGTACAATCACAAGTAATTTCCTCCATTAAAAATGAGAAAGACATCCAACAAGCTATAGCATCCAATGCCAATATTACGTTTCTTTTGACCGGAGATATTATCACTACGAAAGGGTATATAGAGCAATTAAATAAGGCAGAAAAAATGACATTCGTACATCTTGATTTTATTGACGGACTTTCAAATACGAGAAGCGCCATTACATATATAGCGAAAATCTGGAAACCGATGGGGATTATTACAACAAAAAGCAACCTGATTAAGTATGCAAAAGAGGAAGGATTAATGACCGTTCAGCGCTTGTTCCTTATTGATCGAAATGCTTTAAAAAAGGGGATCGAAATCGCTCATCAATGTAAACCAGATGCTATTGAAGTGTTGCCTGGTTTGATGCCTTCGGTTATTGATGAGCTGACAGGATTAACAAACCTTCCTATCATTGCAGGTGGACTCATCAGTAATAAAGAAGAAATTTTGAATGGACTTGAAGCCGGAGCGCTCGCTATTTCATCCGGTGATCCAAAATTGTGGAACTTGGATTTGTAGAGTAAAATCAATTCCTCCTTATAAATTCAGAAAATTCTAAAAATGAGTTGAAAGAATGGTAAAGCTATTGTATAGTATTAATATCCTTATATTTACATAATGAATATTGTCTTCAGGCAGAGAATCGGAGAACCCTGTGGCATTAATGTGTATTGCTTATTTAGTAATGCAGTTAATGGTCATGGGGTTTTATTTGTTTGTAATCACAGAAACACAGGATTCACGGGATGTTTTAGTATATTAAATATTTTATTTGAGGAGGAAGACTATGAAGGTAAGGATTCAAAAATTGATGACGTATTTCGTGATGCTAGTGGTCCTACTGGGATGTTGTTTAGCTCCAGCTCCAAAAATCAGCGCCTTAGAAGGTGTTCCGTCGCTGCTCATAACTGAAATAATACCGAACACGGATAACTATGCAGGCAGCGATGCTTTTGAGTATTTAGAAATCTATAACAATAGCAATCAGCCGATTGATTTAAAAGGTTATCGTGTTCAGTCCGGTAAAATGAACGCAGCTATCCAAGATTCTTTTCTTATTCAGCCGTGGTCTACGAACCTTATGTGGACAAGAACAGATGATGTCCAGTCTATAAGTTTAGAAGCTTTTAATCATAACTATTTTGCTTCATACAAAAGTAAGTATATTAATGAAAACCAAATAAGAATGCTAGAGAATGTTCCAGGAATTGTGAATGGGGGCCAAACAATTAAACTATTGAATCCCCAAGGTAAAGAAGTAATAAAGGTCGTTTATACGGGTGCCGATGTTCTTTTGAAAAAATCAGTTGAATTCGGATATCCCCAAGATGGGAGCACAACGATGAGAAATCTAGGTGGCGGAGCAAATCCAACACCAGGATGGATCATACCGGGACAAGCTCCCCCAAGGCCAGTGACAGATCATGTGTCTCCTGCAGTTCCTTCTAACATTCAAGCAAATGCTGGAGCAGGCGAGATTTTAGTAAAGTGGAACTTAAATGAAGACGCTGATATTTATCGTTATCATATTTATAAGAATGGAGTGCTGGAATATTCAGTAGATCCTTCCAAAAATGAATTTATGATCTCTGGTCTTATGGGGAACAGGGATTACGTGATTCAAATGTCGGCAGAAGATAGTTCAGGAAATGTATCTGAGAAATCAATCCCGGCTGTAGTGCGTCCGTCTCATCAACTCATTACGCAAGAGGAAAGATTGCCTCACATCAAAGATCCAAAATATCAGGACCTCTGGGATATAAGCGATGATGGACCTGTTATTCCAGGATTGATTCAAGATATTGTACCACAGGGAATTACGTATTATAAGAAAAAGGACTGGCTGATCACCGTAAATTATTTAGATGACGGAAGACCTGGAACGCTGACGATAACGGATGCTACTAGTGAAAAATTAATTAAATCTGTCTTGTTATATAACGAAGACGGCACACCTTACACAGGTCATGCTGGCGGGATTACGGTCAGTAGAGACCATATTTGGATTGCCTCTGAACAATTCTTATACCAGCTGAAAATCAGTGATGTTGTGAATGGGGATAACAATGCGGAAATTCATTTTATTAACCAAATCCCGCTGCCGGTAGAAGCTGCCTATAATGTGTATGATGAAGGAATCCTTTGGGTTGGTGAGTTTTATGAAGCAAACGACTATCCTACAGATCCATCTCATCACATCGAAAACCGGGATGGTGTTATGCAATACGCTTGGATGGTAGGCTACGATCTTGAGCGAAATAACGATAATCTTTCGAAGGATCAATGGAATGAGGATCCGACAAAAACCGCAACACCGGATTATGTATTATCGACGACGGATAAAGTTCAGGGTGCCATTGTTCAGAAAATGGGAATCGCGCTGAGCACTTCTTATGGAAGAGGGAATGACAGCGTTCTATATCGCTATGAACATCCGTTAAAAGAAGAGCCTCATGGCAATGTCGTAGTAAATGGAAAAGAGGTACCACTTTGGTTCCTTGATGGTGCAGCCTCGAAACCTCGAGCAAGTATTACAGCTATTCCGATGCCGGAGGGGATTGTAACGGTGAAAAAAGAACTGTATGTCCTGTTTGAATCTGGTGCAAATAAATATCGCTTTACAACCACTTATCCAACGGAACGGATGCTAAAAATAGATCTAAAAACGTTAATGAAAGATGATAAGCAGATGGATTGACCATGAAAAAAGGCTCTCGAATTAAATAACCATAATAAACGCAAAGAAGGGATAGCTTAATCGCTATCCCTTTATCTCATTTCATTATCTAATCATACAAGTTGGTAACTGTTTTTATTGTACGTCATCGTCGCTTTTGTACTCCAAAATATCTCCCGGCTGACAATCCAAAGTCTTGCATATCGCTTCTAATGTTGAAAAACGAACGGCTTTTGCTTTCCCATTTTTCAAAATGGAAAGATTCGCCATAGTAATTCCAACTCTCTCCGAAAGCTCTGTTACACTCATTTTTCGTTTTGCCAGCATCACATCAATATTAATAATAATGGCCATAATCTCCACCTCAGACCGTTAAATCATTTTCTGATTTTATGTTAATCGCTTCTTGCAAAAGTCTTTGGAGAACAGCAGCAAAAACGGCGAGAACCAACGAAGCAAAAGGAATGATCATTCCAACAAATATGAGACCTGGCGCATCGTCTTTTTCTGCCACGAGATAGTAAAGCGGCAAACCTAAGACATGCAAACTGCAAATAGAAATAGCGCAGAATTTGATTTTCATTAAAGCTCGAACAGACAATTCAGAGAAAGCGATGTTCTTGTCAATATAACTTAACAGTTTAAATGTTTGATAAAGGGCGAAGTAAAAAGGGAATGCCCCTCCATATAAAAGGATGAAAATGATATATTTTATGGAATGAATCCCTAAGTAATCTGCTGCCGCATCTGCCAGTTCAGGAACCAGAAAGATGCACAAAGCGAGAACCGGAATTCCAATGAGAATAACAGCTATTTTCATAAATAATGTGGTTGCTATCTTCATAAAAAAACACCTCTCATATAAATGTTAATTGTTTTTTGGCTGTGAGTCCAAGATATTCTTTATTGGTTTCTGAAGAACTGCCACAAAAGCTATAATGACGCTTGTTGCTAAGACTCCCATTAGACCCAGAGATATTGGACCTGCTGCATCATCACCTGTGAATTGAGCATGCACCCTTAAATAAACGATTGCTGCCAAAATAAAGAAAATGACAGTAAAAGCGCATTTCTTTATTACATTCAAAGATTGAAGAGATAACTCAGAGAAAACATTGTTCTTTTCGATATAGGTTAAAAGTTTAAATATTTGGTACAACGCTGCAGAAAAGGTAATACATATTCCATATGCACATACCAAAAGTGGATATAGCGAATAATCACCTGGCCGTTCTATCGCGTCTCTTCTGGCTGCTTCAGGCAACAAATAGATACACACGGCAAGCACTGCAATTCCAATCAGAAAAATGATTACCTTTAAGAAAGTGGTTGAAGATTGTTTAAAATCCATTTAAAACACCTCACTTAGTTAATGACAAGATGATTTTATCATATTAATTTATCGTTTAACAATAAATTAATATTGTTTTATATTATATGATTATTGTGTTGCAATATGTCTATACGTATAAGTGAAGTAATACCAGGGCAATAAAAAAACGTGAATTCATGTGTGAATTCACGCTTGGAATGTATGGTGGAATTAAATTTTGCACCTCACCCGGTTTAAAAAATCCCCTTCTCCTCTTATATTGTTTTTTATTAAGGCTCTTTTCTAAAAGATTGTTGCTAATGGAGTATTTCTGTAATTTAACACCAATGACAAGGCGATTGGAGTGTAAGGTGCGAGACTCCTGCGGGAGCAGCGGGACAGGTGAGACCATTCAATGTCGCAGAGCGACGAGTGGGCTCAACGCACGCCCCGCGGAAAGCGAGCATCCTGAAACGGAGATCAACTGCACTCAAAAACAACAATGATTGCGAAAACAGCCTCCCATTAAACAACTTTGTTGAACAGTATGCCTTTGACTGAGGAAAAGACATAATCAGGCTGCCATTCAGAAGTTAGAACATCGTCAGTCTTTGTAACCCCTGATAACACGAGGGCGGTTTTCATCCCTGCATCAAGTCCCATTTTTATATCCGTTTCAAGGCGGTCCCCAATCATGATACATTGTCCGGGGGGGAGGTTAAGTATATTGATCGCGGCTTCTACCGTTAATATAGATGGCTTCCCAATTTGAATATCGATCTTTTTCCCGGTAACACCTTCTAATGCTCCAATCATCCCTGCACAATCTGGAATCTCCCCAAATTCTACTGGACATGTTCGATCAGGGTTCGTTGCGATTGTCATCGCTCCATTCTTAACCGCCTGATAAGCAAAATTCAAATGGTCATAATGAAAACCACGATCCCAAGAGATAATCACAATATCTGTCTCTTCAGGTTTAATGGCCATTTGAAATCCTTCATTGATGATCTCATCCTTTATAATCTGCTCACCGATTACATAAAGTTTAGATTGAGGATGATTTACTTTTAAATAATTCGTTAATGTTACCGTTGGATTCAAGATATTGTCTAACGTCACATGAATATTAAAATTACTGAGCTTTTCTACGTATTTCTGCCTGGATTCAATGGTTTTATTCGTCAAAAACAAAATGTGCTTTCTGGCATTTTGAAGACTTTTGATCACCAGATCAGCATCTTTGATTAATTGATTTCCGAGATAAATCGTTCCATCCAAGTCAAAAATATAGCCTTTGATATCCTTCATCTCTTCCTCCATCTCAGGAAAAAAATAATCCCTTGAGCTTGACGAATAATCCAACTTAATTGGATGATTCATTACCCAAGGGATTCTCCTGTTCTCTATCCTTGTTCATATTTAGTTATAGTTTGATGCTCATCATTTCTTCTGCTTTTTGAATTTTACCTTTTGTATTTAAACGAGTAAGTTCTTCATCATATGGCTCATGATCACTTAAATGAACTAAAATCACTTTATCAATAGCGTTTAGTTCATAGGATTCGGCAATTTCAGTTAAGCTGGAATGATTAGGATCATGCTTCTTTGCTGTGGTCGCTTCATGAATGAGTACATCAATATGCTGATAGGACTGAATGTGTGCATTGATTTTACTGTCTGCCGAATAAACCGTCAGTTGCTGATCAGTCTTAATTTCCAGTCCAACAGTAGGCACGGAGTGAAGCGCAGGGAAGCAGGAAATACTCATTCCGCTATCTGTCAGCAGTTTTTCGTTTCGATCACCATTAAACGTTCTCGTATGGATTGAAAATTTAATTCCCCATTCTTCGATGCCCATTGTGTCTAACCAGCTGTCGAGCTTTTCTTTATTCCTTTTATCACAATAGATAGTGAGAGGCTTATGCCTGTTTTCCAGCAACATTCCCCACAATAAAGATGGAAGTCCGTAAATATGATCAATGTGGAAATGGGTGAAGATGATGACATCAAGCTCTTCTAAATCAATGTCGAATTGTTTCAGCTTTCTGCAAGGATTTCCGCTTACATCGACGAGAACATGAAAGCCGTTATAAGAAATACAAATAGACGTATTGTCACGTTCAACACCAGGATAGGCACTGCCCGTACCTAAGAAATGTAAGTTCATTTTAACCACCGCCTATTTAATTCCAGAATGCATGAAGCTGGATACGAACTGTTTTTGGAAGATAAAAAATGCAATAAGCAACGGGAAGATAACCATTACGGTTCCGGCGGTTACCATGCCCCATTGAGCTCCTGTTTCGTATGACTGGGCAAATAAAGCTAATCCGACCGTTAATGGCCGATTTTCATCAGAATTTGTAATAATTAACGGCCACATAAAGTTGCTCCAGTGATGGCTGACGGACACTAATGCAAAAGCAAGATAGGTGGGCCGGGCAGATGGAACATAGACATGCCATAAGGTCTGCCACCATTTGGAGCCATCAATTTTTGACGCTTCGTCTAAGTCGTAAGGAACTTGCTTAAATGTTTGCCTTAATAAAAACACCCCAAAAGCTGAAGCCCAATAAGGGAGCATTACGGCAAGCTTCGTATTTACTAAGCCCAACTGACTCATAATCTGATAGTTTGGAAAGAGAAGGATTTCCGGCTGGATCATCAATTGAAGCAAAAATAAAAGAAACAGCACATTTTTTCCTTTGAAATTTAATCTTGCAAAAGCATAGGCACCGAGAGTAATCGTAAATAATTGAACGATTAAAATTCCGAAAACAATAATAAAAGTATTTAAATAATAGGTTAGGAACGGGGCGACATGCCAGGCATCTTTATAGTTTTGCAGTGTTGGATGGGAAACCCAAAGCGGAAAGGAGTTTCCAATCACTTCTTTACTCGTTGAAAAAGAAGTGATGAGTACCCAAAACAAAGGAATAAAGAATATGATTCCTAAAAGGATGATGAAGAAGTAATTAAGTTTTTTGTACAATGAAATCCCTCCCTTCCTAGTAATGGATTTTCTTATCTAAGAACAAGTAATTGAATGCGGTAATACTTAATAGAACGGCGATTAAGACGACCGTTAAAACAGCTGCTTTACCTAGGTCCCAATTTGTAAACGCTGCTTCATAAATATGATAAAGCAAAAGGTTACTGGCATTATCAGGTCCGCCTTTTGTCATAATGTATAAATGATCTACGTTTTTAAACGCATTTGTGATGGCTACAATCATGACGAAAAGAGTAGTCGGCATTAATAAAGGAAAAGTGATATAACGGAACATCTGAAAAGGTTTAGCTCCTTCAATCATGGCAGACTCATAAACGTCTTTCGGCAAATTTTGCAATCCAGCTAAATAAAAAATCATATAGAACCCTGTATCTTTCCAAATGATCATTAGTATCATGGCGATCATGACTGTACTTTGACTGCCTAGCCAGTTTGGACCATGTGCCCCTATTCCCTGCAGGAATTTTGCGAGAAGACCGTATTGTGGTGTATAGATGAACAGCCAAATGTTGGCCACTGCAATCAATGGAATGATTGTTGGATAAAAGAAAGAGGTTCTAAGCAATGCGCTGCCTGCCATTTTTTTATTAAGCCAAATCGCTAGATACATAGCTAAAAATAAACTTGCGGGAACAGTTCCGATGATAAAAAGGATGTTATTCAAGATTACTTTTCTAAAGATTTCATCTGATAAAACGTCTTTGTACTGATCCAAGCCAGAAAATTCAAGTCTCGTCATCGGACCGCTGTAAAAGCTTAAATAAACGGATTTTAGCGTTGGATAAAATGTAAATAATGACAGGAAGATAAAAGAAGGCAGTAACAAAAAATAAGCAAACATATTCTGATTGGATCCAGAACGTAACTTTTTTCTGTTTTTTGTTACGGGTGCATGGTTTAGCATGGCAGCTTTTTTATATGTTTCTGGTGTGTTATTCATAATGGTTATAACAACCCCCTATCCTTTGTGAAGAAAGAAGCTCAAATTAATTTCTATATTAACTTGAGCTCCGCATATTGTTATTTAGTCTTGAAATGGTTTTAAAACTTTTTCAGCGTCTTTCTGGGCTTTATCTAAGCTCTCATCTACACTGCTTTTTCCTGTTAATACAGCCTGGATTGCATCATTGAATATTTTTTGGACTTCACCGTTTTGATAGGTTGCCAGTTCGCTGTCGGCGTATTCCAGCTGCTCGCGCGCAATAACAGCTTGAGGGAAATCACTTACATATTTTTTTAGTTTATCTGTTTCATATGCAGACTTTCTCGTAGCTACATAGCCTGTATCGATCGACCATTGTGCTACACGCTCAGGTTCTGTTAAGAATTTCATGAATTTAATCGCTGCTTTTTTATTTTCTTTTGGCACACCTTTAAACATATAAATATTTCCGCCGCCAGTAGGTGAACCATACTGATTGTTTGCCGGCAAGTAAGCTACTCCAAAATCAAAATTAGCATTCGTTTTAACGTTTGTTAAGTTTCCAGTCGTATGATACATCATGGCTGTTCTTCCACTTAAGAAATCAGATGGGACAGTAGCCCATTCAATCGTTCCTTCAGGCATCACTTTGTGCTTTTTGCTTAAATCCAAATAAAATTGCAAAGCTTCCTTTGTATACGGCGCATTAAAATACGTTTTCTTACCATCTTCAGACATGATGTTTTTCTCAGTTTGTAAAGCAAGCGCTTGAGTCATCCAATATTGATAGCCGGTACTCGGGATTTCCAGACCCCATTGATCTTTGCCGCCATTGACCGTTAATTTCTTGCCATAATCGACTAGCTCATCCCACGTTTTTGGCGGAGCATCAGGATTAAGTCCTGCTTTTTTGAAAGCATCTTTATTGTAGTAAAGGACGATGGTACTTCTTTGGAACGGAAGGCTCCAAACCTTATCGCCAACCTTTGAATTCGCCATAAAAGCCCCATAAAAATCATCAAAATACTTTTTATCAAATAATGGAGTCATTTCTTCGATGACATCGTTTTCTCTTAAGGTAAAAAGATCGATAGAAAATAAAACGGCTAACTCAGGAGGATTTCCGCCTTGGACTGCAGCCATTACCTGTGTCATTGTTTCTGAGTAACTGCCTCCGTACCTGGCATTCACTTTAATATCAGGGTTTTCCTTTTCAAAGTCTGCCACTAAATTGTCCACAATTTTAGCAACATCCCCACCGACAGCAACAGGGAAGTAGAAGTCTATTTCGGTAGTTCCCTTTTTAGATCCTCCATCGCCATTACTTGTACCGCTGCTGCAGGCTGCTAGAAATACGAGCAGCAAAGCAGTTAACAATGAGAACAACTTTTTCATCCATAACTCCTCCTTAAAAGTGGTTTTATAAATAAAATAAATAAATCCCCATGAACAATAAAACGTATTACACAACGTAATACACTTTATTGATCACAGGGTTCTCCGCATCTCTACCCCAAGACAATAATGTCCTGTAAATTATTTGATTATTTATAATAATAAAACAATTCTATTTAGTTGGCAATCATTATTTGTATGCGCTTACAAAATTTATAAGAAAGAGTATTTCGATAAGCTTTGCTGATCTTGAAAATGATTAATTTACGCTACAGATGCTCGCTTTCCGCAGGGTGTGCGGTGAGCCCTCTCCGTACGACTAAAAAATCACTCTATAGAAAGGCTATTTTCTTGCTTTATTAACTTCTTTGACAGTTGATAAGAGTGGAAGGTGTGAGACTCCTGCGGGACAGGCGGGCAGGTGAGACACTTATACGTGAAACATACGAATGTGGCTCACCGCCTGCCCCGCGGAAAGCGAGCACCTGGAACGGGAAATCAACTACTTTCAAAACAAGCAACAATGAATACGAATACAGCCTTTAGAAAAAAACCTCCCTATCAAAGACAGGGAGGTTAGAAATCGAGTAATTATACTGTTTGAATCGCTTTTTCTAAAGCTTCTTCAGCTGTTACGTAGTCATATCCAAGGTCTGTTGCTACAGCTTCATATGTTACAAATCCGCCGGCAGTGTTAAGACCTGATTTTAGAGATGCGTTTTGAGCGATAGCAAGTTGTGCACCTTTGTTAGCGATTTGAAGTGCGTATGGTACTGTTGCATTTGTCAGCGCGATTGTAGAAGTACGCGGAACTGCACCAGGCATGTTTGCTACTGCATAGTGAACAACACCGTGCTTGTCATAAGTTGGGTTGTCATGCGTTGTAATACGGTCAACCGTTTCAAAGATTCCGCCTTGGTCGATTGCAACGTCAACGATTACAGAACCAGGTGTCATTGCTTTGATCATTTCTTCAGTTACAAGTTTAGGTGCTTTTGCTCCTGGGATAAGAACGGCACCGATTACTAGATCAGATTCAGCAACTGCTTGCGCGATGTTTAATGGGTTAGACATCAATGTTTGGATGCTGTTGCCGAAAATGTCGTCTAATTGACGAAGACGGTCTGGGCTTAAGTCGATGATCGTAACGTCAGCGCCAAGTCCGATTGCTACTTTAGCAGCGTTCGTACCTACAACACCGCCTCCGATGATTGTTACTTTACCACGACGTACACCAGGTACTCCTGCAAGAAGGATTCCTTTTCCGCCTTTTGGCTTTTCAAGGAACTGTGCACCGATTTGTGCAGACATACGTCCAGCTACTTCACTCATTGGTGTAAGAAGCGGAAGTGTGCGATTGAACTCAACTGTTTCATAAGCGATTGCCGTTACGCCGCTTTCAGTAAGAGCTTTCGCCAATGCCGGTTCAGCTGCAAGATGAAGATAAGTGAAAAGAATAAGATCTGAACGGAAGTATTTGTACTCAGACTCTAAAGGTTCTTTAACCTTCATGACCATTTCTGCTGCCCAAGCGTCTTTCGCTTCTGCTACGATTTCTGCTCCTGCTGCTGCGTAATCTTCGTTTATAAATCCGCTGCCAACACCTGCATTGTTTTCTACAAGTACTTTGTGGCCTGAAGCTGTTAAAGTAACAACACCAGATGGCGTGATTGCGACGCGGTTTTCATTGTTTTTAATTTCTGCTGGAACTCCAATAATCATTTGTGAATCCTCCTATATAAATAAACTGTTGATTGCGTTTTCAATTGTGATTTCAGTATAAGAGGGGAAGAGATGTATTTCATTGTTAGGAAATCAAAAAGTAAAAAAAAGCATTTGTGAAGTTTCACAAATGCAAGTCCTAAAATATCCTATTTAACTTAAAATCAAGATAAA
Organism: Fictibacillus barbaricus; assembly: GCF_031457135.1. Classification (GTDB taxonomy): domain Bacteria; phylum Bacillota; class Bacilli; order Bacillales; family Fictibacillaceae; genus Fictibacillus; species Fictibacillus barbaricus_A. The sequence continues at coordinate 89,368 of NZ_JAVDWA010000005.1, read as the reverse complement.
TCATGATCTTTTGGTGGGGGCTTTTTAAATCAATGTTGGTGATTTCACTTATCCGCTTAAGACGGTAGAGGAGTGTGTTCATGTGTATGTGAAGCACTTCGGCAGCTTTATTTAAGTTTTCATCAAGCGTTAAATACGTTTCGAGTGTGTGATATAGCTCTGTTTTATGGAGGCGGTCATAGTTCTGCAATTTTGCCAGCATTTCGTTCTGGTAGCCTTGTCTTTGTTGTTTTTCATAAATGCTGTCTAAAAATTGATAAATGCCGAGTTCATGATACCCGTTGAGGGATAAAGTTTCTCCGCCGAGTTTTTCCTGAACAGCTAATACGGTTGATGCTTCTTTATAGCTTTTCTCGACTTGTGAAAACGAAGTGACGAGACTGCCATATGCTGCTTTCACTTCTGATACGGAAAACCGTTCCTTCATATGAGTAAAAAAAGATTCGACAAACGATTTTGCAAGATCCAAAGAAGGCTCTTTTCCAACAGGTGAAGCCAGCATTAGCATTTGATTGCTGTCAGCTGCTGATAATAGTACGTTTATCTTTTGGTTAACAGCCGCAATGTATAAGATGTCTTTTTCCAATGACGGTGAAATCTCTTCTTGCAGCTGTAAAATAAAAACAGATGCCGGTAATACAGGCAATATATTTAATTCGTGCAGCTTTTCTAGTATCAATTCTTCTTTTGGAAGATTGCCGGTCAGCATTTTCCAAAAAAGCTCTTGGCGGTTTTCTTCCTTCTTTTTTGTACCGATCTGCATTTGCAGTAATTGGCTTTTGGCGGAAACGGCTGCAAGCTTCAGCATCTCCATCTCGTCTAGGGAAAGTTTTTTCTCCACTTCAAGAACCCAAATATACCCAAGGACTTCGCTGTTTTTTCGAATCGAAACAGCTACACGGTCTCCGAGTCCTACTTTTTGTATAGAAGTAACACGAACAGGGTCATCACTTTCTTGCAATTTCGGAATGACGCCATCTTTCCAAAGACTGTTCACGACTTTTTCAGGAACTCGTCTGCCAATGATCGTCGCAATACGTGCCGGATCTGTACCGTCTTCATGTGTACTGTATGCTAGCAGCCTGTGGTTATGGTCCTCGATTGTTACAGGACAAGAGAGAACATCACTTATTTTATCTGCCAGGTTTTCAAGGCTTCCGAAGGTCCCTTTAAAAGGGTCTGTTTGATAATCTTTCATACGAATCTCCTGCCTCACATTCTATTATGTTTATTTTAACAAAGTATAGGAAACTTAACAGGATAAAAAGGGGTTAGTGAACAATATGTAGAATTTGTAAATACAAAATAATGTTTGGAGGCAATAACCATGAAGTTTAGTGAGTTTACATATGAAAGACCGGATATTAACGAATTGAAATCGGCTTTTGAAGCGGCAGTACAAATTTTTCGTGAAGCTTCTTCCGCCGACGAACAAAATGAGGCGATGAAAAAAGTCGTTTCACTGCGGAACAGCTTTGAGTCAATGGCAAGGTTAGCGAAAATTCGACACACAATCGATACGGAAGATGTGTTTTATAAGGATGAACAAGCATTTATGGATGAAAATCTTCCCGTTTATCAAGGCGTGGTTACAGCTTTTCACGAAGCTCTTGTTGCGTCCCCTTACAAAGATGAGCTGGAACAAAAATGGGGCAGCCAGCTGTTTCGATTAGCAGAATTAAAGGTAAAAACGTATTCTGAAGATGTGCTGGAAGATCTGAAGCAGGAAAATAAATTAAGTTCTGAATATGTGAAGGTAATGGCGTCGGCAAAAATCAAATTTGACGGAAAAGAACTGAACCTGGCACAGTTAGCACCGTATGTTCAGTCACCAGACCGCGAAACGCGAAAAGCGGCGTCTTTTGCTGCGAATGGATTTTTAAAATCAAATGAAGAAAGATTCGACATGATTTACGATGAATTAGTAAAGCTGCGTACACAAATTGCGCACAAGCTAGGTTATAACAATTTTACTGAACTCGCTTATGATCGTATGGGAAGAACGGATTACAATGCGTCAGATGTAAAAGTATTCCGTGACCAGGTAAAGGAGATCATCGTTCCGCTTTGTACCAAATTGAAAGAACGTCAGCAAAAGCGAATCGGTCTTGATGAGTTAAAGTTTTATGATGAGCCGTTCAGTTTTACGACGGGCAACCCAAAACCACAAGGGGATGCCAGCTGGATCGTTGATCGTGCAAAAAAAGTGTTCTCTGGACTAGCGACAGAAACTGGAGCTTTTTTCAACTATATGGCTGTAGATGAGCTGATGGATTTAGAAAGCAAAAAAGGCAAAGCGCCTGGCGGATATTGCACGTTCATTCACGATTATCAGGCACCGTTTATTTTCACAAATTTTAACGGGTCAGATAATGATGTTCGCGTGCTGCTGCATGAGATCGGTCATGCGTTCCAAATGTACACGAGCCGTGGCTACGAAGTGCCTGAATATCAGTTCCCAACATTGGAAGCTTGTGAGATTCATTCTATGAGCATGGAATTTTTAACGTATCCGTGGATGAAGGAGCTGTTTGAACAAGATACTGAAAAATATTTGTATTCCCATCTTACTGGAGCAGTTGAATTCATTCCTTACGGTGTAGCAGTGGATGAGTTCCAGCACTTTGTGTATGATAACCCGGACGCGACGCCGGCGGAGCGCCGCAAGATGTGGAGTACGTTAGAGAAAACGTACTTGCCGCACCGTGATTATGATGACTTGGAGTACTTGGAAAGCGGCGGTTTCTGGCACAGACAAGGTCATATTTTCCGTTCACCTTTTTATTATATCGATTACACGCTTGCTCAAATTTGCGCGTTGCAGTTCTGGAAGCGTTCTGTGGAGAACCGAGAACAGGCGTGGGAAGATTATTTCGCACTTTGCCAAAAGGGAGGAAGTCTTCCATTTACAAAACTAGTAGAAGAAGCCGGCCTGATCTCGCCGTTTGAAAAAGGCTGTGTTGCATCGGTTGTTGGAGAAGTAGAGAAGTTTATTGAAACAGTTGATGAAAAGAAGTTTGTCAAAGCGTGATTTACTATTTTGATAAGGGAGACCCAAAAGCGCAACTTGCAGCTTTTAGGGTCTTTTTTAACGATTGAATATTGTCGAATACAGTCGGCTCATGGGTATGTTATAAAAAAGTGTGGGATGAAAGCTCAAAAGTGTGGGATGAAAATCAAAAAGTGTGGAAAAGGACAGTAAAAGTGTGGAAAGAGTACATTCATCAGTACCATTTGTTAATCAAGAGCTAAAAAATGGATTGTCATCAGCTCTAACTTTGAAGAATTCATGACACTTGGCTGGTAAGTGCAGAATGAAGGACGTATTGGGTTTGTGAATAGTGGGCAGAGTGGTAAAATAAGTTGTACTATGAGATGAAAAGGAGTCTTGAAATCATGGCTGAACCGAAACAGCGTAATTATACACCTTTAATTATCGGATTATCGATAGCGATTAACGTTTTAGTAGCTGTATTGTTTTTCTTGCCCGAATATAAGGGAGAAATAACATTTGATGTAACGTTGCTTCCGCGTTTGAATGCTATATTTAACAGCTTTACATTCGTGTTTTTAATAGCTGCGCTTTATTTTATTAAGCAGAAGAACATAACGCTTCATAAGCGCTTCATCTTTGCGGCATTTACGAGCACAACGCTCTTTTTGGTGTCATATGTAACGTATCACTATTTAACGGAGACGACGAAATATGGCGGTGAAGGTCCGTTAAAGTATATTTATTTCTTTATTTTGATCACACATATTCTGCTCGCAATCGTTATCGTGCCTCTTGCATTAATTACCGTGACACGCGGACTGAACATGCAGGTGGAAAAACACCGTAAGATCGCACGCTGGACAATGCCATTATGGCTGTATGTTAGTTTAACAGGTGTACTTGTATACTTGTTAATTTCACCTTATTATACGTGATAAAAAGAAAAGGCTTATTGCTAAAGAAGTTATTAGCAAAAGCCTTTTTATTTTAATACGCTAATCCAACTCGTGATTGCAGGAAACGTGGTTCTTTTAAGAGAGAAAAGGTGAAATGGGCTGTGTCGCCTGTTGTGATGCGTGAACCTTCTTCTGGTAAATAGTCTTTTTCAATCCGGTATACACCCGTTGCTTCTCCATCCGGAAGATAGGTTGGGCAGACGATCGTCCAATCCAGTCCGCTTTCTTCTAAAATAGTAAAAGCTTTATGATGGTCTTCAGCTGCGCGTGTTAATGTACGCTTTGATTCAGAAGATTGGTATCGCAATACGCCAGGTTCTGCACGGCTTTCTAAAATGCCTGCAGTTCCGATTGTAATGATTCTCGAAATTCCTTCTTTTTTCATCGCCTCGACAAGGATTGGAATGCTCTCTGAAAGCACATTAGCTCCATCCGTTGAAAGTGCACTTACGACGAGATCACATTCTTTTATTGATTGTACAACGTCGTTTTTATGCAATACATCACCTTTTGTATAGCTGATTCGCTGATTTAAGTTTGGCGGTATTTTTTCAGGGCTACGAACGAGTGCATGTAGATAAAACCCATCTTCCAAAACGTATTCTGCCATTTTACTTCCCACTCTTCCGGTCAATCCAAGCATTAATATTTTCATGAAAGAATTCTCCTTCTATCTGTATTTAAAAGATCGTGCACACGCAAAGAAATATTCTTTATCCATCATATCATTTCTACTAGGCAGTCTTTTAGCTGGGTATATTTATGAACATCATATGTCTTGCATTGCCATACCCGTTTTTTCGGATAGGGATTTTATTTGATCATTCTTAATAAGGTGAAAAATACATAAAGCAAAATAAGTGCCAAATTTTTGGAGGCAGTGGTAAGATAGGGATATTATTTTGCTAAAAAGAGGTGACCGTGTGTCTGGCAGTGAAGAACAGTATGGGGTGATACAGGAAAACAGAGTAATTCCGTTATGGAGTTTAACGGTGTGGCTCGTGGTTATGAACACGACAATGTTTAATGTCGCCCTTCCGAGTGTTATTGCGCAATTTGATTTAAGTCCTACCGCGGGTTCCTGGATTGTATCTGGTTATTCGATTGTATTTGCCTTATCGACCATTACGTTCAGCAGGCTATCTGATTTTATTCCTATAAAACAGCTATTGTTTACTGGACTTATTATACTTGGGATAGCTTCAATCACCGGGTATTTTGCAAATAGTTTTATCTTTGTTTTAGTGAGCCGTCTCGTCCAAGCAATGGGGGCGGGAGCTGTACCAGGTCTTGGGATGGTGCTCGCAACCCGTTATATTCCGATTTCAAGACGGGGTAAAGCCATGTCATTGATTTCATCCGCCGCATCGCTTGGCTTTGGGTTAGGTCCAGTAATAGGCGGAGGACTGACACAGCTAATGGGATGGAACGTTCTTTTCATCGTAACAGGACTTGTGTTGTTGCTTCTCCCAGTTTATAAAAAATATTTGCCTCTTGAAACAAGAAGACCTGGCTCGTTTGATTTTGCTGGCGCATTGTTAACTGGCGGAGGAGTAACGTGCTTTTTGCTTTATTTATCTTCCTTTTCTTTTTTGCTGCTCGGTCTAAGTGTGCTGTTTTTTACAGGACTTATATTTTATTCGAAGAAAAAGAAAGACCCTTTTATCCGTGTCGATCTGTTTAAAAACGTTAAATATGTCTCAATTCTTTTTATTGGTTTGTTTGCGTTTATGACACACTTTGCTTTTTTGTTTGTGATGCCTGTCATGCTTTCTAATTTGTTTCATAAAGAACCGGCAGTCATCGGCTTTGTAATCTTTCCGGGTGCCATGCTTTCTGCCCTTGCTGCCATATTTGTAGGGCGCTGGATTGACAGGTTCGGTAATCTGCCCGTTATGCGGATGGGGCTATTTTCTTTATTAGTATCAGCCGTCTTGTTTTCTCTTTTTGCGACAAAAGCTTACTATTTAACGGCTGTCTTTTATATGTTTACGAGTATCGGATTTTCGAGTTTAACTTCAAGTCTAGCAAATGAAAATTCCAGGATTTTGGACGAAGATGAAGTAGGGTCAGGTATGGGCATGCTTCAGCTGATTCAATTTTTTGGCGGTGCATTAGGAGTGGCAGTTGCCGGTTTATTAATCCAAGGACAAAAAGGATTGGAATTATCGGTCGTCTTCCGCAATGTATTTCTTTTTTATGTGATGCTGCTGTGTATAGCAGTTACCATTTACTACTTAAAAATAAAGAAAAACAGCGTAAAATCCATCTGATTATAGGATGGATTTTTTAAATGGTTACTTTTAATAGGGAGGAATTGAGTAAACCCCCTGAGAGATAAATAGAAATGAACAAGGGAAATAAATTGTTGGGGGACAGTCCCGGGACTGTCCCCCTTTAAAATAGTTGTAGAACTTTGTCAAATTACGCCGATATTCTTATAGGGGATCTAATCACAGCAGACAGGGAAAGGAAGATAAAATTTTCGTGGAAAGAAATAAGGAACTGATCGATTCATTATTGAGATTTCAGGAGCTACTAGACACGCAGCCAGATCATCCTGATTCCATCCCGGTATTTACAGCACACATCCGTTCTTTTCTAAAAATTAAACCGATAGGGAGAACATTACCGACTATTGAGATGATGACTCTTTTTAAAAAGAGAAAACCGCAATTATTTTATATGCTAAAAAGATATACGAAAGACGACGTTCTAATCATGCTCACCTGTTTAAATATGGATTATGATCAAGCGTTATCTAGAATTGACCGTATTTTGATGGGGGAAGTCATTGCTTAAACAGCGATGGCTTTTATTTTTTTGGATGTTGTCAAAACTTATAGAAAACAGATCGGGTCTCAATAACGTCCTATGCTCGACTTCAAGGCTTTATTTAGGATAGTATAAGGTCATCAATAGTATTAACGAGGACATATAAGAAGATTTTAATAAAAGGCTGTTTTCTAAAAGATTGTTGCTTATTATTTATTGTCTTCTTTGACAGTTGATTGGAGTACAATGTGTGAGACTCCTGCCCCGCGGAAAGCGAGTAACCTGAAACGGAAATCAATTACTATCAAAAGCAACATTGAATACGAAAATAGCATAATAAAAAAATACATAGTAAGGAGTGGGAAGGTTTTGCAAACAATCGGTTTTATTGGAATAGGTGTAATGGGAAAGAGTATGGCTGGTCATCTTATGAAGGCTGGGTATCCATTAAATGTTTACACGAGAACAAAGGAAAAAGCAGAGGAAATGATTGAAAAAGGAGCAAATTGGGCTTCTTCACCTGCAGAAATTGCTCAAAATTCGGATATTATTATAACGATGGTCGGTTATCCATCTGATGTTGAACAAGTTTACTTAAGTGACGAAGGATTAATCGAACATGCAAAACCAGGTTCGTTTTTGATTGATATGACAACTTCCAGTCCGCAGCTTGCTAAAAAAATAACAGCTGCAGCTGCAGAAAAAAGAATAAAGGCGCTGGATGCACCTGTATCGGGTGGCGATATAGGGGCAAAAGAAGCAAGATTATCAATCATGGTCGGAGGAGATCAATCGGCATTTGAAGAATTGAATCCTGTATTCTCTTTAATGGGATCAAACGTTGTGTATCAAGGAAAAGCTGGTTCAGGACAGCACACAAAAATGTGCAATCAAATCGCAATTGCATCTGGAATGATTGGTGTATGTGAAGCTATTCTTTATGCAGAAAAAGCTGGGCTTGACCCAGAGACTGTTCTGAAAAGTATAGAATCTGGAGCGGCAGGAAGCTGGTCTTTAAGCAACTTGGCTCCACGCATGCTAAAAGGCGATTTCGCGCCAGGGTTTTATGTGAAACATTTTATAAAAGATATGACGATTGCGCTAAACTCTGCTGAAGAAATGGGATTGGCGACACCGGGCTTATCATTAACGAAAAAGCTTTATGAAGAGCTTGCTGAAATGGGCGAAGAGAACAGCGGCACGCACGCATTATATAAACGTTTAAAAAACCAGGGATAAACACCCTGGTTTTTCTATTGAATCAAAAAAAGCAGGGGAATGACTCCCTGCTTTTCATTAATATACGTAAGTTCCAACTACAAACAACTGAAATAAAACAGTGACTCCTATAAAATACGATACTTGTGCAAAGAGTCCCCAGTCTTTATTTTTTACTAAGTGCATGACATATAAAGCAATAACGGATACCACAACCGGTATGACAAATGAGCTTCCTGTAAACGTTAAGTAGTCCGGTGCAAATGTATAGAATTGTGCATTGAACAATGATTGAATCACATACATTTGAGTAAGGATGAAAAGGGCAATGGATAGCCACTTCACCCACGGTTTTTCATCTTCAATCATATCGATTCTAACAAAATATAAAATGCCTAAAAATAATATAGACGGTACAACCCATACAAATGCGTTGGTCATCGCAATAAAGGAAACGACAGAAGCTGTGCATGCATCAAATACAGCGCTAGAAACATCTTGTTTTTGAATCGACTGGCTTTTTTTAATGATTCCTGGGTCCTTACTTGCTGCATATAATTGAAAATCGGCTATCGAATTTGCCTTTAGCCAGAAAACGGTTTGATCATCAGCTTTTAATGGATAAGTGGAATAATCTTTTGTTGTACTGATTCTATTGGTTTCCCACTTTCCGTTCTCCAACACAGCGTTATAAATATTTCCTGCTTCTTTTTTATTTGAAATTGGCCCACTCGCTGCAAAAAGTACAGCAGGTTTGCCATTTTCGATATTCAGCTGCTGATAATTCGGATTTTCTAAATTAGAATGATAAGCTTTGTCTTTAAATGAAATCTCATTAAATGATAGTTTATTTAAATTTGAGATGGATACAGCTCCATAATAAGTTTTAAATGATTTCGTTCCTTGTTTGGAAGAGTATAAAGTATAGAGAAAATGAACTTTTTCCTTTGATTCTGCAAAACGGAAGTTATAGATTTTATCTGTACTCGATTTCTCGTACCTTAAAATGGATGAAGCTTCATACTTTCCGTTCTCATCATGCAGATAAATGGACTCCATATTAACTTTTTCACCAACAATAGCAACAAATGAGGAAGAATCAGGATGACTGGTTAGATCTGCTAGTTTTTCTTGTGCCTTAAAGATCAATTTGCTTTTACTTGCCTTCGGATCATATACATATACTTCATTGCCTTTTGAATAAGCGAAACGTTCTTTTGCCGCTGCTAAATAATCAGCGTTTTTTTCGATAACCGTATTCTTATTACCATCAGATAAAATCAACTCTCCGCTGCTTGAAATGAATGCATATTTTTCGCCATTCGACCAAAAATGACTTCTTTCATCAATTGGAAGTTTAGTCGTTTTCTCTGCTTTCACATTTAGCTTTTGATCTAATGTGGCTTTTTTAATGCCATCGCTTTGATGTGTATAAACGACATATTGATTATTTTCCTTATATACAAGTGGTTGTGTGCTATTAGAATCAACTGGTACACTGATGGAACGGCTCCATTCTTCAGATGGAAGTTTCGTTTCTTGACGAATATTATTCCAAACAACTAAACCGAATAACAAAATCACAATTGTAATTGGAAGTAACATTGCTTTGCGATTGCGATCCGAACTTTTCTTCTTTTTCTTTTTTGGTTTCGAATCAATGTTCATAGAAAGGCCCCCCTTTTTTCTCTAAAAATGAACAAGATTATAGTATTCGATAGGTTAGACGATTATCCCTGTAAAATGTTTCAAAATTATTTTAAATTATCAAGCAACGAATCATGAACACTCAAAAAATAGGATTATTCCCTTGGAAATAATGTCGGAATTTCTGTTATTTGGACGAAAAAAACCAGACAGCCCTATAAATCTGTCTGGTTCACTATTTTGGCTGTTTTCTAATAGATTGTTACTTCTGAGGCATTTTATAATTTGACACCGCAAGCCACACGGAAAGCGAGCATCCTAAAACGTAGAACAACTGCCTTCAAGATCAACAATAATTGCGAATAAATCTATTATTTTAAACGATTTTTCTGCGGATAAATCCTGAAATCATATCAATCAGCGTTACCATGACAACAATACCAAGCAGAATAATTCCTACACGGTTCCAGTCACGAGAGGTTAGAGCAAAAATTAGAGGTGTCCCGATACCTCCTGCACCAATAACCCCTAATATCGTTGCGGATCGTACGTTAATCTCAAAGCGATACAGCGTATAGGACAAGAAGTCTGGAAATACTTGCGGAAGTACAGCAAACCAAAGAACCTGAAAGCGGTTTGCCCCCGTTGCAAGCAAGGCTTCTGTTGGTCCAAGGTCCATGTTTTCGATCGCTTCAGAGAAAAGCTTGCCGAGCATACCGATGGAATGAAGTCCAAGTGCCAATACACCTGCAAATGATCCAGGTCCTACAGCTTTAATAAAGATAATCGCCATAATGATCTCTGGAAAAGTACGAACGACACTCAATGCGAATTTTCCTGTGCCAGAAATTTGTTTGAACTTGCTGATGTTGTTTGCTGCCCAAAATGCAAAAGGAACACAAAGAATTGCTGATATGAAAGTACCTAGAACTGCAATTGCAAGTGTGTCGAGCAGTCCTCTTAGAAGGTCTTCTCCTTCTGGTAAATAGACATAATCCCAATCCGGATGGAAGATTCCTCTAATAATAGCCTGAGAGATAATACCAGCTGTTTCTTTAAATCCATTAAAATCAATACCGGCAAAGGACCAAACATAAAGAGCGGTCAATAATACAAATATGGTTATTTTGAAAAAGATTTTTCTAGGCGGTCGTTTAACTGAATACGTACTCATAGCAATTTCTCCCGTATCTTCGTGCTTGTATAGTCGATGATCAAAACAATAACGAGTGTGAAAATAATAATTGATGCAACTCGGTCATATTGAAGGAAGCCGAGTGTTTTTTCATAATAATGACCAATCCCGCCGGCACCAACTAATCCTAGGACTGCAGCTGCACGGACGTTTACCTCAAAAGTATACAGCGTGTATGACATAAAATGTGCTGAGATCTGTGGCACAACACCGAAAAAGATCCATTGCATTTTATTAGCACCTACAGCAGTCATGGCTTCTAATGGCCCTTTATCAATCGCTTCGATTGTTTCATATAAGAGCTTTGAAATAAGTCCAAGAGAAAATAAAGTTAAAGCCAGAATTCCTGGGAACGCTCCAAGTCCAAAGATGGAAACGAATATCGCTGCGGTCAGTAGATCAGGAATAGTACGATTTAAATTCAATAGCATACGAGTCGGGTAAAAAAGCACTTTACTCTTCACAACGTTTGATGCTGCGAGCAATGAAAGCGGAATGGCTAATATTGCTCCAAATGTTGTTCCTAGGACAGCCATGCGGATCGTTTCAAGCATAGGCTCAATGATGGGTTTAAAATAAGCCCAGTCCGGCGGCAGCATTTCGTTAAAAAGCTTTCCCATTTCTGGAAACCCTAAAATTAATTCTTCAAACGTTGCGTCCGTTTTATAAGCACTCGCCCAAAGAAGACCGATAACGATCAATACCGTTAAATAATGTTTCAATTTGCTTGGCGGTGAAGGGATATGGCCAAGAGGCTTTTGTGTCTGTTTTCCGGAATTTAATTCTGTGTTGATCATACAGGTTCACCTAATAACTCATCTTTGCTGATTTCACGTCCGTAAATTTCAGAGAATTTTTCGTCTGTTGCATCCGAAACTGGACCATCAAATACAACTTCACCGGCTCTTAGTCCAATAATGCGTGTTGCATATTGTCTCGCGAGGTCGATAAAGTGAAGATTAACAATTGTAGTAATGCCAAGTTCGCGGTTAATGCGCTGCAAGTCGTCCATTACTTGTACGGTTGTCAGCGGATCCAATGATGCGACAGGCTCATCGGCAAGAATGATTTTTGCTTCTTGGGCAAGTGCGCGTGCGATTGATACACGCTGCTGTTGTCCGCCTGAAAGCTCGTCTGCACGCGAATAGGCTTTTTCTAGAATATTTACGCGTTCCAAAGCGCGAAGTGAAAGGTCGATATCCTCTTTAGGAAACATGCCTAGTACGGTTCGTAATGTAGAATGATAACCAACACGTCCAGATAAAACGTTTTTTAATACGGATGAACGCTTTACGAGGTTGAAATTTTGAAAGATCATCCCGATGTCGCGGCGGATTTTTAATAATTCTTTACCTGCAGCTTTTGTAATGGATTGTCCATGGATAACAATTTCACCGTCCGTGATTTCATGGAGGCGGTTGATTGAACGGAGCAGTGTAGACTTACCAGCTCCTGAGAGACCGACAATCACCACAAATTCACCAGGCTCGATTGTGAGATTAATATCATTTAGACCAATCGTGCCGTTTGGATATACCTTTGAAACATTTTTAAACTCTATCATGTATGTGTAACCAACTTTCTGCTAAATTCGTGTAATTATAGAAAATTTCGACAAAATCACATGTGTTCCCTGCCATTTTCAAGAAAAATATTAGGCAAAGAAAAACCGCAAAGAGGAGGTAGCCTCATGCGGTTTTATGGTTTACGGCTTCACATTACTCAGAAACTTTTTTACCGTATTCACGAACGATGTCGAAGTTGCTATCCTTTGATTTCACATAGCCTTCGTGAGAGTAGATATCTTTCACGATTTGGTGTCCTTCATCACTTTTAGCGATGTTGATGAATGCTTGTTGGATTTTTGTTTTCCATTTATCAGTCATGTCAGAACGAACAGAAATCGTGTCGTTAGGGATTGGTTCAGTGCGGTAAAGTACGCGAACATCGTCAAATACTTTCGGATAATCGGCTTTTACAATGTTACGAGCATCTTCAAATACTGCAGCAGCATCTACATCGCCGTTTAGAACAGCTAGAACTGCTTGGTCATGTCCTTTTAATGTTGTTGTTTCAACATCAGACATTGGGTCAACTCCAGCTTTCATCATTTCTACTGCAGGCCATACATATCCAGCAGAAGAAGTTACGTTTTGGAAGCCCATTTTTTTGCCTTTAAGATCTTTAAGTTCTTTAATATCGGAATTCGCTTTAACGATGATCATAGATTTATAGCTATCAACGAGCTCATCTGTCGGTGATCCGTCTTTTTCATTTACACCATAACGCTGTGCTTGAAGAATTACATCAGCTGCGTTGTTTTCTTTAGCTAATACATAAGCTGTTGGAGGAAGGAACCCTACATCCACTTTTTTAGATTTCATTGCTTCAATAATTGTATTGTAATCAGTAGAAACACTTACTTTTACGTTGATTCCAAGCTCTTTACTCAATAATTTCTCAAGCGGCTTTGCTTTTGCTTCAAGTGTATCCGCGTTTTGAGATGGAACAAATTGTACGGTTAATTCTTTAGGTGCGTATCCTTCACTAGTCTTTCCAGAAGTTTCTTTCTTGTCGGAACTGCATCCGGCTAAAACTGACCCGGCAAGTAATACGGACATGCCGACTGTCGCTAATTTTTTAAACATTGTCGAACCCCCATAGAATATGTAAAATTTTCTTACTTTTCCATAATAACATAATTATTTACTTTAAAAGTAAATTTTTTGTAAAGGAGAAAACAATAGGAAACTAGTATAATTGACATAAGAGTTTAAGAGAAAGCAGGTTGATTTTTGTGGAACAGTCGATTCATATATACGTGACGAGTGATGTGCATGGAAATGTTCTCCCGTTAACATACGGCAATAATGAAGAAGCAGAGTTAGGTCTTGCGAAAGCCGCAGCCTTATTAAAGGAAGAAAAAAAGAAACATCAAAATTGTTTGGTGATGGATAACGGCGATTTGATTCAAGGAACGCCGCTCACTTATCATTACGCAAGGCTGGACAATGCTTTGCCAAACCCTATGATTCTTTTGTTAAATGAGCTTGAGTACGACGGTGCGGTGATCGGCAACCATGAGTTCAATTATGGATTTTCACTGCTGCAGGAAACAGTAGGACAATCGCGATTTCCATGGCTGTCTGCTAATATTGTCTGGCAGCAATCAGGAGAACCGGTATTCGGACAGCCTTACTTTATTAAAACATTTGAGAACGGAGTAAAGACCGCGGTGCTGGGGTTAACGACTCATTATATTCCGAACTGGGAAAATCCTGAGCATATTGAAGGGATTCAGTTTTTAGATGCGGTCGAAACGGCAAAGAAGTGGGTTCCTCTTTTAAAAGAGAAGGCAGACTTGATTATTGTTTCCTATCATGGCGGTTTTGAAAGGGATTTACAGACAGGGAAGCCGACTGAAACGCTGACGGGTGAAAACCAAGGATATCAGCTATGTATGGAAGTGGAAGGTATTGATGTCCTCCTGACTGGACACCAGCATCGGTTGATAGAGGGTTTAGAAGTGAATGGTGTTGCGGTTGTACAGCCTGGAACACAAGGAACTGCTGTAGGTCATGTGGAAGTAAAGATAAAGAGCGAAAATTCAACTTGGAAAGTGTTTGAAAAGAAATCCAAATTGCTTTCTACAAAGGGTTATGAGCCAGATAAGAAAATCATGGATTTAATTGCTCCTTATGAGGAAAAAACGCAAACATGGCTGGATCAGCCAATTGGATTTATTGAAGGCAATATGGAAATTACAAATCCGATGGAAACACGATTAAAAGATAGTGCTCTGATCGAATTCATTAACAAAGTTCAGATGGATGCAGCCGGTGCAGATATATCCAGCACGGCACTGTTTGATAACCGCTCAAAAGGGTTCGGCAGTCATGTGACGATGCGCGATATTGTGTCAAACTACATTTACCCAAACACGCTAAAAGTAGTCGAGATAACAGGAAAAAATATGAGAGAAGCATTAGAACGGTCTGCATCGTATTTCGTTATTACAGAAGATGGTGAGGTTGCGGTCAATCCGGATTTTTCTGTTCCGAAGCCGCAGCATTACAACTACGATATGTGGGAAGGAATTCACTACACGATTGATTTGTCCAAGCCGTTCGGTGAAAGGGTTATTGAATTGTCCTATAAAGGGAAAGAAGTTGGAGAAACAGAATTATATCGCGTTGTCATGAACAATTACCGTGCGGGGGGCGGCGGAGATTATCAAATGTTTAAAGGAAAACCCGTCATCAAGGATCTCTCTACCGATGTTTCTGAATTAATGGCGAATTATTTGTTAAAACGAGGCAAAATACAGGCAACATGTGATGATAACTGGAAAGTGATAGTACCATCTTCCTCTAAAAAATAAAAGAATGGGTGGGGCGATTGAACAGGAAAAGCCTGATTCTATTTTTCATAGCAATAGTCTTTCTTGTAAGTTGTCAAAGCAACAGTTCGAACGGAACATTAAATGATAAAAAATTGAAACTGCAAGACCATGCAAAAGGTGCTTATCCGAGGTATTATGAACGTGTTTCTAAAGAAACGGCAAGCAAAGCGCTTCCCTTTCCAATGAATCTGCCGAAAAAACTGCCGTTTAAAGTGGTATTGACGACATATCAAATTTCCGATTGGGGCGAAAAGAGAAATATTTTGCTCGATACTGTCTTTTATCCAAAGCAAGAAGGCAAGAATGTGTATTTAGCTTACCGAGTCTCTAACTTTTTGCCTAAAGGGGAAGAAAAAACGACAAAGGCAAAAGTGAAATTGGAAAACGGCACTGAGGCTTATTTTTCAGGAAACGCCGATCTTCCTATATTATTATGGGAAGAAGATGGATTGTTTCATAAGATGGAGTACTTAATTAGAGAAGGATCAGACAGCAAGAAGGAAAAAGAAAAACTTCTGAAAGCAGCCAGCTCGGTTTATGACAATAAATAGCTGACGTGAAGCTCCCTGCCCCGCGGAAAGCGAGCAACCTGGAATGGAAAGCAACTTCATTCAAAACAACGTGTTGTGAGTAGAAATTGGCATAATTGCTCATATGTTATGATAGTTCTAAGAGGTGATACGTCCATGCAAAAACTAGCATTTGAACAAGCTTGGGACAAAACGATCGCGGATCAGGACCGATTGGAGATACAGCGAGTATTCTCTGAAATGAATCATGAAAATAAAAAGGGTCAAGATGCTTTCCTATTAAAAACGGCGTTTAACCATAAACTACAATTCTTAGTTACGGTACTAGTTAATAATTATTCGAACGAGTCTTTTTCACTTTTGAATCAAAAAGCAGTATACGTAGAAAGTGGAAAAGTGATCGCAAAACTTGAATCAGAATATACATTAGAAATTCCATCACAAACGAGTATGCCATGGACATTTATTTTTTCTGAAGATCAATTAGAGCAGGATCCCAGTGGATACTCTGGAGAATTGAAATTTATATAAGAGGTTTATTAAAATCAGGAAGATGATTGTTTTCCTGATTTTTATTTTGATGTCTATGAATCGCGAGTAAAATTATGTCGAGATGTAGATAAAGTAGCCATACATGTAGAACTAAAGACATAACGTAGAGAATTACCTTTGTTGCTTTTTTCATATATTTAAATGGATATATTTGTTATGATCTCTATATAGGTAAAAAAAGTTTTGATTTCGACAAGGGGGAGCACTATGACAGGAACAATTTCAGTCATTATGGTTTTCGCAATTCCCATCATCGCTATTATCACAAGCCATTTTCAATCTCAGACGAAGCTGAAACACAAAATGATTAAAGATGAATTAGAGTTAGAACGATTGAAACACGACAACTATGTGATCGAAACGCAAAAAATGAGGCTGGAGCTGGAACAAATGAAGTTATTGAATCCAGCTGAACAAAAAAAGTCCATATAAAAAAGCCTCCATTTATTGCGAGGCTTTTTGTTTTTTTATCTGTAATTGATGAATTGCACTTCGATCGGTAGGTTTGCTTCACGAACAGCAGAGATGATTTGCTGCAGATCGTCTCTGTTTTTTCCGGTAACACGAATTTGGTCGTCTTGAATTTGGCTTTTCACTTTTAGCCCGGAATTTTTAATAAGTGTGTTGATTTTCTTTGCGTTGTCCTTATCAATTCCCGTCACCAGCTTTGCACGCTGACGAACTGTGCCGCCTGATGCTTGCTCGATCTTGCCGTAATCCAAGTTTTTCGTTGGAACTCCGCGTTTAATGAGCTTTGTAATCAATACATCTTTTAATTGCTCAAGCTTGTATTCATCATCTGAAACCAAAACTAGTTCTTCACTTGATTTATCAAGCGTGATCTCACTTTTGCTGCCTTTAAAATCGTAGCGTGTTGTAATTTCTTTTGTTGCAATGTTGATTGCATTGTCCACTTCAGATAAATCCACTTGTGAAACAATATCAAAAGAGCTTTCTTTACTCATATTTTGAAACCTCCTAGCGTTATATACGTTTATATAATTATAGTATAAAGACTATCGAGTTCTGTTTCCAGTTTGTCCACATTCTTTTCTCTGAGAATTGCGTACAAAAGTTAAAATTTTATGATAAAATGAAGGCTGGATTTCACAGATGCTTGTCAACTAGGAGGAGTACGGATTGCTTCATTACAAGACGTATGAAAACGAAAAAAATCATCAATGGGTGATTTTTGTCCATGGAGCAGGGGGCAGTTCATCCATTTGGTATAAACAATTAAGAGAATATAAGCAGCACTTTAATATATTGCTCGTTGATTTAAGAGGGCATGGAAAATCGAAATCAGATAAATTTTTATTGAAAAAATATTCGTTTAAAGAAGTAAGTTTGGATGTTCTCGAAGTTATGGATCATCTGAAAATTAAACAAGCGCATTTTGTAGGGATTTCACTTGGAACGATCTTGATCCAGACGATTGCTGAACTTAAGCCTGAACGTGTTGCTTCAATGACACTTGGCGGGGCAGTAACGAAGATGAATTTCCGATCGCAATTTTTAATTGCCGCAGGAAATCTGTGCAAATCATTTATTCCATATATGTGGCTGTATAGCTTGTTTGCCTGGGTGATCATGCCGAAGAAAAGGCACGAAGCATCTCGTTCTCTTTTTATTGGGGAGGCGAAGAAGCTCTGTCAGAATGAGTTCAAGCGCTGGTTCAAGTTAACGCTGAAAATCAATCCGTTTTTACAAACATTGCGAAAAAAAGAAATACCGATTCCAACTCTTTATATTATGGGTGAGGAAGATTATATGTTTTTGCCACCGATTCAGGCGTTTATCGGCAACAAAAAACATTCAAAGCTTTTGACAATTAAAGATTGCGGTCATGTTTGCAATGTAGATCAGCCGGAAATTTTTAATGAAAAGTCGATTCAATTTATTCAAAAACAAATAAAAGCAGCACGAACTGCTTCATAGACGATATATTAAGGTCCCTGTCTTTGCGGGGGCTTTTTTATTTAGCTCTGTTCAGTTTTGCCGAATTGAGTCGGCCGGTAATTAAAATGAGCAAAAGTTCGGGAATGTACAAAATAAATGGTGGTATAACCTGTATCAATCACAAAAACCCCCCGTCCATTCGTCTGGAACAGGGGGTTTATTCTTTTATAGATTTACTGCCCGTGCGATCGTAAACAATCTAGAAGCGGGGTGGAAGCCTTTTGTGATCAGGTCTTTGATGATTTGAGCTCCCATCATGCTATAGACAGTTCCGTTACCGCCAAACCCTAAACAATAATATTCACCAAGACGATTTGGATGCTCACCGATATATGGCATACCGTCGTGAGATTCGCCAAAAGTGGCGCACCAGGAATGGGAAATTTCAGGATTCATATCTGGGAAATGTTCTTTGATTTTTTCGATCAATCGTTCTCCACGTTCGGTTATGATCTCTTCATTTAAAGGGGCTTCAGATTTTTCTTCATCTAAACCGCCGGCAATAATTCTTCCGTCTTTTGTTGTTCTCATGTACAAATAAGGGCGTTTTGTTTCCCAAATCATCCATTCTTTGTACCAAGATTCGAGGGAAAGAGGCTTTGTTGCAATGGCATAAGAGCGGTTAAGATCTGCCCCTAACTGCTGGGCGAGAAAATCATTTTCATAACCGGTTGCAAAAATGATATACCGGGCTTGGATGGTTCCTTTTTCCGATTTACAGTTAAAGCCATGTACATTTTTTGTTTTCCGGATTAAAGGAGTTTGTTCATATATTTTCACACCTGATTCAGCTGCTTTTTTCAGGAGAAGCTGAACGAATTTATAAGGATTTACATCAGCATCTCCGCTTGTTAAAAGAGCTGCCTTTTTTGAAAAGGGAAAGCGGGAGGAGATATCTTCGGGTTCATAGAACTCCACAGGGAAATCATACTTTTTTAAAGCTTCATATTCTTTTATAAGTTTTGGAATGTCGTCACTGCTGCTTGCATAGTAGAGGCTCTTTTGGGGTCTGAATTCTGCATCCTCGGAAAGGTCATTAGCAGCTTCTGTTAGTTGTTTAAGCGCATCTTGACACAATTTATAAAAGTAAACAGCATCTTGTTCGCCGATTTCGTCTATCAGTTCATGAAGCATTTTATCACTTGAAAATTGAAGAAGACCGGTATTAGCAGATGAACTTCCATAACCAGGGGTTCTTCTGTCGATCAATGCTACATTCAAATCCGTTTCTTTGCTTAAGAGATAAGCGCACAACGCTCCGGACATTCCTCCTCCGACAATTAAACAATCACAGTTTATATTTTCTTCAAGTATTGGATATTGGGGTTCATTGGTATATGTGGTTGGCCAAAATAGGTCACCGTTGTGCAAATTCATATTACATTCCTCCTAGTCCTCTATTCTTTCCCCGGAAAAAGGAAGTAGAAACCAGTATGAACATAATATTTTTACAAAAATATTGGTAAATATCAAAATGAGAAACGACAAAAAAAGAGCCGCCAGCCCTTTTGAAGTAAAGGATTCAGCAGCTCTTTCTGTTTATCTTCTTATGGAATACTCGTAACTCTGTCACCATCTTGAACGATTAACAGAATTTTACCCATGTCTAATTTTTTCTCATATTGATCTGCTTCGACATCGGATAAGCCCATCTCCGTCATTTTTTTACGGAGCTCATCGCCTCGTGACTCAAATACATTGGATATTGCCGTTCCAAGTCCTTCTTCTTTTAAGCCAATCGTGTTTACATCTGCGTTATCCGCGAGATCACGAGTGTCATCTCTTTCATGTGAAAGAACATAGAGATCGTCTTCATGAATACCTTTCGCCTTTAAATCACTTGCCGCGGCAATTAATTCTTGTTGAGAGTTAAATTCATGTACTATTGGTTTACCCATTAGTTAGATCCTCTCCCTTATAAGAAGTTATAGTATGTATTCACGCTTTGACAGTTCATTAAACATCAATCGCGTGTGACAAAAGTACTAATTCGACTGATATGCGCAATTATTATAGGAATATATAACTCTTTTACAAGAAAAACACAGTGAATTTACAAAAATAACAAAATGAATCTATATAATGGAAATGGTTGAGTTTGTGATTATTAAAATGATAGGGGAGTAGGGAAAATGAAAAAAACGTTAACGGCTTTAGCGTTATCATTGGCTTTGACACCATGGGGATCTGTTGTGAATGCAGAGGGAAAAACGCATCAAGAGCACAAACCAAAACACACAGGAAATCACTATTTAAATGTACAGCTACTCGGTGTGAATGATTTTCACGGTCAGATTGATGTTACTAGAAAAGTAGCTGGACAAGATGTTGGACGAGCAGACTATTTGGCTGCTTATTTAAAGCAAAGAGAATCAGAAAATGAAAATACATTAATTGTTCACGCTGGAGATATGGTTGGTGCGAGCACACCTTCTTCTGCTTTGTTGCAGGACGAACCTACTGTTGAGATCATGAACGAAATCGGATTTGATGTAGGAACACTCGGAAATCATGAATTTGATGAAGGTGTGGATGAATTAAAACGTTTGATATATGGCGGATCGCATCCAAAAACAGGTTACTTTGAAGGTGCTGACTTTCCTTACATAGCAGCAAATGTTATCGATAAAGAGACGAAGAAACCGATTCTGCCTCCTTATGTAATCAAAAAGGTAAATGGCGTTAAGATTGGTTTTATAGGAGTCGCTTTATCTGATACACCTGATGTTGTTACACCGAGCGGAACAGCAGGAGTAGAGTTTACCGATGAAACAGAAGCAATCAATAAAGCTGCAAAAGAACTCAAACACAAAGGCGTAAAAGCGATGGTCGTTCTCGCTCATAATCCAATTGATCAAACCGGAGATCAAGTATCTGGTGAATTAGTCGATATCGCTAAAGGCGTTGATGATGAAGTTGATGTCATGTTTGGCGGCCACAACCATAGAAGTGCAAATGCAATCGTGGATGGAAAGCTTTTAGTAGAATCCTATTCTTACGGAACAGCTTTTTCGGATGTAGATTTGAAGATTGACCGCCGTACAAAAGATATCGTTGAGAAAAAAGCAGAAATCGTAACGACGTTTCATAACGGTATCACACCAGATGCTAATGTTTCGGCGTTAATTAAAAAAGCAGAAGATCAAGTAGCTCCAATCATTAATGAAGTGGTAGGTCATGCCCCTGCACTATTATCGGGTGAAGGTTCTTATAATGGAGAAACTGTATTAGGAAATATCATTGCTGATTCAATGACGGAACAAACGGGAACTGATTTTGCGTTCATGAACCCTGGCGGAATCCGAGCGGTTATTGAACCTGGTGATGTAACCTGGGGTGAACTTTTCACTGTACAGCCTTTCGGAAATGACCTTGTAACAATGTCTTTAACAGGTGCACAAATCAAACAATTGCTCGAATCACAATGGTCGAGTGAAGAAAAGATCCTGCAGATTTCAGGCCTGAAAGTGGTTTATAACATGGCAAAGCCTGTGGGAGAACGTACGGTTTCAATGACGAAAACAGATGGTACACCGATCGAGCCTGGAACTGAATATACGATAACGGTAAACAACTTCATGGCAGGCGGCGGTGACGGATATACGGTTTTATTAGAAGGAAAAAATCCAACTATAAATGTAACTGACCTCGATGCACTCGTAAATTACTTTAAGAAACGTGATGAAGTAACAGGAGCAGTCGAAGGCCGTATTACGAAAATCAATCAATAATAAGAAAAAGGCAAAGCAGAAAAAATTCTGCTTTGCCTTTTATTATTTCGCTTTTTTAGATTGTTGTTAATGAGGTAATTATGTAATTTAACTCCAATGACAAGTTGATTGGAGTGTAAGGTGCGAGACTCCTGCGGGAACAGGGGGACAGGTGAGACCATTCAATGTCGCAAGGCGACGAGTGGGCTCACCGCACACCCCGCGGAAAGCGAGCATCCTGAAACGGAAAACAACTACTTTCAGAAACAACAAAGATTACGAAAACGGCTGTTTATTTTTAGCCTTTATCTACAACATCAAGCTTACCTGTTGAAGGGTCGATAACAAGTCCGTGCACAAGCACTCCCTTAGGAAGAAGCGGATGATTCCTTACTAGATCAACACTTTTTTGTACAGAATCACTGACATTGTCAAATCCTTTTAACCAGTTTTTTAGATCGAGTCCAGAATATTTCAGTGTATCGAGCGTATCATCACTAATTCCACGATCCTTCATTTTAGCCATGAATTTGTCAGGATCAACACTGCTCATCCCGCAATCATAATGTCCGATAACACAGATCTCTTCAGCTTTAAGCTCATAAATCGCAACTAAAATACTTCTCATGATCGAGCCGAACGGATGCGAGATGACGGCCCCAGCAGATTTTACAATTTTTACATCTCCGTTTTTGATGTTCATCGCATTTGGCAATAGCTGCGTTAATCTTGTATCCATGCAAGATACAATGACGAGCCCTTTATCCGGGAATTTCGTCGTTTGGAAAGGTTCATATTCTTTGTTTTCAACAAATTGATGATTATACTCTAAGATTTCGTTTAGTATGGACATGATTTTCCTCCGCTTTTCTACAGAATATTTTCTACAAATAAAATGGTATTAAAACATGTGTCTTTTTCTTTCATAATAAGCCTGAACTCGCTAACTTATTCAGTCACTATTATCCCATTATACAAAAGAGTGTGATTAATCTGCAGTATTTTGTATGTAAGACTGTGTTTTTGTTGAGAGAAACTTTAAAAGAAAACGAGATTGTGACAAACATTTTATCATAAGGCACGTATAATCACACTTAACACCACATAAATTGGTAAGTTCGAAAGGAGGAAGAAATTTAAAGACTTGCCAGTAGGTTTTAAATAGATCGGGACTTTTATCTTTTAAATTTGAAAGGGGTAGGGGCAATGGAGGTTATGACGTACGTTCTTTGGATGCTGTTATTAGTGGGGTCTGTCATGAAAAATCATCTTCTGTTAATTTCTGCGCCTAAATCAGGACAAGCTGTGCCGGCGGCTCGCAAAAAGGCAACTCTAAAATTTAGCACGAAGAAAAAGAATGAGAAGGTCATAGAGTTAGCACTGGCAGTTAAGCAGACCCAAAACAAGCAGATATTCAGCTGGATTGATACGTCGTAACCAAATAAATGTATTTCATGTGTAAAGGTATAGACTTAGAAATTTTGCTTAAAGGGGGACTTCTATTACGGATAAACAGCCTTTATAAAAAACATTCACTTGCGCAGCTTGCGGCCTGGATCACCGGAAGTGTGCTTGTTAATGGGGTTAATGTGCGGACTTTGAAGGAAGAAGGCAGCTAATCAGAGCTGTCTTCTTTGCGTTATTTCACTTTCGTTATACGAATATAACTTTAATAATCAAATCAAAAGCGGCAGATCAAGAATTTTAGGTGAAAAGTATAGACATAAGGCGGCTAACCATTAGCCAAGTTTTCTTTATTGAACCGCATTTGATAGAATAGGAAAAAAAGATAGTCGTGGTGAATGGAATATGAACATACCTATTGGACAGTTTGCAAAAAAAATAGAAAAACACGTGATGGAGATCAAGCAGCTCGGAGAACACTCTCCAAAAGTTCGTGAACACGTCTCCGCGATTCATGCTTTATGTGAATTAATGCTGGAAGCTGGGGAAGAGGATCATCTGGAAGTGAAAGAATGGATTCCGGGATATCCGGTACAAAAGCCGAAAAGCATGGGGACTTCGACTCCTGCAAAACCGAAAAAATCAATGATGGATTTTGATATGGAAGATCAAAATGACGACGAAGAAGATGGAAATGGCGACTCTATTTTTGATTTTTAACTTAAATGAAAATAAATGAGGAGGCATAGGGAAGTGACCCTGCGCCTCTTATCCTATTTCACTATGCTTTATAATTTGCCTGATAAGCTGCTCTGTAAATTTTCCTGAACTTTAGAAAAGAAATAATTCTCCAAGGAACAATGTAACTGATGGCAACTAGCGTAAACAGGGCAGATAAAGTGTACGCATCCATGTAGCCAAAGTGTCTTCGGAGTATGAAACGTATAGCTAGAACGACCAAAAAAGCGACGACAAAAACAAAATCCTTTTTTGCATAAATCAACTGGTCTTCCCGCACTTCATATCTTGTCGTCCAAATTAATGGGATGGAAAGGATCAATCCTAATAAAATGGCACCGAGATCGCTCCATAGGGATAAGTGAACTTTAGAACTAACCAATAATTGTATGGCAGGAATAAAAAAGAGAATAGGAAATAATAATCGTCCGCCTTTTCCCTTGATTGGACGGTACATACTTCTTGTTCTTCTCCATAAAACAAGACAGGCTATCAAAATGACGATTAAATAAAATGGACTTGTAGTCAAGCTTGCACCTCTATCGTGTATTCATTACTTCGCTTTTACCTCTGTATAACCATTTCAATCTTCTTATTTAATTATATATTAAAATTTCCATAATTCTACATTTAGGCAAAAAAAAAGCGCCTCATCGGCGCTGTTAAATCGAAACATAACTATTTCTTTCTTCCATTCTTTCATCTTTAAGTCTTTCGATTTCAATTTTTTCGTTCAATTTTTTATTAGAAAAGTAAACTGCAGTAGCGGTTGCAATTAAACTGAGAGCAGCTAGTCCTAGAATTGTATAAATCATTGTAGTAAAGAGTTCCATTGGGTGATCCTCCTTTTGTAGTTTCTGTTTCTGTCTTAGTATGTTTATTTCCACTTAAAAGTAAGTTTTAAACCATTATTTTGGAAAGAGCAAAAAAACCAATATTTGTATGGGTCAAATGATTCAATTTTAAAATATGTAAAAGGAATGATGGTAAATTTTCCTCCTTCGTTTTATACTATTTTTACGAACACAAACGAACATATGTTCGATAAAAATGAGGGGTGAATGAGAAATGAATCAAGCAAATGAATGGTTAAACATAGTGAATCTCCTCGGTAATGTTGGTTTTCCTATTGTTATTGCGGGATATTTGCTCGTTCAGTTTGAAAAGCGTATTCAAAGCTTGGAAGGGATTATTCGAGAACTTCATTCAGAGCTTGTTGAAAAAGAAGAACTAGAACGAAAGATTGACCAATATGTCCGTGTTCTGGACAGCGAACGTGAATTGAAAAAAAGATAGCGTTCGCCTTTTTATCATGGACAGCCGTCCACCAAGTTTTCTTTGACAATCCTGTGGCATTCTTTTGATTCGGAGTTGAGAGTGGTAAGATAAAAGAAAAACAGGAGTGGAACTATGAAGCTTTTTCTAATTTTAGGAGCGGTTAACGCAATGCTTGCTGTCATATTAGGAGCATTTGGAGCACATGCTTTGGAAGCGAAATTAACAGAACGAAACATGCTGCACGTATATCAGACTGGTGTTCAGTATCAGATGTATCATGCATTGGCATTATTGGCTGTGGGTGTTTTGCTTGGAAAATGGCCAGCTTCAACCCTTTTGAACGGAGCAGGCTGGTCTTTTTTTATCGGAATCATCTTGTTCTCAGGAAGTTTGTACGCTCTTTCCAACACGGGTATGAAGTTTTTCGGGCCGATTACACCACTTGGAGGTCTTGCATTCATCGTTGGATGGATCCTGCTCATTATTTCGGTTGTAAAAGCATAGCAAAAAGGCGCCTGAACCCAGGTGCCTTTTTTTTATGAGTATGATTGCTGTCTATCCTAGACAATAAATGATTTATCAACGCGGACTGTATTGTGCCATTTGTCCGGATTGTCCTTGTCCGGACTGCTGCTGTTGCTGAGTTCCGTTGTATGGATAGCTATAATTGATTTCTTCATCAAATGTTACGTAGTTTACGTAAACCATAAGGAGCAAATAGCGTTTTCCTGTTTGCGGATCACTTAAAATGATGTGATCGCGACCTGCTGCCTCAATAATTCCTTTAAATACTTTCGCGTTCCATTTCTCGTTGTTCTCAAATGTCATATAGACGGTCGCGACTTTCCCTTTGTTCATTCGTAGAATATTTTCGATATACGATTGCTCGATTGGAAGCTGGCCAGGTGCACCGATATCGGCCATTGGTCCGCCGCCCATTCCAGGTGCTTGCTGGCTTTGTGCCATATCCTGCGGCACTCCCATACCTGCCATGCCCCCCATACTTCCCATCGTGCCCATGCCATTTTGTGCTCTGTAATTCTGATAATACGGATTATAATAGCTCATCAACAATCCTCCCTAAAAGGTGTTATACACACTCGGACAATCACTTTGTTTCGGCTGGTAAAAGCAGTGAGCCTTAAAGCTTCCTGAATGCGCTTGATTATACCAAGTTGGAGGACAAGCTCCGCTTGGATCAAAAAACCATAAGGCATTCCGTGCCGGACGAAAGCGCTGACCGTTTATTACTCTTCTGGCGAGTCTTTTTTCATTTTCTCGAGCCCCTTGATAAAAATAGCCTTTGATTGTTGCCTCAAATCCTCCTGGTCTTTGAAAAACCATCTGCTGCATCGTCCGGATATTTTTGAAATCAAGGCAGTTGCCGCGGATCCGGTTAACTCCAACATTGCCTACCAGGAGCATCCCTTGATCGCCTTCACCTTCCGCTTCTGCCCGAATTAAACGGGCAAGAAGTGAAATATCTTTGTTGTTTACTTTAATGACTGCCAAATTTCTTCCCCCTCTATGTGAGATTCTCGATGTACAAGCAGGGAAAACAGAACATTCGATATATGTGTATGAGCTGTTTTCAAAAACTAGACCACCAAAGTAAAAAAGGGGGGACTGACCCCTAACAATTTATTTCCCTTGGCCGTTTACGCATGAGGCCCTGTGAATTTGCTCAATTTCATCATAACTTAATCAAGCAATTTAAAATCCAACAAAAAAACCCACCAAATAATCGCAATTATTTGGTGGGTTTCCTAATTTCTATTTAAATTACACTTGTAAGAAAGAAGGCACTGCTTCTTTTTTCAGGATGTTTCCAACAAAGAAAGATCCGAATTCGCCGTAGCGTGCACTTACTTCATCAAAGCGCATTTCGTAAACTAATTTTTTAAATTGAAGCACATCGTTCGCGAATAGTGTTACGCCCCATTCCCAGTCGTCGAATCCGACTGACCCTGTGATGATCTGCTTTACTTTACCTGCATATCCGCGGCCAATCATACCGTGAGAGTACATCATCTTTTTACGTTCTTCCATTGAAAGCATGTACCAGTTGTCGTCACCATCACGGCGCTTATCCATCGGATAGAAACATACATGGTTCCACTTTGGCAGTTCAGGGAACAGACGAGCTCTAATCATCGGATCCATTTCGCCGCTCTCATTTTGCGGGTTATATGTGCTAAGCTCAACGACAGAAACGTAAGAATGAGCTTTTACTGTATATTGTGCAAAAGCGGTTTTGTTGAATGCATTCTCAATCTCGTTTAATTCTTCCATCGTAGGGCGCAAAAGCATCATCATAAAATCAGCTTTTTGACCGACAATGCTGTATAGTGCGTGACTTCCAGCTTTGTTTGCCTCTACATTTTCCCACTTTTCAAGAAACGTTAAGAACTCATTGATTGCATATTCTCTCGCATCACTCGAAAGCGTTTTCCAAGCGGCCCAGTCCATCGTACGGAAATCGTGCAGGCAATACCAGCCCTCTAATGTAATCGCTGCTTCACTCATCGTATATGTTCACTCCTTGCTAAATATTAACACGTCCCTATCAATATAACACAACAGGGACGAATCAAAAAATGAACATTAGCTGAACGATCGGAGGGTCTGCTCGATTTTGCTGCGGACATGTGCGGTGTTTCGAAGTTCGTCACGAGTCAATGTCATTCGAACTTTCGTTTCATCCATATCCATCGCTTCTTCCAGCATGCCAAATAATCCTCTTCCACGCTTGTCGATCTCCATAAAAAGTTCGATCTGATCCGTTTGCGGAACTAAAATGACTTCAAGCTCATCAAGTTTTCCAGCATAAGCACCTGATGTTGGTACGTACTCAAACTCTTGCAAAAACGGCAGTCTGCGGCGCATGTACCTTGGTGCTGATCCGCAGTTTGCTTTGCGCAGGCGGAAACCGAGCTGCTCGATCGATTCAAAAATAGCAGACGTTTCCGAATCAGGATGAACACGAATCTGATCATTGTCCGTTGGATCGACAGCCATTTGAATATCGAGGCCGGTCTTGATCCAAACAGGAGTGTGTCCAAGTGTATAAGGTGTGTCATAAGGGAGCGTGACGGAAAACGGGATTTCCTGCGAGCTTCCCGCTGCAACTATAATAGAAGAAGCGACATTTTCTTTCGCAATCGCTGCGGTATCCCGAATTTTTTTATCATCCACTTCCCGGTAAAATTCAGTCATGACATATAAAGAAATGTGATCGATGTTTTGATCAACTTTTCCGCCTTCTATCTTAATGATCCCGGAAATTTTCTCACCAGGTGAGTACGTATCTTTGTCTAAAATCGTATCCACTTTTGCAGCACCAATTCCAACACTTGCCAACATTCGATTTACCAATGACATATTCATTCCTCCTCAGGATTTTCTGCTATTCATTACGATACATAGAAAGAAAAGATTCAAAGTCTGTAAAAAATTTAAACGGCTAAGATGAAAATACCGAGTAACGTTGAAAAATTCAAAATAAAAGAACTTTTTTCATAGAGCGCTTACAACTGCATCGATAGGTTTAAAAGGTGCTAGAAAAGGAGTAACCTAGTAGGGAATGCAAAATGCAGTGTATAAATTAGTTTTTAGGAGGATGGATCATGAGTGATTTATTTATAGATTTGAAAAATAAAGTTCAGCAGCAAAACCCAGCAATAGTTTTTCCAGAAGGAACAGATGAAAGAATCCTAGAGGCTACAAGCCGTCTGGCAGCGGAAAAAATCGTAAAGCCGATCTTGATCGGAAATAAAGAAGAGGTTGCAGCAAAAGCGAAAGCAGCTGGCGTTTCTCTTGACGGCGTTGAAGTAATCAACCCATCAGAGTATGCGGAGTTTGATGCTTTAGTTGAGGCACTTGTCGAGCGACGTAAAGGAAAGACAACGGAAGAACAAGCGCGCAAAGTATTGCTTGATGGCAACTATTTCGGAACGATGCTTGTTTACACAGGAAAAGCACATGGACTTGTAAGCGGTGCGGCACACTCAACAGCTGATACTGTTCGCCCTGCACTTCAAATCATCAAAACAAAAGAAGGCGTAAAGAAAACGTCTGGCGCGTTCATTATGGTTCGCGGAGAAGAAAAATATGTGTTTGCAGACTGCGCGATCAATATTGCACCGTCAGCACAAGATTTAGCGGAATCTGCTATGGCGAGTGCAGAGACAGCACGCGTGTTTGGAATCGACCCAAAAGTAGCGCTGCTTTCTTTCTCTACAAAAGGATCTGCGGTATCTCCTGAGACTGAAAAAGTAGTAGAAGCATTGGAAGTATTAAAAGGAATGAACCCTGATTTTGCTTATGATGGAGAGCTTCAGTTCGATGCAGCGTTCGTGCCGTCGGTTGCGAGCAAGAAAGCACCTGAATCTCCATTAAAAGGGGAAGCGAACGTATTTATCTTCCCGAGTTTAGAAACGGGGAACATCGGCTACAAGATGGTTCAGCGCCTTGGCGGTTTTGAAGCAATCGGTCCGATCCTCCAAGGATTGAACATGCCTGTAAACGACTTATCACGAGGCTGTAACGCAGAAGATGTATACAAATTAGCTCTGATTACAGCAATGCAAGCTCTGTAAAATAGCAAAATGGAAACCAGCTCTCGTTTGGGAGCTGTTTTTTTTATAAGAAGGACACAATCCCGGAAAAAATATTAATAATCCCAAAAAGATGAGAGATAATCCCGGAAAAAAATCGTCTAATCCTGGAAAAAGAAACGATAATCCTGGAAAAATTATTTTTCTTCAGAAAGTGTGCATGTGGAGTGGACACAATCAAAAAAACGCTCGGATTTAATTCTGAGCGTTTACATGTTTAGTGCTTTCTCATTCCGATCCCACATTCTTTTTATATTACCGGGAAGCAGCTCGCTTTCTTCAGTAGAAAGCTGTCCACTGTAAAATAATTCACTGTTTTTATGCAATACCTTCATGAGCTGTACATGTATATCAGCAACAGTAAGCGGAATCCCCAATAGTTCGGCGAGACTCGCCATCACTTCTGGCTTAATTTCAGGATATTGAAACTTCGTTGTCTCCCCAGCGAGGCCTCTTTTATAAAATTCACCGATGAGTGACGCGCGCTGTGAACCGCTGCCGTCTACACATAAATAGATTTGTACCGCAACACCGCCGCGCATGCGCCGTTGTGAGATACCGGCAAATTTTTGTCCGCCGATACTAAGGTCATAGCTGCCGGGACAATAGGATCCGACGATTTCATAGGCTTCAAAGGCAGCGCCATAAGGCTCAAGAAGCTGCTCTACAAGTACTTTCATCGTGTCATACCCTTGGTTAATATCGATTGTCCCTTCTTTTTCAGGCAAAATGAGCGAGATATTAAGAACTCCTTCATCTAAAACAACCGCGAGTCCGCCAGAGTTCCGAACGATTACGCGGTATCCTTGCTCCTCCAAATACTGAATGCCATCGGCCAATCGGGGAAGGCGCGTGTCCTGAATACCAAGCACAATCGTATCGTGATGCACCCATGTGCGTGCTGTTGCTGGTGAGTTTCCTCCGCCGATCGATGTGCAGAGGGTATCGTCTGTTGCAAATGACTGCCTCGCATCAAAGGATGGGCCGAGGGTCGACTGGTCAATCAGACGCCAGGCTGGCTGGTGTAAAAGATGGTCTGCCATCACAGCTTCTCCGCAACGAGTATAAACGATTTTGGGATGCCGCGGTCGAGCTCATCAGGGTGTGGTTCTTCAACGAGCTGTCTGATCCATAAATTTTGACTGCCGATTGCCGTTACAATCTCACCGAGTGTCCACTGGCGGATCTGGACTTGAAAAGGAGCTCGTTCTTCCGTCGTTGCATATTGCAGTTCAGGCAAAAATTTTGAATAAGCGACATCAGTTGTAACTAGTTCTTTACTAAAATAATCTCCGGCTACTTTATGTTTTCGAACGGCCTGGCTCTTGCCTTGTGATTCGATGAGCTTTGTTGATACAGGGTGGAAATCTTGCAGAATCAGTTTCCCGCCTGGCTTTAACAGTCCTGCAACTACCTCGAAAAACGGATTTAAATCTGTAAAATAATGAAGGATGCCGTTTTCCATAAAAGCCATATCATAATCGCCCGTCATTTCTTCTTCAGGCAGTTTTAAAATATCTTTCACCACATATCTTACGTCTACATTTGCAGCCTCGGCCAGCTCACGGGCGTATGCGGCATTTGATTCTGAAATATCAATAACCGTCGCATCCGCTCCCAGCATGGCTAGCGCAACAGCTTTACTGCCGTGCGAACCTAGTAAATTCACGATCTTTTTTCCTGACACATCACCAATATAGGAATCTAAGGGCTGCAGACGGCGCTTTGGATCTTTTTGTATGCGTGTCACTGCTTTTTCAGGCGCGCCAAAACGGTTGACCCATGCCTGATAAGAACTGTTGCTCCACGCTTGTCCATTTCGTTCTCTTCTTTCCTGATCCATCGAATGTTCCTCCTGCCATATCTATATAAATCTATCATTTCCGTATTAAGCAATATCTAGTATAACCCAAATTCAAAGTGTAAGAAAATGTGGATTTTGTGCTTTTTTTGCCGATATAAACTCGGTGGTCCTAGAAAAAATAGTGGTTGTTTTACGAGTTAGTAAAACGATACAATGGGTATACTCTAATAGAATCTATGACAAATTTCGAGCAGAAAATACCTTCTTTAACAAAATGATTGAGGAAGGGATTTTTCTTTTTTACTAGAACTCTTACCTATAAATGCAGTAAGAAGGAGCAGGGAAAAATTCAATGGCTAAACCATTAGGAAAGATGCACGAAGAGAAAGTGTTTAAAGATCCCGTTCACCGCTATATCCACGTTCGTGACGAACTGATCTGGCGTTTGATCGGTACAAGAGAGTTTCAGAGACTGCGCAGAATCAGGCAGCTTGGCACGACCTATTTAACGTTTCATGGAGCAGAACATAGTCGCTTTAGCCATTCTCTTGGTGTTTACGAGATTACAAGGCGAATCATTGATATTTTTCAGGAAAAACAAACATGGGATCCCGAACAGCGATTGCTTGTTTTATCCGCAGCACTCCTTCATGATGTGGGACATGGACCGTTTTCTCATTCGTTTGAAAAAGTGTTTGGCGTGGACCATGAGGAATTCAGCCGCGAGATTATTTTAGGCGATACAGAAGTAAATGAGATCCTTATGCAAATGGGAGACGATTTTCCGAAGCAAGTAGCCGAAGTGATTGCGAAAACACATCCGGACAAGCTGATCGTGAGTCTGATCTCGAGTCAGATCGATGCAGACAGAATGGATTATTTGCTTCGTGATGCTTATTTTACAGGTGTCAGCTATGGGAATTTTGATATTGAACGGATTTTGCGTGTGATGAGGCCGACTGAGGATGGTGTCGTCATTAAATCCAGTGGTATGCATGCGGTAGAGGATTATATTATGAGCCGCTATCAAATGTACTGGCAAGTATACTTTCATCCGGTTACTCGAAGTGCAGAAGTGATTTTAAGTAAAATCTTGCATCGAGCGAAAGAGCTCTATGAAACAAGGTATACCTTTAAAAGAGAGATTACCCATTTTAAAACGCTCTTTGAAGGAAATGTTTCATTAGAAGATTATATTTCGTTAGACGAAGGGACCATTCATTTTTATTTTCAGGCGTGGATGGACGAAGAAGATTCCATTTTAAAAGATTTATGTCACCGATTTATTAATCGCAAGCTTTTTAAATATAGAGAGATGGTTTCTTTTACAGACGGCCATCTGTTATCGGGTTATTTTGACCAGGCGGGTATCAACCCGAAATATTATTTAGTCATCGATTCATCATCTGATCTCCCGTACGATTTTTATAGACCGGGTGAAAAAGAAGAACGATTGCCGATCAACCTGCTGAAGCCGAACGGTGAGATTCGTGAGCTGTCGCGGGAATCCGATGTGGTAGAAGCGATCTCGGGCAAGAGGCGTACAGATCACAAGCTGTATTATCCGCTTGACTTAATTGAACAAATCAAAGACGAAACACTGAAAGAGCAGATAAAAGAGATTTTATATAAATAAAAAGACTAACGTGCATGTATGTTTAAGTTGATTGGAGAGGAAGTTGCGAGACTCCTTAGGGATTAGTGTGACAGGTGAGACCATTCAATGTCGCAAGGCGACGAGTGGGCTCACCGCACACCCCTAGGAAAGCGAGCAAACTGGTACGGAAATCAACTGCTTACAAGTGCACCAAAGTTAACGAAAACAGCAAAATAAATAGAACGAAAAAGGATGTTAGGGGGAAGTGCTGTGTTTGAGGATCATTTAAAGGTTGTCACACTGATACAAGAAGCCGGAGAAGTAATTGGACGTAAGAAGCTTCAAAAGATGGTGTACATCGCAAAAAAGCTGAATTTTCCTTTTCAAGAAAAGTATCAATTTCACTTTTACGGACCGTATTCAGAAGAGCTGACACTGAAAATTGAAGAGCTTTGCAACATGGGATACATACATGAAGTGAAAGAAAAAGTGAGCGGGTATTATCAATATCGCTATGAGGTGAACGAAGAAGGCAACAAACTTCTTTCGACTTACGGAACTGCCATTGAGATGCTCGGGACGTGTGTTCGTTCAATGAATGAACAGTCTTCACGTTTTTTGGAACTCGTTTCGACGATTATGTATTTTGATAAGCTGGAAAAAGAAGAAATCAAAGAAAAAGTTCAGACGGTAAAAGCGAAGCAAAAGTATACGGAAGAAGAAATGGAAGAGGCTTTCGGTTATATTGCTGACTTAAAGACCCAAATTCAATAGAAAATCAACCTGTTTGATAGCGATCCACGGTCTGCTAGAGGACAGGTTTTTTGTTTACCATCTAAACTGCAGCGGGTGTCCATGGTTGTATAGGCCATAAAGATACACACTGAATATGAAAATACTAAAAGGAAAGATGATCGCGAGCAACGTAGTGATAAAGCCTAATGATATATTTTTTTCATAGAGTTTCGTTGCATAAAAACCAATTCCAAGAGCTAGTAAACATAGCGAAATGAGATATACAGCAAGCCATAGTTTCATGAGTGCACCCCTTCTTTATTCAGCATATCCACTCATCATAAAAGATAAACGGCGTGTAAATTGAAACCTTTGTATGGAAGTTTGCGACTAATGGACAAAGGAGGCATCATGATGAGAAAAAATTGGTTAATTATTATGTCGTGTCTAATGGTCCTTTTGGCGGCCTGTGGAAATAAACCAGAGCCTATAAAAGATAAGAATAGCGGTGCACCTGGAGTGAAAAACGAAATTCCTGCCGAACAAGCGGGTGTGAAAGCGGAATGGAAACGAGAAGAAGGCAAGAACCAAGGAAAATTAATTTTGAAAAACAGTTCAGAAAAGAACGTCGGTACTGGAACGGCTTATAAGATTGAAAAATGGACGGACGGCAAATGGGAAAAAGTGAATACCGATCAAATGTTTACCGAGCAGATGATCGAAGTAAAAGCTGGAGAAGCTTATGAACAGCCGGTTGAATTAAAAGAAAAAGAAGCAGGAACCTACCGCATCACGAAAACATTTTTTGAAGACGAAAAAAAGCATGATATTGCTGTTGTGTTTGATAAGAAGTAAAGAGAATGAAAAAAAGACCGGGAGCACCCAATTTGATGTGGGGCGTCCGGTCTTTTTATTGGCTCATTTCTCAACGTTCTTTTCTTAAAGATTGTTGCTTTAGCAGTTCTTCTTTGAAAAGTTAATTGGAGCGGAAGGGCGAGACTCCTACAGGATGAGTGGGACAGGTGAGACCATTAAATGTCGCAAAGCGACGAATGGGCTCACCGCACACCCTGAGGAAAGCGAGCCGCTGCAGAGTAAATTAACCTCATTCAAAAGCAACAAAGTTTACGAAAACGCCTTTTTTAATGCGGCAAGAACGCTAATTGATACAAGAATAATACAGCAAACAAGTAAACGAGGAATGGAACTTCACGCCACTTGCCTTTTACGATTTTTAAAATCGGATAAGAAATGAATCCGAGCGCGATTCCAGTTGCGATACTGGACGTGAGCGGCATCGTTAAAATAATAAGGAATGCAGGGAACGCTTCGTCAAGTTCGCTCCAGTTGATCTTGCTAAGTGAACCGAGCATCAAGCTTCCGACGATAATTAATGTTGGAGCTGTGATTGCTGCAAGGTCTGAAATCGTGCCTACGAGCGGTGCGAAAAAGGCTGATACAACAAACAACAGGGCAACAACAACAGAAGTTAATCCTGAACGTCCGCCAGCGGCAACCCCTGACGAAGACTCGATGTACGCACTTGTCGGGCTCGTACCGAAAGCAGCACCGACTGTCGTTGCGATAGAGTCAGCTAGAAGCGCTTGGCGTGCACGAGGCATTTTGTTTCCTTTCATTAAGCCTGCTTGTTCTGCTACACCGACCATCGTTCCCGTTGTGTCAAAAATCGTAACAAGCAAGAATGAGAAGACAACGGCGTATAATCCATAGTGGAACACATCGGCAAATGCAGTGATTGGGTCACCAAAAATAAAAAATTCTGTTGGCATTTTAGGTGCTGCCACGATTTCTTTAAATTTTAAAATATGTGTGAAGTATGCGATTGCTCCTGTGATGATCATTCCAAAGAACAATGCGCCATTTACGTTAAGTGCCATTAAGATTAATGTGATAGCAAGACCTGCGAGAGCAAGCATTACGGTTGGAGAATGCAAATCACCAAGAGCAACTAAGTTCACGGGATGTGCCACGATAATTTTTGACAAACGCATACCGATAAAGGCAATAAAAAGTCCGATCCCCGCTGTGATCCCGTGTTTCAGGTTAGCTGGGATTGACTCGATTAGTTTTGAACGAAAAGGGGTTAAAGATAAAATGACAAATAAGATACCAGCAACAAAAACAGCCCCAAAGGCAGTTTGATAGTTAATGTTTGTATGGTTTCCGACGACAGAAAACGCAAAATACGCGTTTAACCCCATTCCAGGTGCAATGGCAATCGGATAGTTGGCAAAAAGGGCCATCCAAAGCGTCCCAACAACGGTTGAGATAATGGTCGCAATGAATACGATATTAAAGGGTACACCGGCTGAATGAAGAATGATTGGATTTACGATCACGATGTAGACCATCGTTAAAAATGTTGTAAGGCCGGCAATTAGTTCCGTTTTTACATTTGTACCAAGTTCTTTTAACTTAAAAAAGGATGAAAGCATGGTATTAACCTCCGAAATACGAACGATTTATAAGTACATGTTATATAATATTCGTTTTTAAGGAAATGTTCAACCTATTTTCGAATGCACTTTTCTAAACTCTCTTTTCCAAAAGATTGGGATTTTTGTAATTGGACTCCAATGACAGGTTGATCGGCGTGTACGAAAATCAACCACTTATAAGAGCAACAAAGCATATGAACCACCCTTTTAGAATGTATCTTACTGAGAGATTCTTTCAATTTGTGATACAATACGTGTTAATAATGAATGTTTAGAGGAGCTGGAAGTATGAAAGATTTTTTCAATTCCAATGATAACGCCAAAGACGGCGATAAAAAGAAAAAAGGTATGGGGTTCACTATCATCAGCGGTGATTCAACAGATGGGCATGGCGGCTATGGTGTCGGAAGTTTAACACTCGATCATGTTACTCCGGTAATCGTTGACGTGGAGGATGCGGTTGCTTATATCGATATGGGTGCGATGCATGCACGAAGTGAAGTTGAAAAAAGAGTGAAGTTCACTCCAAATCGTGAAGATACGCCAAACCCAAGATTGTATTGGCTCGTTTGGGTAACGATCAACCGCGGGGCTCATGGTCCGTATTATTTTGGATTGACAGCTTGCGAGATGCAGGTGGATAAGGAAGCGCGCCGGGGCTATAAAAGTTTGCCAGAGCACGTAAACCGCATGGACAAATCCATGAAAGGCCGTGTAATGGTTGAGAACATGGATGATCATGCAAGACGCATTCTTGGTCATTTCTTAAAAGAGCATGATGAAGAAATGTTCAACCGTTCGAGTGATGAAATCAAATCATTAGTGGAATAAAAATGGCAAAATTATGAACCTTTTTTGAACATTTTTTTAAAAACTTGTGACAAGAAAGCACTTCCATTAAACTAAGGTTAGCATTGTACACACAATGTGCTAGGACAATAAAGTGCCCGGGGCTACGCAGTGAGCTTCCGGGCATTTTATTTTGTCTTTTAAATTTGAAGTTTGGCGGTTGTCGATTGATGCGGACGCGTGGTTATATGTACCAAAAGTGTGGCATTATCGAAGTTAAAGTGTAATTTATCGAAAATAATTTGGATTTATCGAAAATAATGTTGAATTTATCGAAACTTATACATGATAAACCCCCTGCAAATCAGCATCTGGCAGGGGGTTTTTGGCTTACCAAGAGAAAATCCGGTTAAAAAACCCTTTTTTCTCTTCGGTTTTCTTCAATTTTTCTTTCACTTTCTTTGAAACGCCATGTTCGTCACAATAATCGACGGGTTCGGTTCCTTTTTCATAATAGGAGATGCGTGTAACCGGACAGCTGTCGGTTGCCAGCTTGCCGTCTGTCGGGTCGATTGTGACAGCAACGACTCCTTTTGGCTGATGGAAGGACAGAATCGGTTTATTTTTTAATGCTCCTTCCATAAAATACGCCCAGATTCGCTTGGAGTAGCCAGTGTCATTAATATCATGCAACTCTTTGCCTTCGTCGTACCCCACCCAAACGCCTGTTACGAGCTGCGGAGTGTAACCGACCATCCAGCTGTCGGTCGGGGTTGATCCGGATTTTCCAGCCATCGGCCGTGTTAAGTACTGATTGATGCTCGACCCGGTAACGCTCGTATAGTCATTTAGTTTCTCATCGAATGTACCGGTCATGAGGTCGGTCATCACAAAGGCTTTGTTTTCATCGATAACTTGGTCGCTTTTGTACTCTTTTTTATAAAGTACTTTTCCTTTAGAGTCTGTGATTTTTGTGATAAATACGGGATCTACTTTCTTGCCGCCATTGGCGAAAACACCATATGCGTTCGTCAGCTCCATCACCCCTACGCTTTTTGAACCGAGTGCAAGGGAAGGGATGCTTGCGAGCGGGCTTTTAATGCCGAATTTCTTTGCGGTTTTGACGAGCTTTTCAGGACCGAGATAAAGATTTGTTTTTACCGCATAGATGTTGTCGGATAGTGCTAAAGCCTGGGCCATCGTGATAAAATCGTTGGCGTAGCGGTTTTTAAAGTTTTTCGGTTTGTATTCTGTTACCCCGTCTGCCATTGCGAACGTTGTTGGTTCTGACTTGATGGGTGTCGATGGTGTGTAGCCGTGTTCGAGTGCTGTGTAATATAGGAAGGGCTTGAATGTTGAACCTGGTGCCCGTTTTGCTTGGATAGCGCGGTTGAACGAACTTTTTTCAAAATCTCTTCCTCCTACAAGTGCTTTTACGTTTCCAGTACGCGGATCCATGGCAACAAGTGCGGTTTGAATTTTTTCATTATCGATAATTCGGTTCTCAATCGTGTGTTCGGCAACTGCCTGCATGTTAGGATCGAGCGTTGTATAAATGTTCAATCCGCCGAATTGAAGGGAATTGGCGTTGATGTTGAGCTCGCTTTTCAAAGTGCGCATAACCGCATCCTGAAAATAAGGAGCGATTGCAGTGACTTTCTCCTTCTCTTCTCTTACATAATGTAATTTTTCCTTTTCAGCTTGTAGGGCCGTTTCTTTTTTAATCAGTCCATCATCTACCATAGAAGTGAGGATGATATCTTGTCGCTTTTTTGCATGATCCTCGTTGTAGATAGGAGAGTAGTAGCTCGGGCCTTTCGGGATGCCTGCGAGCATGGTTGCTTCTCCAAGTGTCAGGTCATCGGCGTTTTTGCCATAATAATAGCGGGCAGCGGACTGAATGCCATAAGAGCCGTGGCCGTAGTAGATCGTATTTAAATAGCCTTCTAAAATCTCATCCTTCGAATAGCTCATCTCCAGACGCATCGTGTAAAAAGCTTCTTGCAACTTTCTTCGCCACGTTTTTTCGTGTGTTAAAAAAAGATTCCGCGCATATTGCTGAGAAATCGTACTTGCACCTTGTACCTTAGCGCCAGCTTTAACATCCGCTAATAGAGCGCCTGCGATCCTTTTTGGATCAAACCCATGGTGCTTGCGGAAGCTTTTATCCTCAATGGAAATCGTTGCATCTATCACGTCTTTATCTATTTTTTTCAGTGGAACCCAATACCGGTTTTGTGCTTTGTTATTGATCTCACCGATTTTCGAGCCGTCTGCTGCGTAAAGGGTCGTTGTCTGCGGAACGAGCAGCTCTGGCGGACCCATGAGTTTAGCAAGCAGTAACAATCCTATGAATCCTAAAACAAAACTTCCAAAGGTGATGGCTCCCCATTTTTTGATCCAGCGTATTTTTTGTTCTTTCGTCGCTTCCTTTAAGATCTTCCAAAACTTCACCTTCCGACCCTCCTTATCATCCGAACGCTTTTTATTAGCCGTTTTTTTATTAGATAGTATGGTGAAAAAGTGCGGCTCTTAAACGTAAGCAAGGAATGAAATGCTATAATGGCAGGTAGACAGGAGGTACGGTAATGCTTATACAAAACATTCAATATATGACGATCGGTGAAAACGGTAAGTGGCAAGTGAAGTCTGGCGATATTTTGGTTCGTGAAAATCGAATCGAGAACATTGGAGATTTTTCTCATGATGAACCGGAAGAGACGGTGGATGGCAAAGGGATGCTGGCGTTACCCGGCCTCGTGAACGGGCATCAGCATACGCCAATGTCACTGTTGCGTTGTTATAGTGATGACGTTCCCCTAATGACATGGCTGAACAAAAAAATGCTTCCGGTAGAAATGAAGATGAATGATGAGGACCGCTACTCAGGTGCTATGATCTCAATGGCTGAAATGATCAAAAGCGGTACGACGTCTTACGCGGATATGTACATCGGGATGGATACAATAGGGGAAGCGGCTGTAACCACAGGGATTCGCGCAGTAATTGCACGAGGGTTGATCGCGATGGATGACGATTATGAAGGACGTTTGAAAGAAGCGTCAGATGTAGTGGATCGCTGGCACGGAAAAGGTAACGGAAGGATTACGACGATGATTGCGCCGCATTCACCGTATATGTGTCCGCCTGAATTTTTAAAAGCAGCGGTGAAGCTTTCTGAAGCGAAAAATGTTCCGATGCACATTCATCTCGCTGAAACGAAAGACGAAGAGCGCATGATTTTAGAAAAATATAAGATGCGGCCTGTCGAGTATTTGAAGAGTGCTGGAGTTTTTGAGCGTCCGGTACTGCTGGCCCATGGGGTTCATTTTAATGATGAAGACTTTAAAACGTTAGAAAAAGTACAGGGCGGAATCATTCATAACCCAGTGAGCAACGCGAAGTTAGGCTGCGGGATCAGCGATGTTAAAAGACTAATAGAGGCTGGCGTAAAAGTAGGTCTCGGAACGGACGGGCCTGCGAGTGCAAGCTCTCTTGATCTATTTTTCGAGATGAAAGCCGCAAGCTGGTTCCAGAAGCTGAAGTATGAGGATGCTGCTAGTTTAAGTGCACATGATGTACTGACAATGGCAACCCAAAACGGAGCGGATATTTTAGGAATCGGGGAAGATGTCGGCTCGTTAACGATAGGGAAAAAAGCAGATATCATCTTGATGGACATGAATAAGCTTCACTTAACCCCGAGTCATGAACCTGCTAATCTGCTCGTCTATTCAGCAACAGGACAAGATGTGGACACGGTCATCATTGATGGGAAAATGGTAATGCGCGGCCGTGAACTGACGATGATCGATGAAGAAAAAGTAATGGCAGAAGCGAAAGACCGGACGAAACAGCTTTTGGCACGTGTTTAGTAGAAAAATAGAGAAACATAAGCTGAAAAGGACTTGGATAAAGTCCTTTTTTTCTAGTCAATTTGTATGAATTTGGAAATAGTCAGGCTTGGATTTAGAAAAATATGTTAAAATTTATTTTGTGTGAGTAATCCCTCAGCACAATATAAAGAAGGAGGCCACGCAAATGATTATCAAGTGGATCAAACATCGATAATTCTAAGTGCAGGCCAATAAACTCCGTTGAGAGATGATTTGTTCTGCGCTGTAAAAAAGCGATATGAAAATAAAATCACGGAGGATTAACAGATGAAACAACAACTATTAATATCAAATAAAGTAGAAATTTATACTGAAAGCTTCGGAGACTCTAAAGATCCAGCTGTACTGCTCATAATGGGAGCAATGTCCTCACTGGATTGGTGGGATGAAAAATTTTGTAAACGCCTTGCTGAACAAGGGAGATTCGTAATTCGTTATGACCATCGTGATTTGGGGATGTCTACAGTTTATGAACCAGGTACATCCAACTATACAATCACGGATTTAGCAGATGATGCAATTGGAGTTCTGGACGCCTATTCGATTGAGAAAGCTCATATCGCAGGCATGTCACTTGGCGGGATGTTAGGACAAATTATAGCGGTTAAGTATCCTGAACGTATTCATAGCCTAACGATTATCGCATCAAGTGTATTTGGAAAAGCACAGGCTGAACTGCCGCAGATGGATCAAAGGATCTTAGCTTATCATGCAAAAAGTGCTGCGATCGATTGGTCAGATTCAGCATCGTCTATCGCTTACCTGGCCGGCGGATGGGAAACGCTATCAGGTTCTAAGCCTTTTGAAAAGAAAAGAATGTACCAGCTTGCTGAAAAAGAGTACAATCGCTCCAGACAAATTCAAAGCCGTTTCAACTATATATTCTTGGGCGGCGGTGAAGAATACCTGGACCGTATGGGTGAAATCAGCGTGCCGGCAGTCATCATTCACGGAACAGAAGATCCTGCCCTTTCAATAGAGCATGGCCAGGCGCTTGCCAAAGCTATTCCGCATGCCGAATTCGTAAAACTTGAAGGAACGGGACATGAAATTCATATAGAAGATTGGGACACGGTCATAGAATGGATCATTAAAGTAAGTTCCAATTATTGAGTGGAAAAGCAGCCGGAAGCGGGGTACCGCCGGCTGTTTTTTGAATGTTGAGAGACTATAATTTTTTGCAACGAAAATAGAATTATGGAGAATAAAAGAAAACGCCCGTGCATAAAAACACGGGCATTTTTGCGCCAGAAAACACACGAGCCGGAAAAGCTAACCGCAAAGCCTGAAGAGACTTAGGGCGCCTTTACGAGTATGACAGAGGCCTATTTATTTTTAGACGTAAGGACAGTAACGATAAGCGAGCTAAAAGCGACCGCAAACATCAACGCCTCAAAAATCGTCAGAGGCATCACCCCCCCTTAACTGTAAAGC
The DNA here is from genome assembly GCF_031457135.1 of Fictibacillus barbaricus. Taxonomy (GTDB): domain Bacteria; phylum Bacillota; class Bacilli; order Bacillales; family Fictibacillaceae; genus Fictibacillus; species Fictibacillus barbaricus_A. Next base: position 46,679 of record NZ_JAVDWA010000005.1, on the reverse strand, counting down.
TGCGGATATCCGCGAGATGTCCAGCTCCAGTTTTAAAAAGGGAATGCGCCGGCCGCTGTCCTTCTGGCGCTACTATCATTATAGCACTTTTTGGAAGCCTTATAAGCCTGACTAAAGAAACAGGGTAAAATGCCTAATTTTAAAGATAAAGAATATTGATCGACGCAAAAGGGTACCGTTATTGTGGAGCTTGTACATGCATTGTGGAGTTTCTGTAAGGTTCTTACTAAAAGATTTTATGAATTGCTTCTTTGAAAAGTTGATTGGAGTGGAAGTGGCGAGACTCCTGCGGGATGAGTGGGCAGGTGAGATCACTCTATTGCAAAGCGATAAGGGAGCTCACCGCACACCCCGCGGAAAGCGAGTCACTGCAACGGAAATTAACCGCCTTCAAAGGCACCGAACATTATAAAGACATCTTTTACAAAAATTAAATTGGAATCTAAGGGTGAGAATGCTATAATCATTTTGTTTGTAAAAAGTTGAAACAACGATGCCTGGCATTTCAAATATAGATTAGGAGTGAGACCAATATGAGTATTTGGTTTACTGAAAAACAAACGAAGAATTTTGGAATTACAATGAAAATCAACAAAACGTATGTATCTGAGCAAACAGAATTTCAAAAGCTGGATATGGTAGAAACAGAAGAATTCGGAAACATGCTGATCCTGGATGGCATGGTTATGACAACGCAAAAAGACGAGTTTGTATACCATGAGATGGTAGCACACGTACCTCTTTTCACACATCCAAACCCGAAAAACGTATTAGTCGTTGGCGGTGGAGACGGCGGAGTTATCCGTGAAGTTCTGAAGCACCCATCGGTTGAAAAAGCAGTACTTGTTGAAATCGACGGAAAAGTAATCGAGTACTCTAAAAAGTACTTGCCTGAAATCGCAGGTGAATTAGAGAACCCGCGCGTTGATGTAAAAGTAGACGACGGCTTCATGCACATCGCAACAAGCCAAAACGAGTATGATGTTATCATGGTTGACTCAACAGAGCCTGTTGGACCGGCAGCTAAGCTTTTTGAAAAAGGATTTTATGAAGGAATCTCTAAGGCGTTAAAAGAAGACGGAATCTTTGTTGCTCAAACGGACAACCCATGGTTCACACCTGAGTTGATTTCTCAAGTTTTCAGTGATGTTAGCGAGATCTTCCCAATCACGCGTCTTTACACAGCGAACATTCCAACATACCCAAGCGGACTTTGGACGTTTACGATCGGATCAAAGAAACACGATCCATTAGAAGTACCTGCTGAGCGTTTCCATGATATCGAAACAAAATATTGGACACCACAGCTTCACACAGCAGCATTTGCACTGCCGAAGTTTGTAAGTGACCTATTGAAATAATTAGTGAGGGGGGCTTTGTTTGAAGCTCCCCGCATTTTAATTTTTTACCTATAAAGGAGTGTTTGAATATGCGTTTTGATGAAGCTTATTCTGGAAATGTATTTATTTTAAGTAAGCCTGATTATAAAAGTGCGGACGCTGTTATTTACGGTATGCCAATGGACTGGACTGTATCATTCCGTCCGGGGAGCCGTTTTGGACCTGCTAGAATTCGTGAAGCTTCTCTTGGCCTGGAAGAGTACAGCCCTTACATGGACAAGCATCTTGAAGAAGTAAACTATTTTGATGCAGGGGATATTCCATTGCCGTTTGGTAACCCGCAGCGTTCTCTAGATATGATCGAAGAGTACGTTTCAACATTATTGAACGACAACAAGTTCCCTCTTGGCATGGGTGGAGAGCATCTTGTAACTTGGCCGGTATTTAAAGCGTTAAAGCAAAAATATGATGATTATGTGGTTATTCATATTGATGCACATGCTGACCTTCGTGAGCAATATGAAGGAGAAGTGCTTTCTCACTCAACACCGATCCGTAAAGTGTGTGACCTGATCGGAGCAGAAAATGTATATTCATTCGGTATCCGTTCTGGTATGCGAGAAGAGTTTGAATTCGCAAAAACAAGCGGCATGCACATGTTCAAGTTTGATGTGGCTGAACCATTGAAAAAAGTGCTTCCAACATTAAAAGGCCATAATGTTTACGTTACGATCGATATTGATGTACTTGATCCTTCTGCAGCACCTGGAACAGGAACGGCTGAAGCAGGCGGTATCACATCGAAAGAGCTTCTTGAAGCGATTCAATCGATCGCACAAGCGGACATTAACATCATTGGAGCGGATTTAGTTGAAGTTGCTCCCATTTACGACTCATCCGAACAAACACCAATCGCAGCGAGCAAGTTCCTTCGTGAAATTTTGCTTGGCTGGGTGAAATAATTTCGGTTGATTGATTAAAATCCCGGACGCAGTTTATCAGCTGTGTCCGGGATTTTTTTGTTGAATGACGAATATATCGATTTTCATCTTATATCACCACTTAATTTGCATATTTGAATTTAAAACTCCTCAAAACACAAAAAAACCGATCTGCATGGAGATCGGTCCTTTTATTATGCGATTTCTTCCTGAAGCACTTCTTCTTTTTGCTGTGTTCTGAAAAACAACACGGCTGTTACGGCAAAATAAAAACAAGATGCCGCACATACATAGATCCAAATCTGCTGAAGTTTTTCAATCTGCCAAAGATCAAGCAGCATGAATAGGGATGGCAGCGTTAAGGTTACCCAAGATTGTACAAAAGCGACTTTTCCAATATATGCTTCATACGGCTTTTTAAGAGCGGATGATAGATAGAATAGGAACCATAAAAATGCCCACATGACCCAGATAAACGTGTTCAAAACATCATTTTCCTGAATGTAATAAACAGCTGCATAAACGAGCGCCATCATGGCCACCCATAATGAATACCAGCCGAGTCCGCTAGAATCGAATCCTTTTAGAATCGTTGCTCCTAAATAAAGATACGTAAATCCAAATAAAAAAACAGCCCCATTGTTAAACATAGACCAGTTTGATTGATCTGAAATCATAATGAGATAAACCGGCGTAACCACTTGAAGGGCTCCGACCAATATATTAAAAAACGCTACACTTTTTTCTTCCGCTTTTCCGAGCAGCATTAAACTGTTTAAAAATAACGCTGCGCCTGAGAATAATAATCCAATAGCACCCATATATAAATCCCTCACTAAATAGGTTAAGTAGTTTTATGCATGATAGAGAGGTCAGACCTCCTACAAACAATAAATATATCGAATGCTTCAAAAGAAAGCAATGGAAAGTTCAGATAAAATAGACCGAAATGTATAAAATGTGTAAAGTGTTTATCGGTTATTGTCGAATTATGTTATCCCATTGCGACTTTTTTGCTATAGTAAAATTATGAGAATAAAAAGAAAAAGGAGGGAAATCGACCTTGGGAGCGGATACAAAAGAAATGCAATTTGTTTATGATTTCATTAATCATTTATCAGATGCTGTCATTCTTGCAGATTCAGATAACAAAATTACAGCTGTGAATGAAAAATTTAAGTTATTGTACGGTTTTGAACATGTTCAAGCAGGACGTTCGGTTACGGACCTTTTAATGCTTCATCATGAAAGAAATGAAGGTACACTGATCACGAATAATGGCGTAATGCCCGTAGAAATAAAAAGGGGAGCCTTACCTGTTTATGAGGAAATGTATCATTATTTTGTATTCCAGCAGCAACCTGCGATTATTCCTTCCACACAAGAGCCCTTGTTAAAAACAATAATGAACCTCGTACCCGACTTTATAGGAATAAAGGACGGGGATGGGCGTTTTGTGTTTGCGAACGACTTTGTAGGCGAACTGTTTGATTTGAAAGGATATTCATTTACAGGTAAGACAGATGCGGACTTAGCGGTGATCCGGCCGTTCTATCGTGAAGTTTTTGAGTATTGTATCGAAACAGATGAACAAGTTTGGCAAACGAAAGAAATCGTTCGCTGTGATGAATATGTTCCGGCAAAAGACGGAGGGCTTCGTTTTTTTGATGTGTATAAAATTCCGGTCTTTAATCCGGACGGTACACGGAAAAACCTACTCGTATTTGGCAGGGAAGTAACTGAAAAAATTGAATCGAGGGTCCTCCTGGAAGAAAGTGAAGCGAGATACAGACTGTTAGCCGAACATTCTATGGATATGATCACAACACATAAGCCTGATGGAACGTACACGTATGTTTCGCCTGCTTGCATAGCTCTTTTAGGCAGAGATCCAGAAGAAATGATAGGAAAAACGGGTTATGGTATTTTGCATCCAGATGATAAAGAAGCTTCTTTAAAAGGTCATGAACAACTAATGTCAGGGCCATCATCTTGTATTGTTCAGTTCAGGCTGAAGCATAAAGAAGGACATTACGTATGGCTCGAAACTTCCTGTAATAGTATTACTGATGAAGAGGGGCAAGTAACTGAGATCATTGGGGTAACCCGGGATATAACGGAGCGGAAAAAATCAGAAGAGATTCTTAGACAATCGGATAAACTTTCGATCGTCGGCCAGCTCGCTGCCTCTGTTGCGCATGAAATCCGTAATCCTTTAACATCACTTAAAGGATTTATCCAGTTCATACAAGAAAACGAGCACCTCGATGCTTCACAATTTTACAAGATCATGGATAAAGAATTAAACCGAATCGATCAAATCATGAGTCAGCTGCTATTGCTTGCAAAACCACAGGCTAAATTGTTTAAAGAAACATCAATAAATGACCTTCTTCTTTTTGTAGAAACGCTTCTTCAGCCAGAGGCCGTGGTACAAAATATTAAAATCGAAACGGATTTAAGTGAAGAACTGCCTTTAATAAAAGTAGAAGAAAATGAACTGAAACAAGTGCTGATCAACCTCGTAAAAAATGCGATGGATGCCATGGAAGATGGAGGCACTATTCATATTAAAGGTGAAGTACAGGATAACAAAATTCAGCTTTCAATAAAAGACGAGGGCTGCGGAATTCCAGCTGAATGTCTCAAAAGAATCGGAGAACCTTTTTACACAACGAAAGAAAAAGGTACTGGGCTTGGTCTAATGGTCAGCACAAAGATTATGAAAGAGCATAGAGGAAACCTTGAGTTTGATAGTGTCGAGGGAGAAGGAACGACGGTAAGGATGATCCTTCCACTAACGTAGGGGTCTGACCCCAAACAATTTATTTCCCTTCCTGTTATTACCGATCTGCCTAAGTGATTTTACTTGGTTTCACAGCATATTCAAGCCTGCTTTCCTTTTTGTGCTTGGTATTAATCAAGATTATTTCCCTTTTTGAAATATAAAGAAAAAAGACTATGCAGGCTGCTCACTTGAGCGCCTGCATAGTCTTTTTTTGTTAATCCTGACTAAAAATCAATCTTAAACATTCTCAGGTTCAGCCACTTTCACTAGCTGCTTGCCTGTATTCTCGCCTTTAAATAGTCCGAGGAATGCATCAATTGTGTTCTCAAAACCTTCAACGATGTTTTCTTTGTATGAAAGCTTGCCTTCCATGAGCCATTTTGCGAGCTCCATCGCGCCTTCTTCAAAATGAGCCGCATAATCACTCACGATAAATCCTTTCATCAAAGCAGAGTTAATTAACAACTGACTTTGGATGCGTGGACCAACGTCCATTTTTTCAAGATTATAAAGAGCAATTTGTCCGCAGACTGGAATACGAGCGCCATGATTAAGGAGGCGAAGGACAGCGTCAGAGATTTCCCCGCCGACATTATCAAAATAAACGTCTACGCCACCAGGACATGCAGCCTTCAAGGCCTCAAAAACATTGTCTGTTTTATAGTTAATCACTTCATCAAAGCCTAATTCATTTTTTAAATAAGCCGTTTTTTCTTCAGAACCTGCGATTCCAACAACACGGGCACCTTTTATTTTAGCGATTTGACCGACAATCGTGCCAACTGCACCTGCAGCACCGCTCACAACTACCGTTTCACCTTCTTGAGGTTTCCCGATATCCAATAATCCGAAATAAGCCGTTAAGCCTGTCATGCCAAGGACGCCAAGATTAGCCGAAAGCGGCGCGATATTTGAATCGAGTTTTCGTACTGAAATATCGTTTACAACATTATATTTTTGCCAAGGAAGGTTGCCTATAACAAAATCCCCTTCAGCTAAGTCACTTGAAAGAGACTGTACGACTTGTCCAACAATACCGCCGGAAATGACTTCGTTTAATTCAAAGGGAGGTACGTATGATTTTGTGTCATTCATGCGCCCTCTCATATAAGGGTCAACAGATAAATAGATTGTTTTTACGAGTACTTGATCACCTTTAAGCTCTGGGACTGCAGCTTCTTCGTATCGGAAATCACTCATCGCTGGTGTTCCTTTTGGTCTGCTCACAAGTAAAATTCGTTCGTTATTCATCTTCATCCTCCTCAAATCTAAATTCATCTTCACGTTGTTATCATACGCTTAATTTGGCCCTAATCCAAAAAAAAGCACTCATCTTATCGTAAAAGCATTCGTTTAAAGGCAATAATTTAAAGAGTTTTTTCAAAAAAGCCTCAGAAGGTTGAAGCATGCGGGTTAAATCTTTTATAATGGATAGGTTATAGACAAGGTTATACACAAAAAAGGAAGTGTTGTTTGCATGGATCAAGATACAGAATTGTCTGTTGCGCTTTCCATAAGCTCAGAAGTCCATTTTAGCGGCGAGAAAGAAAAGCATCACACAAAGACAGACGGGAAACTTTATAAAAAAGGCGACGTCACATACCTGCAGTATAAAGAAGAGATCGAAGGTGCAGGAATGGTTAACAACGTGATTAAAATCACGCACGCTGGTATTCTGATCATCCGCTCAGGCAGTGTATCTATGAAACAGAAATATTTGATTGGCCAGACAACTAAAGGGATGTATGACAGCCCATATGGCCAGCTTTGGATGGAAACGACCACACATCAAATGAATTTCCGCTGGAACCAGCAAAAACAGACAGGGGAACTGAACCTTGCGTATGAACTGGTTCTTCAAGGTGAACATACAGGGAAACATCGGATAAAAATAAATTTTCAGGAGGCAGAATAAATGAATATTCTTGACCAGGTCAAGCAGCTTTTAAAAGACGAAATCGAAAATGCAGCAGTAAAAGCAGAACTTGCTAAAAAAGAAGAGCTTCCAGAAGTTGTTCTTGAAGTACCAAAAGAGAAAGCTCACGGTGATTATGCAACGAACATGGCGATGCAGCTTGCACGTATCGCAAAAAAAGCACCTCGTACGATTGCAGAGGAATTGGTTGCGAACTTTGATAAATCCAAAGCCTCTATTGCAAAAGTTGAGATCGCTGGCCCTGGTTTTATTAACTTTTATATGGACAATGCTTATTTAACAGACCTGGTTCCAACGGTTATTAAGGCGGACAAAGACTATGGCCGTACAGAGCATGGCAACAATAAAAAGATCCAAGTCGAGTTCGTTTCCGCGAACCCAACAGGAACGCTTCATTTAGGTCATGCCCGCGGTGCAGCGGTAGGTGACTCAATCTGCAACATTTTAGATTTTGCAGGCTATGAAGTATCCCGTGAGTTTTATATTAACGATGCAGGAAACCAGATCAACAACATGGCTTTCTCTATTGAAGCACGTTACCTTCAAGCACTTGGCCAAGATAAAGAAATGCCGGAAGACGGCTACCACGGAGCGGATATTATTCAGTTCGGAAAAGACCTGGCTGCAGAGTACGGAGATTCTTTATTAGAAAAAGAAGAGAGCGAACGTATCAGCTTTTTCCGTGAGTACGGTTTGAAACGTGAACTGGAAAAGATCAAGAACGATCTAGCGGAATTCCGTGTTCCTTTTGACGTGTGGTTCTCTGAAACTTCTCTTTACCAAAACGGTAAAATCGATGCTGCTTTAGAAAAATTAAAAGCAAAAGGCGTAGTGTATGAAGAAGAAGGAGCAACATGGTTCCGCACGACTGACTATGGTGATGATAAAAACCGGGTTCTCATCAAAAATGACGGCTCTTTCACTTACTTAACTCCTGACATTGCGTATCATAATGATAAGTTTGACCGCGGATTCGACAAGCTGATCAATATTTGGGGAGCGGATCATCACGGTTATATTCCGCGTATGAAAGCAGCTATTCAAGCACTAGGCTATGAAAAAGAACAGCTGGATGTCATGATCATTCAACTTGTTTCACTATTCCAAAACGGTGAAAAAGTTCGTATGAGTAAACGTACAGGTAAAGCTGTAACGTTGCGTGAACTGATGGAAGAAGTAGGAATCGATGCAACTCGTTATTTCTTTGCGATGCGTTCCAATGATACACATCTTGATTTCGATATGGACTTAGCGGTTTCGAAATCGAACGAAAACCCAGTATTCTACGTACAATACGCGCATGCCCGCGTTTGCAGCATGCTTCGCCAAGGTGAGGAAATGGGTCTTTCTTATACGGGAAATCTTGATCTATCACAGATCGACTCTGAAAAAGAGTTCGAATTGCTGAAGAAAATCGGTGAATTCCCTGCGGTGATTAACGAGGCGGCAGAAAAGCTTCTTACACACCGTGTAACAAACTATGTATTCGAGCTCGCATCTGCACTTCACAGCTTCTACAACGCAGAGCGTGTACTTGATCCAGAAAACAAAACAAAATCAGAAGCGCGTTTCGCGTTGATGAAAGCCACACAAATTACGATTCAAAATGCGTTGAAACTTGTTGGAGTAGAAGCACCTGAGCGTATGTAATATTTGTTGATTGATAAGCTGCGAATCTCGTCGTCAGTGACGAGCAAAGCTTGCACGAAAACTACGAGTTGCACCGAGTAATCGCAGGTGCATTGTTTCTGCGGTACTCAAGTATATAAAATACTATCCGCTCCTCGAAACTTTACTTCCTAGACCTTCTTGCTTCTGAATCAACAAAACAAAGTGATGATAAACCTGTCATTTGGCAGGTTTTTTTCTTTATTTGAGGCTCTTTTCTAAGGCACTTTTTCTAAAAGATTGTTGCTTCATAACTCATTTTTAAAGTCTTCTTTGCTAGTTGATTGGAGTGGAAGGTAGCGAGACTCCTACGGGACAGGCTGGCAGGTGAGACACTTAAGAGTGAAACGTACGAATGTGGCTCATCGCCTGCCCCGTGGAAAGCGAGCAACCTGTAACGGAAATCAACTACTTTCAAAAGCAACAATGAATACGAAAACAGCCTTTCTATAAGATTGTCGCTACAGAGAGGTTTTTTTGAAGTCCTTCATTGTGAAGTTGATTGAAGGGGAGGGTGCGAGACCTGGAAAGAAAATCAACTACTTACAAAAGCAACAAAGTATGCGAAATATGAGAAACACATACAAAACTGAAAAAGGAAAACCCTCCACTATCTTGAATTCAGTAGTAGAGAGTAAAGGAGGGGTTTTTTATGCAGCTATCTGACAAAAACCGATATATCATCGATGAGATCGAAGGTTATTCGAAAGACTTTTCCATTTTAATCAGTATGATGAACTATGCGAGAGAAATGACAATAAGACACGTTCAGGATTTATCCACTGAAGCTCTGGACTACAGAATCAATGGAATAGGCAACTCCATCGGGATGCTGTTAGCTCATTTCAATGCGGTCGAGAAGATCTATCAATTTTTAAGTATTGAAGGCGCACATCTCTCTGAAGAAGAGATCGACCGATATGCAGACACACTTGAACCTGCAATAAGTTTGGGGGAAGCTGCCACAGTCATCTCAGGAAACACAGCTGATTTTTACATAGAAGATTTGAAAAAGACGCGCGAAAAAACGTTAAGCCTTTTTCAGGAGCTTCCAGATTCGTGGCTATATGAGACAACACCTTGGTGGGAGGAGCTGCCCAGCAATAATTACTTTAAGTGGTTTCATGTATTTGAAGATGAAATCGCACATTGCGGACAGATCCGTTTACTTAAGAAATACTACAAGCTATCACAGGAAACAAAGAGGTAATAGGGATAAACTTATCCGCCCGTGCCATATTAATAATGTAAGATTGCTAATTTAATGAGTTATGGGGGCTATTTCTTTTGAAAATTATTCTTTTATCTTTAATTACAGGTGCAGTCGTCGGTTTTGTATTCGCCTTGTTTAAACTGCCGATTCCAGCTCCTCCAGCTCTTCCGGGTATTATGGGAATTATCGGTATTTATTTAGGCTATCAGTTTTACCTTTGGATCGCGGCAAATATTTTAAAATAAAGCTGTTTTCGTAACCAAAGAGAGGATTGGTTGATCCCCACTTTAGAGCTAAGGGAGTATATTAACATGCTCTTTTCTAAAAGATTGTTGCTTTTGGCTCGTATAGCTCTTTCTCATCATTGAAAAGTTGATTGGAGTGTAAGGTGCGAGACTCCTGCGGGACAGGCGGGCAGGTGAGACACTTAAAAGTAAAACGTACGAATGTGGCTCACCGCCTGCCCCGCGGAAAGCGAGCATCCTGTAACGGAAATCACCACTTACTAGAGCAACTAAGTATGCAAAAACAGCCTCACATCAAAATCGTACCGCCATTTAATCTCTTAAAACCGCGTACGCCTGAAAGCTCTTCGATGAGTTTCAGTGCTGCGCGGTCTTTTTGTTTCGCTTCGATCATAACGTCCAGCTCGTCTGTGAAATCAGAAATCATTTTAAAAAACGGCAGAACATAATCAGGGCTCACATAATCGTGATGACTTCTGTACGCTTTTTCGTCTTTAGGTGAGGAAAGGTGTACTTTTGGCGGTCTGCCCGTATTTTTCCATGTTTCAACAAATCGCGGCAATAATTCTTCTAATGGCGTCTCTCCAGGGTTTGCTTTGTAATGATGATAATCAAACATGAGCGGAATATTTTCTTTTTCGCATACTGCCAAAGTTTCTTCCGTTGTAAATGTCTTATCATCGTTCTCGAGTGTAATGCGTTTTTTAACATCAGCCGGCAGCAATGTAATATTTTCATAAAATCGCTTCAACGCAGATTCTTTATCTCCGTAAGCACCGCCAACATGAATGTTGATATAGCTTCGGTCTTCAATCCCCATTCCTTTTAGAAGGTCATAATGATATTGCATGTCTTTTACGGCGTTTAACGTTACTTCTTTGCGCGGACTCGTAAATAGTGTGAACTGATTAGGATGCATGCTCGTTCGTAAGTTGTATTTTTTTACGAGGTGTTCAATTTCTTTCCGTTCATCAACGGTATCCTTCAAAAAATCCCAACCCGCTTCCGGATGTGTGGCTAATGGGACAATGGATGATGACATACGATAAAGGGGAAGTTCGTGTGCGACACAATAATGAAGAACCCGCAACGTGCGCTGCAGGTTGTTTTTTGTGATGGAAAGGAGCTGTGCTTCTCTTTCCTCTTTTTCACGCTTTTGATACGTCGCAAAGGTCATCGTTTTGGCTGGTGAAGCTTCATATAAATTCAACGCGGTCGAAACAAATCCAAATGATACAATCATGTATGTCCCCCTCTAATCTCTGTGCTACAACATGGGTGAAAGGATAAAAGCGATTCCTTCTTTCAGCCGCACCCAAAGTGTCTGAGTCTTTTCCAACCGCTGAATTGTTAATTTTTCTGAGCGGGCAAGGTCTGATTCAATTCCCTTTTTTACTTCTTGGATATCGTTTTTATCAGTTATGATGCAGTTGATTTCATCGTTAAAAAAGAAGCTGCGGAAGTCGAAGTTTGCTGTCCCGATATCGCACCACGCTTCATCAAAAATGAGAACTTTCGAATGATAAAATCCTTCGTGAAATTGATAAATAACAGCACCCGCTTGAAGCAGCGGTTCTAAATAACGATAAGAAGCTTCCTGTACAAAAGGGTGATCGGGATGCATCGGAACGAGAAGTGTTACAGATACGCCTCTTTGGAGTGCGCGAAGCAAAGCACCATTCATCTTTTTACCCGGAATGAAGTATGGTGAACCAATAAATATACTTTTTCGTGAGCGCTGTATTTTTTCATAAAAAAACCGATAAGCTGTTTTTCCGTTCGAACCAACAAGCATAAAATCTTTATTATGAGAGGTTGCTGTTTCTTTATTTGTCCAGCACGTCGGTTGTATTTCTTCTCCTGATGCAAGGTTCCAATCGGCTATAAAAGCATTTTCTAAACCGGACACAATCGGACCTTCCAGTCGAAGGTGATAATCCCGCCAGTCTCCGAACTTCGTGTTTTTACCGAGATATTCATTGCCGACATTATAGCCGCCGATAAAACCTAAAACACCGTCAACCACAGTTATTTTACGATGGTTTCGGTGATTAATCCGGTATAAGAAGAAGGGGAATCCGGGCTTATTGCTGTATTGAAAGTGAACGCCGGCTTGTGTGAGGTCAGCGATTGTTTGTTTATTTATCGTTCTGCTCCCTAAATAGTCAACGAGTAAACGGACTTCGACACCTTCTTGGGCTTTTTTTCGTAAAAGCTGGCAAAGTTCAGTACCTAACTCGTCATCCCGGAAAATATAAAATTGCATATGTATATAATGCTCGGCGTTTTTTACGTCTTCAAACAGGGCATCGAACAAATGATACCCGGTCGATAGAAATTGCATATCACCTTTTGCCCGGAATGGAGGCTTCTCCAAGCTGATCATTCTTTTATGTCCATAATAAAAATCAATCCCCACTAAAATGACTAAGAGTGCCAGCATCAGCACGATCCACATAGTAAGCCCCTCCTCATTACATCACTTTGTTTTAGTATACCCGCAGCCTTGAAAAAAATTTTTAAGATGATGTCGACTGAATGCTCATTCATTTATTTTTTGTGATATAATGATGTCAGAAAATTAATTTCTTTTTGAATAATGGGAAGAGAAAGAATAAGGTTTGCAGCGATGGGAAGGGAGAGATAAGGGATGAACGGCTTAATGATAGCGAACTGGCTTGCATTTCTTTTTGTAACCGCTTACGCACTTTTTTTATTCGCATATGTGGTTAAAACAAGATACGAATATATCAAGCTGGGGAAAAAAGTAGAGTTTGATAACACGGTACAAGAAAGAATTAAAGCTGTGTTAGTGAACGTATTTGGACAAAAGAAGCTTTTAAAAGACAAAAAAAGCGGAATCATTCACGTCATGTTTTTTTACGGATTTATTCTTGTCCAATTTGGAGCGATTGATTTTATCTGGAAAGGGCTCAATCCAGGATCTCATTTGCCTCTAGGACCGCTTTACCCTGGGTTCACGTTTTTTCAGGAAATCATCACGTTAATGATTTTGGTCGCAGTGGTTTGGGCTTTCTATAGAAGATATGTCGAAAAGCTCGTCCGTCTGAAGCGCGGTTTTAAAGCGGGGATGGTTTTATTATTCATTGGCGGTCTCATGCTTTCCGTCTTGTTAGGAAATGCGTCTGAGATCATCTGGCACGACATGCCGTATGAATGGACAGCACCTATCGCATCAGGACTTGCATTTGTCCTTGGATTTATAGGGAAAACCGGATCGATCGTCCTGTTCTACATCTCTTGGTGGATTCACTTATTGTTCTTGCTAACATTCCTTGTGTATGTGCCTCAATCGAAGCATGCACATTTAATCGCCGGGCCGCTGAATGTATGGCTTGGCCGAAAAGATAAGGTCGGAAAACTTTCATCGATTAATTTTGAAGATGAAACACAAGAAGTCTTTGGAGTTAACAAAATAGAGGACTTTAACCAAAAGCAGCTCGTTGATCTGTATGCTTGCGTAGAATGCGGACGCTGTACAAATGTATGTCCCGCAACTGGAACAGGGAAAATGCTGTCTCCGATGGACATGATCGTAAAATTGCGCGATCACTTAACAGAGAAGGGTGCGGCTGTTACTTCCCGTACACCTTGGATGCCTGCCTTTGCTTTTTCAAACACAAAAGGCAACCAGATTGCTTTTGCAGCCAGAGGACAGGGAGCACAGGAAACAGCGGCTGGCGTTGATGGTTCATCTGCCCTTTCATATGATGTGGCAATGATCGGCGAAGTGATGACAGAAGAAGAAATTTGGGCGTGTACAACTTGCCGTAACTGTGAAGATCAATGTCCAGTTATGAACGAACACGTTGATAAAATCATCGATATGCGCCGTTACCTTGTGCTGACAGAAGGAAAGATGGATCCTGAGGCACAGCGTGCAATCAAAAATATCGAGAAGCAAGGAAACCCTTGGGGAATCTCGAAAAAAGAGCGTGAAAACTGGCGTGAACTTAAAGAAGATATCGTCATCCCGACTGTTAAAGAGAAGGAAAAAGCGGGAGAAGAATTCGAGTATCTGTTCTGGGTAAGCTCCATGGGTGCTTACGATAACCGTTCGCAAAAGATTGCTCTTTCATTAGCAAAGATTATGAACGAAGCAGGAATTACGTTCGCAATCTTAGGGAACAAAGAGAAAAACTCCGGTGATACAGCTCGTCGTCTTGGAAACGAGTTCATGTTCCAGGAGATGGCGAATGCCAATATCGAATTGTTTAAAAAGCATGAAGTGAAGAAAATTATTACGATTGATCCGCATGCTTACAATACATTTAAAAATGAATATCCTGAATTTGGTCTGGAAGCTGAAGTGTATCATCATACAGAACTTCTTGCCGAGTGGATCAAAGAAGGGAAGATTCAGCCGAAGCATGAAGTAAATGAAACGATCACGTACCATGATTCATGCTACTTAGGCCGATACAACGAGGTTTATGAACCGCCGCGCGATATTCTAAAAGCGATTCCGGGCGTAAAAGTTGTGGAAATGGACCGTAACCGTCAAAACGGTATGTGCTGTGGAGCTGGTGGCGGAATGATGTGGATGGAAGAAAAAGCAGGTTCGCGCGTGAACGTAGCTCGAACAGAGCAGGCGCTTGCTGTTAATCCAACCATGATTGGAAGCGGATGTCCTTATTGCTTAACGATGCTGAGCGATGGAACAAAAGCGAAAGAAGTAGAAGATCAAGTTCAAACATTAGACGTAGTAGAAATTTTAGAAAAATCATTATTTGGAACACAAAAGCAAGAAGTGGTTCAGTAAATGAATAAAGTCACCGTTTTAAAATGACGGTGACTTCCCTATTGAACAGGAGTCGACTGAGCGTTCGCTCGGTTTGTCTTATACACAAATTGAAAGCGGTTACTTTATTTCGAAAACAGACTGCTAAAGTATCGTTTTCTTAAAGCCTCTTCATTGACAAGTTGATTGGAGAGTAAGGTGCGAGACTCCAGCGGGATAAGCGGGACAGCTGAGACCACTAAAAGTCGCGCAGCGGCGAGGGGGCTCAGCGCACGCCCCGCGGAAAGCGAGCATCCTGAAACGGAAATCAACCACCTCTAAGAGCAATCCCTTTCAAAAATATCAATAAAATTTTTAGGTGTTTTTAATAAAAGGAGGTTTTTTATATGGCAAAATCAGTAATCGTCAGCGGTGCACGTACACCAGTTGGAAAGTTCGGCGGTGGATTAAGTACATTAACAGCCTCAGATCTTGGCGGAATCGCGATTAAAGAAGCCCTTCAACGCGCAAATGTTGCACCAGAAGCGGTGGATGAAGTGATTTTAGGCTGTGTGCTTCAAGGCGGCCAAGGTCAGATCCCTTCTCGACAAGCCGCACAAAAAGCAGGATTGCCGTGGGAGACAAAAACGGAAACAATCAACAAAGTCTGTGCTTCAGGACTTCGTTCGATCACACTGGCTGACCAGATCATCCGTGCAGGTGATGAAGAAGTAATCGTTGCGGGCGGAATGGAATCAATGAGCAATGCGCCATACATTATGCCGAAAGCACGCTGGGGTCTTCGAATGGGTGACAGCTCAGTAAAAGACTTGATGGTACATGACGGATTAACGTGTACCTTTACGGGTGTTCATATGGGAATCTACGGTAACGATGTAGCAAAAGAGATGGAGATTTCCCGTGAGCGTCAAGATGAGTGGGCATATCGCAGCCATGATTTAGCGAATAAAGCGATCGAAAACGGTGTTTTTGCAGAAGAAATCGTTCCGGTAGAAGTGCCGCAGCGCAAAGGTGATCCGATTGTTATATCTAAAGATGAATCACCGCGAAAAGACACATCAGTAGAATCTTTAGCAAAATTACGTCCGGTATTTTCGCAGGATGGCACGATTACAGCAGGTAATGCCCCCGGCGTAAATGATGGAGCGGCAGCGGTTGTCGTAATGAGTGAGGAACGAGCAGCGAAAGAAGGAAAGGACGTGATGGCGACGATTTTAGGTCATACGGCCATTGCAGTAGAAGCGAAGGATTTTCCGAAAACGCCAGGCCTTGTAATCACAGAGCTTTTGAAGAAAACAGGAAAAACACTTGAAGAAATCGATCTTTTTGAAATCAATGAGGCATTTGCTGCAGTTGCTTTAACAAGTGCAGAACTTGCCGGACTTGACCTCGAAAAAGTAAACGTAAACGGCGGTGCAGTTGCGCTCGGTCATCCGATCGGTGCAAGCGGCACACGTATCGTACTTACATTAATACATGAATTGAAAAGACGCGGCGGTGGACTTGGAATCGCATCGATCTGTTCAGGCGGCGGTCAAGGTGACGCGATCTTGGTTGAAGTAAAAGCATAAGGGAGGCAAACACAATGAGCATTCAAAACATTATGGTGATCGGCGCAGGACAAATGGGTTCAGGGATCGCCCAAGTATGTGCGATGGCAGGCTATGACGTTATTTTGCATGATATTAAGGATGAATTTGTAGAAAAAGGGATCGGAACCATCCAAAAAAACTTAAACCGTCAAGTTGAAAAAGGACGGATGGAGGAAGTGGAGAAAGAAGATATCCTTTCTCGCCTGACTTCTTCTATTTCGTTAGAAAATGCTTCAAAGGCAGACCTTGTTATCGAAGCAATCGTTGAAAACATGGATGTGAAGACACAGCTGTTTAAGATGCTGGATCAATTTGCACCAGACCATGCGATTCTGGCTTCCAATACTTCATCACTTCCGATTACAGAAATCGCAGCAGCGACAGCTCGTCCAGAAAAAGTAATCGGCATGCATTTTATGAACCCGGTTCCGGTTATGAAACTTGTAGAAATCATCCGCGGTCTGCAAACAGCAGATGATGTGTACGAAACGATCGAGGCGGTTTCGAAAAAGTTGAAAAAAGTACCTGTAGAAGTAAACGACTTCCCAGGGTTTATCTCAAACCGAATCTTAATGCCGATGATCAACGAAGCGATTTTCGCTGTGTATGAAGGGGTGGCAACTCCAGAAGCGGTCGATGAAATTATGAAACTAGGAATGAACCACCCGATGGGGCCGCTGACACTCGCAGACTTTATCGGACTCGACACATGTCTGTACATTATGGAAACACTGCAAGAAGGCTTCGGTGACGATAAGTACCGTCCATGTCCGCTTCTTCGTAAATACGTTAAAGCTGGGTGGCTGGGTAAGAAGTCCGGCAAAGGTTTCTACACTTATGCTTAAAAACTAGTATACACATCGAATTTCGTCGTTGTCTTCGTTCCTCCGGTGCTCATGTAGGTAATCTACAATCCGCTCCTCGGAACTTTGCCGCCTCGAACTTCTCGCGTCTCCTAGTTTTACAAAGTTTTTAAAGAGCCTTCATTGTCAAGGTGATTGGAGCGGAAGGTGCGAGACTCCTGCGGGATGAGTGGGACAGGTGAGACCATTCAAAGTAGCAATTGCGACGAATGGGCTCACCGCACACCCCGTGGAAAGCGAGCATCCTGGAGCGGAGATCAACTACTTCCAAAAACAACAAAGATTATGAGTACAGCTTTAATGGAAAAAGGGGAAAGAAAGTTTGATAGAAATGGGGAGAGTCCATGAACCTCGTGTTTACGGAAGAACAAAAGATGATGCAAAAGATGGTACGGGATTTTGCAGAAAAAGAGATTAGACCGGCCATCGAAGAAATGGAAGAGACGGAAAAGTTTCCGCGTCATCTGATCAATAAGATGGCAGAGCTTGGACTTATGGGAATCCCGATTCCCGAAGAGTACGGCGGAGCAGGGATGGATTTCACCTCCTACATCATCGCGATCAACGAGTTATCGAAGGTCAGTGCGACAGTTGGTGTCATTTTATCTGTTCATACAAGCGTTGGAACGAATCCGATTCTTTATTTTGGGAATGAAGAACAAAAGAGAAAATACATTCCTAAGTTAGCGAGTGGAGAATACCTTGGTGCGTTCGGATTAACAGAGCCTAGTTCAGGTTCTGATGCAGCAAGCTTAAAAACAAGAGCGGTAAAGCATGGTGATCATTACGTGTTGAACGGTTCAAAAATCTTTATAACAAATGCCGGTGAAGCAGATGTGTATATCGTGTTTGCTTCGACCGCACCCGATAAAGGAAGCTATGGCATTTCCGCCTTTATTGTAGACAAAGATACACCAGGCTTTTCAGTAGGAAAAAAAGAGAAAAAAATGGGGCTGTACGGATCGAATACGTGCGAAATCGTTTTTGAAGATGCACGTGTACCTGC
The DNA here is from genome assembly GCF_031457135.1 of Fictibacillus barbaricus. Lineage (GTDB taxonomy): Bacteria > Bacillota > Bacilli > Bacillales > Fictibacillaceae > Fictibacillus > Fictibacillus barbaricus_A. Next base: position 28,325 of record NZ_JAVDWA010000005.1, on the reverse strand, counting down.
TGAAAACTTGCTGGGCAATGAAGGGGAAGGCTTTAGAATCGCGATGAGCAACTTGGATACGGGCCGAATCGGAATCGCGGCACAATCACTCGGAATTGCAGAAGCTGCTCTTGAATATGCGACAAAATATGCAAAAGAGAGAAAACAATTTGGGAAGCCGATCGGGGCGAACCAAGGATTAGCATTTAAGCTGGCAGATATGGCGACAGCAGTAGAAGCGGCTAAACTTTTAACATATCGTGCAGCAGATTTGAAAACCAATAACTTATCATGCGGAAAAGAAGCATCGATGGCAAAATTATATGCTTCAGAAACGGCAATGAAATCAGCGATTGAAGCTGTACAAATTTATGGCGGATATGGCTACACGAAGGAATATCCGGTGGAAAGACTGTTCCGAGACGCAAAAGTGTGTCAGATCTACGAAGGAACAAGTGAAATTCAGCGTATGGTACTCAGCAAACACCTACTAGGGTAAGAGGGAGAGAATAGAGATGCAATTTTTATTATCAGAAGAACATGAAATGATCCGCAAGATGGTGCGTGATTTTGCAAAGAACGAAGTAGAGCCGACAGCAGCAGAACGTGACGAGGAAGAGCGTTTTGACCGCGCGATCTTTGATCAAATGGGTGAGCTTGGACTTTGCGGAATTCCTTGGCCAGAAGAATACGGCGGAATCGGCGGAGATTATCTTGGTTACGTAATCGCAGTAGAAGAGCTTTCACGCGTTTGTGCGTCAGTAGGAGTAACGCTTTCTGCACATACATCACTAGCTGGATGGCCGATCTTCAAATTCGGGAATGAAGAACAAAAGCAAAAGTTCCTTCGTCCGATGGCAGAAGGAAAGAAAATCGGAGCTTACGGTTTAACAGAGCCGGGTTCAGGTTCTGATGCTGGAAACATGAAGACGACAGCGAAAAAAGACGGAGATCACTACATTATCAATGGATCAAAAATCTTTATCACAAACGCTGGCGACGCTGAGATCTATGTCGTGTTTGCTCGTACAGATATTGAAGCGGGATCAAGAGGCGTTTCAGCATTCATCGTTGAAAAAGGGACACCTGGATTTTCGTTTGGTAAAAAAGAAAAGAAACTAGGCATTCGTTCATCACCAACATTAGAAATTATTTTCGAAGATTGCCGTGTGCCTGCTGAAAACCTTTTAGGTAAAGAAGGGGAAGGCTTTAAAATCGCGATGATGACACTTGATGGCGGCCGTAACGGAATCGCGGCTCAAGCTGTAGGGATCGCGCAAGGAGCACTCGATGCATCCGTAACGTATGCGAAAGAACGCAAACAGTTCGGGAAAGCAATCGGTGCGAACCAAGGAATCGGATTCAAGCTTGCCGATATGGCGACTAAAGTAGAAGCAGCAAGACTACTGACTTATCAAGCAGCTTGGAGAGAGTCAGAAGGCCTTCCATACGGAAAAGAATCAGCGATGTCGAAGCTTTTTGCTGGAGACATTGCAATGGAAGTAACGACAGATGCCGTGCAAGTATTCGGCGGATACGGGTATACAAAAGAATATCCAGTAGAACGTTACATGCGTGACGCGAAAATCACACAAATCTACGAAGGCACACAAGAAATTCAGCGTCTCGTCATTTCGAAAATGCTTTTAAAAGATTAAGAAGGATTTTGGCGACATGATTTCAAGGGAATCTGAGATACAAGGCTGTCGAAACACCTTTATGAGGAACGAGCAAGAGTTTTTCGGTTTGTCCTCGGAAATCAAATGCTCCCAAATCGATTTAATGTTCAGTAGGAGGAAACCATGCATCCATTAGCCGCAAGATTCGAGAAAAATGATGTCAGGGCACTCGCGAAAGCAATCACACTCGCCGAAAACAACGGCCCTGATCGGCTAGAGCTTTTAAAAAGCATTTATCCGATGCAAAAAGGAGCACACTGGATTGGGATTACTGGATCTCCTGGCGCCGGAAAAAGCTCTCTCGTCAACCGCCTTATTACCTTCCTTCGCCAAAAAGGATTAACAATAGCAGTCGTAGCTGTCGACCCAACGAGTCCTTTTAGCGGAGGCTCCATCCTTGGGGATCGTGTGCGGATGGCTGACCATTTTACAGATCCGGGTGTGTTCATCCGAAGTATGGGAACACGGGGAAGTCTCGGGGGTCTGTCCCGTTCGACGAAGGAAACGGTAAGGGTGATGGATGCGTATGGTTTTGACGTGATATTGATTGAAACGGTCGGAGTCGGCCAATCTGAACTCGACATTATGAAACTCGCAGACTCGGTAGCAGTTGTACTGAATCCGGGGAGCGGGGATGTCGTTCAAGTGTTCAAAGCGGGGATCATGGAAATCGCAGATCTTTTTGTCGTTAATAAAGCGGATATGCCAGGCGTACCGAAGCTATTAGCAGAAATTGAGGCAATGCTCGATCTCGTGAAGCATGACAGCCCGTATCGTCCGCCTGTCGTTCAGACCATTTCTACCGAAAATATAGGATTAAAAGAAATGTGGGAGGCACTTTTAGCTCACAAAACGTATTTAATAGATAGTGGAGAAGGAACAGAACGGAAGCTTGCCAATTTGAAAACCGAAGTGATGGAAGTAGTTCAGCATGAACTTTTCCAGCAAATTTGGACACAAGAACAAAAAAACGGATTCTCCTGGCTGGCCGACTTACAAGACGGCACAACAGACCCTTATACAGCCGCAGAACAAATCCTGTCACTGCGAAATCAGCCGGCAGACAAAAAGGGAGAAAAGAGTGAGAAATGAGGGAGGCCATTGAAAAAAGAAGTACCTTCACTTGTTAAAGACGAAAAGTTAATACAAAAACGCCGTGAAGAGATGGTGAAAGCGGCGGTATCCCTTTTTAAAAAGAACGGATTTCACCGGACAACGACCCGTGAGATTGCAAAAGCTTCAGGCTTCAGCATTGGAACATTATACGAGTATATCCGCTCCAAGGAAGATATTTTGTATCTCGTCTGTGACAGCATTTATGACGGCGTAAAATTACGGCTACAGCAGGATATTAACGCAGATGACAGCGGGATAAGAGGCGTGGAAAGAGCGATCACGGCTTATTTTAAAGTGATGGACGACATGCAGGATGAAGTGCTTGTCATGTATCAGGAAGCAAAATCCCTTTCTGCCGAAGCATTGCCATATGTGCTGAAAAAAGAGCTTGAGATGACGGCGATTTTTGAAAAGCTTTTAGCTAAATCGGTTTTAGAAGGTGAGCTGGATTTAAGCGATAAAGAGATTCAGGCTGCTGCACATAACATTTTGATCATTGGTCAGATGTGGACGTTCAGACGGTGGGCCCTTCAAAAAATGTACACGATTGAAGAATATACACAATTACAGCTCCAACAATTGATGCACGGCATAAAAGGAGCGTAACGAAAGGATGAAAACGATGAGCCAGACAGACATTTACCGACCGAAAAATCCGGTGCGTTTTGTAACCGCTTCCAGCTTGTTTGATGGACACGATGCTTCCATCAATATCATGAGAAGAATCATTCAGTCCAATGGATGTGAAGTCATTCATCTCGGACATAATCGTTCGGTTGACGAAGTCGTGAGTGCTGCGATTCAGGAGGATGTGCAAGGTATAGCAATCTCTTCCTACCAAGGCGGACACGTAGAATATTTTAAATACATGATTGATCTTTTAAAAGAACGCGGAGCTGGCCACATTAAAGTGTTTGGCGGCGGTGGCGGAGTTATCATCCCGCCTGAAATCAAAGAACTTCACGCATATGGCGTGACGAGAATTTTTTCACCGGAAGACGGGCGCCTGTTAGGTCTTCAAGGTATGATTAACTTGATGGTGGAAGAATGTGATTTTCAGACAGTTACTTCATTAACAGATGAAGTGGAAAAAATTCAAGAGCGTGACGTGCGTTCAGTATCACGTCTAATCACACTAGCTGAAAACCTTAAACAAGCACCTGAAGAAATTGCAGCAACAGCAGAACAAACACTTTCGGCCTTAAAAGGACTCGAGAAAAAAGTGCCGATTTTAGGGATTACCGGGACTGGGGGAGCGGGGAAAAGTTCACTAACAGATGAGCTTGTACGCCGTTTCTTAAATGAATGTGATGATAAGACGATCGCGATTATCTCAATCGATCCGACGAAGCAAAAGACAGGCGGAGCTCTTTTAGGTGACCGGATCCGTATGAACGCAATCTATCATCCGCGTGTTTATATGAGAAGCTTGGCGACACGTGGTTCACGTTCTGAATTGTCAGATGCGATCAAAGATGCAATCGCTGTAACGAAAGCCGCTAATTTTGACTTGATCATTGTTGAAACAAGTGGGATCGGTCAAGGGGATGCGGGAATTGCTGAGATCTCTGATGTTGCTTTATATGTGATGACGAGTGAATTTGGTGCTCCATCACAGCTGGAAAAGATCGATATGATCGATTATGCAGACCTGATTGCCATCAACAAATTCGAGCGTAAAGGTTCTGAAGATGCGCTTCGCGATGTGAAAAAGCAATACCAGCGTTCTCGTAACTGGTTTGACAAAGATTTGAATGAAATGCCTGTGTACGGAACGATTGCGAGTCAATTTAACGACGCTGGTACGAATGTTCTTTTCTATCATTTAATGAAAACGATTGAAGAGAAGAGCGGTGTGAATTGGGGAATCCAGTCTGCTGCTGAAGCGATGACAGCGAAAAAGAACGTCATTATCCCGGGTGACCGTGCACAATACTTGAATGAAATCTCACAAACCGTTCGTAAATATCACGAAACGGTCGAGGAGCAATCAACGCTCGCGCGTAAAGCATTCCAGCTGAAAGGAACACTTGAAACGGTAAAGGAATATAACGCAGCAGGTGAAGAAGTTGAGTCTTCATTAAACAGAGCACTTGAAAAGGTAGAAGAACAAATCCATCCGTTGACTTCAAAATTGCTAAAAGAATGGCCGAAGCTGAAACAAATGTACAGCGGAAAAGAGTTTGTAACGAAAATCCGTGACAAAGAAATCGTAACGGAATTGACGACGAAAAGTCTTTCCGGTCTCGACATCCCGAAAGTGGCTCTGCCTAAGTTCGAGGACTGGGGAGAAATCGTGAAATGGGTCATGAAAGAAAACGTTCCCGGCTCATTTCCTTATACAGCTGGTGTTTTCCCGTTCAAACGTAAGGGAGAAGATCCGAAGCGTCAGTTCGCGGGTGAAGGAACACCTGAAAGAACGAACCGCCGTTTTCATTATCTTTCTAAGGACGATGACGCGAAACGCTTGAGTACAGCGTTTGACTCTGTAACGCTTTATGGTGAGGATCCAGACCACCGCCCTGATATTTACGGGAAAGTTGGAGAATCCGGCGTAAGCATCTGTACGCTTGATGATATGAAAAAACTATATGACGGCTTTGACCTGATTGCGCCTTCTACGTCTGTTTCGATGACGATTAACGGACCTGCGCCAATCATTCTAGCGATGTTTATGAACACGGCGATCGAACAGCAATTGAAGGTATTTGATGAAACAAATGGCAGACAGCCGAATGAAGCAGAGACTGCTGACATTAAGGCTAAAACGCTGGCATCTGTTCGCGGAACGGTTCAGGCTGATATTTTAAAAGAAGATCAAGGTCAAAATACGTGTATCTTCTCTACTGAATTTGCACTGCGCATGATGGGTGACATTCAGCAGTACTTTATCGATCATGAAGTGCGCAACTACTATTCCGTTTCCATTTCTGGCTACCATATTGCAGAAGCGGGAGCGAATCCAATTACTCAGCTGGCGTTTACACTGGCAAACGGGTTTACGTATGTTGAATATTACTTGAGCCGCGGCATGGATATTAATGCATTTGCTCCGAATTTATCGTTCTTCTTCTCGAATGGACTGGATCCGGAATACAGTGTGATCGGCCGTGTGGCAAGAAGAATTTGGGCAACCGTTATGCGTGATAAATATAAAGCGAATGAGCGAAGCCAGAAGCTGAAGTATCATATTCAAACGTCAGGCCGTTCTCTTCACGCACAAGAGATTGATTTTAATGACATTAGAACGACGCTTCAAGCACTGATGGCTCTGCAGGATAACTGTAATTCACTTCATACGAACTCTTATGATGAAGCAATCACGACACCAACAGAAGAATCGGTTCGCCGCGCGATGGCGATCCAGATGATCATTACGAAAGAGCTTGGCCTTGCTCGTAATGAAAACTCTCTTCAAGGGTCGTTCATCATTGAAGAATTAACAGACCTTGTCGAAGAAATGGTTCTTCAAGAGTTTGAAAGAATGAACACAAGAGGCGGCGTGCTCGGTGCGATGGAAACACAGTACCAGCGCGGAAAGATTCAAGAAGAGTCAATGTATTACGAAATGAAGAAGCATGATGGATCACTTCCGATCATCGGTGTTAATACGTACTTGAATCCGAACCAGCCTTCAGACGAAGAGTTCAACATGGAACTCGCACGTGCAACAAAAGAAGAGAAAGAACAGCAGATCACGAACCTGAACGCGTTCCAAGATTCGAACAAAGATCAATCTGTAGAGGCGATCAAACGACTGAAAACGGTCGCGCTAAACGGCGGAAATATTTTCGAAGAACTCATGGAAACTGTTAAATACGCTAGTCTAGGCCAGATCACAGGCGCCCTTTATGAAGTAGGTGGCAAGTATCGCAGAAATATGTAGTTTTATCATGAGAAGAACCGTTTAGGCGGTTCTTTTCTTTACTTTGGTCACGTAATTTTCATTTTCATTATTGGCAAGTTGATTGGAGAGCGAGGTGCGAGAGACTCCTGAGGATCACCGCACGCCTCTCGGAAAGCGAGGAGCCTGTAGCGGAAATCAACCACTTACAAAAGCTACAAGGTTTACGAAAACAGCTTTAATCTAAACAATTGTTGCTATAAAAGGATTTTCAAGAGGTTCTTCATTGAATTGTTAATTGGAGTGGAAAGGCGAGACTCCTGCAGGATGAGTGGGATAGGTGAGACCTTTCATGGTACACAGTACAGAAGGGGCTCACCGCACACCCTGCGGAAAGCGAGCCCTGAAACGGAAATTAACATCCTTCAAAAGCTATGAAGTTTACTCTAAAAGATTGTTATATGTAGGTCGTTTTCGTAAAGAGCATAAAGAGACATCATTGAAAAGTTGATAGAAGTGGAAGGTGCGAGACTCCTGCGGGACAGGTAGGCAGGTGAGACACTTAAAAGTGAAACGTACGAATGTGGCTCACCGCCTGCCCCGCGGAAAGGGAGCATCCTGCAGCGGAAATCAACCACTTTCAGGAGCAACAAAGTATACGATAATAACCATTCTTTTAACCTTTTATGGAAAAAAGATAGATTACTACTGGCATATCGGTTATAGATTTGTTTATAATGAAGAGTATGATTCTTCTAGAGAATGAGCACAATGTGTTGATATAAATGAGTGTTGAGAAGAAGGAAAGGAAGTGCCGCTGTGGCTATTTTAAAGACGTATACGAAAGAGCAAGTTTCTGAAATGTCTATGGTAGAAATCGCATTCGAAATTTTACAAGATCAAAAGAAACCTGTTCAATTCTATGATTTAGTAAAACAAATTACTGAAATTAAAGGATTAACTAAAACAGCAGTAGAAGCTCGTATTGCTTACTTTTACACAGATATGAATATTGATGGACGTTTCGTTTCCTTAGGAGACAACCAATGGGGATTAAAAACGTGGTACCCTGTAGAAAGCAGTGAAGAAGAGCTGGGGGCTACAAATAAACCGACAAAACGTAAAAAAGCTTCTGAAGACGATTATGATTTCGAAGAGGACTTCGATGATGAAGACTTCGATGAATTAGATGTTGAGGACGAGTTCGTACAAGAAGACGACGACTTAGCAGATGATGACAGTGATGACGACGATGACGATGAAGAGCTAGAATTCGAAGACGATGATGAAGACTTCGATGACGAAGACGATGAGGATGCAGACGAGGAAGAAGAAGAGCTCTAAGATTGGTAAAGACCGGTAATTACAGATTGCCGGTTTTTTTATTTGGGAATCAGGAAAATGTTCAATCTCTGGCAGTACCGCCGAAATACAGGCTGTAAAAATATTCTCACTACTTAAAGCATCTTGACACAGTGAGTGGAGTCCGGTAATATCATTTTTGGGCTATTCCTGTATCTTATTTTAAATAAAGATTTAAATTATATGATGAACTGAGCAAAAGTGCCCCCTAACCATAGGGGAAGTGTCACTTTTGCTTTTTATTTTTACAGAATTTGTGCATCAGGCCACTCCCGATAGTAGAAAAAGGTTTAAAGGCACATACTTATTTTAGAAAAATTAGGGGGAATAAATCATGGCAAAATACATTTTTGTAACTGGCGGGGTTGTATCTTCGTTAGGAAAAGGGATCACAGCAGCATCTCTTGGACGCTTGCTTAAAAACCGCGGACTAAAAGTAACGACACAAAAGTTCGATCCTTACATCAATGTCGATCCAGGGACAATGAGTCCTTATCAGCATGGTGAGGTTTTTGTTACAGATGATGGCGCTGAAACGGATTTGGACTTAGGTCATTATGAGCGTTTTATCGATATCAACTTAAACAAATACAGCTCTGTAACAACAGGTAAGATTTATTCTACTGTACTTAGAAAAGAGCGCCGCGGTGAATATCTTGGCGGAACGGTTCAAGTTATCCCGCATATTACGAACGAAATCAAAGAGCGTGTATTTCGTGCTGGCCGTGAAACGAATGCAGATGTTGTGATTACGGAAATCGGCGGTACAGTTGGTGACATCGAAAGCTTGCCATTCTTAGAAGCGATCCGTCAGATCAAGAGTGATGTTGGGTCTGAGAATGTGATGTACATTCACTGTACATTGATTCCGTATATCCGTGCAGCGGGTGAATTGAAGACGAAGCCGACACAGCATAGTGTTAAAGAACTTCGCAGCCTAGGAATTCAGCCGAACATCATCGTTGTACGTACGGAGTTCCCTGTTCCACAAGATATGAAGGATAAAATCGGCTTGTTCTGTGACATCGATCCGAAAGCAGTTATCGAAGCACGTGATGCGGAAACACTTTACCAAGTGCCGATCGACCTTCAAGAACAAAAGATGGACGAGCTTGTATGCAAGCACTTGAAATTAGAAACTCACGAACCTGACATGGACGAGTGGAAAGCGCTGATCAAGCGTGTTACGAACCTTTCTGGAAAAGTGAAGATCGCATTGGTCGGTAAATATGTAGCTCTTCAAGATGCTTATATTTCTGTTGTTGAAGCACTTCGTCATGCGGGCTACAACTTTGATACAGATATCGAAATCGACTGGATCAACTCTGAAACAGTTACACCTGAAAACGTAACTGAACTGCTGAAAGACGCGGACGGTATTTTAGTACCAGGCGGATTTGGCGACAGAGGAGTAGAAGGCAAAATTTTAGCGACTCAATATGCACGTGTAAATAAAGTCCCTTTCTTGGGAATTTGCTTAGGCATGCAGCTTGCATCTGTTGAATTTGCACGTAATGTTCTTGGATTAGAAGGTGCACATTCTTCTGAACTTATGCCTGAAACACCATTCCCTGTCATCGATCTTCTTCCTGAACAAAAGGATATTGAAGATCTAGGAGGAACACTTCGACTTGGTCTTTATCCTTGTAAAATTAAAGAGGATACAAAAGCGTTCGATGCTTATCAAGACGAAGTGGTTTATGAAAGACACCGTCACCGCTACGAGTTCAACAATGAGTACCGTGAACAAATGGAGAAAGCAGGATTCATCTTCTCCGGAACTTCACCAGACGGACGTCTTGTTGAGATCGTCGAATTAGAAGATCACCCTTGGTTTGTAGCGTCTCAGTTCCACCCGGAATTCACATCAAGACCTACACGCCCGCAAGCACTGTTCCGTGACTTTATCGGTGCGGTAACACAATTAAAGAATTGATGTAGAGACCGGCCGTGCGCGTTATGTGCATGTGCCGGTTTTTTGTATCTCGTCGATTTTATATTGTTTTTTGGCGATATCCCATTTAAAAGGTGGATATCTAACAGAAAAGTCTCGATATACATTGTTTTTTTATCGATATTTAATATGACAACTTCTAGTGTTCTTCTCATCAATACATTTTCAAGTAAATTGTATGTCTCAAGAGGATTCCTGCTGTCAACTTTCTTCTATAAAGAAAAAAGCTTGGCCCGCTGCCAAGCTTATTCCTTATCCAATACATATTCTTCAAGAATTTCTTCCGTCGTCAAAAATAAGGCGTAATAAACAAACAATCCAGCTAATCCTGAGGGAAAACCTACTCGTGAGCCGTCATCCAGCGGCACTAAACCGCGAACAGCCTTCGTGTCGATCATGATATCAGCTTTTATATCCGAATTTTCTTCCTCTTTTTTGTGGCCGCCAATCAAAATGACATGGCAATCGGCAGCTTCTTTAATTCTTTCGCAAAAAGCGAACGCTCCTTCGTCAGTTTGAAATCGAGATGCTATAACAACACTGTCGACTGGAAGCAGCTCATCCAAGGAATCATCACGAAATCTCTCGGCTTTTTTAAACGGGTTCTCACCGTGAAGCGCCTCACTTACCACAGCCTCCATTTCACCAAATCCTTTAAAATAAACCGTCCCGTCAGACAAAATGGTTTGTGCAAGAAGGCGTGAACTTTCTTCGATCTGCTGTTCTTCTTTATCGGAAATGGATTTTAACAATCCTGAAACTTGCGTAGAAAATATTTTTAACATGCTGCTGCTCCCTTACATGAAATACAGACAATTATTTTTCTGTAATGTTACTTTAATTTAGTATACTGAATTTAACAAACCATTTCACGGGAAGAAGCAGGAAAATCCTAGAATATAGCGAAAAGTATTACATACACAAATGAACTTAATGAGGTGAGCAATAATGAGCGCGAAAATTTTAATTGTCGACGATCAATATGGCATAAGGATTCTTTTGAACGAAATTTTTCAAAAAGAAGGCTATAAAACGTATCAAGCAGCAAATGGCGTACAGGCGTTATCAATTGTAGAGAAGGACCGTCCGGATCTTGTTATTTTGGATATGAAGATACCTGGAATGGATGGGCTTGAAATTTTGCGCCGTGTTAAAAAGCACGACGAGACGATCCAGGTCATCATTATGACTGCGTATGGTGAGTTAGACATGATTCATGAAGCCATGAATCTTGGAGCAATTACTCATTTTGCTAAACCTTTTGACATTGACGAAATACGTGCAGCTGTCAGGAAAGAACTTCCATTAAATACTCCTTCGTAAGAAAAAAAGAAAAAGTCAGTCATGTCGCCAATGATAGCGGTTACACCTCCGAAACGTTGATTTGTTGCGGTTTTCCGGTGATATTGGTATGCTATACTAGGAATGAAAATGAGCAAAATGAAATGTTTAGCAAGTCGCCATGAAAGGAAAACTAAAGTGGCTTCTTTTTGCTGTACAACGTTTCAAAAATATACAAATGTAGTTGGTTTGCTCGTGCCAAATCATAAGGAGGACTGTAACATGCCTTTAGTTTCAATGAAGGAAATGCTTGAAAAAGCAAAAGCGGAAAATTATGCAGTTGGTCAATTTAACTTGAACAACCTTGAGTTCACTCAAGCGATCTTGAAAGCTGCACAAGAAGAAAACTCTCCTGTAATTCTTGGGGTTTCTGAAGGTGCTGCTCGTTACATGGGTGGATTTAAGCTGACTGTTGCTATGGTAAAAGCACTTATGGAAGAGTACAAAGTAACGGTTCCTGTAGCTATTCACTTAGACCATGGTTCAAGCTTCCAAAAATGTGCCGAAGCGATTCACGCTGGTTTTACATCAGTAATGATCGATGGTTCTCATCATCCGTTAGAAGAAAACATTGAGTTAACGAAAAAAGTTGTTGAGCTTGCTCACATCCACGGTGTTTCTGTAGAGGCAGAACTTGGCCGTATCGGTGGACAAGAAGATGATTTAGTCGTTGACGATGCAGAAGCTGCTTACGCGGTTCCATCTGAGTGCGATCAGCTTGTTCGTGAAACTGGAGTAGATTGCTTTGCACCTGCTTTAGGTTCTGTTCACGGGCCATACAAAGGTGAACCAAACCTTGGCTTTGACCGCATGAAAGAAGTAATGGAGCTAACTGGTGTACCTTTAGTTCTTCACGGTGGTACGGGCATTCCAACGAAAGATATCCAAAAAGCGATCTCTTTAGGAACTGCTAAAATCAACGTAAATACTGAAAACCAAATTTCTTCACAAAAAGCTGTAAAAGAATATATCTCAGCTAATCCGGATCAATACGATCCGCGTAAATACCTTACTGCTGCTCGCGATGCGATCCAAACAACAGTACAAGGCAAAATGCGTGAATTTGGTTCTTCAAACAAGGCGTAATAAACTCCATTGTTACACCAAAAAAATAGACCTTTCTTTGAAACCGCCTATACATTATAGGCGGTTTCCTTTACACTATAGGAGTGTGAATTTTGCAGTCTGCTGAATTTAGTACGTCAAGTCAGCCTGCTTTACTTTAAAAAACAAGTGTAATGTAGTATTGTGTTTGCAAATAGGTACTCGACAAGTGAATGAAAGAGTACATCTTATAAAAGAATAATAAAGATCGAGATAACCTAAAAAAACAGGAGTGATTATTTTGAAATTCTTTATTGATACAGCTAACATTGATGATATTAAGGAAGCCTATGACCTGGGCATTTTATCAGGAGTAACAACGAACCCTTCGCTTGTTGCAAAAGAAAAAGGCGTTGATTTTCCAGAGCGATTAAAAGAAATAACAAGCCTTGTTTCGGGTTCAGTAAGTGCCGAGGTGATTGGAACTTCTTATGAAGATATGGTAAAAGAAGGACGCGAACTTGCAAAAATCGCATCTAACATTACGGTTAAAGTTCCTATGACTCTTGACGGACTAAAAGCCGTAAAAACATTCTCTGACGAAGGCATTAAAACGAATGTAACGCTTATTTTCAATGCGAATCAAGCGTTATTAGCTGCTCGTGCTGGTGCAACGTATGTTTCTCCATTCTTAGGAAGATTAGACGATATTGGCCAAGATGGATTAGAGCTCATTTCACAAGTCGCTCAAATTTTTGCGATCCATGAAATTCCGACTGAAATTATTGCGGCATCTATTCGTCACCCTATTCATGTGACAGAAGCAGCGATCCGCGGAGCTCATATCGCAACGATTCCGCCAAACGTCATTAAAGGTCTTGTGAAGCATCCCTTAACGGACCAAGGGATCGAGAAATTCCTTGCTGATTATAACGCAAGCAAATAATAAATAATTGTTTTCGTAAAAGATTGTTGCCTTTTCTTCTTAGATAGTTAATTGGAGCGAAAGGGCGAGACTCCTGCAGGATTAGTGGGACAGGTGAGACCACTCAAGGCACGCAGTGCAGAGGGGCTCACCGCACACCCTGCGGAAAGCGAGCCACTGTAGCAGAAATTAACCTCTTCAAAAGCGACAATGAATACGAAAACAGCTTAATGAATAAATCTCATACATGACAAGAAAAATTTGGTAAATAATAATTCTAAATTACTTTATATATGTCATTTGTGACTCTTACTGAAAGGAGTTTACCATGGAAAAACTGATGATTGAGGGGGGCTATCCTCTCGAAGGAACGGTCCAAATTAGTGGAGCAAAAAATAGTGCGGTGGCGCTAATCCCCGCAACGATACTAGCGGAATCAACCGTTACCATTGATGGTTTACCTAACATATCTGACGTGCGAATTTTACGTGATTTGTTAGAGGAAATCGGAGGGGAAGCTTACCTTGATGAAAATCAGTCTCTCACGGTTAATCCTGAAAAAATGATCGCAATGCCGCTTCCAAACGGAAAGGTGAAAAAGCTTCGTGCTTCTTATTACTTGATGGGTGCAATGCTTGGCCGATTCAAAAAAGCTGTAATCGGCTTGCCTGGGGGCTGCAACCTTGGACCGCGTCCGATCGACCAGCACATTAAAGGCTTTGAGGCGCTTGGTGCAAAAGTAACGAACGAGCAAGGTGCGATCTATCTACGTGCCGATGAACTTGTTGGAGCACGAATCTACCTGGACGTTGTAAGTGTTGGAGCGACGATCAATATCATGCTTGCTGCAGTAAGAGCAAAAGGGCAGACTATCATTGAAAATGCCGCGAAAGAGCCGGAAATCATTGATGTAGCAACATTATTAACAAGCATGGGTGCAAGAATTAAGGGTGCGGGTACGGACGTAATCAGAATCGATGGTGTCGAAAGTTTACATGGGTGCCGTCACTCGATCATCCCAGATCGTATTGAAGCAGGAACATATATGATTTTAGCCGCTTCAATGGGTCAGCAAGTTTTGCTGGATAACGTTATCCCGCTTCATTTGGAGTCTCTTATCGCGAAATTAAGAGAAATGGGCGTTTTCATTGAAACAAAGGATGACCAAGTTCTTGTTTACCGCGGAAAAGATCCGCTAAAGAGTGTCGATATTAAAACACTCGTATATCCAGGATTCCCAACAGATCTTCAGCAGCCATTTACATCGCTGTTAACGAATTCAGAAGGAACGAGCATTGTGACAGATACAATCTACAGTGCACGTTTTAAGCATATTGACGAACTTCGCCGCATGGGTGCGAACGTGAAAGTCGAAGGCCGATCAGCAATTATCAACGGACCTGCAAAGCTCGAAGGAGCGAAAGTGAAAGCTTCCGATCTTCGAGCAGGAGCAGCACTAGTTGTCGCAGGACTGATGGCTGAAGGCGTCACAGAAATCTCTGGTCTTGAACATATCGACCGCGGCTACGAATCTTTAGTAGACAAGTTAAAAGGGCTTGGTGCTAAAGTGTGGCGTGAAAATATGGACGTAGAAGAAATGGAAGAATTAAAGAATTCATAATGAAAAAAGGCTCTATTTTTCTAAGCGCTTGTTGCTAATGGTGAAATTCTGTAATTTAACTCCAATGACAAGGTGATTGGAGTGTAAGGTGCGAGACTCCTGCGGGATCAGCGGGACAGGTGAGACCATTCAATGTTGCATAGCAACGAGTGGGCTCACCGCACGCCCCGCGGAAAACGAGCATCCTGAAGCGGAAATCAGCCACTTCCAAGAGCGACAAAGTTTGCGAAAAAAGCCTAAAAAGAAATCACCTGTTAAAGGTGATTTTTCTTGAGAATAATTGTAAGCGGTTTAGATTTGGAAGGGGGACCAAGTTATGGAAAGAAGTTTATCAATGGAGCTTGTTCGTGTAACAGAAGCGGCAGCTTTGGCTTCAGCAAGATGGATGGGAAGAGGCAAGAAAGATGAGGCGGATGATGCAGCAACAACCGCTATGAGAAATGTTTTTGATACAGTACCAATGAAAGGAACAGTTGTCATTGGTGAAGGAGAAATGGATGAAGCTCCTATGCTCTATATCGGCGAAAAATTAGGTACAGGCTACGGGCCGCGCGTGGACGTTGCCGTTGATCCATTAGAAGGAACAAATATCGTTGCTTCTGGGACTTGGAACGCACTTGCCGTATTAGCGATCGCTGACCATGGAAACTTGCTTCATGCGCCTGATATGTATATGGATAAGCTTGCTGTCGGCCGTGAAAGTGTCGGGAAAGTAGATATCAATGCACCAGTCATTGATAACTTAAAAGCGGTAGCAGAAGCGAAAAACAAAAATATTGAAGACTTAGTTGCGGTTATTCTAGACCGTCCGCGCCATGCGCAAATCATTCAAGATATCCGTGAAGCGGGTGCAAGAATCAAACTCATTTCTGATGGCGATGTTGCGGCAGCCATTAACACAGCGTTCGATGACACAGGTGTTGATATTTTATTCGGATCTGGCGGTGCACCTGAAGGCGTAATCGCAGCCGTTGCTTTAAAATGTCTTGGAGGAGAGCTCCAGGGGAAACTGCTTCCTCAAAACGATGAGGAATTAGAGCGCTGCAAGCGAATGGGCATCACAGATGTGAACCGCGTATTATACATGGACGACCTTGTAAAAGGGGACGACGCCATTTTTGCTGCAACTGGGGTAACAGACGGTGAGCTATTGAAAGGTGTTCGTTTCAACGGTTCAATCGGAACTACACAATCAGTCGTCATGCGCGCGAAGTCAGGAACAGTTCGTTTTATTGACGGTAGACACAGCCTGCAAAAGAAGCCAGATCTTGTTATTAAACCTTAAATAAGTAGCTTGTTTCTAAAAGGTAGTTTCTTTTGAATCTTTTTGGTAAAAGCTTCTTGGCAAGTTGATTGAAGTGCAAGGTGTGAGACTCCTGCGGGATCAGTGGGACAGGAGAGCCCATTCAATGTCGCAAAGCGACGAATGGGCTCACCGGACGCCCCGCGGAAAGCGAGCAGCCTGGAGCAAAAATCAACCACTCCAAAGAGCAACAAAGCTTAAGGAAACAGCCAATAAATAAGTAGAAGGGCCGGACATTCTGTTCGGTCTTTCCACTCTTTTACAGAGAAAGATGTAACTTGATTAAACGCTATTTTTGTGGTTAAAATAAGAAGTATGATTACATGATTCATTTTCTTCAAACCCACTAACAACCCTTAACTTAACGTCTCCTTCCAATAAACAAACACATTGAATCCCAATTCATTATTAATCATAAATAAATAGTAAAAATAGAAAAGCGTGGTGTCACTATGGGGATAGATTTAGCAACTTTAGAAACAAAGAAATTAAAAGAGCTATATGAACTTGCTAGACAGTTCAATATCCAGTATTACGGTAAATTAACAAAACGGGAATTAATGTTTTCGATTTTAAAAGCACAGGCAGAACTGGACGGTTATTCGTTCATGGAAGGTGTTTTAGAAATCATTCCTAATGAAGGATTCGGTTTTTTAAGACCGATCAACTATTCACCGAGCTCTCAGGATATTTACATATCTGCGTCACAAATCCGCAGATTCGATCTAAGAAACGGGGACAAAGTTTCGGGTAAAGTTCGTCCGCCAAAAGAAAATGAGCGTTATTACGGCCTTTTACAAGTTAATGCTGTAAACGGTGAAGACCCGGAAACAGCGAAGGAACGTGTTCACTTTCCTGCATTAACAGCTCTTTATCCAGAAAAGAAAATGGTAATGGAAACGACGAGCAACAATATTTCAACGCGAATCATCGATATGATGGCTCCAGTTGGTTTTGGTCAGCGTGGATTGATCGTTGCCCCGCCAAAAGCAGGTAAGACGAGTCTTTTAAAAGAAATCGCACACAGTGTAACAACGAACAATCCGCAAGTTGAACTGATCGTTCTTTTAATCGATGAGCGTCCAGAGGAAGTAACGGACATCGAACGCTCTGTAAAAGGGGACGTAGTAAGTTCCACATTTGACGAAGTACCTGAAAACCATATTAAAGTGGCGGAGTTGGTGCTAGAGCGTGCGATGAGACTTGTTGAACATAAGAAAGACGTTGTTATTCTGCTCGACAGCATCACACGTCTTGCTCGTGCCTATAACTTGGTGATTCCACCAAGCGGACGTACTCTTTCCGGTGGTATCGACCCGGCAGCTTTCCATCGCCCGAAGCGATTCTTCGGTGCTGCCCGTAACATTGAAGAAGGCGGCAGCTTAACGATTTTAGCAACAGCATTAGTAGATACAGGTTCACGTATGGATGATGTCATTTATGAAGAGTTCAAAGGTACAGGGAACATGGAGCTTCACTTAGACCGCAAGCTTGCTGAACGCCGTATCTTCCCGGCGATCGATATTCGCCGGTCTGGAACGCGAAAAGAAGAAATGCTTATCGCCAAAGATCATCTTGAGGCACTATGGTCTATTCGTAAAACGATGGATGACTCATTTGATTTCGTCGATAAATTTATGAAACGTATGCGTAAAACAGAAAATAACGAAGAGTTTTTCGAGCTGTTTGAGTCAGAAAAAAAGGGAACCACGAAGCGCGTTAAAACCGTTACAAACTAACGGAATAATCGCGTTAAACAGTGGTTGCAAATGGGGTTTGTCCCTGTTATACTGTCTTTATGTGTTTATTTAACTCTGTTTCTTAAGGAATCAGGGCAGAAGGAGTGAAATTGACATGAAACAAGGAATTCATCCGAATTATAAAAAGGTTGTTTTTGTTGATGCTCAAAGCGGATTCAGCTTCCTTTCAGGTTCTACGTTGCACTCAAACGAGACTATGAAATGGGAAGACGGTAACGAATATCCAGTAATCAAAGTGGATGTAAGTTCTGATACTCACCCGTTCTACACTGGACGTCAGAAGTTCTCTGATGTTGGTGGACGTGTGGATCGCTTTAAGAAGAAATACAATCTTAAGTAATTTGTTGCAAGCAAAAGGGCAAGGTCTTTCTTGCTCTTTTTTTTCTTTTATTTTATAAAAAACAAATTTTCAAACTCGGTAAATGTATGTTGATGGACCGGGTTTTTTATACGCCGAAAAAGCATAAAAGGAGTTAAAGACTCCAGTACAGAACCTTGAGTAAAGGCAAAAAACGTACATACTAACAGAAAGATTGTAACGAAGGGGGATCAAGCCATGTATGTGATGAAACAAAATGGCTGGGTTGAATTGATCTGCGGCAGCATGTTCTCTGGTAAGTCGGAGGAATTGATTCGCCGTGTAAGAAGAGCGACCTATGCGAAACAAAAAGTACAGGTGTTCAAGCCGGCAATTGATGACCGATACAGCGAAGAATCAGTTGTTTCCCATAATGGAACAGCCGTATTGGCTGAGCCTGTTGGACGATCTGTTGAAATATTGAAAAATGTATCACCTGAAACAGAAGTGGTTGCTATAGATGAAGTACAATTTTTTGATGAAGACGTTATTCCAGTTGCTCAAGAGCTTGCAGATCAAGGTCTGCGTGTAATCGTAGCAGGACTGGACCAAGACTTTAAAGGAGAGCCTTTTGGACCTGTTCCAAAATTGATGGCTCTTGCGGAACACGTAACAAAACTTCAGGCGATCTGCATGTCTTGCGGATCACCAGCGAGCCGTACACAGCGTTTAATCAACGGCAAGCCTGCATCTTATGATGATCCGGTTATCTTAGTGGGTGCTTCTGAATCGTACGAGCCCCGCTGCCGTCATTGCCATGAAGTACCAGGCAAAAAACGAAACCTCCTTTCAGGCGTAGAGGGCCAAGAAGGACGGAACTAATGTAGATGAAAGGTCCGGGAGCAGCGATGCTTTCGGGCTTTTTTGGGTTTCGATATCCTGACGCGGGTGTCGAAACCAGGGGAATTTTGTAAACTCGGGAGTATATGCTGTTTTTTCGGTGAATTATGGTAAAAACTCGGTGGATTATGAGTAAATTCCGGTGGATTAAGAGCAAAACTCGGTGGATTAATTGATCGAGAGTGGTTTTAGCCCGTAATATTGTAAGTTTCGGTCATCCGAAACGGTCTCATTTTTAATAATCCGCTCCCTTATCGGAAATTCTAAGCATATGGGAGGGGTTTTATATGAAAAAAGCTTTCCTGTTTCCACTTTTGGCGCTCACGATTACTGCATGTTCTCCGATGCAATCTTTAAAGGGGAAAACGGAGCCAGCCGCTTATGAAAACCAGCGGAATGTTCGGGATAACCTGTTTGGGCATGGTGTTATTAATTATCATCTGACCAAAAATGAACCCCATTATAATTACAGCTTTGATACCAATATGAATCCGAGTGATTATAGAACCATGAATCAAACACGCTTTGATTTAGGCGATGATCAGGATATGATTCGTAAGGCTGTTAAAGATGCATCGGGAATTAATCCGCAAATGGTTACCATTAACGGGAATTATGCGCATATACACGTGAACGTGCCAAGTGATGTATCGAAAAAGGAACGGGCAGCTATGTACCGCAAGATTTTGGATGCGGTAGAAACGACTGTTCCGAGGTATAACTATTCTATCAAAATCGATCATTAGTGGGAAATAAAACGGGAAATGGGGTCAGACCCCATTTCCCAAATTATTTCCCGATTCTTCTTGCGGCCTGCTGAATGGGGTCCCATGAACCGTTATAAGGCGGGGAGTAGCACAAATCCAAATCTTCCAATTCATCGACTTTCATTTCGTGGAAAAGGGCAGTGGCGAGCACATCGATGCGTTTATCGACACCTTCTCCGCCAATGATTTGGCCGCCTAACAATTGTTTGGTTTCTTTATGGTATGTTAATTTGATTTCTAATTTTTGAGCGTCTGGGTAGTAGCCTGCGTGATTTTTGGCCGTTATTTTTATTTCATCAAAAGGAATCTTGAGTTTCTCCGCTTCTTTATTGGAAAGTCCTGTTTTACCGAGCGTTACATCCATAAACTGAATGATTGATGAACCGACGATTCCTTTAAACGGTTTTTCGAAGCCAGCCATGTTCAACCCTGCGATTCGTCCTTGTTTGTTCGCTGTAGTTCCTAATGGAATATGATCATTTTGTTTTTTGATCCGATGGTAATGTGTCGCACAGTCTCCTGCCGCATAAACATCTTTTACGTTAGTTTCCATTTGTTCGTTTACGATGATAACGTCATTTTCTGTTAGTGAAATTTCCGTATTTTTAAGAAAGTCTGTATTCGGTGTTACCCCTACCGCTACAATGACAAGGTCTGTCGGATAATCTTTTTTGGCCGTTTTTACAAATTGCACTTGGTCATCGCCTTTAAAGCCCAGCACTTCCTCTTCTAAACAAAGCTCGATTCCCTGTTTGATAGCTTCTTCATGTATAAACATGCCCAAATCTTCATCAAAGAGATTGCCGATCTGTTTGCTGCGCTGGATGATGCGGACACTCTTTCCGAGTCTTTTTACGTTCTCCGCCATCTCAAGACCGATATAGCCGCCTCCTATGATCGTGACGTTTTGAACGTCTTTTTTTAAACCGGCCATCAGATCATCTGCATCTGGAATCGTTTTTAGAGAATAGATTCCTTTTAAATGAACACCCGTCCAGTTTTTTGGCATGACCGCTCTTACACCTGTTGCAACGAGCAGTTTGTCATATGTAACTTCAAAGGATTCTCCTGTTTTCGTTTGGACACCTGAAACAGTTTTAGCAGCCGTGTCCACAGCCGTAACTTCATGATAGGTTCGCGCATCTATACCGTATTTTTCGCGAAATGTCTCAATGCTTCTCGCGATTAGTTTATCAGTAGAAGGGATGAGTCCGCCGATAACATAAGGAAGGCCGCATTGGCCATAGGAATAGATTCCGCCCTTTTCCAAGACGGTGATCTCCGCCATTTCAGTATTCCTCACAATCTGCATCGCAGCGCTCATTCCGGCCGCGTCTCCTCCAATAATGCAATATTTCATCTGATCAGCCTCCTTCTCTTGCTTCTAACGATATAGTATTCCCATCATAAACAAAAATGTAACGATTTGTTTAAAGAAATGAGTGTGATCTTTAAGTGTGACCAACAAGAAGCAGGTCTCGAAAACGAAATATGATAGTAGAAAGAGGTGTTGACCTGTGCTAGAAATTAAATCAAACGGAACAGACTGGAATTCACCTGTCCAACCGATACAAACATTGCTGAAGAAACTCGGTCAAAAACCATTAGACCCTGTTTATGAGAACATGGGTAATTTTATTATTAAATACAAAAGTGAAAGACAAGTGGATAACCGGCGCTATATTGGATGCACGCACTTTTTGGGGCATTTCGCTACAACTCCTTATGTGTTCAGCGTGATTACGGATGAAAAAGTGATTATTGAAGAGCTTACGAAAGCGATAAGAATGAATCAGGAACGATTGGATTACGAAACATTGCGCCGAAACATTTATTCCTATTAATTTCCTTTTCTGATGTGCTATGCTTTGGAAGAGGTGATTGATATGAGAGGGAAAGTGGTTTCGTTAAACGTCAGTCTTCCCGTACACGTTGAAGCTTCCGGCCATACTTTTTTTACCGGCTATAATAAAAAACCGCAGCAAGAGCCTGTATTTTTACATAAAACGCATTTTGAAGGCGATGGACAAGGTGATATCGTTCACCACGGAGGCCTGGATCAGGCTGTTTGTGTCTATCCTTTTGAGCATTATGAAAAGTGGAACAACGAATTTCAGCTTAGGAGCCCTCTAGCCGTTCCTTCTTTTGGAGAGAACATCACGCCATCAGGTTTTTTAGAGGATGTGGTTTGCATAGGAGACATTTTGCAGATGGGGCAAGCGGTCGTTCAGATCACACAGCCTCGCCAGCCTTGCCATACCCTTGCCTGCATTTTAAACCGGCCAGATATGATCAAGAAAGTCGTTCAGACAGGGAGAACCGGCTATTATCTTCGAGTTCTTCAAGAAGGACTGGTTAGAGCAGATGATGAGATCGTTCTGATCGAAAAGCATCCGATAGATATAACACTAACTGAATCGAACCAGATTAAATACGGCTTTGAAAAAGATCCAGAGAAAATAAAACGATTAATTGAAGTAAAAGAACTCGCAGAAGATATGAGACAGTCATTATTGAAAAAAAGTGAAAACTAAAAAAGAGCAGGTTCCCAAACGGGAAATCTGCTTTTTCGTATGTAAAATGTGCTCTTTGAGGCAGTTCAAGTTACTTTACTTCTGTATAATAAACCCGTAAATCCAGATCCTCACAGAAAACCTTGAATTGATAATAATCGAAATAGATTTGGCCTTCGTTTTGCTGATTCCAGCTGAAGATTGTAGAACCAAAAACGTAACCGATTTTGCGGTATGCCATTATCGCAGGAGTATGTTCGATCGTTTCAATCAGACCTTTATCTTTGCCTTTTTCTAATTGATGTATGACCCAGGGCAAGTCTTCGGGATGTACTTTCCGGTTTTCTCCGTTCTTTACGATTCGAATCGTTTTAGACATCGGCAGGTCCCCAATATTTTTTTATAGTCAATTCATGTATTAATTATTATAATAAGATATAGTTTCCATACGCAAGAAGGTACAATAATGTTACATAGGTAACCAAATGAAACTAAGGGGAGTTTTAGGGTGGAAAAAGATTATTCTCATCCAATTGAAATCACGTTGAAAGTCGTTTGCGGAAAATGGAAAGGGGTCATACTCTGCCATTTGCAGCAAAATAAAATCTTAAGGTTTGGTGAGTTAAAAAAGCTGATCCCAAAAGTGTCACAGAAAACGTTAACTCTTCAACTAAGAGAATTAGAAGCTGATGGACTGATCCACCGGCAAGTATACGCGGAAGTTCCTCTGAGGGTAGAGTATTCATTAACAGAGTACGGAGAGGAACTAGAGTCCACTTTAAACCTCATGAGTGAGTGGGGAAGAAATCATGTTGAGAAAGTGGAATTAAACTGCTGAAAATTAGTTAGAATGTATATGCGGCAATTATTCTCTTGAAAGTCATTGAGAGTTTCGCCTGTTACGACTATAATTATCATGTTATGCATCAAAAACAGAGGTGAAAAACCATGTTAGAACGGTTAGAGACAATTGAAGTTCGTTATGACAAATTGAACGAATTATTAAGTGATCCTGAAGTAATAAATGATACAAACAAGCTGCGTGAGTATTCGAAAGAACAATCCGCACTTCAAGATATCGTAACGGTTTACCGTGAGTATAAGGAAGCGAAAGAACAGCTGGACGAAGCCAAAATGATGCTCGAAGAAAAGCTTGATGCTGAAATGACGGCGATGGTAAAAGAAGAGATTTCCGGTCTTTCTGATCAAATCGAAGAGTTTACAGCCCAGTTGAAGATTTTATTGCTTCCAAAAGACCCGAACGATGACAAAAACGTTATCGTGGAAGTTCGCGGTGCTGCCGGCGGAGATGAAGCAGCACTGTTTGCAGGCGACCTATACCGCATGTACAGTCGTTATGCGGAAATGCAAGGATGGAAGTCTGAAGTTATTGAAGCTTCTTACACAGAGCTTGGCGGCTATAAAGAGATCATCTTTATGATAAACGGAGCCGGCGCTTATTCGAAGCTTAAATATGAAAACGGGGCACACCGTGTTCAGCGTGTTCCTTCAACAGAATCAGGCGGACGTATTCATACGTCAACCGCTACAGTAGCTGTGCTTCCAGAAGCGGAAGAAGTAGAAGTAGAGATCCACGAAAAAGATGTTCGTGTTGATACGTTTACATCATCTGGTCCTGGGGGGCAGTCTGTTAACACGACTCAGTCTGCGGTTCGTTTAACACACATTCCGACGGGTACAGTTGTATCCTGTCAGGATGAAAAATCACAGATCAAGAACAAAGATAAAGCGATGAAGGTTCTTCGTGCGCGTGTTTACGATAAGATTCAGCAAGAAAAGCAAAAAGAGTACGATGAAACACGTAAGAGCGCAGTTGGTACAGGTGACCGTTCAGAGCGTATCCGCACGTACAATTTCCCGCAAAACCGTGTTACCGATCACCGAATCGGCCTAACTATTCAAAAGCTGGATCAAATTCTTCTTGGTAAAATGGATGAGTTTGTTGAAGCACTCATTACAGAAGATCAGACGAGCAAGATGAAAGCACAGGCGGACGCGTAAAATGAGTCTTAAAGTACACGAAGCCCTCTCTTGGGCTTCTTCTTTTTTAGCTGAAAATAAACGAGAGTCATTTGCGGCAGAACTGTTAGTAAGACATGTATTAGGCGGGATCAGCCGGACAGACATGATGATGCGCATGCATGATGTGATAACAGCTGACGAGATGGAACAGCTGAAATCAGCAGTTGAGAGGCATGTTGAAGGCGAACCCGTTCAGTACATTATCGGAAAAGAAGATTTTTACGGCAGGCCGTTCATCGTGAACAAAGAGGTTCTTATTCCAAGACCTGAAACCGAAGAATTGGTAGAGCATACGCTGATGCTTATTCAGGAGCACTTTCCTTTGGACAATGAGATCAAGCTTGCTGACATCGGAACAGGTAGCGGCGCCATTTCAGTGACACTCGCACTCGAAAATCAGCGTCTTGATGTATATACTGTAGATATCGCAGAAGCGTCGATCGAAGTAGCGAAAGAAAATGCGCAGCGTCTAGGTGCAAGCGTCCAGTTCGTTCATGGCGACCTTCTTCAGCCATTTATCGAACAGGGAGAGAAATTGGACGTTGTCGTTTCAAACCCTCCTTATATTCCGGACGAGGAGATTGCTGTGCTCGATACGATTGTAAAAGACAGAGAACCGATGAGAGCATTAAGCGGCGGTAAGGATGGATACGACTTTTATAGAAGGTTTATGAAGGAACTGCCTCTCGTCTTAAAAGAGAAAGCACTTGTTGGTTTTGAAGTAGGTGCAGGACAAGGTTCGACTGTAGCTGAAATGCTGAGAGTCACCTTCCCGGGAGCTTATGTATACGTAAAAGAAGACATAAATGGCAAGGACCGAATGGTGTTTGCTGTCATTGGGAAATAATCGGGAAATGGGGTCTGACCCCATTTCCCGTTTTATTTCCCAAGAGTTTCTGTCGAATCAGACAGAAAATAATTTAGTAGTTTGCTAGTATGTTTTTTCCCCCCTCTGTCCAAACTGTGGTTAGAGGCGAAGGGGAGGAAATACAAATGAAAAATCAAATGAAGAAACGCAATTATATCGTTATATTCTTGTTTATTCCATTAGCTATTTTATTTTTGTTTTTTGAAACACAGACAAAAGTAGCCAACGCATCAATGAGTGAGTCAGTCATGAACGGTTCTGTAAAGATTCCCGATGAATCTATCAGACTGCGCATCCTTGCAAACAGCGACACAGTTGCTGATCAGCAGCTAAAGCGCAAAATCAGAGACGAAGTGAACGCACAGATCACAACTTGGGTCGGTGAGCTTACTGATATCAAGGAAGCGCGTAAAATCATCCGTAAACAGCTTCCGGCTATTGAACAAATCGTACAAAACGAGCTCAAGAAGTCAGGTGTGAATAAAAAGTTTTCAGTTGAACTCGGACAAGTAGCTTTTCCTACTAAAATTTATGGTGAATATATTTACCCTGCTGGTAAGTATGAAGCTGTCCTGATCAAGCTTGGTGAAGGTGAAGGCAAGAATTGGTGGTGTGTGCTTTTTCCGCCGCTATGTTTCTTAGACTTTGAAAATGGCGATGCGGTTAAGGAAGACAAAGACGGGAAAGCAGATCATACTGCCACGGCTTCCATCGATCAAACGCAAGACCAGCCAGATCAAGGAACAGACCAAATCGAAACGAAGTTCTTCGTATTAGAACTCTTCAGCAGCCTAGTAAAAGCTGTCGGATCGCTATTCTCTTAAAACTCTGCATAACTTCCTCCCTATTTTCATAGATTATAAAAAAAGAAGGTAAGCCTTAGCTGGAGGTATACCTTCTTTTCTTGCAAATAGAGCTGTTTTCGCATTGATGGTCTTGTAAGTGGTTGATTTCCGTTTCAGGATGCTCGCTTTCCGCGGGGCGCGCGGTGAGCCCACTCGTCGCATGCGACATTGAATGGTCTCACCTGTCACACTGATCCCGCAGGAGTCTCACACCTTGCACTCCAATCAACTTGTCAATGGAGAGAAGTAACAAAATGTTCTAAAGCAACAATCTTCTAGAAAAGAGCGTTTAAAAAATAAGAAAACAGTCGGTTGACTGCTACTATAGTAAAGTAAGGGAGAGGTTATTATGACAATTATTTTAAGGCAAGCGATGAGGCATGAAGCGAAAGATCTGCTGCAGCTCGTAGGAAAGGCGGGGCTTCAGTCAGAAGGGATTACAGACAGCATCGAAAATTATTTAGTTGTCGTGAGCGGTGAAGGAGAAACAATAGGAACAGTGGGCCTTGAACGGATCGGAAATGATGGACTGCTGCGGTCTTTCGTATTAAAGCAGAAGTATTCATCAGAAACACTACTCCTTAAACTGATCGATAAAATTTTGGTATACTCAAAAGATAAAGGAGTCGAGACTTTATACTTGCTTACAAAAGCTGTTCATATGTTTGAAGCCTTGTCCTTTCAAATTGTTCCAAAAGATCAAGTGCCTTCACATATCGAAAATGCGGAACATGTAAAAAATAATGCAGCGTCAGGAGCAGAGCTTTTAGCATATGCATTAGATTCATGATGAGTTTTCAACAACTTGTCCACAATCCAAGACAAATTGTGCATAACTCTGTGGATATAAAAGTTTTGTGCATAGACCATTTAGAAATAAGGCTAACCTGAGCAATAGAAAGGGTTATAATCATGAAAACTTTCCAAACTGTACGTTGGTTTGTGGATAAAAACGAAAAGAATTTAACTAATCATCCACAGGTTATCCAAGCATCTCTGTGGATAAAAAAAGATGAAGTAATAGCATTGCCGACAGAAACCGTATATGGATTAGCAGGAAATGCCCAGAGCGACCAAGCGATTTCACGGATTTTCGAATCAAAAGGAAGACCGAGCGATAATCCGTTAATTGTCCACATATCCAACCATGAACAATTAGAAGGACTAGTTTCTTCTGTATCTGAATCAGCGAAAAAGCTGATGAACGCCTTTTGGCCGGGACCCCTGACCATCGTGTTGCCTAAAGGCGAGCAAGTGAGCGAAAAAGTGACAGCAGGTTTATCCACAGTTGCGGTTAGAATGCCCGATCATCCCGTGGCACTCGCATTAATCGAAGCATCTGGTGTACCTCTTGCAGCCCCAAGTGCCAACCTTTCAGGGAAGCCTAGCCCAACAACAGCAGACCACGTTTATGAGGACTTAAAAGGCAGAATTCCAGGAATTGTGGATGGCGGTTCTACAGGAGTAGGGGTAGAGTCGACTGTTGTGGAATGCACAAGGAATGTGGTAACGATCTTAAGACCTGGCGGCGTTACACAAGAAGATTTAGAAAAAATCGTCGGAAGCGGGAATGTAAAAGTTGATCCGGGAATCGAAAACAAGGAGCTAGCCCCGAAGTCCCCCGGTATGAAATATACACATTATGCACCTGATGCACCGTTTGTTTTAGTAGACGGATCTGCGGAGTTTATTCAGCAGCTTGTGGATAACGAGAGACGAGCAGGAAAGAAAATCGGGATATTAACAACAGAGGAACGGATGTCTGTTTATAAAGCCGATACCATTATCCCATCTGGAAAGCGATCGCAGCCAGAAACAGTTGCCCAGCATCTATATGAAGCATTGCGTTCGTTTAACGAGGCAGGTGTGGATAAGATTTTTGGGGAAGTTTTTCCGAAAACCGGAGTTGGCGTGGCGATTATGAACCGGCTTGAAAAATCGGCTGGCGGTAATGTTGTAAAAGAATAAAAATTTTAGTAAAAGGATTCAGGAAAGTGCAAATGATGCGCTATCTCGGGTCCTTTTTCTGTTAATGGCTGCGTGTTCAGCGAGATTTATACTCGCTGAACGCGCCATACGAAAAATATGCGCGCCATACGAAAAATATGCGCGCCATACGAAAAATATGCGCGCCATACGAAAAATATGCGCGCCATACGAAAA